>CAWDND010000065.1:0-24486 GCA_963803395.1 uncultured Planctomycetaceae bacterium
ATTTGAAGCTTGCTAGGAGCCTGTCCGAGTATTTGCCGGTGTTCCCGGATCCGCCCCTGGTCTCGCTCGGTCTTGGCCGTCTCGGCCCAGACCCAAACCTCCGCGCCACTGTCCCCCTCAACTCGCCGCGGCGCGGTTCTGCGCCGCCAAATCTTCAGAAGATTGTGCGTCAGGCAGATCAGTTGCCACTCGGCCGAGACCTTCTCCAGGCCTCGCAGGAGAAACTTGCGGATGCCCCGCGCCGACTTGATCATGCCGAAGACCGGCTCGACGATATGCTTGCGGGCCGCGTACAGCGCCTTGCCCGGCGCCGAACGGAGCTTGGCTCGCATCTTCTCCTCGACGCTCGCTTCGGCCGCGGGCGCTGCCGCCGCAGCCGCGGGCGCTGGGGGGCGGGCGCTCGGTCGCCGCCGCCTGGCCGGGACTGGGGCTTCGTGGTGCTTCTGGCGACCGAGGGCGATGTGCGGATCGAAGCCCATCTCCTCCAACTCCTCGACCGCTTTCGCGCTGAAGTAGCCCGTATCGGCGGTGTTCGGAATCGGCATCGGTGTGCCGTCGGCCGACCTCGGCCGCTCGATCCCCGCGGCCTTGAGATTGTCCAGGGCCGCGTGCGCCATGGGCACGGCCTGTTCCTTGTCATGGGCCGCGTGGGTCGCTTCACAGGCCACGATGATCTGGTCCGCGCCGTCGACCACCGCTTGAGCGTTGGACGAGTAGTCGAAGCCCTTATTGCTCTGCTTCATGATCTTCGCTTCGGCATCGGTGAAGCTCGTTTGCGCCTTGTCCTCGGGGGTGGGGTCGATCGGGGCAGGGGCTCTGCCCCGACGCTTGCGGCCTTCGGCGTCGCGCCGGGCTTGCTCGTCGTCGCGGTGGCGTTGTTCCTCGTCCGCCCTGGCTCGGGCCTCGGCTTCCAGTCGCGCCTTGGCCTCCTGGATCTTCGCCAACCGGGCCTCACGCCGCTTCAATTCCTCGGGCAGTTCATCGCCACGACGGCTGCCCAGGGCCGCGTCTTGCTCGGCGTCGAGTTGCTCGGCTTGCTTGAGCAGTTGCTCGATCTCCCCTTTGAGCCGTTCGATCTCCTTGGCCATGTATCCGTAACTCATCGCCTTGTGTCGCGAGGCGTTCGCTCCCATCTTGGTCCCGTCGGTGGAGAGATTCCCCAGCTTGACCATGCCCATCTCGCCCGCCAGCCGCAACACCTCGAGGAAGAAGGGCCGAAACGCGGCCAGGTGGATCTTGCGAAAATCGCTGATCGTGCGGAAGTCGGGCGGATCGTTGCCGACAATGGCTCGAAACGCCAGGTTACGTTCGCAGGCCGCCGCGATCTTCCGGCTGGAGCAGACGCCCACGGAGTAGGCGTAGACCAGGAGCGTGACCATCATGGTGACATCGAACGGCGGTTGGCCGCGGATCTCGCGGGCGTAATGGTCGTGGAAGGGAGCGAGGTCGAACTGCGGGATGGGATCGAGCAGGAAGAACACCAGGTCGTCTTTGGGCAGCGCGTCGCGCGGCGAGATCGGCTCTTGGCTCCCCTGCTCGGCGTCCCACGGGCGATAGTACTTGCGTCGATCGTCCATGACCTGGCTCCTGCGCAGCGTCACCGGGCCTTCGACAAGTGCGTGGAACCAGGATTGTGCCCGAATCAACCGCGCCTTTACAGATCGACGGCTTAGAGCCTATCCCAGTAGCCCACAGCATCTATACGTGATCCGACGCACACCAGATGCAACATGCCGAAGTAATTCTCCACCTTCTTCTCCCAGCGGATCAGAATCCGACGAAATCGATTCATCCAACTGTGAGTCCGCTCTACCACCCAACGACGAGCCTTGAAACCCGCTTTCCGTTTCAACGCCTGGGCCTCTTCCCCCCGGGCTCGGACGTGCGCCGTGAACCCGAACTCCTGCACCAACTCCCTGGTGTCGTCGTAGTCGTAACCCTTATCCATGCACATCCCCTGCGGCCTCTCCTCCGTCGGCTCGGGCCGCTCCACCGGGATGCTCTCCAGGGTTGCTTCGACCAGCTTTTTGTCGTGGCGATTGGCCCCCTCGACGGCCAGACCCACCGGCACCCCGTGCGCTCCGTCAGCAGGCTCCGCTTCGTCCCCTGCTTGCCACGATCCGTCGGGTTCCGACCGGTCCGCTCTCCGCCCAGCGGGGCCTTGGTCATCGCCCCGTCCATCGCGAGCCATTCCCAATCGAGTCCCTTCAATTCGTCATATTCCTCCAGACCCTGAGCCCAGAGGGTGACGAAGACGCCGGCCGCGGTCCATTCCTGGAACCGGCGGTGGGCCGAAGAGTGGGAGCAGAGGCCGGTGGCATCAAGAGCCCCCCACTGACAGCCGGTCCGGAGTACGAAAAAGATGGCGTCCATTGCCCGGCGATCTTCGACGCGGGGATTGTGGCCGCCGAAACGATGCGGTAGCCGTGGCGGTAGAAGCCGTCGATCCGCTCCCAAAGGACATCGGGGATTCGCCATTGATCGTCGTGGACGGGGAGAGGACGGGATTTCGAGGAGGCCTGTGCCTTGGCCATGGAAGCATCTCCTGGGGCGATAACAAGCACCAGAAGGTTCTACGAATAGCTACTGGGATAGGTTCTTAATCACTGCCGGGGATACTCGGACAGGCTCCTAGAATACCATCTCCCGCGCCTTCCAGCGAGAAACCAGAACGGGTAGGGGCCTGCTCCGGCTTGCCCGCGTCTCCGCCGTCCGGAGACGTGGGCCGTCACTTCAGAAGTCGTGCTTGGCCGACAGTTCCACGTACCCGCTGGTTTCGTTAGGCACCCCTTCCAAGGTGGTTATCCTATTGATAAGCTATTGCCATTTCGGAGGATAGCTCACACATCCAGGGACGACAGCCATGCGACTCGGCGAGGTCTTCGAGCGGTTCATCCAACAGGCCCCCATCTCGGTGATGTTCCGCACGCTGCTGGAGCACGCCCTCGATCCCGCTGAGATCGATCGCCTTTTCGAGGAAAACGCGACCCGTCAGTACACCCGGGAGGTGCTCTTCTCCGCGATCGTTGAGCTGATGGGCGCCGTCGTCTGCGGGGCCCAGCCCTCCGTCCGTGCCGCCTATCTGGCCTCGCTGGGCGAGATCGCCGCTTCGCTCACGGCGCTCTACGAGAAGTTGAAGGGGTTGGAGCCCGGCGTCTGCCGTGCCTTCGTCCTGGACAATGCCGGGCGACTCGCACCGCTGGTCCGTCAGCTCGACGCCACCCTGCCCCAGCCGGTCCCGGGCTACCGCGCCAAGATCCTCGACGGCAACCATCTGGCCGGCACCGAGCACCGCGTCCCGGCGACCCGCACGACCCGCGCCGCGGCCTTGCCGGGGCAGTCGCTGGTGGTCCTCGACCCGGCCACCATGCTGGTCATCGATGTCGTGCCGTGCGAGGACGCCCACGCCCAGGAGCGGTCCCTGATCGCTCAGGTGCTGCCGGGGGTCGAGCCCGGCGACCTCTGGATCGCCGACCGCAACTTCTGCACGACGCGGCTGGTCTTCGGCAGCCGCGCCCGCGGCGGCAGCTTCCTGGTGCGGCAACACAAGTCGACGCTCTACTGGAAGGAGACCACGCCGTGGGCCGAGGTGGGCCGGGTCGCCACCGGGATGGTGTCCGAGCAGACGGTCACGGTCACCGAGGCGGACGGCAGCGGGGCGATGACCCTCCGCCGCCTCCGGCTGGACCTGGACCAGCCGACCCGGGACAAGGAGAAGGAGCTGTTCCTGCTGACGGACGTGCCGCGGGAGCGGGCCGACGCCCGGACGCTGGCCGATGCCTACCGGAAACGCTGGCGACTGGAGAACGTGTTCCAGACATTGACCGAAGCCCTGGTCTGCGAGATCAACACGTTGGCCTATCCAAAGGCAGCCCTGTTCGGGTTCTGCGTGGCGTTGGTGGCGTACAACGTGCTGGCGACGGTCCGGGCGGCACTGCGGTCGGAGCACGGCCGCGAGACCGTCGAGGCACAGGTGTCGAACTACCACCTGGCGAACGAGGTGGCCACGACGTACGAAGGGATGAGGATCGCGTTGCCGCCCTCGGAGTGGGCGCCGCTGGGCCGGCTGAGCCTGGCCGAGTTGGCCGAATTCCTGCGGGAAGTGGCGAGCCAGGCGTGGCTGGCGAAGTACCCCCGGACGGTGCGCGGCCCGAAGAAGCCGCCGCCGAAGCGGACGAGCGGTCGGACCAACCACCACGTCTCCACTGCCAGGCTCTTGCATAAGCAGATTCAACAGAAATAGCACCTTGGAAGGGGTGGTTTCGTTAGGCTACGTATCTCGGTCGTCACGCTTCGCGCTCCTGGAGCAGGTCTGAGCTCGTTCCTGGGACCCGAGGACAAAGAGCAGTCCAGGTGCCTCCCGCAACGCGCAAGGAGCCCGCTGTGCATGATGCCTCGCTGATCCTCACGGTTACCTTCGGGCTTGCCTTCGCCCTTCTCTTCGGCGCGATTACCAACCGGATCGGCCTCTCGCCGATCGTGGGCTACCTGCTCGCGGGAATCATGGTCGGCCCGCGGACTCCCGGCTTCGTCGCGGACGCGAGCATCGCCTCGCAGTTGGCCGAGATCGGCGTCATCCTGCTGATGTTCGGGGTCGGTCTGGAGTTCCACATCCGAGATCTGCTCCGGGTGAAGGCGATCGCCATTCCGGGTGCGGTCGCCCAGATCGCGGTTGCGACCGCCCTCTGCCCGGGATCGCGACTCTGTTCGCCCTCCCCCTGAGTACCGGCATCGTGCTGGGGATTGCCGTCTCCGTCGCCAGCACCGTGCTCCTGATCCGCGTGCTGAGGGACAACGCCATCCTCCACACGCTGCAGGGGCACGTGGCCGTCGGCTGGCTCGTGGTGGAAGACCTGTTCACCGTCGTTGTGTTGGTCCTGCTTCCGGCTCTGAAGGAGGCCCTCGACGCCGGCAAGCCCGGCGCGGTTGTGGCCTCGCTCGGCCTGACCGCCGTGAAGATCGCCGCCCTGGTCCTCCTGGTGCTGGTCGTGGGCGGGCGGGTGGTCCCCGGACTGATGAGCTCCCTTGCCCGCACCCGCTCCCGTGAACTGTTCACCCTGTCGGTCCTCGTCGTGGCCCTCGGCGTGGCGATCGGCTCGGCCGAGGTCTTCGGCGTCTCGATGGCCCTCGGCGCGTTCCTCGCCGGCACAGTGGTCGGCCAGTCGGACGTGAGCCACCAGGCCGCGTCCGATGCTCTCCCCATGCGGGATGCGTTCGCCGTCCTGTTCTTCGTCTCGGTCGGGATGCTTTTCAACGCCACGCCGATCCTGGAGCAAGGAGGCCTCGTGCTCGCGGTGCTTGCGGTCATCCTCATCGGCAAACCACTCGTCGCCCTTGCCCTCGTGCTCCTCCTCGGCTATCCGATCCGGACTGCCCTCACCGTCGCCGTGGCGCTGGCGCAGATCGGCGAGTTTTCCTTCATCCTGGGCAAGCTTGCTCGCTCCCTCGGCTTCCTCACGGAGGCCGGTTCCAGCGTCCTGGTTGCGTGCTCGATCCTCTCGATCACGGTGAATCCGCTCCTGTTCCGGCTGATCGGGCCGGCCGAGCGGTGGCTTCAGGCCAGGCCTCGGCTGTGGCGGATGGTGACGGCACGATTGCAGACCGATGGGCTCTCGAGCTTCGTCGGCCCGGATGGGGAGGAGTCCCCGCACGCCCGGGCCGTCGTCGTGGGGTACGGGCCGGTCGGGCAGACGCTCACCGCCATCCTGAGGGATTTCCGGATTGACCCGGTGATCGTCGATCTGAACGTCGACACGGTCAAGCGGCTTCGGGGGGAAGGCCTCCGGGCGGTCTATGGGGATGCCAGCAGCAAGGAGATCCTGCTCTCGGCCGGGATCGAGCGGGCGGAGGAGCTGATCTTGACGCTCCCCGACGAGGCGGCGCGGGATGCGATCCTCGCTACGGCCCGGGCGCTGAAGCCGGAGGTGCGGGTGATCGTGCGGGCGCGGTACATCGGCGAGCGAGCGCGCTGGAGCGCGCGGGAGTGGCGGCGGTCGCCTACGAGGAGGCCGAAGTCGCGGTGGCGCTGGCGGAACTGCTGCTGGAGCAGCTTGGCGTCGACGCTGCGGAGATCCGGGCGAGGTCGGGCAAGGTCCGGAGCTCTGGCCGTCGCGCGGCCTACGTTGGGGTGAAGACAGGCTGGGTCCTGGCCGTCGAGCGCCCGGGCCTCCTCTCGCACGACTCGGTGTTCGACTCAGCGTGACGGATCCCAAACACTGGCCGGGGCCGCCCGGGCCCGGGCGCTGGGAGGGACTGGAGCATGGCTCATTCTGCCGAATGGCTCAAGAAGCGAATTCGGTGCTTTGCGGCATGGCAATCGCTCCTACGGGTCGCGTGTTTCAGGGAGATCCCGTTCGTCCTTCACGAAGGTCGTCGCCATGGATTTTTCGTAGATCGACTACCTGGGTGAAGGCGCTCGCTACAACAAGCTCATCGAGTTTCACTACTTGAGCCGTTCGAGGAGATACGGGATCATGGACCGGTGGCATACGTCCATCGGGCCCGTGCGGCGGGCCCGACGGTGAGCCCTCGAATCACTTCGAGCGCCGCTTGACGGCATAGCCGTACTGGGTGGGCCAGGCGGGTTCCTCGCCCAGCTCGTGCTGGGCCTTCCATGCCCAGTAGGGCTCGCGCAACAGTTCCCGCCCGAGGAAGATCAGATCGGCATCCCCGCCGGTGACAATCTCATCGGCATGGTACGGCTCGGTGATCAGTCCGACCGCACCCGTTCTGATCTCCGCCTCATCCCGGATGCGCCGGGCGAACGGGACCTGATACCCCTTGCCCACCGGGATCCGCGCCTTGGGGACCAGGGCGCCGGACGAAACGTCGATCAGATCCACGCCCAATTCCCGCAGGTGCTTGGCCAGGAAGACCGACTGCTCGACGTCCCACCCCCCCTCGACCCAGTCGGTCGCCGAGATCCGGATGAACAGCGGCAACTCCCTGGGCATGAGCCGGCGCAGGGACTCGGCCACTCGCAGCGGGAGCCGCATCCGGTTCTCCAGGCTGCCACCGTAGCGGTCGGTTCTGTGGTTGCTCAGGGGCGAGAGGAACTCGTGGAGCAGATAGCCGTGGGCCGAGTGGATCTCGAGGACCCGGAACCCGGCTGCCAGCGCGCGGCGGGCGGCGGCCTCGAAGGCGGCGACGATCCCGTCGATGCCCGCCTCGTCGAGCGGCACGGGAGTGGGATCGTCCTCGTTAAACGGGATCGGACTGGGGGCGACCGCCATCCAGCCCCCCTGTTCTGGCGTTTTGAGCCGCGCGCCGCCGTTCCAGGGGACGTCGCAACTGGCCTTGCGGCCGGAGTGGGCCAACTGGATGCCGGCGACCGCTCCCCGGGCGTGCACGAACCGGGCGATCCGGGCCAGCGGCTCAACGTGTCGGTCGTCCCAGATCCCCATGTCGCCGGACGAGATCCGTCCGTCGCGGGTGACAGCAGTCGCCTCGACGAAGACGAGTGCCGCCCCGCCGACAGCCCGGCTGCCCAGGTGGACCAGATGCCAGTCGTCGGCCAAGCCCTCGGTGGCGCAATACTGGCACATCGGCGACATGACGATCCGGTTGCGGAAGGTCACGCCCCGGATCGTCAGCGGGCTGAGCAGATCGACCTCGGGGACTTCCCGATCATGATCGACGTCCGCCGGGCAGCCGTGGCAAGGTTTCGAGGCCAGTCCGCTGGTGTTCGGTTCGCTCATCTCTTGGATCTCCGAGGTTGATCGTCCTCACTCGCTCTCTTCGCCGCGGGGGCCTTTCCAGGAAAGGCCCTCGCCGATGATCGATGTCGTGGAGCGCCCTCTCGCGGGCTCGGGATGGCCCTCTCTGGTCCCATTATCGCGGAGCAGAAAAGGGTCATGGCACCGGACGTGCCTTTCGTTGCCCCGAAACGCCGGAGGAACCTTGGTGATCACAACCCTTTACCGTCACACCGGGGTTCCCAACCGGTGACCAAACGGCTCGCTCGCAAGAGGAAGTGATCCGTGATCGCCGGCCGAATGCCCCCACCCGTCACCGGATGCCCACAGAAGAAAATGAAATGATAATATTATATTAATATTTAAAATTTTTTGTTCCGGTGATATCGATCTTGACGATGGGCAGCCCCGGTCATTGGGTCGGATTCTGTCCGTGGGTCCGTGGGTTTCGAAATGCTTGAGGATGGGTTCGACCCCGTGGAGATCGGCATCTTTTGTGCACATCGAAACTTACCGTTCGCTTAACACGGGAAGGGGTTCAGCACAATGCTGAATGAGGCGGTGGAACAGGTCGGCAGGCAAGTCCCACAAGGCCAACACTCTCTCTTGCAGAGGGGTCAAGGGCGTGAGGGGGATGCTCACCTCCCCCGCCCCCTCCACCACACTCAGGCTGATCCCCTGGAACACTTTCAACAGCATCTCCGCGCTGGGTCGCCGCGCCTGCCTTCCCGGCTGACCGGGGTAGACCCCCGTCAGCGTCTGCCCGCTGTCTTGCAGCTTCTTCCTGACCTGCCACTCCAGCAGGGTCAGCAGACGTATGGCCAGGCTCAGCAGCAGCACCCGTCCCTGCATCCGGCTCTCGTCCTGCAGGTACATCGGCGTCAGCGACAGCGACCGGCCCTTCCGCCGCGACCAGTCGTCCTCGAGCCGGTATTGACCTCGATAGCCCCACACCACCGCCGTCAAGGTCATCTCCCGGTGGTTGGTCGCGTAGACCTGCCAGCCCATCTCGCGTTTGGCTTGCTCGATGGCTCCTTCCCGCCGCGCCACTTCCACTTGAGGGTCTTGCTCCTGCACGGTTTGCTCCGGGCGGTCGCCGTAGCAACGGAGACGCCGCTCCCGGGTGGTTGTCTCCACCCGAGCCTCCCGCAAGCCTTCCCCGCGCGGCTGCTTGAGGATCGCCTGGGCGGCCGCGTGCAACTCCTCCGCACCCAGGCGTTTCTTGCCCTGCTTGCGTGCGTTGAGCTGCTCCCGTGGCTCCGCGGCCTGTTGCACGCGTTTGTCCCGCCGCGGCTGCGGGCCGGTGGCGAAGGCGACCGACCGCACCAGCCAGCGTCGCTCCGTCCACTGCAACAGACGCCCGTTGACTTCCGCCTGCACGACCACCTCGACGGAAAAGCCCTCGGCGACCAGTTCGGGTGGTTGCTCGGGCATCGCCTGGGGACGATACACCGGCTGCAGCGGTTGCTGGCTGGTCCAGACCGGCTGCAACAAGGCCCGCCGCTCCTCGTGGGACAGTTGCTTCTCCGACAACGGACAGAGATCGTAGTCCTGGGTGCTGGCCACGTAGGCGCGGGTGGCCCACGCCGCCCTCTTGCAGTCGCCCACGTAGGTCTTGCCGCCCGCGCCGAAGGAGCGTTGCACCTTCTGGATCTCGGGGATATACCACGGGTCGTCCGCGCTGTTGCCCGCGACAGCCAACGTGCTCACCGGCAGTCCGAGCGGATCGAGGGCCGCCGCCGCGATCTTCAACTGGGGCAGGTCGTCGCGGTCCTTGCTGTGGCCGAACTGCAACAGGCCGTGCTCCGAGAGGACCTCGGCATAGGAGGACGCCGTGGTGGTGTCGATGCGGAACAGGGAAGGGGCGAGGGCGTAGACGCGGACGGTGTGGCCGTTGAGGTCAGCCTCGAAGGCTTGCCAAGGAGTGGGCTGGGCGAGGGCGTCGAGGACGTCGGCGAGGCGGTCGTCATGGAAGTCCAAAGGCCGCAGGGACTTCCCCAGGCAGGCCTGAAGGGTGAGCAAGTGCTCTTCGACCCAGGGAAGGAGGTGGTAGAGGCGGTGGTCGCCCTGGCAGGTGAGCAAGACGAGCCAGACACAGACGACCTCGCCGAAGGAGCGCTCCCCCTTCCAGAGATGGTGCGTCGGGAAGTGGCGGTCGAGGAACTCGGCCACCTGCAAGCGTTGCAAGGAAGCGAACAGAACGGGAATGTCGTCCACCCGTTCGACGCGGAGCACACAAGGCGTTGCAGTGTTCATGGACTCAGTGGTAAGCCTCTCTCGCCTTTCTGAAAAGTGCCTCTTTCGTTAAGCGAACGGGAAGTCGGAAGCTTCATTAAGAAACTATCCGAAAACGGGACCGTCCCAAATTGATCCGGCGGCTACTTGACACTGTTCAGTAGTGGTCGTTTGGCTCTTGTTGGCGCAACTGCTAAGAATTACGAGGGATAACTGCTCCAGTCCATGCCTCGCTTTGTGCCGCAAAGTGTCAAGTTCGTACACTATACTCTGTGCACCACTTTGGGACGATCCCGGCATAGGGAACATCCAATCTGTCGAGTCGACGAGCAATCTTCCGCAAGGTCTTCTGGACCGCGTTTTTCCCTTCGAAGTGAATGCCTCCTTTTCAATGCCCACCTCCGCTCGCGCTTCAGTAATTCCTCATAGACGGGCATGGCCGCCAGATTAACCTCGGTTGTCATGAGTCACCCCCCTGTTCCGGATCGTCCAAAGACGTGGCCCCCGGTCGCGTCACGACGGTCAGCCCCGCCTTTTCCAGTCGGCTGAGGATGACGGGCCAGTGCCGTTCCAGGCTGTGCGGCTCCATCGTGTGCGTGCATTCGATCGTGTCGCGATCGAACCGACCGATGACGCGAACGCCGCCGGGAGCGCGGCCGAGGGCCTTGCGGACAGCGTTGACGCTCCTGGCCCGGACGAAGAATTGTTCCACGCGCGGCCCCCGTTTCGCAAGACTCGCCCGTCTGGTAGGCTCGAGGGGCGCGGTGGAACCAGATCAACCTCCCGACGCGAGCCCTTCTGATGAGCGACGCCCCCACCAACATCCGCGCCCACCAGGGCGAGCAGATCCTCGAACTGACCTGGGAGAGTGGTGCAATCTCACGACTCCCCTACAAGTACCTCCGCGCTGAGTGCCCCTGCGCCTCGTGCCGCAACGAATGGACTGGCGAGCGAGTCCTGGACCCGAATTCGATCCGCGCCGACCTCAAGATCGAGGGCATGGAGCCAATCGGCAACTACGCCGTCCGGCTCGGCTGGAACGACGGCCACTCATCGGGATTGTACACCTGGGAGACCTTGCAACGGCTCGCGAAGGATTGCACCCCGTGAGTCACCGCCCCCTACCATCGCGAACCCGCGACGAATCTTCGAGATGCGACGCAGATCGGCAACCTTCATCCGGAGCGCGAAATCTCGTCGAGAGCCTGGGCGGACGGATCGGCCGGAGTGGCGTCGCAGGCCGGCTTGGTCGTGGACTGGCGCCTCGTCGACGACCCGATGCGACGATCGTCCCGAATCCGAAGGGCAGACGCCAGGCGCACCGTTCGCATTCGGATTTCAGATCGTGAAAATTATCTCGACCGGACACTGGAAGTCTGGCAGGATCTCACCACCATCCAGGATGTCTCCGACTTTCAAGAGCGCGACGGTCTCATCCGCACGATAGACCTGGATGTCGCAAGAATACGGGTTGGCGACCCAGATCAGGCGAACACCCGCGGACAGGAACTCCCGGACCTTGATCCCAACATCGATGGCTTTGTCGTGGGGCGAAAGGACCTCGACCACGAGGTCGGGTGCGACCTTGGCGTGTCCCTCCTCCGCGCGGCCTGCGGGCAGCCGTTGCCAACTCGTGAACGAGACGTCGGGAATGCGACACCTTGTCGGGGTCGTCGGGGAAGATCTGGTAGCTCCCCTGAGCTCCGTTGACAAGACCGAGTTGATGTTCCTTGACGAAGCTGCCGACGAACAGAAGGATATTGGCCGCCACGGCATCGGATTTCTGCCCCATCAGCTCGCGCTCCACGAGTTTTCCGTCGATCAGCTCGGGCATGGGACGGTCGGTGATCTCGAGCAGGTCCTCGGGCGTCGATCGGGTCTGAGTCGTTGTGGCCATCGCTTGTAACCTCTCTTGCTCTTGAGAGTGGCTCGAAGCCATAATAGCAGGTTGAAAAACGTTCATCTACCGTGAAAGCGTTTTCTCCTTACTCCATGAGCCTGGATACCATCGCCCCACCCTTCTGCTCGTCGCGTTCGGCGCAGGCGAATGTGGCGCCGACACAACTGCCGGTGCCGAACTTGGTGCCGCTGGCCCTGCCGCCCCTGCCCACGTCGCGCGCCGAGATGGAGCGGTGGGGGTGGGACGCCGTCGACGTGGTGTTCGTGACGGGCGACGCCTACGTTGATCATCCGGCGTTCGCGATGGCGATCCTCGGCCGGGTGCTGGAGGCGGCCGGGTTCCGCGTGGCGATCCTGAGCCAGCCCGATTGGCGGAGTGCCGAGCCCTGGCGGCAGTTCGGCCGGCCGCGCCTGTTTTTCGGCATCAGCGCCGGGAACATGGACAGCATGGTCAACCACTACACCGCCAACAAGAAGGTCCGCAACGACGACGCCTACAGCCCCGGCGGCCGGATCGGCCTGCGGCCCGACCGCGCGACCCTGCCCTATTGCCAGCGGGCGCGCGAGGCATTCTCCGAGGTCCCGGTGATCGCCGGCGGGGTTGAGGCGTCGTTGCGGCGGCTGGCCCATTACGATTACTGGAGCGACACGGTCAAGCGGTCGATCCTGCTCGACGCGAAGGCTGACCTCGTCGTCTTCGGCATGGGCGAGCAGCCGATCGTCGAGATCGCCCGACGCTTCGCCGCCGGTCAGTCCGTCCGCGACCTTCGCGAGATGCGCGGGGTCGCCTATGCCCTTGGGGCCAAGGAGGAACCGCCCGTCGACGCGCTCGTGCTGCCCTCATACGAGGAGGTCAAGGCCGACAGGCACGCGTTCGCGCGGGCGACCAAGATCATCCACCAGGAGACCAACCCGCTCAACGCCAGACGGCTCGTCCAGTATCACGACCGGCAGGCGGTCGTCTGCAACCCGCCCACGCTGCCGATCAGTCAGGAGGATATGGACCGGATCTACGGGTTGCCCTACACCCGCCAGCCACACCCGATGTATAAGGGGGAGAAGATCCCCGCCTTCGAGACCGTCAAGGACTCGGTCACGATCATGCGGGGCTGCTTCGGCGGCTGCACGTTCTGCAGCATCACGGCACACCAGGGGCGGATCATCCAGTCGCGGTCGCAGGAGTCGGTTCTGGACGAGATCCGCCGGATGGGGCAGGACCCGAGCTTCTCGGGCGTGGTCTCCGACATCGGCGGGCCGACGGCCAACATGTACCAGATGCGCTGTACCCGTCCCGAGGTCGAGGCCCGGTGCAAGCGGCTCTCGTGCGTCCATCCCAAGGTCTGCAAGCTGCTGGGGACCGATCACGGCCCGCTGGTGCAATTGATGCGCAGAGTCGCGGTTCCGGGCGTCGATCACGTGCTGGTCGCTTCGGGCGTGAGGATGGATCTGGCCCAGCGGTCTCCCGAATACATGGAGGAGCTGGTCGCGCACCACGTCGGCGGTCACCTGAAGGTCGCCCCCGAGCACACCGACCCCGAGGTCCTCCGGCGGATGAAGAAGCCCGAGCAATCCGATTATGAGGGGTTCGCCGAGGCCTTCCGGGAGGCCAGCGGCCGGGCGGGGAAGCCAAAGCAATACCTCGTCCCCTACTACATCGCGTCGCACCCCGGCAGCGACCTGCACGCGATGATCGACCTGGCGCTGTTCCTGAAGCGCAACGGGTACCGTCCCGACCAGGTCCAGGACTTCATCCCCGCCCCCTTCGACATTGCCACCTGCATGTACTACACCGGGCTCGACCCGTTCACGGGCGAAGAGGTCTACACCGCCAAGCACCTCCGCGACCGCAAGCTTCAGCGAGCGTTGCTCCAGTTCTTCAAGCCTGAGAACTATTTCGAGGTCCGCGAGGCACTCCTGAAAGCGGGCCGACAGGATCTGGTCGGCTCGGGCTGCGATGCGCTGATCCCGGCCAATCCCCCCAAGGCCGCGCTTCGGGCGCGGATGCTCAAGGCCAACCAGACACTCGTCGAGGGACGCTACGTCCACACCATCGAGGCCCCTACCGAGAAGGCCCCGCCCGCGTCACCGCCACCCAAGCCAGAGGGCTATCGTCCCCATCGCAAATCGGTCAAGAGGCGGTCGCGTTAGTACAATCACCGTCTCGCCTCCGGCATTGCCATCCATCCGTTCATTTTTCTGAGAAGAACCGCTCCATCGCATCCCGCCAATCCGAATGTTTCTCCGATGAATCGACCACCGAAGCGTCCGACGTCTCGCCCCATTCCCAGACCGGCTCCTCGGAAACCTTCCACGGGACGCACCCGGCCGCGTCGGGGTCCGGAGACGGAACCCACATTCGAAGCGGCACCCGCGCCGCCGCACGGCCGATTCTCGCGATCAGCCCCGACCCGCGAGACACCGCATGTCGCCTCATTGGACGTCCTGGCGGGCTCGGCCGTGGCGATCGCACAGACGGTCGAGCGCGCGGTACTGGAAGAGAGGACGCGGGCGGATCGGTCGCTGGCGCTCGCCCTCCGGTTGCGCCGCGACCTGGCGCCGCCCGATCACCGGTTCATCAGCCAGTGCGTCTCTGCACTGTTCCGCTGGCGTGGCTGGATCGAACCGTTACGGCTGGCGCGGCTTGAGGAGCGGCTCTTGCTCGCCTGGCTCCTCGACTGCGCCGAGCATCCACCCGGCCTGCCGGGCCTGGGCACGCGCCGTTGGGCGCGACCCCGGCCGGCTGGTCGCGCTGGGCGACGCCCCGAACTGGACCGCCCGCGCCGAGGGTCTGAAGCGACTCCTTGAAGGGCGACCCGTGACCGCCGACCCGTGGCGGCTCTTCCCGCCCTGGCTCCGCGAGCACCTGCCCCTGCCGCCGGGAGGTGGGACGCCCAAGTGGAAGTTCCTCGAGCTGCTGCATGCGCTCCAGCGCGCCCGCCGCTCTGGGTCCGCGCCGAGGGAACCGACCCGGACTCCCTCTGGGCTGAGTTGCGTGAGGGCGGCCAGAGGCCGTGGGTTCATCGTCGCGTGACCCACGCGGCCAAGCTCGACCCCGAGGCGGACGTTCATCACCTGCCCGCCTTTACGCGCGGCGTGCTGGAGATCCAGGATCTCGCCTCGCAGGCGGTCGGCCTGGCGTGCGACCCCGATCCCGGCGAGCGATGGTGGGACGCCTGTGCCGGCGCCGGCGGCAAGGCGCTGCACCTGGCCGCGCTGATGCGAGGCAAGGGGGTTGTCGTCGCCACCGACAGCCACGCCGCCCGGCTCAAAGAGGCCGTCCGCCGCGCCCGGCGCAGCCCCTTCCGCAACCTGACAACTCGGGAATGGGACGGCCGGCACGTCGCCGGCAAGCCGCGGAGCTTTGACGGCGTCCTGGTCGATGCCCCCTGCTCGGCCATCGGGACCTGGCGGCGCAATCCCGACGCGCGTTGGACGCTCGACCGTGAGGCGATCCCGCGCCTGGCCGACCTCCAAGCGAAACTCCTCCACGCCGCCTCGGCGGGCGTGAAGCCCGGAGGCGCGCTGGTCTACTCGGTCTGCACGCCAACCCCGACCGAGACTCAGGGTGTCGTCCGCGGGTTCCTCGACGCGCAGCCCGAATTCCACCTCGACCCGTTTCCCCACCCGCTGACCGACACCTCGACCAATGGCACCCTCCTGATCTGGCCGCAAGACGCCGACACGGACGCCATGTTCGTCGCGCGGATGGTCCGGAGCAGCGGCTGACGACCCCGTCGAGGGTGCGTTAGCATGATGCCAACATTCAGGAGGTCGTGCAGTTCCTGCAGCACCCTGCTGACGACCCCGTCGAGGGTGCGTTAGCATGATGCCGGGATACGACGACCCCAACCCCGAGGAGATCCGACCGATGGGCGCCTTGGCGGACAAGACGGTGCTGCGCACCGGAAGACCTGCTCGCGATGCCGGACGAGAAGAGTTACGAGTTGATCGACGGCGAACTCGTGGAGCGGAACATGGGTGTCCTTTCCAGTTGGGTAGGAGGTCGCCTTTATCGCCGTCTTGATGAATTCGTCGAGGACCAAAAACTTGGCTGGGTCTTCCCGGCCGATGCCGGTTTCCAGTGCTTCCCTGGTTCGCCTCGGACCGTCCGAAAAACCGACGTCTCCTTCATTCGCTCGGGGCGCCTCCCGAACGAGCAGCTTCCTGATGGCTACGCGCGCATTGCGCCCGATCTTGCGGTCGAGGTCATCGCGCCGAATGACCTGGTGTACGAGGTTGACGAGAAGGTCGAAGCCTACTTCAAGGCCAGTATTCCCCTCGTCTGGGTCGTGAATCCCCACACTCGCACCATTCGGATTCACCGTTCCAGGGATCGATTGCCTTCTTGCGCGAGGGAGACGAGCTGTCGGGCGAGGACGTCGTGCCGGGCTTCCGCTGCCCCGTCGCGGCGATTTTCCCGCCGATGCCCGCACGTGTGGCCGAAAATCCCACCTGATCCCTACGATTTTATTGGAAAATCTCCGCGACATTCACCCTGAATCCCGGAAGGTCGGTCTCACCCGACAGCTCTTGGAGGGCGTTGAACGTCTCCGGTTCCCGCCCCGGACGATGAACGCACACCGTGCGGAAGTCGGGATCGACCTCCCAGACGACGGCTCCCGCTTCGAGGTAGGCCAAGACCTTGCGGACCAGTTCCTCGTGTTTGTCCGAGGGTGAGAGGATCTCGACGGCCAGCACGGGAGGCCCGTCGTGATACGGCAACTCCTCATTCGTCCCGCTCACGAGGTCGGCCGAGGCATACGCGACGTCGGCACCAACAAGCGAGTCGGAGGTACCACGCAGTCGGAATCCTGCATCGCCACTATGGATCTCTCCGCGCGGCTCGGGTTGCCGATCCAGCCAGTTCTTCAAGAGCTGGACCAGATTCGCCTCGACCTTGCTGTGCTTCCGGTTCCGGACGCTCATCGATGGCTCCCGCGGATAGACTTGCCCTCGGATGAGCCAGCGATCCTGCCCGTCTTCGGGCAGAGCGAGGAACTCCTCCACGGTCATCAGCTTTTCTTCCGACGGCGAGGCGGCAATGCTCATGGCGCGTCCTTTCTCGGACATTCGATCAGCTTCGCAGTCCGACCGAGACGTACTTCGTTTCCAGGTAGGCGTCGAGCCCCTCGCGGCCTAGCTCGCGGCCCAGGCCCGACTCCTTCATGCCACCGAAGGGGCATTGCGGGGTGGTGGGGACCGGGTCGTTGATGCCGATGATCCCGGCCTCCAGACCCTCGGCCATCCGCGTGGCGACGGTCAGGTCGTTGGTGAAGACGTACGCGGCCAGGCCATAAGGAGTGTTGTTCGCGGCGGCGATCACGTCGTCAAGCTTGGAGAAGTCGAGCAACGGCATCACCGGCGCGAACGGCTCCTCGGTCATGATCCGCATCTGGCCATCGACCTCACGGATCACCGTCGGCTCGAAGAAATATCCTTTCTCGAACCGGGTCGATCGGCCGCCGCCGGTCAGGATCTTGGCGCCCTGCGCGCGGGCGTCATCGAGGAGCGAGGTCGTCTTGTCGAGCGCCGGGCCTCGAACATCGGGCCGATCTGCACGCCCTCTTCCAGGCCGTTGCCGAGCCGCAATGTCTTGGTCAGCTCGACCGCGGCATCGGTGAAGTCTTTCGCGATCTTCTCGTGGATGTAGAAGCGCGACGGGGCGATGCAGACCTGGCCATTGTTGCGGAACTTGCCGATGACAGCCGCCTGGGCGACCTGCGCCACGTCGGCGTCGGGGAAGACGATCAGCGGCGGCGTGGCCGCCCAGTTCCAGGCTGAGCCGCTTGACGCCGTCGGCCGAGCGGCGGATCAACTCCTTGCCCACGGCGGTCGAACCGGTGAAGCTGACCTTCCGGACAGCCGGGTGCTCGAAGAAGGCGTCGGCGACCGTCCGCGCCGGGGCGATCACGAGGTTGGCCACGCCGGCGGGCAGGCCGGCATCGGCCAGACACTCGAAGAGGAGGATCAGCGTCAGCGACGTCTGCTCAGCCGGCTTGCTGACAACCGTGCAGCCAACGGCCAGCGCCGGAGCGATCTTCCGGCTGGGCAGCGCTGCCGGGAAGTTCCAGGGGGTGATCGTGCCGACGATGCCCACCGGGTGCTTGATCGCGTAGTGCCGCTTGGCGACGTTCGAGGGGGGGATGGTCCGGCCATAGGCGCGCTTGCCCTCCTCGGCAAACCACTCGAAGGTGTCGGCCGCGTGGAAGACCTCGGCCTTGGCCTCGGGCAAGGGCTTTCCCTGCTCCTGGGTCAGCATCCGGGCGATCGTCTCGGCACGATCTCGGATCAGGTCGGCGGTCTTCTTGAGGACCTTGGCGCGGTCGTAGACCGAGGCGGCGCGCCAGCCCGGAAAGGCCCGCGCCGCCGCCTCGATTGCGCGGTCGACCTCTGCCCAGCCGCCGTAAGCCACCTCCGCGAGCGTCGATTCGTCGGCCGGATTGATCACCGCCAGCGTCCGACCGTCGTCGGCGTCGCGCCACTGGCCGTCAATGTACATTCGCGTCGGGAACCCGGTGGCGGTCGCCATGACCCTCGTCCTCCCCTCGTGATTCCAAGCGACACGGCCCACCGGCCCATGCAACGAGCCTCGTGGGCCGCGGATCGTGCTCTCCCCCTCCTCGTTTCACGATACCGGCCGAATCCCCGAGATTCAACCGCCTCGACCCCGTATCTCTCCCCCCCGACAGGGCCACGATCTTTACCTGATTTCACCAATTTCGCGTTTCCAAAGCCTCGGTGGACGGATCATCGGAATTGGTGCATAATCCCTTCCAGCCGTCAAAACCGAGTATCCGATGTATTAAGGTCGGAAGTGAACGCAATTGTCTCGCGAGACCAGGACCGGAATCGCGAATTGCCCCAGAGGCGACTTTTTGGTGTGCCATGAACAAGGGATTGTTTCACCGCGTGCCGCATCCGGGACCGTTTCCCCCGCTACGAAGTTGGCTTGGTGTTGTCCTGCTCGGAGCGTGGACGACGTCGTCGGCGCAGGCGAGTCCCCTCCGCTCTCAACAGGTCCATTCCCGACAGGTCCGCTCGCACTCCGGGGACCTGTCACAATGGACGAATTATGTCGCTACGGGTCCCGGAGTCTGGTCGACCGTCCAGGCGCCCCCGGTGACGCTGCGCGTTCGTGAGGCGATCGCCCAGGCGCTCCAGTCGCCGAACCCGACCGGGAACTCCTCCGTGGAGTACCTGATGTGGCGGCGGAGCCTCGATCCAAGCCGGTTCGATCAGTGGCATCCCGTGATCGGCCCGATCCTCCAGCAGTTGCTGAACCTGACCCCAACCTCGAATCCGACCGCATCCACCACTCAAGGGCAGCAAGTGAGGGGCGGGCCAGGACCAAACCCGGGTCCGGGTCCTGGACCAGGACTTGGACCGGGTCCGGGATCAGGACTTGGACCGGGTCCGGGATCAGGACTTGGACCGGGTCCGGGATCAGGACCGGTACCGGGATCAGGACCGGGACCGGGCTCGATGACGCCCTCGGTCCCAGAAGTTGGACCGGAGCCCCTGCCCATCCCCGAGCCCAGGTCCTGCGGCCATCGCACTTGCCATGATCGGAGCGACCGCCTGGTGGCGCTCTCAATCGGCCCACAGGGCAAAGACCTCGGAGGATTGATCGACTTCGTCCCTCCCCTTTACCCGGTGATCGACGCACGAGGCTCCCCGGCCCGTCCAGAAGTTGGAACCGGGGAGCATCATCGCATCGGTCATCGATGGTAGGGTCTTCTCCCGACCTCACCCTTGCCTTCTCTCATCAACCCGATGGCTCTTCCGTTCTAAGGAGCCGCGAAAAAATAAGTTGGTTATTTCGCACAGGTTTTGGTTCAGTGGGGGTATGAAATACACAGGCGTCATCCCCACGCTCCGGTCGAAGTACGAAACCCTTCAGCCCTTCCTCAATGAGAGGGTGCGACGGCTTTGGTCCGCGACCGAAGCCATGGGCTTGGGCCATGGTGGGATCGCCGCACTGGCAGAGGCGACCGGGATGTCCCGGACCACCATCAGCCACGCCATTCAAGAGATCCAGGACCAGCGTGAGTCGCCCGGAAGCACACTCCCCATCCAACGCAGTCGTCGTCCGGGGGCCGGGAGGAAACGACTCATCACCCAGGATCCGGCCCTGCTCATCACACTCGAATTGCTCGTGGACCCGACCACCCGCGGTGAGCCCATGTCGCCCCTGCGGTGGACCTGCAAGAGCACCAGGAAACTGGCCGAGCAACTTCGGCAGTATGGCTATCAGATCAGGGCGCGGACCGTGGCCCACTTGCTCCACCAACTCAACTACAGCTTGCAAGCCAACCGAAAGACGCGCGAGGGCCAGTCGCACCCTGACCGCAATACCCAATTTGAATACATCAACGCTCAAGTGGCCCAATTCCAGAAGCGGAATCAGCCCGTGGTCTCGGTGGACACCAAGAAGAAGGAGTTGATCGGGAATTTCAAGAACCCAGGTGCGGAAGGGGAGCCCGAGGGATCGCCTGAACTGGTCAATGTGTCTGATTTCAAGGATGAAGAACTGGGCAAGGGGATCCCTTACGGGGTTTATGACCAGACGACGAACCGAGGGTGGGTCAGTGTCGGCATCGATCATGATACGGCCTACTTCGCCACCGAGACGTTACGTCGTTGGTGGTTGAGGATGGGAGCGAAGGACTATCCTCAAGCCACGGAACTGCTGGTGGTCGCCGATGGTGGCGGGAGCAACAGCAGTCGTGGACGGTTGTGGAAGGTTGCCGTTCAGAGACTCGCGGATCAGCTTGGCCTGACGATTTCGGTCTGCCACTTCCCACCGGGTACGAGCAAATGGAATAAGATCGAGCACCGGATGTTCTGCCAGATCACGGAGAATTGGCGGGGTGTGCCCTTGAGGAGCTTGGAGATCATGGTAAACCTGATTGGCCAAACCACCACGCGCACGGGATTACGGATCGAAGCGGAGCCGGACACCAACCACTATGAGGTTGGATTGAAGGTCAGTGATGCGGAGTTAGCGGGGGTTCAGATCACAAGAGCAGACTTTCACGGCAATTGGAATTATAAGATCTCTCCACGATCGAAATGACCAAGTTATTTTTTCGCGGCTCCTAAGGCTTCGCTTCAGGCATCGGTTCCTCCCATCGCTGGTTGACTCCTGCCCGGCTCTTCCGTTCTAAAGTGCGAGGCCGTGGGTTTTCTTGGCATTTGGCCAGGCTGCATTCCGGGGTTATCATCCCGATCTGGCCCCAGGAGATCTCTGGGGCGGCATCCTGATCAACCCCTCGGCCCCAACAGGAGAGACACCGTGGCCAGCGTGACGATCGAGGTCGACTTGCCTCCCGACGTGGAGATCACCGGGTATGAGCGCCACCAGGACGGCCACGGCTTCGGGGTCCACTGGCCCCTGCCCGAACGCTGCCGCTGTGAGCGGTGCGGACATGAGGATCGGGCTCACATCGAGTTCAAGACATCCCCTCAAGCCATTCGGGACCTCGACGTCTGGGGGCAGCCCGGCTTCTGGATCTACCAGGCCCCCTTTCACCGCTGTGCACGCTGCGATTACCGCCAGCACATCATCCCACCCTTCAAACGAAAGGACACGGCCTACACCTACCGCTTCGAACAGTTCGTGCTCCGGTCGCTGATCGGCAGCACCGCCGAGGACGTCGCTCGCCGCCTGGGGATCTCGGCCGAGACCGTGGAACGCATCGTCGAGTACCAGTTAGCCGAGGAGCGTCAGATCGATCCGCAACGAGTGATCACCGACATCGGCCTGGACGAACTGAGCTTGAAGAAGCGGCACCGGCTCTACGTCACGCTCCTGACCGACCTGAGTGATCCGGCACGGCCCCAGATCTTGGCCGTGGCACGCGGCAAGGACACGGCCGCGGCCCTGAAGTGCTTGGACCTCCTCTCCGAGGAGCAACGCCAGCAGGTGCGGACCCACCGCGTGGACATGGGCTCGGCCTCTCCGGCAGCGTGCGCCGAGCGGTTGAAGAACAGCCGCCCTGTGACCGACCGGTTCCATGTGGCCAAGAAGTTCCACGAGGCCGTCGATGCCCTTCGAAAAAAATGACCCGTGAATCTAAGGCGAAGTTGAGCAAGGCCGAGCGGAAGGCGTTTCGCTCCCAGATGTGGGCCTTCCGCCGTGATCCAGAGGGCTTGACACCGGAGGAACGGCAGGCGTTGGAGGGCCTGTTCGAGAAGATCCCGAAGCTGAAGGAGTTGTACCGGGTGCGTCTCCGCTTCCAGGAGATTTTCGACACAGCCGGCGATCGCACCACGGCGGCGCGCTGGTTGAGGCGACTGCGGCGTGAGACCGAAGACTTGGGGCTGGACCTCGGCCCGTTCTTCGCGACCTACGACCGGTGGAAGACAGCGATCCTGAACTCCTTCGATGCGCATCAGACGAGTGCGGCGGTGGAGGGGATCAACAACAAGGCGCGGGTGATCACCAAGCGGGCGTACGGGCTGAAGTCCGCCGACAGCCTCTGGACGCGCCTGATCCTGGACCTCAATCGTGCGTCCGAGGCGATCGGTTGGTCAATCAAGCAGATCCGTCAGATGGCCAGTGGCCTGAAGGCCCTTTTCGACCCGTCTTGCACTTAAAAACGGAAGAACCAACCCGATCGCGTCCCCTACCCGGAACCGACTCGTGACCGAGGCGAGCATGCGGAGATTGCCGCCGGATCTGCGCCCGCAGAGTCCGAAGTATAAGTCGCAAAGTGCTCACCCAAACTCGACGAGTCTGGCATGGACAGAAGGGACAGCCTTGGCATAATTCGCCCTGGTCGCCGAAGCCCCACCGAGCCATCTCCGAGATCGGCAGTACCCCCTTGCGCTCGATCGCGCTCGGCGCGATCTCGCGACCGATCCTTCAAGGCGAAGCAGGTGAGCCAATGATTAAGATCCTCGAGAGCATGGCCCGTCACTTTTTCCCCTGTCTGGTCCTCTACGGCCTGGCCATCCTGGCGTCAATCCGGCCCCAGCCCGCTCGGGCTGATGCGATGACGGTCCTGCACCGATACGCTTCCGATGCCTCTCATGAACTCCAGGCCCTGGAGACGTATCTCGCCGGTGGACCGAGGGTCTGGACGAGCCGCAAACTCTCGAAGGTCCCCGCCGGCCTAAAGCTCAGGGTCTCCAACGGCGAGTTGAAAAACAATGCCCTGCCCGGCTACATCAGTTGGAAGCGACCAGAATCCGGCGCTCTTCGACAAGGTGCACCCGAAGATCGCGCAGATCCTCCAGCAGGACCAGTTGGCGAACATCGCCCACGCCCAGGCATCTCCACCATCTCGCAACCGGCCGTGCCACCCTCCGGGTCCACTTCGACGCCGGACCCGGCCAGTCAGGTCAATACCTTGAATGTTTCGGGCCGAAGCGCCGCATTGCACGTCGCGTCGGACCCGAGCGTCCCGATGTTGAGCGTCCCCGAGCCCTCGGGGGTGGTCATGGGACTGGCGCTGCTCGGTTCGGCCGCATGGTGGCATCGGCGCCTGGCGTGCTGATCGTGAGAAGCACGTCCCCTCCGGAGGCTTTGGGTCAAGGTCCGGCCTCGACTCGGTGGTCCGGCCTCCGATTATTGATACACTGGATGGGGAGAGTGAGCGCCTCGCGAGAACGGCGCCTCGTGTCCTGGAATGAGGTGAGTCCGCCTCGGCACGGCTCCGAGCGGGCGGTATTCGGTGGGAGTCCATAAGGCAAGGGTCTCGATTGCAGGATGAACCCAACCGCCGGTCCCAGATCGCCACAGCCTGCGAAGGTCGGGGCCAACGCCCAGGGACGGTTTCTGGAGAATGGAGGGGTGCGAAGTCCACTTCCTGATGGGCAACGACGTGAATCAAGCCGCTCCCGCCCCAGACGCTGGCACATGTTCGAGATGTACGTCGCCGAGCTCGACGTCGTCGGGTCGGTCGCAAGCGGTTTGAAGTAGACGTCATCGCTCCAATCTTCGGGATGCATGATCTCGATCGGAGCTCTGACGCCTATCGGCTACCGATTGAGATCCTCTTCCGGGATGGGGGTGGGGTCATGACTCGTCTCCAACGGGTGCAATCGCGCCAGTGCCAAAGATTCTGCGGGATTTCTGGCCTTTTCTCTGCTCGAACCCCGCTGAGTTCGATTCTCAAAGGATGCTGGAGTGTAAATCTGTATGATGGAGCTGCGGCCCCATCCCAGGCGGCCGCTCCCCGCGCCGTCCCAGACCCGTCGCCCTCCCACACGGCCCCGGGGCTCTCGGAGCGCCTGCGCCCCCGGGAGGATCAGAGCCACCCACCGAAGGATCAGGGGGACCGAGGAGGAAGAGTCAGGAAGATCCAGGCGGCCGCCCACGAGCGTTCTCCTCCGGAGGCACGCTCCGTCCCCTTGGCCCTGGAGGCGGCCCTTCCTGAGAGGAGGCGGTTCGGTGAGACAGCGCCCGACCGCGGAAAAAACGCCTCCGGCTCCCAGTTCCCAGCCCTCGGCTGAGGAACTCAGGGCACGTTCCAGGACCGGAACGCTCAAATTCCGCCGAAATCCTTGGCACTGGCGCGATCGCACCCATTGGACAAGGAAGTCATTGCCCTTGAGAGAACTGCGGTCGGGTGCGAAGATCGTGGTGGTAACCTCGTCCTTGCTGGATGATTGGGCTTCAGGCGTGAATGGCACGAGGATAACGCAAAGCCTT
>CAWDND010000066.1:0-10111 GCA_963803395.1 uncultured Planctomycetaceae bacterium
AGGATGGGTTCCGGGACTTGAAACAACGGTTGGGATGGGAGGAGTGCCGGGCGTGGACCCGGAATCCGATCGAGCGGACGACCCAGGCCCAGTGGGTGACGATGAGCACCCTGCGGCTGCTGTAATTCCACTTGGATGCCGAGGGGAGCCCGGATTGGTGGTCCCCGCCGCCCTGGGACAAGAAGACGGAGCGGCCGAGCGTTCTGGACGTGGAGCGGTTGCTGCGGCGACATCGCCCGGAAATCCTGCGTCTCCTGTCGGAGTGGCTGGGAGATGAGGAGAAAGCGGCATGAGGCGGCAGTGAGCGGCGGGATCATTTGGTGATCCGGCCGATATATTGCAACTACAGCGAGGATTCCCAGGCCTCGGGTACCGGCTGACGGCATCGGGGGCACGGAGACGCTACGCACAAGCGGGGATGTTGTGGAGTTTTTAGGGGAAACTACTGGCTAATCTCCACCACAGTTATGACGTAAACCCCAATGCCATAGGTAGTTGACCGCGATTTTCGGCGTTCTCGGCCCGGTCGTGTCAAAATCTCAGAGAGCGCCCCTCTCTCACTCTTCTCCGGGCCTGGTTTTCTCGGAAGATCGTCGTGAATGGGCCATCCGCACACTGGTGGAGATCAGCGAGGAGTCTCGAACTTTTCGCGATACCAGGTGACCTTGAGGTCCCGCCCCTCGGCCCAGCGCCTCAGGTCGGGCTCCTGCGAGGCCGTGTCCTGCGCCCGGCTCGAGACCCGGACGTAGACGGCGATGTGCTTGCCCATGATAACTCCGCTCGCGTGGCTTCCCCAGGTGGGAACGTCACGCTGGAAATCTGGGTTATTTTCGTCTCCCATGGGAGACAGCGTGCGTGGTTTCCCCAACCGGGAACGTCCCGAGCTGCGGGACGCTCACCCCCAAGACTCGTGCGGAAATCGTCAGCGGAATTCTATAGAATTCACGTGACAGTTTTTCCGGGACGTAACTCCTTAATCCTCGGTCGCCGGGGGCCAGTTTTCGGGCTCATACTTAGTCTTGACTGGTTTTCGACAGTTGCGCCGGTTTTTGACGTAAGTCCTTTGGCGATGGGCCGAGTTTCGACTCCGAGTCACTTGCATAGTGCCACGTCATTCCGATTATTGCCCTTGAATTGCCGCTTTTTTCCCTTATGATCATGGTGTCCCAACCACGAGGGCACCATGTTCTTCCGCACCAAGACCTCCGGACCACGCTCCTACCTCCAGATCGTCGAGAACCGCTGGGAAGACGGGCGACCCCGACAGCGCGTCATCGCCACCCTGGGGCGACTCGATCAGCTCCAGCAGTCCGGGCATCTCGACGGCCTCTTGGTCTCGGGCGCACGGCTGAGCCGCAACGTCCTTCTCCTGTCGGCGCACGCCAAAGGACAACTCACCACCGTCACCACCCGGCACGTCGGGCCGGTCCTCGTCTTCGAGCGGCTCTGGCAACAGACCGGGTGCCAACGGGTCATCCAGCAACTGCTGGAGGGACGCCGCTTCGAGTGCGACGTCGAACGGGCCATCTTCCTCACCGTCCTGCATCGCCTCGTCCACCCCGGCAGTGACCGCGCCGCCGACAAGTGGAAGGCCGACTACCCGATCGAAGGCGGCGACGCCCTGCAACTCCACCACCTGTACCGAGCCATGGCCTGGCTCGGCGCGGAGTTGCCCCAAGACCAGCAGGCCGGCAAGACGACCTTCGCTCCCCGCTGCACCAAGGACCGCATCGAGGAGGACCTGTTCGCCCACCGCCGCGACCTGTTCACCGACCTCCAACTGGTGTTCTTCGACACCACCTCGATCTCCTTCGAGGGCGAGGGCGGCCAGGACATCGGCCAGCGCGGCTTCAGCAAGGACCATCGACCCGACCTGTACCAGATGATCGTGGGAGCCGTGATCGACGGGCAAGGGCGGCCGATCTGCTGCGAACTGTGGCCCGGCAACACCACCGACGTGACTACGCTGATCCCCCTCGTGGATCGCTTGCGGAGTCGCTTCGGCGTGCGGCGCGTGTGCCTCGTGGCCGACCGGGGCATGATCAGCCAGGAGACGATCGCAGCGCTGGAGCAGGACGAGCGGGGCTGGCAGGTACATCCTCGGCGCCCGAATGCGGAGGCAGAACGAGGTGAAGGACGAGGTGCTGGCCCGCGCCGGTCGCTACCGGGTCGTGCACCCGCCACGGGTCCAGAGTGACGATCCTTCACCCTTGAAGGTCAAGGAGGTGTGGGTGGACGACCGCCGGTACATCGTCTGCCTCAACGAGGACGAGGCGCGGAAGGATGCTGCGGACCGGGAGGCGATCGTGGCGGCGCTGCGGGAGCAACTCCGCTCGGGGGACAAGTCGCTGGTGGGCAACAAGGGATACCGTCGCTACCTGGGCGGTGGCGGCCCCGACCACTTCCGGATCGATGAGGCGAAGATCGCCGAGGACGCGCGATACGACGGCAAGTGGGTGCTGCGGACGAACACCGATCTGGACTCCGCCGAGGTGGCCTTGCAGTACAAGCAACTCTCGATGGTGGAGCAGTGGTTCCGGTCGTGCAAGACGTTGTTACAGACCCGACCGATCTACCACCGGTGTGACGAGACGATCCGGGGTCATGTGTTCTGCTCGTTCCTGGCGCTGGTCCTGCGACAGGAACTCCAGTCGCGGTTGGAGGAGCGGGGTCACGCGTTCGAGTGGGCGGACGTGATCGCGGACCTGGACCGTTTGCAGAGGGTGGAGGTGGAGCAGGAGGGGAAGCGGTTCCTGTTGCGAAGCGACGTGCAGGGGACGTGTGGCAAGGTGTTCCAGACGGTGGGAGTGGCCATCCCGCCCACGGTTCAACAAGCCTCGTCGACCGCTCCGGGTGGCGATGCTGCGCATAGTGCCACGCCGCCCGATTGATGGGTTAACCTCTTGGCCCACCTGGAGATGCTACTTGGTGGTGTCGAAAACAAGCTTGACAGTTTTGACGGCGGGCGCGGCGGGTCTAGGACGGCCCCAGCTCGGCGAGCCGCACCCGCGCCATCCCGCGACCGGCCCGCCCGCCGCGATGAGCTGTTCCAGCGCGGCCCGCTCGTCTTCTGCTCCTTCTCCGGCGGGAGCCGCCGGTCCCTCTCCTGGGACTGGCGGCGGCTCCCGCCGTTCTTCAGATTTTTTCTCTTCTCCCTTCTTAAGAGGGGATCGTTTCTGAGCCGGTAACCGGATCACTTCTGAGCCGGTAACCGGATCACTTCTGAGCCGGTTGGGGATCGTTTCTGAGCCGGTAACCGGATCACTTCTGAGCCGGTTGGGGATCACGTCCGAGGGGGTATCCGGCTCATTTCTGGGCCGGTAGGGGATCACGTCCGAGGGCGTCGGATCGCCCGGCGAGCAGGGCCGGATCAACCGGCTCGGGCCGCCGCCCGAGAGCCGCTCGATCCACTTCTTCGCCTCCAACTCCCTGAGGCTCCGCTTGATGGCCGGGACGGACTTGCCACACCTCTGGCCGAGCTGCCGATCGGTCGCGTCGCAGGAACCTTCGCGCGCGAAGTAGAGCACGGCGCCGAGAACTCGATAGGCGGCGTCGGACAGGTTGGAGACGCACGCGGTGTGCGGGAGCGCGGCGAACGGTTCGGTCTTGCGTGGGGACGGGGCGCGCGTAGAATGCTCGGTGAGCATTGAGGGTCTCCTCCTCATGCATGCATGGCCCGGCGCGGTACCTCCCGCCCAGGCAAAGACAGAAAGGCCGGACGTGTTGACGCACGTCCGGCCTCTTTTTATCGCACCCGTGCGGTCGCCGCAACGCCCACCTCGGCCGGCTTTCGGGCCGGCGCCGGTCCCCTGTACACCGTCAATTGGGGTCTACCCGAATGGCACCAGGATAACACAATCCCGAATTCGGTTAGAACTTGAGTCACGCGACCTCCTGGGTTGGTAATCTGGTGGTTCGACACACCCATCTCTCACCAACCCAGGAGGTCGCCGTGACTCAGGCTACTCCCACATCCCCACGCCATCAATTCGATTCCCTGCGCAACCAACTCGGCGAGCAGGAGGGGCTGCCTTTCCTCAAGAGCCTCTCGCGGGCTCTCGTCGAGGAGGCGTGTCGACTCTGCAACCATACCTGGCGAGAACGCATCTACACCCCTTGGATTACGCTGGGGATCTTTCTATCCCAGATCCTTTCCGATGACCACTCCTGTGATGACGCCATCTCGCGGTTCCAAAAGTCGACACTTCTCGCTGAACACCACCGCAATTTCACGCGACCTGACGTGGTTGTAATCCGTCATTCCGTTGTGGTTTGCGTTGCTCGACTAGTTTCGACCGGGACGTCGTTTCCGCCTTGGCCTCCGGTGGCGACCACTCGCTCCAGATGAGGTCGAGTTTCATCACCACGAACCGCACCAGCGTCTTCCGCCGACGCCATTTGTACCGCACCTTCTCCAGGAACCGGAACATCCGGTTGGTCCGCTCCACGTGATTGTTGGTCCGAACCCGACGGCTCAGCGGATTCTTCAAGTAGGCCATGATCTTGGGGAACTTCGACTCATCGATTTGCTCCAGCGCTTTGACCAACTCCGGCACGGCTTGAAAGTCCGGATCGTGGACGATCTTGGCCCGCCGGCAACTGGCTTGGTGATAGTCCTTGGGCGTGTCGAACAGCCAGTAGATCCGATCAGCGAACCGCCGCAACACTCCCAACGCGGGCACGTATTCCAGCATCCGCGTCAGGTCGCCACGCTCCGACTCGGTGAGCTTCTCCCGGCGTTTCACGATCAGATGACGACGCTTGAACACGTACTTCGCCTTCTCCTTGACCGACAGACCCCGGCGCGAGGCGGCGGCCTTGGACTTGGCGCCCTTGCGGCCCCGCTTCTTCTTCCGCCCGGCCTTGCCCCGCCGACCCATCGCCGTCCGCAGCCGCCGCAAGGCGTCCAAGACCAACTTGTTGATATCCTTGACGATGTGGAAAACGCACAACTGATGATCGGCGTCGGACCAGAGATCCTTCAGCACTGTGGGATACAGGTTCGAGCCGTCCGTCACCACGACCGTGGGGTTCAAGCCCCACGTCTTGAGGTTCCTGAGGAACCGCTCCATGTGGTCTTGGTCGTTCTGGGCGACCAGGGCGAAGGCCACGGGCAGATCCGCAAGCGGGTCGGTGGCCAGCAGCAAGGTGAAGCGACCCAGGTGCAGTTCGTCGACGCACAGTGTGCCGCTGAAGTGCTTCAGGACCATACGGCGATGCGCCGACATGTCGAGCGTTTCGGCGTAGCCGTGGAGCACGTCATAGACGAACCCCGTGGACAGGTCGAGGAGGTATTCGCGGCGAAGCGACTCCAACATCTGTTCGACGTTCATGGCGTGCTTGAGGATGCGATCGAGCACCAGATCGCGAACCTTGTTGTCGTAGAGGGCTCTGGGGAGGACACTCTCGGGAGTGTTCCGGAACGTCTTGGAGCAGCCACACCGGGCTTGATATTCGCCGCAGATGATCTCGAGAAAGGCGACGGTCTTGTAGGCGACCGTGCGAACCTTGCGTGGGGGAAGCTTACGCTTCCGCCGGCCGTGTTTGCCGCAGTTCGGGCATGGGGCCTTCTTGGGGGCGCAGTGAACGGGTATAACGACGGGCGTGGGTACTTCGGTGCCCATGGTCTGCATCTCCGGTGGTGGGGACTCAGAACACCCTCATTCACCGGGATGCAGGCCCTATCTTTCAAGAGCAAAACGACTTGGTATCCTCGCTCTGTTGGTACAGATCAACGAAAAGCCTCTGAAATTGCGGTGGTGTTCAGCGAGAAGTATCAAAAGTTCCGCTACGATCAGGGCCTTCCCGCAGTGGCTCCCGAGTCGAGCAGCTACTGCGAGGCCCGCCAACGGTTGCCCGAGGAGCTGACCTGGGATCTCGTCCGCCGGACCGGACAATCGATCCATCACCAGGCGAAGGACGCCTGGTTGTTTCACGGGCGCTCGGTCAAGGTCATCGACGGTTCCACCGTGACCATGCCGGATACCCCGGAGAACCAGGCGGCGTATCCCCAACTGGACAGCCAGGCGCCGGGGGTCGGGTTCCCAATCGCCCGCCTCCTCGTGGTGTTCAGCCTGGCCGTGGGCACGGTGCTTGAGGCCAGGTTGGGACCGTACCAGGGCAAGCAAACCAGCGAGCTGGCCCTGCTCCGGCAGGTTCTCGATCAGTTCCAGCCCGGCGACATCGTTCTGGCCGACCGGTTCTTCTGCTCGTACTGGGTGATCGCGGCCTTGCAGGCCCGCGGCGTCGAGATCGTCGTGCGGCTCCACCAGGCCCGCAAGGCCGACTTCCGACGTGGGCGTCGCCTGGGTCGAGAGGACCATCTCGTCATCTGGACGAAACCCCCACACGTCCCCGGCTGGATGAGCCGTGCCGAATATGAGGCGATGCCCGCTCAGATCACGGTTCGAGAGCTCCGCATCCGGGTCAGGGATCGGACCAAGCGGGTTCGCGATCTGGTCATCGTCACCACGCTTACGGAGGGAACGACCTATGCCGCCGAAGAGCTGCGAAGCCTGTTCCGCCAGCGGTGGAACGCGGAATTGGATCTGCGCACGTTGAAGACCGAGATGCAGATGGAGATGTTGCGGACCCAGAGCCCGGAGATGGTGCGCAAGGAGGTGGCGCTCCCTCTGCTGGCGTACAACCTGATCCGAGGGATCATGGCGGAGGCGGCGCGGGTCGTGGAGGTGAAGCCGCGGAGGCTCAGCTTTACGGGTGCGTTGCATCCCGTGCGCTCGTTCGAGGAGAGCCATCTGTACGATCCGACGCGGATCGAGGCGGACCTGCCGCGGCTTTGGAATTGATCGGTAAGAAGCGGGTGGGTGATCGCCCGGACCGTTATGAGCCGCGTGCGGTGAAGCGTCGGCCGAAGCCCTATCCGAGGCTGAAGATCCCGCGGAAGGCAGCCAAACGATTGACCAAACGGGGCATAAGACTCTACGAGAAGGCATAGGATGAGACGATCGAATCGTCAACGCACTTCAATCAGAGGAAAGATCTTGCGTTATCCTGGTGCCATTCGACTTTGGCCCATTCAGCAGGGGCAGTCGGGGCGAACCTCGCAACCAGGGCTTCGCCTGCAACTGGGCCCGCAGCGACGCGACCACCGACGACCTGATCGCCATCGGCCAGCATACCGGCCTGGCCGGCCAAGTGGCCCGCGGCGAGGTCGGGTTGGTCATGATCTACATCGGCGGCAACGACTTCATCCACGCCCTGCAGTCGCCCGAACCCATGACGGCGCTCCAGTGCGTGCTGCCCCGCGCCCTCGCGAACCATCGGGTCGCGGTGGAGACGATCCTCGACGTCCACCGCGAGGTCAAGGTCGTCCTGGCCACTCTCTCCGACATCCGCAACCTGCCGGAGTTCGCCGGTCCGATCCGGTCCGGCCAGATCCCTCGGGAGGTGGCCGATACCTACACCGCCGCAATCGCGCGGTTCAATGCCCAGATCAAGGCCCTTACCGCAAGCAACCGCAGGATCGCCGTTCTCGACCTCGACCTAGTCCGACTAATCGTAGTTGAGCCACCAACAGGTTGACCGTCCTGCTAAAATTGCCCGGCTTTGCTAGATCCCCATTCATCAGGAGGTCTCTCACCATGCCGGGTAAGACGGCCAAGATCACCATCACTGAACGGCAACAAGACCTCCTGCGCACCGTTTCCAACGCCCCCACGGCTTCGTCGCAGTTCCGGCAACGGGCTTCCATCCTCCTCTGGGCCTTCGAGGGCTTGAGCAATCCCGAGATCGCCGACCAGGTCGGCCTGTCGCGACGCCAGGGTGGCCTCTGGCGACGACGCTGGGCCAACGCCTGGGACCGACTCATTCAGATCGAGTGCGTCGAGACCCGCGCCGAGTTGCGACGGGCCATCGAGCAGATCCTCCGCGAGGAGCCCCGGCCCGGCGACCCGGGCAAGTTCACCCCCGAGCAAGTTACCCTGATCTTGGCCGTCGCCTGCGAGCCCCCTGAAACGTCCGGCCGGCCCCTCACCCACGGGACGGCCCACGAGCTGGCCGACGAGGTCGTCAAACGGGGCATCGTCGTGTCGATCTCGCCGGCTCAGGTGGGTCGCTCTCTCCGGGAGGCCGCGTTGCAGCCCCACAAGAGCCGCTCTTGGCTCAACACCACCGAGAAGGACCCCCGGCGCTTTCCAGAGCAGGTCGAGGCGATTTGTGACACCTCCCAGGCCGCGCCCGCGTGGGAGAAGAAGCACCACACGCACACGGTCTGCGTCGACGAGATGACGGGGATTCAGGCGTTGGAGCGCAACGCCCCCAGTCTGCCCCTGATCAGGAAGAAGTGCGAGCGGATCGAGTTCGAGTACACGCGGCACGGGACCGTGACGTTGATTGGCAACTTCCAGGTCACGACCGGTGAGTTGCTCGCCCCGACGCTCAGTCCGACACGGACCGAGGTCGATTTTGCCAGCCACATCGAGCAGACGATCGCCACGGATTCGGGTGCCTCGTGGGTGTTCGTGAGGGATAACTTGAACATTCATGGCTCGGAGACGTTGGTCAGGACGGTGGCCACGGCCTGCGGGATCGAGGTGGCGTTGGGGAAGAAGGGTGTGCGCGGGGTGCTGAAATCGGTGGCGAGCCGGCAGGCGTTCCTGTCGGACCCGAGCCATCGGATTCGGGTCGTGTACACGCCCAAGCATAGTTCGTGGCTCAACCAGATCGAGACGGTCTTCGGAGTGATCATGCGGAAGGTGATCCGGCGCGGGTCGTTCACTTCGGTAGCCGACTTGCGGAGTAAGGAGTCTCGCCAGAATAACCTATCCAATTTACTGTCTCGGGAGGATCGAGTAATTCCACTCGCCGTGGAACTTGTCCCGCTTGATGGACAATCCCTCCATCTGCTCGTCACTGACCGTTCGACCCGTTGGGTAATTGCCCTCGTCCAACTCCGATCGGATCGCCAATCCGGTCTGCGTCGTCGTATGCCCGATCAGATTCACCACCACCTCCCGACTCCCAAGGGGGCGACCCCGCCAGTTCTCGGTGATGTAGCAGAACATCCGATGCTCGATCTTGTTCCACTTGCTCGTGCCGGGAGGGAAGTGGCACACCGAGATCCGCAGGCCGGTCTCATCGGCGAACTCCTGCAATTGCACCTTCCACAGCCGGCAGCGCCTCCCGTTGGAGCCGCCCCCATCGGCCGTGATCAACAGCCGCTTCGCCCGTGGATAGATCCGGCGGCCCATGTTCCGCCACCAGCGCCGCAACGTCTCCACGGCGAACTGGGCAGTGTCGTGATCGACTCCCACGCTGACCCAGCCGGTGTCGGTCGTCTGGTCGTAGATGCCATAGGGGATCGCCTTCCCCAGGTCCCGCTTGGCGAAGTCGTAGACCTCCACCTCCTCGGGCTGCCCCTGGGGTTGCCATTCCCGGCCGCCGTTGCGGAACTGGCCCACCAGTTCCTTCTTCTTGGCATCGACCGACACCACGGGCTGCCCCTGCCTCTGGAACGCCTGGACTCGCCGGTTGATGTACTGGAATTGGGCATCTCGATCCGGGTGACCTTTGCCCTCGATCGTCTTGCGATTGGATTGGAGGCTGTAGTCCAAGTCGTGGAGGAGACGGTTGACCGAGCGCTCGCTGACGGCATGCCCTCGAGCCTGGAGTTCGGTCGCCAACTTGGCCGCGCTCTTGCACGTCCAGCGCAGCGGCGACATCGGATCGCCACGGGTCACGGGATCGACCAAGGTCTCCAAGTCACGCAGGAGGTTGGGATCATGATCGACCAGGGGCTTTCGTCCACCACCCGGTCGGCGTAACCGCTGAGGGGCCACCTTCCGATCAGCGGGAGTGATCGGGAGGTCGAGTTCGCTCAAACCGGTTTTGATGGTGATCCGAGAGAGTCGGGTGGCCTCGGCGACGTGAGTGATTCCACCCCAGCCGATGGCTCGGGCTTCGGCGGCAGCCCAGAGGTGGCGCCACCCGCTCATCGAGCACGGGCTCCAGGCTGGTGTACTTCGTTTTGATGGTCTGGACTGTGACGTTCCGCATGCAGACCATTCTACCGATCGAGGGCGAAAATTGGATAAGTTATTCTGGCGAGACTCCTTAGCTGTTGAACTTCATCGACTACTTCAATCGGGTGTTC
>CAWDND010000067.1:0-280332 GCA_963803395.1 uncultured Planctomycetaceae bacterium
AGGGAGGCCCGTTGCCGGAGATGCGAGGGAGCCGTGACGGCGTCGTGGAGCGTGCGGAGGATGTCATGTTGACGTTCAGTGATGGTGATCTTAGCCGCCTTACCCGGCATAGTGAAAGCTCTCCTTGTAACTGGGAAACTAGCAAAGCCAGGTAATTTTAGCGTGACGGTCAACTTCTTGGGATCTCAACTACGGTTTGTGGGACTAACGTAAACCGAGTTGAGAAGGAAAATCGGGAGTTATTCAGACCGAGATGTGCGGAAAGGGAGTCGACATGATCGTCCTCCAAGGGTTTTCGATCCAAATTGGATTGGGTGTAACTACTGACTTCGCACGTCGCTCTGTTGCCCCAGGTATCTGAAAATCAAAGGCTTATGGTGTTGGGTCTGATCGGCGGGGTCTCGAAATACCCCCCCCAACGCGGTACATTCCGGGATACTAACGATGTCCAAGGATGTCCCGCATTGGAGAGGAGCCAAGCCCATGCTCGCCACCACCGCGCCCGCCGTCAAGCTTCAGACCTACTCCACCCCCGAACAGGCCAGCTGTGCCAAGGCCGTCGACCGGTCCCTCACGACCTTTTGGACCCTCATCGAACGCCTTCGCTCCGCCGCCGACAAGCGACAACCGATCCACCAAGTCGAAGAGGCTGTCTTCCGTGACCTCCTGGCGATGGGACTCGACTTGCTCCGGGCGTTCCTGGCACTCTCCGGCGACGGCGATGCCGGGCCGAACCTGACCGTCTGCGGTGAGGGTCTGGACGACCCGCCTCGGGTCTTGCCCCGATTGGATCAGCCGCGCCGGCGTCCTTACCTGTCGATCTTCGGCGCGGTCGAGATCGAGCGGATCGGCTACGGCCATAAGCGACTCGAGGCCGCCCCGCTCGACGCCCGTCTCCACCTTCCGCGGCGGCAGTATTCGTACCTGTTCCAGCAGTGGCTCGGGGTGTTCGTCGTCGACGATGCCCATGCCGAGGCGATCAAGAAACTCGAGACGATCTTGGGGTTGGAGGTCTCGGTCAGGGCCTCGGAAGACCTCAACCGTGAGCAGGGCAGCGACGTGGAGCCGTTCCAGAACCACCTGCCGACACCCGAAGCGACGCAGGAGGGGCCGATCCTGGTGGTGACGGCCGACTGCAAAGGGGTGCCGCTGGTGCGCAAGGCGCTGCCGCCGGAGGAGGCGACCGAAACCCCGCTGCCGGTGTCGGCGAACCAGCGTCGCGGCAAAGGGGAGAAGGCGAACAAGAAGAAGATGGCGGCGGTGGGCGCGGTCTACACGATCGACCCGTTCGTGCGTACCGCCGACGAGGTGATCGACGAGGTCATGAGGGAGGAGGCCGCCGAGCGGCGCCCGAAGCCCACGCACAAGCGCGTGCGTGCCGAGCTGCTGGTGGGCAAAGTAGCGTTGTTCCTCTGGCTGGCCGACGAGGTTATGCGGCGCAACCCGGCGGGGACCAAGCCGTTGATCTTCCTCTCGGACGGGGAACGCGCGTTGCACGATCGCCAGGGCGAGTACCTGCCTGAGAACGCGATCGGCATCCTGGACCTGTTCCACGTCATGGAGCGTTTGTGGAAGGCGGCGTGGTGCTTCTTCGAGGAGTCGACCCAGAAGCGTGAGGCGCACGAATGGGTGGAGAAAGAATTGCGAATGCTCCTGGAAGGGAAGGTCGGTGATGGGGTCGGCGGGTTGCGTCAGATGATGACCAAGCGAGGCTTGAAGGGGACACGTCGCAAGACAGTGCGCGAGGTGGCGGGTTATTTCGAGCGGAACCGCGCCGAATGAAGTACGACGAGTATCGTGCAGCGGGTTATCCGATCGGGAGTGGGGTGGTGGAGGGGGCGTGTCGGCATCTGGTGAAAGACCGGTTGGAGCGAGCGGGGATGCGTTGGTACCCCGACAGCGCGCAAGCGATGCTCAACCTGCGCACGACGTACCTCAACGGCGATTGGGACTCGTTCTGGGCCTACCATGTCGAACAGGAAGACGGAAGGCTATACAGGAAGCTCGGGGAAACTGGATAAGGGCAAGGCAGTAGTTACACCCAAATTTGACAACAACAGCCCTGCCCAGATCGCCTCCCTGGCCGGCGACAGATGCGCCTCGGGGTCGTCGCGCACGTCCGGTGGCATCTCGGGGGAGGATCGGGAGTTTGACGCTCGTTGGGCCGGAACGGCGTCTTTCTCTTGGACACGTCGTCGCCTTTTGATCGCTCGTCCGCTTTGAGATCCAGGCGATCCTTGAACAGGATCGCGGAGATCACGGAACAACATCTGACCCGTCATGATCCCCACGCCCTGACTTGTCTTCCCGCGTGTCCTCGACCTCTGCTCCGTCACGAGCCGCTTACTCTCAACCTGCTGCGCTGGCTCCCGCACGACCCGGCGTCTGCGAGGCGGTTTGGGACCTTTTGACGTGCGGTCGAGGGAGCCCCTCGCGATACTCCACGCTGCGAGTCGATCGTTTGCATTATCCCCTCGCATGATCCGTCCTGCTACTATTTCAGGAGGATTAGCCGGAGGATTCGTTCGAGGAAAACCGTGCCGCTCTACTGGCTGAGCCGCGTCCAGACCCCATTCTTGCTCGGGCTGAACCAGCCCATGTCTGCCTCCTCCAGGGATGCAGGGTCTCGAGGATGATTCACATGGGACGGTTTGGGATTCGCATAAAATCGCTCGGCTCATGGGCCCAAATCAGTGGGGTGCAGACCGTTTGGCTGCAAGTCTGTCCCTCTCATGCTGCTTCGGGGAGTTGGATAGGGGTCTTGCTCCGGATCTGGACGACGTGGCCACGCTCAAGTTCTTGGTTACGCTGCTCTTGGCTCCACCTCATGAAGTCCTCCCAGTCGCCGTTGACCTCGATGCACCGCAGCAGCAACACCGCCTCCGCACGCTCCTCGATCCACCTCATCCCGCTGTTGTCCAGCCGCTCCCCCACCACGTACCGCGCCGCACCTTCCACCACACCTGTGGCGATCACCAGGTCCTCTTTCCTCAAACGACCGGAGTCCATCAACTTCACCCGCGCTTCCAGGTAGGCGATGACCTTCTTCAGGACCTCCCGTTTCTCCTTCGTCCCGGGGCCCCGTCGGCTCACACCCCGGAACTCCTGCTCCAAATGTCGTAGTAGCGCCCGGACATGGCCCTTGTACAACAACTCCTCCAGTTCCTCGACCCACCGCGTCCACTCCGCGCTCCCCTCCCGGTGGAAGAGCCGACCCACCTCCCAGAGCTTCTCCTGCGCATGTCGGATGTCCAGCGTCAGGATCGCGCCGCGGAACAGCCGCCGGAGCCGCTGCTCCAGGCACGTCTCACCGTCGACGACGATCTGCACCGTCTTGGCAGTCCCGGGGGGGAACCCGCGACGCGTCGCCTGGGTCCGGGCCCACTCTAGCGCCGATTTCCGCGCACCGAACGTCCCGAAGACCTTCTTGTGGAGCGGGCCGTGCAGCCGACCGTCCGCGCCCCGCCGGAGCGTGTACATCACCACCAAGGTGACGCTCCGGCCGTTCTTGCTCTTGTCCCCCTTCTTGCGCCGCTTCTTCCGGCCCCGACGCCCCCGTTTCGCCCGGCCCCGATGCCGCTGACACTGGCAGCCAGGTTTGTGATGAGCCCGCGGGCCGCGACGCCGCGCCAGTTCCTGCTCCGTGGCCGTGGGGGCCGCCTTGCCGTCGACCTCGATGACCAGCACCTCGCCCTCGTCCCCGGGCAAGGGGCCGTCGCTCAGGTAGACGTAAGCGGGCCGGGCCAGGCCCAGGACCCATGGCTCGATCGCCGAGGCCGGCGGTGCCGCCCCCAGGAACATTCCCCCGAGCCCGCTGGCGACCTGGAAGCTCATCCGGGTGGCCAACCGGCAGAACCAGCCGATGACCAGCGGGCTGAAGGCGTCGCGCGTCAGGCCCAGCGCCACGTCCAAGGGATGCACGCCGGGCCCGCCGCCGTGCCGCGGCACGAGGAAGGCCCGGTGATAGACGACCGGCCCGCAACTGGTCTTGAGCGTCCGCCCGGCGGCGGGGTCCGCCACGCGATAGCCGCGAGCCTGCCAGGCCGCCGGATCGAGCCGCTCGTGGCGTGCCTGGAGGAAGAGCTGAATCAGCAAGCATCCCAGCGACCGCAGGAGCCCCAGGAGGGCCGTCTCGAACTCGAGGAAGGACGCGGGCCCTTGATCATTCAAGCAGTAGGCGATGATCTCGTCGAGCCGCTGACGGATCTGCGGCTGCAACTCGTCGACCGTCGGTGGACACGCCGCGACGGGCGGGCTACCCTGACAAGCGCTCATGGGGACCGACTCCTCACCGTTCCCGTTTGGGACATGTTGAGCAGCGGTCAGGATAAGTCCCCTGAGCGTCACATTTCAGCCCCCGACGCCGAATAATGGCCCGTCGAGTGCGCCACCGGACAAGGCCCGATCCCTCGGACAGGTGCTTTCCCACACCATTTCAAGGACTTACAATCACGCGAGAGTTGCAGCCAAACGGGTTGCACCCAAATCAGTGACTTCCCCATTGACTTTCGCAGATCGTCGAAAACCATTCTCTCGGCCATGCACCCCGATCCTGAGGAGTTCATGCGATGGATTTCCCCATCAATGATCTAATGGATGAAAATGCTTGTTATCAATTCCTCATCGACATCTTTCATCCCCAGGGCTTGCACTGTCCCCGCTGTCAGACCCAAGAAGGACTTCAAATTCAAAACTATTATCGTAAACCAATACTCAATTATCGATGTACTCAATGCCGCCGGGTCTTCAATGCCTGGACGGGCACCCTCTTCCAGGGGACCCACTGGCGGCCCACGCAGATGGTCCTCATCCTGCGCGGTTTTACTCCGGGGGTGTCCACCGCCCAGTTGGCCCGGGAACTCTCATGTAGCCGAAGGCATCTCTTGGATCTTAGACACAAATTCCAAGCACAAGCACAATCCAATTTGGATCGAAAACCCTTGGAGGACGATCATGTCGAAGCCGACGAAATGTATCAAAACGCCGGAGAAAAAGGGGTCCCACACGAGGACCCGGAGGATCCGCCCCGGTGTCGGGCCAACAAGATCAAGGGGCACGGGACGATGGAAAACGACCGTCCTCCCGTGGTCGGGATCGTCGGCCGAGAGTCTGGGACGGTGCGGCTGGAGGTCGTGGCGCATTCGGATCAGGAGACATTGGAAGCATTTGTAGATAAGACAACAAAATCGCAGGCCATGGTATACACGGATGAATGGAGTGGTTACGACCACGTTCCGGTACTCGGTCGCGGCCACGCCACGGTGTGTCACACTCCGGGGAAACGGGAGTGGGCGCGTGATGACGATGGTGACGGGGTACGCGAGGTTCATAACAATACGACCGAGGGATTGTGGACTGGGGCACGGAACTTTTTGCGGAGCTTCCGTGGAGTCAGTAAGTGGTTCCTGGGCCAGTACATGGCCATGTTCGAATGGTCATATAACATGAAGGAGGCGACCAAAGCCGTTCTGCGGGCGATCCTGAGAATCAAGGTCGCTACTGATTTGGGCCCATGAGCCGAGATTTCAACGTGCTCCGAAAATAAATCCGACCTCACGCGCCTGAGGCACGCGTCGTGGCGTAGGATCTTCCTTAGACCCGATTCGAAAGGGATGTCGGGGCGTGGGAGGTCGAAGGGATGAAGGGGAGGCGCCCCTGGTTGAGCGACAATCTTTCGATTGATGGTTTTCATTGCGCACAGGTCTTCTAGCATTCATGCATGCAATCATCAGTCAAAGATTGACGGCTCACTAGGAATGGAGAACAGGGAAGAAGGCGTTTCATCCCCCGGTTCGAGTCCGCTGATGCCCCGGGAAGGGCTGTGGACCAACAGAGGGGTGACACTCGAATGAACGAGGCATCCGACATCAAGCCAGGCGCGACGACGCCTTCCCAGGCGATGGACGACAGCCAGAAATGGATCAACCTCCGGGCAAGTGCCCAGGCGACCCGCGCCGCCAACGCGCGACAGGTCAGCGGCCGTCGGCGGTTCGTTGATCCGACCACCAGCGAGAGGGAATACTCGATCGCCGAGGTCGAGTTCATGCAGGCGATGTACGAATACAAGCAGAAGAGCGGCCGGATGTTCCCGACCTGGAGCGAAGTTCTCGAAGTGCTCAAGAGCCTCGGCTACGAGAAGCGGACGACCTCCCCGCTCTCGGGTTTCCCGACCGAACCCCCGGAAAAACCGCCGATGAATTAACGGGCCCACCGCTGCAAGGCCGGATCGGGTGCGGGTGCACGTCAGCTTCTGATTTTTTCCGCTGCGAACTTGGGCGACTTGGGTCGACGTGTGAAGGGACAACCCGGGCGCGTCCTGAGGTGCTTCGCCAACCGCTCATCGTCACAGAGGGCCGCGGCCCGCACCTGCAGGAGCGCCTCGGCTCCCTCCGGGTCGTTCCAGAACATCTCCGTCCCCTTGACCCGATAGTTCATCTCCTTGACCAGCGACTCCCTCCAGGCCGTCGTCACCGGCAGACCCTCTCGGCGGTCCTCCGGGTACTTCATCCGACCCCGGTTGTTCTCCAGATAGGTGATCGTCTTCTGCAGGAGGGTCCGGGGATCGTTCTCCGCGGCGCCTTCAGGCGGTTCGCCCCGCCTGGTCTGCCAGGCGCGCAATTCCTCGAGCACCTGCGCCACCTCCCCTTGCCAGGCGCCACGCATCCAGACCAGATACTGAGCCCACGCGTCGCTGGCCACGTCGTGGACGGCCTTGGCGGCCAGGAACCGATAACTCAAGACGTGAAGGAAGTCGAGGATCGGAGTGAAGTCGGGGAAGTGCTGCTTCCAGATCGACCAGTTCCACGCCAGTCCGTCCCCCAAGAACGCCTTGGCCGGGGCTTCGGCGAACCGCCTCCGTTTGGCTTCGCGTGCCATCTGCTTGCCGAAGTCCTTCGACTCCGCGATGCTGCCCAGGACGGTGCGGACCAGTCGTCGGGGATGCCACTCGGCCGGCGTGACGAGCCCGGCCGGCTCGGGGGATCCCTTCTCCGGCACTTCGACCACTGGGGCCGGCTGCGCCGAGGCCACCGACAACGCCGCGGTCTCGGCGATCTTCGCCACGTGCTTGGGGTCGCAGAAACAGGCCGGCGGCTCCGGCTGCGGATCCTGGTCGGAGAGCGTGCGGGAGCCGCGAATCAAGCAAGCGTTCTTGGTCTCGCGCCAGCCTTCCGCCGTGCGATGGACCCCGGGGCCGTGCCCCGGCTCGCGGGTGCGGATCCGGCCCCCATCGCACTCCACGACGGCCCACTCCGGTGGCGTCTGCGGACGCTGGGCCAGGGCATCGTCGGTCTTGGGATCGGCATCACGACGCTCGGCCAATTCCCGACCCACGTCATGCACGACTCGCTCGATGGTCTTGGCGGAGACGCCCCGGTCGCCCACGTCTTTCCTCACGATCGCGCCGCGCGTGAAGGAGCGCGTCTCGGCGGCGGCGACGGTGATCCGCTGCACCAATAAGGGGGTCAGTTCACGGGCGTCGAAGCCCAACGATTCCCGGAGGGGGAAAAAGCCCCGGCGGCAGCCGGGGCAGTGACCCACCGGCTCCTCCACGGTGAGGGAGCCGTCGATGGAGGTCACCCGACGTTTCTGGCGCACGAGTTGGCACCGGGTACCGCACTCGGGACACTTGGCGGTGTCGGCCGCTCGCGCGGCGATCTGGCCCATCTGGCGTGCCTGAATCTGCCGGCTGAGTGGTTGCCCCCGTTCGTGCACGCGGGCCTCGATGACTGCGTAATGGGGGACTCCCACGATCGTGCCGTCGGCCTGATCGAGGGCCACGGAAACCTCCGCCGCCTCGCGCAGGAGTGGATCGAGTTTTTCCTTCAAGGTGACCGCCGTCCCATCCATGGATTGACTCCTTCCACGCCGAGACTCGCACCTCCAAAGCTCCACGGCGCCGCACTCTACCACGGAATCCCCAGGTTCTCCTATTGACGATTCCGGGCCTGCGCTGGAATGTCCAGAAGCTGGCGTGCACCCATCGGGTGCCCACGGTTGCGCACGTGGTTGACAGCGGGGACGAAACTGCCTATCGTGATCCCAATCCGTTCGATGGTAAGCGGTTTCGACCACTGGCCCGACTCTCGAGATCATGAGCGTACGCACACGGTTCGCCCCCAGCCCGACCGGCTTTCTCCACATCGGGGGGGTTCGGACAGCACTTTTCAACTGGTTGCTGGCGCGGCACTCCGGCGGTCAGTTCCTCCTTCGGATCGACGACACCGACCAGCAGCGCCACGTCGAGAAAGCCGTCGCGCGGATCCTCGATGGCTTCCGCTGGATGGGGATGGACTGGGACGAGGGCCCCGAGGTTGGCGGCCCGCACGCCCCCTATTTTCAGTCGCAGCGGTCCGACCGCTACGCCGAGGCCGCCCGTCGGCTCGTCGCGTCGGGGTACGTCTATCGCGACTACAGTACCGAGTCGGAGCGCAAGGTCGAGAAGGAGGAGGCCGAGCGGTCGAAGGTTGCCTACCGCTTTCGCCGCAAGCCCGTGAGCCCGGAGGACGAGGCCCGGCTCGAGGCCGAGGGCCGGCCCTTCGCGCTCCGCTTTCAGGTCCCGCTCGGCAGGACCATCGTCGTTCAGGACCTGATTAAGGGGGATGTCGAGCAGAAGACCGACGAAATCGGCGACTTCGTGATCGTTCGGCCCGACGGCTCGCCGCTCTACAACTTTGCCAGCGTCGTCGATGACATGGACATGCGGATCACCCACATCGTCCGCGCCGAGGAGCATCTCTCGAACACGTTCTCGCAATGGCTCGTCTTCGAGGCCCTCGGCTCTCCCCTGCCGGCATTCGCCCACGTGCCGTACGTTGCCGAGCCGGGTTCGAAGAAGAAGCTTTCGAAGCGGTTCGGGGCCGTCGGTCTGGACCACTTTATCCGGGAAGGCTACCTGCCCGAGGCGATGATGAACTACCTCGCGCGCCTCGGCTGGAGCTACGACGCCAGTTCGGAAATCTTCACCCGAGCCGAGCTCATCGAGAAATTCTCGCTCGACCGCGTCCACAGCGCGCCTGCCAGTCACGACCCGGACAAGCTCTACTGGATCGAAGGCGAGTGGATGAAGACCCTGCCGATGGAACGCAAGGTCGAGGGTGTCCTGCCGATCCTCGTGAGCGAGGGTCTCGTGTCTCGAGCCGCTCGACGCGCCGCCCCGGGCCCGGATCGAGGCCGTCATCGCGGCGCTGGGCGATCGGCTCAAGGTCTTCTCCGACATCCTCAAGCTCGGCCGCTACTTCTTCACCGAAACGCTGACGCATGACCCCGACGCGGTCAAGAAGCGGCTGAGGAAGGAGGGCGTGCCGGCCATGCTGGAGCAGCTCGAGGCCGTCCTCGCCCGCGTCGACCCGTACGACGTGCCGACGCTGGAGAAGGCAATCCACGACTACGCCGAATCGCACGGCCTCTCCATGGGACAGGTCGTCAACCCGCTCCGCGTGGCGACGACGGGGCAGGGGGTTGGGCCAGGGCTCTACGAGTGCCTGGCGATCCTCGGACGCGACTCATCCCGGGCTCGAATTGCGACGACCTTGGAAAAGCTGCGACACGGATAACATGCATCAGGGAATGTGGGCCAGCCGTCCCCGGCTGGTCTGTCCAGATCCTTCCTGGAATGCGTATACTACGCTTTCCGATAGTTTTGTGCGCTCTGGCCCGAGCGAGCTGTCATCGCTCATCTGCCATCCTGCATCCACTCAGCGAGCGCACGGGATTCCTGGAAAGCGGATCAGCGCGGGACGGATGATGTCCAGTCCGAAGCGCAAATTCATCATCGTGAGCGTTATGCTGCTGCTGGTCGCGGCCGAGATCGACCTCGACACTCTCGGCGACGCCGTGGCCAGCGTGAAGCTGGTGAATGAGGGGGACGCGCCGATCGAGGGCCTGCGCGTCGCCTGCGGCCAAAGCCGGGCGGAGGTCGCGCGGATCGCGCCCGGGGAGTCGGCCGGCCTCGCTCTCAGCGGTCGCGGACGGGAGGGCCTGCAGCTCGATTTCTGGCAGCGGCGCAACAGCCTGTCGAGCGTCGAGATCCTCGACTTCGATCCCGCTGAGCCGCACCGGGAAGGTTTTCTGTTCCTCATTGGTATTCAAGTCAACCAGTTCACGCGTGATCAAGAGGAGGCCGAGCCCGCGAGGCTCGGCCGACTGGGTCGGAATCTCTGGGACTGGCTGGTACAATCACCGAGTCTTTGAGGCGTGAGAAAACTACGGAGTACGTGTATGCCGCTGCTCGTCGTCGGTTCAGTCGCGCTGGACACGGTCGAGACCCCGCATGGCGTCGTCAAGGACGCGCTGGGGGGCTCGGCCACCTTCTTCTCGTACGCGGCGAGCTACTTCACGCCGGTGCGGCTGGTCGGCGTGGTCGGCGAGGACTTCCCGGCTTCACACCGCGAGATGCTCGAGGGTCGGAATGTCGACACCTCGGGCTTGATCATCGAGAAAGGTGCAAAGACCTTTCGCTGGCGCGGCAAGTATGAGGGCGACATGAGTATCGCCGAGACGCTCGAGGTGCACCTGAACGTCCTCGGCACGTTCGACCCCCACCTCTCGCCCAAGTTCGCCGAGACGCCCTTCGTCTTCCTGGCCAATGGCCGGCCCGACCTGCAACGCAAGGTCCTCTCCCAGGTGAAGCGGCGTCAGCTCGTCGTGGCCGACACCATGAACTTCTGGATCGAGACCCAGCGCGATGAGCTGTACACCCTCTTGCGCGAGGTGGACGGCTTGTTCCTCAACGATGGCGAGGCGCGGATGCTCACCGATGAGACCAACCTCATCCGCGCCGGCTGGAAGGTCCTCGACCTGGGGCCGAAGTTCGTCATCATCAAGAAGGGCGAGCACGGCTCCATCTTCCTCAGCCCGCACGAGACGTTCACCCTGCCCGCCTTCCCCCTGGCCGACGTCGTCGATCCGACCGGCGCCGGCGACAGCTTCGCCGGAGGCTTCATGGGCTACCTCGCCTCAACCGGCCGGATCGATCCCGCCACGCTCAAGACGGCCATGGCCTACGGCACCGTCATCGCCAGCCTCAACGTCGAAGATTTCAGCCTCCGGCGCTTCCAGCGCACCGACCGCGAAGAAATTGACCGCCGGCTCTACGACTACCGCACGATGATGGCCTTCTGACCCGGGACTCGCCCCGGAGAGCACGGAAATAACCCCATCCTCGCTTGTGGGGGAGGGTTGGGCGGGACGAACGACCATCGAGCCTCATTCTCTGAGCGACTCACGAGAAGGAGTTCCACCGCGCACCCCTTCCTGCGCGAGGCGATCATGCCCGACACGACCCGAACGTTCGTCGCCGTCACGGTCCCCGAGGCCCTGGGCCAGAAGCTCACGCGGCTCCAAGGTCAGCTCGCGCCGGAAGTCCCCGGCGTGCGATGGACGGCGACGCCCCCGTTCCATGTGACGCTCGCATTCCTCGGAGACGTTGAGGACGCCGACCTGACTGCCGTCTGCCGGGGCGTGGCGGAGGCCTCGGCCGGGTTCGCGCCGCTCGACCTCCGGATCGAAGGCCTGGGAGCCTTCCCCAACCCGGCCCGTCCTCGCGTCGTCTGTGCCGGCCTGTCCGGCCTCGGCCTAGAGCCACTTGCCGCGTTGCAAAAGAAGGTCCTCCAAGCCGTCGCGGCCGCGGGATACCGGGTCAGCGACACCCGGTTCCACCCACATGTCACCCTTGGGCGCCTCAAAACCGGCCGGGGACCGAATCCCGACCTGACGCCGCTCCTGAAACACTATCGGACCTGGTCGGCCGGCGCGTTCACCGTCGAGGAGGCCATCACCTTCGCCTCGACGCTCACCCCCGACGGCCCCATCTATGCCCCGCTCAGTCGTGCCCCGCTCGCCGGGGGAAAACCCGGGCCGAACGCTTGACCTGCATCGGCATCTCATGGTAGATTAGTGTCCGTGCGTACAGATTATCGTGATGACTGGGGGAGGGTGCGCCGTGGCCAAGCGACAGGTTTCGGGAGACGTCAAGCCGGCGGCGATGTCGGCCGATGAAAAGGCGCTGAACAACGCGATCGGCCAGATCGAGAAGCAATTCGGCGCCGGGGCAATCATGAAGCTCGGCGAGGGGAGCCACCTGGAGGTTGAGGGGATCTCGACCGGGGCCTTGTCGCTCGACCTGGCACTCGGGGGGAAGGGACTGCCTCGCGGCCGGATCATTGAGCTGTTCGGGCCTGAGTCGAGCGGCAAGACGACGATCGCGCTGCACGCAGTGGCCAATGCTCAACAGAACGGGGGGGTAGCCGCCTTCATCGACGCCGAGCACGCGCTCGACCCGTCGTGGTGCAAACGGTTGGGGGTGAACATCGAGTCGCTCCTGGTCAGTCAGCCCGGCAGTGCCGAGGAAGCGCTCCAGATCGCCGAGATGCTCGTGATGTCCAACGCCGTCGATATCATCGTCATCGACTCGGTCGCCGCGCTGGTGCCCAGGGCGGAAATCGAGGGCGAGATCGGCGACAGCTTCGTCGGCGTCCAGGCGCGGTTGATGAGCCAGGCCTTGCGCAAGCTGACGGGCGGTGTCTCGCGGTCGAAGTGCGTCCTGATCTTCGTCAACCAGATCCGCGAGAAGATCGGTGTGATGTTCGGCAGCCCCGAGACGACCCCCGGCGGCCGCGCGTTGAAGTTCTATAGCTCTTGCCGGATCGACGTCCGCCGGATTGGGCCAGTCAAGGAGGGAGAGGAGGTCACCGGCTCACGCGTCAAGGTCAAGGTTGTCAAGAACAAGGTCGCTCCGCCGTTCCGCGTCTGCGAGTTCGACATGATGTACTCCGGCGGCATCTCCCGCGAAGGCGACCTGATGGACCTGGCCATGGCCGACAAGATCATCGAGAAGTCGGGCTCGTGGTTCAACTACGGCGACTTGAGGCTCGGCCAGGGGCGCGAGAACGCCAAGCAATACCTCCGCGACAACCCGGCGATCGCCGACGAGATCACCGCGAAGATCCTCTCCACGCGCGGCAACGGCGAGGTGCTCCCCGTCGCTGCCAACGGAGACCTCGAGCCTGAGGTGGTCGAAGAGTGAGCCGCGGAAGTGTGCTTTGCTCTGCTGACTCTCGATCATCCGCCTCAGCCGCGTTGATCCACAGCCCTCGATCTCTTCCATCGTGGCCGTGGATCAACGCGGCTGAGGCGGATCAAGATCAATGAGAGGGCAGCGCGTTGCAGCGCGATGGCAGACCTCGGCCGAGGAGAAGCGGAGAGACTGCAAGGCCAGCACCACTGCCAGGATCAGAAAGGCGACGTAAGTCAACCTCCATATGACGCACGATGGTGACCGCAGAGGAATCATTTCGAGGGATCTCGACCTCCTTCCGCTCAATTACCCTTGATCTCTTTCTTGACCAGTTCGGGCGGGATGGGCAGGACGCTCGAGAGCAGGCTCGACGCGGGGGTCAGCGGGACCATCAGGCCCGGTTGCGCCTCGTTGACGGGGAAGAGGGTATTGATCAAGCCCCGGACGTTGGCCGTGCCCTGGGGGGCATAGGCGAGCGGGATCGTCTGGTTGACCAGCACCACGTCGGGTGCAAATTCGTTCCCCAGACCACCTTCGAGCCGAATCTCGCCGTCGCCGGACATCGCGAACGCGAAACCAAGTGCGCGGAAGTCGAGGTCGGACCGGGTCGGCGGGAGTTTCGCGAGCTTCGGCGAGAGGCGGAAATGCATCTCCGAGGCCAGGGCGCGGAGCAGGCTCAGGCCGATCGCTCCCGGCCCAGTGGTCAACTCGCCCCGCGCCTCGACCCAGCCGAAGCCCTGGCCGGGACGGTCAGTCCACCGCGCCGACTTGATCGCCACGTGCGACAGGCCGTTCAGACGGTGACTGGGGAAGCGGCGCTCCACCAGCGCAGCCAGGTCGACGTCGTGCAGGTCCCCCTGGACGTCGGCCTCCCAGTCCCTGGCGCCGGTCTGCCGCAAGGCGAGTGTCCCCTCGAACTTCGCGGCCGAACCGAGCCAGTCGGTCGCATTGAAGAAGGGGTTGAGCACTCGAGCGGGGAGCGGTAGGCCCTCCATCGTCTTGAACGTGACTGACGTCCGGACCAGCTCGGCCTTGCGGTCGCGGGTCAGCGTCAGCTCGCAGCGGGTGCTCGATTCCCGGGTCGCGATCCGGTAGCTGACCCGGACGGTCGGCGCCCCGCGATCGGCCTGAAACGTCCCGGCGACCTCGCGGAGCGTGTACCGGAGAATGTCCTTGCCGAGGTCGATGTCGCACGTCGGCGCCGCCAGGGTAACGCGGTCGTATTTCACCTCGTCCGTGCGCTGGAGCAGCGCGCCGACCTGCGCCATCGCCAGCTTCGGGCTCTCGCCGAACAGTTGCAGGCCCTCCGCCTCCAGCGTCAGCTCGCGGCCGTTCCGCCGGAGCCGGACCTGCTTGGCCCGCGCGATCTCGGTCAAACCCTTGCGCCGGGGTTCTTCTTGCCGGAGGACGATCCCCCGATAGACCACCTCGCCCGGCCTCGGATAGCGGACCCCGTCGAGGGTCACCTGGAGCCCGAGCTGCCGCCCGATCTCGGCCTCGACCTCGTGGCGATGACCCGACCGGTTGATCCGCCACGCCGTCACGGCCACGTATCCGGTCGGAACGATCGTCACGACGAACATCACCAGCGTGGCAATCGCCTGGCGATAGGGACGGGTCAGGGGAAACATCCGTGCCTCCCTCTCTCGATTGGGATGGGAAATAGGGGTTAGGAGTTGGGGTAAATCATCCCGTTTGCGCAAGGAGTTTCGGAGTGAGGTACAGTTGTTTGGCCAGTGCCACGGTGAGATCGATGGTCTCATTCGCATCTCGAAACGATCATGCCTACCGCCGGGGGCGGCGATGTTCCCTCGGGAAAGAACCGCCGCCCCCGGCGGGCACAAACTTCCCAGGATGTGTCGCACACCTGGTCGGAGGCAAGATAATCTAATCGGCCCACGATCTCAATTTGAGTTTACAATTCCATCAGCGGGCCCTGGGAATCGGAGATGTGAGAACGGCCCATCATGATCCCACTCATTCTTGTTCTCTGTCTTCACTTCCCCATTCTTCTAAATGCTTCCGTGCTAATTGATGCACAGCATGATGAGCCGCCCTGATCGCACTGAGGCTGGTCCCGACGTATTTCTCGACGACGGCGGAGGCGATTTCGAAGGCGACGACGTTTTCGACGATGACACTGGCGGCGGGAACGGCGCAGACGTCAGAGCGTTCGTAGGCGGCGGGTTGTGGGGACTTGGTGGCCATGTTGATTGAGGGACCACGGGCGGCGAGGGTGCTGATCGGCTTCTTCGAGGCGCGGACGACGATCGGCTCGCCGTTGGAGGTGCCCCCTTCGATGCCCCCAGCGTTGTTGGTCGGGCGTCGGAAGCCGAACCGGCGGTCGTCGGCGGGGGAGGCGGGTTCGTACGTGATCGGGTCCATCACCTTCGAGCCGGGTCGCCGCGCCGCCTCAATCCCCAGACCGATTTCGACTGCCTTGATGGCCTGAATACTCATGACGGCCATAGCTAGTCGCGCGTCGAGCTTGCGATCCCATTGCGCGTGGCTGCCCAGGCCGATCGGACAACCGGTGACGACCGTCTCGACGATCCCGCCCAGCGTATCGCCGGCCACCTTGGCGGCGTCGATCGCCGCGACGATCGCCATGTCGGCCTCGGGATTGAGCGTGTAGACCGGGCTGGCGTCGCGGACCGCCGGGTCGAACGAGAGCGGGGGCGCGGCGATCCCACCCAGTTCGCGGACATAGCCGAAGACGGTGATCCCTAGCGCGTGCAGCAGGAGCTTCGCCAGCGCCCCCGACCGCGACCCGCAGGGCCGTCTCGCGCGCGCTGGCGCGTTCGAGGACCTGGCGGATGCCCGTCTGGTAATTGATCGCGCCGGCCAGGTCGATGTGGCCGCCGCGGGGCGCGGCGGGCTCCTGGAGCCGTTCGAGCTTGGCGTCGTTGTTGACCAGGCGGAGCGTGAGCGGGCTGCCGGTGGTCACGCCATGGTAGGTCCCCGAATCGACGATGATCCGGTCGGTCTCCAGGGTCATCCGCTTGCCGCGGCCGTAGCCCCCCTGGCGACGCTTCAGCTCGACGTTGATGAGCTCGGCGTCGAGAACGACGCCCGAGGGGAAGCCTTCGACGAGAGCGGTGAGGGCCGGCCCGTGCGACTCTCCGGCGGTCAGATAGCGGAGCATGTTACTTCCAGGGGAAGGGCTGGCTGGTCAGGGTCTCATACGCCTCGATGTACTTCTCGCGGGTCCTGGCCACCACGTCGTCGGGCAGAGCAGGGGGGGGGCTGGCCTTGTCCCAGCCGGTCGCATCGAGCCAGTCGCGGACGAACTGTTTGTCGAAGGAGGGCTGCGGGTCGCCCGGTTTGTAGCGCTCGAGCGGCCAGTAGCGCGAGCTGTCGGGGGTGAGGACCTCATCGACCAGCAGCAGTTCTCCGGTCTGCCGGTCCCATCCCCACTCGAATTTCGTGTCGGCCAGGATCAGGCCCCGCGTCTCGGCGTATCGCGCGGCGGCGCGGTAGACGTCGAGGCTCGCGGCGGCGAGCCTATGCGCGACCTTGTCGCCGAGCACCTGCGCCATCACGGCAAACGGGACGTTTTCATCGTGCCCGGTCTCGGCCTTGGTGGCGGGCGTGAAGAAGGGACGGATCCTCGCGCTCTCGACGAGGCCGGCGGGCAAGGGGACACCGCAGACGGTACGCGCCCGCGCGATACTCGCGCCAGGCGCTGCCCGAGAGATAGCCCCGGACGACGCATTCGAACGGGATGACGTTGGCCTTCTTGACCACCATCGATCGACCGGCCAGCGCCTCGGCGACCTCGGGGGACAGGGGGAGCCCCGCCGCGCCGATGTCGGTCGAGAGGAGGTGGTTGCGAAACGGGATGCTCCGCTCGAACCAGAACGCGCTGAGGCCAGTCAGGACGCGCCCCTTGTCGGGGATACCGTTGGGCAAGACCCAGTCGAAGGCGCTGATCCGGTCGGTCGCCACGATGAGAAGGCGGTCGTCATCGAGGTCGTAGATGTCACGCACCTTGCCCCGGCGCTTGGGAAGTCCCGGCAACGATGATTCCAGCAGTGCCACGGCGCAGATCTCCCGATCGACGCCCGAAGCCCGTGAGCGTCGATAAGTTTGACTGTAAGTCAAATGGCCCGAACCGGCAAGGCCGAGGAAGGCCGGACGGCCGTTGGCATCGAGGAGGCGACAAGTTGCGCTTAACGATCATCGATCGGGGGGCTATAATGCACGGGATAACCTACTTGCCCGCTCTCCACACATGCGAGCCGATTCCGAAGCTCTGAGGAGCATCATGAAATTTTGAAGCAGGTCGGCCGAGATTCCCCACGCCGGTCAGTTCCCCGCATCCGAGTCCAGGCAATAGGAAAGGCATCCCATGCGCGGTTCCAACCCTCCGAGCCCGCGCGGCCGAGGGTTCTGGGGGAAGGCCGGCTTGTTCGTCCCAGTGCTCGCCGCTGATCGGTTCATGTCTCGCCACGCCCACGACCTCTCCTCAACACATCCCGAAGGGCGCTCTTCCAGCAACGGGCTGCCAGGAGACGTTGATGCCCGCGGCCCGGTCACGTTTCTTAATTTTTTCCTGGACTCTATCTTATGGCGTTTGATCCGAAATTCATCCGCAACTTCTCGATCGTGGCGCACATCGACCATGGCAAGAGCACGCTGGCTGATCAGCTCCTGCTCCAGTCGGGAGCGATTTCGCAGCGCGAGTTCCGCGACCAGGTGCTCGACGACATGGACCTGGAACGTGAGCGTGGCATCACCATCAAGGCCCGCGCCGTCGCGATCAACTACACGCTCGACGGCCGGCCCTACGAGCTGAACCTGATCGACACCCCTGGCCACGTCGACTTCCACTACGAGGTCTCGCGCAGCCTGGCGGCGTGCGAGGGGGCGATCCTGTTGGTCGATGCCACGCAGGGCGTCCAGGCGCAGACCGTCGCCAACGCCTACGCGGCCATCAACGCCGACCTGGCGGTCGTGCCCGCCCTGAACAAGATCGATATGCAGGCGGCGCGGCCCGACGAGATCAAGGAGGAGATCGAGCAGACCCTCGGCATCGACCGCGCCGAGGTCCTCGCCGTGAGCGGCAAGACCGGCCAGGGCGTCCCCGAGCTGTTCCGCACCCTGATCGCGCGCATCCCCTCCCCCCGCGGGCAAGGTCCACGCCCCCCTGCGGGCGCTGATCTTCGACTCGAAGTTCGACGACTACCAGGGCGTGATCACCTACATCCGCGTCGTCGATGGCAACCTCAAGGTCGGCCAGAAGATCCGCCTGATGGCTGGCGAGACCGAGCACGAGGTCCAGGGGCTCGGCCGTTTTCGCCCCGACCCCGTCGCCTGCGACGAGCTGGGGGTGGGGCAGGTCGGCTACGTGGTCGCCAACATCAAGCGCCTCTCCGATGTCCGCATCGGCGACACCATCACCGACGCCCGCACCTCGGCCCTGCAACCCCTGCCCGGCTACCAGGAGCCGCGCCAGGTTGTCTACTGCGGCCTCTTCCCCGCCACACACAACCAGTTCGAGGACCTGCGCACCGCCCTCCAGAAGCTCTCGCTCAACGACGCCAGCTTCACCTTCGAGCCCGAGACGTCCGACGCCCTCGGCTTCGGCTTTCGCTGCGGCTTCCTCGGCATGCTGCACATGGAGATCATTCAGCAGCGGCTCGAGCGCGAGAGCAACCTGTCGCTGGTGCAGACGGCTCCCAACGTCACCTATGAGATTGTCACCAAGAAGGGCGAGACCCTGCACATCTCCAACCCCACCCGCATCCCCAACGCGGGGGAGATCGAGGAGTTCCGCGAGCCGGTGGCGAAGGTCGGCTTCATTCTGCCGAGCGAGAACATCGGCGCCATCATGCAGCTCTGCGCCGATCGGCGAGGCACATATCTCAAGACCGAATTTATCACCACGACCCGCGCGATCCTGACCTACGAACTGCCTCTGGCCGAGATGATCTACGACCTCTACGATAAGTTGAAGAGCGCCACCCGCGGCTACGGCACCATGGACTATGAAGTCATCGGTTACAAGCCGAGTGACCTGGTCCGGCTGGACCTCCTGGTTGCCGGTGAGCGCGTGGACGCGTTGTCGGTCGTCGTCCACCGCGACTCCGCCTACCGGCGCGGTCAGCGGCTGGTCAAGAGACTTAAGGGGGAGATCGAGCGGCACCAGTTCGAAGTCGCCATCCAGGCCGCCATCGGCAGCAAGATCATCGCCCGCGAGACGATCTCGGCCCTGCGCAAGAACGTCACAGCCAAGTGCTACGGCGGCGATATCACCCGCAAGCGCAAGCTCCTCGAGAAGCAAAAGGAAGGCAAAAAGCGGATGAGGCAGGTTGGCAACGTCGAGATCTCGCAGGACGCCTTCCTCTCGGTCCTCGACGATAGCGATGAGTAAGATTCGGTTGAATCCGGAGCGTCCCGGGACGCGTCGTCTGAGATGAATCCGGATGATCCTCACCCTGGTCCTCTCCCGGAGGGGGCCTGGGAACATCGGGTCCCTTCTCGCCGTGCAAGAGGGGTGAGGTGAGGTGAGGGTCCCTCTGCACCTGGAACGACCATGACCCAACCGACCGAGGACATCTCCGACCCCCTCGCCGAGGACGCCGAACCGGGTTCGGGGGTCGTGCGCACGACGGTCGAATTCCTGGTCGTCCTCTGCCTTTGCATCCTGCTCTTCCGGACGTTCTCGGCCGAGGCATACATCGTGCCGACGGGCTCGATGGCGCCGACGCTCCTGGGCCATCATCGCGAGGTGGTCTGCCCGAACTGCGGTTTCCGGTTCGCAGTGGGGCTCGACAACGGGGGCGCGGCGCGGCCGGTCTGTCCCAACTGCGGGCAGAACGACCTCGAGGGCGCGTTGACGATCGAGTGCAGTGGCGACCGGCTGCTCGTTCAGAAGTTCCTCTACGACGTCCGGCCGCCGAAGCGGTGGGAGGTCGCCGTCTTCCACTTCCCGGGCGACCCGTCGCAGGCGTTCGTCAAGCGGGTGGTCGGCCTGCCCGGCGAGTCGGTCCAGATCGTTGGCGGTGACATCGTGATCGACGGCCGGATCGCCGCAAGTCGTTGCGTGAGCAGCGTGGAATGCGCCTCCTCGTCTTCGATTCCCAGGTACATCCCCCGCGCCGTCGACTTCTTCCCGCGGTTTGCTTTCCGCCGGGGCGATCCGAGGCGGCCGACTCCCAGCGGCTGGCGCGCCGACGGATCGCGGTTCGTCCGCGACGCGACGGAGGACTCCGTCGACCCGATCGACTGGCTCGAATACCGCCACTGGGACCCGGACCGCGCCCGCTACACGCCGGTCTTCGACTCCAACCCTTACAACGGCGGCGACCTCCGCGGCGAGAACCGGGTGTCCGACCTGATGATCGAGGCGCGGTTGACGGTCGAGCCAAACGTCCGCGCCGCCCTGGTCCGGATCGACTCGGGCTCCGACCGGTTCGTCGTCTCGATCCCCAACGGTGGCTCCTCCCTGGAGGTGATCGAGATCCGGCGGAATGGGCGCCTGCTCGACAGCGTGCCATCCCTATCGCTCGCGCTGTGGGAAAAGTTACGGCAGGGGATCCCCGTCCTGCTCGAAGCGTCGGTGATGGATTGCCGGCTGACGGTCGCGATCGACGGGGAGTTGCTCTTCGACCCGATCGACTACGACGACCCGGCGCCGGGGCCGGGGAGGAGCGACGAGGGGCCGATCGCGCTGGGTGTCCGGGGCGGCTCGATGACGGTCGAAGACCTCCGGATCTTTCGCGACGTCTATTACACCACCGCGCTGGCGAACACTCCGCGACGACCTTACGCCGTCGATTCGCCGGTCCGCCTCGGGCCGGACGAATACTTCGTCCTGGGCGACAACAGCCCGGTCTCGAACGACTCGCGGTTCTGGGCCAACAGCCCCGTCGTGCCGGGCGAGCTGTTCCTGGGCAAGCCGTTCCTGGTCCATCTGCCCGGCCAGGTCGTCCCGCTCCAGGTCTTCGGGCGGTCGGTTTACTGGGTTCCCGATCCCCGCGAAATTCGGTACATTCGATAGAGCCGCCGCGACGAATTCCTCCTCCCCTTCCACGCCCGAGATCGGGTTGGGGTGGGGAGGATTGTAACAATTGATGAGGATTGAGATGATTAAAATGGGGGACTTCTGACGATGAAACGGACCTACGCCACCCGTCACGACGTGCTGGGTCCCGACTCGAAATCGGACAAGTCCCGCGGAAAGGACAAGCCGAAGCCGAAGCCGAAGGAGAAGGAGGGGCATCGCGAGACGGTCGAGGCGATCGTCGTGGCCTTCATCCTGGCGTTGCTGGTCCGGGGGTTCGAGGCCGAGGCGTTCGTGATCCCGACCGGCTCGATGGCGCCGACGCTGATGGGCCGGCACAAGGAGATCACCTGCCCGCAGTGCGGTTACACCTACGCGGTCAATGCCTCGGTCGAGGACGACGGGTCGCGCAGCCTGGGCATCGGGCGGTTCCGGATCAACGGGAACCCGAACGTCCGACCCACGCAGGTCGTGGCGGGGACGTGCGTGAACTGTCGGTTCCAGGCAGCGGTGGCCGACGCGCCGACGTTCAACGGCGACCGGATCCTGGTGATGAAATTCCTTTACGACATGCCCTTCCTGCCGGGGACAAGGGGCGGCCCCCAGCGCTGGGACGTGGTCGTGTTCCGCTACCCGGAAGAACCTGAGGTCAGCTACATCAAGCGCTTGATCGGGCTGCCCGGCGAGGAGATCCGGATTGGGAGCGGCGACATCTATGTCAAGCGTCCCGGCGCGGGAGTTCCACCTGGAGCGGAAGCCGTTCCGGCACCAGGGGGCGATGGAGATGATGGTCTACGACGATCGACACCGCGCCGCCTTGTTGAAGGACCGGCCCGAGTGGCGGCGGTGGTCGGCCTCGAAGCCGGGGTCGTGGACCGAGGAGCCGTCGGGCACGTTCGCCGTCGTGGCCCCGCCGGGTCAGCAGGCCGAGCTGCGCTATCACCACCTCTTGCCCGACCCCGAGCAGTGGGACGCGATCTTCAACGGCCGCGAGCTGCCCCGGCCGCCGCGCCCCACGCTGATCACTGACTTCTACTCGTACAACACCAACCTCACCGGCGACTTCCGGGGCGACATGGAAGGGTCGTGGATGCAGCCGCACTGGGTGGGTGACCTCAGCCTCTCGGCCACGCTCCAGGTGAAGGAGGCCCGGGGGGTTGTCCGGTTCGAGCTGATCGAGGCGGGCGTCGCCAACCGCTGCGAGATCGACCTGGCCACGGGCGTGGCGGTGCTGCGGCACGGCGCAGACGCTCGGCCAGGAGTCCGGTGTGATCGGAGGGCCGGGCTCGTACGACATCCACTTCGCCAACATCGACGACCGCCTGACTCTGCTGGTCGACGGCCGGGCGGTCTTCGGCGACGGCCTGACCTATGGCGACGGTCAGGCTCCGCGGCCGCTCCCGACCAAGGCGGACCTCGCCCCTGCCGCCGTCACGGCGCTCGGCGCGGCGATTCGCGTGAGCGATCTTGTCTTGAAACGCGATATCTACTATACCAACACCCCGGGTCGGTCCGATTACTCGAACCTCTGGGCCGAGCGTGACCCGAGGAACCCGGTCGAGCTATTCGACATCCTGGCCGATCCCTCGAAGTTCGCGTTCCTGATCAACCTCCCGTCGAAGGACTACCCGATCGCGCCGGGCCGCTACATGATGCTGGGTGACAATAGCCCGATGAGCAAGGACAGCCGGGGCTGGGGGATCGCGGACCGGGCTAACCCCGACGACCTCGACTACGGCTGGGACTCCTCGGGCCGCGCCAGTTGGGAAGTCCCGCAGGCGCTGCTGACCGGCAAGGCGTTCTTCGTCTACTGGCCCCATGGCAAGCCCTTCGGGCCGGACATCCGCCTCAGCCGCGACTTCCGGTTGCCGTTCCGGCCCTACTTCGAGCGGATGAGGTGGATTCGCTGAACGCCTGCGAGACTCGTCTCACGGGGAACGCGGAGGTCACAGGGAAAGCAGCCTAAGGATGAGCCTTTCACATTCAAATCTCACATGTGAGATTTGAAGTTCGAGATCTTGCATCTCTCGATGGCTTTTCTCCCGTGCTCTCTGGATTCCCCCGTGGCCCACTCTTCGCCTTCATGGAGGATTCGGCCCATGCCCTTGCTGGAAGTCCGCGGCTTGGAGAAGTGGTACGGACGCCGCCAGGTGGTCAGCGGGGTCGATTTCGATGTCTCGCAAGGCGAGGTCGTCGGATTGCTCGGCCCCAACGGGGCGGGTAAGACGACGAGCTTCCGGATGACGATCGGCCTGATCGACGCCGACGGCGGTCAGGTCGTCTTCGACGGCCGCGACGTCACCCACCTGCCGATGTACCAGCGCGCCCGGCTCGGCATGGGCTACCTGGCGCAGGATTCGAGCGTCTTCAAGCAGCTCTCGGTCGAAGACAATCTGATGGCGATCCTCGAGACCCGCCCGAAGCTGAACCGGCGCCAGCGCGTCGAGCGGCAGAACGAACTCCTCACGCAGTTCGGCCTGACGCAGATCCGCAAAACCAAGGCCAACCGCGTCTCGGGCGGCGAGCGGCGCCGGCTGGAGATCGCCCGCTCGCTGATCACCGAGCCCAAGCTGATCATGCTCGACGAGCCGTTCGCCGGTATCGACCCCAAGACCGTCAACGAGATCCAGGACCAGATCCGCAGCCTGGCCGTCGACTTCAACCTGGGTATCCTCCTGACCGACCACAACTTCCGCGAGACGATCGAGGTGACTGACCGGAGCTACCTGATCCGCGAGGGCCGCGTCTTCGCCTCTGGCACCCCCGACGCGATCCTCCTGAACCCCGACGTCCGCCGCTACTACCTCGGTGAGCGGTACGACGCCGGCCATCTGCTCGACCAGATCCAGCATCGCCGACTCCACCACGGCGAACATGATCCCCACTCGACCGATGTCGTCATCGACCACGTCGACGTCGAGCCCGGCATCCCTCCCGGCTCTCCGAAAAGTCGACAGGAGACAGGTCAGTCGTCCGGAGGAGAATGACTCACGAAGATGTCGGAGCCCTTGCGATCCCGCCGAATCGGCTGTATTCCGCTGCGGGAGAACGACTGGCTCGTGACGATTTTCCCCTTGACCTCCATCCCTCGATCCTGGAAGATTCCGCGCATTCCGTAACAGCGATGCATGCGAGTGAAATGGAACATGAAGTCGTGGGCCGACAAAGCCAAGGAGGGCTCGATGGCGCGGATTACTCTGGACGGCGACCGGATCGGAATATTGGCCACCGAGGAACACTATCGCCGCCTGGAGACAGGGGATATCCTCTACTTTCCCCGGACACCATTCGCGCTGACGGCCGATGAGCGCGCGGTGTTGCTAGCGTCGAAGCAGGATGCTGCCTTCCATAAGAACATCAGTTACCGTCCCGTCGAGGACCGGCTCCGGGGCGTCGACCCGAAGGATCCGGCCGAGTGGGAGCGGGTGCACCGGGTCATGCGCGCGTACTCCCAGCGGGCGATCGCCTTCCTGGCGTCGTTTCTGCCGCGCTATGCGCAGGACTGGAAGATCGATTTCGCCAGCTTCCGCCCGATTGAAGAGGCGGGGCGCAAGGTCTCGCTCCGGTCGCGCAACGACCTGATCCATATCGACAACTTCCCGTCGCGCCCCTCGCACGGTGATCGGTTGCTCCGGATCTTCACGAACGTCAACCCCGAGCGGCCCCGGATCTGGGTCACGTCGGAGAATTTCGAGCAACTGGCCTGGCGCTACGCCGGCAAGGCCCGGCTGCCCCACCCGCCGACCCGGCTGGCGGCGCTTCGGAGCAAAGCGCTGCGGTTCCTCGCGAGCCTCGGCCTGCCCGTGGTGGACCGGCCGCCCTACGACCAGTTCATGCTCCGGTTCCACCACTACCTGAAGGAGAGTGAGATCTTCCAGCGCGACTGTCCCAAGGATCGCTGGGAGTTCCCCCCCAACGCGACCTGGATCGTCTTCACCGACACGACCAGCCATTCCTGCATCAGCGGTCAATACGCGCTGGAACAGACCTTCATCGTCCGCCGCGAGAGCCTCGTCTTCCCGGACAAGGCGCCAATCGCGATCCTGGAGCGAATGTCGGGCTTCCCCCTGGCAACCCCCCGCGCCAAGAGTGCGTGATGGAGGGGACTTGGATCAAAGGTGACAGATGACAAATAACAGAAAATAAATGACAAGTGATAGTTCGCGAAAGTCATCTCCCGGCTCCCGCGCCTGTCTTCCGGCCTTCGTGAACGGGCTTCTGTCCTTCGTCATCTGGCCTCTGTCATTTCCTCATCGCACGGCCCTCTCGATCGCGTCCAACTGCGCCAGGACCACGGGCCAGACGCGGTCGGGGGTCAACTCGGCGAAACAGGAGAGGCGGGCGCAGCGTCTTGAGATAGCTCGCCGCGCACGGGACGCAGCTTGCCACGGCGGCGGCGCGGGGACCGTAGGGACCGTGTCGACTCGGGCTGGTGCAGGTATAGACGCCGACGACCCGGCGCACCGGCCGCCGCGGCGAGGTGGAGCGGGCCGGTGTCGTTGGAGAGGAACAGGTCCGCCTCGGCCGCCACGGCGGCCAGTTGCGGCAAGGTCGTCCGGCCGCATAGGTCGGCCACGGGCAGCGGCCTCAGTCGGCGCGAGCGCCTCGATCAGGGGGCGGTCATCGGGTCCGCCGACCGTCACCAGCCCGGCGCCCCGCTCCGCAACGGCCCGCCGCGCGACCTCGGCGAAGTGCTCGGGGGGCCACCGCTTGGTTGGCCAGCTCGCGCCCGGGTTCAGGACCACGCGGGGCGCGGCGACCTCGGCCAGCGCCCGACGCGCCCAGCGCGGTCCTCGATGGTGATCGGCAGCACGAATCGGGGGGTGGAGACGTTGGCGCCGAACGCCTCGGCGATCGCCAGCATCCGATCGACGGCGAGCACCCTGTGATCTGGCGTGACCACGCGATGTGTGTACGACCACACCGCGCCCTCGCGCGCGTCGGCCGGCCCGACGCGGAGCCGCGCGCCCGGTAGCCAGGGCCATGGCACCCGAGCGGAGCAATCCCTGGAGGTCAATCGCCAGGTCGAACCGACCGCGTCGGAGCGTCGTGTTCAACCTCACCAGCGTCGCGACCCCCTTCGGGCCGAAGCCCGACCGGCGCGGTCGTAGACGAGGACCGCGTCGAGCTCGGGATGTCCGTCGAGCAGTCGCCGCAGCGCAAGGTTCACCACCCAGGCGAACCGCGCCGCGGGCCAGTGCGCACGCAGCGCCGAGAGGACGGGCAAGGCATTGACCACGTCGCCCAGAGCGCTCGGCTTGATCAGGCAGACGCGGCTCGGGGTGCACACTCCGGAGGTCGGCCAGGGGCTGAACCATGATCCGGGAACTCCCTTTCCCCCAACGATCGAGGCAGAGTAATCTAACCCAAGTGCGGCCTGAAAGACAGCGGAATTCCGGAAGCCATTGGATTTGATCATATGTGCATGTTTGTGATTGTTGCCGGCCTGATGTCCGGCGTGCCCGAGCGTGGCGAGGCGGTGTTCCGGCCGACGGCGGCGGAGGCACGGGTCCCCGAGCGGTTCCAGCTCGCGGCGGCGGTCTTCGGGTTTGAGAGCGAGCCTCGGCTGGCGACCGACACCTATACGGTTTCTGCGGTCCGGTTCGCCTCACCGATCACGACCCCAGATCCCGAGAACAACACGGTGCACGCCGAGTATTTCCGGCCAGTCGGCGGCGCGGCGTCGGCCGGCGGTCGTGGTGCTGCACATCCTCGGGGCCGACTTCGCGCCTGTCGCGCTACCTGGCGGCGCGGCTGGCCGACCGCGGGGTGGCCGCACTGTTCGTCAAGCTGCCCTATTATGGCGAACGGCGGCCGGCGGGGGGCCAGCGGCGGTTCCTCTCGGCCGACATCGAGCGGTCGATCCTCGCGATGCGTCAGGGCGTCTGCGATGTCCGACGCGCCGCGGCCTGGCTGGCGAGCCGGCCCGAGGTAGACCCGGGCAAGATCGGCGTGACCGGGATCAGCCTGGGCGGGATCGTCTCCGCGCTGGCGGCGGCGGTGGACCCCGCGATTGGCCGGGGCGCCTTCCTGCTGGCCGGCGGCGACCTCGCTCAGGTCCTCTGGCGAGATGCCCGAGGGAGCCCGGTATCGCATCCTCTGGGTCGAGTCGGGCCGGTCCTTCGCCGACTTCCAGGCGCTGATCGCCCCCTACGACCCTCTGACCTACGCCGACCGTCTGGTCGGCAAGCGTCTCTTGATGATCGCCGGTAAGGTCGATGAGGTGATCCCTCCCTCCTCCGCGCGGCGCTCTGGAATGCGGCCGGACGACCCCCAATCCGGTGGTACGATTGCGGCCACTACTCGGCCGTGGGCTTCCTCCTGCCCGCCGTCCGCCTGACCGTCGAGTTCTTCGCCGCCGAACTCCCCCCGTGATCGTCCCGATGTCGGCGAGGGTCCGCCATGCGCCTCCAACATGGCCCGAGTCCCCGCCCAGATGCCTCTCAGTACCGCAACGCGGAAATCGGGGTCTGAATTCGGGAGGGCGAGGCTCCGTCCGAGCCACGCACGACAACGTGGCTCGGACGGAGCCTCGCTCTCCCCAGCGAGTTCGGAACCCCTCCTCTGCGGCGCGGTACTCAGGACCGTTTGCAGCAATTAAGGACTGGAATTCCCGGTCTTCCCTTTACGCAATCGAGCGACGAGGCGATCAGGGCGGCCCGGGCGCGGTCGGGCGTCGGTCGCTGCGAGTCCCTCGGGCTCGGCCCCCTTACGGTTCGGCCCGAGTTGGCCCGGAGCAGGACTCGCTCGCGAACGCCCTGACCGTGGCTCAGAAGAAGAGCTGGAACCGCAGCCAGACCAGGTTTCCCTCTTTCTTGAAGGCGCACGGTCCATTGAAGACCGTGTTACCGAAGACGGAGTGCTGCCAGTCGAAGTAAATCTTGGTGTACTGGTTCGGGTACCAGTTGACGCCGATATCGGTGGCCTCGACCTGGTTGGTCCAGAGGTTGGGATCGGCCAAGCCGGCGCTGAAGACGTCGCGGCCGATATTGAAGTAGGCATAACGGGCGTGCAGCTCGATGGCTCCTGGTCCGGTGATCCGGCAGTTCCTGATGGTGAAGTTGCGCTTCGGTTTGACATCGACCCGGCGCTTGATCTGCTCGCCCGTCAGGAAGTAATATGCCTGGGCGAAGTAGCCTGTTTGCGGCACGTGGGTCCGGGGGCCACTGGTGGACGTCGCGTAGTCCTGGAACCCGCCGTCGTGCTGGACGAGCAGGTTGAAGCTCTTGTAGTACCAGGCGATCCAGACCGCATGATGCTGCAAGGTCCCATTCTCGATCACGTTGTTGTTGAATTTGAAGAAGTTAGAAGAGAGCGATTCGACGACGACGTCGCTGGTGGTGGACGATTGGTCGTTGGCGGTCGTGAAGATGTTCGGCTGGAGCGGGTCGTTCTGGGTGCCGAAGTTGTACTCGCCGCCGAAGTTCATGACATTCAGCGCCTTCAGCCTCTCCGAATTCTGGAACGGCCGGATGTTGAAGAACACAAAAATATCCTTGTCGTTGTTGAAGTCCTGGAACGAACGGCGCGGGCCGTTGAAGACGCCGACGGCGTACTCGGCACGTTCGTCGAGGATTCGGCCGTGCTCCATGATCCCATTCTGGCGGTTGCCGGAGAGGTTGCCCGTGTAGATCGACCGCTCGGGGGCGATCAGGTCGCCCTCGGCGATCTGGTAGTATTCGTAGGAGACGGGGGTCTTCGTCCGTCCCACCCGCAGCACGGCCTTGGGACCGAAGAAGTATTTGAGATCCAGGAACGCATCGAGCAAGTCGAGGCTGCCGTAACCGCGGTTGATCACTGTGTAGAACTCGACGTCCTGGGTCGCCCGCCCGGTGAAATACCATCGTTGGCGGGGGATGAAGAACTGGGTATGGAGCGGGCTCTGGTTGCCGGCCGTCGGGAAATTGCGGAACTCGGCCTGGGTCAAGTCGTGGAAGACAAGCTGGAACTCGTCGTCGTCGGACGTGAATCGCAGTCCTCGGCCGATGGTGGTCCTGATGCGCCGGTCTTTTTCGGCACTAATTTTAGCCCCGAGGACGCCCCGGCCGATGGTCCCCTCGGGACCGCTGGGTCGATTGGGGCCGATCGGTCCGCCGCGAAGGCTGCTGAGTTCACCGAGATCGATTCCCGCGGGACCGCTGGGTCGCCTGGAGCTGATCGTTCCCCCCGATTCCGGGCCCTCCTCGGGCCCGCGGCCCCCGGTGTTGCCGAGCGTGCCCCGGCCGATGATCCCCTCGGGACCGCTGGGTCTCTCGGAGCCACTGCCCCCTCGGGAAGCGACCCCATCCTGGCCATCGCCTCCATCGTCATCGTCGCTCGCGACACCCCCGCTCGTGCCACCAGCGGCGCCCTGCTTGACGCGGTCTTGGAGGGACTTGAATTCTCGGGAGAGCTTCTCGTATCGCTCGGTATGCTTGCGCTCCAGCGCCTCATATTGCTGGAGGATCCTCTGATTCATCGCCTCCAGCTTGCGAAGCCGTTCTTCGAGCTGGGCCTCGCGCGAGGCGGGTGGGACCGGGTTCGGGTTTGCCTCGGAAGTCGGGGGAGGAGCGGACGCTTGGGCGAAGACGGACGAGCACCCACCAATGGCGGCAACACCCACGACGAGGGCACTCCACAAATGCTTTGCACCGTGCCTCATGCCCACTGCTCCTCCCACCGTTTTGGGTGACCATTCACCTCCGAAATGAAGGGACTTCGACTTCTAAACAGTAAGTTGGTCACCACAAGTTTATTGACAGGAATGGGATAATACACCCTAGATTTTTTCCTGTCAACATACTTCTGGCGACCTACCGAGTTTTTCCGATTATTGGCTGTATCTCGCCGCAAGTCGTTCCTCGACTAAAGCTTATGGAAATATCTATACAAATACAATAGCCATCGAAAGTCTATAGGATTCTTGGGCTTACGGCGACGCGCATCCTAAGGGCCTGGTACGAAATAACTTATTTCGTACCGGGCCCTTAAATCCCGAAATCCGCTAGCTCCGAGAATCACTTATCTCAAAGGGTTCAAGCGTCCTCCGGAGCCGCCTGAACGCCGAGTCCGCCTGAAGCGAGAGCGAGGATGGCTCGGCCGACAATGGCGGCGGCACCCATGAGCCATACTCGCTCCCTGTCGAATTGTTGGCCTCCTTCGCCCCCTGACTGTTCGCTGTTAGAAAAAGATCTGGAAGCGGGCCAAGAATTGATCGGACGTCAGTTGCCGACGCCCCGGTGCGAATAAGACGGGATCACCGAACACGTCGTGCTCCCATCCTAGATAAATTTTGACTTGTTTCGTCAGGTACCAATTGAGACCGACATTGACGTTGTAGACCCGGTTGGTCCAGTTGTTCGGGTCGGACAGGCCGGCGGTGAAGATCTGCCTGTCGATATCAAGGAGGCTATAGCGTGCGCCCAGCTCGATGGCCCCCGGGCCTCTCCTGCCTTTTCGGAGGTCAAACGGGCGATTCGGCTGGAGAACGTTGCGGAAGGCGACGGTCTCGCCGGTCAGGAAGTAGCCGGCCTGGACGTAGAAGCCGCTGATCGGCAGGTGAGTCCGGTTTGCCAGGTTGCCTGCGAGGGCGTAATCCTGGAAGCCGCTCTGCCACTCGGCGATCACCGACAGTTGCCGGTAGTAGTACGCCATATGCAGATCCCAGAGCGTCCGCCACCCGTTCTCGCGAACGTTGCTGTTGAGTTGCAGGAAATTGACGGCAGTGTCGGTCCGAAAGAGCACGGGGTTGGGGACGTTGTTCTGGTTGCCCGTGCTGACCGATCCGCCGACGTTGAGGTTCTCCAGGAGCGGGATGCCCGCCTTCAGGAACGGCTTGATGTTCACGAAGGCGTCAAGGTCCTTTGAGTCGTTTAGATCCAGGAACCCGTTGCGGGTGCCGTTGAAGATGCCCACGGCGTAATCCAGCCGCTTCTCAAACCACCGGCCCCAGGCATAGATACCAACATCGCTCCCCGGGCCGAAGTTGTTATAGAACAGGGACCGCTCGGGGTTGATCAGGAAGGCGGTCGGCACAAAGTACCATTCGTAGCCCCAGGGCGTGAAAACGCGGCCGACCTTGAGTTGGAAGCGGTCGTCGTAATGGAAGTTGAGCCAGGCCCAGAGGAGGGATGTGGTGTCGTTGCCATGGTTGATCCCCACGAAGTACTCGAGCGGTTTCGTCAGGCGGCCGGAGAAGATGAACCACTGACGGGGAATGACGAAGGTATCGTGGACCGGGTTCTGGCCTCCTTGCTGGTAGCCCCGGTAATCGGCTTGGGTCAAGTTGTGGAACTGGAACTGGTATTCGTCGTCGAGGGTCGAGATCTCGAATCCAGGCCCGAACTTGACCTTGCCCTTGAAGTTATCGACAGACGCCGGCATGTTGAACCGCGGCGACGGCGGCGGGTTCGGCGGCAGCGACTGGCCGGGGGCTCCCACCCCACCCGACGCCGATGGCGCCACGGTGGTCGCAGGCGTCCCTATATCCGGAGTCGCGGCGCCCCTCGGCTCCGGCCCACCTCGCGTCGCGGCGTCTGATGGTGGCACGGTGACCTGCTTCACCCGGGTCGAGAGCTGGTTGACCAGCCCTTCAAGCTGGCGGATCCGCTCTTCGAGACGGACCACCTGCGCCGCTTCTGCCTCCGGAGAAAGACCGGCGGAGGCCGGAGGAGCCGATGACTGGGCCGAGGCCGAAGGCGGGGCACCGAAAGCGATTCCGCCGAGCACGAGAAGCAGCCCATGGGCTCGCCTTTTGAAACAACTGCATTCCATCAACCTACCCTCCAGGCCAGAAATGGGGATGATGGCGTGTAACCGCCGTCGTTCTCTTTACCGTGATATGCCGGCGGAAGATCTTTGAATCGCGTCAATTCCCCGAAATGTTACCTTCAAAGATCGGCGCCGGGGCCGTAAGACTTTGACGAATCTGCGGGTAACATCGGCCAGAGCCGCGCCACGCTCTGGTTCCTGGATTTCCAGGCAACACGCATCCCGCTGAGCGACGGCCTCGCAGTGCTCGTGGCCGCCGGTCTGAGCGCGCCGGCTCTGAGTCTCGGACGCCGGACCACCCGGATGAGGCGCATCCTGGATTCCGGGGTGGTCAGACCCTCGTCGTCATCTTGAAGTACGGGGGATCGGGTGGAGATCCCGGGCGTGGAGTGGAGGGATTCCAGGTGGTCATTCCCTCGCCGTCATCCTGGGGAGAGAATCCTCACTCGATGCGGCCTGCGGCGCCTGATCGCTCAGCGGCGTGGCAAGGCGTTCCTGGTGTCGTTGATCCAACTCCTGGGAGCACCCCGGGACCCATATGAGCCGGTGTTTTCCGCCATTGGGAGGTGCAGGAACCTCGGCGATAGACGGTGCCAGTGGCTTGCCCGCAAGCGCTGCAGATGTTTCGACTTCCACAACTGCTGGCGGGCAAGTCTCTAAGGGAATCTCAATGCCTCGCCGATCCCTCTCCGTTTGCCGGAGCGTGGTTTCTTCATCAGGTCCGGGCTCGGTGCGAGGTGTTGCGTTGTCAGGACCCTGATCGGGACTCTCGTGGCAGCTCCACCGGAAACCAAGCATCGCGTCGGACGTCACCTCGTCGAGGCTGGCGCTGATCCTCGCGTTTCGTTCGGCCGTGATCGGTCTCCTGAGTCGCGCCGGGGAGGACTCACGGCGACCGCGTTTTCCGGACCCGAGGACTCGCCGCGACAGGGCTTGCCGGCCTGGTAGAGCGCGAGCCGGCGCGGTATGAGTCCCGGTCACGATTGTCGTTCGGCAGGATCTCCAGCGCCTTCTTCTGCCATTTGATCGCCTCGTCAAATTTCCCGGCCTCGGCGTGAGCGGCGGCCAGCGTGTCGAGGCAATTGGTGCACGTCCACCCGTGCAACTTGCAGGCGATCGTCGCGGATGCGACCGCTTTTCTCCCATTGCGATGACTGCGCGTCGGGACACGTCGCCCAGATCGTCGCCTCACCATCGTAGGCTTCGACGTCGTTCGGGTCGTGCTGGATGGCCTCGTCGAAGTCGGCGAGGGCGCGCTCGTACTCCCTCTTGGACGCCAATGCGACCCCTCGGCCGGAATACGCCCGGGCCAACCTCGGGTTGAGCCGGATCGCCTCGGTCATGTCGGCGATCACCCAATCATATTCTTTTTTGTATAAAAGTGCGAGGCCTCGGCCCTGGAGTGCCAGGGCGTCGTTCGGGTTGAGCCGAAACGCCTCGGAGTAGTCCGCGATCGCGCGGTCATAATCTCCGAGGTTTGTCCAGGAACGGCCGCGACTCTCATACGCGTCGCCGTGCTTCGGTTCGATCTGGATCGCCGCCGTATAATCGGCGATCGCCTGGTCTTCGTTCTTGAGCCGGCTCCAGGCGAGTCCGCGGTTGCGCCAGAGGACGCTATTTTTCGGATCATGCCGGATGCCTCGTTGAAGTCGGCGAGGGCGCGCTCCCATTCTTGCTTGTCGAACCAGAGGTTCGCACGATTTCGAATAGGCCCAGCCCGGATCGATTCCAGCTTCGATCGCGCGAGTGCACTCCGCCATCGCTTGATCGAACGAGATGATCTCGTCTTGCCTGACCCAGCCGCTCACCGAGCCCGAAACGAGCCAGAGCCAGTCGCCCTTGACGCGTTGCACCCGAAACACGCGATGGTACTTCCCGGTCGCGACAACCTCGGGACCAACCATCAGCTCCGTATCGCGGGACTCGAGGACAACCTCCTTGCCCCGCCAGGAATCGACGTCCTGGCCACCCGCAGGGCCTGCACCATCGAGGATTGCGAGGATAACGAGTGTCACCTCGAGTGCCGAGCCGATCGGCCCGAGCCGCCACGCGCCCAACCCATTCCCGATCCTTATCATCCCTTCCTCCTTGCCAGATCGATCCCTCATCCAATTGAGCTTGATCCGCTCGTCCCTGATAAAGTGATCGGACGGAATGGACAATCGGTGTAATCAAAACTCCACGACTCAGGTCGCGCACCGGGATGATCGTCTCAGCCGGCACGTGGGTCAGCAGGTGGAACTCGGTCTCCCCGTCCCCCGTCGGTTTGACCAAGACCACCGTGATCCGCCGCGGGAGATTGATCCGGTCTGGGCTTATTGAACCCCTTGAGGGCGGCGCCGCCCTGCTCGCTGTTGCGGTAGCGCTCCTGGAGCCGTTCGATCTGCCGCAACTGATTCTCGCTGTTCAGGATCTTGAGGTTGGCGTCGAGCGACTGCGGCGCGGCTTCCTGCTTGGCGGCCTCGGCCGGCCGGGGCGTGGGCGTTCCGCGGCGCGGCGACGAAGGTCTTGCCGCGGTAGAAGGCGTACTGGGCCGCCCCCTGCCGCTCCACGGCCGTCACCTCGCCGTTCACGCCCTCCGTCACGTAGACCCCGCGCAGATCCGTCTCGTCCGACAGGAAGCTCGGGTCGGCGCCGCCGATGACCTTCACCTGTACCTTCGGTACGAGGTTCTTCGAGCGCGCGTCGCGGACCGTCACACGCTCGGTGATCATGTCCGACTTTTTCGGGAGGGTAGGCTTTCGCCTGCCGTCTGGTGTCGCTCCGCATCGGACAGACTCATGGGGCTTGTGTATCAAACGTTGTACGTCGTGGAGGACGTCGCCCCCCCCCGACCCGTCCAGTTGGTGTGGAAGAACTGGCCGCGCGGCCGATCGACGCGCTCGTAGGTGTGCGCCCGAAGAAGTCGCGCTGGGCCTGGAGCAGGTTAGCGGGGAGGTGGTTGCAACGGTAGCCGTCGTAGTAAGAGAGCGCCGAGCTCATGGCGGGCACCGGCACGCCGTGCATGGCCGCCGTGGCGATGGTCCGGCGCCAGCCGTCCTGGGCATGGGTGAGCTCGCTGGTGAAGTACGGATCGAGGAGCAGGTTGGTCAGCTTGGGATCGCGATCGAAGGCCACCTTGATCTTGCCGAGGAAGGCACTCCGGATGATGCAACCGCCGCGCCACATCAGCGCGATCCCGCCATTGTTCATCTCCCAGCCTGACTTCTTGGCCATCGCGTTCATCAGGACGTAGCCCTGGGCATACGAGATGATCTTGCTGGCGTAGAGGGCCATCTCGATGTCATCGATGAACTGCTGGGCATTGCCCGAAAACCTGTTCGAGGGGCCCTTCAGGACTTTCGAGGCGGTCACGCGCTCGTCCTTCTGCGCCGAGAGGCAGCGGGAGAAGACGGCCTCGGCGATCAGGGTCAGCGGGATGCCCAGGTCGAGCGCCGAGATGACGGTCCACTTGCCCGTCCCTTTTTGCCCGGCGGTGTCGAGGATCAGGTCGACCATCGGCTTGCCACTCTCCGGGTCCTTGTAGCCGAGGATGTCGCGGGTGATCTCGATCAGATAGCTGTCGAGCGGGCCGGTGTTCCAGCGGGCGAAGACGTCGTGCTGCGCGTCGGGCCCCATGCCGAGGATCGACCTCATCAGGTCGTACGCCTCGTCGATCAACTGGATGTCGCCGTATTCGATGCCGTTGTGGACCATCTTGACGTAATGGCCCGCGCCCTCGTTGCCAACCCAGTCACAGCAGGGGGATCCGTCGTCGACCTTGGCGGCGATCGCCTGGAAGATCGGCTTGACGTGCGGCCAGGCATCGGGGTTGCCGCCGGGCATGATCGACGGCCCCTTGAGTGCCCCCTCCTCGCCGCCCGAGACGCCCGTGCCGATGAACAGGAAGCCGCGGGCCTTCAGATCGCGGGTCCGACGAGTGGTGTCGGGATAATGGCGTGTTCCCGCCATCGATCAGGATGTCGCCCTTTTCGAGATAGGATACAAGCTCCTCGATCATCTCATCGACCGCCGGTCCTGCCTTGACCATCAACATGACCTTGCGAGGCCGCTTCAGCGAGGCGACCAGGTCCTTGATCGAGTGGCAGCCGACGATCTTTTTCCCCTTACCGCGGCCATTGACGAAGTTGTCGACCTTCGACGTGGTCCGGTTGAAGACGGCGACGGTGTAACCGTGGCTTTCCATGTTGAGGACGAGGTTCTCGCCCATCACAGCGAGACCGATCAGGCCGATGTCTGCGGAGGGTGTCGTCATGGTGTGGTCTCAATTCATTCCAGGGTGCAACTTCATCACAGGGTTCAACGCCGTGATCGTGTTCATCGCCCGGGGAGCGGCTCGCGACGTCACATGGCCGGGTGAGGGATTCGGACGCCTCTGAAGTCGAAACTCTCCTCTCCTCTCGATATTCCGGCTTCTCTCTCAGTTCTTTCGGTACGTCTGAGGAACGTAATCACCGAGTCGCTTGGGCACGAACTTCTTGGTGATTCGGGCGAATCGGACGAGGCCGTCAACCAGCGGAACGCTGACCCAATCGTCGCCGATCAGGGGGCGGGCGTATACGAGGAAGTCGTCCGACACGTCGTTCCGGTTCGGCGCGATCCATTGTTTGGGGAAGAACCGCTCGGAGTTGGCGACCTTCTCCAGCGGCACCTTGTCGAACCGGATGTTGTACGAGCCCTGGGAGCGATCGCGGAGGATCGTCGCCATCCAGCCGCTGCCATCCCGCCGCGCCACCTCGACGGCGTGGCGGCCGACGCCGTAAGCCTCGTCCAGGTCGACGGTGCTGGCATAGGCGATGGCATGGCGCTGGTCGGTCCCGGGCACCTGTCCCCGCGCTTTGCCCGGCACGGGGAACTTCAGGGTGTTCAGGTAATTGACGACCATCTGGGCCACCGTCGTCTGGCTGGAGCTGTACTGCACGTGCCCGAAGTTGTCGCGGGCCACGCCGAACTCACCCACGTCGAATCCCTCGCTGACGACCACGATGCACCGTCCGTCGGATTCCAGTTGCTTCAGCACGTTCTCGCCGAGTTTTTCAAGCGAGACCCCCGATTCGGTGAGGTAGATCTGGAGGGGCATTTCCCTCTGGGGATCGGCCAGGCGGGCGGCCGCGGGGATGAAGCCGATCTTGCGGCCCATCGCCTGGATCACCAGGACCGGGTCGGCGGGGCAAGAGCCGCCGTTCTCCTCGTTCGCCTGCCGGACGTACTGAGCGAAGTAGCGGGCCACCGAGCCGTAGCCGGGCGAGTGGTCCAGAAGGGTGAATTCGGAGTCGCCGAGGTCGTTGTCAATCGTCTTGGGCACGCCGGTGGCGATCAGGTCGAGGCCGCGGTCGTGGGCCAGGACGTTGACCTTGTGCGCCGTATCCTGCGAGTCGTTGCCGCCGATGTAGAAGAAATAGCCGATGCCGTGGGCCTTGAGCACCTTGACGACGCGCTCGAGGTCCTCATCTTGCCCCTGCTTGAGCTTGTAACGGCAGGTTCCGATCCCTCCCGCCGCGGGCGAGGTCCGCAGCAGTGCGATCTCCTCGTCGGAGGTCGCGGAAAGGTCGAGTAGCTCCTCCTTCAGCACCCCCTCGATGCCGAAGTGGCCGGCGAAGATCCTGCCGAACGTTGTCGGATTGCGCCGACAGGTCTCGATGATCCCTCGCAGCGAGTTGTTGATCACGCAGGTCGGGCCACCGGATTGGGCAACGACAACGTTCCGAGCGGGCATAGTGCAGGTCCCTTCGGCTCATCGATCCCGCTAAAGATGGAGAGGTGAGGCGCAATCTTCCCAATTGTGCCCTGGCCTCACGAACTTTTCCACGGTGGAGTGTCGGGCAGGATGGCTTCGAACCGGGCGATCTGGGTGGTCATGTAGTCGCTGGCGTAGGTGCCCTCGAAGAAGCGGGGGAGGGCCTCCTCGAAGAACCGCTGCCACGACTCGTCTTCCTGGCCGGGATCGATCGGGTAGAAGAGCACACCGTTCGTCTCGGCGGCGCTGCGGTCGCCCGGGGCATCGCCGATCATCAAGACCTGCTGCTTGGCGTAGCGGCCGGCCGTGGCCAGTGCCAGGTGCTCCCTCTTGCTCCCCAGTTCCTGACCGGCGATCAGGGAGACGAATTGCGCGATGCCGTGCTCCTCCCATTCGCGCTTCAGGGTCTCGCCGGGGGTGGCGGACACGACCATGACGTCCGTCTTGCCGGCCATCCGCTCCAGCGACTCGCGGACGAACGGGAAGGGGGGGACGTCGCGGACGATTTCGCCAACCGTGTGGTTGACCGCCTCGCTCCAGTCATAGGCCAGCGTCAGGTCGGGGTCGCCGGTGGCCGCGACTTCGGCTTTCAGGGTGGGGTTGGCCAGCTTGGTCTCTCGCTCGATCCAGCGTCGGACTCCCTTCAGGGCGGGCACCCGGAACTTCCTCCTCGTCACCTCGGGCCGCTTGCAAAGCAGGTCGAGCGTCATCGTCAGCGCCGGGAAGCGATTGATCCCGCGCCATTTCGAGTACAGGTTCACGAACTCGGCGGCCTCGCGTGCGTACTTCGAGACAGCGGCCAGCCCGAAGAACTTGATGATGTTGGGGATGAAGCATTCCTTGTGTTTCACCTCCATTGTGTCAAACGCGCAGCCGTCGCTGTCGATGCCGATGAAGAACTCTTGAGACTTGCGAAAGTCGCGGAGGGAAGCCTGCGGATCGGGGGAGGCGGCCATGCGGAAGGTCCTTTCGGGTCGGGCGAGAGATCAGAGATCGCGCGGTCCGTGCCGGGCGGGACGCATGGTCCGAATCGTAGTCATCGGTTTCGAGGTTGTCCAGGGACCGCTGCCCAGTCGAGCCGAGATGGTCGGGCGGTCGCGTCCGCTCGTCCGAGGGCTCGCACGGGCGTTTTTTCAGTCCATGAATTTCATCAACCCCGAGAGTAACGCGTGAGGGCACGGCGGATGTGCCTGGCGAGGGCCGTTGGCGCCGGTCGTCCGCATGAGGACGCCGACTTCGAGGCACTCGATTACCGTCGTGTATTGATTTTCGGTGGTGCCCCAGAAGCATTGAAGGAGCGCCGTAACTCCTTGTGAGCCACGGCGTTGAACTGCTCGGCACCCGGAACCGTAACCTTGTGTGCTGAAGAGGGTGAAGCCGTTCATTCAATTCTTCTGGGGCACCACCTTTGAAGCGAAAGCACGCGCATCACCCTGGGACTCCGCGGGAATCTTAGACTTCACCCTCGTTGACTCCAAAGGACCACATGCCCATGGAAGATCACTCCAGGCTCTCTCATCTCCTTTACATAACCTGTGCCGACCGGTCTCCGAATTCCTCGAATTCCTCGGAACGGTACCCGGCTCGCTCAAGAAGCATCTGAACACGGAAGAGCTGTTCCACATCACACTGACGGCGCTGGTGGCCGGCGGGGGGATGTTCGGGCTGCTCCAGATGTCATTGAACAGCGTCGGCACGATCTTCCCGGCGCCCACCGACGCGGCCCTCGCCGGCACGATCCTCACGATGATCCTGGAAGTCATCCGCCGCCTCAGGCATGGGACAGATCTCAAGACCAATGATCTCAACAGAGATTTTCATAGTTAAATATATAATAAGATTAAACATTAATATATTAATTAAATAAAATTTAAAGACGGCCCCTGACAGGCAATTGAGGTTGTGCGGCCTGTGTGGTATGGTCGAAGGGGACGTTGCGCCATGTCAAGGGCGGATGGCCGTCATGTCCGCAGAAGTGGATGGATGGTTGATTGGTGGGGAGAGCATCACGTGGCGACTTTCGAAAAGCCGAGGTCGGAAGGCGTGCCACTCGACCTGTTGCCGGTGATCTGGAGTTCGGGCGTTCTGACCGATCGCCAACTCGAGGATCTCAAGGCCGGGATCCTCCGCGGTGAATTCCCCAACGAATCGCAGGCGCTGGCGGAGCGACTGATCCGGGAGAAGGTCCTGACGGAATACCAGGCACGCCGGCTCCTGAGCAACAAGGCTCACGGCCTGGTGGTTGGACGTTACGCCATCCTTGATCGCCTCGGCTCGGGCTCGATGGGACGGGTTTACAAGGCGCAACACTTGATGATGGCGCGGGTCGTCGCGCTGAAGATCATCGCGCCGAGATCGTCACCAACGACCGGGTGGTCGCGCGGTTCCAGCGTGAGATGAAACTGGTGGGCCGACTCGACCACCCCAATGTCGTCCGCGCCTTCGACGCTGACCAGATCAAGAACATCCTCTTCATCGTGATGGAATACGTGCCCGGCCAGAGCCTCGGCCAGCGGCTCCGAAAGGGTCCGATCCCGCCTGGCGACATGATCAAATACGCCGCGCAGGCCGCGCTCGGCCTGCGCATGCGCACGAGCAGGGGATTGTCCACCGCGATATCAAGCCCTCGAATTTACTCCTGACCGAGGACCATCGGATCAAAGTGCTCGACCTGGGGCTCGGCGTCCTGATGGAAGCGGACGAGCAATCATCCTTCGCGACGGCCGCTGGGATCGCCGTGGGGACAATCGATTATATGTCGCCGGAGCAGGCGCTCGGGATGGATGTGGACGGCCGGAGCGACCTGTTCAGCCTCGGCTGCGCGATGTACCACCTGATGAGCACAAAACTGCCTTTCCCCGGTGAGAGTGCCCTCGATCGCCTGGGCAGACGGATCAGCGGGAAGCCCGTGCCGATCACCGAGGTCCTCTCCGATCTGCCGAAGGGATTGGTCCAGGTGCTCGAGAAACTCCTGCGCACAAGCCTCAGGATCGTTTCCAGAGCGCCAGCGAGGTGGCCGAGGTCCTGCAGGCGCTGGGACGTCCGAGGACCAAGCCGATCCCTCCGTCTTCTTCCTCCAAGCCCAACGTCCCGCCGAAACCGCCGGCCGCGCCCTCGACTCTGGTCGAGACCACCGGCCGGCCCCATGATCCCACCTGGTGCCAGCCGTTGGCAAACCTGGCCGAACGACGGCCCGGCGGTGCCCTGGCGGCAATCCTGGCGCACTGGTCATCGCTTTCGGTGTCGGATTCGGCCTGGGCTGGCTCCTCCGGTGAGTGGACTCATCGGTGGTGACCCAGACGGGTTGAAATCAAGATGAGGGGTTGTGTACAATTGCTCATCAGCTTGATCCCCGATCCCTCCTGGTGGTCTCCGACCCGCTCTCCTCATGGACGACCTCTCGCGCGTTTGCTGCCAAAATCCCGACTGCCAACATCCCCAGCGATGCCTGACCAGCCCGAAAGTCGCGCCGTGAGAGGCCCAGCAATTCCCGGAGGTGTTCAGTAGTGTCAACAGGGTGTCACACTCAAAATCCCCTGTAATTTCCCTTGTTGGAGACCAATCAGGTAGAAGATATACTGTACAAGAGTTTGCGAAGAGCGTTTTCTGGAACCCCTTATTTTTCCTTACGAAAGGGCTGTCCGGGAATTGCTGGCTTGATGAAGCCATCCCCGAGGGGCTTCATCGCCATCGACGGTCCCGGAAAAAATATCCAAGAAGAACACCAATCCCGATAGCAATATGTACTTGAAAGTACAGATGCTTGTACAGAGGTCTGTGTTCTGAATTGGTCTGCATGGCCATGCCCTCAAGGGTGAGAGAGCCGCATGTCATGGAGGAGAGAAGCAACCCGATTTCCACTCTAACCAGCCGCAATCCACCGGTCGATGCTCATCCGCACTCGGGTTGCCATGGCCCCGCCCGCCAATCTCACCGGCCTTGGAATGAGATTGAGCGGAGGCTCCTCCCTGACCTAGCAAAGCCAATGCCAAATAAGTTCATTATTTGAGATCGGCTGCCCTGAAAAGAGGGGTGTGCGCCCTACCTCACACCCCTCTTTTCAGGGCAGCCTTTCGGGTTTTCCCCCAGGCGGTGCCAGGATACCATCGCGTCGCGGACGGACGACGGAGGTCGGCCGCGACGATTCGGAGGAGAAACGATGGACGGACCCGACCGCCTGGTCCTCGCCTGCCCACACTGCCGGGGAAGACTCGCGCTGATTCACGATCCCGCGGAGGGTGTCTGGTCCCCTTCCCCCTTCATTCGGGAGGATCGGGGTGGGGGGGCGATCCCTTGATCCGGGTTCGACCACCTCCCCACCCCGACCCTCCCTCGCGACCGGGAAGGAGGAAACTCAAACAGCCTCCGCGGACTTGTGGACGAGGCGCGACAGCGCGACCTGCTCGGGCTGCGGCCTGTCCTATCGCGGCCTCCGGGGTATCCTCGACCTCCGGACCGCTGACGACGTCTTCCTCTCCAACCGCGACGACTGGGCGTTCGCGCTCCGGTTGGCCGAGGAGTACGACCGGCTCGACTTCCGGGGCCTGCTCAACCGCTACTTCGACCTTTCGCCTGAGATCCCCGCCGACCTCCGCCGCCGCCAGGTCGGCGCACATCCTGACGGCCCCCGAACGCGGCACGGGTCTGGCTCGCCGCGGTCGGTGAGCTGGGGGGCCGTCCGCTGCTCGACCTCGGGATGCGGCACGGGGTCGTTCCTCGCAGCGGTCGGCGCGGGGGTGGGCGAGTCCTGGGGGATCGACATCGCGCTGCGCTGGCTCCTGGTGGCCCGGAAGCGGCTCGACGAGGAGGGCCTCGCGCACGTCCGGCTCGTCTGCGGCTGCGCCGAACGGCTGCCCTTCTGCGACCGGGGCTTCGACCGTGTCGTCGCGGGCGACGTGATCGAGCACGTCGGCGATCAGCCCGCAACGCTCGCCGAGGCGCACCGGGTGCTCGTCCCTGGCGGCCGGCTCTTCCTCGCCTCGCCGAACCGGTTCAGCCTCGCGCCCGAGCCGCACGTCCAGGTCTGGGGCGTCGGCTATCTCCCGCGCCACTGGATGGCTCCTTACGTCCGCTGGACGCGAGGGGTCGACTTCCGGGCAATCCGTACGCTCGGCCTCGGCGAATGGAAACGACTGCTCGCGCGAAGCCCCTTCGGTGACGGCAGCGCTGCATCGCGCCCGGCCTGCCGGGATCCGACCTGGCGCACTTCGGGCCGCTCAAGCGTGGGGTGGCTCGGGTCTATAACGTTCTTGTGGCGACGCGGCTAGGGCAGGCGGTCGCGCGTGCGGTCGGCCCCCTCTTCCACGTCGTCTGCACGCGGACGACGGACGGTAGGGTGCGGTCAGCCAGCCCAGCCACTCGCCGACGCTCCACACCGACAGCAGCGCCAGGGTAATCGGCAGGCAGCGCACGAACGGTCCCAGATCGCGCCGACGGCTCAGAACGATCGCCACCAGCCTCGCGACCTGGACCGCGAGGATGGCGGGCCCAACGACGAGGCCGAGGGGTCGAAGGATCGCGGGCTGAGGGCCGGCGCGGAGCCGGCCGTACTCCAGGCCGAATCGGAGCCGGTCGCCGAACGCCTCGCGCGCGCCGTAGCGGCGGACGTGGTCCGCCCGTGCCGGCGCAGTCAGGACGAGCCCGCCCCGCCTTCGACCACCACGCGGCGCACCTCCGTCTCCTGGACCTCGGCGCGATCGAGCGCGGCCGCGCCAGGCCCCGGCGAATGGCGAAGTTGTTCCCGGCCAGGCGGCCCGGGGGGCCAAGACCCGCTCGGCCCGAGGGCAGGAACGGGCCGTATTCGCAGAAGAAGACGGCCCAGTCGAGGGGAGAGTCGCCCATCGCCGGCGCGACCGGGCCGGTCGCCGCCTGCACGCGGGGGTCGTGGAACGCCTGCCGCCAGGCATCGACCCAGATCGGCCCGAGCCGGCAGGAATCCTCGGTGAAGGCGACGAGGGGCGCCGCGCCCGCGTCGAGCCCCAGCCGACGGAGGCGCGGGACGCCGGCTCCCGCCTCGGCAGTCAGCCACCGGACACGCTCCAGGGCGGCCTCCGGGTCGATCCGGTCGCGCGCGGCGGCCACGATGACCTCGAACCGCGCTGGGTCACTCCACCCCTCCAGCGCCAGCGAAGCCACCGTCCGCGCGACGGCCCCGGCCGAGTCGCTGGCCGCGATGACCACGCTCAGCTCCGGCGGCTCACTCAACTTTGTCCAGGCTCGTGCCCGGCCCGAAGAGGTAGCCGATCATCTCGCCCAAGGCCCCGACCGTCAGGAAGAGCGCCACCAGGGGCGAGGCCAGCGCGAACTGGCCCAGGTGCCGCCGCTTCCGCACGACTGTCCGCGTGACCCGCGCCAGCAGCAGCGCCGGCAAGGGCAGGCGAGCCGACGCCATAAATCAGTCGCTGCAAGGGCGACTGGTCCATCCGCCGCATCCCGGCGTACGACCGCGCGAAGTGGAACCGCTGGACGATGAAGTACGCCGAAGCCGGAACGGCTTGATGTGGTGGACGACCATCGCGTTGGTCGAGGCCAGTGCGACCCCGTCGACGCGGAGGCGGTCGTTGATCCACGACTCCCACTTGCCGCTGGCCAGGACGTGGGCATGCCGCATCAGGTGTGGCCGCTTGTAGGCGATGTTGTTGCCGGGCAGGTCGGCGGCCTCTCCCTCGAGCGACCGGGCCCATGTAGGGGGCGTACTCGCAGAAGAAGGCGGCCCAGTTGACCAGCCCGTCGCCGGGCATTCTCGACCACCCCGCCGACCGCCGCCCAGGGACCCCGGTGCGCCTTGAGGACCGAGGTGGCCCAGTCGGGAGCGACCCGGCCGTGGTCTTCGAGGATGGCCACGATCCGTCCCCGCGCGCGGCAGACGCCGCAGGTGCCGCAGCCGGGGGATCGGCTGCCGCGCGGACTCGATCAACTCGACCGCGCGGCCGCCGCGCACGGAGCCGCGCGCGGACCTCACCCCCGACGCGTCTCGACGACGATGACCTCCATCCGGCCACGCTCCGGCTGTGCATCGAGGGCCTCCAGGGTCGGTCCGAGCACCTCCCAACCGTTGACCGAAGCAACGACCACCGAGAGGTCCACGATTTCGATATCAGGCAAGAGGGGTGACGGGGCAAGTTCGGGCATCGGGGCATCCTTTTCCCGGGAGCGAGCGGCGCGGGTTCTCTCCCTGGCCACTTGCGGCGCGGAGCATCGTACCGGTGTCGGACGGATCGGGCAACCGGAAGTCCGAGATTGGCTCCAGACGATCGCTCACGCATCCGAATACACTTTTCGGATACAAGTGCAAGGAGTTTCTCGAAGGCGCAAAGGACGCAGAGGATTGACAAGAGGAATTTGAGGCCCACCGAGGCACCGTCGCGAAGGCTGAGGGGGCGAGCTTCGGGGCGGAGGGCATGGCTTTGCCCCGGCCACCCGACCGGCAAAGGCGTGAGGCCCTGTTCTGGCAGAGTTCCTCCGCTCAGCTCAGCGGACGACCGCCTGGAACGAGACGTCCCCTTCGGCACCTGGGAGGATGGTGCCGGGGAGGTCCCAGCGCAGCTCGGTCGAGCCGACGCGGTTGTCGGCGGCGGTGAAGACGGTCCCCTTCGGACCCTGGGCGCTGCCGGGGACGTAGCCGAAGCGGGGCAGGAGGCTGTCGATCACCGAGACGGCGCCGATCGGCGTGTTGCCCATGTTGCGGAACTGGATGACGAAGGTCAGGACCTCGCCCGGCTCGGCCTCGCCGGCGCTGACGCGCTTGATGACGGCCAAGCCCGGCTTTTGGGGCGGGACCTCGACGCCGACCGTTTCGCGCGGCGGCCAGGTCATCACCGTCTGGCCCGCCCCCTGGATGATCCCGGTCACGACCGGGCCCTCGGCCGTCTTGATCGCGAGCGGTGGCTGCGGCTCGACCTCCATGATCGGCTTCTGGCGGTTGCGGGCGACGACCGGCACGTCGACCTGGACGCGGCCGGCGAGGTGGGTGACGCTCTCAGAGCCGTTGAGCACGCGGAGCTCGGTGTACGCGCCCGGCGAAGATGCGGCCGATCAGTCCCGAGGCGCGGGAGCGGTGGCGGTTGATCTCGGCGCCCTCGTTCTGGACCAGCCGCCTCGGGCCCTGCTCGGCCGTCTCCGTCACCTGCCGCTCGGCGATCCGGCGTCGCGAGCGGAGCCTCGATCTTCAGCGCCTCGTTCGGCCCGACGCTGAGCGCGGACCTCGGCAAACCTCGGGGCGTAGATGCAGACGACGTTGGTCGGCAAGATCCGGGGACGCTTCGTGTCGTTGAACCGGATGATTGCGTCGCGCGGGTCGATCCCGGCCAGGCCGCCGTCGCCGCCGAAGTGGGCGGGCTCGGCGTGGTCGCCGCCGTCGCAGAGATACTCGTCGCGCGGGACCCAGGACCGTCCCGGAGGGGCGCGGTCCCCCGGACCGGGCCGCACGGCAGTGGGCAGCGCCCGCCGTTCGGCCCCGCGAACGGGCAGGCCGCCCCGAGCGGCGTCTCCGCGAGCCCCGACCCGATCGAGCCCAGGACGTTCATCTCGTCCACGGTCGGCTTGCGACCCCCAAGATGGACCACCGCCATGACCCGCCCCAGCGCCGCGGCGACCTTCAGCGGGTTCTCGGCCGGACTGAGCGACACGACCGGGATCTCGTTCTTCGGCAGCGCGAGTGGCAGCGCCTGCTCGGGATCCTCCACGTAGACGACCTGGATGACGAGCCGGCCGCGAGCGACGGCATCGGTGAAGTCCTGCTCGCCGAAGACGACCCGGATGGGGAACTTGGCCGGGTCCATGCCTTGGGGCCGGTGCAGGTGGCCGACGACCTCGACGACGGGATACAGCTCGGCGCCGGGGCGGTCGGGGAGGTCCGAGAGCCGGAGCCGATAGCCCACCCCGACCTTCATCTTGTAGTAGGTGTTCGCTCCCTGGCCGCCCTCGAACGCGACGAGTTCGGGATTCGGGCCGAGGACCTCGACGCGGACCCCCTGGGGCACTTGAAATCGGACGACCTGGATCTCGGGGGGCAGCGCCGGGACGCCCGCCTCGGCCACGACCGCGCCGGCGAGGACCGAGCCAGGCGCGGCCGCCGGCGGTTCGGTCGTGACGGGCGCGGTCCCTGCGCCCGGCCCTGTGTCGGGCTGAGGCCCACCGCGAGCGCCAGCCCCAGCGGCAGCGCGAGGCGCGCGGCCCAACCGCCGCCGATCGTTCCTTGTCGGCACATCATCCTTGGTTCCTTAACAGGGCGTGTCACGACCGTCGGAGCACGGCTCGCCTGCACCCCAACCCGTTCCCCTCCTGCAGTGAGGGTTCGGGGTGCAGGCAGGGTGGGCGAGCGAGGGCCTCGCGAGCACGCGAAGTGATAACCGCTCTCGCGAAAACCCCCCGGCGGATCGCGGTCCAGGCGCGCGTTCCGACGGGGGCGTGGTGAGCCACGAGGGCCGGGGCTGGAGCCACGGCGATCGCTCACGACTTGGGAGCCTCGACCGGAGCCAGGGCATCGGCGGCCGGGGCCTCGCCCGGAGCCTCACCCGGAGCGGTCGGGGGGACCAGTGCCTCACCCGGGGCGGGCACCGGTGCCGGGGTCGGGACGGCGGGCGGCGCGGGAACCTCGCCCGGGGCCGGCAGCGACGTGGCTGGTGGCGGCGGCATGGGCCCACTGGGCGCCGGCGGGGCTGCCGGGGAGACCGGCGCGGTCTCCACAGGCACGCTCTCGATCGGCGGTGTCGTCACCACGCCCGGCGGGAGCGAGCCGGGAGGCAAGACCGTGCCAGGCGCCGCGCCGGGCGGGCTCATCATCACGCCGGGCGGGCCGAGCACCGTGCCGGGCGCAACCAACGGGCCCCCTGCGGTCGGCATTTCCAGGTCGATCGCACCGAGCCGGACGATCAGCAGGATCGTGCCGCGCTTGTCGGCCTCGAGGATCGGGTCGACGCCTGGCTCCAGTCGCGTCGAGACCAGCGTCTCGACCCCCGCGATCGCCAGCTCCTGGTACTTCGGGTCGGGCAGGTAGATGACCTTGGTCACGAAGTTGCCGCCGTCGATGACCTGGTCGAAGTCCTCGGCGGTGAACTGGACCGGGATCGGGTTGTGAGTCAGGTAGGCGTCGGTGGCCGGCGTCGAGGGGGCGACCTCGATGGTCGGGTAGAGCTGCACGCCGGGGCGGCCCGGGATGTCGGTCAATTTCAGCCGGTAGATGTAGCCCTGCATGGAAGTTATAAGCGGGCCGGGACCGTCAGTTGCGCAGGCAGGTAGACCCGATCGCCGGCCCCGCTGCCGGTCTGCCAGCCGATCTTCATGCCGTCGGGGTCGAGGAAGTAGATCTGGCTCTTGACGTTGGGGAACCGCCGGCCACCCCCTGGCTCTCCTCCAAGGCTGCCCGGTCCGCCGCGGCCACCGGGGCCGGGGCAGGTCGCGCCACCCTGGCAACCGGGATGTCCGTACCTGCAAGCGCCGCGCCCACCCCCGGGACGATTGGGCCGCCCGGAGGGGCCGGTCCGTTGACGACCACGTGCGGGCGCAGGAGCTTCTTCAGCCCCACGCCCGGCTTGCTGTACCCAAATCCATCCCCGGCAGTCGCCGCCGCCAGCAGCAGCACACCGATCGTCTGCATGGAAATCCTCCCCCCGCGACCGTAGCCGGCCTTCACCAAGGCAAGAGCGAACGCCGATCGGGGAAAATGCCACCGTCGTCGAGATCACCGCCACGGCCATGGACGGGACCTGGTCGCACGTCGAGGTTGGCCGGATGCTGGTGGCCGCGCCCCTGACGTGGACGGGGCGGTGGCGGCCGTACTATCCAGGGCCGGACTTGCGTCTGATGACGCCTTAGCGATAAGATCGGGCAGCTTTTTCCATCCCTTGAGGAAAATCCCTGCATTCCTACCATGCCCAAAAATCGGATCCTTCCCACGATCGCGATTGCCGTCTCGGTCCCCGTGTGGGCATGGGCGCAGTCGGGGTCGCCCGCACCCGCACCGGCCCCCGCGTCGGATGGCGTCCCCGTCGCCACTCCGGGCGTGCCGACCGAGGCCGAAACAGTCCTCGACATCGCCATCGCGAAGGTCGCGGCGCTGAATGCGGTCTCGGCCAACCTCCTCGAGACGGTCTCGATGCTCGGCCAGCGTTTCGAGGTCAAGGGACGCTATCTCAAAGCCCCCAAGGACCGCGTCTACCTCCTGCTCGAAGTCTCGGGGCTGGCCGACGCGCAGGGAAAGATGCTCCAGGTCTGCGACGGCGAGACGCTCTGGGACTATCAGCAGGTCTTCGAGACCAAGATCTTCCACAAGTTCAGGATTGCTCAGATTCTGGAGAAGCTGAAGTCGCCCGATCTCGACCCCCCGCTGCGTGAGCAGGTCACGACGCAACTGGGGATGGCGGGGCCCGACGTCCTCCTGGTCGGCCTTCGCAGGGCGGTCCGGTTCGACCAGAAGGAGGAGAGGACGCTGGACGGCAGGCCGGTCTGGGTTCTCGGAGGATCGTGGCTGCGACCCGAGGGGTTGATTGGCCCCAACCTGACCCCGCAGCAACAGATGGCGCCTTTGCCCTCCTTCGTCCCGAGCCTGGTGAAGGTCTACCTCGGCCGGGAGGATGGCTGGCCGTACAAGGTCGTGCTCGTCGGCCGTCCCCCCTCGATCCTGATGGAGGACACGCGGCCGATCGGGCCGGACGGCCGTCGGATCGGCTCCCTCAAGCTGATCCAGAAGCCCCTGGTGACCAAGATCGAGTTGATCTATTCGGATGTCATGCTCAATCCAGCGCTGCAGGACGGGGATTTCGCGTTCCAGGCCCCGGCGGGCGTCCGGGTCGAGGACGGCACCGACGTCATCCTGGACATCCTGGACAAGGCCGTGCAGAGCAAGATCGCGCAGAAGAAGGCCGAGGCAGCCGCAGCCGAACCGCTCCTGAATCAGTCGATCGACGTCCCCAAGACCAGGTCCGAGCCGTCTGGGTTTGAGCCGCCGTCGGACGCGCCCCGTTGAGGGGGCCTTGCGGCGTGCGTCCTCGGGCGGCTTGCTGGGTGTTACGAGTTGTCTTCCCACCGTGACCCCCGCGGGTCCGGCTACGAAAACGTCTCCGGCTCTCTCGGCCCGCCTTCCGGCAAGAACGGCCGGAGCGGACAGCGCTCGCATCGGGCCACGCCGGCCCGGCAGAACTCTCGGCCGACCCGCTCCAGCCACTCGGAGAGCCGCGCAGGCCGCTCGGGTCGTCGGGACCTTGCCGCTCGACGACGGCGCGGGCCTCGCCGTAATCGGCCGTCGGATCCAGCCAGTCGTGGCGGATCAGGATGCGGTAGGTCGCGCGATCGACGGGGTAGACCGGCCGTCGCAGGGCGAACAGCAGGAGCGCATCCGCGGTCGCGGGTCCGACCCCGTTGAGCCCCAGCAACTCCTCACGGAGCTGGTCCGTCGCGAGGTCCTCGTCGCGGAGCGCCTCGGCCGAGCCCGCGTGGTGATCGACGACCCAGCGGGCCACTCGGCGAAGCGGGCCGAGCGATCGGGTCGGCATTGCCACGCCGGTCGCCTGGAGCGCCTCGGCGACCTCCGCAAGCTCGGCCTCGGCCAGCGCGCGGGGTTCGAGCAGACCTGCCTCACCCAGGCCGTCCAGGGCCAAGGTCAGCTTGCGCGGATCGACCGAGCGGGCCAGCACGACGGCGACCAGCGCCTCGAAGGGATCGAGATCCTCCGCCGCGCGCAGGTTGGCCGTAACGCTCGGCCAGGGCCGTCACGACCGCAGGGAAGGACTCACCAAGCGTCGGCATCACCGAGCCGTTTCGAGCGAAGGGGGACGATGACGGCTGTCAGGAGTACGAAAAAAAGATGTCCAAGGCTCAAGGCGCCCTCGTCCCGGCCCTCCGGGAGAGGGCCGGGACGAGGGCGCATTTCTTCTGAGGCCTTTTTATTGCCCCCTTGGCCTTGGCGGTACCACCACAGACAACCGTGGAGCCGAAGTTCGCCCGTGGGACGCAGGTATTCACAGCAAACCCATGTCGAGTGGTGAAGATGGGAGACCAAATTCAGGCCCATAGGCGATTGACTCTTTGGCCCTATCTTCCCCAACTTGAAGCTTCGCCCTCAATGTCGGTCTCGATTCCGCCGCTCACGGCGGCTCCACGGCTGTCTGTGGTGGTACCGCCTTGGCCAGCGCCGCGCGGTAGTCGCGAGTCAGTTTGCTTTTCCGCCGGGCTGCGGTGTTGGGGTGCAGGATCCGGCGCACGCCCGCCTTGTCGATCTTGGCGACCGTGCTCCGGAAGTCAGCCTCGGCCTTCTCGAAGTCGTTCGAGGCCACGGCGGTGAGGGTCCGCTTGGTGTAGGTCCGGATAATCTTTTTGGTGATCCGGTTGTGCATCCTGCGCTTGGTGCTCTGCTTCAGTCGCTTGATTGCGGAAGGCGTGTTCGGCATGTCTGGGTCCAGAAGGCAAGGCTCAGGCGATCCGCCCGGGCCGCGATGCCAGCACAAGTAGGATCCCGGCGGAGATGTCAGTTCCGTCGAAACGATCAGCATAGCACGAACACGGCCGTCAGCTCAAGCTCTGAAGCCGCTGGGCGACGTCGAGGTACGAGTAGTCGTTGGCGGCGACCTCGTGGTAGTGCTCCTCGGCCACCTTGTGGTTGCCTTGCGCCTCGGCGATGCGGCCGAGGCGGTAGTGGAGCGCGTTGGTGGTGTTCGTGTCGGCGGGGTCGGCCGTCTTCAGCGCCTCGGTATAGCTCCGCTCGGCCAGCTTCAGCACCCCCTTGGCCTCGAAGCTCAGGCCCGCCTGGTGGTGCGCCTGGACCTTCTGCGCCGGATCCGACCGGGCCTGCTGGAACGCGGCGATCGCCTCGTCGTGCTTGCCGGCGCGGGCCAGCTTCAGGCCGAGCTGGAAGTGGAGGCTCAAGTCCTCGGGATGCAGCGCGACCCGGCGGCGGTATTCCTTTTCCTCGTATGCGACGAGCATGGTGGTGTACTGGTCGAGCTTGGCCTTGAGCGTGGGGTCGTCGGGCTGCTCGCGGGACTTCTTGGTGAGGACGTCGACGGCGTGCTGGAGGCGGCTGATCTGGACCTCGGCGTGCGCGTCGCGCAGGTCGGGGCTTTCCGGGTTCGTCTTGATGCCGCGGGAGAGGATCTTCTCGGCCTCTTCGAGCTGGTTCCGCTCCGTGTAGTGTTCGGCGAGCTGGAGGTAGGGGGAGATCCGCGTGGGATCCTCCTTGATGTCCTGGACCCATTGCTGCTCGGGGGTGAGCTGCGGCTTCTTCATTTCTTCCAGCTCGGCCGCCTTCTCCGCGGCCGAGGGCGCGGCGGCCCGCTTGTCGATCGCATCGCCGAGGCCGGCCCGCTGGATCGTCGAGCTGGCCGAGAGCTGGTTGATCATCCGGCTCGCGAGCTCGTCGGACGGATCAATCTTCTTGACGCGCTCCCAGGACTGGATCGCCTTCTGCCATTCCTGGTTGAGCTCGTAGACGTGGGCCAAGTGCCGGAAGAATTCGGCGTCGCTGGCCTGCGCGTGGACCGATTCGAGCAGCCATTGCGCCAGCATGCTGTGCCCGAGCTGCTCGGCGGCCTCGGCGGCGTCGCGCGCCGTGGTGATGTCCCAGGGATGCAGGATGAAGGCCTCCTCGCAGATCTCCAGCACGTTCGCCCAGTTCTGCTTGGACTTGGCTCCGCGGAGCTTCATCCGGAGCGGCTGGAGTCGCGCGCAGATCGAGGCGGCCGACCTTCGCCGGGTCGTTCTGGAATTTCTTCCGCTCGGTGCCCCGCAGTGCCTGGCGATAGAGCAGATTATCGGGGGCGAGCTTGCATGCGCGCTGGTACATCTCGATGGCGTAGTCGAAGTTCGACTTCAGCGCGGCCTCATTGCCGTACTGGAAGAACGTCTGGGCCTTGTTGGCATCCACCGAGGACATCAGGCGACCCCTCCGATAACGAAACCGAGATGGACCGGTGTCGGGATTTGAGACGAGCGTTGCGGGGGTTGCGTCGCGTGCTGACCCCTGCTGCTTCGATCTTGAGGGTGGCAAGGGCGTGGGCGCAGCCCCACAATCACGAGTTTATCCTCCAACGACCCGTCGCGAAAGGAGCCTGGGGCACCACCATAATTATCAGCTTGACTCCATCGGATGGATCCCATTATTCTTAAGGACAGGTATTGCTCACGAGGGGCAATCCTCCTCGGCTAGGGCGGCTCCGCTGTGCGACTGAACGCACGGGCGGGGTTTTTTCTTGTCCCGCGGTCCGCAGAGCGGACACCCCGAATCGCCCTCGGTGGGCGGTCCCGCTCCGCGGTAACGGCTGCCGCATTTAGGGCACTGGTTCGGGCTTCGGCCCGCCCGGTCGCCGAGGAGTCGGCAGCATGTCCATACTGCCTTGCTACCTCACCGATCGTGATCGCCTTGCCTCATACGCGTTGAGCATCCGCCAGGTGATCGGGTACCGGCTGCGGGGCAGCAGGGGTGCGGCCCTGGGGGACTACTGCAGCGTCGAGCGGGGTGTGCTGCGCCTGCATGGCCTCCTCCCCACGCACGACCTCGGGCGACTCGTCCAGGTGCCGGTGGCCGACGTCGAGGGTGTGGACATCGTCTGCGAGTGGACGCGACCGGATCCCCCGGCCTGGAAGGATGATCCCTGGGAGGCCGGCGGCATCGGGGCGCTGGATGAGCAAGGCCGGACCCGATGGCCTGAGGGGGCCCGGTACTGCTCTCATTACGGGGGCCACGAGCTGACGCTGTTTGTCCGCGGCGTGGTTGCCTGAGGAGGTCGATGCCTCCAAGGCGACCGCGGAGTTCCGCAATGGGTTGCTCGAGGTGACCATACCGGCGCCGATGCGTCCGGAACCGAAGGCACGCCGCCTGGAGGTCCGGGAGGGGAAATAGATCATCCGACCCGATCGGCGCAGGCGGCATGCTCGCTACCTGAGGCATGCCGCCCGGCCGAGACCGGTATGACCCCTCCCGCCCGGGAGGCGGTCCAAATATCTCCTCGTCCGAGTACGACGATTTCGTTGCGGGCAATCGCCCCGATTGACCGAGGAGGGGAGGCGAGGATGAAGAGCGACAAGCAGGTGCAGCGCGACGTGCGACGAGCGGGAGACTTCACCCTCGGAGACGCTGATGGGAGACTTCACCCTCTTCGCCGGCACGGCCAATCCCGCCCTGGTCGGGGCGATCGCGGCCGAACTCGGCGTGCGGCCGGGCGCCTGCGCCATCGAGCGCTTTCCCGACGGCGAGACCGCCGTGCGGCTCGATGAACCGGTGCGCGACCGCGACGTCTTCGTCGTGCAGCCGACGGCGCCGCCGGTCAACGACCACCTCGTCGAGCTCCTGGCCTTCGCCGACGCCTGCCGCCGCTCGGCCGCCGCCCGAGTCACCGCCGTCGTGCCCTACTTCGGCTACGCCCGCTCCGACAGGCGGCACGGCCGCCGCGAGCCGATCACCGCCAGCCTGGTGGCCCAGTTGATGCAGGCGGCGGGTATCGACCACGTCATCACGCTCGACCTGCACGCGGCGCAGATCGAGGGCTTCTTCCATATCCCTGTAGAGAGCCTGACGGCCGTGCCGACGCTCTGTCGGGCGCTGCGGGACCGGCGGCCATCCGGGGCGGTGGTCGTCTCGCCGGATACCGGGCGGGTCGCGATGGCCACCGAATACGCCCACCGGCTCGGCACCTCGGTCGTCGTCCTGCACAAGCGGCGTGTCAGCGGCACCGAGACCGAGGTGACGCACGTCATCGGCGACGTGGCGGGCCGGGCCTGTCTGATCATCGACGACATGATCACGACCGGCGGGACGATCGCGCGGGCCGTCGAGGTCCTGCTCGCGGCCGGCGCCCGCCCGGAGATCACCGTCGCCGCCACCCATGGGCTGTTCGTGGGGGAGGCCTGGGCCAAGCTGGGCCACGAGGCCGTGCGGGCCGTGGTCGTCACCGGCACGGTGGCCAAGGCCGACCGGCCCTGGCCGCCTCTTCAGATCGTCTCGGTCGCCCCGCTGCTGGCGGAGGCGATCCGGCGGATCCTGGCCGACGGGTCGCTCGGCGACCTCTTCCAGGACGCTTCCTGCCCGGTTCCTGCCGCATCGGCGGCCCGTTGAGATCGCGAGGGAGACCATGCCGACCGCATTCCGAGATCGTACCGAGGCGGGCCGGCTGCTGGCCGATAAGCTTACCGGCTATGCCGGCCGCCCCAACGTGCTGGTGCTGGCCCTGCCGCGCGGCGGCGTGCCGGTCGCCTCCGAGGTGGCGCGGGCGCTGGGGGCCCCGCTCGACGTCTTCGTGGTCCGCAAGCTCGGCGTCCCGGGCCACGAGGAGCTGGCCTGGGCGCCATCGCCTCGGGCGGCGTCTGTGTGCTCAACGACGACGTGGTGCAGGCGCTGCGCCTCCCCCGCCAGGTCATCGCGGCCGTCGCCGCCCGGGAGCTCCGCGAACTGGAGCGACGCGAGCGGGCCTATCGCGGCGACCGCCCGGCGCCCGAGGTGCGGGGCCGCACGGTGATCCTGGTGGACGATGGCCTGGCGACCGGCTCGACGATGCGCGCCGCCGTCGCCGCTGCTGATTCGCGGCCTGTACTACGAGGGCTGGAACCCGAGCGGCAAGCCCGTCAAGGAGCGGCAGAAGGAAGAATTCCTGGGGCACATCGTGGCGGCCCTCAGGGAGAGTCCGGACCTCGACCCGGAGGACATCGCCTGGGGCGTCTTCAGGATCCTCAAGAAGCACGTGTCGGTGGGCGAGATCGGGGACGTCAAGCAGGTCCTCCCCGCGGAGATCCGCGCGCTCTGGTCCGGAAGCGAGGATCGTCATGGCTCATAAGCAATTGTTGTCCAACTCGGCATGATCGGGCCAATGTCATCGGACAGGTGCTCGGCCCCCCCCCCGAACTGTAACCTTTTGTGTTGAAGTGAGTTAAATCGTTCTTTCAATTCTTCTGGGGGCACCACTCTTTTCGCCAGTGTCCAGCAATGGATTCAAATGGTCGATCTATCCCTCTGAACGTGGTCGCATATGTCCGCAAGTGACTAGCACTCAAGGGCTTAATCCATTGATGATGCTACAACCGTGCGGAGAATTCAAGCAGGAAGGCACAAGTGCCTTTATTGAGCATCCGACAAAATGCCGCAAATCTTTTACTGCCAAGAAATTACGCAAAATCTATTCGCTGCGCATCATGTGGCAAATGTCACGAGGGGTAAAATGGTCGATCGTATCATCTGTGGAAGCAAGAGAGCGGGGAGGGATGTATGGCAACGGCCACCTGGATCAAGAACATGCTGGAACACCGGGGTGTTGCCTATGAGGAACTGCACCATCGTGAAGTCTTCACGGCGCAGGAGGTGGCCCAGACGGAGCACGTCACTGGCCACCGCCTGGCCAAAGTGGTGGTCGTCCTGGCCGACGGCCGCCCCGTGCAACTGATCGTCCCCGCCAGCCGGCGCGTCGTGCTCAACCGGGTGCTGGAAGTGCTCGGTGCCCAGGAGGTTCGCATGGCCTCCGAGGTCGAGATGGGCCGGATCTTCACCGAGTGCGAGACCGGCGCCATCCCTCCTCTGCGCCACTGGAGTGATGTGGATATGTTGATGGATGACACGATGCAGATCGAGGGGGAGATGCTCTTCCAGGCCGGCACGCACCAGGACGTCATCCGTTTGAAGTTCGAGGACTGGATCCAGATGGTGAGCCCGCGCGTCGAATCCTTCAGCGAGCCAGAGAGCACCCCCTTCCAAACCGTCTTCGTCGATCGGGAAGATCGAGGGACCACGAGCCCGGAGCGAGCAGCGAACGAGCAGGCCGAGGTGTCGAAGCGCGAGAGCGGTCTGCCGGGAGGCGGACAGGGCCGAGTCGACGCGGTGGGGCACTCCGGAGTTCATTCGGGGTCCGGCCCCCATCCCAGCGGGGAGGCCGAGGTGCGCACCCCAGGCGACGTGGGTCCACGTCCAGCGGGATGAGGAGGGGCGTGAGGTCGAGGACGGTTCCGGGCTGACCTATCTGGGAGAGGGCATCCTGCATGGCGGTGCAACCCCGCCCCCCAGCGGCTCGCCCGAAAGCCCAAAGCAGGCCCCTGAGAAGCAGCCTTGATCGGGAGGAAACGTCCCTGGCCACAAGGAAATTGAGAACTCGGCCGGAGTAGGAAGATGCCCTGCGTGGCGGGCACAAGACTATCGACGCCCGCCTGGTGGTCGATGACATTGCCGAGTTGAAGGTGGCGGAGTTTTTGGTCTTCTGTCGGGTCGTTGTTTATTTTCGGACCGAGGTAACCGATGAGAACGCGAGAGCTGATGACGCAGTCGGTGGTGACCGTCCGGCAGGAGACGAGCCTGGCCGAGGTTGCTCAGACCATGGTGGACCGCCGCATCGGCTGTATCCCCGTAGTCGACGCGCAGGGCCAGTTGTGCGGCATCGTCACTCAGACGGATTTCGCCGCCAAGGAGCGCGGGGTTCCCTTCTCGATCGAGACCCTGCCGCAGTTATTCGACCGCTTGCTGCCCCGAGAGGCGGTCGAGCTGGTCCAGGAGGAGGCACGGACGACGACGGTCCGCGAGATCATGATCACGGAGGTCATCACGGTCGATGAGGAGACTCCCGTGCAAGAGGTGGCGCAGCAGATGCTCCGCCACGACCTCGAACACATCCCGGTGGTGCGTGACGGAGTGCCGGTCGGGATCGTCTCGCGGCACGATTTCCTGAGGATGATTGCCGAAGGGACAGGGCACCATTGAGGCCTTCAGCCTCCTTGCAGCAGCCCTTGTTCCGCAAGACGGATCGGAATCAGGCCACCGATCTCGAGAGGGCCCCGAGCAATCCTTGTGGCCGGCGACGCATTCGGCCCCCTCGTGAGGCTCGCGATCGCTCGGGGCCATCACCAGGTCACAAACTGGCGCAGGAGCATGAGCGCCGAGGAGGAGAGCCATGCCACTGAAGAGAATTCCCAGACCGTCACGGATTTTGGGGGGCGGGCAATACCATGCTGACATGATGCAAACAAATGGCCATGATCCACAATGCCGTAGTGAAGGAGGTGGATCATGGCCGAACCAATTGCGACATGATCATCGCGCGGGCCTCGTACCCTTTGCCTGCCCATCTCGGAAGAAGTCTCGGCTCATGGGCCCAAATCGGTGTCTTTGTCCGCTCGGGGATGGCGGAACATCTGATTCAACTGAACCTTCCGTCAGGGATTGAGTGGAACGGCATCGATTTGGGCCCATGAGCCATTTCTTTTTTCCTCCAACTCATACTCCCCGGACCCCTTGATCGCGTGACTCGCACACCACAAGATCGAGAGGCTGCTCGGCCCCGGCGTTCTCGACCACGACACGCGGGATCATCCTGAACGAAGGGGGGAGGCCCATGCATGATCGATCGCGCGACGACCCGCTCCGCACCCTGCTCTTCACCGACCTGTACGAGCTGACCATGGCCCAGGCGTATGAGGCCGAGGGCACGGACCAGGAGGCTGTCTTCGCGTTGTTCTTCCGCAAGCTGCCCCCGGGGCGCAACTATATCGTCGCCGCAGGGCTCGGGGACGTGCTCGACTCCTTGGAAACGCTCGGCGCCACTGAGGACGACCTGGACTACCTGCGCACGCTCGGCCTCTTCTCCGAGGCCTTCCTGGGGCGGCTGAGGGGCTTCCGCTTCACCGGCGAGGTCTGGGCGGTCCCCGAAGGCACGGTCGTCTTCCCGGACGAGCCGCTGGTGCAGGTCGTGGCCCCGATCCTCGAGGCACAACTGGTCGAGACGCTGGTCCTCAACCAGATGCACTTCCCGAGCCTGGCGGCATCGAAGGCGGCGCGGGTGGTGACGGCCGCGGCCGGGCGGGACGTCGTCGAGTTCGGCTCGCGCCGCGCCCACGGCACCGATGCTGCGTTGAAGGCGGCCCGCGCCGCCTACCTCATGGGGGCGGTCGGCACCTCCAACGTCCTGGCCGGCCAGCGCTACGGCATCCCCGTCCTCGGCACGATGGCGCACAGCTACATCCAGACCCACGACGACGAGGCCGCAGCGTTCGCGGCCTTCGCCGCGCTGTATCCGGGGACGACACTGCTGGTCGATACCTATGACACGCTCGAAGGCGTGCGGAAGGTGATCGACCTGGGCCGCAGGCTCGGCGATCGGTTCCACGTGCGGGCCGTGCGGCTCGACTCGGGCGATCTCGGGGCGCTGGCCTGGCAGGCCCGGCATATGCTCGACGTGGCGGGCCTGCACGGGGTCCGGATCTTCGCCTCCGGCGGGCTCGACGAGGACGAGATCGCCGCGCTGCTCGCTGCGGGGGCGCCCATCGACGCCTTTGGCGTCGGCACCAAGCTGGCCGTGAGCGAAGACGTGCCGTCACTCGACATGGCCTACAAGCTCGTCGCGTACGCGGGCCGGCCGCGGATGAAGTTGTCGTCGAGGAAGGCGATCTATCCCGGCGCAAGCAGGTCTTCCGCAGGGTCGAGGACGGCCGGATCGTGCGGGACGTGATCGGTCGCCATGACGAAACTCTGGAGGGCGAGCCGTTGCTGCAGCCGGTGATGCGCGGCGGCGCGCGCCTGGAGGCTGGCCGCGTCAGCCTGGAGGAGGCCCGTGTGCACGCCAGGCGCGAGCTGGAGCAACTTCCGGAGGTGCTGAGGTCCCTGGCGCCCGCCGAGGTCCCGTTCCGGGTCGACGTCAGCCCCACGCTCCAGGCAGACCGAGACGCCTTGCGCCCGCGCTGGAAGCCGCGCCATCGTGATCGGCGGAACACGCGGTCCCAGGCGGCATGAGCGCGACCCGAGTGAGCGAGACTCGAGCTTGTCAGTTGCGCCGGGTCTCGGACGTCCGACGATCCTCGCCTTGGATTGGTTCTGGAGGTCCGATGCCCTGCCGGTCGGATCGGGGATTGTCGGCGAACCGATGATCCGGCTCTCGACCGATTGAACTCCGCACCGCAGGGAGCCCCGATCCTCCTCTCGGGGAGAGGGGGCGATCTGTGTCTCGGGAGCCTGTTCTCTTCTTCGAGAAGCGGGGTTCTCACATTTGAGGGGAGGAGAAGATGATGATATCCTTACTGCGCGATGCAGGTCTGTCGGACGTTGTAACGGGCGACCCGGTTGAGACCCTGGCCAAGGGATTCCAGTTCACTGAGGGGCCGCTCTGGTGCCCTGACGGCTCGCTGCTGTTCCAGGATATCAAGGCCGAGCGGACGTACCGGCTCCGCCCCGACCGCTCGGTCGCGCTGATCCGCGAGCGGACCGGCGCGGCCAACGGCCAGACCTTCGGCGCCGACGGCCGGGTCTACTTCTGCGAGCAGAACGGCCGGCGGGTCTCGCGGATGGCGCCCGACGGCTCGGGGGTCGAGACGGTCGTCGAGACCTACTCGGGCAAGCGGCTGAACAGCCCCAATGACATCATCAGCCGTTCCGACGGCCTGATGTACTTCACCGACCCGCCCTACGGCGTAGCGCCCAAGGATCGCGAGTTATCCTTCCAGGGCGTCTTCATGCTCGACGGGCAGGGGGCGGCCCACCTCCTGGCCGACGACTTCGAGAAGCCCAACGGGCTGGCGCTTCTCGCCCGACGAGCGCACACTCTATGTCTGCGACACGCAGCGCTATCACATCCGGGCGTTCGCCGTCGAGACGTCGGGGGCGCTGGCAGCCGGCTCGAGCCGGGTCTTCGCGCAGCTCGACCCCGAGCAGCCCGGCGGCCCCGACGGGATGAAGGTGGACCGCGACGGGCGCGTCTACGTCGCCGTGGCGCAGGGCGTCTGGGTCTTCGAACCCGAGGGGCGACTCCTGGGGATCATCGCGCTACCGAAACGGCCGTCCAACCTCGCCTGGTGCGACCCCGACGCCAGGACGCTGGCGATGACGGCGGTCGATACGCTGTACCGGGTCCGCCTCCGCGTCGCCGGGATCGCGCCGCCGTTCCAACCCAAGCTGGCGTGAGCCGCGTGCAGGCTCAAGAGAGTTCTGGCGTGCGTTGAGGCGCCGGGTGCCCTGCCCACGTCCTTGTCACGCGACGTCATGTTCTACCCCCGACGCGACGCGAAGTTTTACCCCCTCCCCTTGGACTTTTGTCGATGGGTCCGCTTGCAGCCGACTTCCAGCGCCAGGATCCGCTCCCGACTGAGTTCCTCGGCGGGGAGTCTCTTTAATTCTTGTCCTTGATGATCAGAGACAACCCAATAACGTGATGAACTATCAAACCTCACACAAACCTCCTTGCCTCGATGGGCCCGCCCCAGGCCGCGGCCCCAACCATACAACCAGATCGCGCCCTGCGCGTTGGCCCGACGAGAGAGCCCCTGTTCGGCCAGGAAGCGATCCACGCGCGACAGGTCCCAACGCCCGTCTTCCTCGTCGGCACGGTACGGACGCGCGATCTGGCACAGCCCGGGGAACGCCTCGATTCGAGGACGACCTGCGATCGACGGGTACTGCTCCCGCTGGATCAGGCACTCGCGGGGCAACTGCTCCTGCAATTCGATCCGGCTTCGGCAGGCCGACGGCTCGGCCCCTTGCTGAGTCACGCCGTTGCCGCGTTCGACCTTGCCATTGTGCTGCGGCGTGCCCGGCGCGATCCACGCCAGGTTCACACCCAACCCGAGCAGCCATAACGCCAGGTCGGGCGGTAGTCCGGAGTTCAGGCCCCAGGGATGGCCGTTGTCGATGCGGATCCCCCGGGCAGTCCCCAACGGCCAAAACCGTGGCGAAACAGTTCCCGGGCGTCGCCGGGCACGATGGCTTGCCACTGCGGTTGGGGGGGAAAGCTCGCTGGCCAGCAGCGCCCCGGAGAACTCATCGGTGACAGTCATCCAACTGACCTCCTCTCCGGTCGCCAGTCGGGCCTTCTCGACCGCATCGACCTGCCAGACCTCGTGGGGGGCGAGGGCCCGGACCAAGCACGTCTTCGGACGCTGCGGCCGTCGTGGCCGGTTGACTCCGGCACGCTGGAAGGCGCGTTGGAGCACGCGCGGCGAGGGGATCTGGGCCGACGCGAAGTCGCGGAGCAACTCGAGGCGGATCCGGCCGGCACCCCAGGTCGGGTGGTCGTGCTTGAGCTGGCACGCCGCGTTGAGGATCGGCTCCGGGGTGCTGGGGGTGGATTGTCCACAGGCGTGGTATCGAAGGGCCAGCCCCCCCGCGCCGTGGTCGCGGAAGACGCGCCAGAGGGCGCGGACGGTGTCCTGGGAGAGTCGCAGTTCGGTGGCGATCTGAGGCAACGGTTGGCCGTTGAGATGGCGGCGGACGATGTCCATGCGTGTCTCATTCGGAAGGGCACGGGGCATGAGAGGACCTCCTCAGGGTCGATACAAAATAAAAAAGTGGGTAGGTCCTAACATGCCAGAGCCTTTGGGCAAAACTTCACGTCGCGTCGGGGGTAGAACATGACGTCGCGTGACATCCTCGTCGGCAGGGCACCTTCAAGAGCCCTTTGTCGAAGACGTTTGTTGTGACGGCACGAGGGGCATCCGCGGCGGCGCCCCGGCCCCCCTCCCGAGAAAATGCCGACGGGCGAGGTCCCTCACGGACCTCGCCCGCCTTCGTGATCGGCGCAGGTGCGTCCGATCGCCGTTCAGCTCTTCTTGGGGTGGGCCTTTACTTCCTTCGTCACGCCCTCATCGGTAACCTTCGTCGGGGTGTCCGCCTGCTTGACGTCCACGTCGGTCCGGCGCACTGTGTCCTCGACAGTCTCGGTCCGGTCGCGGCCCTCCTTGTTGATGACGACTTCCTCGACGACCTTGGGCTTCTTCGCGACCACGGCCTCCTCGGCCGTCTCCCGGACCTCGATGCTCCCCTTCTTGAGGGCGGCGGCGAGGTCCTCGCGGGAGGCGTCGCGGTCCGCCGGCCGGCGCTCGACGTTGATGTGCTCCTCGTGGAGGATGACGTGCTCGCGAACCGGGGTCTCGGTGACGTGCGTCTGAACGCGCGCGCCCCCTGTCTCGATCTTGCGCTTGCCGATCTCCAGCTCTTCTTCAACGACTGGGACGACGGCCTGGCCCCCCTGTTCGAGTTGCTGGCGGGCGCGGCGGTCCCAGGCCGAGCGGACGAACGTCTCATACTGGGACCAGTCCCCCTTGCCCGGCCAGTTTTGCTTCAGGTGCGTGTGGACCTCGTCCCACGAGCGACCCTTGTACTCGGGCTTGTCGTGGCTCTCCCAGCCGTAGCGGTAGGCCGCCGATGCCTGATCCCAGGCGGTGCTTTCCTTGGAGGGCCCGCGCTCCCACTCGTGGCGGAACTCGGGCTCGGCGGCGTCATAGTTGTCGTACGCCGCGCCCGCGCCGCCGCCGAGGGCGGAGCCGGCCACCGCGCCGACGCCCGCGCCGATCGGGTCGCCGACGGCCCCTCCGACGACGGCGCCCGCCGTGCCACCGCCCGCCGTGCCCGCCACCGTCGTATCGACCTTCGCCTGATCCCCATGGTCCTTGTCCGTCTTCCGTGCAGCCATATTATTGCTCCTCTGGGTAGAAGGATCGGAGGTGTCGTCCGGATTGCCCGCCCACTGGTTCCGGTGTTCGTGCAGGTCGCGCATGCCACTCTGCCGGAGGATCGAGCGGGCCTCGTCCTCGCGGCTATCGGGCGCATGGACCGTCAGGAGGACGGCGCCGCGCTCGACGCCCGCCTGGTAGTCCCGGGCTTCCTCCTCGGGGACGCCGGCCTCGACCAGCGTGCCGAGGATACCGCCCGTCGCCGCGCCGATCGCGCCTCCGGCGAGGATCGCCGCGAGCGGTCCGGCGGCCACGATCGGGCCGATGCCGGGGATGGCCAGCGCGCCAACGCCGACGGCCAGACCCGCCAGGCTGCCGAGCAGCCCGCCCCCGACCGCGCCGGCCGCCACGCCGCCGCCCGTGCCCGCCTCGGTCTCCAGGTGCGACGCCTCCGTCGCCGCGGTGGTCGATTCGCGGCGGTCGCGCATCACGAGGCTGATGTCCTCGTCGCGGAACCCCGCCCGCCGCAGTGCCTCGACGGCCCGCTGCGCCTTGTCCTTTGACTCAAACAGCCCGACAACGGTCCCCATCAGTCGATCTCCTCAGCAGTAGACGAGTCTGCCAGGACGGCCTTGGGCCGTCTCGAATTGCGACTCGGTGATGGGTGAAACTTTGCAAGTGTCATGCCATTTTCACTGAATAATTGCTCAAAGGAGAGGAAACGATTATGAAGATGGCTCGTGAGGCCCCTCGCCCGGCAGCCGCTCGACAACCACGTCTTCACTCCGGAGGGTCACGATCTGGGGCTTGTGGTCGAGGGTGCGCCGTGTGGTGATGCGCAGTTCCTCTCTCACTAACAAGCGTTTCTCGACCACCAGCACTTCTTCCAGGAGGGGGATGATGAGAGTATCGCCCTCTTGTCGGGTGCCGACCGAGCCAGCCACCACGCGGTTGACGGCAACGCGCTGGACGTCGACCTCGTCGCGGGCGAGTGGTTCGTCCACGACCTCCTGCCGTTCTCGGACGACCTTGGTGGCGCGGACGCGGCCGGTCTCGACCCGGCGTTTCTGGACATCGATCTCTTCCGCGACCCTGGGGATGGCGGTCTCGGCGCCGGCGACGAGCCGATCGAGTTTGGCCCGATCGAGTGGGAGGTCGTAGCCGCCATCGTCGCGCGCGATCAGCAGCTCGGCGGGAATGACCACTCGCCGGCCATCATCGAGGCGCACCACCCGCGTCGTCGCGCCCTGGGAGGGCCGATCGAGCGGCTCCAACGTTCCATGCAGTCCGCCTGGACCGCGCACGATCATGGTCGTTTCGGGGCTCATCGTCTGACCTCTCTGACTCGCGTCGTGAAAATGATTTGCGTCGTCCTGATGGTTTTGGATTGGAAACATCATCGTTTCGGATTTCCAATCGGCAAAGGGCACACCGGGCTCCTGCGAAGCGGGACCCCTGGGGCACATTAATTAAGGATCGAATTGCCCGAGTGTGGAGGCTATAAAGCACGTGACGTGCCGCGGCCTGCCGCCACGCGCGAGTCGCCGGCCCAATCGCGGGCGCAATTCGGCTTTGCGCCCGGAGATGAAAAGACTAAACTCCCGACCGAGCCCGTGGCCCCGTCCGCAAGGGACGGGCGAAGGAACGGACCCCCTGGAGAGAGGGAACCCACGATGCGACGGATCGCGGTGCTGAATCAGAAAGGCGGGGTAGGCAAGACGACGACCACTGTCAACCTGGCCGCGGCGCTGGCGGCCGAAGGGCACAGGACGCTTGTCCTCGACCTCGACCCGCAGGCGCACGCCACTCTTCACCTGGGCCTCTTGCCGGGCCGCTCTGGACCGTCGATTTACGAGGTCCTGACGCAGGGCATATCCCTGGCGCAGGTGCGCCGCGAGATCGCCCTCAATTTGTCGATCTGCGGCAGTCACATTGATCTGGCGGGTGCCGAGCTGGAGCTGATCGGGACGGTCGGGCGCGAGGTCATCCTCCGCGACCAGCTCGACGCCGATCCCGAGACCTTCGACTTCGTCCTCATGGACTGCCCCCCCTCGCTCAGCATCCTGACGCTCAACGCGCTCTGCGCGGCGCGCGAGGTGGTGATCCCACTCCAGGCGCATTTCCTGGCGCTGCACGGGCTCTCGAAGCTGCTCGAGACGATCCATCTGGTCTCGAAGCGGGTCAACCGCGACCTCAAGGTCTCGGGGGTCCTACTCTGCCTGTACGATGCGGGGACGCGGCTGGGGGGCGAGGTGATCGAGGACCTCGACCGCTTCTTTGAAGGTCGGCGGAACGCAGCGCTCCCCTGGGCCCACGCCCACCTGTTCCGGACTCGGATCCGCCGCAACATCCGCCTGGCCGAGTGCCCGAGCTTCGGCCAGTCAATCTTCCAGTACGCCCCGAGCAGTCGAGGGGCAGAGGACTATGGCTCGCTCGCGGCCGAGATCCAGGGCCGCGACCCCGCTCCCGTCTGGATGATCAACGCCGAACCCCGCACCACCGCCGAGCCGGACGGCATCCGCGAAGAGGCCCCGGTGGCTCCCCTCGGGCAATCGTGAACGCGCGGGAGGGGGGGATGATCGAGGAAGGATGATCGATGGCCGATTTCGAATCCAAAATTTCAAATCTGAAATTTTACATTGAAAATTTCAGATATGAGATTTCATGTTTGAGGTTCGCCATTGAGTGCCTTGTTGCGATGGTTTGGTCGAGTCCTTCGAGATTGGAAGTCCGGCACCCTCCGATGAGTCGATGATGCGCTGGGTCGGGATCGACGAGGCGGGCTACGGTCCGAACCTGGGTCCGCTGGTCATGACGGCGGTCATCGCCGAGGGGCCGGACGATCGGGCGCCGGACCTCTGGGGCGATCTGGCGGCGACCGTCGCTCGTGCCGGCGACACCTCGGAGCGGCTCTGGGTCGATGACTCCAAGGCGATTCTCCACGCCGGGAAGGGGCGCGACCGGCTGGAGGCGGCCTGCTTGATGGCCGTCGCCGCGGCGGGCGGCGCCATCCCAAACTCGCTCGGCGGCTTGCTGGCCGCGCTCGACGCGGGCACGCTCGCCGAGGCCGAGCTGTCCCACTGGCTCGACGGCGACGACCCGGCGTTGCCCCACCCCGCGGCGTGCGCCCTGCTCGATCGGGCGCACGCGACCCCCCCGTTCGAGGGGGCGGCGTGGCGGCTCGTGGGGATGCGGTCGGTCGTGGTCGGTCCGGCGCGGTTCAACGCCGACCTGGCGCGGTCGGGCTCGAAGGCGAAGGTCCACTTCGCCGCGTTCGCCCGGCTGCTTGGCTCGCTCTGGAAGCGCGCCGCCGGCGGCGGCGTCACGCACGTCCACTCCGACAAGCATGGTGGCCGCCACTTCTATCTCGACCCGCTCCTGAGCGTCTTCCCCGACACCTGGATCGACCGCGGCCCCGAAGGCCCGGCGCTCAGCCGGTACACGCTCCGGGATCTGGACCGCCGTCTGGAACTGAGCCTGCTGCCCCGCGCCGACGCCGAGGATGGGCTCGTCGCGCTCGCCTCGATTGTCAGCAAGACCGTCCGCGAGTGCTGGATGGACGTCTTCAACGCCCACTGGACCGCCCGCATCCCCGGTCTCCGTCCGACCGCCGGCTATCCGGTCGATGCCGAGCGGTTCCGCCGGGCGATCGAGCCCGATTGCCGCGCCCGAGGGCTCGACCCGAGCCTCTGGTGGCGCGTCAAGTAGGGGGAGCTTGGAAGAGCCTCAACCTGATCCAGGATCACGCGTCGTCCCATGCCGGTCCGGGTGCGCAACGCAACTCTTCCTCGCGAAAGAGTTGCGTCGAAATCCGGCCCCAATCGCACGACGGCCCTATCGAGCGGCGCCCGAGGTCGTGAGGAGCGTCAATCCCATCTTGATCTTGTCCTTGATGGTCCGATGGGAAAGGCACGTATAGAGACAGAGCCGGTCGCACTCGACCGTCTGCCGCCGGATCTCCTGGGCCTTCTCCCCATACCAGATCTCCCGGGCGATCTGCGTTTTGATATTGCCGATCGGTGGGTAGAAGAAGCAGACTTCGACGTTACCGTTGGTGCGGATGAAGAAGTCCCGCATTCCCACCCGGCAGGGCATCACGTCCGGGGGCGCCTTCTCCTCGCGAAAGTGGGGCACCATCAGGCGCAAGGTGAGTTCGCTATTCATGATCGGCATCCCCTCTCGCTTCATCTGGAGGACGCGATCGACAGCGGCCTGGAGTTGTTCGTGTTTGTCCTGCTCGACCCAGAGTTCGTCGTAGGTCTCTGGCGTCCAGCGATCCATGGGCTGGAAGTTGATGGCCGTCGCGCCGATGTCCCTGGCCCATTCCACCATGTCGGGCATCAAGGGGAAGTTCTTGGATTCGACAGTCGTCTTGATGATGATCGGGAAATCTTCGCCCGCGGCATCCCGTTCCTCGCGCACGAACTTGATCCCGTTGCTGAGCTTGTCGAAGAGCCCCGGATAACCGCGAAGGTAATCGTGGAGCTCGGCGTTCGGGGCGTCCACCGAGACGTTCAAGTTGAAGGGATGGGCCTCCACGAGCTTCTTCGCGTTCTTCGGGGTCAACGCCGAGCCATTGGTCGTGACGCCGCTCCGGATGCCGTTGCGATGGCACCAAGCCATCAGGTCGATGAAGCCCGGCTTGATGAAGGGCTCGCCGCCGCTGAAGCTGATGGAGTACGTCCCCACGAACTCCTTGATGCTGAGGAGGGCCCGCTGCCACTCCTCGATCGTCATCTCATCCTGGTACTCCTTCAGGCGCCAGTACTCACAGTAGCGGCACTTGACGTTGCATCGCTCGTTCACCAAGCCGTAAAAGGTCACGGGTTTGGTCGCATCGTATCCACTGGCCAGGTAAATCTCCTCAGCGAGTGCGCTCACCGTGTGCTTGAAGCCCAAGCGAGCAAGTGTCATTTTATTCATATCCCGGTGCTCCTTCAGGCGCAGGTCCTTGACTTGCAATCGTTCGTCCACCACTCCGTCATCCGACGTCACGGGTTTGGTCGCATCGTATCCAGTGACGAGAGAGATCTCCCCGGCGAGGGTGCTGCGTGCTCGAAATTCAAGAAGGTGATTGCTGATATATTATTTGCATATAATCTTGAGTGTCAGGGTGGGTTGTCTGAGGAGGCGAACGTCCGGGGACTTTCTCACTGCCAGTGCCAGGACCAGTGGACAGCGCGGACACTTTGGGCGGCCAAGGCAGCCCGAGAAGCCGAAACAACCCTCTGCAAGAGAAATACTTCCGCGCCACCTACTGCCTTGGCGTCCACTGCTGAAACTGTCCGCACTTGTCCGCGTTCACTTGTCCGCGTTCGCTGAGAAAGTCCCAACGTCCGCTCCAAGGTCCGACATCATCTCTCATGTTCCTACGCTCGGGATTCTCAACGAGACCCGGATCTTCGGGTCGCTCGACCTGTTTTCTCCGCCAACGGCCTTGGCCTCTCACATCCATCCAAGCCATTAGCGCAGAGCGGATTTACCTTAACATCCACGCTCCTCGAAATCCACAAAAAAATACCCGACTTCATGTCAGATGGTGGGCATCTTGAAAGTTGGTGGAATCTTTGTACACAAGAGCGAACGCGGTGACCTCAGAGGAAAACCTGACGACGGGATCGGAGTCCACCCATGCACTCTTCAGCCCTGACGCCCGAGAAGCAGGCCGAGATCGAGGACCTTACCCGGGCCATCCGCGAGGCCGTCGACGCCGAGATCGGCGAACTGGCCGCGAACCTCGCCTCCACCGACGATGCCCACCTCTTCGGACAGAACGAGTTCAAGATCCGCGCCCTCGCCCACAGGATCGCCGCCAAGGCGGTCGAGGAACATCTGGCGCAAAAAAAAACAAGGACCTGACAAACTGACTGGAGTTGGCCCGAGAAATCCGGCTGCCATACAGAGATTGCCCCGCAAACTTACAGTCTACCTTCCAAACCATTCGCATAACTCGGTGGTCGAAAAACGGCATTCTCCAGTGAAGTTTGCCATCCTAAAAAAAAACGGCTACGAAGGCGCCGGAGTAACCTGCCCGCACTGCGGCCGGGCCGCCGAGTTCCACTCGCACCGCTGGCACACCTCGTTCAGTCTCGTGGGGGCCATCCGCGACCGCCGCGCCTACTACCTTTGCCGGATCTGCGGCAAGGGCCTGTTCCCCTTCGACCGCGACGCCGGCCTGACGACCCGCGACCTGACCCCGGGCTTGGAGCGAGTCGCCACCTTGGCCGGGACCGTCGCCGACAGCTTCGAGAAAGGGGCCGAACTCGAATGCCACGAAGTTAAGCCGTAACTTCTTTTCCTAGCAACTCTTTACGGAGATCGGCGCACGGTTTCGTCATCCGCGGGTATTTTTTGGGACGTCGCTTCACGACTCGGGGCTCGACTCGGCCCGGCAGCGCCGGGTTGACCAGTAAGTCGCACAAGTTCCCATCCCCCTCCACCCCCACCATCCAGCGAACCGCATCGAGCAGGCTGACCCGCTCCGGCACTACCCCCTGGACCCGCGCCGATTCCACCATCACCGACCGTACCAGGTTGTACACCAGCGCGAACACCGCCAGTTCCTTCAGCACCCCATCCACCGTCTTACACTTCAGAATATCCATTTTCATAGTAGTTTTCAAGTGATTGAAGTTGATCTCCACCTGCCAGCGCCGGTAGTACAGGTCCGCCACCGCCGACGCCGGGTACACCGCCGCGTCCAGCAAGGTCGTCACCAGCGTCACCTCGCTCACCCGGAATCCAGGCGTATGCACCCGATACCGCAACTCGCGCACCGTGATCTCCTCCGGCAGCTCGGCGTACGCCGCCACCGTCATCCCTCGTGGCTTGGATTTCGGCTTGTACCAGACAACGATTTGATCCCACTTGCCTTGCGCCTCCACCCACCGCGAGTGCGGCAGGCACACCGGGGCCTTCGGCGACCCCTTCCCCTTCGACTTCGACGCCTGCGGCCGACCTGGGGTGAAGTCGATGATTTGCTTCTGGTGAGCGCGGAACACCCCGTGCAGCTTGCGGTTGAGTAAAATCGCAATATGAGCGAATGAGCAAAAGCCGCGGTCCCCGAGGACAATGTCGCCGGCCGACAAGTCGGCGCTGACGACGGCGCAGCGGGACATCTCGTGCGACCGCAACGGGGCCTCCTCGACCCGCAGAAGCATGCCGGTGGCGAGGTCGAAGAGCGCCAGGAACTTGGCCACCGGGAACCCGCAACCGCGGCGCTGGCCGCCGGGTTGGCCGAACGTCGCTTGCAGCTCGGGAGTGTCGGACATGGAGAAGCTGGACCCGTCGAGCAGCCAGACACGGTGTCCGAACCATGTCGATGCGTCACCGGCTGTGCGGCAGGTCTGAGCGACCCGCCCCATGAGGCGGTGGAGGACGCCCAAGGGGAGTCGCTTGGCGCGGCGCAGTAAGCGCTGTCGGTGAAGTTCCAGCCTCCGAAGTGGACGGCGTGTTGACAGGCGGTGTTGCCGTGGAGGATCTGGAGGATGAAGAGGTAGACGGTGGTGACGGGGTTGAGCAGCCGCTCGCGCCAGGAGTACTTCTCCTCGTTACAGGCGAGCTTGATGGCATCGGGGGTCAGGTCGTCGGCGAGGTCTTGCCGGAGTCGATCCAAGATGGTGACAATACGAGGCGGCAGCATGGGAGGGCTCCGTCGGGTGTCTCAGGGGGTGAGTCCAACCACTAGGATGCCGGGAGCCGCTCCCATGCTCAAGAGGCTACAAATCGTTCACGAGTCAGGGTTTGTGCATTAACTTCGTGGCATTCGGGCCGAACTCCTCGAAGAAATGTCGGCGCACGGGTCTCGGAGTCGACTGTCGAGCGGACCACCGAGGACGCCGGTCAGCGCCTGGCCGACGCCGTCGAAGCCGGCGCGACCTTCGGCCCCAAGACCGACTGGCCCTGGCACAAGGATTATGACGGGAAAAAATGGGCCTACGTCGAACTCGACGCCACCGGCGTCCGACAACCAGGCGAAGGGGGCGGCCCCGCCGAGGGCCGCATGGCCTACGTCGGGATGGTCGGCAACCCGACACCGGAGTTCCTCGCTCCCGGCGAGAAACCCGGGCCGATGCAGGCGCGTTCCCTCTCGGGGCTGTACCCCCTTGGAAGAGTTCACTCCGCTGATCCGCACGCCCGCCGCGCACGTCGGCATGGACCGGGCCGACCGCTGGATCGGGCTGTCCGACGGCGGCAACGGCCTGGAAGCCCGGCTCCGGGAAAACTTCCCACGTGTGGAAGTGATTATCCTCGATTTCTTTCACCCCGCGGAAAAACTCACCGGCCTTGCGCGACTGTTGCACCCCGGCGACGAGGGCGCGGCGGAGGCCCAAGCACGGCAGTGGCGGCAGTGGCTCAAGGAGGAAGGGGGCGTTGCTGGGTGCCGTCCTCCGCCAGTGGGATTGGCCTCCCCGGCCCGGCCTGCACGAGGCGGTCGACGAGCTGACCGGTTACCTCGACCGGCACGCACACCGGATGGAGTACCCCGAATACCTGGCTCACGGCTGGTGCCTCGGCAGCGGCGCGAGCAAGAGCGCCTGCAAGACGGTCGTCGGCCAACGCCTGAAGTTGGCCGGGATGCGCTGGGGCGAGGACGCCGCCCACGCCGTCTGCCACCTCCGCGCACTCTACCGCAGCGAGAAGGGCCAATGGGACGCCTTTTGGAATCGGGATTACTCGCCCAACTGAACGCCTGTCTCATCAACTAACGTGATGCTCACCGCATGTCAGATCCTTCCAAGCCACTGCGCAGAGGGTTCACGTTGACGTTCACTCTTGCAAAGGACCATCGACTTTGGCGCGTTTGGCATGGCGAGCAACACCCGTTCCGAGAGGGCATCGACTGGTCAGATCGAAATAATCGTTATCACACGTCATGAGGGCGGCGAAGACGCCTGCCGCGACACTCCACCGCCGCGGCGACATCCGAGGTTGTCGCATCGCACGGCCCTCGATGGACTGGGCGTTCAGGTCTGAGCGATCGGTTGCCTCTTGCAAGAGGGTGAACCGGCGCGGCGCCACAACGAGCGGTCCCATCGCCTCCTCGTGAGAGCGGCATCCAGACGCGGACTTGGCTGATGAACCAGAGAATACCAACTGTGACAACTGGGGCGGGGAAGGCGGGTTGGTTGGGAAGGACTTCTCCGGGCGGGCCATTGCGCCACCCACCTTCTCCAGGCACGCGAAATTCTCAGCCATCTGCGTGGGATTGGATCGTGCGGCGACCCAGGCGGGAGGGTCACCGGGGCGGCAGGGGCTTTCGACAAGGTTCGAGGCCCGCCGTCGTACAGATGTCAATGATAGGCAGGTTGTGGCAGCCACCTGATAGGTAGCTGGTGGCATGTGGCCCCAGGCCCCTGCCGAAGGCAACGGCGTTCGTGGTTCGTAAAGGCAAAGGCAATCATAAGTACCAAATTTTCTGAGCAGCAGTAGGAGCCAGGAGGGGAAACACGATCACGCAAGAGTCTCGGACCGGTGATCGTTAGGCCCCAGCTCGATCCTGCTCCTTACTCCTGGCGACGACCCTTCTCATCAAACGACGGTCCGGAAGTACTCCAGCGTCCGCCGGAGCCCCGCGGCGCGATCGACGAGTCGGGTTCCAGCCGAGCATTTTCTGGGCGCGGCTGATGTCGGGCCGGCGGCGCTTGGGGTCGTCCTCGGGCAGATCATTGTAGACGATGGTGCTCTTGGTCCCTTCGACCAGCTCGAGGATTTCCCGGGCCAGCTCGAGCACGGTAATCTCGGAGGGGTTGCCGAGGTTGACCGGCTCGGAGAAATCGGCGTGGAGGAGCCGGTAGATGCCATCAACCAGGTCGGTGACGTAGCAGAAGCTCCGGGTCTGGTCGCCCGTGCCGAAGACGGTGAGCGGCTCGCCGCGGAGGACCTGGCCCATGAAGGCGGGCAGAACGCGGCCATCATTGAGCCGCATCCGAGGCCCATATGTGTTGAAGATGCGAACGATTCGGGTCTTGACGCCGTGGGAGCGGTGATAGGCCATCGTGATCGCCTCGGCGAACCGCTTGGCCTCGTCGTAGCAGCCGCGGGGGCCGACCGGGTTGACGTGACCCCAGTAATCCTCGCGCTGGGGATGGACCTCGGGGTCGCCGTAGATCTCGGAGGTGCTCGCCAGCAGGAACCGCGCGTCCTTGGCCTTGGCCAGTCCCAGCGCGTTGTGCGTGCCGAGCGAACCGACCTTGAGGGTCGGAATTGGGTGGGCCATGTAGTCGGCCGGGCTGGCTGGGCTGGCGAAGTGGAGCACGTTGTCCACCGGCCCGTCGATCTGGAGTGGCTCGGAGATGTTGTGCTCAATGCAGTGGAATCGCGGGTTATCCAACAGGTGGGTGATGTTGCGCCGATGCCCCGTCAAGAAGTTATCGACGCAAAGGACCTCGTCCCCCTCGGCCAGGAACCGCTCACAGAGGTGTGACCCCACAAACCCTGCCCCGCCGGTGATCACCGTTCGCATCACTTGGCCCATCCGTTTCGGCATCGGTGAACGAGCAATAAATATCACGACCGTCCCTAGGTTACTCTACGATACAAACCGCTGCGAGACTTTGGCAACGCGAATGACGCTCCTGGAAGGTCCGGGTATTTTCTCGGTGGGCAGTCTTCGAAGTTGATTAGACCTGGCCCCTGAGGTCTCATAACGGACGATGCATGGAGGCCTGAGAGCCTGTGAAACTTTCGACTAACGTACACGAGGTTGTCGGGTCTTCATTTTACCGAATCTCTTGGCTTTCAGCGACTTGCGTCGATGAAGCCCAAGACCCGGTGTGTGAATCAAACCCGATTGATTCACAGGCTCTGAGGGCTCCGCTCATAGGAGCGATCGCTCGGAGCCCGGGAGGATCGGGGGAACCCGATCACTCGGGATTGGCCTTGGTTCCCGGCTTTCGCCCGGCGAGGTAGTCGAAGAGGCTGCGCAGCCAGCCGAATTTCCCTGGTTTCTCCGGCTCGGTCTCGTCGAGAGGATCGAACTCGGCAGGAGAGGGTACCGATGTGCCAAACGGACGTCCCTCGACTTGGAAGCCGGCCACGAACATTTGCATCACCATGATGCTCGCGGCGTTGGCGTTATGGCTGTGGATATAGAACTGCGTCTTCTTCAGGTGAGAGCGAGGCTCCAGGCAGAGCCAGCGGACGATCGCCATTCCGCAGTCGTCGCGGCTCAGGTCCACGAACGTCTCGCCGCCGAGGTCGTGATCGAGGTGGACTTCATCCCAGTCTTCTTCCAGTCGCGCCAGGCAGTCCCCGACGGTCTGGACCCAGACGGCTTCGGGATTCGCATCGAGGAAGATCTCGGCTCGCTGCGCAGTCGTCATCCAGGAATAAGATCCGGCGCACGGCCCGAGCCTTGGTGGGGTTGGGGGGGGAGGGCTGGGCGGTACGTGACATGATCCTCATCCCGATTGTCGGGCATTGGCGGGCTGACCTCAGGCTCCTCGCGACAAAGCGACGTCAGAGACGGAACAAAAGGGACAGAAATTAGGACTCGACCCCCCTTGCTGGGTGTCCTGCATGCCTCGGTGGCCCATCTTCCTCCCGAGCGCCCGGGTCTTGCCATCGCGCCGGACCTCGGGCAGCGGATACTCCGTGATTGGCAACCCTACGCGCCGATAGCTCGCGGAGCCGCAGATAGCCCCGCGTCACCCGCGCCTCCTCGGTCGCGACGAATGCGGGGTCGAGCTCCGACTTGGCGAACGGCCCCTCGCTCACCACCGGCGCGAATCCCTCGGCCACGATGAACTGCGCCAGCGTGAGGTTGCAGCGGATGTGCCGTTCGGGGCGGACGTGCAGCGTCTCCGGGTCCACCTCGCCGAGCACGTAGCGCAGATACAGGTCCGACTCGGTCAACTCAGCGACGTCTTCACCACAGACCTCGCACAAGTACCCTCGCTCGCAGATGGCCATGACGATGGCCTCCTCCGGGCATGCCGGCGCTCAGCCGAGCAGGTCGTTCATCGTGTAGAGCCGAGGCGGCTTGCCCGCCAGGAACTTGGCGGCATCGAGCGCCCCCAGTGCAAACCCGTCGCGGTTCAAGGCGCGGTGCGACAGTTCCAGGCACTCGCCCATCAGCCCGAAGACGACGGTGTGCTCGCCGGGATTGTCGCCCGACCGCAGCGCATGGAGGCCGATCTCGCCCCGGGGCCGCTCGCCGACCTGGCCCTGCCGACCGTGGACGAACCGAGCCGAGCCGATCGCCTGGCCGACGATCTCGGCCAGCCGCAGCGCGGTCCCGCTCGGAGCGTCCTTCTTGAAGTGGTGGTGCCGCTCGACGATCTCGATATCGGCCGAGTCGCCCAGGGCGCGCGCGACCTCGCCCGCCAGGCGCATCAACAGGTTGACCGCGCGGCTCAGGTTGGGCGAGATGAGCAGCGGGATCCGCGCGGCCGAGACCTCTAGCGCACGCCACTGCTCGGGCTCGAACCCCGTCGTCCCGACGACCAGCGGAACGCTGCGCTCGGCGCAAGCTTTCACCAATTCCAGAGTTCCGGCGGGCTGCGAGAAATCGATCATGACATCGGCCGCGCGGTCGAGCGCCGCTGACAGCGGCACCCCGAGCGGTCCCACCCCGGCCAGTACGCCGGCATCCTCGCCGAGTCGGGGATGATCGGCGCGATCGCAGCGCCGCGGCCAGGCGAAGCGCGGGGTCGGCCTGGATGAGCTGGATCAGCCGGGTCCCCATCCGCCCAGTCGCGCCCTGGATGCCGACGCCGAGAACTGGAGGAGTCACGAACGAAACGCCCCTTCCTCACCCGGCAAAGCCGGAACTAAACAAGATAATCATCTGATTTTTATGTGAGCTCTCGAATTTGGCAATGCGTTTGGAAAAAGTTGGCGTTTTCGAAAAGCTACTTCCAACCCTTATGCCACAAGGGCTTAAGGCATCGGACTTCGTAAATCTTTGCAGCGGTGCGCAAAATCTCAACTCTAAGGGACTGATGCAGGACCAAAGAACCTGTGGGCCTGTGGTGCGAGGCCCCCTCTTCGTCGGGTCGGCTTCAGACTGCCGTGCGATGCGGCAAGGAGGCAGGCGGAAGCCAACCCTACAGAATCACACAACGGGTCGGTGAAAACCGCGCTAAGAATCGATCCGAAAACGCCTTCTAGAACGCCGAAGACGTTGGAAAATCAAGGGGTTAGGATCGTTTTCGGATAGTTTCTAAGCGGCTGGCCTCTTTTTCTCAGGGCGCGGTGCAAGCCCCTACACCCATGATACGACGCCAGGCCTTTCGACGCTACCTCGAATCCGGAGCAGGGCTGTTTCATTCTCAGATCGGGGTTGACAGGATTTCCAGTATCTCCCCCGGGTGGCACACGTAGTGCTGGGTCGCGGCGGTGGCTTTCTTGTAGCCGTTCTTCTTGAATAAGAAAACGATGATGTTTCTCAGGATCGCCATCGCCTGCGGTGCCGACCCGCTCCTGATCCGGCTGGCATCCTCGCGGAGCGTCCCGTCCCGCACGCCGTGCAGGCCATTCTCGATTCCTCAGAGGCCGCGGGTCAGCCCCAGCAACTCCTTCGCTCCGGCACGCTCGCGTGGCACGCTCGTGATCCCGAAGACCACCTCGGTTTCGACCTTCCCCTTGCTCTGGCGCTGCCGCGTCAGGCGGAACACTGGCGCACCTCCCGGCCAGTCCGAACCCAGGTACTCGGCCAGCGACGACGTGACTTCAAGCGTCCGCGTCTCGATCCGGCCGTGTCCCTTGTCGACCTCACAGGCCTGCTCGACTTCGACCTGTTGCCGCGCGGTCTGGAGGGGGGGAAAGGCCGGCCTCGGGCTCGGCAAAGACGGCCGCGATGTCCGCCCGCAGCGTCGGTTGGTTCGCCTTGACCGGCCACACGTAGTCGCCTCCCCCGCCGAGCACCTCCGTGCAGACGTCGCGGTGCGTGAACATGACGTCGCCGGTGACGACCTTGCCCTTCAAGGGCAGCACCCCCAAGAGTTTCAGTGCCGCTTTGTGTTCGTTGGTCTTGGCATCCACGCGGAGTTGGGCCAAGACCGCTTTGACGTCCGGGGTAGAAACGGACACCAAGTGGACCCCGGGCGTGTCGCCATCGCGACTGCCCCCATGCGGTCTTGCCGTCGAGGGAGAGGTGCGGGGCGTCGCCCGGCCCGAGCCGTTCCTGGACCCATTGGCCCACCCACGCCTCGAAGTCGACGACGTCGATACGGCGAAAAACCCGTGAGTAGGTGGCCTAGCAGGTATTTGATGAGCGGGTCAGACGAAATGTGCAGTAGTCTTCGGGAAGTCTATACCCCTTGTTTTCAAGGAGAAAGAGGATTGCTTTTCCCTCTGCTGGTCTCGCGGATCACGCCTCGATGGGGGCGACACACTTTTGAACGATCACTGATCAATCAAGAGACCACGGAAAAAAGGCCCGGAACCGATTAGGAGTTACGCAATTGTACAGGAGCTGTGCAGTAGATCACCAAAATTTGCCTGACCGCGCAAACGCTATCTTACCCATGTTCCGGCTCGAGTTCCCTTTTTCTGTACATCAGTCAACTAACTGCGTAACTCCTACTGACGTCCAGCATCGGGCCATTTCAGCCGGGTCGTGAATTATCGTGGCTTGGGCCGACGCTGGCCTTTCTTGCCGCCGGCCACCTTGGCCTTGGCCTGGGCCTGGGCGGAGGAGGCCTGCGGAGTGGCGAGCGGTCGCGCCGGGCCGCCGCCTTGGGCCGAGCGGAGTTGCACGATCCGGTCGCGCAAGGCCGCGGCGCGTTCGAACTCTAGCTTCTCGGCGGCGGCGAGCATCTCGGATTCGAGCTCATTGAGGTATTCCTCGGTGGCGTCGGTCACCTCGTCGCGGCCGACGGCCTTGCGGGCCTCGGCCTTGGCCTGGACCTCCTCCTCGATCCCGCGGCGGATCGCCTTGACGATCGTCTCGGGGGTGATGCCGTGCTCGGCGTTGTAGGCCAGTTGCAGGGCGCGGCGGCGACGGGTCTCGTCGAGCGCGCGTTGCATCGACTGGGTCACCGTGTCAGCGTAGAGCACCACCTCCGCGTTGACGTGGCGCGCGGCTCGGCCGATCGTCTGGATCAGCGAGGTCTCGCTCCGAAGGAACCCTTCCTTGTCGGCGTCGAGGATGCAGACCAACGAGACCTCGGGCAGGTCAAGGCCCTCGCGGAGCAGGTTGACGCCGACCAGGGCGTCGAACGCCCCTTCGCGCAGCTCGCGGAGGATCGTCACGCGCTCGAAGGCGTCGAGCTCGGAGTGGAGCCACTTGCACCGGAAGCCTTGTTCCTTGAGGTAGTGGGACAGATCCTCAGCCAGCCGTTTGGTCAGTGTGGTGATCAGGACGCGCTCGCCCCGCTCGGCCCGCTTCCGGACCTCGCCCACCAGCGCGAGGACCTGGCCGCGCGCCGGCTCGACGCGGACGTCGGGGTCGACCAGGCCGGTCGGGCGGATGACCTGCTCGACGATCTCGCCCTCCGACATGGCCACTTCGTAGTCGCCCGGCGTGGCCGAGACGTAGACTCGCGGCCCCAGCTTCTTCTCCCACTCGTCGAACCGGAGCGGGCGGTTGTCGAGGGCGCTGGGCAGGCGGAAGCCGTGCTCGACCAGCGTGCTCTTGCGGCTGAAGTCGCCCGCGAACATCCCCCGGACCTGCGGCACGGACACGTGCGACTCGTCGATGAACAGCAGGCTCTCGGGTGGGAAGAAGTCGAGCAGGGTATTGGGCGTCTCACCCGCCTTGCGGCCCGAGAGAGGCCGGCTGTAGTTCTCGATTCCCGAGCAGTAGCCGACCTCCAGGAGCATCTCCATGTCGTACCGCGTCCGCGCGGCCAGTCGCTGCGCCTCGAGCAGCTTGCCCTGCTCCTTGAGCAGCTTGAGCCGCTCCTCCAGCTCCTGCTGGATCGACTCGACGGCCCCCTTGATCCGCTCTTCGGGTAAGACGAAGTGCTTGGCGGGGTAGACGTACATCTCCGCTTTTTTCTCGAGGACCGCGCCGGTCAGCGGAGCGATCACGGCGAGAGTCTCGACCTCGTCGCCGAACAGCTCGATCCGGTAGCCAACCTCCTCGTAGGCCGGCCAGAGCTCGACGACATCGCCGCGGACGCGGAACTTACCGCGCTCGAAGTTGACGTCGTTGCGGTCGTACTGGATGTCCACGAACCGCAGGAGCATCTCATCGCGGTCGATGGTCTCGCCGAGCTTGAGGCGGACCATCATCTTGCGATAGTCCTCGGGCGAGCCGAGACCGTAAATGCACGAGACGCTGGCGACGACGATCACATCGTTGCGGCTGACCAGCGCCGCTCGTGGCGGCCAGGCGGAGCCGCTCGATCTCGTCGTTGATCGAGGCGTCCTTCTCGATGTAGATGTCGCGCTGGGGGATGTAGGCCTCGGGTTGGTAGTAGTCGTAATAGCTGACGAAGTAGCGGACGGCGTTGTGCGGGAAGAACTCCTTGAACTCGCCGTAGAGCTGCGCGGCGAGCGTTTTGTTGTGCGACATGACCAGCGTGGGTCGGCCGACCCGGGCGATGACGTTGGCCATGGTGAACGTCTTGCCCGAGCCGGTCACGCCGAGCAGCGTCTGATGCGGCCGGCCCTGGCGGAGCCCCTCGACGAGCTGCTCGATCGCCTTGGGCTGGTCGCCCGCTGGGTCGTAGGGAGCCACCAACTGGAATTCAGGCATGGTCGGGCCCTCTCTCTCAGGGCTTCAGCTTCGATTCAGGGGGCGTTCCTTGCCACCTGCGTCTCGGTCGGCTCGATTCGGAGATGGGGCCGGAGTGCCACGATCGTCGCCGGGCCGATCCCGCGGACGCGCGCGTCAAGGTCGTCGAGCGAACGGAACGGCGCCTCCTCGCGGGCCGCGACGATCCTCCGGATCATCGCCGGTCCCAGCTTCGGCAAGGCATTGAGGACCGCGGGCGGTGCGGTGTTCGGATCCACGATCAGCGGTGGCATGACGACATAAGGACCCTTCGCCGTCCCCGAGACGCCGAGGAGTCCGAGCGCGACCACGGCCGTCAGGAAGGTCAACCCGCCTCGCGCCGGGAGGCCCGACCCCCTGTGTGAGCGAGGCGATGGAGGGGTCATCCCGGTCCTCCCGGACGCCAGCCCTGGCCACGACGCGCCTCTGTGACGATCAGTTCAGGATAGGACCCCGTGGCGCCCGGCACAAGGGTCGCCCGCGGCGCCTCGCTCCAAGGTTGACGGTTGTTGCGCTAATTGCTCGGGGTGATCGGTCCCTTTGAACTTCTCCCCCGAGCCTCGCCACTCCAAGACAAGGTTCCGCCGGGGGGAAGATCGGCCGTCCGGCTCGATGGCACCCCTGTCGGGCCACCCCAAGGAATTCCGTCCTAGCCGCTTCCCGGCCCGCTCGATCGGGTGCACCTCGCTGACGCACCATCAGCGCTGCCTCGAGCGGCACATACGAGGACTCTTGCGGCCCGATATAGAGCTGCCGAGGCCGAGCGATGCGGCTATTGAGGTCGTCGTATTGCTCTTTCCAGTGTGCGATCCATCCGGGCATTCGCCCGATTGCAAAGAGGACCGTGAACATGTTCGTGGGAATGCCGATCGCCCGCATCAGGATGCCGCTGTAAAAGTCGGCGTTCGGGTAGAGCTTGTGGTCGATGAAGTACGGGTCCTCCAGCGCCCGTTCCTCCAGCCGCCGAGCGATGTCGAGCAGCGGGTCGCGCACACCGAGGCGGCCCAGGACCTTGTCGGCGGCCTGCTTGAGGATCAGCGCCCGCGGGTCGACGTGCTTGTAGACGCGGTGGCCGAAGCCTTTCAGCCGGAACCCGCTCTGCTTGTCTTTGGCCCGGGCAAGGAACTGCTCGATCGTCATCCCGCCCCGGTGGATCGCCTCGAGCATCTCCAGCACCGCGACGTTCGCGCCGCCGTGCACCGGCCCCCAGAGCGAGCAGACACCTGCGGCGCAGGAGGCGAACAGATTCGCCCGGCTCGACCCGACCACGCGCACCGTCGAGGTGCTACAACCCTGCTCATGGTCGGCATGGAGCAAGAGGATCAGGTTCAGCGCGTCCACGATCTCCTGGCTCGCGATGTGCTGCACGAACGGCATGGAGAACATCATGTGTAAGATGTTGGTCGCGTAGCACAACCTCGGGTCGGGGTAGATGGACGGCAGCCCCAGCGAGCGCCGGTACGAGTAGGCCGCGATCGTCCGCACCTTGCTGAGCAATTGCGTCGCCCCCTCTGCAAACTCCTCCTCATCCGGCTCCGGCACCTGCGGGTGGAAGCACGCGAGGGTGTTGATCATCGCCGAGAGCATGGCCATCGGCGGGGCGTCGACGGGAAAACCCTCGAAATGGTACTTGAATCCCTCGTGCAGCGGGGCGTGAAGCGTCAACTGGTCCCGGAACCGGTCCAACTCGTCTCGGGTGGGGAGCCACCCGTAGATGAGGAGCCAGGCGGTCTCAGTGAAGGTGGAGTGCTCCGCGAGTTGCTCGATGGGGATGCCTCGGTAGCGGAGGATGCCCTTCTCGCCGTCGATGAAGGTGATGTCGCTCTGACAGGCACCGGTGTTGGCGAAGCCGGGGTCGAGGGCAATCAGGCCGGTCCGGGCGCGAAGCTGAGAGATGTCCAGAGCCAGCTCCCCCTCGGAGCCCTCGGTCACTGGCAATTCGATCGCCTGATCGCCGAACTTCAGTCTCGCGCTGCGCGTCATCGTTTCTGGCCCCCAGGACTATAGCACGGATCGGAGAAAGGGTGGTCTGATGATTCTGCCGTCCAGCCCGCCTTCGTCAGCAGTCTCGTAGGTCACATCCTCGCCATTACTCAAGAATTGTACCATAGACATACACAATTCTATTTCTATGATTTTCCTTCTAAGCTTCGTGACACCAGGCATGACGGGCCTTTAAGGGCCTTTGAACTTCGGCAGCCATTATAATTGACACAACTTCCTCCTGGTAGAAAAAAATCCTCGGCGCCCATCAGTTCGCGCACGAGTCCGGGCGGCTTGAGGCGGCCCCGCCCGGCAGAAGGGACCGCCCGACCCCCGCCCGCGCGCATCCACTGGCGAGCGCTAGGAAAAAATCGCGCTCCGACGGGAACGACGGGTCCAGAGCGAAGAGACCAAAGATAAGGTGGGTTCGGACCGACGAACCGATGGGGACGAGGGCGAGACGCCGTCCTTCCTCGGGGGAGCGCGGACCCGATCGCGATCGAGGAGATGGAGTCGATGGTCAAGGGGGTGGCGTGCACACAGACTCCACGGGCTCGCGTATCAGAGCTTGTGCGCAGCCCATGCATGAAGCGCTTTCACGCGACCGAGACGATCGGCTTCGGGCCGGCTGTACCCCAGGGGGAGGCAATCGCGCCACGAGTCGAAGAGGGTGGCCCGCAAGGGCCGCCCTTGTCACGTGGTCCTGGCGAGCAGGCTCAGGCCGGGACCTGCTCCGCCGCCTCGAGCCCGAGCTGGAACGCTTTGCGGTTCAGGTCTTCCATGCCACGCGGGACGCGCCAGGATCGCCTGCTCGGCGGCGTGCTCGGTGACGACCTTGGACAGCCGGACGATCACGCCGAGCGCCACGATGTTGGCCACGATCGACTTGCCGAGCTGCTCACGCGCGAGCGTCTCGAACGGCACCTTCACCAGCTTCCATTTCGAGTGATCGGGAAGCCGCGTCACCGCTTCGGCGTCGATGACGAGAAAGCCCCCTTCGCGCAGGTCCTCGTGGTACTTATCGAACGCTTCCTGCGTCAGCGCGAGCAGCAGGTCGAGGTTCTGGGCCTTGGGATAATCGATCTCGCCGTCGGAGATGATGACTTCCGACTTCGACGCGCCACCGCGCGCCTCGGGGCCGTAGGACTGGCTCTGCGTGGCGTTCTGATCGTCGTAGATGGCTGCCGCCTCGGCGAGGATCTTGCCGGCGAGCACGAGGCCCTGCCCGCCTTCACCGGAGAGGCGCAGTTCGTAACGGTAAGCCATCGTTCCCTCCTGGGTGTGCCCGCCCGCGTCGTGCGCGCTTCAGCGGGACTGCACTCGTTCCGCCAACTTCTGGTACGTATCGGTGTATCCGGCCGATCGTCGTCGACGAACGTGCCGGTCACGATCGCCTTGTCCATTTCCTCGTCCTCGAGCTGCTCGTACTTGGCCTGGTTGATCGAGTGGACCCTGAGGTACTCGGTCATCTGCACGCCGTCGCCGGCCTTGTTGCGGCGGCCATACGTCGTCGGGCACGGGGTCATGATCTCGACCAGCGAAAAGCCCTTCTTGCGGATCGCCTTCTCGATCAACTTCTCCAATGGGATCGGCCGGGCGACCGTCTCGCGGGCGACGAACAACGCGCCCGCGCCCTTCACGAGCTGGACAATGTCGAAGTTGGGCTCGATCGAGCCGAACGGCGCGGTGGACGCGCGATCGCCGATCGGCGTGGCCGGCGATACCTGCCCGCCGGTCATGCCGTAGATCCAATTGTTGAAGAGCAGCACGGTGATGTCGATGTTGCGCCGCGCGGCGTGGATGAGGTGGTTGCCACCGATCGCGGTGCCGTCGCCGTCGCCCGTGATCACGATCACGTGCAGGTCCGGACGGACCATCTTGATGCCGGTTGCGAACGTCAGCGCGCACCCGTGGGTCGTGTGCAGCGTGTTCACGTCGACGTAGCCCGCCGTGCGCGACGAGCAGCCGATGCCCGCGACCATCATCACCTGGTCCTTGTCCAGCCCGATGTGGTCAATCGCACGCAGCGTAGCCTTGAGGATGATGCCGTCACCGCAGCCAGGGCAGAAGATCAGTGGGAACTTGTCCAAACGCAGGTACTGGTCGTAATCGAAGCTCATCGGTTGTCTCCCTTTGCGTCCCGCTCAACGTGCTCGAGGATCTGGTGCGGGCTGATTGGCAGGCCGTCGATGCGCATGATCGCATCGATCGAGCACGCACCCGCGGCGGCCCACTCGACTTCGTGCGCCATCTGTCCGAGGTTCAACTCGGGGACGATGATCGTCTTCACCTGCTTCGCGAAGGCGCGCACTTCGCGGTCGGGGAACGGCCAGAGCGTGCGAGGACGCAGCAGCCCGACCTTGATCCCTTTCGCGCGCGCCTCGCGCACCGCCTGGTACGCGGAGCGCGACGTGGCGCCGTAGGCGAAGATCCCGATCTCGGCGTCGTCGCATGCGACGCGTTCGACATCGACGATCTCGTCACGGTACAGCGCGAGTTTCGCATGCAGCCGCAGCGCGAGCTTCTCGATTTCCTCCGGGTTGTTGGTCGGGAAGCCGGTCTCGTCGTGCGCCAGGCCGGTCACGTGGAAGCGATAGCCGCCCTTACCGTACGCCGCCATCGGGGGCACCTTGTCTTCAGTGTGGCGGTATGGCTTGTACTGCGAGGGCGGCACATCCGGCCCCTTGCGGTTCACGACCTTGACCGACTCGGGCGGCGTCAGCTTCTCATTGACGTGCGCGATGATCTCATCCATCAGCAGGATGACCGGCGTGCGCAGCATCTCGGCGAGGTTGAACGAACGCACCGTCAGGTCGAAGCTCTCGCGCACCGAGTTCGGCGCCAGCACCACGATCGGGTGGTCACCGTGGGTACCCCAGCGCGCCTGCATGACATCACCCTGAGCGGGCATTGTCGGCAGTCCGGTCGACGGCCCGCCGCGCATCACGTTCACGATGACGACTGGGACCTCGGCCATGCACGCGAACCCGATGTTCTCCTGCTTGAGCGAGAACCCGGGGCCCGAGGTTGCCGTCAGCGACTTCGCCCCGGCGAGCGATGCGCCGATCACCGCACCCATCGCGGCGATCTCGTCTTCCATCTGGATGAACGCGCCACCCGACTTCGGCAGCGTCACGCACAATTCCTCGGCGATTTCCGAGGATGGGGTGATCGGGTAGCCAGCGAAGAAGCGTAAGCCTGCGGCCATGGCGCCTTCGGCAACCGCTTCATTGCCGGACATCACCTTCACGGTTCCGGTATTGGTCGTCATTTCTCAGCGCTCCCCGCGCCACCTCGACCGGGCGATCGTGGACTTCGATCGCGAAGTCGGGGCAGATCGCCTCGCATTGCAAGCAGCGCGTGCACTTTTCCGCGGCGACGACGTGCGGCAGGGCGCCGATCATCGCGATCACACCCGGCTTGCAGTAGGCAACGCAGAGTCCGCAGCTCTTGCACCACGACATTCGGACCTTGATCTCCGGCGGAATCTTCTTCGGCCGAGCCAGGGGCGGCTGCCCTTCGGCAGAGGGACGTTCGACAGACATGGGCTAAGTCCTGACGGAAAAGGAACACCACAGAGATTGCGGCCGGCCGTCTCGCTCGCCTGCGGCATTCCGAAAAGATGGCGGCAGAATTGATTCGGTCTTCTCCGTGAAGCGGAGAACAATACAGTCAGTTGCACATGAGGCCGGGTCAGGGCAGTGGCGCCGGCAGACCTGCGTGGGAGATCCTCGCTCAGTGCCTCCTCGGTCGAGGTGCGCAAGAAAAAACCCCACATCTGCATTGATTTGCCGAGCGGGGCCGCCGTAGCCTGCATGAACCTGCCCACCTTGAGCAAGTTCAGGTGATCTTCCCCATAATCTATGGGAGGATGAGATAACGAGTCAAGACTTTTTTTAAGGCTCTTTCGGTGTTTCGGGGGGTTATGTCCTCAATTTCGCCAGAAGTCTCGTATTTTCAGAGGGTTTCGCCGGAGGGCCAGGAGCGCCGCCGCTCCCGACTTAAGTCGCCTAGTTCCAGAGGGTTATGGCGAATCCCTGGCGACTGACCCCCCGAAACACCGGAAGACCCTTTTTTAATTCAATCCGCCTTCTCCAACGCTAGGGTGCGGCAACGGATTCTGGCACTCTTGAGGGCGACCAGTTTGCACCCACCGAAATTTCCAGGCTTTCCCCGCTGCGCCCCCCGAGATCTGCCGGAATCCGTTCGCGCCCCTCCGGCGCAAGGGCAACTCGCCCTTACCTGGCCCATGTCAGGGCAGGAATTGCGTGTCGTGTGGCCGAACCCCCAGCAGGAGCGCGCCATTTTCGAAAAACGTTATATATTTATAATTATGAAAATATTTTAAATGATACCCCCCCCCGCCCGCATCCCCTGGGCGCGATCCCACCGATCCTCCTGAGCGTGAGCCACGCCGACCTGATGGCCCTCGCCGCGCCCGGCCACGCGGCAACCGTTTCAGGACTCATCCCGAAGTGGCCCGATCCTCTCCCGGGCTCATGACCATGGTCCCGATCGCGATCCCGGTCCCGATGGCACAAGGACCCGAAAGGAGTCGCTCAGGACGACCCCTTGGCCAGCGTGCGCCCGACGATCTGCTGCGCCTGGTCGACGATTTCGTCGAGATGGGCCTGGTCCTTGAAGCTCTCGGCATAGATCTTGTAGATATCCTCGGTGCCGGACGGCCTGGCGGCAAACCAGCCACTCTGGCTGATCACTTTGAGGCCGCCGATCGGGGCATCGTTGCCGGGGGCGCGGGTCAGCTTGGCCACGATCGGCTCGCCGGCAAGTTCGGTCGCGTCCACGGCCTCGGGCGTCAGCCGTCCCAGGGCGGTCTTCTGTTCGGGCGTAGCCGGGGCGTCGATCCGCGTGTAGCTCGGTGCCCCGTACAAGCCCGTCAGCTCGCGATAGTGCTCGCCCGGATCCTTGTCGGTCGTCGCGGTGATCTCCGCCGCCAGGAGGTCCAGGATCGGGCCGTCCTTGTCGGTGGTCCAGACGGTCCCATCGCGGCGCAGGAAGCTGGCCCCTGCGCTCTCCTCTCCGCCGAAGCAGTACGAGCCGTCGAATAGGCCCGACACGAACCACTTGAAGCCGACCGGGACCTCGGAGAGCGTCCGGCCCAGGCCCTGCACCACCCGATCGATGATCCCGCTGCTGACCAGCGTCTTGCCGACCGCCGCACGGGCGGGCCAGTCGGGGCGGTGGGTGAGCAGGTAGCGGATCGCGACGGCCAGATAATGGTTGGGGTTCATCAGACCCGACGACTTCGTGACGATGCCGTGGCGGTCGGAGTCGGGGTCGTTGCCGAACGCGACGTCGAAGCGGTCCTTGAGCCGCACCAGCGTCGCCATGGCGTAGGGGCTGGAGCAGTCCATCCGGATCTGGCCGTCGTGGTCGACCGTCATGAAGCTGAACGTCGGGTCCACCACCGGGTTGGTGACGGTGATGTCCAGGCCGTAGGTCTCGACGATCGGCCCCCAGTAGTGACCCGCTGCGCCGCCGAGCGGGTCGACGCCCAACTTCAGGCCCGCCGAGCGGATCGCGTCCATGTCGATCACGCTTGCCAGGTCGCTGACGTAGGGGGTGACGAAATCCTCGTGATGCGTCGTGGCGGCCTTGATGGCCTCGGCGAAGGGCACGCGTCGGACCTCGGCATTGCCGGACTGGAGCAGGGTATTGGCGCGGTCCTGGATCCAGGAGGTCACGTCGGAGTCGGCGGGGCCGCCGTGGGGCGGGTTGTATTTGAAGCCGCCGTCGGCGGGCGGGTTGTGCGAAGGCGTGATGATGATGCCGTCGCCCAGGTGTTCCCGGCGCCCGCGGTTGTAGACGAGGATGGCGCGCGAGATGACCGGCGTCGGGGTCACTCCGTCATCGCGCTGGATGATGGTCTCGACGCCGTTGGCGGCCAGGACCTGCAGTGCAGTCCGCTCGGCCGGGCGGGACAGCGCGTGGGTATCCTTGCCCATCATGAGCGGCCCGTCGATCCCCTGTTTGCGGCGATCGTCGCAGATCGCCTGAGTGATCGCCAGGATGTGCGCCTCGGTGAAGGTGCCGTCGCCGGGCGTTCCCCGATGGCCGCTGGTGCCGAAGGCGACGCGCTGTCGTGCGTCGGCCGGGTCGGGCCGGCGCTCGTGGTATTCCTGTTCGAGCTTGGCCACATCGATCAGCAGTTCCTTCGGGGCCGGTTTTCCCGCCAGCGGAGAAAGTGCCATGACTCGTACTCTCCCGATTCCCCGAGACCTTGTACATCCAGGAGGACCTTACGAACCCAGCGCCGTAGGATGGGTCGAGCGTGGCGAGGCGCATGATCGACGGCTGCTGATGGTGGAACTCGCCGCGCTCGAGCCGACCGGACTCTCTCGCCTACTCTCGCACGGCTCGGGGCGCCAGTCCAGTATGCATCTCCGGCTGCAGCTCCAGTTCAACGGCGAGGTCAAGCCGCGGCAGCGCACATCTACCCAGCCTTGCCGAAGAAACACACGGCTGGACCTGGCAACCCGATCGGCTGGGCCCGTTGAGGACGGGAGCCGTGCCACGAGAATCGAGCAGCCCCGGGTCGAGGGGCGGCGGAATCAACCCGAAATCGCGCTGCCTCCCGTAATATCGTCCGCATAGAGGGCAATGCGAGCCATCACATCCCTGATGTCTCGTTGGGAGAGCCCGAGTTCCCGGAGGGTTTCCAGCAGGTGCTCGGCGAAGCGGGAGAAGTGATGGATTGTGATACCTCGTCCCGCGTGCGCATGGGAGAGGGTCATGCCGGTGTAGATCTGCGGGCCATCCAGGGCCTTGGCGAAGAACTCCTTCTGCATGCACCGAATCTTGTCCATGGACGACTCGCGGAAGAACGACGCGAGCACGGGGTCAGCCAGCACTCGCTCGTAAAAGCGGTCGATCACCTCGGAGACGGCGGCCTCACCACCGATGCGGTCATAGAGATTCGCGGCCTTTTCGCTCATGGCTCTACCTTTCATCGACGCCTCGCATCGTCGGGCCGGGTTATTGCCTGAGGATCAAAGGCCAGTTTATCGGGCCGGGGACTGGGCCGCAACAGACTGAACGTCGAGACTCGTCGCGGACCCGCTTGGGCGCCGGCCGTGGTCGACGTTTCGCCGCCTTCTCCCTCTTCACCTCGTCGCTCACCTCGTCGGCCGTGCGCGGACACCGATCGCTCGTGTCGACCGCCCCCACCGCCGCCATCCGCTTCGTGTTGGCCTTCTCGCACTGGCCACGGCGAAGGTACGCGGCCGCCGGCAGCCGGGACGTCGCCGCTTCTTCACCGGCCGCCTCGGGGCCCAACGCCGAACGCACTCAGGGCACCCCTTTGCAGTCGGCCGTCACCACCAGGATCGGTCCCTCCTCCGTCGGTTCGGGCGTCGGGAGATGGTTCTGGAATGGCTCCACGTCGCTGGCCAGCTCGCGGTTGAGGTCTTCGGAGGCTTTGACCGACAGTCCCAACCCCAAGATGGTCTGAGGTTTCTGGAGCGCCTCGGCATGGGCGTCGTCGATGACGAACGCCCCGTGCCACTGCTGGAAGAGGTACGAATACTGCCGCAGGGGCAAACGCAGCCGCGCGTCCAGAGGAGCGGCTTCCACCCGGTCGTGGCCGTAGCCGATCCGCGCGAGGGTCGTTTCGCCGAAGAGCGACAGGGAGGGACGCGACCGGAGCGTGTCGAGGCGAGGCAGGACCTGGGGCGGGTCGGACGGGCGAGCACCGGGGACGGTCCGAGTCGGCCCGGCGTCCCCCACACCGGAGTGCGCCAGGAATGCCTGGAGCAAGGAGAGCCCCATCGCCAGGAGTTGGCGGAAGACGGTCTCCTCAACCTGATGAATCGGTCGGTGCTGGTCAGCGGCGGCTGGGAGTCGTTCCACCAAGGTCCAGAAGAGGGTTAGCGAGCGGTCGATGGCCATCGCCGAGGCCCGTTGCTCGGGGGTGGAGAAGGCCTCGAAACTTGACGGTGGTCGAGGTGACGGCGAACATCAGGGTGGCTCCCAACGTCAGTAACCCCTAGCCTGGATGCCCACGGAGGGGAAACCGGCTAACAAAATGACCCTCCGAAGACCAGGCACAATCGCTTACCCCCCAGCCAGGGGATGACGAGATCCGTCTTGTCGAACCCCGCGGCGATCAACAACGGGTTGTGTGGCGCTTCTGGAACTTCACCACGACTTGACCCTCGGTGATCGTGATCTCCGCCGTGGCTTCGATCAGGTCCAGGAAGAGGTGCCGGAACTTGACGGCCTCATAAACCATTGGCGACGCGGACGGCCAGCAACCGGAAGAGCCCGGCCCCGCCGCCGAGCCCGCGAGCCTGACCGCTACGGGTACGGATGGACAAACAAGCAACCGTCCTTCCCTACATTTCCCCTATGGAGGGGACGGGGCGGGGCGGGACCTGGCGGTCATTGGCAACAATGAGGGCGTGACGACGGAACCAAGTCCCGAGGTTTCGATGAGTCACAATCCTTTGGAAATTTCGGCCTTAGACGCCGCGGGTCGGGATCTGTCGGCCCCTGACGGCAGCGGAGGGGGTGGGATTCGAACCCACGGTCGGGTTGCCCCGACTACGGTTTTCAAGACCGTCCCAATCGGCCACTCTGGCACCCCTCCTCGGCTCGAACAACGGGCCGGTCCGGCTTACTGGCCGACCTCGTCGATGATGTCCTCGGCCACAAAGATCGGGACATCGACCGTCACGGCGACGGCGATGGCGTCGCTCGGTCGGGAATCTACCTCGATCAGCTCGCCGTTGTGCCGAACCCGGAGCTTGGCGTAGTACGTGTGATCGCGCAGCTCGCTGATGAAGATGTCCTGGAGCTCGCCGCCAAGCAGTTCGATCGTGTTGGCCAGAAGGTCATGGGTCAGCGGACGAGGCGCGGGGAGCCCCTTCACCCGGCGGTCGATGCTCGTGGCCTCGAAGATGCCGATGACAATCGGGAACGTTCGCTCGCCGTCCACTTCCTTCAGGAAGATAATCTGCTGCTCGTTGTTCTCGTTGATGATGATCCGCGTAAGTTCCATCTGCACGGGCACGGCAGTCGTCTCCCCCTCGCGCGAACGCTATCAGACCGCGGCAACGGCGGCCTTTGGCGGTGGTTTTGAAAGATCAACTCTCAATCGAGCTTGATCTTACAATGATGATAAGGGCCCCGGCGCGACCCGTCAACGCGACCCGCCGATCAAGCCCCCCTTTCCGCCTCCGCCAGCAACGCCGCGACCGCCGCACGCTGTGCGGTCAATTCGGTAACCTTGGCGCGGATCGCCGCGACGACCTCGGCCGGCGCCTTGCTGACGAAGGACTCGTTGCGGAGCTTGCCCTCGTTGGCCGCCAGTTGCTTGACAAGTTCGCCCAGCTTCTTGCGGTGCCGCTCGGCCTCGGCCTTCTTATCGATGAGGTCCTTCAGCGGAAGGATGACCTCGACGTCGGCCAGAATCGAGACCGCGGAGTCGGCGGGCCGGTCAACCTCGGGGACGATCGTCAGGCTGGCGGCCGCGGTCAGGCCCTGGATGAATCCCGAGCCCTGGCGGAGCATCGAGGCCACCGGCTCGGCCACCACCAGGATCGGTGTAATCTTGGCCTCCCTCGGCACGTTCCGCTCGGCGCGGAGGTTGCGCAGCGCCTTGACGACCTCCTGCCAGTGCACCACCACGGTCTCGGCCTCAGCATCCTGCCAGGCGTCGGGATACGACGGCCAGGGCGCGATGCAGACGCTCTCGGCGACGGGCACGGGCTCCGGGAGCCCCCGCCACGGGGCGAGACCCGCCAGCGCCTGCCAGACCTGCTCTGTCAGGAAGGGGACGACCGGGTGGAGCAGGCGGCAGAGGCCATCGAGGACCGCCGCCAGGACTCGCTGCGCCAGCGAGCGGGTCTCGGGGTCGCGGAGCCGGCCCTTGAGGATCTCGAGGTACCAGTCGCAGAAGTCGTTCCAGGTGAAGTCGCGAAGCCGGCGGGTCGCCTCGGCGAACTGGAAGCCCTCGAGCTCTGCCGTCGTCGCGGCCGCGGCCTTGGACAGCAGGCTCAAGATCCAGCGGTCCTCGATCGGTAGCGCGGCCAGATCGACCAGGCCGGGCTCGTAGCCTTCGAGGTTCAGCAGCGCGAACCGCGCGGCGTTCCAGAATTTGTTGGGGAAGGTCCGGCCCTCCTCGAACCTCCTGGACGTGTTGACCACGCGGCCGTCGGGCAGGGTGGCCTGCTCGACGGGCATCCGCAGGTCCTGCGTCTCGGTCGCCGACAGCGCCAGTGTGAACCGGAGCGCGTCGGCGCCGTAGAGGTCGATGATATCGACCGGATCGATGCCGTTGCCCAGTGACTTCGACATCCGCCGTCCCTCGCCGTCCTGGATGACCGGGTGGATGAAGACGTTGCGGAAAGGGACGTCGCCCCTGTTGAACTGGCCAAAGATGACCATCCGCGCGACCCAGAGCGTGATGATGTCGCGCGCGGTTGAGAGGACGCTTGTCGGGTAATATTTCTTCAGCTCGGGCGTCTCCTCGGGCCAGCCCAGGGTCGAGTGCGGCCAGAGCGCCGAGCTGAACCAGGTGTCGAGGACGTCGGGATCTTGCACCAGGTGAAAGCCCGATCCGAGAGCGTCGGGGGCCAGGTCGGCCTCGGCGAGATCAGCCAGCCACCCGACTCGGCTCGCCGCCAGGCGACGTCGGTCCGGCCGGCGAAGGCGTGCTCGAGGTCGGACTCGGTAGCGTCGTCGCAATACCAGATCGGGATCCGGTGGCCCCACCAGAGCTGCCGGCTGATGCACCAGTCGCGCTTCTCGCCGAGCCAGTCGAGATAGCTCTTGGCGTAACGCTCGGGGTGGATCGTGACGCGGCCCGACGTGACTGCGTCCATCGCCTGCTGCGCCAGTTCCTCCATCCGGACGAACCACTGGTCCGACAGGTAGGGCTCGATCGGAGTCTTGCTTCGGTCGGAGAAATTGAGCCGGGTCGCATAGGGTTCGACCTTGGCGAGCAGCCCTTGCGCCTCCAGGTCGGCGACGACGCGCTTGCGGACGGCGCGGCCGTGGAGCCCGGCATAGGCCGCGCCGGCGTGCTCGTTGTAGGTGCCGTCGGGGTTGAGCAGGTTGATCAGCGGCAGTTTGTGCCGCAGGCCCGTCTGATAGTCGTTCGGATCGTGCGCGGGGGTGACCTTGACGCAGCCGGTCCCGAACCTGGGATCGACCAGGATCGGGTCGGCGATGATCGGGATCTCGCGCCCGGTCAGCGGAAGCGCCACCGTCTTGCCGATCAGATGGCGATAGCGCGGATCCTCGGGATGGACGGCGACGGCCGTGTCGCCGAGCATCGTCTCAGGCCGGGTCGTCGCAACCTGCAGCGCCTCGCCGTCGGGCGAGCCCGCGACGGGATACTTGATCGTCCAGAGATGCCCCTGGACGTCCTCGTAATAGATCTCGTCATCGGCGACGGCCGTGTGCAGGTGCGTGTCCCAGTTGACCAGTCGCTTCCCGCGATAGATCTTGTCCGCCTGGAACAGCCGGAAAAACGTCACGCGGACAGCTCGGGGCAGATCGGGTCGAGCGTGAACCGGGTCCGCTCCCAGTCGCACGAACAGCCCAACAGCCGCAACTGGCTCAAGATCCGCTTCTCGTACTCGTCCTTCCAGGCCCAGATCCGAGCGACGAGCGCGTCGCGGCCGAGGTCGTGGCGGGTCTTCTTTTCCTCCTCGAACAGCCGCCTTTCGACCACCGCCTGCGTGGCGATGCCCGCGTGGTCGGTGCCGGGCATCCAGAGGGCGTCGTACCCCTGCATCCGACGCCAACGGATCAGGATGTCTTGCAGCGTATTGTTCAGCGCGTGCCCCAGGTGCAACGCCCCGGTGACATTCGGTGGCGGGATCACGATCGTGTACGGCGGCTTGTCGCTCGCAGGGTCGGCGTGAAAGTACCCCTTTTCGAGCCAGGAGTCGTACCAGCGGCACTGGGCGTCTTGGGGATCGTATTGCTTGGGAAGTTCGGCGATGCTCATGCGCGGTCCGCAGACCTATTTCCTTGTGCTAAAGAATTGCTGAGAGCTGGTGAGAGATTGGGAACCGTACCGTCCCTTCTCCGCAGATCGTTCCCGGCCTTCTCTCATCGACTCTCAAATTAATAAATCTTTTTCGCTCAATTAATGCATAATGAATTCTCAAATTAACTATGGATGTCCATCTCGGGAGATTACCAGATCGGCGGTTCCTGCGTGCTGTGGCCCTGCGCCTGCACCAGGTAGCTCATTTGCCCGATGTGGTTGTTCAAATGCGCCGCGCAGACCAGGATCAGGCCGAGCCGTGTTTCGACCGGGGGCTGATCGGCGACAGGTGTTTTCAAGCCTGCTTCGTCCTGTGACTGGAGGGTCCGCACCACCAATTCGACCGCCTCCTTGAAGCGTTCGAGCACCTCCTCGGCGGGGTATTGGGCCGGGTCGGTGAACTCCTGGGGGCGATTGCGGACGTAGCCGGTCCCGGCGACCAGGGCGCCGATGTAGTGGTTCAGGTTGCCGGTCAGGTGGAGCACCAGATGGCCGATGCTGTTTCCGAACGGGAACGGCTTGACCCAGAGCTTTTCGCGCGGCAGCGACCGCGCGGCCCGCTCGACCCGAGCGGCCAGGTGCCGAAAGTAGCGCACGAACTCCTCATCGACGACCGTGGCCAGGTTCGATGGCGGGGTTGCCGGCGCCATGTCGATCTCTCCTTCGCGATGTTCAAGAGTGGGCCAGGGCCGGCTTGGGGACCGCGATCGGCCGCGCGTCCTTGGCCAACTTGTGCTCGAAGGCATCGACCAGCGCCAGCCAACTGGCCTCGATCACGTTCTCCGAGACGCCGACGGTGCCCCAGACCGAGTCGCCATCCTTGCTCTCGATGACGACCCGGACGCGCGCGGCCGTGCCGGCGCGGGCGTTGATGACGCGGACCTTATAATCGACCAGGCTCATCTCCTGAAGCCGGGGATAATGGCGCTCGAGCGCCTTGCGCAACGCTCCGTCGAGTGCGTTGACCGGGCCGTCCCCCTCGCTGACGGTGTGCTCGACCACGTCGCCGACGCGGAGCTTGACCGTCGCCTCGGTGACCGGCGTGCGGTCCGACTCGCCCGAGACGCTCACGTGGTAATGAAGCCGCTCGAAGTGGGGCGAGTGCCGCCCGGCGAGCCTCTCGACCAGGAGCAGGAACGACGCCTCGGCCGCCTCGAACTGGTAACCCTCGTTCTCCAGGTCCTGCACCCGGTCGAGGACCTTCGTCAGCAGCGCGGCGTCTTGCTCCAGGCCGTACTCACCCAGCTTCTCGGCAATGTTCGACTTGCCCGACAATTCGCTGATCAGCACCCGCCGCTCGTTGCCGACAGCGCTCGGGGTCGAGGTGCTCATAGCTGCTGGAATTCTTGCGGACGCCATGGACGTGCATTCCCCCCTTGTGCGCGAAGGCACTGGTGCCGACGAACGGCTGGCCGGGGCGGAAGTTCATGTTGGCCGTCTCGTAGACGTAGCGCGAGACCTCCGTCAGGTGCGCCAGCCTTCCCGGCGCGAGCACCTCGAAGCCTTGGAGCTTCAGCGCCAGGTTGGCGATCACACTGCACAGGTCCACGTTGCCGCACCGCTCGCCGATGCCGTTGATCGTCCCCTGGACCTGGGTGGCGCCCTGCTGGACCGCCGCCAGCGTGTTCGCGACGGCCAGCTCGCAGTCGTTGTGCGTGTGGATGCCGATCGGGACGTGGATGTTCCGGCGGACCACGGTGACGGCCTCGGCGACCTCCATGGGAAGCGTGCCGCCGTTGGTGTCGCAGAGCACGATCCAGGTTGCCCCGGCCGTCGGCGGCCGCCTGGAGCGTCCGCAGGGCGTAGTCGGGGTTGGCGCGAAGCCATCGAAGAAGTGCTCGGCGTCGTAGATGACCTCGCCGACGTGCGCCGCGCAATAGGCGACCGAGTCGGCGATCATCCGCAGGTTCTCGTCGAGCGAGACACCCAGGACGTCGTGGACATGCAGGTCCCAGCTCTTGCCGACGATCGTGACGGCCGGGGTCCTGGCGGCCACCAGCGCCTTCATGCCGGTATCATCCTCGGCGGCGAGGTCGCGCCGCCGGGTCATTCCGAAGGCCGCGACACGGGCATGGCTTCAGGTCGAGGTTGCGGACCGCGCGGAAGTACGCGGCGTCCTTGGGGTTCGAGAGTGGATAGCCCCCCTCGATGTAGTCGATCCCCAGCTCATCGAGCCGCTGGGTGATCAGCAGCTTGTCCTGGAGCGAGAAATTGACCCCCTCGCCCTGGCTGCCATCGCGTAACGTCGTGTCGTAAACTGCGATCCGCGTCATGTTTGATCCACCTCGTCGCCCTCCGGGGACTTCCCTCGCGACCTTGACCAACCACCGCAGTATGATTTTAGCAGAAAGAACTAGACCCGCGACACCTAGACACCTCAGTTCGCCCGCGGTTCGATTTTGAACAGACGTGCTGAGTGCTGCGTGAAGACGTCCAGCCTCACACCCCTGTCTTCACTCAGCACTGAAAACTTAGCACTCAGGACTTGAGATTCGCGCACCATCCAGCGACTTATCGAGGACGTCCGCCGCGAGGCGGAGCGTGCGGACTTCCCTCTCGACACGCCGGTCTATGAAAAGGCGGGCAAGGACCCCAAGCAGCCGATCCTGTTCGCCGGTGCGCTTGACGCGCCGGTCTGCGTGTTCGCGCGCGACCTGGGCAAGGATGAAGTGAGGGAGGGCCAGCCGCTGATCGGTACGGGGGGGCGGCTCGTCCGCCTTGGGCTCTATCAGGCGTGGCGTAGCGTACCGCCGCCGATGTCGGACCGGCGCATCGAGGAGGCGCTGGAGCACGCGCTGCTGACGAACACCGTCCCATACAAGCCGCCCGGGAACAAGGCGTACGCCAGGTCGGTCAGGGAGCGCTTCCGCCCCTTCCTCGCCGAACTGCTCGCGGTTCACTGGAGAGGCGGCCGGGTCATCACCCTCGGCACCGAGGCGTTCCAGTGGTTTGCCCCCTACGGCGATCCCGACACCTTCGACAAGTTCTGGGCACGCGAGGACCGCTACGAGGCCGAGCTGCCGTGCATCCTCGACGTGACCACCAACGTCGGCCCGGTCCGGAAGCCGCTGACGCTCTTGCCCTTACCCCACCCTTCCCCCTTGAACCAGAGGTGGTACAAGCAGTTTCCCGAACTGCTGGCCCGGAGGCTGGACACCGTCCGACGCCCGGATGCCTGATCCTCGCCTCGGGGAGAAGGCATCTGCCGACAGAAAAGGTCGATCGGGATGCCGGGTGTCCTACCCAACGACAGAACAGGGGGTGGTAATTAACAACGACCCGACACAGGGCTAGAAACAGGAGGGATCGTCCCAAAGTGGGGCACAGAACAGAGTGTACGAACTTGACACTGTTCAGTAGTGATCGTTTGGCTCTTGTTGCCGCAACTGCTGCGAATCACGAGGGATAAATGCTCCAGTCCGTGCCTCGCTTTGTGCCGTAAAGTGTCAAGTTCGTACACTCTGTTCTGTGCCCCACTTTGGGACGATCCCTCCTGTGGAACCGTCCCAATATTGATCCGGCGGCTACATGACACTGCCCAACCAGACGAAAATCGAGATGCCGTAAGTTGTTGACAGGTCTACGCTTGCGCAAAATCTGTCGACGTAAACCATTTCCAGGAAACAATTTGCAACATCTTCAATGAACCTCGGCATTCGAGCCGTTTGTCGGGCCGTTGTAAATTAATGGTCTGCCCGCGGTCGGGTCGAGAACGGGACGCAGGTCCGCCCCTCGGAGGCCGATCCCCCTCCTTCGAAGCGGCCCTGCGCCGACGTGGGGCGGCGTCGCTCGGGCGCGTCTTCGCTCTTGGTCGGGGTTTGGCTGATGCTCCGGGGCGGCCCCGACCGATTCCTTGGGTTGGCGACCGAGAGCGAGGTCGGTGTCCCCAGCCCGATCTCCTGCCATCGCCATGAAGTCACATCCGACTGCGGCTCGGTCTTGCGCATCGAGCCCGGCCCCAGGAACGCACGGAGGAGGAAATCCGATGGCCACCGCACGACTACGCGTGTTCCCCCACCCCGAGGAAGACCTACACGACGAGGGGCATGCGCCCTCCGTCTCCATCCGTCTCTCCGACCTGTACCCCCTGCTCGCGCAGGCTTACCGCGATAATTATGTTTGGCTCCGCGACTTTGAAGACGACGAGTTGCTCGTGAGTCACGACCTGTACGAGGTCGTCCGCGCATTCTCGAACAGTCGACCCTCGGCGTGAGTCGCGGCATCCTCGCCATGGCGGGGCGGGGACGCAGGGCCCTCGATCGGGGCCACCGGAGCCCATGCTGGCGGATTTCTCTTGTGGGCGCGGGCGAGAGGTTCTACTCTAGGATGAGTTGTTACGCGCCCCGCCCCATGACGACGCGACGGGGGGATGCCAAGTCACACCGATGAACGCCCCGCAATCGCAAGACGCCATCACGATCGAGCACCTCGGCGAAGTGACCTTGATCTCCGCGATGCCCGCGCTCGAATCGCTGGAGTTCGGGCTGGAACGGCAAGTCGCCGAACTCGTCATGGAACCGCTCCGACATCAGGTGGATCCTCCCCTGCTGGTCTTCGACCTGAGCAAGGTCGATTACTTCGGGTCGATGTTCCTCGCCCTTCTGTTGCGCTGCTGGAAGCTGGCGCTGCGCGCGGAGGGATGATGGTTCTCGCGGGGGTCTCCGAACGCGCTCGCGAGCTCCTCCGCATCACCTCGCTCGACACCGTCTGGCCAATCTACGCGAACCGTCGGGAGGCCATGGAGGCACTCCTGTCGGACTGAGCGAGCGTGTCCGGCCCACCCGCTCCTCGCTCCTTTCCGCAATCAATGAGGAGTCGCCGGCCCCCCATCCCCCGTTGCCGACGCTTCGCGACCCGCGAAGTGGTCGTTCGACCGGTTGACAGGTCGGTGAGCACGACCGATGATAAAGAGACCTGGTGATGGAACTTCGCCTTCGCCGGCTGGGGCTGGTTGGGATTGACGTTCCCCGGAGCCATCATGGGTATCTATGACCGCGAGTATTACCGGGGCGAGACACGCGGTTCCGGCTGGCTGACCGGCACCGCGCCGGCGTGCAAGACGATCATCCTGATCAACGTGGTCGCCTTCTTCCTCACCCCCTTCCTCAATGATCACCTCGTCGAGGATTATCTCCAGGCGACCAGCCGGGGGATCTTCCTGCACGGGCAGGTCTGGGAGTTGCTCACCGCCACGTTCCTGCACGCCGGGATGTTCCACCTCTTCTGGAACATGGTTTTCCTCTGGATGGTCGGCCGCGAGATGGAGTCGCTCTACGGCACGCGCGACTTCGTCGCACTGTATCTCAGCGCGGCGGTCATCAGCACACTGGGCTGGGCGGTGCTCGACTTTTATTCCTCCTCGCATCACGCCATGCTCGGGGCCTCGGGCGCGATCATGGCGGTGGTCGTCATCTACGCGCTCTACTATCCTCATCGCGAAGTGCTGCTGTTCTTCGTCCTCCCGGTGGAGATGTGGCTGCTCGTGGCCATCTACCTGGGTATGAACGTGTGGCAGTTGTTGCACGGCGAATCGTTCGGGGAGGCGGTGGCATCGCACCTGTCGGGTGCAGTGTACGGGTATCTCTACAAGCGGTTCGATCTGCGATGGTCGCGGCTCTCGTGGGGACGGGTCGGCCGTCCTCGGCTCCGGGTCATCACACCCGAGCCGCGCGAGAAGATCGCTCCGCGCCCGGCCGGCCCGACCTGGTCGCCGGACCCGGCCGCCACGCCCAAGCCCTCGACGACAGCCGTTATCCCCGAGGAGCAGCTCGACGCGAGGCTCGACGAAGTGCTCGCCAAGATCGCGCGGGAGGGACGCGCCGGTCTGACTGAGGAGGAAAACCGGGTGCTTCAGGAGGCCAGCCGGAGGGCGCGGAACCGCCGGAGCGACCGGATCTGATGGCCCAGTTCCCGGCCTCCTCTTCGGATCCGTCCGGCCCGCCCCGAGGGCCAAGCAGCGCTGATCGCATTCAACGCCCGCCTCGCGCACGAGACCGAGGGGAAGGTGCTCGACCGCTTCGTCCTGCGCGGGGCGTCGAGGCCGCCCTGGCCGACCCGGAGCAACTCCGCTACGGGGGCGCCAAGTCGCCCGAAGGGGGTCGGATCGTCGGTCAGGCCGCGATCACCCGCGAGTGGAGCAACTGGCGCAACGGCTGGGTCTGATGGCTCCAGTCCGGGAACGGCGGTCGGCTGCCCTCCCTCAATCAGGCGCAAGCCCTCCGACCCCACCTGTGACCACGCGTCTGGGCCACGAATGGGCCGGGCAGCGGGCGGTCAGCGGGTCGTCAGGAAGACAAGGTTGGTGATGACCGACAGCCCGAGCATTGCGGCCAGCGCGATGATGACGTGGTAACGACTGTTGATGTAGGCGGCCCACTCGATCATCTGCGCCTCGGTGGCGTTACGGATGGCCTCGTCGATGTCCCCCTCGGCCAGCACGGCAAGCGTTTCGGTCTTCTGGCCGGCGATCATGGGGCTTTCGCCCTGGATCAGGCACTTGAGGTCGAGGATCAGGTCGTCGGGGTTCGAGTAGCGGTGCTCGCGGTTCTTGGCCAGCATGGTCTCGATGACCATGCCCAGCCCGCTGGAGAGCCGGGTGTTGAGGTGGTCGGGAGGGACGAGCTGAACTCGGGGATCGACGTGCTTGCGCATGACCTCTGCCGGGTTGTCGCCGCCGTAGGGAACGCTGCCGGTGACCATGTGATAGAGGGTGGCGCCCAGGCTGTAGATATCGGCCCGGATGTCGATGTCGGTTTGCCCGCGCACCTGCTCGGGGCTGATGTAGTAAGGCGTGCCGATGGCCATTCCGGCCTCGGCCAGGCCCCACTTCTCGTCGTCGGTCAGCCGGGCCAGCCCCAGGTCGGCAAGCTTGACGCCGCCGTCCTTGGTGAGGATCACGTTCTCGGGCTTGATGTCGCGGTGGATCAGCCCGCGGTGGTTGGCGTGCTTGAGGGCCTCGGCCACGGCCATCACGATCGCGGATGGCCTCTTTCTCCTCGAAGACCTTGTTCTTGTCGAGATAGTCCTTGATCGTCAGCCCCTCGACGTACTCCATGACGAAGTAGTAATGGCCCCCCGACCTCGCCGGCGTCGATGGCGTTGACGACGTTGTTGTGCGAGAGCTTGGCGGCGATCTTGGCCTCGCGCTCGAACCGCTTGATGAACTCCTTGTTCTGGGCCAGGGAATCGAGCAGGATCTTGACGGCGACGACGCGGTCGACGCTGACCTGGCGGGCCTTGTAAACCACCCCCATCGACCCCTTGCCCAGCTTGTCCAGGATCTGGTAGCCGGGGATCTCGAACTTGCGTGTTCCCTCGCCCTTTTTCTTGCAGCAGCCGCATCATCTGGCTGCGGGTCAGCACCTTGGCGTCGACCATGACTTCCAGCAGGCTGGGCGAGGAATCTTGTTCTTGGCGGCGAGCTTGGCCGGTGGCCTTGCAGGCCTCGATCTCACCCGGCGTGGCCAGACCGCGGCGGAGGATCGATTTCTCCATGTTGGACTTCGTCGAGGCCGGAAAGCCCTTTGAGCGTCTTTCCCGGACGTGTTGCCGTCTACCGAGGTGGCCATACCGCCTCTCCGCGCTCCCTGGTAATCGCAAGTACAGCCCCAGAGAGAACTGGCTTCTCTTGCACACAAGGATGAATTGGGTTGTTCAATCAGGGTCAGGACGTGTCGAGGCCGACCGCAAATCGAGGCCGCTAATGAAAATATGGTTCGGAAGTGCTGTTGTCAACGATTTTCTCCTTTAGTCACACGGCGAGTGGCAAAGACCCGTTCGCATGTCCCATGCATCAGCCCGAGAAGCTGTGTGACGGTGCAGGCACGGCTAGAGTCCGAAAGTCCGCGACGCATCGCGATCAAGCATGCTCCGCCGCGACCTTTATTGGTGACGCTCGGCGCCGCCGTTATCTCCAACGATTCGACACAGGGTTAGAAACTCGACTAAGATCGAGATACCGTATGTTGTCGAAGGCCTACCTTACGTGCAACCTATGCCAGTCGTGACTGGAACCACGCATTATCAGGACAGATTCATATCCGATTTTCGGACAATTCAGCTCGAAACACCCGCCGCGGGAGGGAAGTTTGTACAGAATTGGTGTGATCCCAGGAGACGGAGTCGGTCCCGAGGTGATCGCGGAGGCCTGGCCGTTCTTGACGACGTGGCTCGGCTGGACGCCCTCGAGTTCGAGCTCGAAAGCGTTCGACCTGGGCGGCGAACGGTACCTGGCGACCGGAGAGGTCTTGCCCGACGGGGTCGCTCGATCGATTGCGGGGCTGCGACGCGATTCTTCTGGGTGCGGTCGGGCATCCCGGGCGTGCCGCCTGGAATCCTGGAAAAGGGAATCTTGCTCCGGCTGCGGTTCGATTTTCAGCAGTACATCAATCTCCGGCCGGTGCAACTGTACCCGGGCGTGGAGACGCCGATCCGGGGCAAGGGGCCAGCCGACATCGACATGGTGGTCGTCCGCGAGAACAATGAAGACCTGTACGTCGGCGCCGGAGGGTTCACCCGCAAGGGGACGCCCGAGGAGGTGGCGATCCAGACGTCAATCAACACCCGGCAGGGCGTCGAGCGCTGCCTGCGCTACGCTTTCGAGCAGGCGCAGGACCGCGCGGCGGCGGCCGTTTCGAGGGCTGACCGCGGCCGACCGCGACGGCGGCCTGACGGCCAGGTCACGCTGGTCGCCAAGACCAACGTTCTGACCTTCGCGCACGACCTCTGGATGCGGGCCTTCACGGAAATTTCGCGTGACTATCCCGAGATCAAGAGCGACTATCAGCATGTGGACGCCTGCTGCATGCGGATGGTGGTCAGCCCCGGAGAGGTTTGACGTGATCGTCACCACGAACATGTTCGGAGACATCATCACCGACCTGGGTGCCGTGCTCCAGGGGGGCATGGGCCTGGCGGCGTCGGCGAACCTGAACCCCGAGCGGACCGCGCCCAGCATGTTCGAGCCGGTGCACGGCTCGGCGCCCGACATCGCCGGCAAGGGAATCGCCAACCCGATCGCGGCCATCCTCTCGGTGGCCATGATGCTCGACCACCTGGACGCAGCGAGGCTGCGCCGAGCGGGTGCGAGCCGCCGTGGCCCGCGTGCTGGCGGCGCGGGCGCCCGAAGACCCCCGATCTAGGAGGCAAGGCGACCACGGCCGAAGTGGGACGGGCGGTCCGCGACGCGCTCGAAGAGCCGGAGGGCCGGGCGATCACGGGCCGGCGTGCAACCGCTACTCTCCGCAGGCCGTGTCCGATCGATTCCGAATTCGATGCGATCCGATTCGCCTTGGCCCTTCCCACATTCGCCTCCCGAGGAGAGCATCGCCCATGAGCCTTGGCGCCGGTCACGCCCTTGATGGCAGCGTTCTCGTTCTCAACAAGTTCTACATGGCGGTTCACGTCATCCCGGTCCGACGGGCCTTTTGCCTCTTGTTCAAGGAGATCGCGGAAGTCATCACGATCGATGACGGCCAGTATGTCTCGTTCAATTTCCCGACCTGGCGCGAGGCCTCCCTGGCCCGCACCTTTCAAGGCCCCGACGACGAATTCATCCGCACCGTCCACTTCGAGATCCAGGTACCCCGGATCATCCGGCTGCTGGCTTACGACCGGCTGCCCAAGCAGAAGGTGAAGTTCAATCGCCGCAACATCTTCGCGCGTGACGGCAATCGCTGTCAGTATTGCGGCTAAACGTTCGCCACCAGCGAGCTCAGCCTCGATCACGTCGGTGCCGCGGAGCCAGGGAGGACAGGCCACCTGGGAGAACATCGTCTGCGCCTGCCTGAAGTGCAACGTCCGCAAGGGGGGGCGCACGCCCCGCGAAGCCGCGATGAAGCTGTTTCGCGAGCCGATCGAGCCCAGGACGAGCCCCGTCGCTGCGGCTCAAGCTCTCGCACCGAAAGTACCGGAGCTGGAAGGCGTTTCTCGACAACGCCTACTGGTCGGTCGAGTCAACTGGAGTGACGGCGGAGCACTGCCTGGGGGAGGCGTGAGGGGCACGGTCTTTCCCCGGCGGCAACAACCCGCCACGACTCGCCGATTCGATGAGATTGCTGAAGACCTTGGCGCTGGCCGCGGATTGCTGCAGAGGGTGTGATGACAATCCGAGGGTTTCGCTTGCTGGAGAACATTTGGAATCGTTCGATCTCAGCTCTCCGTCTCGTTTGTCCTCCTGTCTGTAAGGGATGATCCGATGCGCCGGAAATCGGAGGACATCGTCGGTCGACGGCCGGGTTCACACTCATCGAACTGCTGGTGGTCATCGCCATCATCGGCGTGCTGGTCGCACTGACTCATGCCCGCGGTGCAGGCAGCACGCGAGTCGGCCAACCGGGCGAAGTGCCAGAACAACCTCAAACAACTGGGACTGGCCGCGCAGGAGTACCACGACGCGTTCAACAGCGTTCCCCGGGGGCTGGTACTGCATGTCGCCAGACTATCGATTCCAATGACGGCGCGGTACAGCAGCGATATCAACTGTGCCTCCCCTGTACGGCCTACCGAACTCGATGTGGGGCCTGCCTGCCCGGGCTGTTCCACAAGCTCGAGCAGGGCGAACTTTGTGAACGAGATCAACATCTACCTGCCCGCCGACTGCCCTGGACAACTCGACCAGCAGTCCAGCGAACCATCGAGGGGCTCTCGTCTGCCCCTCGAACCGCAAGCCGGGCATGGTCACCGGCGTGAGTGCGGGCACGGGGATCGGGATCATCCCGGGGTCACCTCAAGGGGCGGGGGCCTCGGATTATCGCGGCAACATGGCCGCCGGCGTCGATCGCGCCCGGCGCCAACGGTGCAGCGGCCTCCCCAGCTCATGCCAGCCAACTCTTCTGCAACTCTATTACGACAATGGTATCACCTATTATGAACTCCGCCGTCAACATGGCCGACATCACCGGACGGCACGACTCGAACACCATCCTATACGGCGAGACGCTCACGGGGAACTGGTCCGAGGCAACGAGTTGCTGCGTCCGGACGGACATGACGCGGACCCTCAACAAGCCGATCACCGTTGGAGCAACAAATTATTACAACTACTGGATGAGCAAGCACCCAGGTCTAGTCAATTTCGTCAAGTGCGACGGCAGCGTCGTCCTCTCAGACCAATCAGATCAACAAGCATCGTGCTGATCAAGCTGATGACCCGGAACGGCGGCGAGGCCATTTCCAGCACTGAGGCGAGGTAGTGCGGAGATCTTGGGGGACGGAGGTTGCGAGGGGACTTACCATCCCCATCCCCCACGTAGACCTTTTTCCCGAGATCGGCTAGGATCCGCATCGGAATTGGCATGGAATCCGAATCCTTTGGGACGCCCGTCATTCCGATGCATCGGCGGCGATGGATCGCCTGGCTGATCCTGGGGCTTGGCCTGCTCGGTCCTCGGACAATCCGGGCCGAAGGGGATCCGGGATGCGCCTCGGATCAGCGGCCTCGGCTAGCGATTCCGGCCGGATTGCCGCGTTATGAGATCGACGCGAGGCTCGATTTGGAGCAGAGGCGGGTCACGGCGCGTGAACGGGTCCGGTTCACGAACCGGTCGAGCGTCGCGACCCGCGAGCTGGTCTTCCACGTCTATCCGCGCTACAAGGTGCAGGATCAGGACCAGGTGATCCTGTCCAAGACGCTGGAAGTGCTCCGGCTCAGCCCCGAAGAGGCAATGGACACGCAGGGGCGGCGGTTGACCGTCTCCGAGGTTCGCGTCGCGGGTCGGGCGGTCCCCTTCGCGTTCGACCCCATCATCGATACCGTGATGATCGTTCCGCTGGAGCGGCCTGGTGGCGCCGGGGCGGACGGTCGTGGTCGAGATCGATTTCATGCTCGACCTGCCCGACTTCTGGGGACGGTGGGGGCACCATCGCGGCATCACCTACCTGTTGAACTGGTACCCCGTCCTGGCGCATCACGATGAGCGCGGTTGGGAGCGGACCCCGTTCGTCCCCTGGCATCAGCCCTGGTACCAGGAGGCGGGGCATTACAGGGTCCGGTTCGATCTGCCGGAGGATCAGGTGGTGGCCTCGTCGGGGCGGATCACCCGGCGAGAGCCCACGGGACCGGGTCGGCAACTCGTGACGATCGTGGCGAGCCCGCGCGCGACTTCGCGCTGGTCTGCTCCGACCGGTTCGAAGTCCGCGAACGGCAGCGTCGGCGCGACGGTCGTCCGGGTGGTCGCGTGCCCCGAGCACCGGGCCAACGCCGAGCAGATCTTGGGCTACGCGGCCGAGGTCATCCCGCTGTACGAGCGCTGGTTCGGCCCCTACTACGACGATGAGTTCGAGATCGCGCCCTCGTTCTTCGGCTGGAACGGCAACGAGTGCTCGGGACTGGTCCTGCTCGATGACCGGGTGATGAGGCTGCCCGCGGCGGGCACGCGCTACCTCGACCATCTGGTCACGCACGAGACCTGCCACCAGTGGTTCTGGAACGTCGTCGGGACCGATGGCTACGCCGAGACGTTCATGGACGAGGGACTCGTCAACAGCTTCACCGCGATCCGGCTCGACGCGAAGTATGGCAGGAACGCCCCCCTGATCGTCTGGCCGAGGGGCCTCGGCTGGCTGCCGACGATCGGCCGCGAGGACCTCCGGCTGGCGGGCTACTACGGCTGGCGGGCACGCGGCAACGGGGGCTCGGCGATCCGCAACCTCAGGGAGATGGGCAACCTGAACACGCTCTTCAGCCTGGCCTACGATCGCGGGGGGAAGGTCATCGGTATGATCGAGAACCGGCTCGGCCCCGACCGGTTCTTCGCGTTCTTCCAGAAGATCTACCGCGACTATGCCTTCGAGACGTTCCATTACGCCGACCTGAAGCGCGAGCTGGCGGCCTTCGACCCGAGCTTCGACTGGGTGTCGTTCCTCGATGGCTGGCTGATCGAGCACAAGGAGACCGACTGGTCGCTCGAACGGGTCAAGGTCGGTCCCTCGCCCGCCGACGGCGGCGGTCGGGAGGTAACGGTCGAGCTGCGGCAGAGCGGCGCGATGATCGAGCCGACGGTGGTCCTCTGCCAGTGCGGTGACACCGGCCTGCGCGGTGCCGATCTGGCCCGAGCGCGGTGATTACGAGGTCCCCGGCGCGGGTCACGCACCCCGAGCCGGGGGACCGCTGGTTTGTGACGGTCCAGGCCCCGCAGGCGCCCTCGCAGGTGGTGGTGGACCCCGATCACGCCCTGCTCGACGCGGTCCCCGACAATAACCGCTGGAAGCCCGAGATCGCCTGGCGGTTCACCCCGCTGATGACGCCGCTCGACGAGTCGTCGCAGTTCCAGGCCCACGACCGCATCTCGGTCATCTCCGGCCTGTTCGTCGACCAGTACGCGCGCGGCGGCGTCAAGCTCGGCGCCCAGCGGCTCGATCGCTGGCAGCTCACGCTCTGGGCCGGCACCGAGCCGGCGCTCCGCGAGGCGATCTTCGGCGGGCAGTTCGCGCTGCTGCACTTCCCCTGGCCGAGCTGGTCGGCCGGCGTCTTCTACGAGGAAGGGCTCTACAACTTCTACAACGACAAGCGGCACTCGGGCGGCCGCGCGTTCCTCCGCTACCGGTTCCTGGAGACGTCGAGCTTCCTGATCGACGACCAGGGATTCTTCGAGCTCTACTTCGGGACCGGCTACGAGTTCTGGCAGGGCGACGACGGCCGACCGGTCAACACCGGCACGCTCGACGCCTTCGGCGCTCGGTATCGGCTGAGCACGCTGTTCCCCTACTGGGACCCGATCAAGGGATTCGAGGTCGAAGCGACCGCCGAATACGGCGACCGAGCCTACGGATCGAGCATCGACTATGTTCGCGTGACCGGCGAGTACGGACTCGTCCGCCCCTTGCCAACGTGGTCGGACGAGCCCTCGAAGAGCCGCGTGGCCTTCCGCGCCTACGGCGGCTTCGGCGCGCCCGACACGCCCCCTTGTTCCGCCTCGGCGGCGGCCGTCGGCTCCGCGCCCTCGACCTGAGCCAGAACCTCGGCAGCTCGGTCTGGCTGATGACCTTCGAGTGGCGCTATCCCCTCTGGCGCGAGGTCGAGGGCGACTTCCTCGACCATGTCCTCTCCCTCCGCAACCTGGTCGGCGCCCTTTTCTACGACGTCGGCCAGTCGTACATCCGGGGCGACTGGAGTCCGGTGATGCATGGTGTCGGGGTCGGGTTGCGCATCGATATGGCGCTGTTCGCCTTCCTGGAACGCGCCGTCATCCGGATCGACCTGGCCCAGCCCGTCGGGATCGGCACGAGGTACGGGCCGGTCCTCTGGCTCGGTCTGAACCAGGTCTTCTGAAAGGGTGTACGAAAATTTAGTTCGGCCCGAGAATTCTCTGATCTCATACACCCTCTGAAAGGGCTCCTCATCCGTTCGCAAAAGGAGAGGAATCCCTCAATATCGCTTCGCCAGGAATATTTGGAATGATGATCTTGTGTTCGGACGAAGGGGCCGCTAGGATGCCCCGCGACGTCCACGGATTTGAGGACGACGGAAGGATCGCAATACAAGGAGGTTGATGTGACGAGGAGGATCGCTCCGCCGGCTCTCTTGTCGGCCCTGATGGCGCTATGGCTCATCGTGCCCACAGCCACCGAGGCTGCCCCGCTCCAGACGTACATCGCAATCGGCGATTCGTTGGCCTTCGGCGAGACCGACTTCGCGCATAATCCCTCCTATGGCGACCGGGGTTACGTCAAGCCGTTTGCGGATTTCCTGGCTACGCAGGACCATGACCGCCGCCCGGAAGTCATCAACCTGGGCGTGGATGCCGAGACGTCCGATACCTTCTTCCACGGCGGCCCGAAGGGCGACGGAACCCTGAGCGGCAACCCGGCCCTGCAGTTAAACCTGAACTATCCCGAGAGTTCGACCACCCAGAACAGCGAACTCCTCTCAACGATCGCTGCGGAGAAGGCGGCGGGCCACAACATCAGCACCGTGAGCGTCAACCTGGCGCCGAATGATCTGTTCGTCACGCTTCATCAGCCGGACTTCCTCAACCTGACGCCGGACCAGCAACAGGCCCGGATCATCAGTACTCTCGCGAACGTGCAGGGCAATTACACGGCCTTGCTGGGCGAGTTGAAGTCGCAAGTCCCCCAGGCCTCGCTTTACTTGCTTGGCTATCACAACCCGTTCGCGGCCGACCCCAATGGGGCGATGGAGAAGCTGGCCGGCCCGGCGGTCAAGGCGCTGAATGCGTTGATCTCGGCCGAGGCGGCGGCCTTCGGCGCGCACTTCGTCGATATCGCGACGCCGCTTGCCGGCCATGAGCTGACGGACACTTCCATCAGCAGCGGCAGCGTCCACCCGAATGCTGAGGGCTACGCTTTGATCGCGAACGCGTTGGAAACGGCGGCGATCCCCGAGCCGAGCACCCTGGCGATCTTCGGTGTGGGGCTGGCTGGCCTGCTCGTCTGGCCCGGGCGACGTCCGCGCGTCGCCTGAAGGGCGGGCGGGGTTGACCAATCGGGCGGAGCGGCGTATCGTACGCGACGACATCGAGCGGGACGCGGCTTCGCTGGCACGAGGGATGGACCCCGTGGGTGTCGACCGAACGCACATCCTGGTCCTCAACTTCAACGGTCGGGCACTCCTGGCCGAGTGCTTGCCCTCGATCCTGGCAGCGACGGCGCGGCGCCCGTGCCGTGCCGGGTGACGGTCGTCGATAACGGCTCGACCGACGGCTCGCTTGACGACCTGGCGCGCGATTGGTCCGACGGTCGGCGTCGTCCGCGAGCCGAACCGTGGCCTGGCCTCGTTCAACGCCGTGCTGGCGCGGCGGGACGAGGCGGTCGTGCTCCTGCTGAACAACGACGTCAAGCTCGCCCCGGACGCGGTGGCGCCGCTGCTGGCCGCCTTCGACGCGCACGACGATGCCCTCTTCGCGGCCCCCCAGTGCTGGACCTTCGACGGCCGGGAGTACGAGGGAATGCGGACCCGAGTCCGGACCCGCTTCGGCCTGGTGCAGGGGATGTGCCGGGTCCCGGGCTATCGCGAGCAGGTCGGGCATCCCGACCTGACCGCCGCGGCGGGGCCGGTCCTGGCGGTCGATCGCCGCAAGTTCCTGGCGCTCGGCGGCTACGACCCGCTCTATTTCCCCGGCCGGATCGAGGACCTCGACCTCGGCTTCCGGGGCTGGATGGCGGGCTGGAGAGGGTACTACGTGCCCGATTCGGTGGCCTACCACCGCGGCTTCGGGTCGTTCGGCCCGGCGTTCGGCCGCGCCGGCTGCGATCGCCTGGCGATCCGCAACAGCCTGATCTTCGCCTGGAAGAACCTGAGTGGCCGTCGGCTCGCGGTGCACCTGGCCTGGCTCCCAGTCCGGCTGGCGCACGCGCTGGCCACCCGCCGCGCGGCCTTCGCCGTCGCTCTGGTCGAGGCGCTCGCGCGGCTCCGCCAGGTCCGGACGGCCCGGCGAGACCTGCCGGCCGGGCGGGGACGATGGATCGGCCGACAGGAGGCGTTTTTTCAGACAATTTCGGTGGTGAACCAAAAATGTGTCAATTGACAGATGATCAATGAGAGAAGACAGATGGCTAATGAGAGATGCATTGATCTGGCTGTCGAAACTTGGTGTTCTTGATCTGAGATCCGTGGTCTGGCAGCTCGCATATGCCCTCCGCCATTCCTGAGGCCGCAAGGCGGTGCAAGCAAGACTCCGGAAGCCAACGCCGAGATGCCGCTCGTCGGGGGCCATGCCGCAAGGAGGCGACCGATGCGCCGTTCCGACCCCGCACCTCGTGATCGACGCCCGTCCGGGGGTCCGCGCGGCCCCCTGGCCGATGAGGTGGTGCTAGGGACGGAGCCGTGCTGGCCCACCTGCTCGACCTGGCGTTGACACTGGACGAGGCGCGGGGCCGATCGTCGTCCATGCGCGGCTGGAGGAGCATCGCCGGTTCCAGGCGCTGGTCTCCGATCGCCCGCCGGAGCGGGTCGTGTTCGCGACCGGCCCGCCGCCGGAGGGCGCGGCGATCCTGCGGACCGACCGGCTCTACGACCCGACGCGGCTCCGGCGCGCGGTCTGCGGGGGAAGCGATCCCGAGTCGGCCGTGATCTGGCGGCTCGACCGGCCCCGGGGCTCGCGGGCGCCGAGGACGAGCTGACGGCGCCGGCAGTCGTATCAGCCGCTCGGCCGCTACTGGGCGCTCGGCCCCGCGCGACGGCTGGCCCGGCGCTCTGCCCGACCCGGGTGCGGCCCAACGCCCTGACGCTGGCCTCGGCCGCGCTGGTGCTCGGCGCCGCGGTCGCCGTGGCGCTCGGCCCTGCGGGTCCGAGGCGCGCACGCCGCGACGGCTGCCGCGCTGGCGCTGGCGCTGGTGCTCGACACCGCCGACGGCCATCTCGCCCGGCTCCAGGGGACCGCCACCGAGTTCGGCCGCTGGCTCGACGCCGTACCTCGACGAGCTGGGCGACATGGCCCTGCACGCCGCGATCGCCTGGTCCGCGTTCCCCGCGACGGCCATCCCGCGTGGCTCGTCCTGGGCATGCTCTACGGGATGGGCAAATACGTGTTCGTGGTGCGGACGTCCTCGAGCGCTCGCGAAGGAGGTCGGGCCGCGTGGGCCCGGCGGCGGCACGCCCGGGGCGAGGTCGGGGACGGCGATGCTGGAGGCCGCCGTCCGACTGGCGGCCATGCCGACATCCGCTGGCATCTCTGGATCGTCCTGGCCGCGCTGGGCCGGCTCGACGCGGCGCTGGCCGCCTACGCCGTCTACTTCCCCGCGCGGGCGCTGGCCGGCGCGAGTCCGAAAGGCGGTCCGGCATGCCTGAGCCGCGCATCTCGGTCCTGATCCTCGCGCAGGACGAGGCGGAGAATCTGCCCGGCTGCCTCGCCTCGGTCCGCTGGGCCGACGAGTCGGTCGTGCGTCGTCGATCGCCGCCAGCCGCGATGAGACCGAGGCCATCGCCATCGCGGCGGCCGACCGGGTCGCGCTCCGGACCTTCGACGACTTCGCCGGCCAGCGCAACGCGGCGCTGGGGCTGGCCACGGGCGACTGGGTCTTCGCGATCGACGCCGACGAGCGGGCCACGCCCGAGCTGGCCGGCGAGATTCGCCGTCGAGACGTCCGAGCCCGGCGCACGCACGACGGCTACCGCGTGCCGATCCGGAGCGTGATCCTCGGCCGGCCGTTCGCCTACTCGGGGACGCAGCACGACCGTCCGCTCCGACTCTTCCGCCGCGAGCCGGGCCGATGGGTCGGCGCCGTCCACGAGACGGTCGATCTCCGGCGGCACCGCCGGCCGGCTCCAGCACGCGCTCCAGCACCGGACCATCCCCGACATGCAGACGTTCCTCCGCAAGATCAACGAATACACGACCCTGGAGGCCATCAAGTTCGAGCGCGAGGGCCGGCGGCCGGCGCATGGCCGACCTGACGGTCCGGCCCGCTCTGGACGTTCGTCAAGCTCTACCTCGGCAAGCAAGGGTTCCGCGACGGCCTGGAGGGGTTCGTCTTCTGCGCGCTGTCGGGCGTGTCGGTGGCGGTCCGGCAGCTGGAAGCACCGCGAGCGGCTCCGGGCAGGAGGGACGCGTCATGACGGCGTCGGCACGAGGCCGAGGTCGGGCGCGGTTCGACCTGCTCCATCGCCGCTTCAAGCGCGAGGTGGCGGCGGACGACGTCCGGCTCTGCGCCCTCCGCGGACTGCCTCGAACCGCTGGCACGGGCGGCGGGTCCTCGACCTGGGCTGCGGCAAGGGCCGGTTCGCCGCGCGGCTGGCGGCGGCGGGGGCGAGGTGGTCGGGCTCGACCTGTCGGCCGCGATGCTGGCCGAGGCCGCGGGCCTCGCTCGCGTCCGCGGCTCGGCGCGGCGGCTGCCGTTCGCCGCACGCGACGTTCGACGCCGTGATCGCGGTCGAGGTCTTCGAGCACCTGGCCGCGGTCGACGCGGTGCTCGGCGAGGCTCGCCGGGTGCTCCGGCCCGGGGGGATCCTGGCGATCGTGGACAAGAACGCCGGCTCGCTGAAGCGCGGCCGGCCCTGGCTGCCCAACCTGGTGGTCAAGTGGCTCGACGAGACGCCGCGGCCGCTGGATGTACCCGCGCGGCGGCCCGGTCCGCGAGCGCTGGTTCTGGCCCGGGGCGTTCCGCAACCGGCTGCCGCCGCGATTCGAGGACGTCCGGGTCGCGCACCTGCTCATCGCCCTGCGGAGGCGGGTCGCTGGCTGTTCCGGCACGTGGCCGCGGTGCGGCTGATGACTCTCTGGTCGGCCAGGGTGCCGGGAGGTCAGTTTGCATAGGTGGTTCTTCTGCCACGACCCTGCCCCCCCTGCCCCTCCTGCTCTGGGAGACGCCGCCCGGGCTGGAGCTGATCCTCGCCCAGGAGGGGATCGCGTTCGCGAAGGTGCGCGACCCGCACCCGCTGGCGTTCCGAGGCGGCCGGTTCGTGCTGTACGACGGCCGCCGCGTCTCGGCGGCGACGGTCCGCGCCACACTCACGCCCGACCACGTGGCGCTCGACATCGACCTGCTCCGCGGCGAGGAGCGGGCCGACCCGTTCCAGGCGCTGCTCGACGCGCGCGGCCACGCGGCGACCTGGCGGATCGCTGGCCGCTGGACGCTGACCGAGCGGGTCGCCCGCGTGTCCAAGGCGGCGATCCGCCGGCGGCTGGTCGGGCGGCTCCGGCACGCGGTCGACGCGGGCTGGGGGGCTCTGGGCCCGGCTCGCGCCGTTCCCGTTCCCGTACCGATCGGCGTTCAACCTCCGGGTCGACCTCGACGAGCCCGTCGTCGAGGACTACGCCCGGTTCGCCCGGGCCCGGCGGCCGCTGGCCGACTGCTGCACCCATTTCGTCAGCACCCACGCCTACGGCGACCAGCCCGCCGTGCTCCAGGACCTGCTCCGCGTCGACACCCAGTCGCACGGCGCACTACCACGTCGTCTACCGCGACGCGGAATCGAACCGGCGGAACCTGCTCGCGCGCCCACGGGCTCCTCTCGGGAGTCGGGGTTCGCGCCGGTCGGCTTCGCCGCGCCGCACGGGCGCTGGAACGCCGGGCTCGACGCGGTCCTGGAGGCGCTGGGCTATCCGTATTCCTCTGACTTCCAGCTCGGCTACGACGACTTGCCGTTCTTCCCCTGGCGCGACGATCGGTTCTCGAAGGTGCTCCAGGTCCCGATCCACCCGATCTGCGAGGGGCTGTTCCTCGAGGCCGGGATCGACAACGGCCGCGTCGATCGCCGACTACCTGGCGGGCGTCGTCCGGGCCAAGGTCAGGGCGGGCGAGCCCGCGTTCGTGTACGGCCATCCCGAGCGGCGGCTGGGCCGGTTCCCCGAGGTCCTCTCGGCCCTGAGCGTGGCGATCGCGGGCGACGCTCTGCTCTGGCGGGTTACCCTGACCGAGTTCGCGCGGTGGTGGCGGTGGCGGGGTGGCCGGCGGTGGTCGGTCGTGCCAAAGGCCGAGGGCCGGCTCGAGGTCCAGTTCGACGACTGGGACGAGACGTTTCCGCTTGGCCTGGAGGTCGTGCGCGGGCCGCACGTCTCGACGGTCCCCGTCACCGGCCCTCGGATGATGCTCCGGCTGGAGGACATGGCCTACGAGCGGCGCGACGTTCGGCCCCACCTTCCCGCGCCGGTGCCCGCGCCCCGGTCACCGAGCCTGAAGCTGAAGGCCGCCGTCCGCCAGGCGCTCGACTGGGAGACCGTCACGCCACTGCACGACCTGCCCGCGAACACGCTCTTGCGCGCGCGTCAAGAAAGGATTGCGGTGGTGGCAACACACCCAACGCACGGAGGCTGCTCAATGATCGAGACCCTGCTCCCCTCCCCCATCATCGACCCTCCCCTCTGGCTCGACGCGCGCTCGCACGGAAAGATGACCCCGGCGCGGTGCTCTTCCATGCGCCGTCGCATGTGTTCCAGTCGCCCGGCGGCGGCGAGAACCAGCTCGTGCAGACGGGCCTCCACCTGGAGTCGCGGGGCATCGACGTCCACCTGTTCTCTCCCTGGACCGACCGCCTGGAGCGGGCGCGGCTGCTCCACCTGTTCGGGATGTCGCATGAAGGCCTGGAGCTGGCCCGAGTGGCGCGCGCCGGGGGATCCCCGTGGTCCTTTCGCCGATCTGTTGGTTCGAGCTGAAGGCGATCGCCGCGCTGGCGACTGACCCGTGCGAGCGGGCCTGGGACCTGGCGAAATGGGGCGTCATGCACGCCTCGTCCCGCTGGCCGAGCTGGCGGCGGGAACTCCTGCGGCTGGCCGACGTCGTCCTACCCAACTCGGTGGCCGAGGCGCGGCAACTCGTCCGTCTCTTCGGCGTCGATCCGGGGCGGGTCCGGGTCGTTCCGAACGGAGTTCGGTCGACGTTCGCGCAGGCGTCGCCGGCGCGGTTCCGTGCGCTCTACGGCGGGGAGGACTTCGTGCTCTTCGTGGGACGGGTCGAGCCCCGGAAGAACGTGCTGGGGCTGATCCGGGCGGTCGCGCGGATGGGCGTGCCGCTGGTGGCCATCGGCGCCCCCCCCGCGGGGCACGAGTCCTACGCCGAGGAGTGCCGCCGCGCCGGGCTCGGGTTCGTCCGCTGGCTGGGCGCGATGGATCACGACGACTCGGTCCTGACCTCGGCCTACGCCGCGGCCCGTGTCTTCGCGTTGCCCAGTTGGTTCGAGACGCCGGGGCTGGCCGCTCTGGAGGCGGCCCTCGCCGGCTGCGCCGTGGTGATCACGCCCTACGGCTGCACCCGCGAGTACTTCGGCAACCACGTCGAGTACGCCCGACCCGATCGCGTGTCGGAGATCCACACCGCAGTCCTCCGGGGATGGACGCTGGGGCCGGACCTCCGCCTGGCGGACCACGTTGGCGCGCGTTTCCTCTGGTCCGACGTGGCCCGGCGCACGGCCGACGTTTACGACCAGGTCGCCGCCTGAGCGATTCATTAAATCTGTGATAATTTCACATTTGAAATTTTAAGTTCATAATTTCAGATTTGAGATTTCAAATTTTCAATCTGAACTGCCAGATCGGAGCGCGGACATCGCACGCGACTCGAGAAAGCCCAGGCCCGTGCCGGTCGGCCGCTACCGCTACAGCAAGCGCCGGTGGCGGGTCCTGGTGCGCGCGCTCGACGCGGTCGGGTCGGTGGCGCTGCGCGCCTGCGCCGGGTACGTCCGGCGCGGCGGGTGGCGGCGCCGAGGCGGATCATCGTGGTCCAGCTCGACCACTTGGGCGACTCGGTGCTGACCAGCCCGATGCTGGTGCGGCTCCGCGTGGCATATCCCGAGGCAACCATCGACGTGCTCGCCTCACCGAGCAATCACGAAGTCTTCGAGTCCGACCCGCACGTTGACCGGGTCCGGCTGGCGGCGCGGACCTGGTTCGAGCGCCATCGAGGCCGGTGGGCGCTGGCGTCGGCGGTCTGGGAACTGGGCCGGGCGCTCCGGGGCGAGGGCTACGATCTGGGCATCGACATCCGGGGCGACATCTTGACAGTGCTGGTGCTCGCGCTGGCGGGCATCCCGCGGCGGGTTGGCTGGGCGATGGGGGGAGGCGGGTTTTTGCTGACCGACGTCGCCGACTGGGTGCCCGGCCGGCACGAGGTTGTCTCGCGGCTCGCGCTGCTGGAACGGCTGGGTCTCCCGGCCGAAGGCCCCGCGCGGGTGGTCGTGCACGCGACCGACCGCGACCGGGTCCTGGTCGGCCAGTGGCTCCGCGAGGCGTGGCCCAACCGGCTGACTCGGGCGTCGGGTGCCGTCGTCCGTGCGCGGCAGAGGGTCCTGGTTGGGGGCCGATCGAAGACGCGCCCCATCTCCTCGAGGCCGAGTGCCCGGGATGAGGCCGATTGGCTGCACGCGGGGCGGTTCGGGGCTTCGGCGCCGCTGCTGGCGGTTCACCTCGGCGCGGGGACGGTGGCGAAGCGCTGGCCCCCTGCGCACTGGAGGGCGCTGATCGGCCGGTTCCTCGACGACGGCTGGCGGGTGGTGGTGGTTGGCGGCCCCGAGGAGGCTGGGGCCGCCTCGGTGCTCGCGCCACACGCTAACCTGCGCGACTGGACCGGCCGGATGACGGTCCCGCAGACGACCGCGTTCCTGGAGCGGGCCGATCTGTTCATCGGCGCCGATTCCGGCCCCGCGCACTTGGCGGCCTGCGCGGGGATCGCCGCAGTGGTCCTCTTCAGCGGGACGAACTGCTCGCGGCAATGGCGGCCCTGGTCGCGGCGGTCGCTGGTGTTACGGCATCACGTCTCCTGCCGCCCCTGCCATCAGAAGGTCTGCCCGCTGGCGGACCACCCCTGCATGGCGGGTCTGCAACCCGACCGCGTCTATCGCGCCGCGCGGCGCTGGTGGGCGCGCTTGCATCATGAGGAGTCGCCGCATGCGCCGCTTTGATCAACCCCGAGAAGGCCCCGAACTCTGGCGAGGCGACATCACGCCGGCCGAGGCGCGGAGAAGTCGCCCCTCCAGGCCTGAAGAGCCTGACGACAAAGGCCCGTCGCCGCAACGTCAGCCCATCGACTGGCGCGGCTGGATCGTCCTGGCCTGGGTCATCTGGTTCGGCCTGCTCTACGGGAAGATGGTCATCGAGCAGCGCGGGGGCAAGCTCCGGGGAGTGGTCGCGAGCTTCGGGAAGAGGTCACCATGAGGGCTTGTCACACACGCCCGACTTCTCGATGACGAGGCGGTCCACCACGCGGCCCTCGGCATTCCAGGCGCGATAGGTGAGCCGCCTCTCGGGTACCTGGATGTCGATCGTCTGAGAGGTCGAGAGGTTCGTCAGGCCGACCGCCGTCTCGTCGCGCGGGCGCTGCGCAATACTTGTTGCCCGAGACCGAGACGACGTACGTGGTCCCCCGGTTGTTCGAGGCCACGCGGCGATGCGCGCGGAGAGGATGGGTCCGCAAGTAGGCGTGATCGTGTCCCTGGAACACCATGTCCACGTGGTGCTTGTCGAAGACGGGCACCCAGGCGTCACGGAGGACAGGGGTCTCGCGGGTCGGGTGCGAGACGTAGATTGGGTGGTGGAACATCACGAACTTCCAGGTGGCGCGGGTCCGGGCCAGCGCGGCGTCGAGCCACTCGGCCTGACGCCGGGCGTTCCGGGGATCGACAATCGCCTGGTTGCTGTCGAGGACCGCGACGAAGGCGTCGGCATACTCGAAGCCATAAACGAGGCCGGGGTCGATCCCCTCGGGACCGCTTCCGGGCAGCGCGAAGAAGGCGCGATAGAGCCGGGGTCCCTGGTCGAGGTATTCGTGGTTGCCGACGCAGGGCATCAGCGGCACGACGTCGAAGACCCCGGCGGCGCGGAGGAAGAAATGGTCCCAGTTGGTCCGCTCGTTGCCGCGATCGACCAGGTCACCCGCGAGCAGGATGAACCCGATGCCCGGGTGGCGCGCATGGGCGCCTCGGAGCAGCTTGCCCCAGGCTTCGAGGCCGCACTGGGCATCGCCGAGATAGAGGAACTGGAACCTTCGGGTCCGCTCGGGCGCGGTCCGGACCCGCCGCCAGGGCGTCCAGCCTTCGGGCGAGCCGTCGCCGAGCGCGTAGGCGTACTCGGTGCCCGGCTCCAGGTCGTGCACGGCGACGCGGTGGCGGCGGATCGTCGGGTCATTGAGCAGGTTGGGGGACTCGACGAGCCGCGAGTCGCCCCGGACGACGCGGATCGGCTCCAGGTCGGCCGAAGCCAGCCGCAGCGCGGTCGCGGCGACGCCCGGCTCGGTCCGCCAGGTCCAGACCAGGCTTCGCGCCGGGTCGTGGCCGAACGCGATCGCCACCTGGTCGGGCGTCCGGCTCGACGCGACGTGCGTCTTCCAGACCCGGCCGTGCGCGAGTGCGGTCGCGTGCCGCTGGTCGTGCGACGCTTGCAGCAGGGTGGCCCCCCGGAGCTCGTCGGGCAGGCCGTGGATCGGCAGCGCGACGCCGGAGGCGGCGCTGACCCCATCCCCCGCCGATATCGAGCGCCAGTGCCCCGGGTCGATCGCCTGGACCGCGACCGAGCCGCCCTCCGCGGGACGCACGAAGACCACGTAATGCGTCGATGCCCTCCAGTCCAGCGCGTTGACGCCGAGCCCGACCCAGCCCTCGGGGAACGCTTTTCGGAAGATCGGCCAATCCGCGCCGTCGATGCGCAGCGACGAAGGGGTCTTTGTAAAACCCTGGTCGGCGAGCCAAAACGGGAGCGAGCCCTCGCGCGCAGCGACATCGACGATGACCGGCCGATCGACGCGGAACCGGAGATAGCCCCGCCCCAGGGCGTCGCGCTCCTGGTGTGTCAGGGCGGCCAGCACGCACTCGCCCCGGACCGCCAGCGCGGTCAGTTCGTTGACTGAGAGCGACCGGCTCAGCCGCTTGCCGGCCTCCGCCAGCGTCTGGCGTGCGCTCGGCAAGTCCTCCACGGGGACTCGGGCGGAACAGGCCGGCAATGCCGCCACGAGCACGACCATCGCCACCAGCCGGCGCGGACGCATTCCATCCATGGCTTCGGGCTCCGTCACGCGGAAATATCAACAACTATTGTTTATATTATTGATTTTCTCCCGACGTAACTTCCTGTCGGCCTTCGAGTCTTGCCGGTGGGGCTACGACGGTATTATCGATGAGGGACTGAATCATGTCCCGGAGTTGTACAGCGACGCTCTGGCGGACCGCCCGTGCATCCCGCAGATAGTCCGGGATGAAGCGGCCGAGGTCGATGGGTTCGCCGATGCGGATGAAGACGTCCCGCTTGGCCAGTTGGTGCGGCCGTTTGGTCTGGTGGATCTCCCGCTCCAACTTGAGGATCGTTTCCGCCAGCCGTTCCTGCGACGGATCCAGTTCCACGTACTGCGGCTGCCAGCTACCCATCTGGGCGACACTCGTCAACGCCGCCAGGTCTGTGCGGACCTGCGCCCTACTCGCGGCGCCGAATCGCCCTTTCCCGAGCAACAGGTTCCGCAGATAGGAACTGAGCCGCCACGCCCGGTCCATCGCCTGGGCTTGGAGGTTGACGGTGGCACCTGCGTACTTCTCCTCGGTCTGCGAGAGGATGGCCGTGCGCACCTCCTGCACGCGTTCGCTCAACTCGGTGAGACGATCGGCGTCGGGCTTCAGGTGATGGGCCAGCTCCTGGCGATGCAACAGGTCCGCCAGGATATCAACCAATCGCCGCTGGAGCGAGAGCCCGCTCATGCGCCGGCGGAGACGTCGCTCCATCGAGCGGGTCCGCCGCTCCAGGATGCGGGTGATGGGCTCGCGGTAGCAGGTACTTGAGGGCCATCGGGACCAGGTAGGCCGTCCAAGCCGGCCGGGTTCGCCGCGCTTCGACCACGGCCTGCAACCCGACATCGACGGCCCCGCTCTTGAACGGCTGCACTAGGTCGTTCAGGTAGTAGATCTCCCCCTCCGGGAAGATGACGAGCACCTCCTGACCCCGTTCCACCACCGCGATGGCGTAGCGTTTCGCCTCCGCGGTATCGCCTCCGCGCTCCACGAAGAAGGCCCCGAGGCGCTGGAGCCACCAGCCTGCGGCCCCGAAGTTCTCGTCGAACGCCTCGCGGTTCATCATGAAGAGGAACCGACGTCCGCAGCGGCGGGACAGCTCGAAGCAGACTTTGAAGGTAAAGATTCGCCGAACCCGTCAGGAGGGTCTCTCTTGTTTCCGCATCCTTCCCAGTTTCGATGAAATCATTGGACTTACGTCAAGGGCCACTACTGTACAAACGGGTTCGGCGGTCATTTACCTTTGAAGTCCGTCTCATCGGCATGGTTAGGTGTGAGGATGATGCCCGCCTCCGGCGGGAGGTCACGCAGCGCCCCCAGGTCACGCGGTTCGAGATGGAGCCGATTGCGCCAGGCGAGGTCCATTCGAAGGAAAGTCTGGACGGCCCAGATGACCCAGCTCCAGGGCTTGGCCGGTCGAAAGGTTGGGCTCTCTGACATGGCTGGCCTCCTCCCCTGAGACGGACAGGCACCCCAATAACCGAACGGGGACCCCGGCTCACCATCGCGGATGAGCCGGGTTCCCGGTCTTGATTACTGATGATTCAAGTCTCTTTCTCGCTGCGACTTCGAGGTCGCGCATTGCACCATGGACGACCTGTCCCTGTTCTGTTGCCAGAATTCCCGATGCCCCGACCACGGACGCCGCAGGCGCCGGAAATCTCACCGTCACCGGCCGACTCGGCAAGCACCGGCAATATCGTCTGCTCTCTTGCCGCACCTGCCAGGCCCGCTTCTCCGCGCGCAAGGGCACCCCGCTGTCTCGCGCCCACCTGCCCGAGCATAAGGTCCTCTCGATCCTGCACCACATCGCCGAGGGCTGCGGCGTCCTCAAGACGGCACGACTGATCGACGTCCATCCCGATACCGTCAGCCATTACAGCCGTGTCGCGGGCGAGCACGCAAGGCTTGCACGACGAGTTGGTCGCCCACTCGTCTGCATGACGGCTATCATAAATTTTTAAAAATTTTTTCATTTCTTACTTGTTCTTCCATGGCCGATCCGCTATCCTGGTCTTAACATCTCAGCGGAAGAACACCGACTCGATGTCCCCCTGGATGTCAGCTTCGCCCGTGCGGGACAACCGTGATGAATCCGAAGCCCTGCCCTACACCTGCTGCTCCCAGGGTACTCTGCCCCGTCTGTAAGAAATCCGTCTATTCGCCTACAGGCATCCACCCCCAATGCGCCCTGCGCAAGCCGATCCACCGAAACTCAAACGGAAGAAGCAGGGCTGTCCCGACCACCCCCACCGGATCGCAGCCGAGGCTGCGGAAGCCAACGCAGGAGATGATCCGTCCCCCTCCGCGATCCCCCTGGCCGAGAAGCTCGGGGTTCCCGCGTGGATGATCCGGCTCTGGATCGGCACGGGCGTCTGGCCGTTGCCGCGCTCCGTCTGCGAGGGGACGCCGTGCTTCAAGCTGTCGGACGTGGAATGCTGGCTCCTGACCGGTGCCTGGCCGACCGATGTCCATTTTCGCGGAAGGCCCTGCCGTCCGGCGGGACGACGGGCTCACCTCCATGACATCCACTGAGCTGATCGCTTCCCTGTTTTGCTCCCCGAGGGTACGGGAGTGGACTGAAGGATCGGCCCGCGGCGGATATCCCAGCAGAGACGCCGAACCCAAGGAGGAATGGCATGATGACGACGCACGACACCCAGATGGGTCCACGCCTTGGGGAGGGCGAGAATCCAAGTCACCTCGCCGATCGGATCGAGAGCCACATCGAGAGCAGGCTGTGCGGCCGGATCCTTCATCTGCACATCGTCTGCACAGGCGAACAGGTCGTCCTCCAGGGCCGATCCCGGACCCACTATGCCAAGCAGTTGGCCCAGGAGGCAGCGCTCAACCTGACCGGCGGCCATCCTCGGCTGGACAATCAGATCGTTGTCTTCTGACCCGGAAGAGGCCAAAGCCGGAAGGAAGGGCTCGACCCAGCGTAGCCGGGAGAGAGAGGCAATGACAGGCTATCCGGTAATGATCTCCTGTGTTTTCCGGTAGGCTCATCCTGCCATCCCTTTGAAGGTGGCCACATGTGTCCGCAAGTGCCGATGTTGCAATGACTTAATCCATCAATCGCGGGACATTAATCGGGATCGTCCCAAACCGTAAGTTTGGAACTTGACACTCTTTGGGGTCAGTTCGTCCCCTCCGTTGGTGTCGGCATCCAGAGCAGATCCCAGAACCGGTAGCTGGGCAGCTTCAGCCCCAGCAGTTCATACGGACTATGCCGACGACGTTTCCCCTCACGAAACGCGCGGCAATTCCAGTACAGACGCTTCAGGTCCAGCAGTCCCTGGCTTACCGTCCGATGTCGCGACTGGTGCATTCGCAGCACGCTGTTCATGCACTCCACCGCACTGCTGGCACGCACCGTCCGGCGCAACACCCGCGACACCGCGCCGTACGACTCCCGCCAGTTCGCGTCCACTTTGTGGCAAACCACCTGTTGCACCAGATGGGCCACATGACCCGCTCCCGCAACGTCTCCCGCGGTGTTCGCTCGGGGACGACGCCGACGCAGCCACCACAACCGCATCAACTCACCACGCAACCGATCGTCGGGGACGGCTCCTTGCCACTGACGGTGCCACCGGTCCAGAAACGTCGGCTCATGGGCCCAAATCAGTAGCGACCTTGATTCTCAGGATCGCCCGCAGAACGGCTTTGGTCGCCTCCTTCATGTTATATGACCATTCGAACATGGCCATGTACTGGCCCAGGAACCCCTTACTGACTCCACGGAAGCTCCGCAAAAAGTTCCGTGCCCCAGTCCACAATCCCTCGGTCGTATTGTTATGAACCTCGCGTACCCCGTCACCATCGTCATCACGCGCCCACTCCCGTTTCCCCGGAGTGTGACACACCGTGGCGTGGCCGCGACCGAGTTCCGGAACGTGGTCGTAACCACTCCATTCATCCGTGTATACCATGGCCTGCGATTTTGTTGTCTTATCTACAAATGCTTCCAATGTCTCCTGATCCGAATGCGCCACGACCTCCAGCCGCACCGTCCCAGACTCTCGGCCGACGATCCCGACCACGGGAGGACGGTCGTTTTCCATCGTCCCGTGCCCCTTGATCTTGTTGGCCCGACACCGGGGCGGATCCTCCGGGTCCTCGTGTGGGACCCCTTTTTCTCCGGCGTTTTGATACATTTCGTCGGCTTCGACATGATCGTCCTCCAAGGGTTTTCGATCCAAATTGGATTGTGCTTGTGCTTGGAATTTGTGTCTAAGATCCAAGAGAGGCCTTCGGCTACATGAGAGTTCCCGGGCCAACTGGGCGGTGGACACCCCCGGAGTAAAACCGCGCAGGATGAGGACCCTCTGCGTGGGCCGCCAGTGGGTCCCCTGGAAGAGGGTGCCCGTCCAGGCATTGAAGACCCGGCGGCATTGAGTACATCGATAATTGAGTATTGGTTCACGATAATAGTTTTGAATTTGAAGTCCTTCTTGGGTCTGACAGCGGGGACAGTGCAAGCCCTGGGGATGAAAGATGTCGATGAGGAATTGATAACAAGCATTTTCATCCATTAGATCATTGATGGGGAAATCCATCGCATGAACTCCTCAGGATCGGGGTGCATGGCCGAGAGAATGGTTTTCGACGATCTGCGAAAGTCAATGGGGAAGTCACTGATTTGGGCCCATGAGCCAATTTTTCAATGTTTCGAGGGTTCGGTTAGGAAACACGTTGTCTCGGGCAACCGATCTTCTTGGGAACGGACCGGGTTGGTACAATCATGCTCAATTCCGACGGAAACTTTGATGGCGGCGACCGGGAAGTATCAGACCGAGGAGAACCAATGCTGGGAGCGACACTGGGGGCGAAAGACTATCTGGACCGGGTCTGTCGAGAGATCCAGCGCCTCGATCTGAGTCAGCTCGAACGGCTCAGTGACCTGATCGAAGACGCGTACCACGCGGGCCGGTTCGTGTTTATTTGCGGCAACGGCGGCTCGGGCGCCAATGCCTCGCACCTCTGCGAGGACCTGGCCAAGTGCACCTTGCGCGACTTCGAGAACCAGAAACGACTGAAGGTCCTCAGCTTGACCGACAACACCGCCGGGATCATGGCCTGGGCCAATGACGAGGGTTACGATCGAATCTTCGTCGAGCAGCTCAAGAACCTCGCGTCGCCCGGTGACCTGCTCCTGGCAATCTCGGGATCGGGCAACAGCCCGAACATCCTCAAGGCGATCGAGTGGGCCAACGCGAACGGGCTGACCACCGTGGGCATCACCGGCTTCGGCGGCGGCAAGCTCAAGGCGCTGGCGCACGACAACGTGCACGCGGGCATCGACGACATGGGGATCGTCGAGTCGCTCCACCAGGTGGTCTTTCACTGGATCATTGACGATCTCTATCGCCGGATCTCCGGCCCGGTCGTCGTACCGGCCAACGCCCGCTGATCCTCGATTCGACCGAGACGCGGCCGGATAGCGGACCTCGATGTCGAATGTCATAATGAAGGCGGATGAGGGATGCCTGATGACACTTCACCCGGTCATCCTGGCCTCCGCTATCTATACATCTGCTACCCCTCTTCGGTCGTGAGCCATCCTCCAGCGGATCAGGAACGAGGACGATGGATGCCCCCTTGTTGCTCGGTGTCGAGATCGGAGGGACCAAGCTCCAGCTCGGACTGGGGCGTGGCGACGGGCGCCTGCTGGCGCTCGAGCGCTGCGTCGTCGAGCCCAAACGGGGCGCATCAGGGATCTTGACCCAGATTTCCGAGACCTTCGATTCCTTGCCGACGCAGGTTGGCGCGACCCGCGACCGGATCGGCGCCGTCGGCATCGGGTTCGGCGGCCCGGTCGATGCCGTCCGGGGGATCGTGACCAAGTCGCATCAGGTCGTGGGATGGGACGGCTTTCCGCTGGCCGATTGGGTTCGGGACACGCTCGGCGTCGCGCGGGTCGCGCTCGATAACGACGCCGACACCGCCGCCCTGGGCGAATGCCGGTTCGGGGCGGGTGTCGGGTTCTCGCCTGTCCTCTACGTCACCATCGGCAGCGGTGTGGGGGGCGGGCTGATCATCGACGGCCGGATCTATCGGGGCGCCGGCGCGGGGCGCTGGAGATCGGGCACCTCTGGGTCATCGACCGGAGCAATTCCGACCCCGAGCAGGAGAACATCAAGCTCGAGGACATCGCCTCCGGCTGGGCGATCGACATCGCGGCCCGCCGCTATGCCGCGTTCCACTGCGCCGACGGGCGCAACCACTGGCTGGTCCTCGAACTCGCCGGGGGCGACCCGTCCCGGATCAACGCCGCTCTCGTGGCCGAGGCCGCGCGGCGCGGCGATCGCGAGGCGGCGTTCATCCTGGGCAAGGCCGTCTTCGCGATGGCGCACGCGCTGAACCAGGCGGTGACCCTGATCGCCCCCCACCGGATCATCCTCGGTGGCGGCGTCTCCCGGATCGGCGAAGACCTCTGGTTCGGGCCGATCCGCGCCCAGCTCGACATCCTCGTCTTTCCGCCGTTCCGGGGCACCTTCGACCTTGTCCCCGCCGCCCTCGGCGACGCGGTGGTCGTGCACGGCGCCCTGGCCCTGGCCCGCGACGCGGCCGCTCCTCCCGAGACCCACTGATCCCGTCTGAAACGTGGGGGCGACTGTCAGGAAGTCACTGGGACGATTCAGCCTCTCTGGGTGACTGGGGTCGAGTCTTCGAGACGCTGGCCCAGGGGTCATCGAAGGCTGATGCCTGGGTCTCGAAGGTGCGCCCCCGATCACCCAGACGTTCAGAAAAATGAACAACAATATCGTTCAGGTTGTTTGCTGACTGGCGAATCAAGGAAGCTTCCGGCTGTCGTCCTGACGGTTCGGACGACAGGCGGAAGCCTCCCTCCGAGAAATCAGAACGAGGAGCCGACCGCGTGCGGATCACCGACCTGGAAGTCCTCGCGCTCGGGACCGCCGGGCGCACCCTGACACTCGTCAGGCTTTACACGGATGAGGGGCTCGTCGGCCTCGGCGAGGCGGGGCCTTCGGCCCGGCTCGAGCCCCTACGGACGTATCTGGAGGCGATCGCGCAGCGCTTCGTCCTCGGCGCCGACCCGTTCGAGACCGAGCGGCTCGTCACTCGGGTGCTCCGGGACGAGCCGGGCCGGGTCGGCGGGTTCGTCGCTTCGGCGCTCGCCGGAGTCGAGGTCGCCTGCTGGGACTTGGTCGGCAAGGCGCTCGGCGTCCCTGTCTACCGCCTCCTCGGGGGCGCGGTCCGCGACCGGATCAAGGCCTGCGCCGGCGGCTGGCACGCGGTCGAGCGGACCGCCGACGCCTTCGCAACGGCCGCGTGCCGGGCAGTGGCGAAGGGCTACCACGCGTTGCGGATCGATCCGTTCGGGGACGTCCCGAGCGAGCCGTCGCGGGCCGAGCGGCACGAGGCGGTCCGCCTCGCCGAGGTGGTCCGCGCCACGGTCGGCCCCGACGTCGCGATCGCGATCGCGATGCGAGGCCGTTTCACCCCGGCCGCCGCCGTCCGGATCGCCCGGGCGTTGGAGCGGATTGAGCCGAGCTGGATCGAGGAGCCCGTGCCGGCCGGCAACCCCCGGGCGCTGGCTCAAGCCGCGCGCCAGGTCCGTGTGCCCATCGCGACTGGGGCGGGCCTGCACCATCGCTCCGACTGCCGCGAACTCTTCGAGCGGCGCGCCTGCGACCTCATCCAGCCCAACCTGACCTGCTGTTGTGGCTTCTCCGAGCTGAAAAAGATCGCCGCGATGGCCGAGGCCCATTCCATCCAGGTGGCATCCCGCAACGAGGCCGGACCGGTTGCGACCGCCGCCACCCTCCACCTGGCCGCGACCCTCCCGAATTTCACGATCCTGGAAGATGTCAACGACTTCGCCGCCGAGGAAATCCTCAGGGGCGGCCCCAACGCGGGCCGGTCTGGCAATCCTGCCAAAGAGGCAGTCGACGGTTGCCCGGTCGTCGTGGACGGCCACTTCACACTCCCCCAGGGTCCCGGCCTGGGCGTCACCCTCAACGAGGGCATCTTCCGCACACATCCTTGCAGCCACGCGATCCCCACCTCGCATTGACCGCGCGGCCCAGAGGACGGGCAATCCCGTCCATTGTCTGCGCACCCTCTGTCTGTCTTTTCAAGAGTCACAAGCAGTTTCCTTCCCCTTTGTTTCAATAATTTCGGGAAGCCGACTTCTCAGGAGTCCACTGCTAATTTTTTCAGCAATCCGGCAACCATCGCAAGCAATCCAGGAAAACCGACGCCATGCAGCTCCGGCTCTGATCGGATCGCCCCTCCGAAAATTCCTCAAGTCACAGAGATCGCGATTGCCCTGGATCGCCTGGGCGTTGCGGGGTCCCTCACTGCCGTCGGAAAGCTCCCGAAATCTCATCTCTTCAAGAAGATCGGTCTCGACTTCCGGAGCCGCCACGGCCGTGGCCGGGAGGTCCTCGGGGAGTACCACTGCATGGGGAGGGGGCGTCGGGCGAGGTCTTCCCGAGCAGAAAGCGGTGGTGGGATCGGGAATCATTGGGGTTGCCAAAAACCGACGGTCCGGGATTTGCGGTGTCCCATCATCGAGGGTTTCGCGTAGGATTGTCAGAGATGTTGAGGATCATCGGCCGCCGGGCTGAAAGCTTAAAGTCTCGACGGGACAGGAGCTTAAGATTCTGTCACCGGCAGCGAACCGGCTTGGCGTTGAGACGATCTATACGTTGGAACCAAAAAGCCGCATAATCTGCCTGGGGTCGAGAACTTTGTTCAAAGAATCTGGAATCTCCAATAAATCCGAAGAAAATCCCGGATAAAAAAACCTCGGTGTCGTTTTGAGCGTTACAGTAGTATAGGGAGAGCGGCTGATTTACGCGGCTCGTGGCCAAGGACAGGTCCTCACTCAAGCTCAAGGGGCTCGCCATGATGATGAAATTGGCCGATACCCAACTGTGGCAGCGAAACCTCGCGTCGCTGATCCGGTCGGGACTGTTTTCAAGGGCCGAAACGGGCGAGATTCATGGCCTTTATACGGTCGTGGGGGTTTATAACGACGAATCTTGTTCGGCCCCCTTGGCCAAGTACGCCGATGCCCGCCGGGCATCGGATGCGGCGAACCTCGTCAATCAGTTAGCGAAGTCCGTCCGGTTGGTGGAATCCAACTGAATTGGGCCTGAAACGACGCGTCCCGGTCTCTCGAATCGGCCGCTGCCCACCGTCGAGGTTGGTGGCGGCCGTCTTATTTTCGGCCCTGGCGCGGGCCATTCGTCGCGAGGAAGGGAAGGGGCGAGAAGGTCTCCCGATCTCGCCGCGGAGGGGTGGTTTCTAAAGTGAGCACCTTCGATCCCTCGAGCCGCCCGCTCCGCCCGTCGAGCATGCGACTTTCCGTCGTGCATGTGACATCGCGAGGATGAGACGTCTCGCCGCTCCCGGCTGCAGGCCCTGCTCCTGACCAGACTCATGTGCGTGGTTCGCGGGAGTATTCATGTTCCCCGGGCGAGGCGCGGTCGGGAGGACGATTATCGAGAGTGGATTTCGACCGACCAGCCGATCTCCCAGGCGGTTCTCGGGTCAATCCGGAGTCGGGAAAGCGAAGACTCATTCAAGCGCATGATGTCGCGTACGGTGACCGACCTGGGGGGAAAGGAGCGGAGCGGTACCCCGTACTTGTCGGTCGCGCCGAAGAGGTGGAGCAGTTCGTGCACGATGGTGACGGGATCGGCCCAGGGCGATCCGGTCAGGGGCTCGGGGAAGTTGGTCTCCCGGGCGTAGCAGACGGCCAGGCTGACGCCGGACAGCTCGGTCTCGTCGAGGGGGACGGCCAGTGACCGCCCAGCCCGGCGCGGGTGGAGCAGCCAGACCCGCGCATCGGCCTCGACCCTCGGATTGATCTGTGCCATCCAAGCAACGGCGTCGCGGAAGCTGAGCGCTCGCGCCGCGCGGCTCGCGTCGATCAGCGCCTTGGTCACGGCGCCGGCCTCGAACGGCCCCACGTCCTCGCCCTCTGGGACAAACGTGATCTCGACGTCGCCGGGCGGGTCGTCGTTGTCCACCAGGAAGTAGGTGTCGGCCAGCGCGATATTGACCGGGGCGTTCCATCGGATCGCCTCGCACTCGATCCATCGGCCGGCCCGGAGCAACGAGGCATGCGCCTGCGCGATTTCAGGGTCCGACCACCCGCAGCCGTCGCGGCCGAGAAACACCGAGATGAGCACGACCCGACCGAGCAGCGGCGGCGTCCTTGATGTCGGCGGGCGGTTCTCTGCGCGGGGCGTCTCGGCCGGCTCGAGCGCGACGAAGCGGCGGAACCGGGAATCGTGGCGCGTTTGGCTCGGCCCGGATCCTGGCCATCCGCGCCATCTCGACCTTGCCATCGGCGGGCCGAACGTCCTTCGGCAGCGATCGCGGCGCAGGCGCTCCTCGAAAGGTACGCCACAAGGCCGAGAGCTCGCCAACCAGCCCGAGGAAGACCCACGCGAGCCCCAGCGCCAGCGGGCCAACCTCGCGCTGAGCGGCCTCCCACGGGACCGCGCAGGAGGTCGCGACGACCACGATCAGACCGCCGATCCAGTAGCACGCGCGAACCGACATGGCGAAGCCCACACCAGGCCACTCGATCAGAAGCTGCTCGGGCGTACGGGACGCCGGGTGGGGTCACCCCAAAATCAATTCCCCGAGCCGCGGAGACCGTAGCAGCGTTACCGAACGGTTTTGGCTCGGTCCACGCAATCAGGCTTGGGATCGAGCCGTTCGCCGAGTTGGGAGCCAATTCGTCGTCATTGAGCGGGTCCGAAATTGAGTCTTCCTGTTCCCGCCGAGCGATCCTCGGATTGGTCCCGGTATTCGTGCGACAGTCTCGATTTGTTGCCGGGTTAATACCCCAGGCAGGTCGAGTCGTCGATGATCAGGCTCACGGGCACGCGGCCCCTGGGGTTGAGCACGGCAACCCCCTCGACCCGGGGAGGCCGCTCGCCGATCTCCTGCGCAAAGAGGCCCGGGCTTCGCAGTCCCAGGCCGGTCCCGACGATCTCCAGGGCGCTCGCCCGCAAGAACTGACGACGTGGCTCGGCAGGTCATGCAGAGGTCCTCGCTCGGGTCGCCTTCGTTGCAGTAGTCGGCCCTTCCAGGATAACGTCAGTCCCCGGTCCGTAAAACCCAGGCCCTGCCGAACGTCGAGGGGCGGAGCGAGTCTCGGGAGTGTGGTACGGGACTGGCACAGGTGCGCCCGCCCGGATATAGGAGAGAGCCGGGAGACCTCGATCACGCTCACCACCCCTTCCGCGGAGGCCTGTACTATGAGGGTGCTATTGGTCCAACCCTCCCGCATCCAACGCGACGGCTCGGTCTATAAGAACAAGTCGCGCTGGCTGCTCGGGATGACGCTGCCCTACCTGGCGGCCCTCACCCCGCCGGGCATCGACGTGGCACTCAAGGACGACCTCTATGAAGAGGTCACCTACGACGAGCCGTGCGACCTGGTCGGCCTAACCTACATGTCGCACCAGGCATCGCGAGCGTACCAGATCGCCGACGAGTTCCGACGTCGAGGCAAGTCGGTCGTCCTGGGTGGGTTTCACGCGACACTCGCCCCCGAAGAGGCGCTCCGGCACGCCGACGCTGTGGTGGTGGGCGAGGCCGAGGGTGTCTGGACGCGGGTGCTCCAGGACGCTGCGTCCGGGCGGCTCGAGGGACGCTATCAGAGCCCGACGCTCTCCGACCTCAAGGGGCTTCCCACGCCCCGGTACGACCTGATCGACCTGCGGCGCTATCGGATCCCCAACCTGCCGGCGCAGACCACCCGGGGCTGCCCCTACGCGTGCAGCTACTGCGAGGTCACGCAGGTCTATGGTGCCCGGTTCCGCTATCGGCTTCCCGAGGAGGTCATCGAGGAGGTCCGGCTCCTGATGAAGCTGGGCCGCGCAAATTCGTCTACTTCGTGGATGACATCTTCAACGTCCACCGCAAGCACGCCTTCGCCGTGATGGAGGGCCTCCGGCCCCTGAAGGTGCACTGGACCTGCCTCTGCACGGCCAACGTCGGCGACGACGGCGAGATGCTCGACCTGATGCGGGCCAGCGGCTGCCTGCACATCAACATCGGCATGGAGTCGGTCAGCCCCGAGAGCCTGAAGTCGGTCAACAAGAAGCAGAACCACGCCGACCGCTACGCCGAGCAGTTCGCCGCGATCCGCAAGCGGGGCATCGAGTTCTCGCTCAACGTCATGTTCGGCCTCGACGGCGACACGAAATCGACATTCGACGCGACCATCGCCAAGCTGATCGCGTACAAGGCCCCGCTCTCCTTCATGTTCATCCTCTCGCCGCGCGTGGGCCTGAAGATCCGCGACGAGCTAGCCGCGCAGGGCCGGATCGACCACAGTGATTGGGACCGCTATCACAGCTATGAGTGCGTGTTCGAGCCTAAGAATATGTCCCGCGAGGAGCTGGAAGAGGGCTTCTGGCGGGCGCAGCGGCAATTCTACTCGCTGGGCTCGATCGCGCGCCGCCTCTTCGCGCCCCCCAATCGCCACACCCTCCAGTCGCTCATCCCCAACCTGTTCTTCCGCTGGGGGGTCAATCGGGGCATCCATCCCCTGACGTATTACTAGAATAGGGCAGGGCATGCCGGTCACGTCCGACGTTCATTGAAAAGGACTTGGTTCCAGGGACCGAGGGCGGTGGCGAAACATCGGCGCTCGGACCCGAAAGTTATTGATTTTTCGGGACTTACTGAGCGTTGCATAAAGAACTAAAGTCCTCGGCTGAGGAACGGCGGGCACAGAGGCCCGCCCCACCGGAACCCCCTGGCTGTTTCGGGTGGGGCGGGCCTCTGTGCCCGTCTTCGAAACTTTAGTTCTTTATGCAACGCTCAGTAAGGGAGCCGAGATATCACCAGTCCCGGGGCCTTCAATGAACGTGGGACACCACCCGTTTCTCAAGGTCTGGGGATGCGGGTCGCATCCCCAGGGGCACGACTGCGGCGGGTTCCCGACGCGCCCGACGGCGCGCGTCGGCCCGTCGTTGTCAATCGTGCGCGATCGTCACCGTCTTGAGCTCGGTGTAGGCATCGAGCCCCTTTTCCCCGAGCTCCCGGCCGATGCCGCTCGCCTTGAAGCCGCCGAAGGGGGCAGCGGCGTCGAAGACGTCGTAGCAGTTGACCCAGACGGTCCCCGCGCGGACGCGGTCGATGATCGTTTGCACCTTGCCGATGTCGCGGGACCAGACGGCAGCAGCGAGGCCGTATTCGGTCGTGTTCGCCCGCTCGATCACCTCGTCGATGTCGCTGAACTTCAGGACCGACAGGACCGGCCCGAAGATCTCCTCGCGGGCGATCGACATGTTGTCCGTGACCTCGGAGAAGATCGTCGGCTTGATGAAGAAGCCCCTCTCGCCGAGCCGCGAGCCGCCGGTGACGCACCGGGCCCCCTCCGCCTTGCCCTTCTCGATGTACGACATAACCGTGTCGTACTGGGCCTTGTCGACCTGCGGTCCCTGCTCGGTCGTCGGATCGAACGGATCACCCACCTTCCTCGACGCGACTTTCTCGCCCAGCCTCTCGACGAACTCGTCGTGGGCCTTGTCCTGCACGAACAGCCGGCTCCCGGCGCAGCAGCATTGCCCCTGGTTGAAGTAGAGCGCGATCATGGACCCGTGCACGGCGGTATCAAGGTCGGCGTCGGCGAAGACGATGTTCGGGCTCTTGCCGCCCAGCTCGAGGGTGATCCGCTTGAGCGTGGCCGCGCAATCCCTCATGAGGCCATACCCGACCTCGGTCGAGCCAGTGAACGCGATCTTGTCCACGCCGGGGTGCTTCACCAAGGCGTCGCCCGCGATCGAGCCGCGGCCGGGGACGACGTTGACAACCCCGTCCGGGTAGCCGGCCTCGACCGCCAGTTCGCCCAGGCGCAGCGCGGTCAGGGCGGTTGAGGAGGCCGGCTTGAGCACGCTCGTGCACCCGGCCGCCAGCGCCGGGCCCCACTTCCAGGCGGCCATGAGCAGCGGGAAGTTCCAGGGGATGATCTGCCCGGCGACACCAACCGGCTCGCGCTTGGTGTAGCAGAAGAAGTTGCCCCGGATCGGGATGGTCTGGCCGTGGATCTTGTCGGCCCAGCCGGCGTAGTAGCGGAAGCAGTCGGCCACCAGCGGCAGGTCGACGTTGCGGCTCTCGGAGATCGGCTTGCCGTTGTCGAGGCTCTCGAGCTCGGCCAGCTCTTCCATGTTCTCCTCGATCAGGTCGGCGAGCCGGTCCATCAGTCGGCCGCGGTCCCGGGCGTCCATTTTGCGCCAGGGGCCCTTGTGGTCGTCGAACGCCTTGCGCGCGGCCTTGACCGCCAGGTCGATGTCAGTGGCATCGCCTTCGGCCACCTCGGTGATGACCTCCTCGGTCGCCGGGTTGAAGGTCTTGAATGTCTTGCCACTAACGCTATTGCGCCACTTGCCGTCGATGAGGAGTTTCGTCTGGAACCTGCGGACCGCCGCGGGGCGGGGCTCAGTGATTGTTGCCATGGACGCAAACCCTTTCAAGATGATGGAAACTTCGAAAAGGTGGAGAAAGGCCGAAAGACGGTCGAACGCCTCTTGTAGGTTGATGCGTGTTGGGACGTTTCCCCACCTCACCGTGAGAGATTCAGTTGCGCGTGCGCCCACCTGTTGAACCTTCTCAACGAGGTTATGATCCAGGAGGGTGCGGCTAGCACGAAATCGCCGGCCGGACACCTGACGCCGCTCAGGCAGCCGCTGATGGAGTCGAACGGCTTGATTTCCCCGGCGGTTGTACAGCCGAATACGGGAAACTCGCCGCAGCGGTGCCGGATTGCCGCGGCAAGCGTAACTGGTCAGGGTATGCGACCCGCTGCCTAGGTCGCAAGCAATTTCGAGACGCGATCCTACCCAGGCCACCCCGGGAGCTTCGACACGTCCCGGAGGCCAACGCGGCCATCTCTCGCCGCTCGGTTGTGGCCTTGGCGGGCTCGCCCGCGCACCTAAAAGGCCAGGACCACGCGCCCGTCGATCTTGCCTTCTTTCATGCGCGTGAACACATCGTTGATCTTGTCCAGGGGCTCAGTGGCGACTTTCGCCTTGACCTTGCCTTCAGCAGCGAAGGCGATGGCCTCGGCGAGATCGTAGCGCGTGCCGACGATCGAGCCGCGAATCGTGATCCGCTTCAGCACGACCTCGAAGATCGGTGTCGGGAAATCACCAGGAGGCAGGCCGTTCAGGGCTACCGTCCCCTTGGGCCGCACCATGGAGAGCGCCTGGCCGAAGGCGGGCCTCGACACCGCTGTCACCAGCGCGCCATGCGCACCGCCCCCGGTCTCCTTTACCACCTTGGCCACGGCGTCTTCGGTTGCCGCGTTGGCCGTGACCTCGGCGCCGAGCGACCGGGCCAGCGCGAGCTTCTCATCGGCCACGTCGACCGCGGCGACATGCATGCCCATCGCCTTGGCGTATTGCACCGCGACGTGTCCGAGGCCGCCGATGCCAGAGATGACGACCCACTGGCCGGGCCTGACCTCGGTCTCCTTGAGGCCCTTGTAGGTGGTCACGCCGGCGCAGAGGATCGGCGCCATCGCGACGAAATCGGGCCGCTCCGGCAGTCGGCCAACAAAAGCGGCCTTTGCCAGCACATACTCGGCATAGCCGCCATCGACGGTGTATCCGGTCATGGACTGGCTCTGACACAACGTCTCCCAGCCGGTCTGACAGTATTCGCAGTGGCCGCAGGCGTCGTGCAGCCACGGCACGCCGACCGGATCGCCCTCCTTGAGGTTGGTGACGCCGGACCCGAGTGCCGAGACGTAGCCGACCCCCTCGTGACCGGGGATGAGGGGCAGCTTCGGCTTCACCGGCCAATCGCCGTCCGCGGCGTGCACGTCGGTGTGGCAGACGCCGCTCGCCACCACCTTGACCTGCACCTGACCCGGCCCCGGCTTGGGTACGGGCACGTCCTCGATCACGAGAGGTTTCCCGAATTTGTGCACCACCGCGGCTTTCATCGTGCTCGCCATCGCCTCGTCCTCCACATTTTTGGGATCGGAAGGTTGCCCTCCCGTTTCGACTTGGCAGTTCGGACAGCCCGATCGCATGCCCTCGCCTCTTCCACACGCCCCTTGATCCTACTCTTTGCCTTCCTCGTGAAGAGGAAGGGAGAAAAAGGGTCGAACTCGCCAGGTCCAGTTCTCAGGCAAGAGGGGGCCTTCCGACCCTCGTGTCTGCAGAAACCGGAGCCCCGCAGTCCTTGCTGCGACTCAGTGGTCCAGCCACCGAGCCGTCTTACGACACATCACGAACTGAAGTGCCTCTTACGAATAGAGTGAACTAACGATTGTCGATGCAATCCCTCTCGGCGGTCGGGTCACCAAGTGGCCTCTCCGCCGAGTTCGCCTCCCGTGCGCCAGGATATAAGGTTCATCCGGCGAAACCGTCCCGAGCTGGGGTGTTCGATTCCGAAGCGGGACCAGAGGCTCCAGCTCCCGCCCCTAATCCCCCCTCATCCCTCTTCACTCTTCCCTGTGGCCGCATCCCTGGAATTTGGCTGCTCTGGGGCTCAAGTGAGGCAAATGGGGACAGAGAATCGACGATTGCGTGCATCATCGGTTTGGAGCGAGGCCCGCACCTGGAACGCAAAAACCGGAGGAACCTCACTTTGAGTCTGTGCACAACCGGAGCGTTAACCGACCCCTGCGGGACTGAAAAGAATCAACAAGCCGACAAACGGCTAAGACAACCCAATTTGCCATCCGAATGCATTGGGTTGGTCAGTGGTTACAGTAGCATGCTGACTGCACATTCGATCACTATGTTTCAAGCCCTTTGTTGGGCCGTTGAATAGAACCAACGACGGCACAGCAGGCTAGAATTTCGACGTTTCTTGAAGGTGCAGCAAGGTGTTTGTCCACAAGCGCTTTGGTCGCAGTATCTCGCACAAATACCGGCGGCCAAATGGCTTACGTAATACCGCTCTGTTGCCGGTTTCTAGCCTGGTGTGAGGCCGTTGAAAAGAACTGAGTCGTGGCTCAAACTGAATGTGACGAGTTTACACTCCAGGTTTCCGGCTCCCGACCACACATGAACCATGACATTTTTATAAGAGCATGGATTGAAGGCAGGGCATCCGACTCTTTGTGATGCCGAGTGCCCTCCGTGGTTGAACCATGCCGATGTTGATTTGACAGGGGGACAAGAACTGCGTGCACTCCGAAGAGTGATCCAGATCCGTTCGAAATCGTTCGAGGCCAGTGGAAAGGAAGTCGATTTCGGGTCCCGTTGGACGTCGGAGAGGGGGCGATCCCGAGAGCCGAATGGCATCGGAGGCTAGCGCACATGGAGAGTGCCCCGACTATAGAATGGATCGTATAGTAGGGCCATCATGACCGGTCAGGGTTAGGCCCATCTTCTGCCTAACGGTTACTTTTTAGATTCAATACTCACCATAGTACAGACCCTGGCGGGAATGTCAACAACTTTAATAAGAGGAGATGCAGATCTCGCAAGGGAAAAAAGTTAAGGACTCGATCGGGACTTGCATACCAGACATTTTGAGGGGCTGAGCACCCCAGGCGCGTGCCGAAATGCCAATGATGAGATCATCAAATAGCGAACGTTTTTCCTCTGTTTCAGGGGTTTGCCGCCCGGGCTGGGAGCGTGTGCGTGACGACTGGGGGGCACGGTCTGGAAGCCTGGGCTATCGGGCGGAGCGGAACGCCAAGCAACCCCCTGGAACGAAGGATGAGGCTCAAGTTTTCAATCCCCGGACGACGCCATGCAAGCACGGCGAGCGAAGCCAACGCGAGGCCGATTAAGCGATTGGAGCAGTCGCCATGATGGGGGAGCGATCGCGGTCCTGGCCGGGCCAACGTCGACCAGGACGGAAAGAGAGGCCGATTCACTCCGGCTTTTCGATGATGCCTTTCGAGTGATCGGACGCATTCCCTGGTTCTGGAGGTCGCATCTGGCTTCTTGGCAGCATCATCGACGGTGACGATGCGGTGATCGATCGGGCCGTGGCTTTACTGATCTCCGTCGGGCACGGGGCGTGCTTGGGGTTGCAGCGGACGGGTATGGTGTGGACGTGGGGACGGAAGGTCTCCATGGCCCGCGTGTTCCGGTACGGAGTCGTGAGCGTCTCCCCACCAGCATGCTGGCTCTAACTCTTCCCGTTCAGGGTTTTGAGGGCCCTCGGAATGCCTGTTGTCTTGGGCGATTTGAGTCCAAATCCTCGATCGGTACTCCGGGCCTCACGTTGCGGCCGCCGGTCGGGCGGTGGTATGGTGGCGGACTCCGCCCGATTGTGCCACGTGAGTCCCGGGCCGAGACCTCGAGCCGCACCCTCGGCCCTTCCCCCACGAACTCATGGTGCCCACGGCCGGATGGTACGCATTGTCTTCCTGTCACCTGTCGGCCCGAGGGGACGGCCGGTGTCGTCGTGGGTTGTGGACGACCCGTGGCGGCCGGCGCCATCCCCGGCCTTTTGTCTGGGAGCTATCATGAAGCGGGCCTTACTCGTCATCGACGTGCAGAACGAGTACTTCACGGGCGCCCTGCCGATCACCCACCCGACAGGACACCTTGGCAACATCCTTCGGGTGATGGACGCCTCGCGGGAGTCCGGCGTGCCGGTCGTGGTCGTCCAGCACGCGTTCCCCCAGCCCGACAAACCTTTCTTCCAGAAAGGGTCTCTCGGCTGGAGGCTCCATCCAGAGGTCGACGCTCGCCCGCGCGACCACCTGGTCGAGAAGGAGCTGCCGGGTAGCTTCACGGGAACCGATCTGGAGCGCTGGCTGCGCGAGCGGGACGTCGACACGGTGACGGTCTCCGGCTACATGACGCACATGTGCTGCGACACCACGGCGCGCCAAGCCGCGCACCTGGGGTTCCGTGTCGAGTTCCTCGGTGACGCCACCGGCACCCTGCCCGTGACGAACTCGGCCGGCGCCGTCACTGCGGAGGAGCTCCACCGGGCAATCCTCTGCGCCAGCAGATGATGATCAGCGAGGTCATCGACACCGAGCCGTGGATCGAACGGCTCTGATCGGCATCTGCCCCTTGCTTCCCTTCTGAATGACACGACTCGCTGGAGACGACAGGTTCCCTGGTCGTGTGCTCCTCCATGGAGGAGCAGCGATGGCCAGGTTCGCAGCGGAGGAGGGGTCGCGGTGGGTTGACTCTGGTGGCTCGAACGCTTTACGATCGTCTCGTTTTCCCAGGCGTATTACGAACCCTGAAGCGATTCGAAAAGTGCGGTTCTTCATCAGCCCTTGGGCCCCCGAATCTCCGATCAGGGCGGGAAGTTTTTTTTTATAAACGTTGTCCGCGCAATGACGAGAGGACCCGGAATCCTCGTTTGGCAAGGGTCAACGATGTCGTTCGAGAAAGTGGATACCCAGATCGATTTCCCCGCTCAGGAACGGGCTATCCTCTCATTCTGGGAGCACTCGAGGGCGTTCGAGCGGCTCCGCGAGAAGAATCGGGGCAAGCTGCGCTGGTCGTTCCTGGATGGGCCGATCACGGCCAATAACCCGATGGGCGTCCACCATGCCTGGGGCCGGACGTATAAGGATGCCTATCAGCGCTACTTCGCGATGACCGGCCACACGCTCCGCTACCAGAACGGCTTCGACTGCCAGGGCTTATGGGTCGAGGTGGAGGTGGAGAAGGAGCTCAAGCTGAAGTCGAAGCGCGACATCGAGGGCCTCGTCCCCGGCGACCGGTTCGCCAGCATCGATCACTTCGTGACCTTGTGCAAGGAACGCGTGGACAAGTATCGCGCGGGTCCAGACCGATCAGTCGATCCGGCTCGGCTACTGGATGGATTGGGACCGCGACGAGGACTGGTCGCGGCCGCCGGACGAGCGTCGCAGCTACTTCACGATGTCGGAGGAGAACAATTACACGATCTGGAGATTCCTCAAAAAATGCTTCGAGCGCGGCCTTGTGTACCGCGCCTTCGACGCCATGCCGTGGTGCCCGCGGTGTGGGGTCGGGCTCAGTCAGATGGAGATGCACGAGGGCTATCATCGCGTCGCCCATCGCGCCGTGTTCGTCCGGTTCCCCCTGCGCGGCCGAGAGGACGAGAGCCTCCTGGTCTGGACCACGACCCCTTGGACCCTGACGAGCAACGTCGCCGCCGCGGTCAACCCGCAACTGACCTACATCAAGATCCGGCACCGCGACCATTTCTACTATCTGGCCAAGGGCGCGCTCACCGCGCGTCGGCTGGAAGAGGAGTTCAAGCGGAAGGAGTGGGTGGACGGGGTGCCCAAGCTCAAGACACTGGAGCAGATCTTCAAGGAGAAGGGCGGGTTCGAGGTCCTGGCCGAGTTCCCCGGCGCGGAGATGGTCGGCTGGGCGTACGATGGCCCCTTCGATGACCTGCCGGCGCAGGGCCATCCCGCGGGCTACCCGTCGGCGATCGCGGACGTGGCGCTCAAGCAGCAATGGGCGTCGGCCCATCCGGCGCGGCAGAGCCACCGCGTCATCGCCTGGGATGCCGTGGGCGAGCTGGAAGGCACCGGCATCGTGCACATCGCGCCGGGCTGCGGCAAGGAAGACTTCCTGCTCGGCAAGGACGAGAAGCTTCCGCCGCTCGCGCCGCTCGACGAAGACGGCGTCTTCGTCCCGGGCTTCGGCGAGCTGGAGGGCCGATCGGCCCTCGACCCGGCGACGGTCGAGTGGGTCCTCGGCCACCTCCATGCCAAGGGGGTGCTGCTCGCCTCGGAGCAGTATCCGCACATGTATCCGCATTGCTGGCGGTGCAAGACCGAGCTGCTGTTCCGGCTGGTGGATGAGTGGTTCATCGATATGTCGTGGCGCGAAGAGATCATGCGGATCTGCCACGACATCACCTGGATCCCCGACTTCGGTCTCCAGCGCGAGCTGGACTGGCTGAAGAACATGGGCGATTGGATGATCTCGAAGAAGCGGTTCTGGGGCCTTGCTCTGCCGATCTGGACCTGCGAGCGGTGCCACGCTTTCGAGGTTCTCGGTAGCCGCGAGGAGCTGAAGGCGCGGGCGGTCGAGGGCTGGGACGAGTTCGAGGGTCATTCTCCGCACCGCCCCTGGATCGACCTGTTGAAGATTCCGTGCGCGCAGTGCGGCGGCCTGACGAGCCGCATCCCCGACGTCGGCAACCCGTGGCTCGACGCCGGCATCGTGCCCTACTCGACGATGGGTTACCGCCGCGACCCGAAGGAGTGGGAGCAGTGGTTCCCCGCCGACTTCATCACCGAGTGCTTCCCGGGCCAGTTCCGCAACTGGTTCTACTCGCTCCTGGCCATGAGCGCCATGATGACGGGCCGGGCGCCGTTCAAGGTCCTGCTCGGACACGCGCTGGTGCGCGACCAGTGGGGCCGCGACGATGCACAAGTCAGAGGGCAACGCGATCCCGTTCGAAGGCGCCGCCGACGAGGGATACGAGACCCTGACTCCGCAGGGAATCGTCGAGCGTCAGCCGCCGATGGGCGCGGACCTGGTTCGGTGGATGTTCGCCGGAACACCCCTTCGAACAACATCAACTTCGGCTCCAAGACCGCCGAGGAGATCCGCAACAAGTTCGTGCTCAAGCTCTGGAACACGTTCGCTTTCTTCTGCAATTACGCCCGGCTCGACCAGTTCGACCCCGAGGCCCCACAGGTCCCGATCGCCGCGCGGCCGGACATCGATCGCTGGATCCTGTCCGACTTGCAGCTCCTCATCCAGTCGGCGCGGCACGAGTTCGAGCGGTTCAACGTGATGGCGTTCTGTCTCCAGGCCGAGCAGTTCGTCGACGATCGGCTGAGCAACTGGTACGTCCGCCGCAACCGCCGGCGGTTCTGGAAGAGCGAGCAGGGCGCCGACAAGCTCGCGGCCTATCAGACGCTCTATACCACGCTGACGACCCTGACCAAGCTGCTCGCGCCGCTGCTGCCGTTCCTGACCGAGACGATGTATCAGGCGCTGGTCGTCCGCGGGGCGGAGGACGGCGCGAGCGTCCATCACTGCGACTATCCCGAGATCGACGAGTCGCTCATCGACGCCGACCTTTCAGCCGAGATCGATGCCTTGCTGCGGCTGGTCTCGCTCGGCTCGGCCGCGCGGAACACCGTCAAGGTCAAGGTCCGGCAACCGTTGGCGGAGATGCGAGTGCAGCCGGGCGACGCACGCGACCGCCGCGCGGTCGAGCGGTTTGCCGACCAGATCTGCGAGGAGTTAAACGTCAAGCGGGTGAGCCTGCACGAGCCCGATCGCGGGCCGCTCCTGAGCACCGAACTGAAGCCCAACATGAAGACTCTGGGCCCGAAATTCGGGGCACGGCTCAAGGACGTGCTGGCCGTCCTCGAGTCTTACGACGCGACGATCCTGGCGGCGGACCTCAAGGAGTTCGGCTCCGTCGAATTGGAAGGCTTGGGTGGCACGTTCCCACTGGAGGCCGCCGACATCCTGGTCCGGCAGATGGCCCCCGAGGGCTGGTCGGGCGTCGCCGACCGGGGCACGCAGGTCGCGCTCGACATCCGGATCACCGAGGATCTGGCCCGTGAAGGGATGGCTCGGGACGTCGTCCGGCAGGTCCAGGAGTTGCGGAAGTCGGCCAAGCTGGAGCTGGAGGACCGGATCGCCTTGCACCTGCGGACCGACTCGGAGGCGCTGGGCAAGGCGATCGAGGCCCATCGGGCGTACATCACCGCCGAGACGCTCGCGACGCACTGGACCCACGAGCCCCTCAACGGAGATGCCCACGCGGCGAACGTGAAGGTGGATGGTCAGCCGCTGACCGTCCAGTTGCGCAAGACGCCGAGGCAGCAGCCCGAGAGTCCCGCGACCGAGAAATAGACCGATGAGCCACGACGTTCAGCTCCGCGAGCACCTGCTTGAACTGCTTGGTGGGGGGAACGCCCACCTGGACTTCGAGAAGACGTTTGCCAACCTGCCCGGCGAGGCACGCGGGGCCAAGCCTCCCGGGCTCCCGCACACGCCCTGGCGACTGGTCGAGCACCTGCGGATCGCGCAATGGGACATTCTCCAGTTCTGCCGCGATCCCGGCCACGTCTCGCCCGAGTTCCCCGGGGGCTACTGGCCCGAGGGCGACGCCCCGCCCGATCCCGACGCCTGGGACCGGGCCGTTGCGTCGTTCCGGGCCGACTTGAGGGCGGTCCGGGACCTCGTGGCCGACCCGTCCACCGACCTCTTCGCCCCGATCCCGCACGGCCAGGGCCAGACGATCCTGCGCGAGGCCCTGCTGCTCGCCGACCACAACGCCTACCACCTGGGCCAGCTCGTGATCGTCCGCCGCCTCCTCGGGGTCTGGCACGAGGGCGGGTGAGCCGGTCTTCCTCTGCGAGATTTCAAATTTTTAATTTGAGGATTTCGCAGGAGGAGGTTTGACAATGTCGCTTCAAGCCAAACTCGACGCGTTCAGGACCAACTTCGAGGCAGGGGGCCCACCCTACAACGCCCCGGACTGGGTTCACGAGCCGATGCACCGCGCCACGCGCGAAATGAGCGGCCCGCGGAACGGGCCGCAACGGGGCACGTCGCGCGATGAGTATGCCCCTACCTTTGTTGCAGGTCGGCCGCTTCGGTTGTCCTCAGCGGTGGTACGCGCACAGCACGCTGCGACTTCCCATGCTCCGTAACGTGAGGGGAAGGAAGTACGTACTGAACATCGCACGGATGACGAGCCGGCGCAGCCACATCCAGGAGCCGGTGGTGGGGACCATCTTCGCCACCATACGCGCGGCAGCCGCCTGCTTGCGGTCCACGAACGGCTTGAGGAATCGTTCGTAAGCGTCGAATGCGGCCGCGTGGTCATCGGGGCGGCGCGACAGCTCGGCTGCCAGCACGTAAGCACCGGCCATCGCCATATGAGAACCCTGACCCGCCGCCAGGGTCAGGCAGCCGCACGCATCCCCGATCAGGCAGACGCGGCCGGCCGACCAGTGCGGCATGACGATCTGCGTCAGCGTGTCGAAGAACAGCGGCGTGGACTCGGGCAGGTCTCGCAGGACTCGTGAAGTGATCCACCCGGCCTCATCGAACCGGCGCCGGAGCAAGGGCAGTCGGTCCTCCGGCCCCACGAAACCGAGGACGTCCTCGCGGAACAAATACATCGTATCCATCTGCTCGTCGGAGAGGGGGTAGAAGGCCGTGACCCGGTCAGGCTCCTCGTAGAGGACGACCGCTCGGCCGATCTCCGGGGCAAGCGGCGCATGGAAGGCCGCGACGTAACAGCCGAGGTAGCGCGAGAACGATGCTTCGGGGCCGAAGGCGAACTCCCGGACGCGCGAATGGACTCCGTCGGCGCCAATGACCAGGGCCGCGGTCGCCGCTTCGCCGTTCTCGAAGGTCACGTCCAGCCGGTCCCCAGCAATGGTCAGCGACCTGATCGATGTGCCGAAGCGGACGTTGACGCCGGTCTGCGCGGCACGGCGAAAAAGGATGCGTTCAAGGTCGGACCGCAGGAGATAGACATAGCGGCCATCGAGTGCGCGGCGGACCCGATCGAGAGGGACGGTAAGATAAGGGCGTCCTTGGTCGTCAACGATACCGCATGAAGTCGATTGGGTAGCGAATGGCCCGGAGAGCGTCCGTTAACCCCATCCGTTCCGCGACATCCCACCCCGTCCCAAAGAAGTCCATCATGTAGCCACCCGAGCGTAGGGCGGGCTCGCGCTCGATGACGAGAGGGTTCCATCCCCGCTCCCTCAGGAGGATGGCGAGCGTCAGCCCGGCGATGCCGCCTCCGGAGATGATGATAGATTGTGGGTGTGGCTGGGATACGCTCATCATGATGGTGATCCTCACGGCTTGGGCGGGGTGGGACCACTTTGGTCTCTACACCCTCGCAACGCGAGAGCTGGCGGTGGACCCCTGTGTCTTTGGTGTGCGCAACCGAGACCATGACCGCTCTAATAATCCGTAACCGCTTCCTCAATCGCCTGGGGCTCTGGCGGGATTCCCGCAGAGTTTTCACAAGCAAGAGTCTCAGGAGTGGCGGGGCCAAGAAGGTTGTGACCGTGACCACGAGGGCCTCCGCACTGAAGAGCTTGGCGTCGAAGACGCCGCCGGACAGGCCCATTTGGGCGAAGATGAGACCGACCTCGCCGCGGGGAATCATGGCCACGCCGCGCGACCCGTCACCTGGCGCAATCAATAGACGGCTTGATATTTGCCGCATTTACCAGGTGATCCGTCGCGAACGATGCGTTGCGATCCCGCGACGCTCCGTCCCGCGACCCGTCACCTGGCGCGATCGGACGAAGGCACGAACTCTCTTTCCCCGAAAGCGAGGAGGTAGCACCATGCTTGGATCGTACCGGTCGAGTGTGACTGCGGGTGTCGCGGTCCTGGTCGGTCTCGCCGGACTGACTTACGTGCTGGCCGGGGCGGCCGCGCCGCCCGCCGGCCCGGCGGCCCTGGTCGAGTTTACCCCCGACGGCAAGCTCAAGAAACCCGTCGGCTCTCGCAAATGGATGTACGTCGGGACGCCGGTGACCCCCAACGACCTCAACGGCGGCGAGGCCCCGTTCCCCGAGTTCCACGCCGTCTACATGGACCCCGACTGAAGAAGGTTGTATCCGAAAGGCCGTCACCGAGCGCGGTCTCTCCGGAGACCATGTCGGCCTTTCGGATACAATCTCGTTGTACGAAGCCGCTTCGCGGTGGGCCGACTGCCGGTCGCCTCTGGGGATTGAATGGCCCGACCGCAGGCTTCTGAGCTCGTCGGGAACGGTCGCACAGGCCCGACGAATCGATCCTCGCAGCGGACGTTCTGCCAGGGAACACCACTGCCGGCCCGAGCCGCTGTCCAAGGGATTCCCCGCCCCGCCTTCCAGGGCGGTCGCTAACGGCTCGGGCTGTGGACATCATTCGGATCACGGACCAGTGATTCATTTCCTCCTTCGTCGTCAGGAACTGTCGCAAGGGCACGTACGGCGCGGGTCCCGCGGCAATCCTCTGGTCCAGGGTCATCGGCGGGACGTCCGCGATCACGACCATCCGGCCCGGCGCCACACACGGGACACACCCGCGTCGGGGTCACCGGTCGATTCATGTGCCGGCGGCGCGACCGGACCGGTCGGGCTCGCGTCGGCCGTCGGGCGTCACGGCCACGCCAGCAATTCCCGGCACCGCGCCAGCTTCTCCTGGCGATGGCAATTGGCCAGAATCCCGTAGTGGCGGATCCGCACGAAGCCCGAGGGTAACACGTGCATCAGGAACCGGCGGACGAACTCGATCGCGTCGAGCGTCATGGTTCGCTGCCGACCTGCCGTGGGCGTAGTCCTTCCAGCGGAAGGTGACCTGGCCGTCCTCCAGACTCGATCAGGCGGTGGTTGCTGATGGCGGCCTTGTGAGTGTACCGGGCCAGGTACTTCAGGACCGTCTCGGGGCCTCCCCACGGCGGCTTGACATGAACGACCCAGTCGGTCCGCACCGACTCGGACAGCAGAGCGGTTGAACCGCTCTGGGCGGGCCAGCGCCGCCAGCTCGACCCGGGAAGCGGAGCTGACCCGCGCTGAAGGCGGCGCGAAGCCCGGCCAGGAACTTGCCCCGGAACACCCGGCTGAGGACGTGGACGGGCAGGAAGAAGTCGTCACGGCCGGCGACCCAGCGGCTCTCGTCGGGCGACAGCCCGCCGCCGGTGACCACGCAATGGACATGGGGGTGCAGCTGCGAGGTTCTGGCCCCAGGTGTGCAGCACCGCCAGCACGCCGATCTCGGCCCCCAGGTGCTTCGGGGTCGGCGGCCACTTCGAGCAGGGTTTCCGCGGCGGCCCGCATCAGCAGGCCGTACACCTCAGCGGGGGTTGTCAAGCGCGATCGGGCCGAGGGCATCCGGGGAGCGTGAACACGACGTGGAAGTACGGTGTGTCGAGCAAGTCGGCAGCCTGGGTCTCCAGCCACCGCGCCGCGGCCGTGGCCTGGCACTTGGGGCAATGGCGGTTGCCGCAGGAGTTGTAGGCGACCTCCTGGTGCCCGCACTGCGGGCACTCCAGGACGTGTCCACCCAGGGCCGCCGTGCGGCAGGCGGCCAGATCGTCGCAGGACGCGGCGCTGCTCGGGTGTGAGGCTCGCACCGTACGCTTGCAGGAACGCGTCGTGACAGCTCCGGATGACCTCGGCCACTTCGAGCCGAGGTCGGGTCATGGCTGAGACTCGTCTATTGGGGGAGAGCCGAGGTCGATCGAACGGACTGCGGGTCGACTCGAGGGCGGCCGTGCGCGACGTGGATGTAGAGGGCCGTGGTGCTGAGGCTGCGGTGCCCGAGCAGGATCTGGATGGTGCGGAGATCGGTGCCAGACTTCGAGCAAGTGGGTGGCGAAGCTGTGACGCAAGGTGTGCATATGCACGTGCTTGCCCAGACCGGACTCTGCCAGCGGCACGCTCACAGACCATCTGGACCGTCCGGCGGGTGAGCGGCCGGCCGGGGTGGCGCCGGGGAAGAGGAAGGCTGTCGGCCGGTGCGATCTTCCAGTACTCGCGGAGGATGGCCAGCAGCCGCGGCGAGAGCATCACGTCGCGATCCTTGTGCCCCTTGGCCTGTCGAACGTGGATGACCATGCGGGCACTGTCGATGTCCTCGACGCGGAGGGTGACGACCTCGGAGAGGCGCAACCCGGCGGCGTAGGCGGTCATGAGCATGGCGCGGTGCTTGGGGTTGTGCAGGGCGGCGAGGAACGGGCCATCTCCTCGAGGCTGAGGACGACCGGGAGCGTCTTGGGCGTCTTGGGGCAGGCGACCTGGGCGACGACGCCGTCCTGGCCGAGGGTGACGCGGTAGAGGAACTGCAAGGCACAGCGGGCCTGGTTGTAGACGCTCCAGGAGACCTGCCTCTCCTGGACCAGATGGAGCAGGTAGGAGCGGACGTGCTCGGAGCCAAGGCGTTCGGGGGAGGCGTGGAAGTGGCGAGGCGAACTGGGCGACGCACTCGGAGATAGGCCTGATCGTGCTGGGGGGCGAAGTTACGGAGGGTCATGTCCTCGATCATGCGGCGGCGCAACGGTGTCATGGCAAGCTCCCTTCTCGATGGGACGCGCGGACATGGGTGACGTCAGTCCGCCGCCTTCATGATCGGGGAGCGCAGGGGAGGTGGGGCTGGGAATGTGAGCGAGGGACATCAAGCGGTGGGAAGGTGGCGAGGGAGGGAGAGGGTTCAGACCGCGGCCTCGAGTCTCGGCACGATCATGCGGGCGCAGCCTTTGGCCCACCGCGAAGCGGTTTTGTTCAGTGGTCGATTCCGAATGAGATGGGAGGGATGAGGGATATATCCTACCTGGAATTACGGCAGGCAACGCCCTTTGTCATAGCGTTAAATCGACCCGGGCAGGGGGCGTCATCACGGTCAAAGAGCGACTTGGCCGGGGCTATTCTGAATTTCAAATTCGAAAGCTCAAAATGAGTGCAGATCAGTTCAGGCCGCGTTCCGATCATCGCAAGAGGGTCTTCTTGAGCACGACCCAGGCGACGGAGAAGTAGATGATCAGCCCGGTCACGTCCACCAGCGTCGCCACGAACGGCGCCGATGAGGTGGCCGGGTCGAACCCCAGGCGCTTGAGCAAGAAGGGGAGCATCGAACCCGAGAGCGTCCCCCAGAGCACGACCCCGATCAGCGAGAGGCCCACGGTCAGGCCGACCAGTGGCCAGTGCGGGGTGTAGATGTTGGGGAAGACGGCGCTCCAGAGCGCGATCCGGAAGAAGCCGATCGTCCCGAGGATTAAGCCCAGCATCAACCCCGAGGCGATCTCGCGACGCAGCACCCGCCACCAGTCGCGGAGCTTGACCTCGCCCAGTGCCAGCGCCCGGATGATCAGGGTCGCGGCCTGCGAGCCCGAGTTGCCGCCACTGGAGATGATCAGTGGCACGAACAGCGCCAGAACAACCGCCTTGGCGATTTCGCTCTCGAAGAACCCCATCGCCGTCGCCGTGAGCATCTCGCCCAGGAAGAGGATGACCAGCCACGAGGCGCGCTTGCGGACCATCGCCCCGCAACGGCGTCTCGATGTATGGCTCATCCAGCGCCTCCAGCCCGCCGAACTTCTGGATCTCGCGCGTCGCTTCCTCCTCGGCGACGTCGAGGACGTCATCGATCGTCACGATCCCGACAAGCGTCCCCCGCGCGTCGATCACGGGCAACGCGGTCCGGTCGTACTTCCGGAAGACGTCGACAGCCGTCTTCTTGTCGTCGGTCGCCTGCAAGCGCGACGAACTGGCCGTCGAGGACATTCCGAACGTGGGTGTGCAGCGGCGACAGCAGCACCTCGCGGATCCGGAGGTCGTCGATCAGCCGGTTGGCGTCGTCCACGACGTAGATGACGTTCAGCGTCTCGCTGTCGCGGCCGTGCGTCCGGACGTGGTCCAGGACATGGTTGATCGTCCAGTCTTTGTGGACCGCGACGAAGTCGGGGGTCATCAGCCGGCCGACGCTGTCCTTGCCATACTTCAAGAGCGACCGGGCGACGTGGCGTTGCTCCGGGGAGAGCAGCTCGATGAGCCGCTCGGCTCGTTCCCGGGGGAGTTCTTCGAGCAAGGCGGTCCGGTCATCGGGCGACATGCCCTCGAGGATGGAGGCCGACTCCAGCTCGGTCAGCTCGTCGAGCAGACGGTGCTGGATGGTCCAGTCGAGATACTCGAACATCTCCGAGGCGATCGGCGCTCTCAGGATCCGGACGACCTGAAGCGACTCCTCGTCGTCCAAGCTCTCCACCAGCCCGGCCAGGTCGGCGGGCAGCCAGCGGTTGATCACGTCGCCGAGGGTTGTGAGGTCCCCGACCTCGATCAACTCCCGGATCTCCGGGAGGGCGAGCTTCTCGATCATAAGCACCGTTCCGGAGTCTGAAGGATCTCTGAGCCACTTGGTCGAAGATATCGCGACCCGGTCAGCCCCGTCGAGAATCGACCGATCCAGGACGCCCGAATTGCGAGCCGGCTCATTCACCCGTCTCGAGCCGTTGCAGCTCGACCATGTCGCGGTAGTGGCCGCTGCAGGCCATCAGCTCGGCGTGGCTGCCGACCTCGACGATCGCGCCGTCCTCGAGCACGAGGATGCGGTCGGCGTGGCGGATCGTGCTCAGGCGGTGGGCGATCACGAACGAGGTCCGGCCGCGCAGCAGCGTGGCGAGGCTCTGCTGGATCAGCCGCTCGCTCTCGGTGTCGAGGTTGCTGGTGGCCTCGTCGAGGATGAAGATCCGGGGGTCGGCCAGCACGGCGCGGGCGATGGCCAGCCGCTGGCGCTGGCCGCCGCTGAGGCGCACGCCGCGCTCGCCGATCAGGGTGTCGTAGCCGTCGGGCAAGCCGTTCGATGAACTCGGCGGCGTTGGCGGCCGGGCGGCGCTGCTCGACGTCGCGTGCGGGTTGCCCAGCGGTCGCCGTAGGCGATGTTCTCGGCGATCGTGCCGTCGAAGAGGAAGACGTCCTGCTCGACGATGCCCAGCAGCCGGCGGTAGCTCTCGACCTCGATGTCGCGGAGGTCGATGCCGTCGAGCCGGATCGTGCCCGTGGTCGGGTCGTAGAACCGGGCGATCAGGTTGCAGAGCGTCGTCTTGCCCGAGCCGCTGCGGCCGACCAGGGCGATGGTCTCGCCCGGCTCGACCTCCAGGTCGATGTCGCGCAGCACCCTCGCGGCCGTGCCGGGATAGACGAAGCCGACGTCCTCGAAGCGTGATCCGCCCGGCGACCGAGCCCTTGCGAGACGGCACGGGTGCCCGGGCAGTCGGCCATCTCGCGCGGCTCGGCCAGCAGGTCGAGCACGCGGTCGAAGCCCGAGAGGTTGTTCTGGAACTGGGTGACGCTGGTCGCCAGCACGGCCATCGGCTCCAGGAGCATCGCCAGGTAGACCAGGAACATCATCAGGTCGCCCAGCGAGAGCCGGCCGTCGAGGACCTGGAGTCCGCCGTAGAGCAGCAGGCCGACCGAGGCCATCGGCAGGAGCAAACTCCCAGAGCAGCTCGATCAGCCGCGACAGCCACCAGGCGTGAAGCTCCTGAGCCGGGCCATGAAGTGGTTCTCGCCCATGAACCGGGCCGACTCGCGTCTTCTGGCGGCCGAAGGCGCGGACCACCCGCATGCCGCCGAAGACCTCGGTGGTCTGGCTGTCGATCTCCTGCCGCTCCTTGCGGACGTCGCGGAAGAGCGGGCCGGATGCGGCGGTTCCAGAGCAGGTCGGAATAGTAGACTCCCGGCACCAGACAGAGCGCAGCCGAGCAGCAGCCGCCAGTCGACCCAGGCCAGCACGACCAGCCCGCCCAGGAACTGCACCACCGCCCGCCAGGGGTTGTAGAGCATGCTGAAGACCAGCTCGCCGACGCCGCCGGCGTCCTCGCGGAGCAGGCTCGACGCCCCGCCCGACTTGAGCTGGTAGACCCGGTGCAGCGGCAGCCGCATGGCGTGCTCGTAGACCTCGCCGGCGCACGGCGACCTGCACCCGCTTGGTCGTCCGCGTGGCCTGCCAGCGGCTCCAGAGCCCGACCGCCGTCCCAAGCAGCGAGACGACCAGGACTCCGGCGACCAGCAGCACCAGCCGCGCCTTCGGGTCTGGCGGGACCGGTATCCAGCCAGGGATTCCCCGCGGCAACGGCCGGCCGAGCAGCACGTAATCGATCACCAGCTTGGTCGCGGCGGGCGGCAGGAGCTTCACAAGCGTGGCGACCGACAGGGTCGCCAGCGCCAGCACGATCGCCACGCGATGTCCTTCCAGGATCCGGTACAGCTCGCGAGCGAGCCGGACGAGCGGACGATGAGGCGGCGGCTTTTCGGCGGGCCCCTGCCGCGGCGTGTCCTCCGACGTGTCCCTCCGACGGTGCCGCTGGAGATATCGGGCGAACCGCAGCCGACTGGCGATCCGGTGGTGAAACTGCAATGGGGGCGACCTTCCGATCGGCGATAACACGACGCGCCCACCCCTCGACAGGCGGACCTGCCCGCATGTCCCGTACCGGCGTCCCCGGCAGGTCGGGCCTCTCCCTCACTCCATCATAGGCGCGGCAACGCAAGGCGACAGGTCGAGCCCGGGCGATTCCTGATTCATGATCCCATGATCGCTGAATCCCATGATCGCTGATTGAGTCTTGCGATCAGATGGTCAATGACAGATGACGGAAGAGAGCGCTCCAATGGAAAATGGCGAATGAAAACTCCCCCATGTCTATACTCTCCGCAGTTCTCTGTCATCTGGAACCCGGGACGTTTGGGCCCGCCGAGGGCGGCAGGCCGCCCCCGAGGAAGTAGCGCAGCCTCCGGCGGTGTGGACGATCGTTCCCAGACGCGTCTCAGTCATGACGGGTTGCCGGGAGCGTCGGGGTGTGAGGGGTGGAGGTCTCATCGTGCTCCGAGAGGGCCGTCGCCGCCATCAGGGCGACGCCAGCGAGCAAGGCCAGCGAGAGCTTCAAGCGGTCGTGCTCGTGGAACTGGAGCTCGGGCAGCAGGTCGCTCAGCGCGATGCAGAGGAAGGTCCCCGCTGAGAAAGCCAGCGCGGCCGCGGTCCACGAGGTCGACACCGTTGGCCGCAGCCGTTCCAACCCGAGGGAGAAGAGCGCCACGCCGGCCGGGATCATCAGTGCGAACCCGAGGTTGACCAGATGCGCCCGCAGGCGCGGGGCGCCGGCGCGGAGCATCAGGCTGACGACCGTCAGCGCGTCGGCGGGCTTGTGGACGACGGTGGCCAGGAAGACCCCCCAGGCGACGGCACCCCGGCCGTGGTGGAGACCGGCATCGGCCGCCACGGCACTGGCCAACGCCACCCCGCCGACGAGCGAGTGCGCGGCCAGGCCGAAGGCCGCCGCGCCCCAGTGGAGCGAGGCCCCCTTCGCCGCCGATCCCGGCCCCGAAGGTACCGAGGGATCGACCAGCCCCGCCGAATGTCCCCGGAGCTCGGCGCGCTCGTGCCGATGAGTCGGGCATGGATCGGCCGGGTTGGCCGGCGCCTCATGGTGGTGGTACGCGAAGAACCGCTCGAGGAAGAATAACGTCAGGAGACCGGCCGCCGACCAGCGGAGCGTGCCGGCCGAGCCCATCCGGACCGCTTCGGGCATCATGTGGAAGAACGCCGCCCCTAGCATCGCCCCAGCCGAGAGGCTCAGGTAGACCTGCAACCGTGTGTGCGTCAGGCCCGTCGCCAGAGGTAACGCCCCGCCCAGCAGGCTCACCCCGACAATCGTCACGCAAAAGAGCGCGAGGGTCATGGCCATCGTGGTCGTCATCTCCCATCGCCCGGGGGTTGCGCCCTTGTTCGGCCGTCTCCGCATGGAAATAATGGGCATTGGGGACCGAGGTTGCTCAGTGGCCGACCCGTGCCCCGGCCGATCCCGTGCCTTTCGCCAACCCGCAAGGGAAGATTCATGCCCAAGCTGAGCGAACCGGAAATCCTCGAAAGGATGCCGACCGCCAAGGGATGGGCGCGGCACGGCGACATGCTCGTCCGCTCCTGGCAGTTCCCATCGTTCCGCCGTGCCTTGGAGTTTGTCAACCGAGTCGCCGGGCTGGCTGAGAGGATGAGCCACCATCCCGACATCATCCTGAGCTACCGGCAGGTCCACCTCGAACTGTCCACTCACTCCGAAGGCGGCCTGACTGACCGCGACTTCACCTTCGCGTCCGAGATCAACGCTTTTCCAACCGACCGTTAGGGTGTGTGCCGGGGTCAGCCCGGCCCAAGAAAAACCCCCGACCTTCGGGGCCGGGGGGGGGCTCAGAGATTGCCGCTCCTCACGACCGTAGTCAGCTCGCCGTTGCAGGCCGCTTCGGTCCGGACTGGCCTGGCGCGAGGCGTCGATACTTCGTTTTGGGCAAGTTGTAGATGCCTTTCTCGGGCGTCCAACGCTCGTCTTCCTGGAGCAAAGCGAGCCGCTCGGCTCGCGTTAGCACGTTCCGGCGCGGGCCAAGCTCCCCGCTTTCTTCAGACTCTTGTCAATCGACATCGAACACACTCCCCGGGGTCTCCGGGTTCGGAGGCCCCCCAACCACCGGCTCGGTGCCCGGAACCGAACGGGTGTCGTCCCAGGCGAAGGGTATCATCCTACTCCATCGTTCCGGCGTCTCGCAAGCCGGCTGTCTCGATGCCGAGGAGACGGGGTGCACGTCAGCTTTGGCGCCCAACAACGACTGCCTGAGGCCGTCAACATGATATCATTCAATGTAATATGTAAATATTATTATATAATAATTCATACAACCTTTATCCCGGCACCCACCCTCGCGATGTGCACTAACGCACGCGGCTTGTTGAGACCGCGACGGTCTGGACACAGATTATCAGCTCGGCCCAGTCTGCCTAGACTGACAGTCCGTGAAAAACAAAAGCTGACGAGCACCCGAGGAGACGGCGGCCTCGTTGGACCTCGCCGTGTGCCGGGCCGACACGACGTTTGCCGGCCGGATTGCGCGCCGGGCCGCTCTCGGGAAACCTCGAAACCTCGAGCGGCATGGCCTATCGATTCACGTTCCGGCCGCGATAGAATACGGTCGGCGCATCCCTGGACCACGGACTCAGGCGATGACTTTGAAGGATGGTTGCAATGAAAAGCGTCTCGGCGCTCTCGACGGTGAGTAATACCGATGCCGCGCTTGAAAGCGTGGTCGAACGCGCGGTGCGCGGCCTGAACGGCGAGCCCGCTGACCTGGCGGTGATCTTCGCCTCGATGCATCACGCCGACGCGCTGGGGAAGATCGCCGACACGATGCGGGCCCATGGACTGGGACGGCACGTCCTGGGGTGCACGGGCGAGTCGATCGTGGGTGAGAACCAGGAGATCGAGGGGGGCGCGGCACTCACCCTGCTGTCGCTCCAGCTTCCGGGCGTGACGCTGGAGCCGCGCCGCCTGACCTTCGATCCCGCGGAGGGGTTCTCGGGCTGGCCCAGCGCCCGGCCCGGCCCGGCCCGGCCCTCGGTACTCCTGCTGGCCGACCCCTTCACGTTCCCGACCGACCTATTCCTCAAGACGGTCGACAACGAGTCTTCGGGGGTGCGGGTCATTGGCGGCATGGCCAGCGGTAGCCGGGTGCCGGGCCAGAACCGGCTCGTCCTCGACGACCTCGTCCTCGACGACGGGGCCGTCGGGGTCGTGCTCGACGGGCCATTGGCCCTCCGCACGGTCGTCAGCCAGGGATGCCGGCCGATCGGGCGGCCGATGATCGTGACCCGCATCGAGCGGAACTGATCCGAGAATTGGGCCGGCGCCCCGCGCTGGAGGTCCTCCGCGAGTTGTTCGAGAACCTACCGCCGGACGACCAGACAGCGCTTTCAGCAAGGGCTGCACATCGGCCGGGTGATCAACGAGTATCAGGAGACCTTCAAACGCGGCGACTTCTTGGTCCGTAACGTGATCGGGGCCGACGAGGCCGGGGGCATCGCCATCTCCGACGTGGTCCGTGTCGGCCAGACGGTCCAGTTCCACATCCGCGACGCCGACACCGCCGACGAGGACCTGCGCAAGCTCCTGGAGCACGAGCACCGGTCACGCCCCGACGCGAAGGTCGAAGGGGCCCTGCTCTTCAGTTGCAACGGTCGGGGCTCTCGCCTCTTCTCTCAGACCCACCATGACGTCGGGCTGATCCACGAAGTCTTCGGGCCCATCCCCGTCGCCGGTTTCTTCGCGATGGGCGAGATTGGGCCCGTCGGCGGCCAGAACTTCGTCCACGGCTACACTGCCAGCATCGTCTTCTTCGAAGGGAAATAGGATCGGCTCTTTCGGGAAAGGCGACGGCGGGCGCCAATCACGAGGATGCATCCAATCCCCACCAGGGCAAGGCTCGACGGTTCGGGGACGACGTCGGACGAGAAGCTACCAACGCCGGTCGCGGTAAACGAATTGAGCAGGCTGCGTCCGCTCGAGGTGTTGAACGACAGTCCCGGATTGATTCCGCTCAAGGTGAGCCCGAGGGCATTGAGCGACCCGGTCGAGAAATTGGCGAAGTCCGACGAGAACGTGACGTTCTCGTTGGGCGTCGAGGTGTTGAAGCTGGCCGAGCCATTCTGGCCCGAAATCACCGCCAGGTTCGAGGCCGGCGTGACTGTGGCGGACAGAAGGTTCGCATGGTCCGAGTCACGAATGATCGCGAGGTTCAAGGTGTCGGAGATCGGTTGCACCACTTCACCCCCCACGTCCGCGCCATCGCGCACGGTGGACGAGTCCAGGATCAGGTGCGCCGCCTGGGGGCCCGTCGGAACCCTGGAGAGGGTGTCGGAGAACGTGAAGGTGACCGGGATCCCACCGGGCAGATGATTCGTGCCGAACGTCGCGCTGACGTTCTGCGGATCATCCGTCCAGACGAAGCCGTCGTTGCCGCTCTCCTGGAACGTGGCAATCGTTGTCGGCAAGGCATGGGCCGAGGGCGTCATCCCCAGGAATGCCAGAGCCGAGAACATCACCAGGCAAGGCATATAGGATCGCGGACCGAAATGATTTGTCCCCGAATTCAGAATGTCCATAGGCTCCTCCTCGGTCTCTTTCCACGGCATCGATGATAACATTGATAACATCTTGAATGAACGTGTTGTCGCATAAGAAGACCCTTGGCGACTGTCAACAATACCCCACGATGCAGGGGGATTCTTTCCGGCAGGGGCGCGTCGAGAATCGTTGAGATCCCTCGGAAATACCCAGACGGTCGGGGATCTGTGCATCTCGCCGAGGGGCTCCTTGCCAGGGCGCGAAGGATCTTGAGGAGAAACGCTAAAATTCCTCAGGACCACGAAGTTCGTCGCGTCCTGTGGGTACCTCCGCGGATGGTCGAGGACCCCACACCCTCTCTCGTAAGATCGGTAGTCGGACCCGGGATTCATCACTCGGAAGTCAGGAGGCGACTCGGTGGCGTCGCTCGAGCCGTCGAGCCGAGGCCGAGACGGCTAGCGCCAGCGCGGCGGCGATCACCAGCAGGGGGTTGCGGCGTGGGACGTGGTGGAAGATACCAACGAGCAGGATCGCCAGCGCCACGGCGAACGCGCCCCCCTGCATCGCCCGCAGCACCTTCCTCGAGCGGAGGATCGCACGGCCGAAGGTGATGGCTCCGAGCAGCAGACAGGTCGCCGCCGTGGCCGCGCCACCGACCAGCAGGAAGAATCCGGCGCCGGATGAGATAACCCCCCCGTTTTTTCGGTATAGGATTTTTGAGGGGCGCTCGATGGTTTCCGAGCATGCCGCGCGAACGCCATCGCACATGCCCCTCGTGGAAAGGGGGCCGGTCGTGCCGGTCGCCACGAGCGGGGCCTGCCGATGGCCGGCGAAACCGGTCGCACCGCCCGATTCCAGCCGCGAATCCCGGGGTCGCGAGGAGCCACTCTTCGGCATGGCCTTTGCATTCAATCACGTATTGTGGATTCCTCATGGGGAGTTGAGCCAAGCACCCTTGGCCACACTCTGGCTGGATTCGGAATCACTCCGAGGTCGGCTCGAAACTGAGAGAAAGGATCTTCCGATGCAGAGCGGCATGGAGAATCGGCGAGGGTTCATCAAGCGGCTGGCCGCGGTGGTCGGCGGGCTGGCGGCGATCCCCGTGCTGGCCCGGCCTGCTCAGGCGGGTCGTTCCCGCTGGCGGGGGGGATATGGTGGGTACGGTGGCTGGGGCCGGAGAAGTTTTTCGCGTCGTCGGTTCTGGGGTCCCGGCATCCCGTATGGTGGATACGGCGGTTGGGGCGGTTACAACCCGGGCATCTATAACCGCTACTACTACGGCGGCGGTCTCTATAGCCCATTCCAGGGCGGCGTGGTGCCGTACAACCTTTATCGAGGCGGCTACTATCCCCCAGTGATGAAGCTCCAGAAGTCGCAGGTGATGGATCCCCTCGCCTTGCTCGATTGCTGATGCGACTCTCCAAACCGGGCCTCTCTCAGGACGGAAGGTGTGCCCGGCTGAACTCCGGCGTGGGTTTCCGGACGGAGCTCACGCCGTTTTCGCGTCTGGAACGCTTGCGGGATGCGTTTCAGGTCCTCATCACCCCGACATCAGCAGGGGCTTGTTGTGTTCCCCGCACGTTCTGAAATTCGACGCGCGGGAGCGACACGCATGAAGGACGCGCCGCGACGGCTACCGATCGCCTGGGAGCGGTTCACGACCCGCGCCCGCACCTTCCTCCGGGGCATGCTCCCCGATCCCGAGACACCCGACGCGGTTTTCACGGTCGCGGAAACGATCGTGGAGCGCTATCAAGTCGAGGACCTTCTTGCAGTGGGCGCGTTGAGTGTGCTGCTCCGGGCGCGACCTCCGGATGGGTCGGGGGGTCGTGATCAAGGCGGTGCGATCCGACATACTCCAGAGGCTTCCCCCTGTCGCCGACCGCGTCTCGGCCGTGGTCGGAGAGATCCGGCGCTTCCGCCACCTGCTTCAGACCGAGCGCAGGCTCTTGGTCCGCCTCCGAAACGTGGGGTGCAACGGCGTCCCGAACCCCAACGATTACGTCTACGACGTCGACCCCGCTCTGGAGGCGTTCGTCCCCGACGCGTTCCTGATCCAGACCGAGCCCTACCTCGTCCTGCAAGAGCTGATTGGGGTGACGCTGGAGGAGTTGCTGGCGACCGAGTTCCCCTCGGGGATGGACGAGCGGATGGCCCTGGAATGGATCGCGCCGGTGGTCCGGACGCTGGCGGTCCTGCACGAGCCCTGGCGGTTCGTGAACGGTCGGACCTGGCATTGCGTCTACCAGGACTTGAAGCCGGCGAACCTCGTGGTCGATCCGCTCGGCCGGCTGACGCTGCTCGACTTCGGCGGGTGCCAGATCGTCGTTGACGGCGTCCCCGTGCTCGAAGGTGCATTCACACACGGCTACTGTGTGCCCGAATGCGAGGAGCCGACGGCTCGGGTCCTGCTCCCGTGTGCGGATGTCTACACCATCGGGAGCACCCTGCATCACATGCTCAGCGGCGTGGACCCGCGCGAACGCCCGCGGTGCCGGCCCGGCCGCGGGGAGGAGTCCCTCGATTCCCGGTCACTGCCGCCGCGCTGCTCGCTCGAGGTCCGACGGCTGCTCGACCGCTGCCTGGCCCCTCGGCCTCACAGCGCCTGGCCGACGCCCACCAGGTGGCGGAGACCCTTTCCCGGATGACCGAACCATGACACTGACGCCCGGCCTGCGGTTGTCACGTGAGGCGCGGACCGCCTACGAGATCGTCGAAGGGGGCTGGACCAGCGCGTGCCACGCCTATGTCCGGCGCGCAAGGTCTTCTGGAACTTCCGATTTCCGGCCGAGACACTCGACGAGTCCAACGCCGACGAGTGGCTCGATGTGCTCGTGCGCGTCCCGCTGCCCGAGGGCGCGGCAGGTCACGACCCCGCGTGCGAGAGAGAAGCGGTCTTCCGCGGTACACCACCCCCTGGTTCCTCGAGCCCCTCGACCTCCTCGATCCACCCATCGCCGATTCCCCATCGATGGCGAAGGCCCCACTCCTGGTCCTGGCCGACCCGCATGCGACTCGGCTTTCTGCCGGCCCGCCCCCCGACCGAGAATCTGCCCTGCGGCTCGCACGGGTCCTGTCCGAGGTTCCCGCGATGCTCGACCGCCTCCATCACGAGGGACTGGTCACAGGCGCGCTTGATCCCGGTGATTTCCTCATCGATCCGACGGGGCGATGGTTCTACCTGGGAACTGACCGGATCGCGGCGGGCTCGGACGCTCTCGCCCGGGCGGACCATGCCCACTGGTCGACGCTCGTGGCGCGAGTGCTGACCGGATCGGACCGGATCGAGGTCCTTGACGCGCAACCCTGGCCGGAGGAGGTGCGACGGGTCATCATGTCGGCCAAGTGCGGCGCGACGGATGACCCGGGGACCAGGCCCACTGCGGAGGCGGCCCCCCACAGCGAGGCGGCCCCTCGCCGAGGGCTGTTCGACCTCTGGCGGAGGGGCAAGCGGTGGTCAGAGATCCCGGAGGGTCCGCTGTGAACCTTGGGGTTTTCTGGGACCTCGTTGACATGAAAAACCATAGATGCGCGGCATTTCCCAAGAGGAATCGCCTCCAAATAAGGCACACTCTCCAGGTGTTTCGAAAGGTTGGAGGCCCTGCAATCGACGTAACCTCTTGACCTGTCACAAGTTAACCCCAGAAGGTCGGCTTCCCGGCCACCCCGCTTAAGTCTTTTTCCCAGGAGAACTTGCGGCGAGAGAAGTCCTGAGCGCCCTCGAATGACATTCTCCTTCCCGATCGCAGGGAGGAGGATCCGCCTGTTTTCATTTCGGCCGCACTCGGCCATGGTGTCTCTCACGTCAGATTGCGTCGGTCGGCATCCTCTGTGTGCCGACGGAGGGAATGTCTCCCGTCCAGGATGTCCAGCAGCTCGCCCGGGCGTTCGATGACGGCTTCCGCCCCGCCTGCCCACAACTCATCCACCGAGCGGAACCCCCACGCGACCCCGACCGGGTGCATCCCGGCACGCTGGGCCGTCTCCATGTCCACCGCCGAATCACCCACGTAGAGGAACTGCTCGGCCGGGACGTCCAGCGCGCGCACGATCTCGCGGCGCCGGCCGGATCCGGCTTGCGCGGCACGCCCTCCCGATTCCCGAAGACGGCCCGGAACGCCCATTTCGAGAGATAGGCCTCCGCATACATCAGCGTGAATTCGTCGGGCTTGTTCGACAGCATTGCCAGCGCCAGGCCCCGGGCCGACAGGACATCGAGCAGTTCGGGGATGCCTTCGTAGGGGCGGGTCCGGACGTTCCAGTTCCGCCCATAGGCCTGGCGGAACTCCTCCACGCAACGGTCGACCAATTCGGCAGCGAGGCGATCGGGCGGTAGCGCCCGGCGGAAGAGCATCGCAACCCCTTCGCCGATGAGGGACCGGTACACATCGGGCGGGTGCGTCGGAAAACCCTGCCCCTGAAGGACGCTGTTGGCGGCATCGGCAATGTCCACCAGTGTGTCGAGCAGTGTGCCGTCGAGGTCGAACAGGACCGCGCGAAATCGCATCGTATCGTCCCTCAATTCCGAGCCGTCGGACCGAAGACATCCCCTTACTATAATGAAAGTCGTGCGGTCCCTCACGGCCCTTTCGAGTTCCTCCCGATGACCGTCATCCGCGCCGCCGTCGTCCAGGCGGCTCCCATCGTCTTCGATCGCGACCGGACCTTGGAGCGGGTCCGGACCCTCACCGCCGAGGCCGCCGACCGGGGCGCCCAACTGATCGTCTTTCCCGAGGCGTTCGTCTCGGGCTATCCCCGTGGCCTCGACTTCGGCGCCCGCGTCGGCTCCCGGACCCCCGAAGGCCGCGAACTCTTCCGCCGCTACTGGGACAGCTCCGTGGACGTCCCCGGCCCGGCCACGAACACTCTCGGCGCCGCCGCCCGGCAAGCCCACGTCTATCTGGTCATCGGCGTCATCGAGCGCGACCGGGGTACCCTCTATTGCTCGGTCCTCTTCTTCGACCCCGATGGTGCCCTGATGGGCAAGCACCGCAAGTTGATGCCGACCGCCGCCGAGCGGCTGATCTGGGGCTTCGGCGATGGCTCGACGATGCCCGTCTTCGACACTCCGCTGGGCCGGCTCGGCGCGGTGATCTGCTGGGAGAACTACATGCCGCTCTTGCGGATGCACATGTACGCCAAGGGGGTGCAGCTTTATCTGCGCCCCGACGGCCGACGGCCGCGAGACGTGGCCGGCGACGATGCGGCACGTCGCGCTGGAAGGCCGCTGCTTCGTGCTCTCGTGCAACCAGTTCGCCCGCCGCGACGACTACCCGGCGGATGAGATGGCACCCCAAGAGGATGGCCCGGAGGCGGTTGTGTCGCGCGGGGGGAGTTGCATCATCGACCCGCTGGGCCGGGTACTGGCCGGGCCGGACTACGAAGGACCAGGCATCCTGACGGCCGACCTGGATCTGGATGAGATCCCGCGGGGCAAGTTCGATTTCGATGTGGTCGGGCACTATGCCCGACCGGACGTCTTCCGACTCCTCGTCAATGAGCGGCCGACGCCCCCAGTGGTCTGGGCCGCGGAGGAAGAAGACCGAGGTGAGGGCGCAGCCGGGTGAAGAAGAGCGGCCAGTGAGTGTCTGTTTTGCTGCTGAGCTCTCGTCTCAAGATCCTCGACGGCAATCATCTGGTCAGGACCGAACACCAGTTCTTCGAGCGGCGCATCGAGCGCGCCGGGCCCTTGCCCGGCCAGGTGCTGGTGCTGGTTCTGATATGCAAGAATCGGTCCCGGTGACAGCGAGCACGTAGCTCAGGGGCGCTCAAGACCGGGCCGCACTGGTCGACCAGGAGCCCTTGCGATTGCTTCAACTTCACGAGGGCAACGTTCCAGGCGACCTCATGCTCGATCATTGTCCCCTGGGCCTTGAGGAGTCCCGACTTCGCGGGGAGGCTCACGGCGAAGGACTCGAGCCCTTGCGCCTCCCTGGCCCGGGATTTCTCCACCTCGGCCGACCAGCTCGCAACCTGCAGCCGAGCAACCTCGACCTGCTGCCGGCGGATCCGGACGTTCCGGACGGCCTGGGCGATCTCCTCGGCGACTGCTCGCTCGCGCTCGACGGTGTAGAGCGTCAACTGGGCTCGGGCCGCGACGAGATCGGCCGCGTCGGCCTTGCGACGATGCCGGCCGAGCGCCTCGGCCAGCCGCGATCCAGGGGCGTGCGACCGGAAGGACGCCATGCCGAGCAAGGCATCGACCGACGCCAGGACGTGGCGGGCCGCCGGAAGCGTCTCGATGTCAAGGCCTTGATGGAACCGGCGGAGCGCCAAGAGTTCGGGGCGGTGGGCCAGCCCGACCGCCACGGCGTCCTGCTCGTCGATCGGCCCCTCGCTCGGCGGTCCCGGAGCGACCGGCCGGATGGTCCGGTTCGGAGCGCCCGGGACGGGCTCGATTAGGCCCTGCAGCGAGCCATTGAGTTGCTCGAGGCCCAACTGCAATTCGAGGTCATCGTTCAGGAGTTCGAGCCGACGACGACGGAGATCGCCCTCGCCGACAGGAAGGGTCAATCCGCGTTGCCTGGCGCGCTCGACCTTGGCGAGAGCATCGTTGATCTCGGCGCTCCCGCGGTGCAGGAGGCCCTGCCTCGCCTCGGCCCCCGCCAGCCGGTAGAAAAGCTCCAGACCGGCCCCGGCCGATCGGTTGCGCGCCTCCTGCGCGGCCAGGTACAGCACCTCGTTCTGGATCATCGAGAGGGGGTCGGCCTGGCCGCGGCAAGGGTTCGAGGGAGTGGAACGGTCCGCGCAGAGCTCGAGCCGCTCGACGTCGAGCAGATTGGCCGCGATCGAATTACGGGCGGAGAGGCACTGACAGTCCTGGGCGCTCAGGTTGAGGTCCGTGCCCGCGCCCCGATGCCTCGGGGACCCGAAGCCTTCGGGACGTCGAACGACGTGCGGACCACCGGGTCACGCCCGATCACCCGGCCTAGCATGACCGGCGTGAAGGGCGGGACCTGCACACCCCGCGCGGCCGGTTCGCGAGAAGCCGAGCCGGACGAATGCAAGTGCGCGCATCCCGCCATCGACATCGCGACGAGCCAGCCGACCCTTCCTCCCCAGGAAACCCTCGGCATGACCGATCCCCTCGCGCGACGTTCATTCTCTCTCGCCTCATCATCGTTGTCACGAACCGTTCAATTTCAATAATTCTGACGACTTTGGAGAAAGCCGCGCTCACGACGATCATCTGGGGTGTGCACGAGATCCGATCGCGGAATGACAGGCGGCTCCCAGAGGATCGATGGCGTGGGGATGGCCGCAGGGCGATCGTGCGGCTGGCGATGAGGTCAACCTCGGGATGAGAGGGGGCCGGAGCGAGGGTGTTCAAGGCTTCGCCGACTTACCCGTAGGGCCGACCTGGCTCGGGTCGGCGCCTGCCCTCTTGATCCCCTGGCCGAGGATCCCAAAGTCCTGGGGGCGGGGCGATTGGGAGAGCGCCGCGGGATCGGACTGGAACCGGATCGGCGGGGGAAGCAGGTCGGTTTCCTTCGCCAGCTTCGACCACGAGGTCATGTCGGTCGGCCCGCTGGGCAGTTCGGGGGCCCCTTCGGGAGAGAGGACGACCCACGACTTGCCCCGGATGTCGTACTGGTTGCCCTGGCCCGTCCAGTCCAGCGCCTTGGGTGTCGGTGGGGCGCCGGGGGACGAAGTCTCCAAGGCCAGGAGCGCCTCAGCCAGGGCGGCGGACCCCTTGATCTCAACCTTGCAGGGGGACTCGGGCGAGAAGCCTCTCAGGTCGAGCAGGCCTTTGCCCTTGACCGTGCAATGCTCCATGCTCAGCCGCCGCCCGATCCTGGCAGACCGCCCCGGCATCCTCTGGACGACGACCGCCCAGCCGATCGGCTCGGCGTCGGACCTGGCGCGGACGAACATGCATTGCTTGAGCGTCGTCGTCGAGTTCCCATAGGCGAAGATATTGAGCGCCTGGTCGAAGCCCTCGAACCAGCAGCCGGTCGCGGTCAACGTGCCCCCCAGGGCGACGACGGCCCGCGCGCCCTTGACCGCACCGGTCGCTGTGAACGCGCAGCGGTCGAGCACAACGTTGCCGCCGGCCTCGATGAGAGCGGGTGCCTCCTTCGCTTGCCCGCCGTACCGGGCCACGATCGTCACCCCGATGAGGGTGAGCGGCGTATCGGTCCGGGTTGTCAGGAATGGGTGCTGGCCATTGATCTCGACTTCCAGGATCGGCTGCATCCCCTCGGCGGCGGCGATGGTGAGCTGGCCTCCGGAGATGTTGATCGCCGCGTCCTCGCCGGACAGCCGCAGGGGCATCCGGTTGTCGAGAAGGACCCGGCCCTTGCTCCCGATCGCGCGTTTCATCGCGTTCTTCAGGCTGTGCTCTGTTTCCGGCGTCCCGTCCGAGGTGCGGACGGTGAACGGCTCGCTCTTGGGGATCTCGGGCACGAGGGGCGCGGGCTTGGCCTGCTTGGCCGTCGTCGAGGGAGAGGGCGAGGCCTTGACCGCGCCCGTCGCCGCCGGCTTTGAGGGCAATATCTTGGCCGTACGGCCGACCGAGGGGCGCGATCCGGCCGGCTTCCCCAGAATCCCGCTGGCGAGGATTCCCCCCACCACAGCGAGCGAGACGAGCGCCGCGGCCCCGACCAGGAACCAGCGGCGACCAGGTGGACGTCGCATCGGTCGGTCCTTCGGCGCCTCGCCAGGGGAGGCCTCGGGAGCCGCCGCGACGACGGGTGTCGGCTCGGCCCCGGCCCTGGCGCCGCCCGGAGACAGGGACAGCTTGGTGCCGAAGTTCAATCCCAGGCCCACGACATCCTCGCCCGACGACGCGCCCTCCGGGGCGCTCGCAACATTCGGGGGCAGGCCCACCTCTGGGGCCGTGGACGCGGCCGGCTTCGGGGGCGCGGGGACCTTGGTCTTCTCGGGTGCCAGGACCGCAGGCGCCACCACCTCCGGGGACGCGGGGGTCTTGGACTGCGCCTTGGCCCGCGCCTTGGACTGCGATGAGGTCTCCGACAGCGCCAGTTCGGGGCCAACGTTCAGGCCCGACTGGTCCTCATTCGACGACTTCGGCGGCGCACCGACGGCGATCCCGGCCAATCCTGGCGGCAAGTCCGATGGAGACGCGGATGGCCGAGCGGGCTTCTTCCTCGCGAGCGGCGGTCTGGGCTTTGGCTCTGCCTTCGAGACGACGGGCGTGGGTTCGTGAGCGACCGGGGTAATCTTCGTGACGGACGCGGACGAGTGGGAGAGGGGCGCGCCGGCGACCGGCGACGCCGTGTCCGCTTCGTCCCGGTAGGCCGGCCCCTGCTCGTCGATGAACGGCTCGAGCGCCTGCGCCAGCTCCAACGGGTTCGCATAGCGCTCGTCGGGCGACTTCCGCATCATCTTGCGCACCACCTCGGCCAGCCCCTCGGGGATGCTCGGCACCAGCGATGTGAGCGGCTCGGGCTCGACCGCCTGGTGGCCGAAGAGCTTCTCGGGCAGGCTCGGGCTCGGGAACGGCACCTGGCCGGAGAGCATGTGATAGAGCGTGCATCCGAGCGAATAGATGTCGCTCCGCGTATCGACGTAGTGCGAGTGCCGCGCCTGCTCGGGCGAGATGTAGTCGAAGGTGCCGACCGTGGCGCCGTCGCGGGTGACCGGGGCCTGGTCGGCCAGGTCGATCGCCAGGCCGAGGTCGGTCAGCTTGGCGACGCCGTCGTGGGTGACCAGGATGTTGTAGGGGTTGACGTCGCGGTGGATCAGCCCTTTCTGGTTGCGCGTGCTCCAGCCCGAGCGCGACCTGCCGCGCCAGTCGCGCCGACGGTCGCCGGGGGCATCGGGCCGTCCTCGGCGATCAAGGTGCCGATGTTCTTCCCCTCGATGTACTCCATCACGAGATAGCACTTGCCGTTGGCCTCGCCCTCGTCGTAGATCCGGACGAGGTTCTCGTGCTGGAGCTGCGCCCGACCCGCGCCTTGCGCTGGAACCGCTGCGATGGCGCGAGGGTTGTTCACCCGCTCGGGCGAGAGGATCTTCAGCGCCACGCGGCGGTTGAGCCGGGTGTCCCTGGCCAGGTAGACCCGCCCCATCCCTCCCTGGCCGATCATGTCGAGCAGGACGTAGTGGTCGATCTTGAAGCCCGTCGAGCGGCCGGCCAGGAGCTGCTGCGCCTGCCAGAGCGTGAGGAGGCCCACCTGGACCGCCTGACGCGCCAGGCGGCGATCGATCTGCTCGGCCACGCGTTTCGCGGGCGGGATCGCCTCCAAGCAGGACTTCAGGGCCTCGGCGTCGATCAGGCCGCTCTGGAGGGCCGCCCGCCAGAACCGCGACGCCTGGGGATCAACCATGATGCATCCTGGATCTCGGCACCGAACTCACACGGCTCGTTGAGTCTTATATGAGGATGGACCCCTTTAACTTTAACATGACCCTCGGCCGGCTAACAAGGTCCAAACCCTTGCAAGCCACCAACGTACGTGAGCAAACATCCATCCAACGGAGGAGTTCGGCAGCTATTGATCCGGGCGGAGCAGGCATTGACACTCCCACTCCTGAAGGGTGTGGGATTCTCAGTCCCGCGACAACAGCCAGGCGTGCCTTGTCTTACACTGTCTCCCTGAGCGTTCGATGGAGGACGTCCTCCATAAACAGAGCGTTGATGATTTTTCGACACGACGACACGCTTTCATCTCGCCCCTGAAGGGTGTGGGCTTTCGGCTAGCTTTCTGTATTTGTAGAAAGCGATGGCACACCCTCCCCGACAAAAGCGAGGGACGGTTTTTGACCTCATCCCGATGATGAAGAGGGAGAAACTCTCCTCACCGCTCATTGACAAGTCAAACCGACAGATGATCCCGCGCCGACCGAACCCAATACGGCCCATGCCGACCGAAGCCAATTCAGGAGAGGAGAAGGCGCAGCTCTTATAATCCAGTTGCCTCTCCGAGAGAGCGCTGGTTCCCTTCCCCAGAGAACGGGTCTCAGGGGGAGAGGTCGGCCTCGCAGACGATCTCGAAGCCCACCGCGTGCAAGGCGGCGCTCGCCTGCTCGATGTTGTCGATGTGCATGGCCACGGCGCACCGGCCGTGCGGATGCACGATGAGCGGATAGGCGTAATGGATATTGATCTCGGCCTGGAGCAGCGCCGCGCACAGGTCCAAGAGCGATTGCGGGCCGGCCGGCAGCTCGGCCGCGAGCAGCTCGTTCTCGGCGAACGCCAGCTTGTGCAGGCCCAGGATCTCGCGGCCTTGCTCGGGATGGCTCAACACCAGACGGAGGATCGAGCAATCGGCCGAGTCGGAGATCGTCAGGCCGACGATTCGCACCTTCGAGCCGTGGAAAGCGCGGATCACCTCGTGTAATTGGCCGACCCGGTTCTCCAGGAAGATCGAGAACTGGGTGATCGAGGGCCAGTTGCGACCGTGCAATGTCTCGAACTCGACTTCGCTGCCACCACCCTCGCCAAAGCTCATGACGACCCTCGCTCGTTCCTCATTGCGGGTCGGGGCTTTCCCAATCCAACGTTCCGAAGTTTAATGCCATTAACCACTCCGGTCAATGCCCCGTCCAACTTCCCGCCGGAGCGAGCTTCCGGCCCAGGCGCAAAGAACGCAAAGAAAAACCCAAAGAGAAGTCCTTGATAAATCACGCTCCTTTGCGTCCGCTCTGTGCGCCTTGGCACCTTTGCGAGAAATTTTCCCCGGAGCATCGCGCCATGGCGAACACCAGGTTTCTTGAGAAAGGTACGCCACAACCCTCCTCGGGTCGGCTCCCTCATCCTGGACGTCGCGCCCGACGCCGCACCGGCGCTCGGCACGCTCCGGGTGGTCGCGGAATTCCGCCTCGAGGATAGCTCGACGCAGACCCGGCCGGCCACGGCCACCCTGTCCCCGCGACCACGACCGTACCCTTTCCCGAGCCTTCCGCCAACCCGGACCGTGACGAGCCTGTCCATCAAATATCGAGACCCGACCGCATCCCAGGCCTTGAGCATCGCGAGGGGTCGAGGGGACTTTTCGGATGTTATCGACTCCACCGGGCGAACCCGCCTCCAGCAATGCTGCGGTGGTCGCGACCGACCAGATCGGGTCGGGCCGGAGCGGATCGGGAGCCTCGGGAATTCGACCGAATGGTGTTGGCCTGGCCTGCCGAATTACTTGATGAGGAGACCCGGCTGAATCTCGTGAGATCCGGTGACGTCTCCCGTCTTGAAGGATCTCGCATCAGTCGCCAGGTCGGTGAGACAACCTCGGTGAAAGCTCGGGCCAAAGAGAGTGTCTTGGAGCCGGTCGGCCGGTTGCAGCCCCGTCGCATGATTCCGCCAGTTTTCGGGCCGAGGGCGGATTATAACGATTGACACGACTGAAACATCAGAAAGGTTCGGCGCGATGCTGAGGCGACACCTTTGCCTGGTCCAGGCCTGTTCTGCCGCAGGTCTGTTGACCTGCTTGATGCTCACGGCCCCGGCCCTGACTCTGGCCGAGCCCTCGGAGCCGGCACCCCCAGCCGATGTGGTCACGGAGACGGTCAAGATCCTGGAGGGGCGCGCCTCGGGTGACCTGACGCTCGACGTCCGCGGCCAGGGTCAGGACCGGGTCCGGTTCGCGATTCGGAACAGGTCGGCCAAGCGGCTGAACGTCGTGCTCCCCCCGGGCCTGGTGGCCGCCAGCGCGACTGGGCAGGCCCGCCCCGGGGGTGGATTCCAGAGCATGGGGCTCGGGTCGGTTTCCAACCGGCCGGGGAGCTTCGGTCAGTTTCAGAACACGTCCAGCGGCACTGGCTTCCCGTCGGTGGCCGTCGCCGCCGAGGCGGGGGCCAATACCCTCACCGTCCCCGCCGGGAAGACGGTCGAGATGAACGTCCCGGCAGTCTGCCTGAACTTCGGACTGCCGACCCCGACCCCGAGGGACCGGTTCGAGCTGGTCGACGTGGACGATTACACCCGCGACCCCCGCGCTCGCAAGACGCTCCGGAGTCTCGCGACGCTGGGAACCAGCCACGGAGTGGCGCAGGCCGCCGCCTGGCGCGTCTTCAATAACGTCCCCTTCGCGCTGATGGTCGCGCAGGCGAGCAAGGTCGTCAACGTCCACGAGGTGGCACTGGCGGCCCGGCTTGTCGAGGCGCTCGATACCTCCCCCGATGGCGAGATGGTCGACCCGGCTTATCTGACCGAGTCGCGCACGTGTTTGTTCAAGTCCAGGGCGACGGGCCGCTCGCGAGCGAGGCCCAGCGGCTGGCCGGGGAACTCGGCGGCCTGCACCTGCTGGGCTTGCACGTCCAGGTGGTCGGCGACGATGAGACCCCAACCGCTCTGGCCCCCGCGCTGCACCTGAAGGTCACGCTGACCGGGAGCTGGACGGGCGAGACCCGAGGCCGGATCCTGGTCAGCCACGCCACGCCGTCGGAAAGTTGGACGCCGCTGGGCATGACCACCTTCACCGAGGGATCGACCGTCTCGGTCCTCGACGGGCTGGGCCTCGTCCGGGCGCTCGACCATGCGCTGGCCGCCGCCTTCGTCAGCGTCCAGCCGGCGAAGCACGGGTCGAGGAGCACGACGCTGAAGATCGAGAACCTTCTGCCGTTCACGATCACCCACGTGATGATCAAGCCGAGCGGCTCGTCGGGGAGCGTCTCCGTGCCGTTCAAGGGCGTCGGCATCGGCCCGGCCCGCGCGGCCCTGGTGCCGATCGAAGCCTCCGGGGGGACTGTGAGCCGCGTCGAGCTGAACGGCCTCTGAGCGAGACGTTCGCCCGATGATCTCGCGGAAGCGAGGAGGGCACACGCCACCGCGAATCCGGAGGTGGGCTTCCTCCCCGGCCTCTCACCGGCCTTTGAAAAATTGCTGAAGATCCGGAAGCACCGCGAGCAAGGGCGTCAAGTAAACGGCAAGTGAAACTCCCGAAGCAACTTACCTGGCTTGCCTTGGCGTGTTCTCACCGGCTAAGATTGAGACGTTGATTTTAAGGGTTGGCCCTCCTCCGGAGGGTCGATCCCGATCCGGTGGGGCTCGCCATGCTCGGTCCATCCGTCGGGATCGTCTCCAGAGAGTGGCGCCAAGTCCCCGGGTGTGCCGCGAGTGAAGCCCCATGTCGGTCGAGCGTCGCCGGGTCTATTATTCGGGTCGTGTTCAAGGTGTCGGGTTCCGATTCACCAGCCAGCGCCTGGCGCAGCGGTTTGCCGTCTCGGGTTTCGTGAGAAACCTGGACGATGGCCGGGTCGAGTTGCTGGCCGAGGGCGAAGCGGCGGAAGTGGCCTCGTTCCTCGATGCGGTCCGCCGCGAGATGGGGCGTTATCTCCAGGATGTTCAGGACGAAAGCGAACCCCCCGGTGACCCGCCGCTCCGAGGCTTCACGATCCGACACTGAACGGGAGTCGAGTCGCCGCGGTTCCCGGCCCGAGTTGGCTCATCCCGTTCTCATTCCTCGTCCGAGCCATCGCGATCATGAAATCCCTCACCATCGCCCTCGCGACCGCCAAGGAAGCGATCCGGCAGCCCGCCTTCTTCGTGCTGGCGTTTATCGCCGGCTCGTCGCTGATTTGCTCAATCTTCATGTCGTACTTCACGTTCGGCGAAGACATCAAGATGTACAAGGATACGGGGCTGACGACGATCTCGTTCGCCTCACTGCTGCTGGCGCTGCTGACGGCCAGCTCGACGGTGGCCGAGGAGATCGAGGGGAAGACGGCGATCACTTTGCTTTCGAAGCCGATCAACCGCCGCCAGTTCATCGTCGGCAAGTTCCTGGGAATCGAACTGGGCGTGCTGGCGCTGTTCGTCCTGCTGGGGACGCTGTTCGCGATGGGGGTGTGGTATAAATTTGGATACGACTTGCGGGAGTCGGCCGGGGGGATCGCGGAGTCGGCGCAGCGTTGGGCGCAGGTCCGGCAGGTCTTGCCGGGGCTGGCGCTGGGGTTCTTCGAGGTGACCGTGCTGACGAGCGTCAGCGTGGCGATCTCGACCCGGCTGCCGATGCTGGTCAATCTGGTCGTCTGCATCGCGATCTTCTTCCTGGGCCACCTCAGCCCGGTGCTCGTCGAGGCGACGCAGGGCAATACGATCGAGTTGGTCAGCTTCATGGCCCGGTTGTTCGCGTGGGTCCTGCCCGCGCTGGAGTTCTTCAATGCCGGCCCGTCGATCTCGACGGGGGCGTTGATCCCCTGGATGGGTTACGTCGTCCCGGCACTCGGCTATTGCGTGTTGTACAGTGGAGCGGCGCTGCTGTTCGCGTTTCTCCTGTTCGAGGAACGCGACCTGGCCTAGGTCGTGTGGACAAGAGGTGGGCAAGATAAGTCAACTGGAGAACTGTTTCGGTTGGGTGATACTGGTGGCTTGTCCACCAATGCCCGGCGATGGGGCGGTCACGGCGTCTCAGGTAGACGCCAATGGTGGGCAGACAACCAGTACCATCCACCCCACTGTTTTGCCAGATTTGCCCAGCTCTTGTCCACACGACCTCGTACCTCGTCCCGCGTCATTCGAAAAGTTGGCCTTGACACCAACCTTTCGCCTGTGCAAAAGTACACGATTGCTGTCTTGCTTCTCTTGATTAGGTTGAAATGCCAGTCGTGTCGCCCAATGCCCTGGGAGGTCCCTGATCATAGAACGGCCCTCACTCAACCTCTCAAACAAGCCTGGGAGAGGCACTTGTGCGGCCTCCAGGACTCGGATCTGCAACGTTTCTGGGTGCCCTGCCCACAGCTTCGTGGGCATACCGCGACACGACGGCGATCCCGGCCATGCCCAGTGAGACTTGACCGTGGCACTCCCTGAGATCCCTTGAATGAGAGGCTTGTTGGGGCGGCATGAGGGCAACGGTGAGCCGTTCGGGCGCCCTGGCGGGCCTCGCGTCGCATGCAACGATCCTCCAGCGTATTGGCGACCATCCTCAACCCGCGCCCAGGAAACTTGAAGCATGCCTGCGGACGCGTATCGTCGCGCGCGTAAGCTCCTGAACGACCGGCCCCACGCGGTGGTGATGGCCCGGATCTTGGGGACGGTCCACTCGCTCTTGATCTTGGGCCTGTTGATCGTAGCGGGCTTGCTGGCGGCGTTACTGGCCACCCAGGGCGAGGCACGATTGCCCACTGCCAAACTCGCCTCGATGCCGCTCTGGATCCTGAGTCGCGAGACGGGGACCGATCAGGACATCACGGTCTTCGACAACACAGGATTGTTCCCGATGGTGGCGGCGAACCTGTCGAGCGACAACCCGATCCACCGGCATGCCGCCAAGCTGCTGCTGCGGGTCCTGAGGGTCGTCCGTACCCTGATGAATAACTTCGGCGCGCTGACCAGCCTGCTGGCGGTGGCGTCGGGGCTGCTCCTGCTCCTTTGCCTGATCGCGCAGTATCAGCGATCGATCTTGGCCGAGACAGTTTGCGAGGTGGCGACGTCGTTCCGCCGCCAGATCCATCGCCAGATGTACCGCCTCGGCCAGTCAGCGCTGCCAACCGAGGGGACCGGGCCGATCGTCAACCTGATGACCCGCGAGGTCAACGACGTTCGTGACGGGATGTTCGCCGAACTCGACAAGTCGTATCGGCTGCCCGTCTTGGCGGTAGGCCTGGGGGCGATCGCGCTGTTCCTCTCGCCGGTCTTGACGATGTTCCTGGCGTCCCTGGTGGGCCTGGTCTGGTATGCGGCGACAATTATGCATCGCGACGCACGGCTGGTCTCGGATGCGGCGATGCGCGACGCGGCAATCTACCTCTGCCTGCTCCACGAGGACCTCGGGCTCCTCCGGACGGTGCGCATCTACGGCATGGAGAACATCGACAAGCAGCGGTTCGACGAGCACCTGGAGCGTTACCGCGCGGCCGACGCGCGGCGGATCCAGACCGAGGGAAGTCTGAACCCGTCCACCGGGTTGCTCTACGGGGCCTCGATCATCGTAGCGATCAGCCTGCTGACCTACAGTGTAGGAGTGACGCACCGGATCGGGCCGGCGACGGCGCTGATGCTGGCCGCCTCGCTGTCGGGCCTGGTCCCCCTGGCGCTGGAGTGGCTGGCGATGCGCCGGGCCGTCCGCCTGGCGAACCAGTCGGCCCAGGGCATCTTCGAGTTCCTCGAGCGGAGGCCCGAGCTCCAGCAGCAAGGCGGGGCGCAATTCCTGCCGCCGATCCGCGACCGGATCACGTTCGAGAACGTGACGCTCGAGAGCGCCTCGGGCCGGACCCTGCTCGACGGCGTCTCGGCGGAGATCCCGGCGGGCTCGCGGACGGCGATCATGAGCCTCGACGAGGACGCCAAGCACGCGATGGTCTGCCTGCTCCCGCGGCTGATCGACCCGAAAGTCGGCCGGGTCCGGATCGACGGCCACGACCTCCGCGACGTGACGCTCGAATCGATCCGCGCCCAGGTCGCGACCGTGCTCCAGGCCGACCTCGTCTTCACCGACTCGGTCAAGATGAACATCGGCCTGGGCGACCCGAGTATCGAGCTGCCCCGGATCATCGAGGCCGCCAAGGTCGCCCATGCGCACAACTTCATCCAGAACCTCCTCCACGGTTACGACACGATCATCGGCCCGCTCAGCCACATCCTCGAGCCCGACGAGCAGTATCGGATCGCTCTGGCTCGCGCTTACCTGCACGACCCCTCGATCCTGATCATCGAAGAGCCGAACGTCCCACTCGATGACGATATCAAGTACCTGATCGACGACACCGTCGAGCGGCTCTCGGAAGGCCGCACCCTGATCGTCTTGCCCCACCGGCTCTCGACAATCCGGTCGTGCCAGCAGATCATCGTTCTCCAAAACGGCCGGGTCGAGTCGGCCGGCCAGCCCCGGCAGCTCCAGACCGAGAGCAAGCTTTATCGTCACATTCAGTATGTCGAGTTCAACCCGTTCGCGACCGGCGAGATCGAGGCCGATCAGTTGAGCGTCTGAAGGATCGGAGATCATTGCCGGGTCTTGGGCAGTGACCCTCCTCCGCCCTCATGGGAGTGACCCCTTGCGAACAATGGTGACCAGTGGTCCTTGAAAAGTCGCTGCGGCGCCGAAAATTCGGCGCCGTCAAGTCGTTACAGAGCAGCAACTTCGGGCGTGACTGACGAAATCTCGCCGCCGACGGGATGACGGGAAACATCAGTGGGTCTCGGACACGATTGACGTATCACGGCGTGAAAGGGACCCCGCGTGGCTACGCTTTGGTCTCCGATTCCTGCGATGAATCGCCGTCGGGATTTTCCAGGCCTTTCCATTGATCCTGCTTGGCACGTGCCTTGATCAGCTCGATGAAGCGACTGGCCGGCGGCGCGAGCAACTTTCCCTTGTACTGGACGATGCCGTAGGTCCGCTTGGGAAAGTATCGGTTGAAGGGGATGGCGGTCAGCTCTTCCTTGCCGGTCAGGCAAATGCTGGTGACGATCGAGATGCCGAGGCCCAGTTCGACGTAACGTTTGATCACCTCCCAGCCGCCGGCCTCCAGCGCCACCCGGTAGTTCAGGTGATATTTCTGGAAGACATAGTCGACCACCCGCCAGGTCGTGAGGTGCTGTGGGGGCAGGATGAGCGGGTATTCGGCCACATCTTTGATGTTCACCTTCGGCTTCCGGGACAGCGGGTGGTCCAGGGCGGTGATCAGGACCGGGTCGTAGCTGAAGGTGGGATGATAGATGATATCATCGGGAACCTCGATCATCGACCCGACCGCGAAGTCGACGGCATCGTTGCGTAACATCTTGAGTCCATCGCGGCCGGTGACGTTTTGGAGCTTGAGCTCGATGCCGGGGTATGTCTGGGCATACTCCTTGATGAATTCGGGCAAGATATAGAGGATCGTCGATTCCCCGGCGGCGATGTTGAGCCGGCCGGTCTCCAGTCCTTTCCGGCTCGACTGGAAGCTCGCTGGCAGCGAGTCGATCGCGTCCACCAGCGGCCAGGCGAGCTGATAGAGCGCCTGACCCTCGGGGGTAATCTTGATCTTGGGACCCCGCCGCTGGAACAGCGTGGTCTTGAGCTCCTGCTCCAAAGCCTGGATTTGCAGCGATACGGAGGGCTGGCTGAGCGAGGACCGCTCGGCCGCCTTGGAGATGCTCCCCGTCTGGACGACATAGCAGAAGCTCCGCAGGTTCTGCAATCGGTTCCGCCGACTGTCTTGTCCCGTCACGACCTGAGTCATGATAACCGCTCCTGGTGGCCGATCGCGGCAGGAGCCATCGCCGGCGCCGCTCGGAAGGCCCCGCCCACTCCTGGACAGGTCCGGTGTCACGGCGTGTGCGGTTGCAAAATTTTTTTCATGACCGCAGCTTCTGAAGCCGCACTTTATCATGCTTCGCGGATTGAAAAAGAGGGCACGCAAGCGCGTGCCTCCCCCAGGACTCGCGCGAGCACCTTCCTACCTTGCTCTCAAATCTTGACTTAGGATCCGTGGCCCTGCGATTATTAGCATGGCCAATAGATTGCGTTCTATTCATGGGGCCAATGGTCTGTATTCGAAAAGATTGGCTATTCAAATCTTGGATCTGCGTCGTATTATATCGCGTGGGGCCATTCACCACATCCAAGATTAAGGATCCACCAGATGAGCGCGACAGTCGTCGCGGACGGCATCGAGGTGGTGGGGTCGGTCATATCCGAATTTGTTGAGATCCTCACCCCCGAGGCGTTAGAGTTCGTCGCCAAGCTGCAGGGTGCAGACGGCGATCGCCTTGGGGGTGTTCGACGCGAGGATGTCGGAGCCCAACTAGCACTCCGGCTGCGCGAGGACGTCCGGGTCACCGCCGCCGACCTGCTGACCGTGCCGCAGGGACCGATCACCGAGCAGGGCCTGCGGATCAACATCAATGTCGGGCTCTGCTCACTCGGGAGCCGGCTGCGGGGGACGGGCTGCGTGTCCATCTTCAACCTCAGGGAGGACGTGGCGACTTGCGAGATCTCGCGGACGCAAATTTGGCAATGGATTCACCATCCGTCCGGCATCCTGGAGGACGGCCGCAAGCTCACCGCCCCGCTGTTCCGAGGGGATGATGGACGAAGAACACTCGAGATGATCCCGAGCGACATTGGCACCGACGCCTTCAACCAGGGAGAATATCCGCTGGCATGCTCGATGTTCGACGGCGCGGCCACCCGCGAACCGTTCGTCGATTTCCTCACACTGCCGGCTACAAGCATCTGTCCTGAACGTCCCTCGGGTGCCCTCGTACGGGGAGATGGCGCCCTCCGAAGTCTCGAGCGTCCTCGGGTGCCGTCGCACGGGGAGATGGCGCCCCTTTAAGTCCTGAGCGTCCTCGGCTGCCATCGCACGAAGAGACTGCGTTCTCCAATTTTTCACAAGCGAGATCTACACATGTATCGCCACAAGCTGCTGAATGCGAAAGAGATGAGCCACCGGTGGGAGACCGATCCGCGCTGGGCGGGGATCCAGCGGGATTACTCGGCGGAGGACGTGGTCCGGCTGCGCGGCTCGGTGCACATCGAATCGACGCTGGCCCGCCTAGGAGCGGAGAAGCTCTGGCGGCTCCTGCGCAAGGAGCCGTACGTCCATGCGCTCGGGGCGGTCACCGGGAATCAAGCCCTCCAGATGGTCACCGCCGGTCTGAAGGCGATCTACCTGAGTGGTTGGCAGGTGGCCGCCGATGCCAACCTGGCCGGCCAGATGTATCCCGACCAGAGCCTCTATCCCAGTAACAGCGCGCCGGCCTTGGTGCGGAGCATCAACAACACGTTCCGGCGGGCGGATCAGATCCATCACGCCGAGAGCGATGACGACATCGACTTCTTCGCACCCATCGTGGCGGACGCGGAGGCCGGCTTCGGCGGCCCACTCAACGCCTTCGAGATCATGAAGGCGATGATCGAGGCGGGGGCGGCCGGGGTCCACTTCGAGGATCAGCTCTCCAGTGAGAAGAAGTGTGGGCACATGGGGGGCAAGGTCCTGGTGCCGACTTCTCAGCACATCCGCACCCTCAACGCGGCGCGGCTGGCCGCCGACGTTATGGACGTTCCAACCCTCCTGATCGCCCGGACTGATGCCAACGGCGCCCGCCTGCTCACCAGCGACATCGACGAGCGGGACCGGCCGTTCCTGACCGGCGAGCGGACGGCCGAGGGCTTCTACCAGATCACCGGGGGCCTGGAAGTCGCGATCGACCGCGGTCTGTCCTATGCTCCCTACGCCGACCTTCTCTGGTGCGAGACGTCGACGCCCGACCTGGTGGAGGCTCGAAGGTTCGCCGAGGCGATCCAGGACCGCTTCCCCGGCAAACTCCTGGCCTACAACTGCTCGCCCTCCTTCAACTGGAAGGCCAAGCTCGATGAAGCAACGATCGCCCGCTTCCAGCGCGAGCTCGGGGCGATGGGCTACAAGTTCCAGTTCGTCACCCTGGCCGGCTTCCACGTCCTGAACCTCTCGATGTTCGACCTCGCCAGGGAGTACAGAAAGAGCGGCATGTCCGCATACGCGCAAGTGCAGGCGGCGGAGTTCGAGCAACAGGCGACAGCGGGCTACCAGGCGATCAAGCACCAGCATTTCGTCGGCACCGGCTACTTCGATGAGATTGCTCAGTGCGTCGCCGCAGGTAAGGCGTCCACGACCGCCTTGACCGGCTCGACCGAGGAAGAGCAGTTCGAGACCGCCAAAGCCTACGAAGATTGACGGAATACGAGCGGACATCACCGGCGGCGCCACGGGATCGCCTGTCGGATCCGACGAGTGGCGCCGGTCCGCGGGATCTGGAACAATGCGGAGCACTCACACCGGGGTCAGTCATAAGCCTGGACATTACTCGAGCACGTTCGGCGATGGCTTGGGCAAGCAAATCCGGGGCGCCGGTCCGAAGGAGGAGGGGCCGGGTGGATCGCACGCGTCCTCATCCGTCCGAGAACCGCTTGCGCATCACCCCCGCCCCGGGGTTCGACGACCCGACCGGGGGAGCGTTTCCCCTGGAACGGCATGGACTGGCCGCGCCCGGACCCGCCGCGGGCGTCTCAAGGCCGTCGAATTTGGCGGAGGAGGAATTGCGATGTGTATCATTACTGAGATGCAGCATGATCGGCAGAGTACCCAGAGATATCACTCCCTGGAGATTTTAAATACTTGGTGTCGCGCCGGAGGCTCGCTGGACGACCTGATCGACACCCTAGCCTTCTGGCCAAAATGCGAGGTGATCGCCCGACAGCGGGCCGGTGTCAACATGCTCTGGTGTCACACGGCCGAGGCGGCCGAGGAGCTGCTAGTCGAGGCGAAGGCCGCTTTGCGGGCCGGCCGCCTGGAGGAACTCGCCCGGACCTGGTGGCCTCAGGGCTTGCCAGGCCATCCGGCAGCGGTTTCATGACGAGCGAACGGGGGTCCAGCCGCCTGAAAAGTGCGCCAGCCAGGAAGACGACATCAACATCATCTAAGATAATGTGGGTAGCATCGGCGGGCACGTCACTCCGCACGAGCCACTGATCGAGGCGATCCGCAGCCGGGTCGCGGCGGGAATGGGCGGGGCTTTTCTGATCATGTCCTCACCGCGACCGAACATGCCCTCACCATCCTCAATGATGCACGACAGGGGTGTCGGAGTCCCGGAAGTCTCTCTGCTGGTCGAAAGCATTTTTCAATGAAGTGTACCGAGGGTGGTGATCCATTTTCGGTCTCCGGGCGCCGAGGTCCGAAGACGGATCACAGCTTTCTCCCGATCCAACGGCACAGACTGGCGTGGGCCGATCGCCAACCTATTGAACACCGCGAGGATGCTCCTCAGTCTGGAACGCACCAGGAGCTTCTTCCCCACCTCATGAACCTCAGTCATAGTGAGGAGAACGGGGGGCATTGAGCCGGGCATGCGATCAACACGCCGATCCGTCTTGGCGCCCCGAGCTTGTCCGACATCACCCCCCTCCCTGGGTCAACCACCTCTCCTCCCCCATCTCCGCCGACGAGCCGGGCCCGTCATGGTTTGATGACTCCCCGAATACGACATCGCCGCCCGACTTCCTCCAAGTGTGCATGACGGGCCGTCGCTTGCGAAGTCCCCACGCGAGAATGACCACGGCGGACCTCCCGACGACCGAGGTATTCGGGCCAAGGCCGCCGGAAGGATCCGACTCCCCTTGAGGATCGTCGCCAGATACGCATGTGACTTCGACCGAACTCTGGGGTGACCGTCTCTACCGCCGCAGCACCGCCGCACCCTCGGTGATCGCGCGCGGGCGGCTCGACGTTGCGGGCGGCGGGCGCGAGGCCTGGCTCGGCGAGTTGCGGCGGCGTCAGATGACCTGACCGAGGCGCTCGGCTGGGGGCCCTCCGATTTTCCCTATAGCGCCTGGGACTATGCGATCAAGCCGCCGAGCCGGCCGGAGGGTGGTCTCCTTCGGGGGCCAGACGCTTGACGCCGACCTGTCGTCCACCCTGTTCGCAGTCGGGGCGCTGCGAGTCGCCGGAGTGGGGGCTCGACGACCCGGCGATCCGCAAGGCGCTCGCCTTCGTCGCTTGGTGCCAGAACTTCGCGGGCGAAGGCCGGGACGCCGACCCCGCCTGCGACGACGGCGAGTTCTTCTTCACGCCGACCGAATCACTCGTACGGCAGCGCGACCGCCGATATGGGGTCCGGGCGCCGTTGCGCTGCGGGCTGCCGGCCGATCATCCCCGGGTCGTCGCGGCACGGCACTGGCTTGCACGAAGCGTCTCCGCGCGGGTCAACCCCGGCACCTTACCACGGGCCGACGGCACGTGGATCAACCCCGTCGGAGCCTCCACGGAAGATGATCCGCTGGTCGCCACGCCGCTGACCACCGGGGCGATGGCTCTCAGCCGAGAGGCGCTGCCGCGTTGAGAGGTTTGGCGAGGAAGGCTTCCTTAAGATACACTGGTGGACCTGTTACAAAGTCCACCACCGACCTCGGACGCCCGAAACGGAAAGGAGATCCCTGATGCTCAGGCACCTTGTTGCGGGACTCGCTGGCGCCTTCTTCGTCTTGAGCATGGGTCATTGTTCCGAAGCCGAACCCCGGGAAGGGCGCCGATATCCCGAAGCGCCTCGGTCCGAGACCGTCGACGATTACCACGGCACCAAGGTCGCCGACCCGTACCGGCCGCTCGAGGATCCCGATTCGCCCGAGACCCGCGCCTGGGTCGAGGCCGAGAACAAGATCACGTTCGGCCTTCCTCGACGCGATCCCGGCCCGCGAGGCGATCCAGCAAGCGGCTGACCGAGCTCTGGGACTACGAGAAGTTCGGCGTCCCCGTTCCAGGAAGGGGGCCGCTACTTCTACACGCGCAACAGCGGCCTGCAGAACCAGAGCGTGCTCTACACGACCGCCGTCGCTCGACGCCGAGCCGAGGGTGCTGCTCGACCCCAACACGCTCTCCGCCGACGGCACCGTCGCCCTGGCCGGCACGCTCGGTCAGCGACGACGGCACGCTGCTGGCCTACGGCCTGGCCGCGGCCGGCTCCGACTGGCAGGAGTGGCGGGTCCGCGACGTCGCGACCGGCCGCGACCGCGACGACCTGCTCAAGTGGATCAAGTTCTCCGCGGCGCTCGTGGACCAAGGACGGCACGCGGCTTCTTCTACGGCCGCTTCCCCGAGCCCGAGACCCGGCGAGGACCTCAAGGGGGCCAACTACTACCAGAAGCTCTACTTACCACGCGCTCGGCACGCCGCAGGCCGACGACCGGCTCGTCTACGAGCGGCCCGACCAGAAGGAATGGGAGTTCCACGGCAGCGTCACCGACGACGGCAGGTACCTGGTCATCACCGTCGCCAAGGGGACCGACGACAAGTACCGCATCCTCTACAAGCCCGCTCGACGACCCGACGCGCACGATCGTCGAGCTGATCGACAACTTCGACGCCGACTACACGTTCATCGACAACGACGGCCCCGTCTTCTGGTTCAAGACCGACCAGGACGCGCCCGCGCGGCCGCGTGATCGCCATCGACACGCGCGAGCCCGAGCCCGAAGCACTGGAAGGAGATCATCCCCCAGGCCGACGAGACGCTGCGACGAGCGTCAACGTGGTCGGCGACCGGTTCCTCGCCACGTACCTGAAGGACGCGCACACCGCAGGTCAAGGTCTTCGACCTCGACGGCACGCTTCGTCCGCGAGGTCGAGCTGCCCGGGCTCGGCACGGCCGCCGGCTTCGGCGGCAAGCGGACGGACACGCGAGACGTTCTACGCCTTCACCTCGTTCACGACGCCCGCCGACGATCTACCGCTACGACGTCGCCACCGGCGAGAGCACCGTCTTCCGCAAGCCCAAGGTCGACTTCGACCCCGACGACTACGAGACCGACGCAGGTCTTCTACCCGAGCAAGGACGGCACGCGGATCCCGATGTTCATCAGCCACAAGAAGGGGCTCGAAGCGCGACGGCAAGACCCCGACCCTGCTCTACGGCTACGGCGGGTTCAACATCTCGCTGACGCCCGGCGTTCAGCGCGAGCAACCTGGTCTGGATGGAGATGGGGGGCGTCTACGCCCTGCCCAACCTGCGCGGCGGCGGCGAGTACGGCGAGGAGTGGCACAAGGCCGGCACGAAGCTCAACGAAGCAGAACGTCTTCGACGACTTCATCGCCGCGGCCGAGTGGCTGATCGCGAACAGATACACCTCGACGCCGCAAGCTGGCCATCGCCGGCGGCTCCAACGGCGGCCTGCTGGTCGGCGCCTGCATGACGCAGCGGCCCGACCTCTTCGGCGCGGCCCTGCCGGCCGTCGGCGTGATGGACATGCTGCGCTTCCACAAGTTCACGATCGGCTGGGCCTGGGTCGACGACTACGGCTCGTCCGACGACCCCGAGCAGTTCAAGGCGCTGCTCGCCTATTCGCCCCTGCACAACATCAAGCCGGGCACCTGCTACCCGCCGACCCTGATCACCACCGCCGACCACGACGACCGCGTCGTGCCCGGCGCACAGCTTCAAGTTCGCCGCGGCGCTGCAGGCGGCCCAGGCGTGCGACAACCCGGTCCTGATCCGGATCGAGACCACGGCCGGCCACGGGGCCGGCAAGCCGACGACCAAGATCATCGAGGAGGCCGCCGACAGCTGGGCCTTCCTGGTCAAGGTCCTCGACTTCCCGCCGCCCGGCCACCAACCGTGAGCTGATCCGGACAGCCCGCCGTCGCCGCCACGATCTCGTGGCGACGAGGCTGGATACGGAGGGCGCCATCGATGGGATCACCCACCGATGTCGGCGAGCAACTCGAGGAGGTCGTCGGGGTTGATGGGCTTGACGAGATAGTCGTCGAACACCGTCCCCCGATTGTCCTCTCCCTTCGTGTATCCCGACACCGCGATCAGCAGAGCGGCGGTTCGCTCCTTCAGGTAACGTGCCACCTCGTAGCCGTTCATCCCTGGCAGGCCGATATCGAGCAGGACCACGTCCGGCTGATAGGTCTCGACCGCTTCCAGGGCCGCTTTCCCGTCGTGGGTCGCCCGGGTCTCATGACCTGACCGTTCGAGAAACAGGCTCAGGCTGCGGGCCGCGTCCACGTTATCATCGACGACCAGGATGCGCCGCGGCCGATGGCCGCGTGGGATGGGGTCCTCTCCTTTCTCGAAAGCTTCCAACGGACCCGATTCGCTCGCGAGCGGGAAGCGGACCACGAACTCGCTGCCCTTGCCCCGGCCCTCGCTGAGAGCCACGATGGTCCCGCCGTGCATCTCAACCAGGGTCCGGGTCAGCGTCAGGCCGATGCCCAGGCCGCCTTGCGTCCGGTCCAGGGAGTCGTCCGCCTGCGTGAACAGGTCGAAGATCCGGGGCAAGAGTCTCGGATCAATGCCCATGCCGTTGTCCCGCACCCGGATTTCGGCCTCGTCGTCCACCCGCTGGGTGTTCAGCCAGATCTGGCCACCCAGTTCGGTGTACTTCGCGGCATTGGTCAGGAGGTTCGTGAAGACCTGCTCCAGTCGGGTCGGGTCGGCCTCCAGCCAGATCGGCATGGGGGCGAACAAGGGCGTGAGCGTATGCTGGCGTTCGGCGATCTTCGGGCCGACATCCTCGATCGCCCGGGACACGATGTCGCCGAGCCGCACCCGCTGCTTGCGAAGCTGGATCTTGCCGCTGGTGACGCGAGCCACGTCGATCAGGTCATCGACGAGTTGCTTCAGATGGAGGACCTGCCGCTCGATTATCGACCGCGATTGGAGGACCGCCGGATCGGCGGTCTCGCTCTGCCGCAAGACGTAGAGCGAGTTGAGGATCGGGGCCAGCGGGTTGCGGAGTTCGTGCGAGAGCATCGCGAGGAACTCGTTCTTGCGACGGTCGGCCTCCATGAGGTCCTCGGCCCGTCGACGCAACTCGTCCTCCAGGAGCTTGCGCTCCGTATTGTCCCGGAGGACCTTGACGAAGCCGCGAAGCGTCCCATCCTCGGCCCAGAGGGGTGTCAGCAGCCCGCTGGCCCAGAAGCGGGAGCCATCCTTGCGGACGAGCCAGCGATCGTCCCACCCATGCTCTTCCGCCCGAGCCTCTTGTATCTCCTGCTCGGGGACGCCGTTCTCCCGATCCTCGGGCGTGAAGATGCAGGCAAAGGGCTGCCCGAGGATCTCCTCCGCAGGATAAGCGAGGATGCGCCGCCCCCTCGTTCCAACTGGAGACCTTCCCGTCGGGGTCTACCATGAAGATGGCGAAGTCCCTGACAGAGTCGATCCAGACGCGGAAGAGTGCTTCGTCCTGGGACATGGGCCGTCAGCTCGATGATGCGCGTTGTTACCTCCACCCAATACGGAGACGCAAAGCCAGTGCCGGAGATGACGTGATGAGGAGCGAGAGGGTGCAGATTGGGGACTTTCTCAGCGAGTGCGGACAAGCGCGGACAGTTTCAGCAGTGGACGCCGAGGCAGTAGGTAGCGCGGAAGTCTTTCTCTTGCAGAGGGTTGCTTCGGCATCTCGGGCTGCCTTGGCCGCCCGAAGTGTCCGCGCTGTCCACTGGTCCTGGCACTGGCAGTGAGAAAGTCCCGCAGATTGAAGTGCGCCCCTGGGACTGGACCAGTACCATAGTCAATACTGGCCTCCCAGGAGCGTCCTCCCATGCCGAAACGCCGACGCCGGTCCTTCACGCCTCAATTTAAAGCCCGGGTCGTCCTCGAAGTCCTCACGGGCCTGAAGAGCCAGGCCGAGGTCGCCCGTCAGCACAAGCTGAAGCCCGAACTCATCACCCGCTGGAAGGACATCGCCCTCGAAGGTCTGGCAGGCCTCTTCCAGGCCGAGGGTCAACGGGGCCAGGACCAGGATCGCATCGCCGAGCTGGAGCGGATGGTCGGACGCCTGACCATGAACTTACCGTTCGCTTAACACGGGAAGGGGTTCAGCACAATGCTGAATGAGGCGGTGGAACAGGTCGGCAGGCAAGTCCCACAAGGCCAACAATCTCTCTTGCAGAGGGGTCAAGGGCGTGAGGGGGATGCTCACCTCCCCCGCCCCCTCCACCACACTCAGGCTGATCCCCTGGAACACTTTCAACAGCATCTCCGCGCTGGGTCGCCGCGCCTGCCTTCCCGGCTGACCGGGGTAGACCCCCGTCAGCGTCTGCCCGCTGTCTTGCAGCTTCTTCCTGACCTGCCACTCCAGCAGGGTCAGCAGACGTATGGCCAGGCTCAGCAGCAGCACCCGTCCCTGCATCCGGCTCTCGTCCTGCAGGTACATCGGCGTCAGCGACAGCGACCGGCCCTTCCGCCGCGACCAGTCGTCCTCGAGCCGGTATTGACCTCGATAGCCCCACACCACCGCCGTCAAGGTCATCTCCCGGTGGTTGGTCGCGTAGACCTGCCAGCCCATCTCGCGTTTGGCTTGCTCGATGGCTCCTTCCCGCCGCGCCACTTCCACTTGAGGGTCTTGCTCCTGCACGGTTTGCTCCGGGCGGTCGCCGTAGCAACGGAGACGCCGCTCCCGGGTGGTTGTCTCCACCCGAGCCTCCCGCAAGCCTTCCACGCGCGGCTGCTTGAGGATCGCCTGGGCGGCCGCGTGCAACTCCTCCGCACCCAGGCGTTTCTTGCCCTGCTTGCGTGCGTTGAGCTGCTCCCGTGGCTCCGCGGCCTGTTGCACGCGTTTGTCCCGCCGCGGCTGCGGGCCGGTGGCGAAGGCGACCGACCGCACCAGCCAGCGCCGCTCCGTCCACTGCAACAGACGCCCGTTGACTTCCGCCTGCACGACCACCTCGACGGAAAAGCCCTCGGCGACCAGTTCGGGTGGTTGCTCGGGCATCGCCTGGGGACGATACACCGGCTGCAGCGGTTGCTGGCTGGTCCAGACCGGCTGCAACAAGGCCCGCCGCTCCTCGTGGGACAGTTGCTTCTCCGACAACGGACAGAGATCGTAGTCCTGGGTGCTGGCCACGTAGGCGCGGGTGGCCCACGCCGCCCTCTTGCAGTCGCCCACGTAGGTCTTGCCGCCCGCGCCGAAGGAGCGTTGCACCTTCTGGATCTCGGGGATATACCACGGGTCGTCCGCGCTGTTGCCCGCGACAGCCAACGTGCTCACCGGCAGTCCGAGCGGATCGAGGGCCGCCGCCGCGATCTTCAACTGGGGCAGGTCGTCGCGGTCCTTGCTGTGGCCGAACTGCAACAGGCCGTGCTCCGAGAGGACCTCGGCATAGGAGGACGCCGTGGTGGTGTCGATGCGGAACAGGGAAGGGGCGAGGGCGTAGACGCGGACGGTGTGGCCGTTGAGGTCAGCCTCGAAGGCTTGCCAAGGAGTGGGCTGGGCGAGGGCGTCGAGGACGTCGGCGAGGCGGTCGTCATGGAAGTCCAAAGGCCGCAGGGACTTCCCCAGGCAGGCCTGAAGGGTGAGCAAGTGCTCTTCGACCCAGGGAAGGAGGTGGTAGAGGCGGTGGTCGCCCTGGCAGGTGAGGAAGACGAGCCAGACACAGACGACCTCGCCGAAGGAGAGCTCCCCCTTCCAGAGATGGTGCGTCGGGAAGTGGCGGTCGAGGAACTCGGCCACCTGCAAGCGTTGCAAGGAAGCGAACAGAACGGGAATGTCGTCCACCCGTTCGACGCTGAGCACACAAGGCGTTGCAGTGTTCATGGACTCAGTGGTAAGCCTCTCTCGCCTTTCTGAAAAGTGCCTCTTTCGTTAAGCGAACGGGAAGCTATCGGGTCAAGGGGACGGAGATGTTCTGGAACGACCCGGAGGGAGCCGAGCGCTCTGCAGGTGCGGGCCGCGGCCCTCTGTGACGATGAGCGGTTGGCGAAGCACCTCAGGACGTGCCCGGGTTGTCCCTTCACCGCCGAGTTTCGCGGCTGCGTAATTTGCCTATTCGGCACTCAATTCTCTCCGGCGAGCCTTTCGATTTCCCCGGATTTTAGCGGATCTCGAGGTCCGCCGCGCGAGTCCCATTCGAGCCAGCACATCGCGATTTCCGTCCCCTCCGCAACTCCTTTCCTCACCCATCGTCACCTCGGCATCTTCGCCAAAATCCCTTCTTGCTTGCTTCTCTTCCCATCAGACGTTCCCATCGTCCAGCAGGGTTTTAGCCCCGCACCGTTGCATCCTTTGGCCGATCACAACCTGCTTATTCGGGACTCAACTGCGAGGGCCCGATCCCCTGAACTCGCGCGCCTCTTCCAGCAACCCAACTCGCCGACCCAGCGCCGCTACGAGATCTGCCGCGCCTCCTTCCTCGAGGACGCGACCGCCCAACAACTCGCACAGCAGTATCAGCTCCATGTCGGTACCGTCCGGGCCATCCTCCGCGACTTCGCGAGTGATCCCGACATCAGCACCTTCTTCCTCACCGAGCAGCTAGGACGAAAGTCCGCGCCCAAGCACGCCGCGATCCAGGAGCGAGCCTGTGAACTCCGTCGCCAAGACGCCACCCTCGCCGACATCCACGCCACTCTCCGATGCGAGGGCTTCGAGGTCAGCGAGTCGTATCTCTTCGGCGTCCTCCACCGAGCGGGCTTGACCACGGTTCGCAATCGCCGCCCCACGCCGCAACCGGGAGAGATCGCCTGCGATGGCTCGGTGGTTCCCGACATTGCCGACGTCCGCACGCGGTCGCTCGAGGCCGGGCGACGATTCTCGAGGAAGGTCGCCGGCCTCTTCCTTTTCCTCCCCATGCTCCTGGAACTCGACCTGCCCGCCGCTGTCACCGCCGCGGGCCTCCCCGGCTCCGAGCAGATCCCGCCGCTGCAGACGCTGCTGGCGATCTTGACCCCCAAACTCCTCGGCAAACGCCGCGTCAGTCACATCAGCGATCTGTGCTGTGACGAGGGCGCGGGGCTGTTCGCCGGCCTCAATGTCCTGCCCAAGACCACCTTCGCGACCGACTACTCGTACAAGACCGAGCGCACCATGACCGAGCGGCTGGTCGCCGCCCTGATCGGAAAGACCCCCTTGGGAGACCCGCCCCTGAGCTTTAACCTCGACTTCCACGCGATCCCGTTCCGCGGCGCCGAGCCCGACCTGGAGAATCACTGGGTCCCCATGCGACACCACGCACTCCCTTCGGTCATGGCGTTTGTGGCCCAAGTGGCCGGCCGGCGGGTGAGCTGCTACGCGACCGCCAACCTCGTGCGGGACGAGGCCGACGCGATGGTCCCGAAGTTCGCCGACTCCTGGCGGGAGCAGACCGGGCACTATCCGGCCCGGCTGCTCTTCGACTCCGCGCGACCACTTACGCCGGCCTTCACGAACTGAACCGACGCAAGATCGGATTCCTCACCATCCGCCGTCGCGGTTCTGGGATGCGGGCGCGCGTGGAACGCCTGCCCGCGGAGACCTGGCAGCACTGCCAGGTCACCCAAGCCAAGGGGAAGCGCCGCCAGATCCACTACGTCGACGAGCGCGTCCGGCTCGAGGGCTACGACGGCGACCTGCGGCAACGGATTGTGACCGGTCTGGGACACGAGTCGCCGACCTTCCTCTTGGCCAACGACCTCCCGAAACCGCGGACGGCCCGCGAAACCATCCAGACCGACGCCAGTAGGAATCACGTGGAGAATCAACTCGGTGAACAGATCACGTTCTTCCACCTCGATTGCCTGTGCAGTGACGTCCGCTTGAACGTGGACTTCGACCTGACCCTGACCGTGGTCGCAGACCTCCTGTACCGGAGCTTGGCGGAACGCCTGAAAGGCTTTGCACGTGTTGGCCCTGCGCGTCTGTTCCGGAAGTTCGTCGACACGCCGGGCGACATCGAGATCACAACGGACGGTGTGATCGTCCGCCTGAGCACACGCGCGCACAACCCGCTTTTGAAAGAGGCCGGTCTGACGAAGCCGACGCCCCCGGTCCCGTGGCTGGGCAATCGTTCGGTGCACCTGGCCTGCCCGTGACAGCCCCGGGTCATATCCCGACCCCCGCGCGTCAGGGGTATGCCTGCCGCACGACATCACGAAAGTTGAGTATCGATTAGGCAAGTTAATCCCCCCGCGAAAATCGGCGTTCACACGTCGACCCAAGTCGCCCAAGTTCGCAGCGGAAAAAATCAGAAGCTGACGTGCACCCGTCGGTGAATGGTATTGGCGAAACCCTCACTCTGCAAAAACTTGACCTTCTTTGCGCAGCGATCAGTAAGAATTATAATCGTCGCAAACGTTTAAATGGCAAGGCTTTGCGTTATCCTCGTGCCATTCGGCACTGGCGCGATTGCACCCTCGATCACTCGTAGCGGCAGCGCCTCGATCGGGTTCAGCCGCGAGGCCTTCCAGGCCGGGTAATAGCCGAAGATCACGCCCACGGTGACCGAGACGGAGACCGAGCCGACGACCGCCAGCAGCGACGACTCGGTTGGCCAATGAGCCAGCCATCGGATCAGGAGCGATCCGGTCCGGCCGACGGCGATGCCCAGACCGCCGCCGAGCACGCTGAGCACGACCGCCTCGACCAGGAACTGCCGGAGGATGTCCTTGGGCCCGGCGCCGACGGCCATCCGCAGGCCGATCTCGCGGTAACGCTCGGTCACCGAGACGAGCATGATGTTCATGATCCCGACCCCGCCGACGATCAGCGAGATCAGGGCCACGCTGACGAGCAATCCCGCCACGAAACCGACCGTCTTGCCCACGGCATTGATGACCTCGGTGAAGTCCTTGACGTCGAAGTCGTCCTCTTGGTCGGGGCCGATCTGGTGCCGCTCGCGCAACAGCTCGGTGATCTGCGCCATCGCGACGGTGGTCTCCTCGGTGGTCAGGGCGCGAGCGAGGATCGAATCGACGTTCGAGAATCGCTCCAGCTTGGGCGTGTCGGCCTTCTGAACCGCCGATTGCGTCGGGTAGAGGGGGGTCGTCGAGCCGCGGGTAGCGCCGGGACAGGAGGCTGACCTCCGACGCCAGGTTGTTCGCGCCAGCCGACGCCTGGACCTCGTGGGGCGACGACGCGGCGCTGACGCGATACTTGATCGTCGTCCAGGGGGCCAGCAGGATGTCGTCCTGGTCGATGCCGATGATGTTGGTCCCCTTGCGGCTCAGGACGCCGATGACCTTCAGGGGCACGTCGTTGACGGAGACCTCCTTGCCCAGCGGCGACTCATCCTCGAACAGCTCGTGCACGAGCGTCTGCCCGATCAGGCAGACCATGGCGACGTCGCGGACGTCCTGGTCGGTGAACGGCTCGCCTTCGGTGAGGCACTCCCAGTCACGGACCCGGAGCAGGCCGGGCGTGGTGCCGTAGATGTAGATCGGGACCCAGTTCTTGTTGCCGTAGACGACCTGGAGGCGGGCGTAGACGATCGGAGCCACACTCGCGACGGCCGGGCATTCGTTGCCGATCACCTCGGCGTCCTCGGGCGTCAGCGTCTTAATGCTGCCGCTGCCAAGGCTTACCCCGTTGCTCGACGCGGCGCCGGCCTGGACCAGGAGCGTGTTGGCCCCCATGTTCTCCAGGATTTTCTTGATCGCCGACGCCGACCCCTTGCCGATCTCGGCGATCATGATGAGCGACGCGACACCAATGATGATTCCGATCGTCGTCAGGACCGAGCGGAGGACGTTCCGGCGGAGCGAGCGGATCGCCATCGAGGCTGTCCGGGCGAAGAACCGGATGTGGTTCGAGCGCCCCGAGCGCGGCCGCCGGATGCGGATCGGCCAGGCCTCCGGCTCGAAGTCGGGACCGAGGTTGGCCGACATCTTCGGACGAGGCCGGGCGATCCCAAGCCGTCCCTCCGCTTCGGCGTCTTCCACGGCGTCCTCGACCACGACGCCGTCGCGGATGCGAACGATCCGGTTCGCGTGTTCGGCGACCGAGGGGTCGTGCGTCACCAGGATGATCGTGATCCCGTCCTCAGCGTTGAGCTGTTGGAAGAGCCGGAGGATCTCTTCGCCGGTCTTCGAGTCGAGGTTGCCGGTCGGCTCGTCGGCGATCAGGATCGAGCAGTCGTTGACCAGGGCCCGCGCGATGGCGACCCGCTGCTGCTCGCCGCCCGAGAGCCGCGACGGCTCGTGGTCGAGCCGGTCGCCCAGCCCCATGCGTTCCAGGAGCATCCGCGCCCGATCCCGGCACTCGTGGTCGGAGAGGTTCCGCGAGGCGTAGGACAGGGGCATCATCACGTTCTCCAGCGCCGACAAGCGGGGCAGGAGGTTGAAGTTCTGGAAGACGAACCCGATCGTCTGGTTCCGGAGCAGGCGCGCTCGCGCCCTCCGAGAGTTCCGAGATCTCCTCGCCGTCGAGCCAATACCGGCCCGACGTCGGCCGGTCGAGCGACCCCAGGAGATTGATCAGCGTTGTCTTGCCCGACCCCGAGGCCCCCATCAGCGCGACCATCTCGCCGCGCGTGACCTTGAGCGAGACCCCCTTGAGCACGGGAACCTCGACCTTGCCGCGCCAGTAGTTCTTGCGGATGTTTTCGAGCTTGAGCGATTCCATGAGGTTCGGTGCCCTCGGGGGCTCGTCCTGTGGTTTAAGATCGCTCTAAATACATGAGGATCGGATTGTATGATTGCTCGTCCACACCCACCCCAACCCCTGAAATTATTTCTTGACCTTGTCGTTCTTGAGCTGCGGCAGGAAGGGCGTGGCCGATGGGTCCTCCTCACCCTGCTGCGCCTGGCCCAGGACCACCTCCGAGCCTTCGGTCAGCGTGCCGCTGGCGATCTCGGTCATGACGCCGTCGGTCAGGCCGACATCCACCTTGACCGGCCGCACGAAGTCGCCGTGCCTCACCCAGAGCGTGCCCTGGACGCGGGAGTTGGACTCACCCTTCGGTGTGTCGTTGGGCCCGCGGGGCCATCGCCTTCTGGCGAAGCGCCGTCGCGAAGGCGGCACGGTCCTCGAGGGCCACGTGGTGGATCTGAGGCTGGAAGCGGAGCGCGGCGTTGGGCACCCGCAGGATGTTCGTCCGCTCCTCGACCTCGAACTGGAGCCGGGCCGTCAGGTAGGGCAGGAGCTTGCCCCCGGTGTTATCGACGTCGACGACCACTGTGTAGGTCACGACACTCTGCGTCATGCTGGCGTTGAGGCGGATCTGCGCGACCGTGCCGCGGAAGGACTCGCGCGGGAAGGCGCCGACCGTGAACCGGACCCCCTGCTTTACGTGAATTGAGCCGACGTCCGTCTCGTTGACCGAGGCCCAGATCTCCATCCGGCTCAGGTCCTTGGCGATCAGGAAGAGGCTGGGCGCGTTCAGGCTGGCGACCACCGTCTGGCCGATGTTCACCCGGCGGTCGAGGATCACGCCCTTGACCGGCGACCGGATCGTCGTGTAGCCGAGGTTGACGCTCGCCTCCTCCAGGTTGGCCTCGGACAGCGCGACCGAGCTCTGCGCCTGCGCCAGGGCGGCCTTGGCGGTTTCCCAGGTCGCCAGCGCGGTGTCATATTCTTGCGCCGAAATGTTGTTCCGCGCCTGCAACCTCCTGGCCCGCTCGTAGTCGCGCTCGGCCTGCTTGAGCTTGGCCTGCGCCTGGAGCACGTCGGCCTCGGCCTTGCCCAGATTGGCCTTGGCCTGAGCGACACGAGCCTTGAACAGCGAGTCGTCAAGCCGGGCGAGCACCGTCTCCTGATCCACCGGCGAACCGTAGCTGATCGATCTGCCCGGGTCGCGCGGGTCCTTGCCGAAGCTCTGGATCTCGCCAGCGATCTGGGCGCCGACGTCCACCACTTCCTCGGGTTCGAGCGTCCCCGTGGCGGTGATCGTGGCCAGGAGGTCGCCGCGTCGGACCGAGGCGGTCCGGAACGAGACGTGCTGGCTGCGGACGTCGTTCCAGTACCAGAGGCCCGCCGCGCCCCCGCCCCAGAGCACGAACAGGATGAACAGGAGTTTCTTCATGGTGGTCCCGACCTAAATTCATTTCATGAGGCCGCAGTCAGTAGCCAGTATCAGGCAGAAAGTCGGAGAAAAGGTGAGTGAAAGCCGACCGCTTCTCCCTTCGCCTTTTTCTCCGGGCTCCTGACTAGAGGCAGTGGTCCTGGAGAACGTTGTAGGGTCCGTCGGAGAGCTGGAGTTGGAGCTGGCCGGCGTCGAGCCGGATGACCCGGTCCGCGACGTGGAAGAAGTCCTCGTCGTGGGTGATGACCATGAGCGACTTGCCGCGGGCCTTCAGCTCCGGGAGGAGCTCGAGGTAGAAGACCCGCTTGAAGTGGGGGTCCTGGTGTGACGCCCACTCGTCGAGGACGAGGATCGGCCGGTCCTCCAAGCAGGCCGTCAGCAGCGCCAGCCGCTTGCGCTGGCCCTGCGACAGCTCGGTGGTCGAGAACGCCCCGCCCTCGACCCGGACCAGCCCGTCGAGCTCGAGCCGGGCCAGGCCCTCCGCGCCCGGGCGTCGAAGCTGGCGGGCTCCAGGCCCAGGAGGGTCTTGAACAGGTGGCCGTCGGCGAAGACGACCGAGAAGAGCTGGCGGTACTCGTCCCGCTGCTCGGGGCCGACGGGCCTCCCGTCGAGCTGGACCGTCCCCGCGCCCGGGGCGTACAGACCCGTGATCAGCTTGACGAGCGTGGTCTTGCCGCTGCCGTTGCCCCCGACCAGGAACACCAACTCCTCCGGGTGCAACGCCAGGTCGATCGGGCCGAGATGGAAGCCCTTCCGGCCGTCCCCGTCCGGGTAGGTGTAGATGACGCCCGACAGCTCCAGCGACGACCGGAAGGCCCGCGCCGGACGCGGTGGCCGGGGGGCGCTCGGCGCCCCGGCCCTGCAACGACAACCCCAACGACTCGATCTTGAGCAGCGAGACCCGGGCACGCCACAGGATCGGGATCCACGTCACGATCACGTCCAACGGCGACATGATGTAGAGCACGACCAGGACCGCGCCGCTGAGCGTCTGCCGGCTCAGCGGGTAGAACTCGGGCAGGACGAAGAGGACGAACCCGATGAAGCCGAAGAACGCGACCTGGCTCCAGCTTTGCGCCACCGCGAACCGCGTCAGCCCGTCGATCGACCGGTCCCTGACCGTCTCGGCGGAGGACTGAAGCGCGCCCGTCAGGAACGCCTCGCGCCGGGGTCGGTGGATCTTCAGCTCCCGGAAGCCGTCGATCAGGCGCGGAAGTGCCCGACCAGGGTATCCTGCTCCGCCCGGGCGCGCGTCAACTGGCGCACGCCCTCGGCCGCCAAGGTCTCATAGCCGAGAATCGCCGGCACGGCGAAGGCGATCCCGGAGATCAGCACGGGGAGCGAGAGCCAGCCGACGTAAGCCAGGCAGACGATCACGATCGGCAGGTTGATGCAAATCAGCGGGATGCCCACCAGCGCGTTGGCCACGATCGCAATGTCTTCGGTCAGGACGGCGACGAGGCCCGAGGGGTCGAGTTCCTCGAACTGTCGCAGCGGGACTGAGAGGATCTTCCGGCAGAGGTGCGTGCAGAGATTGGCCACCGATCCTTGTGCGAGCCGGACCATCGCGGCCTGGGTGAGCACGCGCAGTCAGCGCCACGATCAGGCAGAGCCCGAGGAACCCCCACGCCAGCACGCGACGGGAAGGGGTGTCGTTGCCCAGCGCCGCGTTGATCAGCACAATCAGGCCGACGCCGCTCGCGCCGCTGACGACGCCCGCGAGGATCGACAGGGCGATGACGCCTTTCGAGGCACGCAGGATGAAGGAGAAATTCATCAAAGTCTGCTTTCGCAGGTGACCGCGCGGTTTTCGGAAATTCGCTCAGGCGAGTTTCTTCAGGATCTGCTTGCCATAGACTCGCCGCATGACCGAGACGACGAACCGGTTGAGGGCATCGAAGAAATAGGGCATGGGACGGCGGATGTCCACGATCAAGACGACTCGGTCGCTGTCGCTCTTGTTAGACACCTCGTGTTCCCAACTGTCGTCGAAGAGGACGCTCTGGCCTTCCTGCCAGGTGTAGTGTTGATCCTTGATCCGGATCGAGGGCGGGTTCTCTTTGGGGACGACCAGGCCGAGGTGGTAGCGGATATAACCGCGATACGGGCCGGTGTGCGCCGGGATGGATTTGCCCCCTTCGAGGATCGAGAAGAACGCTTGCATCAGGCCGGGGACCTTGTCCAGCAGGGCCGACGTCGTCGGGCACCGGGCCCGGTTCGTCTCCGGCTTCTCGCCCATCGCGTTGAGGTAAAACACCTTCCAGGCCTTGTCGGGATCGAACCTCGCCGAGATGTTTTGCTGCATGTTATCCAGCTCATGATACTTCGGGATCGCATGCTTCTCAGGGAGGAGGGCGAGAAGCTCCTCACGAATCGCGGACAAATTCTTGTCCAGCTCGAGCAGTTGCGGGCAGGTCTTCTCGATGTCGAAGAAGACCGGCCTGCGCGGCCCGCCGGTGTAGAGGTCGAAGAGCCGTTCAATCAATCGGAGGATGATGAAGTAATAACCGTAGCTCATGACGCACCTTTTTCTCCGATGATGTCCGCGACGAAACCGCCGAATCCGCCTCATCTCCCCGGTCGTTCCACGACCGGACAAGTGTGCCGTGCCTCCGGACGAGCGCCGACTTCCGGCGATCAGAGCGCGGAGCCTCCTCTCATCGCGGCCTTGAGGATCTCTGCCACCCTCTGGACAGCCGGAGGCTTCAGCACGCTGTAATGATCTCCCGGGATGACGTGGGCCGAGACCCCGCCCGCCGCCAGTTCGCCCCATCCCATGGTCGGTCGCTCGAGATCCGGCCCGGGGCGGTCGCTGGCCTGGAAGAGGATCATGCGGCCCGGGAAGACGCGGGGTGAATACCGCGACAGGGCCAGGCCGTTGGTCTTGAAGACGTTCAGGAGGAAGTGGAACCGTTCCGGGCCGATCTCCTTGATCACCGACTCGAAATCCCTCCCTTCTCGAAGCGCATCCCAGCGTTCCTCCCCCAGGCCCCATGCTAGGCTCATGACGAATCCGGTCTGGATTCGTGCGAAATCGATCTCGTCGAGCGATGGGATGGCGCCGTCGCCCGGCGCCAGGCTGTCGATCAGGGCGAGCGTGGCGACCTCCTGGCCTTGCTCGCGGAGTTGCCGGGCCATCTCGAAGGCGACGGCGCCCCCGAACGACCATCCTCCCAGGTGATAGGGGCCTTCCGGCTGGACCTCTCGGATCGCCTCGATGTAACGCGCCGCCATGTCCTCCAGGCGCGTCTCGGGCTCCTGTCCGCCCTCGAGCCCGGCGGCCTCGAGGGCGTAGAACGGCCGATCCTCGTCGAGGTGACGGGCGAGCTCCTGATAGCAGAGCACGGTGCCACCGATCGGGTGCACGCAGAAGAAGGGCCGCTCGCGGCCGGTGGGCCGGATCGCGACCAGAGGCGACCACGGCCGCGCGACGACCGGCTCGCGCAACAGGGCGGCCAGGTCCTCGATCGTCGCCCCCGTGAAGAACGCCGCCAGCGGGAGCTTGCGGCCAAACTGCGCCTCGATCCGGGCGATCAGGCGGACCGCCAGCAGAGACTGGCCCCCGAGTTCGAAGAAGTTGTCGGTGACGCCGATCGGGCGGACGTCCAGCACCTCTTCCCAGATCCGCGCGAGTCGCGTTTCCGCCTCGTCCCGAGGGGGCACGATGTCGCCTCGGTCAACCTGGTCCCGGTCGGGAGGCGGCAGGGACTCGTGGTCGAGCTTGCCGTTGGGCGTCAGCGGTAGAGCTTCCAACAGTAGGAAGACCGACGGCACCATGTACGCCGGCAGCCGCTCCTTGAGCCATCGTCGCAGCGCGGAAGCCGTCGGCGCCGGGCCGGGCCGCGGCACGACGTAGCCGACCAGGCGTCGCTGCCCCGGCGCGTCTTCGCGGACTATGGCCACTGCCTCGCGGACCTCCGGGTGCTGCGCCAGCGCCGCCTCGACCTCGCCCAGCTCGATCCGGAAGCCCCGGATCTTGACTTGATGATCGACTCGGCCGAGGTATTCGAGGTTGCCGTCGGCGCGCCAGCGGCAGCGGTCGCCGGTCCTGTAGAGCCTGGCCCCCGGCTCGTCGCCGAACGGGTCGGGGAGGAACGCCTCGGCCGTGAGCCGGGGCCGGTTCAGGTAACCGCGCGCCACCCCGACGCCCCCGATGTAGAGCTCGCCCGTCACCCCAACCGGCACCGGCTCCAGGTGCCGGTCGAGGACGTAGAGCCTCGTATTGGCGATCGGCCGGCCGATCGGGACCGCGCCGCCGAACCGCTCGTCACGACCGACACGATACACGCAGCAGCCGACGACCGTCTCGGTCGGGCCGTACTCGTTCACCAGGAGGGTGTCGGGGGCGTGCTCTTGCCAGAAGGCGATCTGCTCGCCCGTCAGTTGCTCGCCCCCGAGGATGAAAGCCCGCGCCCGGCCGGCCGCCTCGGCCGGGGCGACCTGCTGCGCGAGCAGTTGCAGGTGCGCCGGGGTGAGCTTGACCAGGCTGTAGCCCGACTCCCGGCGCAGCGCCTCGCCCAGCGCCTCGAGACCCAGTCCCTCGCCGAGCAAAGCGATCCGGCCCCCCACCAGGAGCGGCGCCAACAGCCCGGTGATCGTCAGGTCGAACGAGATCGACGAGTGGACCGGCGAGCGCCCGGCCGGCCGCCACGTCGTACGCCCGGATGGCCCAGGTCAGATAATTCGACAGGCCCCGCTGCTCGATCATCACCCCCTTGGGCCGGCCGGTCGAGCCGGAGGTGTAGATGACGTAGGCCAGGTTGCCGGCCGAGGCCCCACCGCTCGGCCGTCTCGTCGGGTTTCGTGCGAGCGTCTCCCCGTCGCGATCGAGGCAGACGACCGCGGCCGAATGCGAAGGAAGCCGCTCCAGGAGCGGCTGCTGGGTCAGGAGGACCGGTGCTCCGGAGTCGGTCAGCATCCATCCCAGGCGTTCTGGGGGATAGGTGGGGTCGAGCGGCACGTAGGCGCCGCTCGCCTTGAGGATGCCCAGGAGCCCCACGACCATCTCGGGCGAGCGTGCGACGCAGAGCGCGACGCGGACGTCGGGGCCGACCCCGAGGCCCCGGAGGTGGTGGGCGAGCTGGTTGGCGCGCGCGTCGAGCGCGCGGTAAGTCAGCGACCGGTCGCCGCAGGTCACGGCGACCGCCTCGGGCGTCCGATCCGCCTGCGCCTCGAAGAGCTGGTGGAAGGGGACCTCCTGGGACCGCTCCGCCGTCGCATTCCAATCGACCAGCAAGTTGCGCCGCTCGGCCTCGCTCAGCAGCGCGAGTCCAGAGAGCCGTCGATCGGGGGTGGCGGCGATGGCTTCGAGCAGGGTTTGCAGGTGCCCGAGCATCCGGTCGATCGTGGCGGCGTCGAACAGGTCGGCGCTGTATTCGAGCGCCGCCACCAGGCCCTCCTCGGACTCCGTCGCGGCGAGGGTCAGGTCGAACTTCGCCGTGCCGCTCTCGGCCACCAGCGGGATCAGCTCCAGCTCGGGCCGCCGCACCGGCGGAGGCGGGGCGTTCTGGAGGACGAACATCACCTGGAAGAGCGGCGACCGGCCCGAACTGCGGTCGGGCTGCAAGACTTCGACCAGTTGCTCGAACGGCACGTCCTGGTGCGCGTACGCCTCCAGCGCCACTTGCTTGACGCGCCGGAGCAACTCGCGGAAGCTGGGGTCGCCCGAGAGGTCACCGCGGAGGACCAGGGTGTTGACGAAGAACCCGACGAGGCCCTCGACCTCCGAGCGATTCCGCCCGGCGATGGGCGTCCCGACGGAGAAGTCCTCCTGGCCCGAGTCGCGGTGCAGAAGCGCCTGGAAGGCTGCCAGCAAGGTCATGAAGAGGGTTGCCCCCTCCTGCTGGCTCAGGGCCTGCACCTCCGCGAGCAGGGACTTGGGCAGGACCCGCGAGCGCGACCCGCCCCGGACGCTCGGGGCCGCGGGCCTCGGCCGGTCGGTCGGGAGTTCCAGGGCTGGCACGCCGGCGAGCCGGCCCTTCCAATAGTCGAGCTGCGCCTGGAGCGCCTCGCCCCGGAGCCACTGCCGCTGCCAGGAGGCGAAGTCGGCATATTGCAGGGTCAACTCGGGCAAGGGCGAGGGGAGCCCTCGGGAGAAAGCCTCGTACAGGACCGAGACCTCGTGGGCCAGGACACCGAGCGACCAGCCGTCGGAGATGATGTGGTGCAGGGTCGCCAGCGCGATGTGCTCGCGCGCGCCGAGTCGGATCAATCCGAGGCGGAGCAAGGGGCCATTGGCCAGGTCGAAGGGCCGCTGGGCTTCCTCCTCCCACTGCCGCCGGGCCTCGGCCTCGCGCCTCACTTCGGGGAGCGTGCCGAGGTCCACCACCGGGAGGGGCATCGTCAGGCTCGGGGCGATGACTTGCATCGGCTCGCCATCGGCCGCGACGAACGTGGTTCGCAGGACCTCGTGGCGTCGGACGACCTCGTTGACGACCCGCTCCAGAGCGGGCGCATCGAGGGTGCCGACGACCCGGACGGCGATCGGGATGTTGTAGAACGAGCTACCCGGCCGCCACTGGTCAAGGAACCAGAGCCGTTGCTGCGCGAACGAGAGCGGCAACGGCCTGGACCGCTCGACGCGCCCGATCGGCGGCGCGGTCCGCGTGCGGCCGTCCTGCCGGGCTTCCTCGACCCGCTCGGAGAGCGCGGCCACGGTGGTCGCCTCGAAGAGCATCCGGACCGGGACCTCGATCGCGAAGGTGTTGCGGAGCCGCGAGGCGACCTGCGTGGCCAGCAGCGAGTGGCCCCCCAGCTCGAAGAAGTCGTCGTGGACGCCGACCCGGTCCAGGCCGAGCACCGCCGCCCAGATGCCTGCCACCACCTCCTCGGTAGGGGTCCGTGGCGGCACGAACTCGGATTCGAGGGTGAGGTGCGCCGGATCGGGCGCGGGCAGGGCGTTGCGATCGACCTTGCCGTTGGACGTCAACGGCAGCGCCTCGAGCCGCAAGAAGGCCGAGGGCACCAGGTAGGCCGGCAGCCGCTCCTTGAGGAAGCGCCGGAGTCCTTCGAAGGCAATGTCCCGATCGCGCCGGGGGACGACATGGGCCGCCAACGACTTGCCGCCGGCCCCGAGCTCGACGACCGTGACGACGGCCTCGCGCACGTCGGGGTGCTGGAGCAGAGCCGCCTCGACCTCGGCCGGCTCGACGCGGAATCCGCGGATCTTGACCTGGTGGTCGATCCGGCCCAGGAGTTCGAGAGTGCCGTCGGAGAGCCATCGGGCGACGTCGCCGGTCTTGTAGAGCCGCGCTGCCGGGCGCGTCGGCGAAGGGGCTTGGGATGAACCGCTCGGCGGTCAGGCCCGGCCGGCGGTGGTAGCCCCGAGCCAGCCCCGCGCCACCGACGTGAACCTCGCCGGGCACGCCGACCGGGACGGGCTGCAAGTGCCGGTCCAGGACATAGACCCGCGTGCCGGCGAACGGCCGGCCGATCGGCACGGGCCGATTCGCGGGTCGGTCCGCCAGTGAGCCCTCGAAGTACAGGCTGTCGATCGTGGCCTCGGTCAGCCCGTACGAGTTCACGACCCGCGCCGAGGCTCCGGACAGGCGTCGGAGCCGCTCGTACGCGCCCGTGTGCCAGACGTCGGAGCCGACCACGATCAGTCGCATGAAGTCGAGCGACTGGTCGCTCGCCTCCAGGTGCGCGACCAGGCCCTCGACGACGGCGGGGACGAACTCGGCGCAATCGACCCGCTCACGGACCATCAGGGTGTGGAGTTCCTCGGGATCGAGCAAGGTTTCCCGGGGGCACGCCACGAGCGTCCCGCCTGAGCCCAGCGCGCGGACCCAGTCCCCGGTAAAGACGTCGAAGGCAAAGCTGGCCATCTGCAAGTGGCGCATCCCCGGACGGAGGCTGTAGACGTCCTCCCAGGCGCGATCCACGACGGCCAGGCCGGCGTGCGTCACCATGACACCCTTGGGCATCCCCGTGCTGCCCGACGTGTAGATGACGTAGGCCAGGTCCTTCGGCGTCGCGGCTCCGTTCCGGGTCCTCCTCGGGGTTCGCGGCGAGCCGTTCCCGGTCGGAGTCGAGGCAAACGACATAGCGCTTCGTGCTCGGGGAGGTCGGCACGGAGCCGTTGCTCGGTCAGCAGGACGGCGGCCCCAGCGTCGTCGCATTGGAACGCCAGGCGTTGCCTCGGGGTGGCCGGGTCGAGCGGCACGTACGCGCCCCCCGCCTTGAGCACGCCGAGCACGCTCACGAGCCGCGCGATCGGGTCGGCCAGGATCAAGCCGACCCGCATCTCGCGGCCGACGCCCAGGGCGCGGAGGTGATGGGCGAGCTGGTTCGCGCGACGGTTCAAGGCGCAGTAGCTCAGCGCGTGGCCGTCGGCGACCAGCGCCACGGCCTCGGGCGTCCGCGCCGCGTGCGCCTCGAAGAGTTCGGTGACGAGGCGCGGGCCGGGCTCGATCGTCGGGGCGTGGCCCCACTCGTGGAACAGTTGCCGGCGTTCGGACCCGGTCAGGATCGGCAGTTCGGAGAGGCGGCGGTCGGGATCGGCGACGAACCCTTCGAGCAGGGTCTCGAAGTGGCCGATCATCCGGTCGATCGTCGCCTCGTCGAACAGGTCGGTGTTGTACTCGATCCCCCCGGCGTAGCCCCGGCCGGCGTCCCCCAGCGAGAGGGTGAGGTCGAACTTGGCGGTCCCCGTCCCCTGGTCTTCCATCAGGGGCCGCAGGGTCAGCTCTTGGCGGCCGACGTCGGGCATCCGGTTGTTCTGGAGGACGAACATCACCTGGAAGAGCGGCGTCCGGCTCAGGTCGCGCTGGGGTTGGAGCGCCTCGATGAGCATCTCGAAGGGCAGGTCCTGATGCTCGAAGGCCCCCAGCGCCACCTCGCGGACGCGGCCGAGCAGCGCGCGGAAGCTCGGGTCGCCCGACAGGTCGGCCCGCAGCGCCAGCATGTTGACGAAGAAGCCGATCAGCCCCTCGGTCTCGGCGCGGTTCCGGTTGGCGATCGGCGAGCCGACGACGATATCGTCCTGGCCGCTGTAGCGGTGCAGGAGGGTTTGGAAGGCGGCCAGCAGCGTCATGAACGGCGTCGCCGCCTCGCGACTGCTCAGCGCGTCGAGCTTCGCGGACAGGTCGGGCGCAAGCGCGAACGTCCGGATCGCGCCCCGGGACGTCCGGATGGCGGGCGCGGCCGGTCGGTGGGCAATTCCAGGGGAGCCACGCCCGCCAGTTGCTTCGACCAGTAGCCGAGGAGCTGGTCGAGGACCTCGCCCTGCAAGCGGTTCCTCTGCCAGTGCGCGAAGTCGGCGTACTGGATCGGCAGCTCCGGCAGGGCTGCGGGCGTCCCGTCCCGGAACGAGGCATAGAGCGTCGTCAGTTCGTGGGCGGCGACTCCGAACGACCAGCCGTCGGTGACGATGTGGTGCATCGTCAAGAGCAGCGCGTGGTCGCGCTCGTCCAGCCGCAGCAGGGTGGCGCGGACGAGCGGCCCTCGGGCCAGGTCGAAGGGCCGCCGCGCCTCCTCGGCGGCCAGCCGCACGGCCTCGGCCTCGCGCTGGTCGGCGGCGAGCGCGCACAGGTCCACCACCTCGAGCGCGAGGTCGAGCGACTCGGCGATCACCTGGACCGGGCCGCCCGTCGACCATCGCGAACGTGGTCCGCAGCGCCTCATGCCGCTGGACGATTTCCTGGAAACTGCGTTCGAGTGCGTCGGCGTCGAGCGGCCCCTCGATCCGGACGGCGGCAGGCACGTTGAAGGTCGCCTGGCCGGGCGAGAGTTGGTCGAGGAACCAGAGCGCCTGCTGCGCGAACGAGAGCGGCAGCGGCCCGGACCGCTCGACGCGCCGGATCGCCTCCGCCTTTCGCTCTGGCCCCCGCGCCGGGCGGCCTCGATCCGATCGGCAAGCGCGGCCACGGTGGTCGCCTCGAACAGCATCCGGAGCGGGAGCTCGATCGCGAAGGCGTCGCGGAGCCGCGAGGCGACCTGCGTGGCCAGCAGCGAGTGGCCGCCCAGCTCGAAGAAGTCGTCGAGCGTGCCGACCCGATCCAGGCCGAGCACCGCGGCCCAGGCCGACGCCAGCGCCTCCTCGGTCGGCGTGCGCGGGGCGACGAACTCCCGCTTCAGCCGGGCCGTTCCCCCGCGGGCGCGGGCAGGGCCTTGCGGTCGACCTTGCCGTTGGGCGTCAGCGGCAGCGCCTCCAGCGCGACGAACGCCGACGGGACCATGTACTCGGGCAGCGTCCCCTTGAGGAACTGCCGGAGTCAGTCTGCGACGGGGCCGACTCTCCCCGAGTGGCGACCAGGTAGGCCACCAGCCGCTTGTCGCCGGGCGCGTCCTCGCGCGCCACGACCACCGCCTCGCGGACCGCCGGGTGCTCCGCCAGCGCCGCCTCGATCTCGCCCAGCTCGATCCGGAAGCCGCGGATCTTGACCTGGTGGTCGATCCGGCCGAGGAACTCCAGACTGCCGTCGGGACGCCAGCGCGCCAGGTCGCCGGTGCGGTACAGCCGCCCGCCCGGCTCCGGCCGAACGGGTCGGGCACGAACCGCTCGGCCGTCAGGCGGGGCGGTTCAGGTAGCCGCGCGCCAGCCCGGCGCCGCCGATGTAGAGCTCGCCGGCCACGCCGACGGGACCGGCCGCAGCTGGCCGTCGAGCACGTACAGCCGCGTGTTGGCGATCGGCCGGCCGATCGAGACCGGCCCGGTCCCGGCTTCGACCTTGGCCGTCGCCGACCAATGGTCGTCTCGGTCGGGCCGTAGAGGTTCCAGAGGCTCGCGCCAAGGGGGCGCAGCCGGTCGGCCAGCTCGCGGGGCAGCGCCTCGCCGCCGCAGAGCATCGTCAACGACGGGCTCCCCGGCCAGCCCGCCTCCAGGAGCAGCCGCCAGGTCGCCGGGGTCGCCTGGAGGAAGGTCGCGCCCGAACCCTCAAGTCGCTCCCTCAGCCGCGCGCCGTCGGCCGCCACGTCACGGCTGACCAGGACCAGGCGCGCGCCGACGGCCAGCGGCAGGAACAGCTCCAGCGCGGCGATGTCGAACGACAGCGTGGTGACGGCCAGCAGCGTGTCGCGGTCGGTCATGCCCAGTTGCTGGCGCATTGCGCGGAGGAAGTTGACCAGCGCCGCGTGCGTGACCAGGACGCCCTTGGGCCTGCCGGTCGAGCCCGAGGTGTAGATGACGTAGGCCAGGTTCTCGGGCACGACCTGGACGGCCGGGCTCCGCTTGCTGGCTCGCGCGATCGCTTCCCAATCCACGTCGAGGCAGACGACCTCCGCCTCCGACGCCGGCAGTGTCCGGCGCAGCCGACCCTGCGTCAGCAGGACGCGGCGCGGGCGTCGTCGAGCATGAAGGCGAGCCGCTCGGCGGGATAGTCCGGATCGAGCGGCACGTAGGCGCCGCCGGCCTTGAGGATGCCGAGCAGGCCGACGACCATCTCCGGCGAGCGCTCGACGCAGACGCCGACCAGCGACCTCCGGGCCCGACGCCGAGCGCGCGCAGGTGGTGCGCGAGCCGGTTGGCGCCGCGCGTCGAGCTCGCCGATAGGTCAGCTGCCGGCCGCTCGCCGGCGCACGGCGACAGCGTCCGGGCGTCCGCGCGGCCTGCGCCTCGAACAGCTGGTGGAGGCAGCGTCTCGTCGGCGGGTCAGTACGGCCGCGGTCGTCGTTCCACTCGACCAGCACGCGGCTGCCGCTCGGCGTCGGTCAGCAGCGGCAGCTCGCGATCCGGCGCGGTCGGGCTCGGCGACGACGGCTTCGAGCAAGCGTCCGGAAGTGGCTCGAGCAGCCGCTCGATCGTGGCGCGCGTCGAACAGGTCGGTGCTGTACTCGAGCGCCGCTGCAGGCCGCTCGGCGGCCTCGGTCGAGCGACGAGGGTCAGGTCGAACTTGGCCGTGCCCGCTCGCACGTCGGCAGCGCGGCTCCAGCGCTCAGGCCGGCGAGCTGCAGAGGCGGCAGTCGGGGCGTTCTGCAGGACGAACATCACCTGGAACAGCGGCGTGCGGCCCAGGTCGCGCTCCGGCTGCAGCTCCTCGACCAGCTGCTCGAACGGCAGGTCCTGGTGGGCGTAGGCGCCGAGCGGCCGCCTCGCGCACCCGGCCGAGCAGCTCGCGGAAGCGTCGGGTCGCCCGACAGGTCGGCGCGCAGCACCAGCGTGTTGACGAAGAAGCCGATCAGCCCCTCGATCTCCGCGCGGTTCGCGGCCGGCGATCGGCGTGCCGACGGCGACGTCGTCCTGGCCGGTGTAGCGGTGCAGCAGCGCCTGGAAGGCCGCGAGCAGCGTCATGAACAGCGTCGCCCCGCGCGCGCCGGCGCAGCGCCGCAGCGCGCGGCCAGCAGCGTCTCGGGCAGCAGCCGAAGCGCTCGCGCGCCGCGGCCGGCTCGTGACCGGCGGGCGCGGCCGGTCGGTCGGGCAGCTCGAGCGGCGGCGCGCCGGCGAGCTGCGCCCGCCAGTAGCGAGCTGCGCCTGCGAGCGCTCCCGCCCGCGAGCCACTGCGCGCTGCCAGACCGCGAAGTCGGCGTACTGGACGGCCAGCTCGGGCAGCGGCGACGGCGCGCCGCCGCGCGAAGGCGTCGTAGAGCGCCGCCAGCTCGCGGAGCAGGACGCCGAGCGACCAGCCGTCGGAGACGATGTGGTGCATGGTCAGGAGCAGCGACGTGGTCGCTCGTCGCCGAGCCGGAGCAGGCGCGGCGCGCAGCAGCGGGCCGCGCGGCCAGGTCGAAGGGCCGCCGCGCGCCTCGTCGGCCGCGCGACGCAGGCCTCGACCGTCGCGCTCGGCTCGGCGCAGCGCGCGCAGGTCGGTCGACCGGAGCGGCGATCGTGCCGGCGCGGCGCGATCGACCTGGACCGGCGCGGCCGTCGACCGCGGCGAAACGTGGTCCGCAGCGCCTCGTGGCGGCGGCACGATCTCGTCGAGCGCCCGCTCGAGCGCGGCGCGCGTCGAGCGGCCCCGCAGAGCCGGACGGCCGAGCGGCGATGTTGTAGGCGGCGCTGCCCGGCTCGAGCTGGTCGAGGAACCACAGCCGCTGCTGCGCGAACGACAGCGGCGGCCGTCGCCGTCGCGGTCGACCGGCGCATCGGCGGCGCGTGCGGGCCCGCGCCCGGCGCGCAGCGGCCTCGACCCGCGCGGCCAGGCCGGCGACGGTCGGGCGCCTCGAACAGCGCGCGCAGCGGCAGCTCGACGCCGAACGCGTCGCGGAGCCCGGGCCACGACTGCGTCGGCCAGCAGCGAGTGGCCGCCGAGGTCGAAGAAGTCGTCGTGGATGCCCGACCCGGTCGCGACCCGAGGACCTCGCGCCAGATGCCGGCCAGCGCCTCCTCGACCGGGTCCGCGGCGGGGCGCAGGCGGCGCTCCGGCGGCCGCGGCCGGCGTCCGGCGCGGGCAGCGCCTTGCGGTCGACCTTGCCGTTGGGCGTCAGCGGCAGGGCGTCGAGCGCGCACGAACGCCGACGGCACCATGTACTCGGGCAGCCGCTGCCCGAAGCCACCGGCGCAGCTCGCCAGGCCTGGGTGCCGGCCCGTCGCCGGGCACGACGTAGGCGACCAGCCGCGTGTCGCCCGGCACGTCCTCGCGGGCCGCGACCACCGCCTCGCGGACGCCGGGTGCCGACCAGCGCGGCCTCGATCTCGCCCAGCTCGATCCGGAAGCCGCGGACCTTGACCTGGTGGTCGACGCGGCCCAGGTACTCGAGCTGGCCGTCGGCACGCCAGCGGCAGCAGGTCGCCGGTGCGGTAGAGCCGGGCCCCCGGCTCGTCGCCGAACGGGTCGGGGACGAACCGCTCGGCGGTGAGCCGGGCCGGTTCAGGTAGCCGCGCGCCACCCCGACGCCGCCGATGTACAGCTCGCCCGCCACCCCGACCGGCACCGGCTCCAGGTGCCGGTCGAGGACGTAGAGCCGGGTGTTGGCGATCGGCCGGCCGATCGGGACCGCGCCGCCGAACCGCTCGTCGCGACCGACACGATAACGCAGCAGCCGACGACCGTCTCGGTCGGGCCGTACTCGTTCACCAGGAGGGTGTCGGGGGCGTGCTCGCGCCAGAAGGCGATCTGCTCGCCCGTCAGTGCCTCGCCGCCGAAGATGAAGGCCCGCGTCCGGCCGATCGCCTCGGCCGGCGCCGACCTGCTCGGCGAGCAGTCGCAGGTGCGCCGGCGTGAGCTTGACCAGGCTGTCGTCCGACTCGCCGGCGCAGCGCCTCGGCGCAGCGCCTCGATGCCCAGTTCCTCGCCGAGCAGAGCGATCCGGCCCCCCGACCAGGAGCGGCGCCAACAGCCCGGTGATCGTCAGGTCGAACGAGATCGACGAGTGGACCGGCGCGCACCCGGCCGGCCGCCACGTCGTAGCGCCCGGATGGCCCAGGCAGGTAATTCGACAGGCCCCGATGCTCGACATCACGCCCTTGGGCCGGCCGGTCGAGCCGGAGGTGTAGATGACGTAGGCGAGGTTGCCGGCCGCGGCCCCGCCGCCGGCCTGCTCGTCGGGTTCCGCGCGAGCGGCTCCCCGTCGCGATCGAGGCAGACGACCGCGGCCGCATGCGACAGGAAGCCGCTCCAGGAGCGGCTGCTGGGTCAGGAGGACCGGTGCTCCGGCGTCGGTCAGCATGAAGGCCAGGCGTTCCGGGGGATAGGTCGGGGTCGAGCGGCACGTAGGCGCCGCCCGCCTTGAGGATGCCCAGGAGCGCCACGACCATCTCGGGCGAGCGCTGCGACGCAGAGGCCGACCGGACGTCGGGGCCGACGCCGAGCGCCCGGAGGTGGTGGGCGAGCCGGTTGGCGCGGCGCGTCGAGCTCGCCGTAGGTCAGCGACCGGTCGCCGCAGGTCACGGCGACCGCGTCGGGCGTCCGCTCCGCCTGCGCCTCGAAGAGCTGGTGGAAGGGGACCTCCTGGGACCGCTCCGCCGTCGCATTCCAATCGACCAGCACGCGGCGACGCTCGGACTCGGGCAGCAGCGGCAGGGTCGCGAGCGGCCGGTCGGGATGGGCGACGACCCCTTCGAGCAAGGTCCGGTAGTACCCGAGCATCCGGTCGATCGTGGCGGCGTCGAACAGGTCGGTGTTGTATGCGAGCGAGGCCACCACGCGGCCCTCGTCCTCGGCCGCCATCATTGTCAGGTCGAACTGCGCCGTCCGTTGCTCCAGCGCCATCGCTTCGAGGGGGAATTCCCCCAGGCTCATACGCGGCCCCGCCTCGCGGAGCGCGAACCCGGTCAATCCCTCCTTGTCGAGCCGCTGCGCCTTCTGATAGACGAACATCACCTGGAAGAGCGGCGAGCGGCTCGGATCTCGGGCCGGCTGGAGGCGATCGACCAGGAGGGAGAAGGGATACTCCTGGTGCTCCAGGCCGTCGAGCACCGCCTTGCCGGACCTGGCCCAGGAAGGACTGGAACGTCGGTCGGCCCGAGAGGTTCGCGCGGATCGGCAGGGGATTAACGAAGTAGCCGACCACCTCGGCCAGGCCGGGGTGGTTCCTCCCCGCCACGGGCGAGCCGACGATGAGGTCGTCCTGGCTGGACGTGCGGGAGAGCAGCACCTGGAAAGTGGCCAGGAGGGTCACGAACAGGCTCGCCCCCTGCGACTCGCCCAGCGCCAGGAGCTTGCGCGTCAGCCCGGCATCGAGCTGGAGCGTCCGCGAGGCCCCCCGGTGCGACTGGACCGGGGGCCGGGGCCGGTCGGTCGGCAGGTTCAGCACCGGCAAGGGGCCGGAGAGTTGCTTCTGCCAGTAGGCCCAGCACCGTTCCCCGTCCGGGCCCGCCAGCATCTCGGATTGCCAGCGGACGTAATCCGTGTACCGCAGCTCGAGCGGCGCGAGGTTCGCCTCGGTGCCGGAGCGCTCGGCGGGGTAGAGCGTCTTCAGCTCGTTCATCAGCACCGCGATCGACCAGAAGTCGCCGACGATGTGATGCAGGGAAAGGAGGAGGATGGATTCCCGGGCCGATCGGCGGAAGACGTGGGTCCGGAACAGCGGCCCCGACTCCAGGTCGAAGGGCCGGCTCGCCTCGTCCGCCAGCCGGCGCTCGATCTCCGCCTCGCTCCAGTCCGAGGCGTCCTCGACCCGGAGCCAGACCTCCATCGCGTCGTGGACCCGCTGCACGGGCTTGCCGTCCACCGCGGCGAAGGTGGTCCGCAACGAGGCGTGGCGATCGACGAGCCGCTGGAAGCTCCGCTTCAGGATGCCCTCGTCCAGCTCCGCCCGGACCCGCGCGGCACCGGCCATGTTGTAGGCCGTGCTCTCGGGGCGCCAGTTGGTGCAGGGTCCACAGGGCCTGCTGGCCGAAGGAAAGGGGATGCTCGGAGACCGCCTCGTGGGCCGGGGTCGAAGTCGGGGCCGGCGCCATCGCCGGGCCCGTCGCGGGCCTCGCCTCCTGCGCCAGGACCTGCGCGGCGAGCTGGGTAATGGTCGGGCCTTGCAAGAGGGACGACAGCGGCAGAGCCACCTCCAGGTCCGCCTCGACGCCCCCCTTCAGCTCGAGGGCCATCAGCGAGTCGAGGCCCAGACTGTTCAACGGCCGCTCCGGATCGACCCGGTCCGGCTCCAGCCGGAGCACCCCGGCGACCCGGTCCCGGAAATACCGGACGAGCTGTTCGCGGCGCTGGTCGGGCGGCGCTCCGCCAGTCCGACAGGTCGCCGTTCGCCGGGGCGACGGGCACGCGATCGGGTCGGGGCCGGTCCTCGACCTGCACCAGGAGCCGCCGGCCCTCCTGCTCGTAGAGGAACTTCAAGGTGAACCAGTCCACCTCGGCCACCATCGCCTGGCAGGCTCCCGCGGCGACGAGCCGTTCCAGGATCTTCCATCCCCGATCAGGCCGCAGGGGGCTCAGGCCCACGAGCTTGAAGGCCCGCGACTGCTCGGCGCGGCCGCCATCCCGTCGCCCGCCCAGGGGCCGAAGTTGACGCTCAGCGCCGGCCGGCCGAGGGCCCTCGCATGGTGGGCGTAGGCGTCGAGGAACTGGTTGGCGGCGGCGTAAGAGCGCCTCCCTCGCTCCCAGGACCGACGCGATCGAGGAGAAGCCGATGAAGAAGTCGAGCGGCAGCTCGCGGGTCAGTTCGTGCAGGATCCAGGTCCCTGCCACCTTCGGCCGGAGCACGGCCAGGAGCGTCGCGAGGTCCGCGTCGCGCGTGGTCTGGGGCGTGATGACGCCCGCCGCGTGAACGATCCCCAGGACTGGAGGCAGCGAGTGCGCAGGTGCTCGAACAGCGCCGCCATCCGCGCCGGGTCGCCGACGTCGGCCGAGGCCACCACGACGGTCGCGCCGAGCCGCTCCAGATCCTGGATCGCCGCGATCGCCGGGCGAGCGGCGTCCCCCTCCGGGAGGGCGTCCCAGGCGCCGCGCTCGGGGAGCGCCCGGCGCCCCACTAGGACCAGCCGCCGCGCCCCCCGCTCCGCAAGCCATCGCGCAGCCTGGAGGCCGAGGTCGCCGAGCCCGCCCGTGACGAGGTACGTCCCCTCGGGCCGCACGGGGAGGACCTGGGGCCACCTGGTCAGTCGGTCATTGCGGGCCAGTCGGGCGACATACCGCCGACCCTGGCGGAATGCCGACTGGTCCTCGCCGTCAGGGTCGAGCAGTTCCGCCGCGAGCGCGGCGGCCTCGCCCTCGGGGGCATCGGGGGCCAGATCGATCAGTCCACCCCAGAGTTCCGGGTGTTCCAGCGAGATCGAGCGCCCCATCCCCCAGACGGGGGCCTGCGCGACGTTCAGGGCGGCCGGCTTGGGACCGGCCGGCTGTGCCCCCCGGCTCACCAGCCAGAGCCGGGGCGGCTTTTCACCGACGGTCTCCACCAGCGCCTGGACCAGGTGCAGCACGCTGCCGCAGCCGAGCCGCTGCGCCGCGTCCAGGTCGGCGACCGTCGCCTCGGCCGGCAGTGCGGAATCGAGGCTCCAGAGGTGCACCACGCCCCGGAGGGGTCGCGGTTCGCGGCCCAGGACGTTCTCGAACAGCCGCCGGAATCCGCCCGGATCGGCCGGGTCCAGTCGGTATCCCCCCCGTTCCAACGCGAAAGAGGCATTCGCGGGCGAGACCATCACGCACGACGCCCCCCGGGCCTCCAGGAACGACCGGACCGCCCGTCCGACCCCCTGCGCGTCCTCGAAGATCAGCCAGGTGCCCTCCTGGGCAGCCGGAGACGACCGAGGGGCCAGCCGATCCTCCGGCTGCCATTGCAGCTCGTAGAGGCAGTCGCCGAGGTCGTCCTCGATCGTCCCGTTCTCGCCGCGCTCCCCATTCTCACCGTTCAAGGGCGAGGGGGCATGCTCGTTCCGATCGTGATAGGCCGCCGCGCTGTTGCTGTTGCGGGAGGCGACGTTACGCGGAGAGGCTGTCTCCTCCGCCTCCAGCCAGTAGCGCTCGCGCTGCCAAGGATATGAGGGGAGTCGCGTCAGTCGCCCGGAAGGATAGAGCGCACTCCAGTCGACGGGCTGGCCCAGGGCGTACAGCGCCCCGAGCGACCGGAACATGGCTGCCCGGTCCTCCTCGTCGCGCCGGAGCGAGCAGAGGTGGATCCCCTGGTGCTGGTGCTGGTGCTGGCGGAGGCAGGCGACGATCGCCTCGGCCAGGGCCGGGTGGGGGCCGAGTTCGAGGAAGACCTCGTGGCCCGCCGCGCTCAGGGCCTCGACCGCGTCCGCGAAGAGCACGGTCTCGCGGACGTTTCGGCCCCAGTACCCGGCGTCGAGGTTGCGGCCGTCGCCGGCCCGACCGGTCACGGTCGAGAACAGGGGGATCGCGGTCGGTCTCGGCTGGAGCCCGGCCAACGCCTCGACCAGGTCGCGCCGGACCGGATCCATCTGGGGACCGTGGAAGGCGATCTCGACGTCGAGCAGTCGAGCGAAGATGTTCCGCTCCTGGAGCGATCGAACGACCTCGCGGATCGCCTCGGGAGCGCCCGAGAGCGTGGTCGCGTTCGGCCCGTTGACAGCCGCGAGAGACAGGCGTCCCGGGTCGCCGGCCACCAGGCGCCGCGCATCGTCGGGAGAGAGCCCGACGGCGGCCGTCCGCCCCCGGCCGGACGCCTGTTGCATCAGTCGGCCACGGTGGAAGACGACCCGGATGGCCTCATCCAGGCCCAGGGCCCCGGCCACGTGCGCGGCGGCGACCTCGCCGAGACTGTGCCCGACGACCGCGTCGGGCACGATGCCCCAGGAGCTGCCAGAGCGCCGCCAGGCCGACCTGGAGCGCGAACAGCGCCGGCTGCGCGATCTCGGCCTCGGCCAGGCGGCTCCGCGACTCGTCCGCCGTCAGCTCCGCGCGGAGCGACCAACTTGTCCATCGGCCAAGGGCCTGGTCGCATTCCTCGATCGCGGCTCGGAAGACAGGCGGCGCTCCAGGAGCGGCGCGCCCGATGCCCCACCACTGGGGACCCTGGCCGGTGAACACGAATGCGACCTTGGCGCGTCGCCCCGGCGGCTTGCGGCCGAGGGAGAAGCCCGGGCGCGATTCCCCTCGGAGGAAGGCGTCGAGCTGCTCGGAGGCCTCCGCGCTCGATCGGGCCACCAGGGCCAGGCGGTCGTCGTGATGCGACCGGCGCACCCCGGCGGTGTAGCCGATATCGTGCAGCGAGGACGCGTGCGCCTCCAGGACCGCTCCATACGACCGCACCAGCGCCCGGAGCGCCTCCGGGCTCCGCGCCGAGAGAGGCAGGAGATAGGCGGTGCTCGTGTCGGTCCCCTCTCCCCCCGGGAGAGAGTCAGTGTGCGGGTCGTTTCGCCAAGGACTTCCACTCCGGCCCGTCGGAGAAAGATCGGAACCCACGGAGGCGTGCGGCGCCTCCTCCAGGACGAGATGCGCATTGGTCCCGCCGAACCCGAACGAGCTGATCCCGGCTCGCATCGGGCCATCCGACTCGGGCCAGGGGTTGAGGTCGCGCGGGACGAGTAGCGGCAGTTCGTCAAATGGGATATGCGGGTTGGGCCGGTCGAAATGGAGGCTCGGTGGGATCGCGCGATGCGTCATCGCCAGCGCCACCTTGATCAGCCCGGCGACCCCGGCCGCCGCCTCGAGGTGGCCGATGTTGCTCTTGACCGAGCCGAGGAGGCACTTCCGACCGGCCGGCCGGCGGTCGGCGAGCACGGCGCCGAGGGCCTTCGCCTCGATCGGATCGCCGAGGAACGTCCCGGTGCCGTGGGCCTCAACGTACTGGATCTCTCCCGGCGCCAGGCCCGCCTGGCGGTAGGCGTCGCGGAGGACAGCCTCCTGCGCCTGCGGGTTCGGCGCCGTGAGGCCGTTGGTCCGGCCGTCCTGGTTGACGGCACCGCCCCGGATCACGGCATAGATCCGATCGCCGTCGGCCAGGGCCGCGCGTCAGCGGCTTGAGCACGACGATGCCGGCCCCCTCGCCCCGGACGTAGCCGTCGGCGAGGGCGTCGAATGCCTTGCACCGGCCGTCGGGGGCGATGAACCCCGCCTTGGTAAAGTTGGCCGCGATCTCCGGCGCGAGGATCACGTTCACGCCGCCGGCCAGCGCCAGCGTCGATTCACCGCTTCGGAGGCTCTGGCAGGCCAGGTGGACCGCCACTAGCGACGACGAGCACGCCGTGTCGAGCGCCAGGCTCGGCCCTCGGAAGTCGTACAGGTATGAGAGCCGGTTGGCCGCGATGCTCGCCGCGTTGCCCGTGATGATGTAGGCGTCGCTCGCGTCGGCGCGAGTCCACTGGAGCCGGCCATAGTCGTTGGTCGCGATCCCGATGAAGACGCCGGTCCGCGACCCGGCCAGCCGCTCGGGCACCTGTCCGGCATCCTCGAGCGCCTCCCAGGCCACCTCCAGTAGCAGGCGTTGCTGGGGGTCCATCCGGACCGCCTCGCGGGGCGAGAGGCCGAAGAAATCGGCGTCGAAGCGATCGACCTGTTCCAGAAAGCCGCTCCGGCGCGTGTTCAGCGTCCCCGGCGCCGAGGGATCGGGGTCATAATAATCGTCGACGTCCCAGCGGTCCGCCGGGACCTCGCCGACGGCATCGACACCGTCACGGAGCAGCCGCCAGAATGCCTCCGGGCCGTCGCCGCCCGGAAAGCGACAGCCGATCCCGATGATCGCGATCCGATCGGCCACCGTCTCTCGCGCGCCGCCCGGCGCCGCCTCCGGGCCGTCCGACCCGCCCGCGAGGTATCGGGCCAGCGCCTCGATCGTGGGATACTCGTAGATCAGCGTCGGCGAGAGCAGACGCCCGAGCCAGTCCTGGAGGTCGCCCGCGAGCCCGACCGCCTGCAACGAGCTCAGGCCGAAGCTGGCGAAGGGCTTTCGGATCTCGATCGCGGACGGCTCGACCCCCAGCGGCGGGGCGAGCCGGGCGGCGAGCCAGTCCTGGATGGCCTGAGCGGTCGGGCCGACCGGCCGCGGGGCGACCGCCCCGGCCGCAGCCGCGCTGGCCGGCGCGGGCGGTACCTCCTCGACGATCTCCTGGACGAACGACCCGACCACCTCCAGCCGGCCCGCGAGGAAACCCTGCGCGGCAGGCGTGGCGCTGGACCTTGCCGCTGGAGGTCTTCGGCAGGCTCGCCGGCGTGAGCAGTGCGACAGCGTAGACGTCCAGCTCGTGCTGCTCGGTGACGGCCTGGCGGATCGCGCGGAGGATCGCCTCGACGCCCTCGCCTCTGGCCTGGCGCTCGACCTCGTGGACGACGACGAGCCGCTCCTCGCCGCCGGCCTCGACCGAGAACGCCGCGCCGCTCTCGGGCCGCAAGGCGGGATGGCACCGCTCGACGGTCGATTCGACGTCCTGGGGATAGATGTTGCGGCCCCGGACGATCATCAGGTCCTTGAGCCGGCCGGTGACGAACAACTCGCCGTCCGGGAGGAAGCCCAGGTCGCCGGTCCGGAGGAAGGGCCCCTCGCCGGTGTCGGCCAGGACGGCACGGAACGTCTGCTCAGTCTCCTCGGGGCGGTTCCAGTATCCGTGCGCGACGCTCGGGCCGGAGACCCAGATCTCGCCGACCCGGTCGGCGGGGCATCGGGTCCGGGTCTTCGGATCAACGATCGCGACCACCTGGTCGTCGGGGACCCGGCCGGAGCCGACCAGGCTTCGCGCCTCCGCATCGTCGGCGGTTGTGAGGACGACCCGGTCCTGCTCGATCGCGGCCGCCCGGACCGCGCGAACAGCGGGGAGGGCCGACTTCGGGGTGCCGGAGACCATCAGGGTCGCCTCGGCAAGCCCGTAGCAGGGCAGGAACGCCTCGCGGCGGAAGCCGCAGGGCGCGAACGCCTCCACGAAGCGGTCGAGCGTCTCCGGCCGAACCGGCTCGGCGCCGTTGAAGGCGACCGACCAGTGGCTCAGGTCGAGCGCCGTCCGCTGCTCGGCCGTGGTCTTGCGGACGCAGAGATCGTAGGCGAAATTGGGGCCGCCGCTGATCGTCGCCCGGGTCCGCGAGATCGCCTGGAGCCAGCGGATCGGGCGTTGCAGGAAGGCAACCGGAGAGAGCAGCGTGCTGGAGCCGCCGCAGAAGAGGGTCTGGAGCACCCCGCCGATCAGGCCCATGTCGTGGTAGAGGGGCAGCCAGAAGACGCCCCGGCTCTCGGACGTCGATTCGAAGCAGCGGTGGATCAGCGCCGAGTTGTGGAGCAGGTTGCCATGAGTGACCATCACTCCCTTCGATTCGGCCGTCGAGCCCGAGGTGTACTGGAGGAACGCCAGCGTCTCGCGCCCCACCTGGGGATCGCGCCAGTCGTCCGCGGAGTCGTCAGCGACCTCGTCGGTGGCCAGCCAATGCAGGCCAGCCAGCTCGGGGATCTGCTCCGACCAGCGTGCGGTGTCGGGCCACTGAGCCGAGGCGGTCAGGAGCGCCTTCGGCCGGGCCTCCGCCACGATCGCGCGGAGCCGCGTCATCGGGCGGTTGACCCGGGGTAGGTATGCCGGGACGGCGACGACCCCGGCATAGAGGCAGCCGACGAACGCGGCGACGAACTCCAGCCCCGGAGGATACACCAGCAACGCCCGCTCCCTGGCGATCCCCAGCCTCTGGAACCGCGCAGCGAGCGCCCGCGCCCGACGGTCGAGTGCGGCGAAGCGGAGCGAATCCCCCTCGCCCTCGCCTGCCGTGTCGAAGGTCAGCGAGCACCGCTCGGGCTGGTGAAGCGCCCGCCATCTGAGGATCTCGATGAAACTGGCCGCATCGATGTTGGGATCAGTGAGGTGTCGTTTCATAAGATAACTAGCTTATAATCCAATCCTTTTGGGAGATCCCCAGGGCGGTGATGACGCTCGGGCTCGCGTGAGGGACGCGGCCTCCGTCCCGCCGGGACGTGCCGCGGCGGCCCGCCGCGTCGCTCTTCAGCGCGGCTCACCCATAGTCTTCCTGAGGCTCAGGGGTCTCATGTCGGTCCAGACCTCCTCGACATAGGCCAGGCATTCCTCCTTGGGGCCGACCTTACCCACCCCCTTCCAGCCGAGGGGGGGCTCGCGGTCGGAGGGCCAGAGCGAATACTGCTCCTCGTGATTCACCACGACCTGATAAACGACTTCGCTCTCGTCACGACCATGCGACATCATCGGGAGTCTCCTCGGGGGGTACGATCGACAGCGCATCCCATCCTGGGACCGGGCCCAACGGGCGCCGGGCTGCTCAGGAACGAAGGCCCATGCGCAACGACACTCGGAGGGACGGGAGGTCCCCCGGTGCCCTGGGGATCGCGCCAAGGACCTCGGCCCGCGCGACCTTGAACCGTCAGGAACTCAGCGGCGTGCAAGAGGCAGATGCTCCAGGCTAGGACGGCCACCCCTCGATGATCCTCAGTGCATTCCGCAGGCATGTCGAATCGTCCGAGGGTGACTCGGTCCTACCCGAGCCGGCTCGGCCGCTCTCTCGACTGCTCGAAGGGGGGCCACACCCCTGGGGAAGGACTCCGTCCACGAGGTGTTCGGATAGGGACTCCTGCCATCCGGGGCAGCAGCGACTGATGGTTTCATGGCGCCATATGCGGCAAGATCGAATATTTCCGCCTAGCTTTGCTGTTCCGCAGCGGTTGGGTAAATTACCCGTTTTAAAGAATTCCTGTCAAGGAGTTTCATCCCCTAAATTTCACTCCCAAGCAATAAAGAGAGACGAATACGTACATATCGTCGGGAAATCTGGGAACCAAGAGTGAGTGGGATCATCCGAAGATTGTGCGTCCAGGCCTGGCGGGGACGGAAACCGCTTGTGCGCTGGACCGGCGGGGAGCATTGAGATCGCGCAGCAAACCCGCCACTCGATCTCGCTCTTCTGGGATAACATCGAAGACTATTGTCCTCAAGCGAGGAAAGTCAAGACTCGGGTTTACGGAATCTCGGATGGTTGCGTTGACATTCGCGGCGGGAACGACCCTTCTCACACAAATGGGATGCCAATCTCTCGGGGCTGGGGATTGTCCTCAAATTAACTATTATGTAATATTCTAATATATTTATAATTAAATTTTTTAACTTAAAAAATATAATTTTTCGTCTTCATAACCACTTCGCCTACCACGCCATCTCTCGCGCAATCGTTCTCTCCGACTTGGGTTCCCGCGCGCACCTTGGACGCCAAGCTCCCAAGCCGCGGCGACCGAGGTGGGCGTAACCCTCCTCTCAGATATCGCCATGAGTTGAAGCGACGAGCCGGGATGCGTGAAGATCCTGGCGCCTGATCGTCTCATCCGGCCGTCTTGACCCAGCAGCGCAGGACCTCGGCGACGCTCCAGGCTTGCGCGATGCAGCCGCGGGGCGTGAACGGGTCCTCGGCGTCGAAGATCTCACTGATCGAACCGAGGCACGCTTCACCCAGGTGGGGGACGAACCCCTCGAGGAAGCGGCGGGCGCCGACGCGGTCCTCTGGGTGGAGCTTCAGCCAGGCGTCGATGAAGGGGCCGATCAGCCAGCCCCAGACCGTCCCCTGATGATAGGCCGCGTCGCGCGCCCGGAGGTCGCCGAGATATTTCGGCTTGTAATCGGCATGGCCGGGGGCCAGCGAGCGGAGGCCCACCGGGGTCAAGAGCTGCCGGCGGACGACCTCGACGACCAACTCCCACCGCGACCGTTCGAGGATCGGGTGGCGCAGCGACAGCGCGAGGATCTGGTTGGGGCGGCAGGACGGGTCGTCACCCCGCTCGCCGTCGATCACGTCGTAGAGGTAGCCCCCCTCCGCGAACCAGAATTGTTCGTTGAAGGCGCGGCGGGCGCGGTCGGCGAGGTCGGCCAGGGGGCGGGCGTCGTACTCGCCGCGGAGCTCGCGGACCCAGCCTTCGAGCAGCCGTACCGCGTTGTACCAGAGCGCGTTGATCTCCACTGCCTTGCCGCGCCGCGACGTAATCACCCAATCGCCGACCTTGGCGTCCATCCAGGTCAACTGGTAGCCCTCCTGGCCCTGGTGGAGCAGACCGTCGTGCGAGTCCACGCCGATGCCGAACCGGGTGCCCTTGAGGTGGTGCTCGACGATGTCGAGGAGCTTGGGCACGAGCATGTGGAGGGTCGCGCGGTCGTGGGTGACGTCGAGGTAGCGATCGATCGCGTGGAAGAACCAGAGCGTGGCGTCGGCGGTGTGATAGACTCCTTGCGTCTTGCCGTCGGGGAAGAAGTTGGGGATCAGGCCGTCGCGGATGTAAGAGGCGAAGGTTCGAAGGATGTAGCCGGCCTCGACGTAGCGGCCGGTCATGAGCGTCAGCCCTTCCAGGCTGATCATCGTGTCGCGACCCCAGTCGGTGAACCAGTGGTAGCCGGCGATGACCGAGCGGATCTCCTCGCCGGCGGCGTGGCGCGTGCCGTGTCCTCGACGCGGCCGGCGGGGGTGATGAGGAACTGGTCGGCCGCCAGGACCAGCTCGGCGGCGATGCCCTCGCGCGCCTCGGGGTCGGCCGCGGCGATCAGCCGGGCACGCCGGCCGCGCTCGGCCCGCAGCGCCTCGTCGAGCTGGAGGGCGCCGAGTGTCTCCCACGACTCGGTCGAGGCGATCAGCGCGACCTGGGTCCCTCGGATCAGCTCGACCCGGAAGGAGCCGGGGCTCCAGAGGTCGCCGGTGGACTCGTAGCCCTGATTGGCCTCGACCTCGTAGTGGATTTCGGCCGTGCGCTCGGCATCGAGCGTGAACGCCGCGCCCGGGCCCTGGAGCGTCATCCGGAGCGGCGGGAAGTCGTGCGCCGCGGACAGCTCGTAGCGGTCCTCCGAGGCCGTCAGCCGGTAGGGCACGGGGTGCGGGATGTCGACCGGCGCGTCGTGACCTCGGAAATGGACGGCGGGTCGGAGGATGAGCCGGACGCGGCCCTCGCCCGCGATCAGGCGGTAGATCACGTAGGCGGTGTTCTGGAGGTGCGGCAGGACCAGCCGCTTCTCCAGCGCGTAGCCCTTGATCTCGAACCGCCAGACGGGCAGGCCGTCTTCGAGCCGGAACTCGGCCAGGGAGCCGGTGCAATGGGTGTCCGGGGGGCAGGCGGCGATCTCCTCGACGCCGATCGACGTGGCGGTCCCGTCCTCCAGGCCGAGCCGCTCGCCCAGCCGGTTGAGCATCATCGTCCGCCCCAGCGGGGCGGGCAGCGCCGCGATCAGGAGGCCATGATAGCGACGGGTCGCGACACCGGAGACCGTGCCCGAGGCGTAGCCACCCAGACCGTTGGTCACGAGCCACTCGCACGTCAGCAACAGCTCTCTCCCCGCGGTCGCCGTGTCGGGGAAGGGCATCGAGCGCACCAGGTTATGCATGCGGATTCGGGTCCGTGTGCTTGGGCGCCAGGGCCACGGCGGCGTGGCCCGGGAGCCGCCGGTTGTCTTGTCAACGACCGCTGGGGCTAAAGCCCAGAGCGGCATGTAAGTCGTCTCGGACCGGGTTCCGCGGTCCGGCTTCAACGACTCCTACAAGAGGCCGATTGACTGCGGCCCGGTATCGGATATATCAATGCGCCTCACGGCGGATCGCAACGTTGATCGTTTCACGTGCCCGACGCTTGGGGGGCACAACGCCATACGATCACTCGATGACAAAGAGCTAAGGAGTACCTTCAGAGCTGGGGCTCCAAGGAAGAGATCGTACAGAGTTTTCCGGTTTCCTGCACCCTAGGAGTTACGCGGTTGTACAGTTTCTGTACAGGAGGTGGCCGAAATTTGCCTTGCCGCGCAAACGCTATCTTGCCCATGTTCCGGCTCGACTGGCCACTTTACTAGACATCGGACAACTAACTGCGTAATTCCTACAGCCTTAAAAATCGACTCTTCTGACTCTACCGCTTTCTGCGTGCGCATAAAATTCGGTGCGGAAGATCGAGGCCCTGAGGGCGGGGTCCACCTCAAGGAGAGAATATATGTGCTCACATGATCATCAGAAATTTCGCCGGGCCCTCACGCCGACTCGACCTTGGAGTCGAGCACTCGTACCTTCGCCCAGTTCTCGCGGTTCTCCTCGATGAACGTGACGTGCATGGGCGTCTCTTGATAGGCGTCGTGCGACGCCTTCGAGTCGAAGATGACGTGTAGCGCGACATCGAAGTCGCGGTCGTTGACCGGCCGGGCGAGCTCCTTCTGAAGCGAGCCGCATGCGAAGAAGACGATGCCGGGGTGCGTCGAGAGGTATTTCTTGCACGCCGCGACCATCTTCTGGATGGCGGCCTCGGAGTTGTCCTTCAGCGCGAAGTAGACGTTGTGGGCGAGCATCAGGGCATCTCGATCTCGTCGGGGTTCCGGAAACCAATTCGGTCCGTGATGCTACCAAATTCGACCAGCGGGTCGCCAGTGACACCCTCGGCCGCCGATCTGGCGTGAATCCTCCCCCGGCTCGCATGATTAGGATGAAGGTGATCCCCGCGGACGGGCCTTCATCCTCACGCCACAACGTCGTTTTCCCGTCCCGGGGAGTCGGGGAGTCCTCCGCATGCGCCGGCTTTTTCCGCCGATCCTCATCCTGGGCTGCCTCCTGGTGCTGATCGCAACCTGCTATGGCAAGGCCCTGTTCCGGAGCGAGCAGTTCGCTTATCGCGACGCCGCGCATTATTACTATCCGCTCTACCAGCGCGTCCAGGCCGAGTGGGAGGCCGGTCGCTGGCCGCTCTGGGAGCCCGAGGAGAATGGCGGGATGCCGCTGCTGGGCAACCCGACGGCCGCCGTGCTCTATCCTGGCAAGGTCCTCTACGGCCTGCTCCCCTATGCTTGGGGGGCGCGGCTCTACGTCGTCGCGCACACGGCGCTGGCCTTCGTGGGGATGCTGGTGCTCTTGCGGTGGTGGGGGACCAGTGGGACCGGCTCCGCCCTGGGCGCTCTGAGTTACGCGTTCGGCGGGCCGATTTTGTTCCAGTACTGCAACATCATCTTCCTCGTCGGGGCGGCGTGGCTGCCGTTCGGCATTCGGGCGGTGGACCGCTGGCTCCGACTCGGGCGGCGATCCGGGCTGATCGAGCTGGCGGTGGTCCTGGCGATGCAGACGCTGGGGGGCGACCCCGAGACGGCGTACGTCACCGGGCTTTGCGCCGGGGGATATGCCGTCGGCCTGGCCTGGAGGAGGGGCTGTCCGCGGGTCGCCGCCCCGGCCCTGGCGGATCGGCCTGGCTCTCGGCGTGGCCGTGGTGGTTTGGGTGGTGGCCACGCTCGAGCTGGCCCATCGCCTCCCCCCGCTCCGACCTCGTCTCCGGCCCGATTATCCGGCGCTGGCGTTCTCTTGGATGGCCTGGACCCCGCTGGCGATCGTGGCCCTCTGGGGGTGCGTCGGCCTGTACCTGCTGGCGCGGTGGCGACGGCGGGGGCGTTCGCCCCTGGGCGTGATGATGGTGGGCCTCGTCGGGTCGGCGGCGCTGGCGGCGGCGCTGGCGGCGGCGCAACTGCTCCCGGTCCTGGAGTTCACCCGCCAGAGTGGCCGGGCGGCCGAGGACGGAACCCACGACATCTATGCCTTCAGCCTCGAACCGATCCGGCTGGCCGAGTTCATCTGGCCCAACGTCTTCGGGACCTACTTCACCGGAAACCGGTCGTGGCTGGCGGCGATCCCCCCGACCGCGAGCCACGCCAAGAACTGGGGCCCGTCGCTCTACCTCGGCGGCCTGACGATCATCCTGGCGCTCGGCGCGGCCGGGTTCCGAGGAGGGCCACCCTGGCGTGGCTGGCTAACGGCGATCGCCCTCGGCAGTCTCCTGGCGAGCTTCGGCGAATACACGAGCCCACTCTGGTGGGCACGATGGTCACCGACCCTCGCGGCGCGGGTCGGTCCACGCGACCCGCACGACGTGAGCGCGATCCGGATCGATGGCTCTCTCCGTGACGGCGATGGCAGCCTCTACTGGATGCTGGTGACGCTCGTCCCCGGCTTCCGGCAGTTCCGTTTCCCGAGCAAGCTGCTGACCTTCACGGCGCTGGCCCTGTCGGCGCTGGCGGCCCTGGGATGGGACCGCCTCGCCTCGGGATCGTCACGGCGCATGGCCCGGCTCGCGGCGGCGCTGCTGGCGCTCACCGTGATCGCGGGGGCCGCGGCCGAGGCACAGCGACCGCGGTTCCTACAGACCTTCGCCGCAGCCGCCAACCTAGGTTCTCCCTTCGGCCCTCTCGACGCCTCGGGCGCCTTCCACGACCTCCGATTCGCGCTGATCCAGGGGGCGGCCGTCCTCCTGGTCGTCCTGCTCCTGGCCCGCCGGGGCCGCCGGGCTGGTTGGGCCGACGCGCCGATGATGGCGCTCCTGACGGCCGACCTGGCGCTGGCCAATGCGCACTTTGTACTCACCGTCCCGCAGCGTCTGCTGGACGCCAAGCCCAAGGTCGTCCGGCGGATCGAGGCCGCCGAGTGCAGAGATCCCGCACCGGGGCCGTACCGGGTCCATCGGATGCCGATCTGGAACCCGTTCGCCTGGCTCCGCGAAAGCTCCCCCGACCGGGTCCGCGATTTCGTCTCCTGGGAACGCGACACCCTCCAGCCGAAATATGGCCTCCTCTGGGGCATCCACTACACCCAGACGCTCGGCGTCGCCGAACTCTACGACCACTCGTGGTTCTTCGGCGGCTTTCTCCGCACCCTCGACGCACCGATGGCGCGGGCGCTCGCGCGACGCCCGGCCAGGAGATCGTCGTCTATCCGAGGCGCGCCTTCGATATGTGGAACACCCGCTACTTCGTGATCCCGGCGCACCCGAACGGCTGGCGCGAGGAGGGCCGCGGCTATGCGTCGTTCCTGGACCACACCGAGCCGATCTACCCCGACCCCGATATGTTCTCCGGCCCCGACGGCCCGCGACGTCAGCGGGAATGGCTGGAGCGCGAGGATTTCCGGATCCTCCGGAACACGGCGGCGTACCCCCGCGCCTGGGTCGTCCACCGCGCCGCTTCATGGATCCGATCCTCGGCCTGGGCCGTGCGGCCCGCGACGCCCCGATGCAGGAGATCCTCTTCCAGAACGACCCCCTCTGGAGCGACCCGGAACGGACCGTTTACGACCCCCTCCAGCTCGCCTGGATCGACGTCGACAAGCGGCCGGAACTACTCGGATACCTGCCCGAGACGCCGCCCCGGCTGTCCGAGGCGGTGAGATTCGTGAGCAACAGCCCCCAGCGCGTCGAACTCGAGGCGGTGCTCGAACAGCCCGGCCTGGTCATCTTGGCCGACGTCTATTATCCCGGCTGGACGTTGACGATCGACGGCGAGGACGCCCCCGTCTACCGGGCCAACCGGCTGATGCGCGGGGCGGCGGTGAAATCGGGACGGCACCGCCTGGTTTATACCTACCGACCACGCTCGTTCCAAGTCGGCGGCCGGATCAGCCTGGCGAGCCTGGCCATCTCGATCCTCCTGGCCCTGTGGGCCTTCCGACGCCCGATCACAACCAGCCTCTTACCCGAGGAGACCCCGCTGGCAGAGTAATACCCTGCCTGGCGTTCGCCCGTTGGTGCGCGAGTCCGGGCGAGGCCGCTCAGGCCGCCCGGACTCGTGCACCAACGGGCGAACGCCAGGGATTGTTTTGCGAGCAGCTCCCGGAGGGCATCAACCTCCAGGTCCCGTTCGGCCAGGAGGCGCTTCAGTCGCGCGTTCTCCTGCTCGAACTGCCGCTGCCACCGCAGCTCGGGGAGGCTCATGCCGCCGTAGCGCTGCCTCCAGCGTATAGAAGGTGTGCTCGGAGATGCCGGCTCGCGGCAGAGTTGGCCGACGGTCTTCTCGCCGGCGTCGGCCTGCCTGAGAATTTGGACAATCTGGGCCTCGCTGAATCCACTCTTGCGCCTCGAATCCGCTCCCTGTTCTGGGGCGGATTCTACCACTTCAGGTGGTGCAGTTTTCGGGGGCAGGTCAGTTCCCCGGAGGAATTCGGAGAGAAAGTCTCACCCTTCGACGTTATGATTTAGGGGAGATGCACGAAATGACGTCCCAGACTCAATGCACCCTCACCCGGCCCTCTCCCCGGAGAGGGCCGGGTGAGGCGCGTCCTCCTGAGGACCTCTCCTGAGGATTTTCCGACGGTCCAGGGGGAGGCAGGAATGCCCACACATCCCGCCACCAACACCCTTCCCGAAACATCGTGATCCCGTAAAGGACCAAAGTCGTATGTATGGAATGATCTCGGCAAAATGGAGAATCTGGGCTTTCATTTTCTGAGTTGCCACCCTTGCTCGTCCTGGGGCTCGCTTCAACCTCGCGAGGCGCCGAGCCGCCTTGTGTGGCGGTTCAATGGTTGCGGGGACTGGAAGGCCGCGCGATCGACCTGACCGCCCCCGAGGGTGGGGTGACGGTCCTCATCTTCTACTCCTCCGAGTGCCCGATCTCCAACGCCTACAGCCCGACGCTCAACCAGATCATCGATGAGTTCCCGGCGGGGTCGCTGAACCTGGTCGGCGTCTGCGTCGATCCCGATTTGTCGGATATGGATGTGCAGGCGCATGCCAAGGATTTCGGGCTGAAGTTCCCGGTCGCACGTGATCGTGACGGGACGTTGGCCGCGCAGCTCGGTGCGAAGGTCACTCCGGAAGCATTCGTCCTCGACCCGCGGGGACGGGTCCACTATCACGGCCGGATCGATGACCAGTTCGCCGCGCGGCAGCAGCGGAACGCCAACGCGAATGCCCGCGAGCTGCACGACGCGATTGCCGCCGTCCTGGCCGGGCGAGCGGTCCCCGTGGAGTATGTGCCGGCGGTCGGCTGCCCGGTCCCCGGCCCCAACAAGGCGACGGAGGCGCCGACGTTCAGCAAGGATGTCGCAGTGATCCTCCAGAAGAACTGTCAGGAGTGCCATCGCCGCGGCCAGGTCGGGCCGTTCCCGCTGGAGACGTACGAGCAGGCCCGCAAGCGCGCCGACGACCTCGCCGCCGTCGTCGAGGATCGGCAGATGCCGCCCTGGAAGCCCGCGCCGGGGGTGGGGCCGAAGTTCAAGCACGACCGGTCGCTGTCGGCCGCCGAGATCGCCACGCTGACAGCATGGGCCGAGGCGGGCGCCCCCGAGGGCGATCCGAGCGACTTGCCGCCGGCTCCCGACTTTCCCGTGGATTGGACTCTCGGGACCCCCGACCTCATCATCGAGATGCCCGAAGAATTCCCGATTCCGGCCTCCGGCGACGACATCTATCGCTGTTTCGTGATTCCCACGAACCTGCCCACGGACGTCAACATCGCCGCGATCGAATACCGACCGGGCAACCGCCGGGTCGTGCATCACATCCTGAGTTACAGCGACACCACCCTCCAGGGGCGGAAGCGCGATGAGACTGATGCGGGGCCGGGCTATTCCTGCTTCTCTGGCCCGGGTGTGGAGATCCACGGCGACCTGGGGGGCTGGGCACCCGGCAACGAGCCCAGCCGCTTGCCTGACGGCGTCGGCCGGATCTTGCCCCGCGGGGCCGACATTCTCATGCAGGTCCACTACCACCCCAGCGGCAAGCCCGAGACCGACCGGTCCCGCATCGGCATCCACTGTGCCCGCAAGCCGATCAAGCAGGTGCTGCACTGGGGCGCGGCCGTCAACTACGGCCTGCAACTGCCCGCGGACCATTCGAACATCGAGGTCGCGGCGGAATGGCCGATCCCCGTCGATGTGGAGGCGCTGGCGGTCACGCCACACATGCACCTGCTCGGCCGCGACATTGCCATGTCGGTCAAGTATCCCGATGGCCGCGTCGAGGATCTGGTCAAGATCCCCGACTGGGACTTCAACTGGCAGAACACCTACTGGTTCGAAAAGCCGCTCGACCTGCCCAAGGGTACGGTCGTGAGGGTGGTCGCCCACTACGACAACTCAGCGAGCAACCCTCGCAACCCGAACCGGCCCGCCAAGTTCGTCAAGTGGGGCGAGGCCACCACGGACGAGATGTGTATCGGCTTCATCGCCGTCACCAAGAAAGACCAGGACCTGACCCGGCCCGGTGAGAAGGACGACCTTCGTGAGATCCTCATCCGACAGCGGGAGGAGTTCCGCAAGAAGATGGAGAAGCAGGCCAAGGAGTGCGCCGCGGCGTCCAAGGTCAAATCCGTCAAGGCGGGTTGACGCCAAGGCCGATTATCGGGTTTCGAGATCGATGAAGGGCGAGGTTCCAGGGGCGCGGTCCGGCTGGAGCCTCGCCCCCTGACTGTGCCCCTGTAAGACCTGTTCCTGTCCGCTCGGAACGTCGGCTCGTTTCAGGGCGAGATACAGATCCCCGCGATTCTCGGCGCTGACGCGATCATCGCCGCCGTGCGCGAAGAACATCGGTGGCGTCTGCGATATCACGCGGATCTCGGCGCGAACTGGCCGGTCCCCCCTCTTGACCACCCCGCCGGGAGAGACCAGTACCGCGAAGTCGGGACGGTCATCGACCTGATCCGGCACATCGATCGGCGCAGAGGACCGCCGGTCAGAGAATGAACCGGCTCAGGTCCTCGTCCTTGACCAGCTCCTCGAGGCGCCGGAGGACGTGGGCGGCGTCGATGACGACGTGCTTGTCGGGGCGATCGGGGGCGTCGAAGCTCAGGTCCTCGACGATGCGCTCCAGAATCGTGTGCAGGCGGCGCGCGCCGATGTTCTGTGTCGAGCGGTTGACCTGGTGCGCCAGGTCGGCCATGGCATCGATCGCATCGGGGGTGAATTCGAGCGTCACGCCCTCGGTGGCGAGCAGCGCCTGGTACTGGCGGATCAGTGAGGCGCGGGGCTCGCGCAAGATCCGGGCGAAGTCGTCGCGGGTCAGGTCCTTCAGCTCGACCCGGATCGGGAACCGGCCCTGGAGCTCGGGCATCAGGTCGGAGGGCTTGCTGCGATGGAACGCGCCGGCGGCAAGGAAGAGGACGAAATCGGTTTTGACCGGGCCGTACTTGGTGGTGACCGTTGTCCCCTCGACGATCGGCAGCAGGTCGCGCTGGACGCCCTGGCGCGAGACGTCCGGTCCTCGGCCGCCGCCGCTCTCGTCACCGGTGATCTTATCGATCTCGTCGAGGAAGACGATCCCCGATTCCTCGGCCAGCGTGACTGCGGCCTGCTGGATCTTCTCGAGGTCGATCAGCGCGTCGGTCTCCTGCGCGATCAGGATGGGGCGGGCCTCGGCGACGGTCATGGTCCGGGTCTGCGAGGGCCTGGGGACGATCTTCTCGAACATGCCCTGGAGGTCCAGCTCCATCTGCTCGAGGTTGCCCGCGCCGAGGATCGAGACCGGGGCGACGGCGCGGCCGGGCAGCGTGACCTCGACCTCGCGGCTTTCGAGCTCGCCCGCGTCGAGCCGAGCCTTCATCTTCTCGCGCGACCGCTGGCGGCGCTCGGCGGCCTCGTCGGCCTGCGCCGACTCGGGATCGACCCAGTGGCTCGGCGGGGCGGGCAGGAGCAGGTCGAGCAGACGCTGTTCGGCGCGGGCTTTAGCCTGCTCGACCACCCGCTCGCGCTCCTGGGTCTTGATCAGGGTCAACGCCGCCTCGACCAGGTCGCGCACCAGGCTCTCGACGTCGCGGCCGTAATAACCGACCTCGGTGTACTTGGTCGCTTCGACCTTGACGAACGGTGCGCCGACGAGCTTGGCCAGCCGGCGGGCGATCTCGGTCTTGCCCACACCGGTCGGGCCGATCAGCAGGATGTTCTTGGGTATGACCTGACTGCGAAGCTCGTCCGGCAGTTGCCGCCGCCGCCATCGGTTCCTGAGGGCGATGGCCACGGCGTGCTTGGCCTCGTCTTGGCCGACGATGTCGCGGTCGAGCTCGGCCACGATTTGCCGGGGGGTCAGTTCGGACACGGCAGTTCCTCCACCGTCAGGTGGCCGTTGGTGTAGATGTCGATCCCGGCGGCGATCGTGAGCGACTCGTGGACGATCGCGAGGGCCGAGAGCGAGGTGTGCGCCATCAGGGCCCGCGCGGCGGCCAGCGCGTAACCGCCTCCGGAGCCGGTGGCCAGGATGCCGTCGCTCGGCTGGATGACGTCGCCTGAGCCGCTGACCAGCAGGCTATGGCGGGCGTCCACCACCACCAGGACCGCTTCCAGCCGCCGGAGCATCCGGTCGGTCCGCCAGAGCTTGGCCAGCTCGGTCGCCGCGCGGGGGATGTTGTTCGGATAGTCCTTGAGCTTCGACTCGAACCGCTCCAGGAGCGCGAAGCCGTCGGCCGCGCTGCCCGCGAACCCGACCAGGACCTGGCCGTCGAGCAGCTTGCGGACCTTGACGGCGTCGGCCTTCATGACCGTGGTGCCGAGCGTTACCTGTCCGTCTCCGCCCAGCGCTACCCGGTCGCCGCGCCGCACGGAAAGGATCGTCGTCGCATGCCAGTCCAAAGTCGAGGGCCTCCCCAACGTGACGCGCGTTCGCCTCTCCCCCCTTTTCCCCTGAGCATACTGCCGAACCTCGGTCGTGACTAGGCCTTAAACAAGCGAGGTGCCAGATATGACATAATGCTGACTAAATCTTCGAGGCCGGAAAAACCAATGCCACCAGCACAAGATCATCGCTTTGAGAGAAATCCCCAGGCTCTCGAACGACGTTCGAATCCAGGTGGCACCGTCGCCCAGGACCAGCAACCGACGCTGCCGCTGAGGACTCCCAACTCCAGCAGCAGCGCCAGACTTGCAACCACAGGCCCTCCGGCGTAGGCTTCCGCCAGCGCATACCGCAACCCGCTCACCAGCACCACCGCCGTGTACGTCCACACCTCCTTGCGGCCGGTCGATGGTTGGGCTTTGGTCTTGACCTCATCGGGCTCGACGATCACGAAGCTCTCGTCCACGACGCACGGTTCGTCCTTGGCCGTCGGGAACGCAGGCTCACACCCGGGAAAGCCCGTCGCAATCCACTCGGCCTGAGTCTGTTCCCACTCGGCCTGGGCTTCCTCCGAGTCGTCCCACGGCGGGTCGTCATCGACCAACCCTGTCATGGCGTCGGGGTCGGCCGCGGCAGGACCGAGCCAGGCCAACTGAGCCTCCGACGCGCCGTCCAGGATCGCCCGGGCACGCTAAGCGTTCCGCAACGATCAGTTGCTCGCCCTCCTGATGCACGATGTCGATGATCGTGCTCCGCCCCAACAGACTCTCGTCCCCAGCGTACTGACAGAGGTCGCGCGGCTCTTCTCCGTGGATTGATCGCTCATCTGATCACAGACCGCGTCCCGGAGATTCTGGGTGATGTGGAGTTGGTGCGACGTGTTCCAGACGGAGCAGACGGCACCTCCAGCGTGCCATCCATCTTGTGCTCGATTCGCGACCGCTGAACGGTGACCTCGCCAAAGGTCGCCTTGAAGGTGAAGGGGCGTGTCCCCCGAAGCCGGATGCCGGCGCCGCCTTTGCCCTGCCGCCGCTGGAGGACCAGTTCTTGGTCGGCCTTCTCGACGAAGGCTTGGAAGAGCCGGCGCTCGATTTCGAGACCGCCTTGATGGACGAACGCCTCGATCTGGTCGGGGAGATGCTCGTCTTGATTGGGCATGGGCAAGGCCATCTGCAACCCCAGTTCGAGTGAGAGAGTCTGGGGAATTCTGCTCCGAAACTTTTCGGATGAGGGTGGGCTTGTTTTGGGACGAGGCGAGGGACGCCCTCGCGCACACGCACTGTTTCGAAACGCGACGGTTCGCCTGAATCCGAAAAATGGAGCGCCGGGAGCCGTCGTGACGATAGGAAAGGAAGATGTTTTCGAGGCAGGCACAAAGGCTCGAGACGAGGAGCCGCGAGCAAGGCAGGAGGCATGATGTGCCGGCTATTGATCGAGACCGCGATGTGTGGGATGGTGACCCTTAGCATGGCGGCCGGTCCCGCGGCGGCCGCCGGCTGGGCGGATGCCCTCTTCTCCGAACGAGGGCACGACTTCGGCCCGGTCCCCCGCGGGGCAAAGGTCCAGCATGACTTCATCCTGACCAATCGGCTTGGGGAGGCGATCACGATCGTCAACATCCGCGCCTCGTGCGGGTGCACCAGCGGCAAGGCGAGCGCCTCGCAAGTTCCCCCCGGCCAGGCGGCGATTGTCGAGGCCGAGATGGACACGAGGAACTTCGTCGGCCCCAAGGCGACGGCCCTGTTCGTGACCGTGAGGACGGCCGGCGGCCGGGAGGCCGAGGTCCGCCTGGGGGTCTCCTCGACGATCCTCAGCGACGTCGTCCTCAACCCCGGCACGATCGACTTCGGCACGGTCGCGCGAGGGCAGACGCCGACTCAAACCCTGACGATCGACCGCGTCGGTATGCCCGACTGGAGGGCCGAACGGATGGTCTCGGCCAGCCGGTCGATCCACGCCGCGCTCGTGGAAACGGTCCGGAAGGCATCGTCGGTCAGCTACACCCTGACCGTCACGCTCAAGCCCGAAGCCCCGGCGGGGCTGATCCGCGACGAGATCCGCATCCTGACCAACGACCCCGAAACTGCGAGCATTCTCGTGCTGGTCTCGGCCCAGGTCCGGGGCGAGCTCGTCGGCCTCGCCGAGCGTCCTCTCCCTGGGCCAGGTGACGTCGTCCGGGGGCGTCCAGGGCCGGTTTCTCATTCGGGGCACCAAGCCGTTCACCATCACGCGCATCGAAGGGGCCGGCGACGGCTTCAAGATCGCCCCGTCCGACGACACCCGCAAGCCCGTGCACGTCGTCACGCTCACCTACAGGTCCGAGGAGGGCTCGCCCCGAGGCGACCTCCGCCGCATCTTCCGCATCCATACCGATCTGTCCGGCGAGCCTCCGGTGGACGTGTCCGCTACCCTGCATGTCACCCCCTGATCGCCGGCATGGGGGATGATGAGTCGCATCCCCCATGCCGTCGCGACCCCATTCGGGTAGCCGGGACTTCGAAAGACTTGTACGCTGACGCGGGGCCGTCATATAGTGATAACGACGTTGGACGAAGCCCCAGATACTCGTCGCCTGGCCTCGATCATGCCGATTTCCGAACGCCCGATCGCCCGGACCCCGCTCCCGCCTCTCAAGGTGTTCGTTCCCCTTGAGCACGCCTGGCGGACCGCTCGCCGGCCCTGCCGCCGCGTCCTCGAATAGGCAAAGGGGATCGAGGTATGCCCAGCCGACCTCAAAGGAAAGATGAACCCGCCATGACGCAAGATGAGCGGCGGAGCCCGACGGTGGAGAGAACGACCCCGGGGGTGGTCGAGGAGGTCGAGGTCCGCGGGCACATCATCGATTCGCTGCTCCTGCCCAAGATCCTCGACCGGATCCTCCAGATGGGGGGGACGTTCGAGATCCGCGAGTGCCAGATCGGCGCGCGGCGGGTCGACCCGAGCTACGCGCGGATCGCCATCCGCGCGGCGACCTCGGCCGAGCTCGACGCGATCCTCGGCGACCTGGTCGAGCACGGCGCCTCGCCCGTCGCATCCTGAGGACGCGCGGGTCGTCCCGGCCGACATCGCGGGGCCTTCCCCGAGGAGTTCTACAGCACGACCAACCAGCGCACCCAGGTCCGGCTCGGCGGCCACTGGATCGACGTGGCCGACCAGGAGATGGACTGCGGCATCGCCGTCGACTCCGCGGCCCGAGTCGGCACGGTGCGTGGCCGATGACCGACGTGACGGTCGGCATGCCGATCGTCGTCGGCCATGAGGGCGTGCGGGTTGTCCCGGTCGAGCGGCCGCGCGACACGAACCTGTTCGGGTTCATGAGCTCGAACGTCTCGAGCGAGAAGCCCAAGGCGGTCAGCCTCCAGGGCGTCGCCGACTCGATCCGCGCGACCCGCGCCGAGGGGAAGAAGGTCCTGCTGGTCGGCGGACCGGCGATCGTCCACACCGGTTCGGCGGCGCACGTCGCGCAGCTGATCCGCGAGGGCTGGGTCCAGACCCTCTTCGCCGGCAACGCCCTGGCGACCCACGACATCGAGCAGGCCCTCTACGGCACGAGCCTGGGCGTCTCGCTCGTCCACGGCGAGGCGCTCGAGCACGGCCACGAGCACCACCTCCGCGCCATCAACACGATCCGCCGGCTGGGCGGGATCGAGCAAGCCGTCGCCGCGGGCGTACTCAGATCAGGGATCATGTACGAGTGCGTCAAGGCGGGCGTCGAACTGGTGCTGGCCGGGTCGATCCGCGACGACGGCCCGCTGCCCGAGGTGATCACCGACATCCTGGCCGCCCAGAAGCGGATGCGCCAGGCGATCCGGGACGTCGGGTTCGCCCTGCTGATCGCGACCGCCCTGCACTCGATCGCCACGGGCAACCTGCTGCCCGCCTGGGTCAAGGTCGTCTGCGTCGATATCAACCCGGCGACCGTGACCAAGCTCAGCGACCGCGGCACGTTCCAGACGATCGGGATGGTGACCGACGTCGAGCCGTTCCTCCGGAGCCTGGCCGCGGATCTGGGGAGATCGCATCCCGCCAGCGACGTGACGCAACCCTCCAGCATCGAGAAATGATGGCTGTTGTTATAGATCCTCGGTTTGACAGCTTGCCGTCGTTGGTGGGCCCATGGCGGTCGACGACAGATGCCCGAGAGCCGATGGCCCTTTGGAGACCCAGGTCATGGATCGGACGCCCGCGAATCCTGATGTGCCCGCCCGAGTATTACGGGATCGAGTACGAGATCAATCCCTGGATGAACCGGCAGGTCGCAAGCGACCCCGACGAGTCGCGCCGGCAATGGCGGGGGCTGCTCGACAGCCTGCGCGCCTCGGGGTGAGAATCGAGCGGCTCGAGCCGGTCCCTGGCCTCCCCGACCTCGTCTTCACGGCCAACGCGGGGCTGGTCTTCCGCAACACGTTCATCAGCTCGCGGTTCCGCTTCGGCGTCCGGCAGGGAGAGACCCCCTACTTCGAGCGCTGGGCGCGCGAGCACGGGCTTCGAGGTCGTCACACTGCCCCCGGGCTACCACTTCGAGGGGGCGGGCGATGCGCTATTCTGCGGCGAGACGCTCTACGCCGGCTATCGGTTCCGGAGCGACGCGCGGAGCCATCATTGGGTGGGCGAGCGGCTCGGCGTCGAGGTCCTGCCGCTGGAGCTGGTCGATCCGCGGTTCTATCACCTCGACACCTGCTTCTGCCCCCTGTCCGAGGACGCGGCCATCTATTACCCCGGAGCGTTCGACGACTACGGCCGTTCGGTGCTTCGCGACCGGATCCCGCGCCTGATCGAGGTCTCGGCCGAGGAGGCGGTCTCGTTCAGTTGCAACGCGGTGGTCGTCGGCCGGACGGTGATCCTGAACGACGGTGCCCCTAAGCTGGCGCGGGCCTTGCAAGCCTGGGGCTATGCAGCCCGGCCGCTCCGGCTTTCCGAGTTTATCAAGGCGGGCGGCAGCGCCAAGTGCCTGACCCTCCGGCTCGATGGCGAGGAGGCCGCGGCCTGGAAGCACGACCCCGTCGCCGTCGGGATTGCCCTTTAAGGCACTCGGCCAGAGGCCACGAGGAGAGGCCGCAGAGGATTTGCAATCTCAAATCTCGATCGAGACCGATATGATGACCGAGCTTTACTTGCTCCGCCACGGAATCGCCGTCCCGCGCGGGACGCCCGAGTTCGTCGATGACGAGCGGCCGTTGACCCCCAAGGGACAGAAGCGGATCCGGCAGATCGGCCGGGGGTTCCGCCGCCTGGACCTCAGGCTGGACCGGATCGTCTCAAGCCCCCTGCCCCGCGCGTTGAAGACGGCCGAGATCGTCGCCGATGTGCTGGGGATGACTGATCTGCTGGAGACTGCCGACGCGCTCCGGGCCGAGCGCGATGCATTGTCGATTCGCGACTGGCTGCAGGGCCGGTCCGAGCCGCGCCTGATGCTCGTTGGTCACAATCCCAGCCTCACCGACTTGATCGGCCTCCTGATCACCGGCGAGCCCAGCTCCGTCCCCTGCGAGCTGCGCAAAGGGGGCGTCGCCGCATTGAGCAACCCGGTCGACCGCGGACTCCGCCTCGACTGGCTGGCCCGACCACGCCTCTTGCGACTCCTCTGAGAATGATTGGGAAGAGAGAATCAGAGGAGGTGTCCAATGTTCATCAGCGCGTCGCCGGAAGTGCCTGAGGCTCTCCCGCTCCCGAGCGGACCGTCCTACAGGCTCACAGATCGTGGATCAATCCGTGGAAATGAGCCGCATGGGCATCTCGAGAATCGCCAACCGAGTGGATCGGAGGATCGAGGTTCATGACGATTCTTCGGTGCCGATGCCGTCGCCGATCTCCCGCGTGTGTTCTACGGCCGTGTGGACCAGGCTTGCCTCATGATCGAGGGCCGCGAAGTTGGCAGGCTCGTCATCTACGATCTGCTCCCATGATCCACCTCAGCCCCCGGGCGAGCTCAAGATCGTGCCGGGGCTGTTGGACAGCGTTGCAGGCCGGATCGGGTCGGTGCTCGGAGAGCTCGCGGGCCATGTTCTGGAACTCGACCTGCGAGCGGATCACCGGCTCGCCGGGCATGGGCGGCGGGATGCGGCGGTAGGTGCCGTCGGGCTGGAGGACGCGGGCCTTGACGTTGTCCATCAGCACGACGCCGAGGATGCCGTCGACGATCCGGTTCTGGAGCCGGGGGTCCTCGATCGGGAACATGATCTCGACGCGGCGGCGGAAGTTGCGCGGCATCCAGTCGGCCGAGGCGAGGAAGACCTCGGGGTTGTCGCCGTTCTGGAAGTAGGTGATCCGCGAGTGCTCGAGGAACTTGTCGACGATGCTGATGACCCGGATGTTCTCGGAGACGCCAGGAATGCCCGGGCGGAGGCAGCAGATTCCCCGGACGATCAGGTCGATCCGGACGCCGGCCTGCGAGGCTGCGTAGAGCGCCTCGATGGCGCCGGGATCGACCAGCGAGTTCATCTTGGCGATGATCCGCGCCGGGATGCCCGCCTCGGCGTGCCTCCGCTCGCGGTCGATCAGCGCGATCAGCCGGTCGGCCAGGTGCATCGGCGCGACGACGAGCTTGTGCCAGCCGTGCCCCTGCGAGTAGCCGGTCAGCAGGTTGAACAGCGCGCTGGCGTCCTCGCCGAACTCGGGGCGGCAGGTGAAGAAGCTCAGGTCGGTGTAGAGCCGAGCGGTGGTCGGGTTGTAGTTGCCGGTCGCCGAGGTGGACGTAGCGGCGGATGCCGTCGTGCTCGCGGCGGACGACCAGCGCGGCCTTGCAGTGGGTCTTGAGGCCGACCATGCCGTAGACGACGTGGACGCCGGCCTTCTGCAAGGCGCGGGCCTTGACGATGTTGTTCTCCTCGTCGAGCCGCGCCTGGAGCTCGACCAGCGCCGTGACCTGCTTGCCGTTCTCGGCGGCGCGGGCCAGCGCCGTGATGATCGGGTTGTCGTCGGCGGTCCGGTAGAGCGTCTGCTTGATCGCCAGCACCTGCGGGTCGTCCGCCGCCTGCTCGATGAACTGGACGACCGCGCCGAACGACTCGTAGGGGTGGTGGACCAGGATGTCCTGCTCGCGGATCGCGGCGAAGACGTTGGCGCGGTTGGCCAGCGGCGCGGGCATCTGGGGCTCGAACGGCGGCTCCTTCAGGTCGCGGAACCCCTCGAGCTTGTAGAGCGCGACCAGGGCGGTCAGGTCGACCGGGCCGGGGACCTTGTAGACGTCGCGGTCGTCGAGGTCGAGCGCCGGCGCCGTCTGGAGCTGGGCGAGGAAGCCCTCGTCGGCGCGGTCGGAGATCTCCAGCCGGACCGCCGCGCCCCACTTCCGCTGGCGGAGGGTCTCCTGGATGGTCGAGAGCAGGCTGGTCTTGACCTCGTTCTCCTGGATCGTCAGGTCGCTGTTGCGCGTGACGCGGAACGCGGCCCGGGCGGCGACCCGGAAGCCGCCGAAGAGCGCATCGAGCCGGGGCGCCGATCACGTCCTCCAGCAGGACGAACCGGCGCTGGCCGTCGCCCGTCGTCGGGCAGCGGGACCAGCCGGCTGAGGACCGAGGGGACCTGGAGCACGGCGTAGAGCTGCCGGGGCGGGTCCTGGCCGATCGTCTCGATCCGCAGGATCAGGTTCAGGCTCTTGTTGTGCAGGTGCGGGAACGGGTGCGCCGGGTCGATCGCCAGCGGCGTCAGGACGGGGTAGACCTGGGTGTCGAAGTAGTCGTCGAGGAAGACGTTTCTGCGCAGCGGTCAGCTCGTCGGGGTCGCAGAGGTGGATGCCGTGGTCGGCCAGCTCGGGGCGGAGCTCGGCGAGCCAGGTCTCGTACTGCCGGGCGACGAAGTCGTGCGCCCGCCGGGCGATCTCGATCAGTTGGGCCAGCGGCCCCATGCCGTCGGGGGGCGTGTCCTGCGGCTCCAGGTTGTCGTAGAGCTGGGCCTGGAGGCCGGCGACGCGGACCTCGAAGAACTCGTCGAGGTTCGAGGCGCAGATCGCCAGGAACCGGAGCCGGTCGAGCAGCGGGTTGGAGGGGTCGCGCGCCTCTTCCAGCACGCGCTCGTTGAAGTCGAGCCAGCTCAGCTCGCGGTTGATGAACAGGCTAGGGTCGAGCTTGGGGAAGGGCACGACCCAATCCGCGATTGCGGCGGCGCCGTTCAGTTGGTGGATCGGACATGGCAAACCGCTCTTCCTCGTTCCTCCGACCCGGTCAGGCCGTGATGGAGGACCGGCTCTACCAGGTGCTCGGAGTACACGGAGGTTGATGGCGTCGAGATCCTCGCCCCCCTCGTCGTGCCCCTTGGGCGTCTCCAGGATCATCGGGATCGTGACGGAAGCGAGAGTCGTTGACGATCCGACGGAACGGCTCCAGCCCAGGTGACCCCGGCCGATCCCGGCGTGGCGATCGACCCGGCTCCCGCGCTCGCGGCGGCTGTCGTTGAGATGCCAGACCCGGAGCCGGTCCAGGCCGACGGCCCGGTCCAGTTCATCGATCGTCTCATCGTACTCTTCGTCCGTCTCGAGGGAATAGCCCGCCGCGAAAATATGGCAGGTGTCGGCACAGATGCCCAGCCGCTCGGGCTCGGCGACTCGCTCGATGATCCGGCCGAGGTGCTCGAACCGGTGCCCGAGGCACGTGCCCTGACCGGCGGTCGTCTCCAGGTCGATCCGGACGGTGACGCCCCGGGTCCGGCGGTGGACCTCGTCGAGCCCCCGCGGCGACCCGCGCCAGGCCCGCCTCCTCGCCTGAGCCGACGTGCGCCCCGGGATGGATGACCAGATCGGCTGATCCCCAGTGCCTGGCAGCGCTCGACCTCGATCGTCATGGCGTCGATCGACTTGCTCCAGAGCGCGTCGTCGGGGCTGGCCAGGTTGATCAGGTACGAGTTGTGGGCGACCGGATCGACGATCCCGGTCTCCGCCAGGGCCGTGCGGAAGGCCGCGATGTGCGCGTCGGTCAGCGAGGGGGCCTTCCACTGGTTGTTGTTCTTGGTGAAGAGCTGGACCGTCTGCGAAGCCGAACCGCGTGGGCGGCGCGGACGGCCCGGTCGCAGCCCCCCGCGATCGACATGTGGGCCCCGAACTTGAGTGACATCCTGGGAATCCTTTCTCGCGAGTGGGGCAATGACCCGTTCCTGCGACTCCTCGACCATTTGCAAATCGGCACCTTGCGAACCGATCGGACTTGGTCCTAAAATGAAAAATCCGCTCAAGACTCCACTCCACGGACCGGCCGGGGAATCAACAATGGGATTGATCATCTGGGTGGGCATCCTGCCAACCTGCCTCGTCGCCGCTTGGCTGATCCTCCGGCGACCGCTCCGCCATCTCGCCGAGGAGATGCACGTGGATCATGCCCGCGAGCTGTTCCGCCAGCAGCGCGAGTGGCTGGAAGCGCGCTTCCTGGGGGCTCTGGCGAAGATCGATCCCACCGAGGCGGCTCGCTGGGAAGAGGCCCACTGGCACGACGAGGTCCTCTGGGCCCGCGACCGCCAGACGCGGCGGCTGCTCGCCCTGATCGGCGTCCATTTCGATTCGAACCCCTTCGACGAACTGTCCGACGCGCACCACGCCATGCCACCGCCCTGTTCGAATTCCGCAAGGGACGCTGGCACGCCGAGGGCAAGCGGCTCGACGAGATCCGGCCCGACGAGGCCGTCCGCCGCAACCAGCGCTTCGAGCCCGTCGTCACGCATCCCCGTCGCGTTCCTTGAAAAATATCCAAAACTCGAAGTCCAATACGTATCGCTCCTTCCTCGCGTTTCCGATCCCTTTCTGGATTTCGAGTCTCGGATTTCCTGGGGTTGCACCTCACTCGCGGATCTTGGCCCGTCTCGCCGTACGCCGAGCGAGGTATTCCTCCAGGTCGAATTCCTCGGACCGGCAGTATTCCAGCAGGGGCTTCTCCATTCGCTCGACCTCGGCGCAGGCCTCGGCGAGCTTCGGCGCGACATCCAGCGGGATGACGCAGACGCCGTGCTTGTCGGCGTGGATCAGGTCGCCGGGGCGGATCTCGACGCCCGCGAGCTGGACCGGCTTGCCGAAATCGACCAGCCGCACGTAGGCGTGGCTGACGCAGGGGTTGAGCCCGAAGAGTTGGAAGCCCAGGGCGTGGACTTCGTCCAGGTCGCGCGGGCAGCCGTCGGTGATGTGGCCGACGCAGCCGAGCTTCTTGTGGATCGTGGCGTTGACCTCGCCGAACTGGGCGCCCGAGGCCGGGCGGGTCGTCGAGGTCCTGGCCGACGGCGATCTTCGGGCCGGGCTGCGCCGCGACGTAGCGGAGGTAGTCGCCGATCAGGTCGGGAGCGGTCTCCGGTGAGAACGAGGCGCGCGTCTGCGAGGTCACCGCATAGCCGATGATCGGCCCCAGGTCGGGCAGCAGGCAGCGGATCCGGTGCGGCAAGAACCCCAGGTGCCGCTGCCGGATGTTGAAGGTCTCGATCGCGTTGGAGATCGTCGGCGTGTTGTACCGCCGCAGCGCATCGAGCTGCTCGGCTGTCAGCAGGTTCACTGACATCGTCAGGCTCCCGGGTCGCTCAGGTCGCTCATCTAAGAGAGTGGTAGCGTACACCAACTCCGCGATTGGGACCAGACCGAGGACCGATCACAGACATGAACCTGCACGAGATTCTAGACCATCTCTCCCGCGAGCCAGCCGGTGCTCCAGGCGGCCTGGAAGTTGTAGCCGCCGATCAGGCCGTCGAGGTCGAGGACCTCGCCGACGAAGTGGAGGCCGGGCTGGCGGCGGCTCTCGAGCGTCTGAGGATCCACCTCGTCGAGTGCCACGCCGCCGCTGGTCACCTCGGCCTTGGCGAAGCCGAGCGTGCCGATGACAGGGAGCCGCAGGCCCTTCAACGCCGCGACCAGCCGGCGCCGCTCGTCGCGCGACAGGTCCGGCCCCATCCGCTCGACGGGGATGCCCGACGCCCCCAGCAGGGCATCGGCCAGCCGGCGCGGGAGGTCGGCGGGCAGGAGCCCGGCCACCGGTCGGCGACCGGCGCGGCTGGCCGCTTGCAGGTGCTGGTCGAGGGTCTCGAGCCGCGCGTCGGGGGCGAAATCGAGGACCAGGTCGAGCCGCTCGGGGCCGTCGTGGCGCGCGACCTCGCGGCTCAGGTCGAGGATCGCCGGGCCGGTCAGGCCGAAGTGGGCGAAGAGGACTGCCTGCGCGCTGCTCGATCCGCGCCGGGCCGGTCGAGCCCTGGAGCCGCGCCAAGACGTCGGGGAGGGTCAGGCCCTTGAGGCCGGGAACCCAGTCGGCGGCAACGCGGAGCGGCACCAGTGCCGGGCGGGGCTCGACGATCGTGTGCCCGAACCGCCGCGCGATCGCGTAGCCGTCGCCGGTTGTCCCGCAGCCCGGGTAAGACTGCCCGCCGACCGCCACCACCACCCGGCGAGCCGAGATCGTCGCGTCGGGCAGCCGGACGTCGAACCCACCCCCCGCGCGCGGCTCGACCCCCGAGACCGGGCATCCACAGCGCAACGACGCTCCTGACCGCCCTTGTCGACACAAGAGCGCGACCAGCACGTCGGCTGCCCGGTCCGTGACCGGGAAAATCTTGCCGTTGCCCTCGACTTTTAAGGCCACCCTTTCGCTCTCAAAGAGTTTAACCGTCCTCTCGACACTCAGCGCCTTCAGCGCCGGCCCGAGGAACTTGCCCCCCGCGCCGAAGGCCAGCTGGATACTCCGCGCCCCTCCGCCTGGCGGGGGTCGTAGGCTGGGTCGATTGGCCCCGAGACGACCTTCAGGTTGCGTAGTCCCCGCGCATTGGTCAGGTTGCAGCGCGTCCCCCCCGACATCAGGATCTTGACTCCGGGTCGGCGGTTCTTCTCGACCAGCAGGACGCGGACGCCTCGCTCCGCCGCGCGGATCGCCGCGACCAGCCCCGCCGCACCCGCCCCCAGGATCACAGCCTCATAATCCCACGATGCACCCGTCACGTAATCTCCTGACCCAACCCTCAGCACCCGGTCGTGTCCGAAGTTCATTGAAAAGCCTTGTTTCTCCAATGTTTCCCAGCGGCACCGAGATTTCGTCAGTCACGTCCGAAATTGTTGCTCTGCAATGACTTGAAATCGCCGAAATTTCGGCGCCGAAGCGACTTTTCAATGACCACAGGACACCATCTACGGACGCCGTCCCGATATAGGAGCACTCGTTGAAATAGTTCATGGCGCGGTTGCGCCCGGTCTCGGTCAGCAAAGAATGAAAGTCGTTGGCCGACGTGGCGTCGGTGTACGCCACGATCTGCTGGTTCTTGAGTTGTCGGAGGAAGTCGGTGAACAGCCCGAAAGGCAGGCCCAGTTCCTCGGCGATCCACCGGCCCGAGGCGATCCCCTGGTTGAGCAGGATCTTCAAGATACGGCTCTCGATCTGCGACGGGCTGAGCCCGGCCTCGTCGAGGTTGGCAGGAGGTTTCGGCCGGAAGGGGGTATGAGGGTGTTCGGTCGTGAAGGGTAAGCCGGGAAGAACAGCTTCGCTCACTGTGCCAGGTCTCCCGATTGTGATGCTGGGGTCTCTCGCGCAACTCTAGTTTGCCGCGTTGGGGGCTTCAAACCCGGGCCAGGCACTCAGCCAGGCGGTCGGCGACCCCCGATCCTTCGGGAAACTCCAGGATGAACCGGCGACGGTCCGGCGCTGTCGGCTCGATCCGGACCATCCAGGTCGTGCGGGGCAGACGATCAGCGACCCGGTCGGCCCATTCGACCAGGCAGACCCCCGCCGCGGCCCAGTAGTCCGACGCGCCCAGCGCCTCGAAGTCGTCGGGCCCGCCCAGGCGGTACACGTCGAAGTGATAGACCGGCATCCGCCCCTCGTACTCGTGGATCAGCACAAACGTCGGGCTGGCGATCGCCCCCGGATCGACGTCCAGGGCCTCGGCCAGCGCCCGCGTGAGCCGGGTCTTGCCCGCCCCCAACGGGCCGATCAGGCCGAGGACCACCCCCGGCGTGACCACCTCGGCCAGAGCGCGGCCGAGCCGTTCGATCTCCTCCTCCGAGACGGCATCGATCGTCAAACCTTGTCGCCGTCTTTTCCCAATGCATGGGGCACCCGCGACGAAACATCGCGGCGCTCGGCGCAGGTGGTCGAACCCGCGCGGCACGATCGGGCTCACGACGCCATCGGCCGATCGGAGCCGGAGGCCGGGCGTCGCGCTCACCTCCCCGATCCGGTGCACAACCGCCGCGAAAGGCGAACTCAACAGCCGGTCGGCGTCCTCGGGGGCGACCACAACGCAAAGCTCGAAGTCCTCACCGTCGTTCAGGGCGTGATCGAGCGGCGTGCGACCGTCCTGCCGGCCGAGGGCCAGGGCATCGGGATGGATCGGGATCGCGTCGGCTCCGAGGATCGCGCCGAGACCGCCACTCTCGTCGAGGATGTGGCCGAGGTCGGAGGCCAGGCCATCGGAGATGTCGATCAGAGCATGGAGCGGGGCGGCCTCGTGAAGCGTGAGCGCCTCGGCGATCCTCGGCTCGGGGCGGAGGTGCCGTCCCAGGAAGCTGCCGCCGAGCGGGCCGGTCACGAGGATCACGTCTCCCGGCCGTGCGCCCGCACGCCGGACCGGGCCCGCGCGGTCGCCTCGCCCACTAGCGTGACACTGATGACCAGCGGTCCTTCCCAGGCGTTCGTATCGCCTCCAACCAGATCGACGCCGAATCGTTCGGCCAGCGGCCTCATCCCCGCGTGGATCCCCTGAGCGACCGCGACCGCCCGGTCGCGCGGCAGGGCGACCGCCACCACCGCGGCGAGCGGCACGCCCGCCATTGCGGCGATGTCGGACAGGTTGACCCCGATGCGCCTTGTATCCCACTGCCTCCGGCCCGTCCTGTTCGAGCCGGAAGTGCCGGCCATCCATCAGCATGTCGGTCGTGACCAGCCAGTCGGCCCCCGGCAAGGGTCGGAGGATGGCGCAATCGTCGCCGATTCCCATGACTGTCTGAGTTTTCTCTTCCTTGGCGTTTTCACGGAGCCACGAGATGAGACCAAATTCGCCGACTGGTGGACGTGGATTCGTCATCGGTCGAAGTCCATGAATGATCTCGGGGATTCACCGGCTCCTGCTTCCGCTCACGATCAGGAGCGTCCCCCCGGCCGGGCCCCCGTGCATGCCATGCCTTGTCCCGGCTCTCCGGCGTTCCGGTCTTTCAATCATAGGACGTGACGATCGGCCGCTCAACGACGCGGACGATGTCCGGCCAGGAAGGTCCGCACCGCCTGGGCCGCGGTGTGCTCGAGGAGTGGGCCCCCTCGGTTGAGGGCCTCGGCGAGCGTGATCGGGCCGGGGCAGATGCTGAAATAGGCGTCGATCCCCTGTTCGAGGACGGCCTCGGCGCCCGGGCCGATCGTGCCGGCCAGGGCGATCGTCGGACAACCGAGCGATCGGGCCAGGCGGGCGACCCCGATGGGAGTTTTGCCGAAGGCGCTGGAGGCGTCGAGCGATCCCTCGCCGGTCAGGCAGAGGTCGGCGCCTTGGAGCCGATCCGCCAGGCCGACGGCGCGCGATGACCAGCGCGACCCCCGGTTCGAGCCGCCCCGAGGCGAAGGCGACGAGCCCCGCGCCGAGCCCTCCCGCCGCGCCAGCGCCCGGGTGGTCGCGGATCGGACAGGCCCAGGTCGCGCGCGACGACTCGCGCAAGGTGGTCAAGGTTGCGGTCGAGTTCAGCGACCATCGCGGGGTCCGCGCCCTTTCTGCGGCCCGTAGACAGCGGAGGCGCCGCGCAGGCCGCAGAGGGGGTTGTCCACGTCGCAGGCGACGGCCACCTCGACGCCGTCGAGCCTCCGGTCGCGCCCTCTGGCGTCAATCCATGCCAGGCGGTCGAGGGCGCCGCCGCCCGGCCCGATCTCGTGGCCTTGGGCGTCGAGCAGGCGGAAGCCGAGGGCCTGGCCGAGCCCCGCGCCGCCGTCGTTGGTCGCGCTGCCGCCGATACCGAGGACCACGCCGGTGCGCCCCCGACGCGACGGCCGCCAGGAGCAGCTCGCCGGTCCCTCGGGTCGAGGTCCGCGACGGGTCACGGCGGTCGCGCGGCACCAGTGCCAGGCCCGATGCCGCAGCCATCTCGATGACGGCCGTCTGGCCATCGCCGAGCATCCCAAACCGCGCGGAGACAGGCTCGCCGAGCGGGCCGGCCACGACGACCTCAGAAAACGAGCCGCCAGTCGCCGCGACAAGTGCCTCGACCGTCCCCTCACCACCGTCGGCCATTGGCGCCTGGTCGATCGCCGCGCCCGGCACAGCCGTCGCGACCCCGCGCGCCATCGCCTTCGCGGCATCTGGCGCCGAGAGGCTCCCTTTGAATTTGTCAGGGGCGACGACCACTCTCATGAGTTCCGCCCGCCTTGCCCAGGAATGTCGCGACGTCACGGACACACCGGCCAACATACCGGAACGACGCGACGCCTCCAACCGTTTCGGCGGAGGCGAGCAGGCAAGTGAGTGAGCATGCCGCAGGCTCAGATCCTCAACGACCCGGCTCGCAGGCCGAGGTGAGGCGAGCGGTCAGGAGTCGAGGAGGGAGCCAAAGGCTATCCGGGGCCGGGCACGGGTCGCGCCGATCCTCCGCTCAGGCTACCCCCGCCTTCACCGGACGCTCGCGGCCCAGAGGGATGATCTCCTCGCGGTAGACTATCTTGTCTTCGGGAGCCTCGATCCCGATCCGGACCGAATTGCGGTCGATCTTGACGATCGTGACGCAAACATCCTGTCCCACCTGGAATCGTTGACCGAGCTTCCTGCTCAGGACCAACATGACTCTCTCCTTCTTCGGGGCGAGCCGAACTGAGGGGTCAATTCTGACTGTTCAACGAACCATGATAAGAGGCACCTCTCGTGCCAAGGACCGCCGTTCCTCTCAGAAAAATCCCTCATCATCTCTCTAAATTGATAAAGAGTCTGGACTTATTGTGATTGCCTCGGGGGTTGGATTGCCCGTCGGGAGGGAGGCCATGTAAAATCGCGAACGGCGATTGTAAATTTTTCCTTCAGTGCAAGGCGGGATCGACGGAGTTCCTGCCGCTCTCGGAGGCAACGCCCGGGGTGGGTGTCAGGCAGCCTGGGAGTCTCGCGTGGAGGCACGAGCAGAAGATCGGGGTAACGTCACGGCCGTGGCGCTCGGGCGCTGCTGGTGGGGCTGATGGTCTGGCTCTGGCCGATCGGGCTCGGGGGACGGATGCCGGTCGGCGGCGACGTGACGCAGTTCTCGATCGGCCTGATGGCCGTGCTCGGCCGGGCCGCTCCGGGCGGGCCGGCTCCCGCTCTGGAACGACCTCTGGGGTTACGGCTTCCCCGGCCTGGCCGAGAGCCAGATGGGGGTGTTCTATCCCCCCCACCTTGTTCCTTTATGGCTCTCTCCCGACCGAGGCGGCGTACACGGCAAGTCTGGTCCTGCACACGATTCTGGGGCGGTCTCGGGCGCGTCCTGGGCGGCGCGGCGGTTCGGGGTCTCGCCTGCGGGGTCGGCGCTGGCGGGGTTCGCCTGGTCGGCTCGCGGGTTCTTCGTGATCCACCTGCCGCACCAGTGGGGATACACGACCGGGAGCTGGATGCCCTGGGCCTGGGGACTGGCCTGGCTCGTGCTCGAGGGCAAGGGACTGCGCCGCACGCCGTTCTTGCTGGCCTTGGTGCTGACGCTCCAGGTCTTGCCCGGCCATTTCCAGCTGGCCTTCATCACCCAGGTCGGCGTGGCCCTGCTGGGCCTCTGGTCTCTGGCCGAGCGCGCGGCGGGACGGCCAGCCCCCGATCCGCGGCGTGGCCTCGGCCGCGATCGCGACTGGCGGCCGTCCTCCCGCTGGCGGCGATGCAGCTCTGGCCGACGCTCCGGCTGGCCCGCCTGGCCGCGGCGCGCGGCGACTCCGAGTATCTCTCCGGGTTCGCCGCGACACCGTTCACCTGGTCAGTTACGTGGCACCCGGGCTGCTTCCAGGGCTCGCCGCTCTGGCGGCCGCTGGCATGGGACCCGTTCCACACCTCGCCCGAGGAGTACCTGGCCTATGTCGGCCTGGTGCCGCTGTTCCTGGCACTCGTTACGATCCGCCACGCGAGCGGCGCCGCGACCCGGCGACGCGCGCCCTGGCGGTCCTGGCGCTGGTGACGCTGGTCCTGAGCCTCGGGCCGTACGTGCCGGGGTTCGCGTCCTGGTGCCGCCTGCCCGGCTTCTCGTTCTTCCGGGCCCCGGCGCGCTGGTCGCTGGCGACCGGCGCTGGCGCTCTGCCTGCTGGCGGGGCTGGGGTTCGACTCCTGGCGGTCATGGCCCCGGCCGGGACGATCGCTGGCCGGTTCGTGGTCCTGGCGGCGGCTGGGGCCGATGCTGGTGGTCGCAGTCGTTCGAGCTGGCGCTGGCGAGCACGAAGCGGCCGGGCTGGCCCGCGGTCGCCAGCGGGTTCGAGAGCGCCTTGAAGCTCCTCCCCTGGTCGAACGATCCCGATTTCCGCACGTTCGGCACATTGATGGCGATCGCCCGCCGACCGCAGGTCGATCTCCGCGTGGAATCCGACCTGGCGCGTCAGGGCAGGCTCGCCAGCAGTCGGACGTTCGCCCAGGAGCGGTTCGTCGATCTATCGTCGGGAGCTGGCCGAGACGGGCTTGATCCTCCTGAGCCTGCTGACCCTCGCGCCGTTCTCGGGCCGCCGCCCTGTCTTCGCGACGGCGCTGGTCGTGCTGACGGCCGTCGACCTCTGGCATCTCGGACACCATCGCGCGTTCGACCTGGGGCCGATCCGGCCCCTGGCGGAGCAGAGCCCAGTGCTCGCCCGGCTGGCGCGCACACCGCGCGGGACCCGTGTCGCGGACGCGTCGCGCAATCTGCCGATGGTCGTCGGCTCGGCACCGTCTCGGCCTACCGGACGCTCGACCTGCCCGCGCTGGGGTCGCTGACGAGCCTGGCCCGCGCGCCACTCGAGGACGGCTCCCGACTCGACGACAATGTGGCCATCGTCGCCGCGCTGCGGGCGACCGGGACGGGCGTGCGCGTGCTCGACCCGTTCGAACGACGTGAGCATGCATCCTTTGGCAACCTCGGGAGCGGGCCATCCCACCTCGAAACCCCGCTCCGGCCGCCATTGCCCGGATGGTCGACGCGCGAGGCGATCCGGGATCCGACCCTGGCCGGCTGGCTCTACGGGGCGGACTGGGTTGCCCGCCAAGGACCCTGGGCCTCGACGTTCACCCTCTGGCGTCCTCAGGCTGAGACACTCAGAGCCTGGCTCGTTCCCTTGACCTCGGGCCGTCCAATGGCGATCCTGGAATCCTGGTCGGGTGACCGCGGGAGGCCCTCAGCGTCTTCGGGCACGCGACGCCGCTGGCGGCACGTCGCCGCGACCCCGAGCGGCTGGAGGTTGAGGTTCGCGCCGAGGGCCCGGCCATCATCATCATCATCGCAACTGGCCGACCCGCAATGGCAGGCGGCGCTGGTCCAGGCCGGGCGGCGAGCAGGCCGCGATGATCATCCCGGTCTTCCGGCGTCCCCGGGAAGGGGGCTGGCAAGGGTGAGGTGCCCGGACCCGGGCGCCTGGACCCTGCATCTGGAGTATCGGGGCCGACGACGTTCTCGAAGGGCTGATCGTCTCGGCGCTGGCCTGGTCTGGTGGCGGATCATGGTCTATTTCCGCTGCGGCCGCGGACCACATTCTTCTCGGGGCGAACCAACATGACGGGACGTGGCGATCGTGGGGGCGTCGGGATACGCGGCCCGGGAACTGATCCGGATCCTGCTTGAGCCATCCCGGGTGCGCAGATCAGCGTGGCGACCTCGCGGCAGGACGAGTCGCCGCGGCTCGACGCCCTGCACCCGAGCCTCGTCGGGCCGGATCGACCTGGCCTGCGAGCCGTTCGACGCCGACCGCGTCGCCGAGCGCGCGCCAGGTCGCGTTCCTCGGCCTGCCGCACACGGCGAGCCTGGAGGTCGTCCCCGCCCTGCGCCAGCGCGGGGTGCGCGTGATCGACCTGAGCGCCGACTACCGGCTCAACGACGCGCAGGTCTACGCCGACTGGTACGGCCACGCCCACACCGACCCCGACGGGCTCCGCCAGGCGGTCTACGGCCTGCCCGAGCTCTATCGCGAGCGCGATCCCGCCCGCCGACTTGATCGCCAACCCCGGCTGCTACACCTCGACGAGCATCCTGGCGCTGGCGCCGCTGGTCGCCGAGGACCGGATCGAGCGGACCGGGATCATCATCGACGCCAAGAGCGGCGTCTCGGGGGCGGGCCGCGTCGCCGAAGCTGACGACCCACTTCCCCGAGTGCAACGAGAGCCTCTCGGCCTACAACGTCGGCCGGCACCGGCACACGCCCGAGATCGACCAGGTGCTGACCGACGTCGGCCGTAAGGCCGATGCGCCGGTCGAGGTGATCTTCACGCCCCACCTCGTGCCGATGGACCGCGGCATCTTCGCCACGATCTACGCCACCCCCAAGGGCTCGGCCGTCGAGCACGACCTGCTCGAGCTCTACCGCTCGTTCTACGCCCGGAGCCCGTTCATCCGGGTCGTCGACCACCTGCCCGCGACCAAGGACTCGGCGTTCACCAACTTCTGCGACATCACCGTGCGCGGTCGTGCGCGGCAGGATCGTGATCCTGGCCTGCCTCGATAACCTGGTCAAGGGGGCGGCGGGGGTCGCCGTGCAGAACTTCAACCTGATGTTCGGGCACCCGGAGACGACGGCTCTGCTCTGATCCGGAAGGGGCCACATGTCGGACCCTGGGATTCGGGTCTATTTGGCCCCTCCACACGTATGCCTTTCGACTTGGTGCCATGACTGAATCGAGCCGCACGCAGAGTTTCTGCGTCGGGTCGCCCTGGACGAGGACCTCGTCCGGGCACTTCGGGAGGACCTGGCTGGCGACAGCACCGATCTCGGCTCAGGATCGCACGATGCTCGAGGATGTGGAGGACTGTCCGAAGGACTGCAACCCCGGGGCGACCCGGGTTGTAGATCGTTGGAGTGAGACTCACAATCGACTGCTTGAGGAGATGCAATCATGGCCGCGAAAAACGACCAGATCCTCCCCAACCAGGAGAAAATCCTGAGTAATCCGGAGGAGATCCTGGCCAACCAGGCGAAGCTCGACACGATCGTGATCAACCAGGACAAGGTCCTTGCCAACCAGGAGACCATCCAGTCCAACCAGGAGAAACTCGACAAGGTCCTGGCCAATCAGGACAAGATCCTCGCGAACTAGGAGGAGATCCTGGCCAATCAGAAGAAGATCATGGCCAAGTAATCCAGGCGCTTCTTCAAGCCGCTGTTGGTCGACGCGACCCCCACCCGCGGGGCGTACCGTTGCTTGAACACCTCCGTCTCCTGTTCCCGACGTCGGCCACGAGTTCCTCGGGGCGGCGGACGGTCCCGGCAAACTTTTGTCGGAGACGTCTGGACTGCATCTTATTTGGTGACCGTCGGCTCATCGAGTGCCCCTTCGACGCGGGTCGTGGCCAGGCCACTCTCGGGGTCCGACCGCCGCCAGCGGGATCGCATCCCGCCGGCCGGCTCGCTCACAACGACCCTTGGCGACCGCGGCGGGCCGGTCACAACGGTCGTGCCGGGCGGGTTTTGTGCCACGATCGACCCGCCGCCGACGACCTGTGTCGGCACGTCGCACACAGACCCGTACTGGACCCCACCCGGCACGACGGTCGGCGCAGCCCGGTAAGGCGGTCCCATATCCATAGTAGTAGTTGTGCGTGCAGCCGGCCGAGGCGACCCAGCCGGTCAGGAGGGCACCGAAGCCCGTGCACAGGAATCGGGCTTGTCGCATGGCGTAACTCCTTTGCCGCGACTCAAGCCTCGGCATCGTGCCGGACCGACGCGACGGGAACTGACTCCGACGAGGAGGAGAGCGATGGTTCCGCGCTTCGAGGTGTCTGCATCCGAATGGGTCGGGAATCGGCGGGGCCGACATCCCAGGGCGGGGGAACTTTAATCCAATTCGGAAAATCATCCAACGGCAATTTCATCCAGGTCTGCGCTCGAGTGCACGGCGGGCCGCGCGCTGGCAGTCCCGGATCCGGTCGCGGATCAGCGCGGTGATCGTCTCCGGGTTGAGCCCGGCGATCTCCTCGGGCGTGATGGGCGGGCCGTAATGGATGCGGATGGCGTGGGGGAGGGGGACCGGCCGGGTCCGGGGCCAGGCTTCAAATGTCCCGGCGATGCCCACCGGGAGGATCGGCACCCGCGCCCGCTCTGCCAGGGTGGCGATCCCCGACTTCATCTCCCCCAGCTCGCCGTCGCGGCTCCGCGTCCCTTCGGGGAAGAGCATGACGATCCCCCCGTTGCGGAGTCGGCGAAGCGTCTCCTTGAGTCCCGCGCGCCGATCCCCTCACGCTGGATCGGAAACCCGCCCACGGAGCGCATCAACGCCCCGAGCGGGGGGAAGAAGAGCGTCGAAACGCGCCACGTAGTTCAGCGGGCGCGGCAAGGGGATGCTCAGCACGAAGACATCCAGGTAACTCAGGTGATTCGAGACGAGCAAGACCCCGCCCGACGCGGGCAGATGCTGCCGGCCGCTCGCCCGCAGCCCACCCATCGCCCCAAGGAACGTCATCGTGACGACTTGCACCAGGCGATACCAGAGCATCGCCAGCCTCGATCGATCGGTCGTCGCGGGCCGCTCGCCCGCCTCGCCCGACGATTTCCCCTTCGCCATCCGCAATCCCCTCACGCCGCTTTAATCGACCCGTCGGCTCCTCTGGCAGAGGCCCCTGTGAGCGTTTCCTCGTGCGGTTTCAACCGCCCTGTTGTGTGATCCTGGAGGGTCGGCTTCCGCCTGCCTCCTCGGCTAGTTCCCCTGGATCTGGTGCGCGATCTGCGCGACGACCTGATCGAGGCTGAGGCCCGTCGTGTCGATCAGGCGGGCATCCTCGGCGGGCCGCATCGGGGCGAGAGCCGCGGGCGGCATCGTGCGCGTCGCGCTCCTGGAGGCCGCGCAGCACAGTCTCGAAGGTGATCGGCTCGCCCCGGGCCGCGGATTCGGCATGGCGGCGACGGGGCGCTCTTCCAGGCTAGCGGTCAGGAAGAATTTCCGAAAGGCGTCGGGGAAGACGATCGTCCCCTGGTCGCGCCCCTCGGCAATCACGTTGTTCTCGGCGGCGAACGCACGCTGCCACGCGACGAGCTGGCGGCGGACGCTCGGGCTGTTGGCCAGATATTGCGAGGCGTTGGTGATCTCAATCCCCCGGACAATCGCCGTGATGTCCTCGCCGTCGAGCAGGACCCGTCCCAGTGGGAGCTGGACCGAGACCCGCGCGGCCAGGTCGCCGAGATCCCGATCGTTCCCCAAGTCCACCCCGGCGCGGAGCGCGGCCAAGGTGACGGCGCGGTACATCGCGCCGGTGTCGAGCAATCGCCAACCGAGCCGGTCGGCCAACCTCCGGGCCACCGTGCTCTTGCCCGCCCCCGCCGGCCCGTCGATCGTCACCACCCGCCGCATGATCGTTCTGGTCTCAGAGGAGCCGAAATGCGAGGTTCGTCCCCTCCCGGTACAGGTCCGACAGACCTCGTGTGCAAGAAGCGAGAGGGATCAGAGAAGTCTATCGTGCCGAGGCGGCCTGGTCCAAGGCGGAAAATTCCGAGTCCGCCTCGATCAAACCGGTTCGTGGCCCGGCTTTTGTCCGGCTGACCTTCCATGCCTACCCCCCACGGCCTGGCGAGGGCCCGAGGAAATCGCCCTCCCAAACAAAAACAACGGCCCGACAAACGGCTAGAATGCCGAGGTTTTTTGAAGATGCTGCAAGTTGTTGTCTAGGAAAGGACTTGCGCTGACAGATTTTACGTAAGTGTAGGCCTGTCAACAACATATGGCATCTCGATTTTCGTCGGGTTTCTAGCCCTGTATCGGGTCGTTGAAACAAAAAGCCCGCGCCCCGTGAGATCTCAATGGGGGCGGGCCATCGAACGGGCAGGAGCTCGACCGCAACGATGCAGGTGGGGGATCAATGCAATCGTTGTCCCGGGCGCGGGCCGGAGTGGGCGGCCAGGGGCAAGGGCTTGCGGCCGGCGACGCCGGCATTCAGCTCGTGCCAATGCATGACCTCGGGCTCGCCGAGCCGCCAGCAGAGATAGACTTCGCGGCCGTCCATGATGCTGTAGAAGTCGCAGAGTCCGTCCGGGCCTTTCAGCTCGACGCCGAGCTTGGTCAGCTCGTCGATGAAGGCCGCGAGCTTCTCTTCCTCGGCCTCCAGCTCGGACTGGCTCTGCGCCAGCTCTTCCGAGTAGGGATCGCTCGACGGCCGCCTGCGGTCGCTCAACACGGCCGAGAGCCGCTGCTTCAACTCGTTGACGGTCCGAGAACTGGTGGACGATATCGGTGACGATCGCCTTGACCAGAGGCAACGTCCTGTTTGCCTCTTCGACGCTGAAATAGCGTCGTGTCGCCTCAGCCGGCTTTGGAGGGGCCATGACGGTTTCCTTGAGTGATGAGAGCGATCCGACTCCGCGACGAAATTTCGGAACTGGGCGAGCGAGGAGCCCGCCGACCGGCCCGGCAATGGTTCGAATATCCCGAGGCGATTAGGGGACGAGAAGGTCCTTTTCCGTGGCATCCCATCCAATCGGTTCCGGCCTCCAGACGATTTCGAACACGCCGCCTCCTCATACGAAATTATAGGATCGGCCCGACCCCTCGCAAGAGAGGCTGAACGACACGCGTCGTGAATCTTGATCAGCGTCGGTTGCGGCGCCGTGTCTCCAGGGCGCGGGCGACCGCTTGGAGCGCGGCCGTGTTGAACAGGTCGCCCGGCCCGAGCCCCGCGCGGCGGGCGACGCCGATCCCGTAATCGAGGTCGGCCAGGCCGCCAGTCGAGTGCGCGTCGGGGTTGACGACGATCGTGACGCCCCGGGCCTTGGCCGCGGCGGCAGTGGGTCGCGTCGAGGTCGAGCCGGTGCGGGTTGGCGTTGATTTCGATCATCGTGCCCGACTCCGGCTGCCGCGTCGATCACCGCGTCGAGGTCCACCGCGTAGCCGTCGCGGGCCAGCAGGAGCCGGCCCGTCGGGTGGCCGAGCATCGTCACCCGCGGGTTCGAGACCGCGCGGACGATCCGCGCGCGTCATCTCCGTCGCGCGGCATGGCCGAAGCTGCGAGTGGACGCTGGCCACGACGTAGTCGAAGCCGTCGAGCACCTCGTCGGGGAAGTCGAGCGAGCCGTCGGGCAGGATGTCGCACTCGGTCCCCTTGAACAGGCGGAACTTGCCGTCGTACGTGCGCGTTCAGCGCGTCGATCGCGGCCCACTGCTCGCGGACCCGCTCGATGCTCAGCCCCCCGGCATAGCCGGCCGAGCGGGAGTGGTCGGCGATCCCGAGGTAGTTCAGGCCGAGCGACCGGGCGGCCTCGGCCATCTCGTCGAGCGTGGCGCCGCCGTCGCTCCAGTCGGTGTGGCAGTGGAACGTCCCGGTCAGGTCGTCGAGCGTCGACCAGCGGCGGGAGCGGCCCGCCTCGGCGGCCTCGATCTCGCCGACGTCCTCGCGCAGCTCGGGGGGGATCTCGGCCAGCCCCAGCGCCGGCGAACAGCGTCGGCCTCGGTCCGGCAGGGCGACCGGCCCTTCGGGCCCGTCCAGGCCGTACTCGTTGAGCGTGTAGCCCGCGGGCCAGCGCCCGCTGCCGCATCGCGATGTTGTGCGCCTTCGACCCGGTGAAGTAGTGCAGCGCAAACGGGAACTGGGCGTCCTCGACCCCGCGGAGGTCGCACTGGACGCCGTCGGCCAGCCGGACGCTCGCCTTGGTCGGCCCGTGCGCCAGGACCGTGGCCACCTCGGGGAGCTTGACGAAGTGCGTCGAGCACCGGGGCGGGGTCGTCCGCAGCTGAAGAGGATGTCGAGGTCGCCGATCGTCTCGGCGCGGCGGCGGAGGCTGCCGCAGACCTCGGCGCGGATGACGCCGGGGGTGCCGACGGACCGCCTCCAGGATCGGCGCGACCAGCCGTCGCGCCGTGACTCTGCAGGATCCGGTCGCCGGCCGACTCGACGAAGCTGATCCCTTCGAGGATCTTCGCCTGCGGTCTTCGCGCCGAACCCCTTCAGCGCGGCGATCTTGCCCGACTCGGCCGCCGCGCGGAGGTCGGCCAGGCTCTCGATCTTCAGCGCGTCGTGCAGCGGCCTTGATCTTCTTCGGCCCGAGCCCCGGAACGCGCAGCAGCGCGACCAGGCCCGGCGGGGTCGTCGCGCTTCAGCTCCTCGTAGGACGAGCAGGTGGCCGGTGGTCGACAAGCTGGACGATCTTGGCGAGCATCGTCTCGCCGATGCCCGGAACCTCGGCCAGGCTGCCGTCGGCGATCATCTCCGAGAGGTCGGCGGGCAGGCCCTTGCAGCGCCTGCGCGGCGTTGTGATAGGCCCGACAGCGGAACGGGTTCTCACCCCGGACTTCGAGCAGGGTTCCCATCTCGTCGAGGATCTGGGCAATGCGGCCTGTTTCCATGGTCAGACTCTCGGAGATCGGTTCAGGGGTCGAAACGGCAACTCTTGTGCCCTCGGTGACAGAATAATCGGCCCGACGTTGGTTTGCACCACCTCCGCAGGGCTAGGCTTCCTTCAGAAGGGGCCCCGCGGAAAGACCTCCTGGGGACGCGATGAAACGAGCTAAGGTTCATCCTCGGCTCCGCGGTGAAGGCAAGGCAGCAATGAGCACCGTCACGGCGAGGAAGGCGAGACCGAGGCGTCGACTGGGCATGTACGACTCTTGGCGTAGTCTCGAAAGAGGCGGATGGCGGGGGATCTCTAACGACTTCGGTGGGTGTGCGGTCGGCATCCGGCCGAAGGCGGTCCTGGGGAGCGACTCGTGGACACTCTGATCAAACTCCCAGGTCCCGAATATCGTCCAACGGGATCGTCCCAAATTGGCCCGAATCGGCCGATTTCAAGTTGACATTTTGGAACATCAAACCGAAACCTCTTGATCCTTCGAGGGGGTCGACCTCAAGAGTGGGATTGCTGACAGGATCTACACTTCAGAGGCCCACCCCATGTTCAAGATACCCCTCGCGATCTGGATCGCCAACGCCGCAGTGCGCCTGGCCGGTGCTTATGGGGACGTCACCCAGCAGGCCGAAGCCGCCGAGTGCAGCCGACAGACCCTCTACGACCATGCCAAAAAGGTCCAGGCCGCCGTCGAGGCCGAGCACGCCGGTGGGCCCACGCACGCCGAACTGATCCAGGAGAATCAGCACCTCCGCCAGGAGAATGCCCGACTCTGGGACTGGTTGGCCCAGACGGTCGAATTTCCCCCGAGCAAACAGCAGGAGTTCACCGTCACCGCGGCCGCCATGGGCCTGAGTCTCAGCCAGATCCTCACCCTGCTGGCCCTGATCCTGGGCACGCAGGTACGCCCCGGACGCGGCACGCTCGGACGCTGGGTCCAGGCCGCCGGGATCGCGGCGGGACGCGTCCTGAAGCACCTCGATCGGCAGTGCCGGGCGTTGGTCCTGGTCGGCTGCCTCGATGAGATCTTCTTCCACGGCCGTCCCGTGCTGGTCGGCGTCGAACCCGCGAGCATGACCTGGTTCCTCGGGCACAAGGCCGAGGATCGCACGGGTGCCACCTGGTGTCAGCACCTGCAGACATGGACCTCCCTGGAATACGTGTTGGCCGACGCGGGTACGGGCTTACAGGCGGGCATCGCGTCGGTCCAGCAGCAGCGCCGCGCCGCGCCGCACACCCCGCTGGAGAACGGCCTGGATGTCTTCCATACGCTCCGGGAGGGCGAGCGGGCCTTGAGCCAGGCGTGGGCCCAGGTTGAGACGCTCTGGGGCGAGGCGGAAGCGGCGGACCGCCGGGTGGAGCAGGCGCGGCGGCAGACCGGGGATAGCGCGGCGTGGCCACCGCCGCAGCCACGGCCTGGACGAGGGCGGAAGCGGCCTTCACTGAGTACGAGGCGGCCGACGCGGGCTGGGCCCAGGCGCGATGGGCGTTGCGCGTGTTCCGTCTGGACGGCCAGTTGAACGATCGGGCCTGGGCGCAGGCGCAGATCACCTCGGCCGTGCCCCTGCTGTGCGGACGACATTGGTCCAAGGTACGCGGGTTCCTGCAGGCGGAGGGCACGCTGACCTTCCTGGATCGGTTGCATCGTCAGTTGCAGGAGGCGGGCCGGAGGTGGAGTTGCGTGCGGCGTTGGTGCGGCTGTGGTGGTGGCGCCGCCAGCGCCCGCGGGGCTCGCACGACGGGCCGATGACCGGCTGCGGTCATGTGGCGCACCTGGTGCAACAGGTGGTGTGTCAGGGTCTGGATGCGCACTGGGGGAAGTCGTACCGGCGGGTGTCCGACGTGCTGCGTCAGACGGTGCGTGCTAGCAGTGCGGTGGAGTGCATGAACAGCGTGCTGCGGATGCACCAGTCGCGGCACCGTACGGTGACGCAGGGCTTGCTGGACCTGAAGCGTCTGGACTGGAACTGCCGTGCGTTTGGCGGAGGGAAGCGGCGGGGTCGCTGCCCGTATGAGCATTTGGGCTTGGACCTGCCGAGCTACGACTTCTGGAGCTTACTGCAAGGAGAGACGAGCACAGTGATTGCCGAAGAAAAGGTCAAGGCCAAGATTAAGGTCAAGGTCGAAGCGAGAGCGGCTTGACCTAAGGAGTGTCAAGTTGAAAACTTGGGATTTGGGACGATCCCCGTCCAACGAAGTCGGCTCGGTGGGGAGCATTCCATTGCTGTAGGCTCACGCGGCGATTCCCGTAGCGGTTGTAAGTGCTTGTCTCTCAAGGTGGTTCCACCGTCCCGCCTTGTAATACGAACGCAGCAACAGAACGGCCTCCGCACTCTTCTTGTGCCAGTAGATGCTCGCCCCCTTCAACCGCAGGTTCACCACCCGGCGAATCGCGCTCTCGATCGCTCCACTGCCGATCGGCAACTTCGATTCCCCAATCCGCGCGTAATCCATCCGCCCTTTCCCGATGTTCCGTTCCAAGTAATTTCGCTCTCGTTTCAACGCCTTACTGGGACGGGAGCCACACACGGCTTCAATCGCCGCTTGCACCTCGTTGACCTTCCCTTTCAGCAGGCGTCGCCGCTGGCGACCGATCCACGTCTGACGCTCCTGCACCGTCCAGCGCCGCCGCAAGGCCGCGATCTTGCCCAGATGCTCCACCGCATGATAGAAGTCCACCAACTCCTTCACCTGTTCCGGCTTGATCCCCAACCGCCGCCGCAGGGCCTCGACGCGATTCCAGATCCAACGCGCCCCATCGGCCACGAACAGGATCTTGTCCGCCGTCACGATCTTTAATTCCCGTAAATAGAACTCCATCAACTTGAAGATTGCGTCCGGGCCGCTCAGGGTGCCATCGATGACCGCCAGGAAGTTCCGATCCATCTGCCCCTTCTCATCCACCGCGTAGATGATCAGCAACTTCGGCTCGCGCCAGTCCGTGCGGTAGCGGTTGCGTCCCTTGGCCGTCTTCGGGCCGCGCTTCGTCGTGCGGATCCGAATCCGGCCGCCATCCACGGAGAGGATCACGCGCCGGCCCGCGACGGTCTCTCCCCAGTTCAGGCTCCCGGTACGCTGGGCGGCACGGGCCCGCGCCGCGAAGCGATACGCCATCGACCGGATGGTCTTGAGGTCCAGCGGTTGCCCGCGATCGGCCAACACCCGCTCGACCTCCTCCAGCGAGCTGCAGCATGGCCACCAACTTACTGACCTCGGAGGCCACCCCGGACGTACAGCGGTCGTGCATTCCCCAGAGCAGCAGGATCGGATACATCCCTTTGCCCGACCGCTCGCGGTCGCAGTTGCGACTGAAGTAGGTCACCCGGACCACGATCACGCCGCATGTGGTTCGCAGGGTGACGTCGCGTTTGCCTTGGTCCTTGACCTTGTGGCCCGCCCCTTGAGTCAAGGAGCGGGCCTTCTGGATGTTCTCCGGCTGGTCGCTGGCACGTTGCATGGCTTCGGTCAGCAGGAGGCCGGACAGGCGTTGGGTCAATTCCGTGATCTGCCGCTCCCAGGAGCGAACGTCCTCAGCATTGCTGATTACGCGTGGGTCTCGGCGGAGATGCTCGATCTGCTGTTGGACCTCCCGGATCTCGGCCTGGATCTCCGCGAGTCGATTGCGCGGAGGCTTGGGATCCGTCTCGGGCTTTGGCCTTCGGCCAGGTGGGTGCTTCGCCATGCTCGTTCCCCTTGTCCAGGTAATATCGGGAAACGATGATTATCGGCGAGCGTAGGGGAGAGACAAATCCCCCAAGGTCACCTACTCGTCTGGAATGCTCCCCTCGGTGGTAACCCGACCCGACGTCTCTGGTCGCCGCAAGGATGCCCAAGCGCCAACGCAGTCTCACGGACACCCTCTGCCACCCCATGATGGACGAGGAGGCCATCCTCAGATCGCGGAATCCTTTTCCGAAATCCCTTCAGCCGCTATCCTGGGGCGAGGGCACAAGGCGACCCGCATCGGCCTGATCCTCGACGACGACCGGGACATCTTGCGCCGGATCGAGTGCTTCGCCGAGGACCGACCCACTCGGTCTTCCCGCCGGTTCACTGCATCTCCCGAGCGACGGTGGGGTTACGAGATCCGGCCGGTGATCCCGTGAGAATTGACCACATGGTTCCGAGGAGGTGGAGCATGGAACTCTTCTTGGTGCGGCATGGGGAGGCCAAGCCGGAGTCCGAAGATCCATCATGTCCCCTGACCGAGCGCGGTGCGGAGACGGTGCGGCGCATGGCGGTCTGGGCCGCTCAGGTCGGCGTGAAGGTCGATCAGATCCGACACAGCGGGAAGAAACGTGCCGAGCAGACCGCCGCCCTCCTGGCCGAGCGGCTGAACCCGGCGCGAGGGGTGCTCGCCGTCGAGGGGCTCAAGCCGAACGATGAGGTCCGTCCGGTCACCGAAGTGCTCCAGGCCGAGCACGAGTCGGTGATGCTCGTCGGCCATCTCCCCTTCCTCGGTCGCCTTGCCGGCCTTCTTCTGGCCGGGAATTCCGACATCGGTATCATCGGATTTCAGCCGGCGGAGATCGTCTGCCTGTCGCCTCGGGAGGGGAAATGGTCCGTCAACTGGGTGATGTCGCCCGAGCTGTTGTAGCGACCGCGGGTCGTCTTCCGCCGGTGGGTCGTCCTGAGGAAGCAGGGGTTGCCGATGATGGTCAACGGCATCGATTATCATCCGAGGTCGTCAAAGCTCTGCTCCGAGGGCAGACCTCGCGCCGTGACGCGACCAAGATTGACCATTTCAAGGCGTACGACTGGTTGACTTTCCACGGCGGGAAGGTGTGACATTCGCGGGATCGAACGGAGAGCCGTCAACCCTGATGAGTCCGAGGAGACGACCGTGGACGTTCAAAGAGATCGAACCGCCTGGTTCAAGAGTGGCGAGGCTCGCTGTGAGGTCATGCCCCCGCCTCGTGATGATGTGTACCGACTCGTGCTCCTTGGTCCGCCCGGCATCGGCAAGGGAACACAGGCTGAATTGCTCTGCGAGGCAATCGGGACGTGTCATCTCTCCACGGGTGATGTGTTCCGGGCCGCCCGCTGCCAGTCCGAACCGAGCCCGGCCCTGAGATCGGCCCTGGACGCCATGCGGCGGGGCGAACTCGTCTCCGACCACGTGGTCATTTCCATGATTCAGGAACGGACCAGATGCCTCCTCTGCCGGGGCGGATTCCTGCTTGATGGGTTCCCCCGCACGGTGGCCCAAGCCGAGGCTCTGGACGCCTTGCTGTCCGACCAGGACGTGATCCTAGATGCGGTCCTGAGCTACTCGCTCCCGCTGGACGAGATCGTCAACCGGCTGCACGGTCGCCGCACGTGTTCCGAGTGCAAGACGGTCTATCACATCACCACCCGCAGGCCCCGCGCCGAGGACGTCTGCGACCAGTGCGGAGGTCCGCTGGTCCAGCGTGAGGACGATCATCCCGACTCGATCCGGGTCCGGATGCGTGCCTACGAGGAGAGCACCCAGCCGCTGTCGGACTACTACGAGCGGAACGGCAAGCTCCTGACGATTCCTGCGACGGGCACACCCGCAGCGATTCTGGAATGCTCGCTCCACGCCTTGAACGATCGACGGGCGACGGGCCGAACCTGAGTTGGCGGTTTGAGGGATGCCAACGACCGAGACGGCATGACGGATCGGGCAAAGGGTCACTGCTCAGGGGCCGACCCTTGAGCCGCCGGGGACACGTCCCGCTTGCCGCCACTCTTCGATCCACGATCACTCGCGCGATCGGGAGGTGAATGACGTCAGACCCGCTCGGCTTCCCGACGCATCAAACCCCAAAGCGCCGCGACGTGCTCTCGCTCGGTCGGCTCGGCCCCGATCGAGACCCGGACCATCCACCGATCGCCCAAGATGGCCGGTGTGAGGTAGGCCCCACCCGAGCGGTTGACCCGCTCGGCCCAGCCCAGCGTGTGCCCGTCGAGGGCCTCAGCCTCCCACCCCGGCGGCTCGTGCCGAACGCAGACGGTTTGCAGCGGTACCGGGGCCAGCACCCGCCAGTTCGGGGCTGATTGCACCTCTTCGGCGAGCCACCGGGCGTTGTCGAGGTCCCGGCGAAGGCGGGCTCGGAGGCCGCTGACCCCTTCGGCCCGGAGCAGGCACCAGAGCTTCAGGGCGCGGAACCGGCGACCAAGGGGGATGCCCCAGTCGCGCAGATTCTTGACCCGGCCATCCGCCGAGGATTGCAGGTAGCTCGGGTTGGTAGACATCACCCGGACGAGGTGCTCGGGGTCCCGGATGTAGTAGAGCGAGCAGTCGAAGGCGCGCCCCGAGCCACTTGTGGGCATTGAGCACCAGCGAATCCGCACCCTCGATGCCCTCCCACATCCAGCGACATTCGGGCAGGATCATGGCCGAACCCGCCATCGCTGCGTCGACATGCAGCCACAGGTCGTGCTCTCGGGCCACTTGGGCGACGGTGCCGACCGGGTCGAAGGCCGTGGAGGTGGTGGTGCCGGTGGTAGCCACAACCGCGCAGGGCATCTTGCCCTCGGCGAGGTCCCGCCGGACATCGGCGGCGAGGGCCTTCGAGAGCATGGCATACGCCGAGTCGTGGGCGACCCGTCGCACGTTGTCCCGGCCGAACCCGGCCAGCAGAGCCGCCTTCTCGACCGAGCTATGGCTCTGGCCCGACGTGTAGACAACGAGGGGCCGCTCCTCGGCCTGCAAGCCGCCCCGGCCCAAGCCGTAGTCGGTGGCCCGCTCTCGGGCACAGAGGAGGGCAACCAGCGTGCTGGTTGAGGCGGTGTCCTGGATCACGCCGCTCCAGGCCTCGGAGAGGCCCAACATCTGGCGCACCCAATCGGTGACGACCTCCTCCAACTCCGTCACCGCTGGGCTCGCTTGCCAGGAGAGCCCGAGCACGCCCAGCCCCGTGCTGAGATAGTCGCCGAGGATGCTGGCGAGCGAGGCGTTGGCCGGGAAGTAGCCGAAGAAGTTCGGGTGCTGCCAGTGCGAGAGCCCCGGCACGATGATCCGTTCCAGGTCGCGGAATACCGCCGCGAAGCTCTCGGGATGTTCGGGGGGACAAGCCGGCAACTGGGCCTTGACCTCGCCCGGTGAGATCCGGGCCATCACGGGCCGCTCTGCCAGGCCGGCCCGGTAATCAGTGATCCAGTCGATCAGTTGGTGCCCGAACGCGCGGAACTCTTCAGGAGTCATGCCGAACCTCAGAGACCGACGATCACGCCCGCGGGTTGATCGATCCGTTCTTTACCGCCCCGGCAATCGAGACCTGGACGGAGGAGCGGTCCGCTTTTCCAAAGCGACTCCGCTGAGGGCTTCCAGCCCTTCCCGAACCTCTGCGACATCCGGTCGGGTCACCTGCTTGACGACCTCACCGTCCCTCATGAAGACCAGGGTCGGCCAGAGCTTGACCCGGAACGATCGCCCGAGCCGCCGTCCCGGCCCGTCCTCGATCTTGATGTGTTGGACCTCGGGATATTCCTCAAGCGGCGCCGCCAGCTTTGGCGCGAACGCCCGGCAATACCCGCACCACGACGCCCCAAATTCGAGGAGGACCGGGCCTTGAATCCGATCGATCGCCTCTCGAGTCGGCTCCTGGATGAACTCGTCATATTCCCGATGCATCGCTCGTCTCCTCGGCGTGATTCACCCCGGTTGATCCCGATCCTCCAACCCTCTCATGCCCGGCCCTCCCAGCCCGAGAAAAGACGATTTCGTGTCGCTCCCGGAAAGGATGGGAATCGCCGGACGTGGCACCAAGAGCGATTGGCTCATGGGCCCAAATCAGTAGCGACCTTGATTCTCAGGATCGCCCGCAGAACGGCTTTGGTCGCCTCCTTCATGTTATATGACCATTCGAACATGGCCATGTACTGGCCCAGGAACCACTTACTGACTCCACGGAAGATCCGCAAAAAGTTCCGTGCCCCAGTCCACAATCCCTCGGTCGTATTGTTATGAACCTCGCGTACCCCGTCACCATCGTCATCACGCGCCCACTCCCGTTTCCCCGGAGTGTGACACACCGTGGCGTGGCCGCGACCGAGTTCCGGAACGTGGTCGTAACCACTCCATTCATCCGTGTATACCATGGCCTGCGATTTTGTTGTCTTATCTACAAATGCTTCCAATGTCTCCTGATCCGAATGCGCCACGACCTCCAGCCGCACCGTCCCAGACTCTCGGCCGACGATCCCGACCACGGGAGGACGGTCGTTTTCCATCGTCCCGTGCCCCTTGATCTTGTTGGCCCGACACCGGGGCGGATCCTCCGGGTCCTCGTGTGGGACCCCTTTTTCTCCGGCGTTTTGATACATTTCGTCGGCTTCGACATGATCGTCCTCCAAGGGTTTTCGATCCAAATTGGATTGTGCTTGTGCTTGGAATTTGTGTCTAAGATCCAAGAGAGGCCTTCGGCTACATGAGAGTTCCCGGGCCAACTGGGCGGTGGACACCCCCTGAGTAAAACCGCGCAGGATGAGGACCATCTGCGTGGGCCGCCAGTGGGTCCCCTGGAAGAGGGTGCCCGTCCAGGCATTGAAGACCCGGCGGCATTGAGTACATCGATAATTGAGTATTGGTTTACGATAATAGTTTTGAATTTGAAGTCCTTCTTGGGTCTGACAGCGGGGACAGTGCAAGCCCTGGGGATGAAAGATGTCGATGAGGAATTGATAACAAGCATTTTCATCCATTAGATCATTGATGGGGAAATCCATCGCATGAACTCCTCAGGATCGGGGTGCATGGCCGAGAGAATGGTTTTCGACGATCTGCGAAAGTCAATGGGGAAGTCACTGATTTGGGCCCATGAGCCGAAGTTTTTCCCAACCCAGAGTTCCGTCCGCTGCGCCAGGAGACAGGCGGAAGCCGACCCTCCAGGATCACACAACGGGGCGGTGGAAACCGCGCGAGGGACTCGAGCGAGAGGAGGTCGTCCAGATGGAGTCCCTCGGCCATGGCGCGGAGCTTCTCCAAGGCGCGAACCTCGATCTGGCGGACGCGTTCCTTGGAGACTTCGAGGACCTCGCCGACCTGGCTGAGCGAGAGGCGCGGCTTGCCGCCGAGGCCATAGCGAAGCGACAGGATCCGTTGCTCGCGCGGCTGGAGCCCCTGCATCAGCTTGCCGACGGTCTCGTCGCGATCGAGGGCGAGGGTCCGATCTTCCTCTGGGTCGCTCCGGGCCTGAATCAGGGTGAAGTCCGCGCTGGAATTGACCATCGCGTCGAGCGAGACGGTCGGCCGGGTGGCCGTGTGAATGCAGTGGATCATCGCGGTCGAGGCGGCATGGGTGTGGATCTCGTCGGCCGCGCCCCGTCCGATCTCGTCCTGATTCTGGGCGAACTGGCGGAGGTGCCTGGGGCTGAGCCGGACCGGGTACGCCCCGGCGGCAACGGCGCGTTGCATCGACTGGCGAATCCACCACGTCGCGTAGGTGGCCAGCTTTGTCTCGTGGGCGAGGTCGAACCGATCGATCGCCTCTAGGAGCCCGCAGAAGCCCTCCTGGAGCAGGTCGGAGTAGGCGATCCCCCGGTCACGGAACCGCTTGGCGACGTGCGCGACGAGTCGCAGGTTGGCCAGCGCGAGCTTGCCGCGCAGCTCGGAGTAGCACCGGAAGATGGCGCCGAGCCGGGCTTCGTCCGGGCCATCGCCCGTGGAAAACAATGCGATGGAGTGCGCCAGGGCCTGCGAGTTGTCGGCCCCCCGGAAGTCGGCCCCCTCGACCCTGGCCAGTGCCGCGGCGAGCTTCCGCTTGCACTCGGCCAGGCTGCGGAGGAGTTCGCGCTCCTCTTGCGTTCCCAGGACCTTGGTGTCGGAACTGTCCAGGTCCGCAAACTCGCGCACATCCTCCGTCTGCCGAACGGTACGCATTGTCTTCCCTTTCCTTCTCGGAGCGTCCTTCAGAGGTGAGCCGAACCGTTTTGAGTTCGCGCCGACCATCGGCCGTCGGGTGCAGCCATCGCGCGAACTCGGAAAGGTGGGCCATCCGCTCGCCGGCGCTGGCGAAGACCAGCTCGCGCGCAGCTCGGGGCCGAGGCGCCCGTCCCCCCACGATCACCGCCACGCCCCGCGCGACGGCGGTCTCATAGAACGACTGATACTCGCGGATGAACCGCTTCTCGTCGGCCAGATGGCTCACCGAGAGGAAGACCAGCCGGGGCTGGTATTCCAAAACGGCGTTGGCGAGCGACTGCAGCGGCAAGTTGACGCTCAGGTTGCGGACATCCCAGCCGATCTCGCGGAGGACCAGCTCGCCGAGAAGGCCGGGCAGGACGTAACAGTCCCCCTCCGACACGGCACCGAGGGCCAGCGGGAAGGGTTCCCCCTGCTCCCGACTCACCCGGTCGATCAGCTCCAACACGGCCGAGGCCACCAGGTGTGTCGCCTGGTGCTCCTGATAGACGTCCATCGCACCAACCATCCAGCACCGGCCAATCCGCTCCATCACTGGCCGGATGAGCTGGTCAGCCAACGCCACGGCACCCAAGCCCGAGGCGAAAACCGAATGGATCAACGTCCTTGCCTCTCGCCCCTTGCCCCGACCGAGCAGGTGGGTCAAGGTCTCACGGACCTGATCGTCGATGACGTCGAGATGCGTCGTTTGCATCCCCACCAGCAACTCCAGCTCGGCCTGCGGCAGGCCCTGCTCGCGGGCGAATCGCAGTGCCTCCGACAGCCGGATCAGGCGGTGCTTGCCCACGGTCCGCGTCCCTGTCAGCACCCCCGAGTCGATCCATCGCTTGATCGTGCTAACGCTCACTCCCAGGGCCATCGCCACCTGCCGAGTCTTCAGGAGCGGATCAGACGGCGTCATGAAGTCAGACCCCGAGTCATTGAACATTTTGAACGTTTTATATCGTACGAGGCCGCCCTCGGCATGGGAAGATCTCGTCAAAGGTTTTTCGAAAACTTTTTTGAAATTCATCTCAACAACTTCCAGGAGACAGGTCCAGAGACCAAGAACCCAGATTCCTGTGGACGATTTGAACGTTTTCACCAATCCCTCCTCGTTTGATCGAAGAGCGCTCGCTTCAGCGTGCAAAACGATTCTGGCGTTTTTGGATAGTTCCGAGTCGTTCGCGCGAGGCAATCGCTCCGGGGTGCCCATGGAACCTTCAGGGTTGGTCTGGTAGGGTGGTCGGGCATCGTGGAACAGCGGAGCCTTGGATCGAGGAGGAGCGTGGCGCGATGGTCCTGGAATATGAGCGGGAACGGTTGATTGCGTTGTTGCGACGCGACGCCTTGCAGACAGGGACCTTCACGTTGACCAGCGGCCGGACCTCGCACTACTACGTCGATGGTCGCAAGGTGACCCTCTCGGCTGAAGGGGCCGCGCTGATCGGCGCGGGGGTGCTCGACCAACTGGCCGATCGGACCGACATCACGGCGGTGGGGGGGCTGACGATCGGCGCCGACCCGATTGTCGGCGCGACCCTGGCCCTGGCCGCCGGGCGGGGCCTGATCGGCTGGCGCGGCTTCCTCGTCCGCAAGGAGGCCAAGACGCACGGCACCGGCAAGCTGGTCGAGGGTTCGCTCGAACCCGGGACCACGGTCGCGATCGTCGATGACGTGGCGACTACGGGCGGCTCGTCGTTCCAGGCGATCGCGGCGGTCGAGGCGTTCGGCTGCACCGTCGCCCGAGTCCTCGTCGTCCTCGATCGCCTCGAAGGTGCCGCCGAGGCGTTCGCCGCTCGCGGGATCGACTACCGATCCCTCTTGACCATCCGCGACCTCGGGGTGGAACCGTTGCGCAACGGCTGACCAGGGAGAGCACCCTGAACGGTAAATTTTTTTAATATAACAAATATTAAATTTAATGTTCCTATTTTGAAATTTGCCATTAAAATTTTCGGTGTTCCCCGCACCCCCGAGGCGAATTCACCACCGGAGTCTCGAATGCCGTGGAAATGAGCCTGCACCGCGAGTTGAAGGCGCGGTACGGACCCGAGCGAGGCGGCCGATCGGAGGTGATCCTCGACGCGTTTCGGGTCGATGCGGTGGCCCTCGACGGTGTCCTGGTTGAAGTGCAGTCGGGGTCGCTCGGACCGTTGTGCGCGAAGCTCCGCCGGCTTTTGCCAACGCACCGCGTCCGGGTCGTCAAGCCGGTCGTGGTGGTGCGCCGGGTGGTCTGGCGGGCGCGGCGCGACGGGGCCGACCTCTCGGCCCGGCTCAGTCCCAAGCGGGGCGCGCTGATCGATGTGTTCGAAGGGCTCTTCCGTCATAAAGTGCGAGCCCGCGGAATTTCACACCTTTTGCCGTAGCCCGTCCTTTGGTTTATCATCCGACACTCTTCCCCTTGAAGCTTGCACTCACGACTCCCCGCATCGGGTAAGGGAATTCAACCAGGAGGAGCCATGGCCAGTGTCACCGTTGACGTCGATCTGCCATCGGGGGTGGAGATCACCGGCTCTGAGCGCTACGGAGACGGCCATGGGTTCGAGGTGCGTGGGCCCTTACCCGAGCGAGGCCGCTGCGAACGCTGCGGGCATGAGGATCACGCCCACCTCGAGTTCCAGACGACGCCCCAAGCCGTCCGGGACCTCGACCTCTGGGGCCAGCCCTGTTTCTGGATCTACCAAGCTTCCTTTCACCGCTGGGCGCGGTATGACTCCCGCCAGCACCTCCTCCCGCCCTTCCCGCGCAAGGACGTGGCCTACACCGACCCACCCCTTTGAAGGTGGTTCAACAATCTCGCAACGTCTTGTAGCTTAAAATGTTGCGAGATTTCTGATAGAGATACGAATCTGGTACAAATCAGAATCTAATTTATTCGCTGTCCCGAGTTCGGGCCGTCAAGGCCGATTCGGAACGAATTCTCGCTCCAGCGACTTTATCTTGGCGCGAGTAAATGCCCCAGATTACCGCAATGACAGCGATTTATTTGCACCTCGTAGACGGGCAGCCACCTTCAAAGGGGTGCCTACACCGACCGCTGCGAGCAGTTCGTGCTCCGCTCGCTCATCGGCAGCACGGCCGAGGACGTGGCCCGCCGTCTGGGGCTCTCCGCCGCGACGGTGGAGCGGATCGTCCAGAATCAGTTGGCCGAGGAGCAGCGGATCGATCCCCAGCGGGTGATCACCGACATCGGCCTGGACGCACTGAGCCTGAAGAAGCGGCACCGGCTCTCCGTGACGTTGAGGACCGACCTGAGCGATCCGACGCGGCCTCGGATCTTGGCTGTGGCGCGCGGCAAGGACACGGCCGCGGCCCAGAAGTGCTTGGATCTCCTCTCCCAGGAGCAACGTCAGCAGGTCCGGACCCACCGGGTGGACCTGGGGGCGGCTTCTCCCGCGGCGTGCGCCGCGCGACTGAAGCACAGCCGTGCCGTGACCGACCGGTTCCATGTGGCCAAGAAGTTCCACGAGGTGGTCGAGACCCTTCGAAAAAAATGACGCGTGACTCCAAGGCGCCGTGGAACAAAGCCGAGCGGCAGGCGTTTCGCTCGCAGAGGTGGGCCTTCCGCCGTGATCCCGCGAGCTTGACGGCCGAGGAGCAGCAGGCGTTGGAGCGTCTGTTCGAGAAGCTCCCGAAACGGAAGGAGTTGTCCCGGGTCCGTCTCCAGTTCAAGGCGATCTTCGACACAGCCCGCGACCGCACCACGGCGGCGCGCTGGTTGCGGCAACTCCGCCGAGAGATCGAACGCTTGGGGCTGGACCTCGGTCCGATCTTTGAGACCGACGAGCGGTGGAAGACGGCGCTCCTGAACTCTTTCGATGCCCCTCCGACGAGCGCGGCGATCGAGGGGATCAAGAACAAGGCGCGGGTGATCACCCAGCGGACGTACGAGGAGCATGGTCCATCGAGTCGGCCTCTCTGGTGAGGTGGTACAGTTTGACCACCTCCAACTCACCGAGAAGCAGGCTCATTTTTCAAGGTGCTGGCTGCGTGAGCAACGGAACTGAAGGCCCTTGTGGGCAAAAAAACACACGATTCTCGGGGAAACCCGTGGCAGTGGCGCGACGGCACCCCTCCGCGATGTCTTTGGGCACGGCCGTCTGGGCGAACGTCCGGCCCGATTTGTGGGCCATCAACGAGAGCAGATGCACGGCTTGCTCCAGGCCGTCGAAGCTGCCCCGGACCGACTTGCCGTCGAGGGCCAACGCCTCTCGTGATGCGGGTCTGGGCGGGATCGGTTGACTCAGGTTCGCCTCGGCCCACTGGGTCAACGCGGCCTCGAAAGCCTTCACGTCCAGGGCGATCAGGACCTTGGGGATCCCCCTCGCCTTCGGGGGCGTGCGCGTGAAGCCGAGCCGGTGCCTCAGCGCGATGTCCTGGTTCTGGCCCCATGGACCGATCGCCGCGGAGCTCTTCGCGCCGGACATGATGGCCCAGCAGACCAAGGCGAGGATGGCTGAGAGGGGGTGTCGCCGTCCGTGCCGACTGCGAGGATTGGGGACCTCGGCCAGATAAGGAAAGCAGGCCTCCTCGGAGGGACGCTTCCATGAGATGCCTCCATGCAACACTTCCCCAAAAAAGAGGGCTTCCATCACGAGGGAAGCTTCTCCTATTTTCCCAGGATCAAACTGTCAAGAGCCCTGAGCGAGTGCAATTCCCGCAGAGAACGAACCTGAACGACCCTCGTACGGGGCCTCTCATGCTGCATGAGCCGAATCAAAGCTCCGCGAGCACCCGGTGCGCGCAGGTGACCGCCAAGGCCCCGTCGCCGACGGCGAACGCGACCCGCTTGGTCGTGTTGCTCCGGACGTCGCCCGCGGCGAAGACCCCTGGGCACGTGGTCTCGACCGTGCAAGGCTCGCGGTCCGTCAGGGGCCAGCGATCGGAGTGCGCGGCTTCGGCCCCGGTCAGGATGAAGCCCTTGGCGTCGACGGCGATGCTCGGGGGCAGCCAGCCGGTACGGGGCTGCGCCCCGATGAAGACGAACACCGCCGAGCAATCGAGGCCGCGGCTGCCCCCCTCGCGGACATCGCGGAGGCGGAGCCCCGTGAGGGTACCGTCGCCCTCGACGGCGTCCACCTCGACGTGTCGAATGACCTCGATCTTCTCGTGGCGTTCGATCCGGCGGGCGAGGTAGTCCGACATACTCTTGCGAATGTCACCCCCGCGCAGCAGCAGCGTGGCCCCGGCGGTGTGGTCGGCGAGGAACATCGCCGCCTGGCCGGCCGAGTTGCCGCCACCCACGACGGCGGCCCGGCCGTTCTTGCACGAGCGCGCGTGCACCGAGGTGCAGGAATAGAAGATCCCCGCCCCGTCCCAGCGCTCGCAGTCGGCGACGGGAAGCCGCTGGTAGGTGGCACCGGTCGCGATCAGGACCGTCCGGCCGCGGACGACCTGCCCGTCGTCGAGGACGAGCCGGTGCATCTTGTTCTCGCAGGTCATCGAGCGAACCTCGACCGGGGCGACCAGCTCGGCCCCGAACTTCAGGGCCTGGAGGTAGCCCCGGTTGGCCAGGTCCGCCCCGGTCAGGCCGGCGGGAAACCCCATGTAGTTCTCGATCCGCGAACTGGTCCCGGCCTGTCCACCCGGACCGAACCGGTCGAGGACGATGGTGGCCAGCCCCTCCGAGGCACCGTAGACGGCCGCCGCCAGGCCGGCCGGCCCGGCCCCGACGATCACTAGGTCGAACGCCTCGGTGCGGATCGGACGCTTCAGGCCCAGGCACTCCGCCAGCCGGGTCACCGTGGGCGCGGCGAGCGCGTGCCCCGGTTGCAGGCCACGAACGGCAACTGATCCGGGGCTACGCCCAATGACTTCATGGCGGACTGGCCGTCCGGCTCGTCGACGTCGACCCAGGTGTGCGGCACCTTGTTCTTGTCGAAGAACTCGCGAATTTCCGTCAGGTCCGGATCGCCGAGGTGCCCGAAGACGCGCACGCCGACAAACCCCGACCGCTCCAGCATGATCCGGCGTGTCTGGAACGCCTCGAGGAGCTTGTCGCTGAGGTCGGGGATCTCCTGGATGACCCGGCGCAGCTCGCTCGGGCCGACGCAGTAGGCCCGGGTATCGCCCTTGGCGTAGGCCGAGATGGCGGCGGGGCGGTCGGTCAGCAGCGAGACGTCGCCCGTGAATTCGCGCGGGCCGTGGACGACGATTGTCTTGGACACGTCGGTCGATTCGTCCACGATCGCGATCTCGCCCGACGCGACGACGTAGAAAGGCAGGCCGCGTTGCCCGGCCTGGAAGATGAGCTCGCCGTCCTTGAACGAGCAGGTCGCCGCCAGTCCGGCCAGGCATTCCACTTCGGAATCGCTCAGCTTTGGGAACGCGAGATGATGTACGTAATCGATGGTCGCCATCGCCTCGACCTCCAGGGGGCCAATCGGATTGCCCAGCCGTCGCGGCGTGGGTCAAGTCTACGATCCTCCCTGTATCCTGGGTCGGCCGTCAACCCGTCTCAGTTGGCGAGACGACCGGCACCGCTACCACCGGGCTGACGGTGACGCCCTGGCCGACCGCCGAGGTCGTGAATTGCCAGGTGGGGTCACCCAGCGGCACGTCAATCGCCAGCCTGAGCAGGGTCACCGCACCATGAACCACTGACGTCATAGGGGTTTCTGGCTGCACCGGAGGGAACCAAGAGGCCCTCCCCATGCCGTCCTTGCCCCTCACGGCCGTGTTCGATGACCTGCTCGACCCGCGCCAGGACACCGGAAATAAGCTCCACCGGCTGACCGACATCCTGGCCATCACCACCTGTGCCGTCATCGGCGGGGCCGAGACCTGGGAGGCGATCGCCGAGTACGGCCGCACCAAGGAGGCGTTCTTCCGCCGGTTCCTCCGGCTGGGACACGGCATCCCGAGTGCCGACACCTTCGTCCGGGTCCATCGTGACCATCGACGCCGCCGGGTGCCAGGTTGAGAACGCCCGGATCATCCGCGGGCAGGGCGGGCCTGCTCTGGCGCCACAGTCGCGGCGAGGAAAACATGAAAGGGGGAACCCTTGTCGCGTTCCCAACATTCGCTGGTGAGCGTCCGGAGGACCCCACCTTTCGAGATGCGAGCCAGCGAAAGCTTACATGCTTTAATGCCCTCGCTCTTACAAGTCCGGCGCCTCCCAACTCCTTGATGTCAGGTACTACCAGACGGTTGCTATTGTCGGCATCCGTTGCGTCGCCCATGCCCCTGATCCGGTTGATGACGCAGCGACGGATCGTGACATGCTCGTCCAATTCCTCGGAATGTCCGCGTAGACCTCGGGTTTCTCAAGCTCGTCGCCATCGAATCCGGAGCCAGGTCTGCGAGAGATCGACCGACCTCGTCTCGACGTGAGCTCCACCCCGGCGGTCCGAATCGGGGTCCCAGCCCAAGTTGGTGCAGCGGATGCCACCAGGGGAACACTCCGCTGGGTTCATCGGATCGGCGTCGAGAATAGCAGATTCAGCCCCTCGGCCATCGTCGGGTGGGCGAAGATCCCGTAGCGTAAGGCCGTATAGGCGAGGCCCGAGAGCATGGCGATCTGGACTGCCGCCACCACCTCGCCGGCGTCGGCGCCGAGCATCGTGAAGCCGAGGATCCGATCCGTGCCCTGCTCGATGCTCGCCTTCATGAAACACCCCTTTGAAGGTGGTTCAACAATCTCGCAACGTCTTGTAGCTTAAAATGTTGCGAGATTTCTGATAGAGATGCGAATCTGGTACAAATCAGAATCTAATTTATTCGCTGTCCCGAGTTCGGGCCGTCAAGGCCGATTCGGAACGAATTCTCGCTCCAGCGACTTTATCTCGGCGCTAGTAAATGCCCCAGATTACCGCAATGACAGCGATTTATTTGCACCTCGTAGACGGGCAGCCACCTTCAAAGGGGTGCCTTCATGAAACCACGTGTCTCGCCGATCGTGCGGGCTCTGGGGACCGCGGAGATGGCGAGCCGGACGACTTTTGCGGCGAGTCCGAGCCCTCGGGCCTCGGACTCGCTCAGGCCGACGCGGCCGAACTCGGGATCGATGAACGTGCAGGGCGGGATGAGCCGCCCCGTCGTCGTCCGGCGGCCGCCCGAGAGGTTCGCCTTGACGACCCGATAATCGTCGAGCGCGACGTGGGTGTACTGGGGGCTGCCGGCCACGTCGCCCATCGCCCAGACGCCTGGGGCGGTCGTCTCGAGCCGGTCATTGACGCGGATGTAGCCCCTCTCGTCGATCGCCACGCCCGCCGCGTCGAGGCCCAACGCCTCGGTGTTCGGCACGCGGCCGGTCGCCAGGAGGAGATCGGTCCCTTCCGCCGTCCGGTCCCCCCCCGGTTCTCCGGAGGGCCAGGCGGACGGAGTCGCGCGAGAGGCCCTCGACGCCGGAAACCTCGGTGGTGAGGAGAACGTCGATGCCCTCGCCGCGAAATATCCCTGCGCTCGCCAGTTGGTGCGCGACAAGAGGAAGGCTGCACAAGATAGAGAAACGATTTTCCGGGGAGATTTCGCTCCAGGGTAGTGACTTTCGCTGTTCAATCGGTAAAAACACGCACGATGGACCCCCATAGTACCAGTTATGGAGATACACCGTGCGTGACACCAACGACCTCCAGACTACCATCACCCTCGGCCCCGTGAATTGCGTCGGTCAGACGCTCTCACTCGAACTGGGGTTGCAGATGGCCTTGCCCATGCCCAATCAAGACGAGCATCTCCCCGACCAGATCGAGGCGTTCGTCCATCAAGGCGGTCTCGAAATCGAGCGCCGGCTCTTCCAAGCCTTCGTCGAGAAGGCCGACCAAGAACTGGTCCTCCAGCGGCGGCAGGGCAAAGGCGGCGCCGGCATCCGGCTTCGGGGGACACGACCCTTCACCTTCAAGGCGACCTTTGGCGAGGTCACCGTTCAGCGGTCGCGAATCGAGCACAAGATGGATGGCACGATGGAGGTGCCGTCGGTGCGCCTGGAACACGTCGCACCAACTCCACATCACCCAGAATCTCCGGGACGCGGTCTGTGATCAGATGAGCGATCAATCCACGGAGAAGAGCCGCGCCGACCTCTGTCAGTACGCTGGGGACGAGAGTCTGTTGGGGCGGAGCACGATCATCGACATCGTGCATCAGGAGGGCGAGCAACTGATCGTTGCGCAATGTGCGCGTGCCCGGGCGATCCTGGACGGCGCGTCGGAGGCTCAGTTGGCCTGGCTCGGTCCTGCCGCGGCCGACCCCGACGCCATGACAGGGTTGGTCGATGACGACCCGCCGTGGGACGACTCGGAGGAAGCCCAGGCCGAGTGGGAACAGACTCAGGCCGAGTGGATTGCGACGGGCTTTCCCGGGTGTGAGCCGGCGTTCCCGACGGCCAAGGACGAACCGCGCGCCGTGGACGCGGGCTTCGTGATCGTCGAGCCCGATGAGGTCAAGACCAAGGCCCAACCATCGACCGGCCGCAAGGAGGTGTGGACGTACACGGCGGTGGTGCTGGTGAGCGGGTTGCGGTATGCGCTGGCGGAAGCCACGCCGGAGGGCCTGTGGTTGCAAGTCTCGGCGCTGCTGCTGGAGTTGGGAGTCCTCAGCGGCGAGCGTCGGTTGCTGGTCCTGGGCGACGGTGCCACCTGGATTTCGAACGTGGTTCGAGAGCCTGGGGATTTCTCTCAAAGCGATGATCTTGTGCTGGTGGCATCTTCGGAAACGCTGTGATGAGCAGATGAGTTCGGCGGGGGGCCCCAAGGAACGACGCCGCGCGTTCGAGAAGGAACTCCTGGGGCAGTTGTGGGAAGGGAAGGTGGAGACCGCGATCGCCCTTCTGAGAGGGACATTGGAGTGGGTCAGGAACCCCGCGGCGGTCGAGGAGTTGATCGCGTACCTGGAAAAGCGGCGTGCGTACATCCCCCACTACCAGCAACGGCAACAGGCGGGGTTATGGATCGCGAGCACCCGGGTGGAGAAATACAACGACTGGGCGGTGTCGGGATGTTGCAAGCACCAGGGGATGAGTTGGTCGCCCCGAGGGGTGCTGGCCTTGGCGCGCTGGAAGCCGCGCGACGCAACGGTGAACTCGACGATTGGCGTCGGGATCTCGCTGCCCGAGCGAGCGTTGCCAGAACCGATTCGAATTCTCGAGGACGGCTTCGGAGATGTCCGGATCCTCTCGGGGCAGGAGGCGGGCCTGGCGTTGGACGAAGGTGACGCGGCTGCCGAGCCGGCGGAATGCCTGGGCGAACTCCACGCCGATGGTGCCGCCGCCGAGGACGATCAGGTGCCCGGGCATCCTGTCCAGTTCCAGGGCCGTCACGTGCGTGAGCGGGTTGACGAGGCCCAGGCCGGCGATTTGCGGAATAGCGGTCCGGGTGCCGGTGTTGATGAAGACACGGCCCGCGTCGAACCTCCGCGTCCCGCCCTCCGCCAGCGACACCTCGACGGACCCGGGGGCCGCGAACCGTCCCTCGCAGAGGATGAGGTGGAGGCCACTGGCCTCGAAGCCCGCGCGATTCAGGTCCACCATGCCCGCGACCACGTCGCACTTGCGGCGGAGGACCCCGGCCCTCGCCGCGCGTGCTGAGCCGACCTCGATCCCGAAGTCTTCGGCGCATCGGGCGAGTTCGGCGACCTTGGCACTGCGGATCAAGGTCTTGGTGGGGATGCAAGCCACGTTGATGCAGGAGCCGCCGATCATCCCACGCTCGACCAGTGCGGCCCTTCGCCCGAAGCGGGCCAGGTCCATCGCCAGGGTCTTGCCGGCCTACCCGCCGCCCAGGATCAAGTCGTCGTAGACTTCGTGGCCCGCCATCGCTGCTTGCTCCAGGGTCTGACTACTGACGACAGCCCGTCCGGCAAGACAAGGGAAGCCGCCGAAAAGGAGGACGGGGGTTCGGAGCCGGCCGATCGCGTTCAGGTGCCGGGCTCGGTCGGTTGTCGCGGAGGCGTTCCCGCGACGGGTGGGGTCGCGGGGGATGATGGCGGCCAACGATTCGGCGAGGGCTCGACCCTCGAGCATCGCATCCAGGGTGATCTCGGCCTTCAAGAGCCTGGAGACCGGGCAACCGGCTTTCGCCTTGGCGGTGAGTTCCTTGAATCTCGCCTGGTCGGCGCCCGGGATCCTGGCCTTCAAGGTGAGGTGGACGGACGTGAGGGCGAAGCCGTCGGGGACCTGCTCCAGCGTGACGTCGGCCTTGGTCTCCATGCGTTCGGCCGTCAGCCCGGCCTCGCCGAGGATCAGCGACAGCGCCATGGTGAAGCAGCCGGCGTGGGCCGCCCCGATCAACTCCTCCGGGTTGGTGCCGGGCTTGCCCTCGAAGCGGCTGCCGAAGCCGTAGGGATACTCCTTGAGGCACCGCTCCGTGTCGAGATGGCGCCCTTGCCGTCCTTGATCCCGCCCTGCCAGATGGCCGATCCGTTGGTCTTCATTGTGTGGTCTCCTCGCGTGCTTGCTGACACAGTTCGATTGAAGTCTTTCAAGGCGACGTCTCAAGCGGTCGGACCACTGGGTCGGGAAAATCGGGTCGAACTCCTGCCACAGGACGGTTGTGGGTGTGCCAGGGCATACGCACCAAAATAGCTAAAATGGGTAAAGTGGGGCGACACTCTTTGGACCGTGATCCCGATGAATTCAGCGAAAACCCGGCGTTTTTTGAAATCTCTCCGTTTAATATGATGATAGTGATAATATTTATTTATGATTTAGAATATCTCCTACTACAATGACAATAACACGGGGATTTTTGGTGCGTAGACCCTGTGAGTGTGCCGATCCGATCTTCCGCCTTTGGCGTGGTTTCGGCGACATACGCAGGGACCGGGCTGGATGTCGTGCGGTACCAGGCGATCGACGCCGCGAACGCGCCAGGGGCTGAATATACCTCCACGAGGTGATCGAGTTGCGCCTCGTCGACCACGTAGCTCGGCCCCGACCAGTGTGACCAGAATTGCCGCAGATAGGCGCGGACCGCCTCCGGCTTCCCGTCGATGAGTTGCACCGAGAGGTCGAGCCGGTGAAAGGCGGGGTACCAGAACTCCCGCGTCGCGTCGGCGGAAAGTACCCATTTGCCGGTCCCCGGGAGCGGCGGCGAAATCACCAGCGCCCGCACCAGGTCCGGGCGCAATTCTCTCAACGGTCTGGGCGACGAAGCTGCCGACATCGTATCCGGCGACCACGGCAGGGTCCAGGCCCAGCTCTTCGATCAACCCGATCACGCTGCGTGCCTGCGCCGCCCCCGAGTAGGCATCTTCCGGTTCGCCGATATGTTTCTCCGAATGTCCAAATCTACGCAGGTCGGGGACAATCACAGCCGCAGAAACCGCCAGCAGCGGGGCGAGCTCTCGGTAGTCGGTCCGGTCACCGGGCCAGCCGTGCAGGAGCACGACGGGAGGGCCTGACCCGACGCGGTGGCACTTGGCCGCTCATGGCTTTCCTCAACAATCCGCTCAGCCGGCGCGTCCGGACCAACAACCATGGGGAGCGGACCAACCGGATGTTTCGCTTTCTGGAGAAGGTGCGGTACAAATGGCGGCGCCGTCGGACACCGGTCCGGTTCGTGGTGTTGACACTGGCGGAGGTCTGGAGCGAGTGGGAACCACCCAAAGCCAACGCGACCCGACACCCGAAATCGGGCCGACGCGGCAGAACACAACCCCAAGCCAGACAAGGATCGCGTCGAGTTGCGTGAGAACCTGGTGGAGATCAGTGAGGAGTGTCCTTCTTCGCGACGTTGATGCTGTCGTGGACGTTGCCTTCGTACCGCTCTCGGTTTCGAGCTTCGCGCCTCCAACATGGCCGCCTTGGAGGGTCGCAGCACCTCAACGCGATGGGGATTCGAGGCTCTCCGTACCAGGAGTTGTTGCATTTGGCATAAATATTAGTTAACTCATGTTCAATCCTTCGGAGTCGGGTTACTCATGGGGGCTCCGGCTTCTCTTGGAACTCACCCTTCGCCGATCCGACGGACCCTCGATCCCTTTACTTCCGCGTGATGGATCTCAGGCTCGATGATCTGGGACAAGGCAAGTAAAGCGAGTTCTGCTCCGGAGCGGAATTCCAAGGCCGGCCGCGTGCTTTCGATCAGTCCTGCCCCGGGGTGGCATCGTGCGGAATGTTAAGGTCCTGCGGCTCGAAGAGCCGATCTTAACATGTGCTCGTCCGGGATGACTTTGAGCGATCTGAGCGATTGCAGCTCAGAGTTGATAGGGGGAACGGCGATGAGCGAGTCTGCGGGACGCTGGGCGCGCGTTGCGGTCCCCTCCGGGCTGCTCGGGATGCTGGCGCTGGTGGCGGCGGTCGAGTGGTTCTGGGTGTGTGGCAACCTCAACCTCATCAACGACCAAGCCCTGAGCTGGAAATATGCAAGCCGTCAGGTCTGGCAGAAGTCGCCGGGATGCGAGATCCTCTGCTTCGGCGACAGCATGATCAAGATGGGCGTGTTGCCCAGGGTCGTGAATCAGGTGACGGGTCGGCGCACCTTCAACCTCGCGCTCTACGGCGGGCCAGCGCCGGCGAGCTATTTCCTGCTCCGTCGCGCCTGATGGCAGGGGCGCGGCCCGAGGCGGTCCTCGTCGATTTCGGTTCGGAAATCTTGGCTCAAGGTCCACAGTCGAAAGACAGGCCCTATCGCTGGTCAGACCTGCTCGACGCCCGCGAGGGCGTCGACCTTGCCTGGTCCGTGCGCGACGCCAAGCTCTTTGCCCGGATCATGGTAGGCGAGTTCCTGCCCTCGCTCAATCAGCGCTTCGAGATCCGCTGCAAGCTGATGGACGGGCTCAACGATCGGCACGTCGAACACAAGCGGCACGCCCGTTACCTCCTGTGGAACTGGGAAACCAACGGCGGGGGCCAGCTCAATCGCCCGTTGCAAGCCCCGGAGATCGCTCTTCCTCCGAATGGACCGCCCTTGCCGGGCACCTGGCGCTGCGATCCGGTCAACAGGCTCTATCTCCAGCGATTCCTGGACCTGGCCGCCGCCTATCAGATCTCCGTCTCCTGGCTCTTGCCTCCGACCCACCCCGGCCATCAGGCGCACATCGAATTCCGGGGTGAAGATGCGCTTTTCGTCAAGTTCCTGCACGAGATGCTGGACCGCTCTCCCAACGTCGTGGTTATCGACGGCCGGCATTCGGGCTATGAGCGCACGGCCTTTATTGACATGGTGCATCTCAACCGGGATGGGGCGACCACTTATACAGCCAACTTGGCGGAGGTGATCTCCCCGCACGGAGCCGGGGGATCGGTGGGCGCACGTTGGGTCAAATTGCCCGATTACCGCAAGGCCCTCGCGCAATCGGTCAAGAAGGGCTCCGAAGCGTCCCGGGATGGCGATCGATCCTTCGAAATCGAGGACTTCGACGGTGAACCGACCCTCTCTCATCTTGTCGTCCCTCCGACTCCCCTGAGAACTGCTCGGGATGATCACTCTGGTGGCGGTGATCGAGCACTTCGAGGTTTGCGGCGAGCTCAACTTCATGGGCCGCGTCGCCGCGAGCTGGAGGTACACCGGCCGTGTGGTGAAGCGCATGGCGCCGCGATGCAAGATCCTCTACTTCAGCGAGAGCATGATCAAGTTCGGCGTGCTGCCCCGGGTGATCGCACACCAGACGGAAACGAGATCCGTGTCATAGCGTCAGGATAAGCCTGGGAAAGGGGGAAGAGACTCAAACTCGGAAACCTTTCGTCGCAACCCTGCGGGTAGCATAATCCCGCCCGGCCAAGCTTGGCCACCAAGGCCGTGTGATCGAGCCCCGAAATCTTCTCTTCGCGGGAGCCTTCGTTGTTGACACCAGCGGGGGCCATGTCGAGACGCCGCAAGGGTCTGGCGTCCTCGGTCCTAGCGGGGTCCAAGAGCAGGGCATAGGGACACAAGGGTGACCCAGGAACCTGAGAGACCCTGTCGTTTCCACCGACAATTCCGGCTCGGGAACCGGAACAGCAACTCCCCGGAGCCCAGGGCCGTGCGGCTCGGCCGCTCGGCGCAAACCAGGCGCAAGGGTGGTATCGCCAAGCGAAGGCAACGAAGCGCGGCGAGACGGACGGCCGGGGGTCTGAGCCCTCAGAGGACCGAGGAAGCGGGGGAACCGGACCGAGGCACCCCGCGGAGGGAAGGGGGCGCCGTTTCAAGGAACCGTTGGAGGGAAACCTGTCGGGTGCCCAGAAACCCGTGTACGTGTCAACGCTACAACAACGGAGAGCGGAACTCGCTCGAGAGAAGCCGGAGATGGGCTTCACGTCCCTGGCCCACCTCATCGACATCCTCTGGCTCCCCGAGGCCGACAACCGCACCCGCAAAGCTGGGGCCGTCGGCGTGGACGGACAGACCGGCAAGGACTATGAGGCGAACTGGGAGGGCAACCTCCCAGCGCTCCTGGACCGAGCCAAGTCCGGCACGTACGTCGCCCCTCCGATGCGTCGGGTCCACATCCCCAAGGCCGGCGCGGTCACCGAGACCCGTGCCCTCGGGATTCCGACCTGCGAAGACAAAGTGCTTCAAAGGGCGGTCGCCATGGTCCTGGAGACGATCTACGAGCAGGACTTCCTGGACTGCTCGTACGGCTTCCGGCCCGGGCGATCGGCGCACCAAGCCCTGGAGGCCCTGTGGCAACGGACGAGGAAGACGGGGGGCGGTTGGATCGTCGAGGTCAACATTCGATAATTTTTCGATACGATCGACCATGGTCATCTTCGTGCCTTCCTCAAGCGACGGGTGCCTGACGGTGTGCTGCCAGCAATTCCCGGCCACTTGAGTGCGTCTCATCCTGGTCTCCCCATTTTGACAGGTGATTCCATGATTCGTCACCCTCCGCAGGCCGAGAGGGAGATGAGCGGGGGCTTGCCAGAGCACAAACGAGCCCCCAATCGGCGCTCGGCGACTGCCTTGGGGTGTTGGCCGCGCACCGCGAACGCGACGCTGGTTCCGCGCTTCAAGAACGACACACGTTCGTCCTCTCGTCGCGCTCGTCGGCCTACGACGAATTCTCAAACACCGGCTTCTGCGGTGCGATGCCACGGATCAGAGCCATCAACAATTCTGCCATCGTATCAAACAGCAGAGTGCGAAAATGATGGCGGATCTCTTCCCAGAGGTGGCACTTGGTTTTCATCTTGCTCCAGGCGGCCTGGAACAAGGGACAACACAGTTGTTGAACTTGATCCACCAAGAAGGCCAACATCATCAGCAGGGCCAGCACAACCGACAGGTTCTCCTCGCCATGTCCATAGTTGTGTTCCAGGTGATATCCCTGGTTTTTCAAGGTGTTAAAGGTCTCGTTCTCGATCTTCCAGCGGGCGCCAGTCCGCCCCGCATCATGTCCCAGACGGTGTCGGCATTGAGAGCCAGGTCCGTGATCCAACTGAAATGCTGGACTTTGGCTTTGGCTTTTTGGTCAGGCTGGATTTCCCAGTAGAGCAGAACGTTCACCAATTCGTCAGGGTTCGACTCGTTGAGCAGCACAACCTGGCAGAAGCGAAAATGATGCAGCACCTTGGTCGCCGGATCGACCAAGGTGAGGGTCTGCATCTGGCCGGCCTCGTCAAGGGACTGCAAGTGCACGAACAGAAAGGTATGGTCGCCGGGCTTGACTCCAATGATGTAGTGGGCATCGGCCTCGCGGAGGTCACGCAGGTGAGGAGCATTGAAACTGAGGCCGTCTTCGACGACGATCACGGGCAGATGGGGATGCTCTTGGCGAAAGAGTTTCAGCCAGCGGCGCGTGGCATTCCGCTCACAGTCATTCTTGGTCTGGCCGTCCTGCTGGATGATCGGCTCGGCACCAGCGGGATGACTTCCTTGAGGTCGGGATGGACCAGAGTGGCACCCAGCAATTGATGGGAATAGGTGATGCCGCCGCCGCGATGGTGCTTCTCCAAACAGGAGGGACAATGGATCTTGGTGGAGGAGAAATAGGTCGTGCCGTCCAGCGACACCAGGTAGTGGCCGTCGAGAAAGACGAAGCATTTGAGCTCCTTGCAGCGTTGTAGGCGACGGAAGATCTCGCGGAACGGGGGCCGCAGGCCCGCGGGATCGACCGGATCGAGGACAGCCCGCATCTGGGAGTCGGAGGGGATGTGGCTGATCCCATAAATGGAGCGAAAGTTGTCGTTGGGGTCGCGGCGGCGGTGGTCGAAGGCGAGCAAGGACGGGTCTTTAAGCGCGAACATCGCGAAGGCCGACATCAAGGCGTCGACCAAGGAGATTTCCACCTCACCGGACCGCGGGTCGGAAAGAGAACCGAAATGGGAGCGGAGCGCTCGGAAGAGGGTGTCGGCACAGAGATAACTGGCGCACTTCACCGGGAGCCAGAGCCATGGTGAGCCACTCCCTCGACCCAAGTGGTAAAATGGGAAGTTCAGGAGAGCATTATGCGGGATAGATTCGCGAAATGGGAGATCGAAAACAGCGTCTTTTCAAGGGGGAAAACCCCGGGTCGGGAATTGCTGGTGTGCTGCTTCGATTGATCGGCAAATGGCTCAATGCAGGTGTCCTCGAGGACGGGTGGGTCACGCACTCGGAGAAGGGGTCGCCGCAGGGCGGGGTGATCAGCCCGGTGCTCTCGAACGCCGTCCTGCACTCCGTGCTGGACGACGGGTTCGAGCGGGAGGTGCCACCGCGCCTGAAGGGGCAATCGTTCCTGATCCGCTCCGCGGATGATCTCGTCATGGGGTTCTCCTGGGAAGACGACGCCCGCCGGGTGATGGAGGTGCTGCCCAAGCGGTTTGAGAAGGATGGCCTGACGCTCCATCCCGAGAAGACGCGGTGGCTGCCGTGCGAGCGGCCGCCCGACCGTCCGGAGCGACTGGGGCCTCAGGAGAGGACCCCCGCGGGGACCTTCGACCTGCTGGGTTTCACTCATTACTGGGGCCGCTCTCGCCACGCTTACTGGGTGGTGAAGCGGAAGACCTCCAAGAGCCGGCTCAGCCGAGGACTGAAGGCCCTGGCGCAAGGGCTCCCCAAGGACCGCCATCGCACTCTGGCCGATCAGCACCGGACGCTGAGTCAGAAGCGTCGGGGCCACTTCGCGGATTCCGGGATCACGGGCAACGCGGATGCGTGGAAGCGGTTCCGGCGTGGGGCCCTCGGGCTCTGGAGGAAATGGCTGAGCCGCCGCAATCGCGACGGCCCCATCGCCTGGGACCGGATGTATCGTCTGCTCGCCAGCTCCCCGCTCCCGCCGGCGATCGTCGTCCACTCGGTGTACCGTCAGGCAGCGACGCCTTGAAACGACGAGCCGTAGGCGTTAATTGCCGAGTACGGATCTGCGGGGGGTGCGACACGAAGCTACGGATGGACCTGTTATGACTGGTCTCTCGGGACATAACCCGGTGTGCGACCACCGGTACCCTACCAGGACGTGCGG
>CAWDND010000068.1:0-13488 GCA_963803395.1 uncultured Planctomycetaceae bacterium
CACCAAACCCGTAAGACTGGGAGTTAGCGAACCCGAATCGTTACGAGCCTGACAGGCGTTCAGTACGGCCCACGCACTGAACATCCATCGACAGGTACGCCAAGGGCTTTCAAGCTGGTCCTGGACATCCCAGGCTCGCTCGGAGGCACCACCTTGGCAAAGCTCACAAGGGAGCAACTCGTGACGATCGAGGTCCTGCAGGAGCGAGGCCAGTCACACCGCCAGACGGTGCGCCTCCTGGGCGTTTCCGAGGGGGCGGTCCGGTACCACCTCCGCCGCGCCCGCGACGGCGCCAACGATGGCCGGCAGAAGCCCTCGCGCATCGAGCAACTCGATTTGGTCGAGGTCGTTGCCCACTGGTGGCAGACCCAGGTCGAGATCCCGGGCCAGCAGCGGCCACCTAGCATTCAGCTCCTCCATGAATTCCTCCTGCGCCGAGTATGGCTACAACGGGTCGTACAAGTCCGTCCGCAAGTTCGTGCGGGCGGCGCTACGGCCGGCCCCCGATCCGCCCGTTCCGCCGCGTCGAGACCCCACCAGGGGCGCAAACCCAGAGCGACTGGGGCGAGTTCCGCCGCGTCGATCTCGGCGACCCGGAAGGACCGACGACGGTCTACGCCTTCGTCATGGTCCTCAGCCACAGTCGCAAGGAGGCCGTCGTCTGGAGCCGGTCCATGGACCAGCTCGCCTGGCACCACGTGCACAACGAGGCGTACCGCCGGCTCGGCGGCGTCGCAGCGGTCAACCGCATCGACAACCTCAAGACCGGCATCGTGCACGGCTGCGGCGCCTGGGGACAGATCAACGAGCAGTATCGTGTCTATGCCCGCACACTGGGTTTTCATATCGATGCGTGCGAGGTCCGTGCGCCCGAACAGAAGGGGAAGACGGAACGCCGCGTCGGTGACTGCAAGGGCCTGAACGTCCAGGGCCGGCACTTCGACGGCCTGGCCGACCTCCAGGCCTGGACCGATGCGGACCGTACCGCCCGCACGCTGAAGCGGATCTGCCCGGCAACCGGCTTGTCGGTGGCGGCGAGTTGGGAGGCGGAGAAGCCGTTCTTGCGGCCGTTGCCGGAGTTCTTGCCCGAGCCGTTCGACCTGGTCAAGACGGCGCCGGTGCACAAGGACGCCGTGGTCCACTTCGAGGGACGCAGCTATGTGATCCCGTTCACCTATACCGGCCGCGAGGTGGAGGTCCGCGGCTGCTCGGGACGCGTGCAGATCCTCGACCCCCAAACCGCCGCGGTCCTGATCTCGTACCCGCGGCACACGCCGGAACGGATCTTGATCGACCCGACGTGCTACGAAGGCCCTGGGACCGCCCAGGTGCTCCCGCCCAAGCCGCTGGGGCGAATGGCCCGGAAGCTCCAGGAGATCGCGGTGCTGCCGGTGGAGCGTCGGCCGATGGACCTGTACGCCGCGCTGGCGGAGGTGGCCCGATGACGACCAAAGGCGGTGGGGCCACGCCCGAGCCCGAGAAGCCCTCGGCCTTGCCCGCCAAGCCGGCACCGGCCGACCTGGGGATGCTGGTGGACCAGCTCTTGAAGCTCGGCCTGGACTTCGCGGCCGAGGCGCTGCCAGCGATCTTGACCCGCGCGGTCAAGGAAGACCTGGGCACGCCTGCCCTGCTGGAGCAGCTCCTCCGCGGCGAGTTGGAGCGCCGCGAGGAGCGACGGGTTCGGACGTCGCTACGGCTCTCGGGCCTGCCCACCGGCCAGACCCTTGCGAACTTCGACTTCGCGTTCCAGCCCGCGGTGCAGCGGTCGAAGCTGGAGGCGCTGGCGACATGTGCCTGGCTGCGGGAGAAGCAGGGGCTGTTGATCCTGGGTCCTCCCGGGGTCGGGAAAACACATTTAGCCATCTCGTTGGGTGTCAAGGCCGTGGAGTGCGGCTTCTCGGTGGCGTTCTTCCGGCTGGAGGAACTGCTGCACGCGATGCGCAAGGACGCCGAAGCGCCGCCGATGCGCCTGAAGGGGAAGAAGTACATGAAGGCGGTGCTGGTGATCATCGACGAGGTGGGCTTCGAGACGTTCAGCCGCCAGGAGGCGAACCTGCTCTTCCGGCTGGTGAGCTACCGCTACCAGCGGGGGTCGCTGTGCATCACCTCGAACAAGGCCGTGAAGGACTGGCCGGAGATGCTGGCCGGCGACGAGGTGATCACGACGGCGATCCTGGACCGTCTACTGCATTCGTGCCACGTGCTGAACATCCGCGGCCGGAGCTACCGGCTGCGCGACCTGGAGGACGACCTGAACGGGCGGTCGTGAGGCGTGAAGTGGGCCCAGACGTGGCGGACCTGGAGGAGCCGTCCACGACAGCGAGGGTGAGAGTCGGGGATCGATCCGGAGACGGCAACCGGTCCCGGATTCCGAGGAATTTCCAGACGTGTTCACTTATAATTTTGTTCAGTGCAACGACCCTGGAGGAGCCGTTCACGGCGTGGGAGGGGACTTACACAAGAGGCTCGATCCGGAGGCCAGGGAGGGCCGCTGTGGCGAGAGAAAACCGGGGACGCTGTATACCAGTCGTTTTGTTCAGTCGTGGCGGCCGTGGAGGAACCGAGCGCGACGTCGGCAGAAGAGTCCGGGTAAGCATGCGTGGTTTCCAGCGTCCTCGGTCGTGGAGGAACCGAGGCGTGAGGGGTCAGGAACGCGTAACGATCGGGACCGACGCCCTTGTCCCCCTGCCGGACCTGGGAGGAGCCAGCAGGATCTGCGGAGAGACACCAGTAGACCCAGAAAGCACCGCGATTCCGGGGTGGTCCTGGAGGAAACCGCCCTGCCCAGAGAGTCTCAGGCTGCGTAACAGTTCGGGTTCACTAACTGCGTAACGGTTCGGGTCCATTGACACTTGCAAGCTGTAGTTGAGTTGGTGGAGCAAGTGGGCCACGGTCCGCGCCCTGATCTGATAGCCATACTGCCGAAGTTGCTCGGCCAGTTTCCTGGTGCTCTTGCAGGTCCACCGCAGGGGCGACATGGGCTCACCGCGGGTGGTCGGGTCCACGAGCAATTCGAGTGTGATGAGCAGGGCCGGATCCTGGGTGATGAGTCGTTTCCTCCCGGCCCCCGGACGACGACTGCGTTGGATGGGGAGTGTGCTTCCGGGCGACTCACGCTGGTCCTGGATCTCTTGAATGGCGTGGCTGATGGTGGTCCGGGACATCCCGGTCGCCTCTGCCAGTGCGGCGATCCCACCATGGCCCAAGCCCATGGCTTCGGTCGCGGACCAAAGCCGTCGCACCCTCTCATTGAGGAAGGGCTGAAGGGTTTCGTACTTCGACCGGAGCGTGGGGATGACGCCTGTGTATTTCATACCCCCACTGAACCAAAACCTGTGCGAAATAACCAACTTATTTTTTCGCGGCTCCTAACTCTGGCTTTCGGTTCGATTTGTGGAGAGCCACCGAATGGAGTCGAACCATCAACCCCCGCTTTACGAAAGCGGCTACGATACTGTACGCCGATGTCCGCTGCCATCGTTTTGCCTGGATTTTTGCGGCTCTTAGTGCCTTGACCCTCCGCCCGCGTCCATGATTTTCCAGAGCTTTCCGCCCTACAGTGGGTGCGTATGCGGGTGGGGATGTCGTAGGCTCCCGAAGGATCAATATAAGTTAATAATTATATCTAAAACAGTTTCTTGCCGACTCGGCAATAGAAATTCTGCCCTCTGGTCTTGCGTTCAGAGAGTACGATCGTTCAGATAGAGGGAACTCAAGATTCGACCTGAGAGGGTCGATGAGAGACCAGTTATGCGACTTGGGACGATTGCCGGAAGAATCGAGTGACGGACATGGCGATTGGCGAGAGAGCTGGGATCTTCCACGATTTGTTGCCGGAAGAACTGAGGTCGCTCGACGACCATCAGCGAGATATTCCGCGCATTGCCAAGGACCGGAAGCTCATTCGGGCCATCGAGCAGGCTGCCCAGCGCATCCCGACGCGGCACCGGGTCGTCAATCGCGACTCTCGGGACATGAGGGAGCTTGAGTCGGAGAGCGTCCACCTGGTGCTCACCAGCCCCCCGTACTGGACGCTCAAGGAATACCGGGAAAGCGACGGGCAACTCGGCTACGTCGCCGACTACGAGCAGTTCCTGATCGAGCTGGACAAGGTGTGGAAGCAGTGCTTTAACGCCCTCGTGCCGGGCGGTCGGCTCATCTGCGTGGTGGGCGACGTCTGCCTCTCCCGGCGGAAGAATGGCGGCCGGCACACTGTCGTCCCTCTTCATGCATCCATCCAGGAGCATTGCCGGTTGATGGGGTACGATAACCTGGCCCCTATCATCTGGCACAAGATCGCCAACGCGAAGTTCGAAGCGGAGGGCAACGGCGCGGCGTTCCTCGGCAAGCCCTACGAGCCGAACGCGGTCATCAAGAACGATATCGAGTTTATCCTGATGGAGCGGAAGCCGGGGGGCTACCGCTCGCCGGACATGTCGACGAAGATTCTCAGCCTGCTCTCCGACGAGAACCACAAGACATGGTTTCAGCAGATCTGGTCCGGGCTCACGGGCGCATCGACTCGCCAGCACCCAGCACCGTATACCCTGGAGTTGGCCGTTCGGCTCGTCCGGATGTTCTCCTTCGTTGGCGATACCGTGCTCGATCCTTTTCTTGGGACCGGGACAACGACGCTCGCGGCGGCCCTCTGGGGCCGCAACAGCATCGGTTACGAGGTGGACCCTGAGTATTTCAAGCTCGCTGTTAAGCGTGTCCGAAGAGAGACCGAGGGTTTCTTCAGTGGAGTGAAGATCGAGGCGGCTCAGAGCGCGGAGAAGCGTTCGGAATAGGCCCTCGCGATGTCGGCGAGGAACGTCTCATAATGGTCCCGCTCGCCCGGCTGTGGGGCGGGCGCCTCGGTCCAGAGCTTCGCCGGGTTCTGGTTGTCGCAGTCGACTACGACCGTCGTGAAGGCGTCGAAACCTATCTCCGCGACTCCGCGTCGAATCGGCAGCCCGCGGGGGTGGTTCACCATCCGTTCGGCCACATGCGGCTGATTGTGCTTGGTCCATACCATCGGCTGACCGGGATACTGCCGGAGCGGAGAGACGAACCGACCGGCGATGTTGACCACCGTCACCCCGGCCGCGATCGCGTCGTTATCCCCGGCGTGAACGATAGCGTGTGACGAGCCCAACTCATCGAAGAGTCGGGGCTGAGACTTCCCGTGCTCGGTCATCACTGACTTCGCTTCCATCGAGATCAGTACTCGCTTGATGGGTCCTTGTGCGATTAGGTGATCCTCCAGCGACTCAACTGGGCCGACTTCGCCCAAGCCCACTGCTAGGTCGATGGTCTTCTTCTTCTCGCTGTTCAGCCAGAGGTGCTTAAGATTCACACCGTAAACGACCCTTCCGGCCTTTGCTTGCTTCCTGAGCCGAGGGCAGACGTCGAGCAGGTCGTCCAGGACGAAGAGGGAGATTGCCTTCGAGTGGCTGTCGCTCCGGCTGTGGTAGCGGTAGACGAAGCCGGTCTTCTTATCGGGATGTTGGTTGTTCGTCAGCCAGTCGACGAACCGTTCCGGCTGCGCGGCATCTTATAAGCCCCGAAGGCGATAGGAGCCAGAAGGGCAGATTGTCCCGCGCGATCATGGATGCGCGAAGAGCGTACCGATTCGACAGTGAGTACGATCGTGGGCATGAGAGCCGCTGGTGAGAATCGAACTCACAACGCCCGGTTTACGAAACCGGTCCTCTACCGATTGAGGTACAGCGGCTTACGTCGATTCTGACCCTCTCAGGGCCACCGTTCTCCACAAAGCGGGACTTCAGGATTACGAAAGCGGTGCTCTGCCAATTGACCTACGGTGGCGTTTTGTGTGCTGACGTCCGAAATTGTCCAGGATACAGGCCTTGCGTCTCACCGGGGGTTTCTACCACCATCCACCCTATGGTGGATAGATTGTGGGTGGAGGTTTCATCCGAACAGCTTGTCAACCTGGCCCGCGAGGACCTCGTCGGCGTCAGGATGTCGATGGTAATAAACCCAGAGCAACGGTTCAACTAGAGAATGCCGATTCGGTGTGGTGGTGACTCCAACCACCAATGGCGGATCGTCCCGACGGCAAAGGCCGCCGTCTCGTATGAAGTGCCGAGAACGACATCGCCAGCGGTGCAGCCGACATCGTAGATCCTGTAGGGGATGCCATGCCCGACGGCCCAACTCGAGAAGTCGTGAGCCAGCACCCTGCGGCCCTCCCGCCGCCAGCAAGGTCCCGGATTCTTGAAGATGCCCACCAGCCCCTTCTTCTGAGACTCCTCGCTGATCTCCACCAGTGTGCGGATGGCCCATTCACGACGATCTTCCGAGAAAACCAGGCCCGGAGAAGAGTGAGAGAGGGGCGCTCTCTGAGATTTTGACACGACCGGGCCGAGAACGCCGAAAATCGCGGTCAACTACCTATGGCATTGGGGTTTACGTCATAACTGTGGTGGAGATTAGCGAGAAGTCTCCTTCTTCTTAGGCGACCGGAGGATGGAAATCTCCCCCGAACCGAGCTATCCTGCCCTCCTGACTGAGGCGTGCTCCTTGGTCGGTCAGCGTCTCGCCTCGGGCAGGGCCACCCTGATGGACAACTCTGTCGAGCAAGATGACGCCTGGATTCGGTCGGAGGCGAGACGCCTCACCGGAGACCCACGCCGCTTGTTCCAGGCCGAGGTCGCCACGACGCTGTGCGGCGGCGGCCCCCGCCAAGCCGAGCGACGCCTCGGCTGGGGACGCGAGACGGTCGAGAAGGGACTGCACGAGAGGCCTCACGGGGTGCGCTGCCTGGAGAACTTCGCCGCGCGGCCGACGACGCAGTGAGCAAAAGGACCCACCACGCGCGGCCGACATCCGTGCCATCGTCGAACCTCACACCTCCACCGATCCGGAACTGAAGTCGGCGCGGCGGTACACCCACCTGTCGGCGGCCGAGGTGCGCCAGGCCCTGATCGACCGGGGCTATCCCCAGGAGCAGTGGCCCGGCGAACGCCCATTGCGGGACATCCTCAAGCGGATGAACTACCGCCTCCAGCAGATCCAGAAGGGCAAGCCGCTGAAGAAGACCGACCAGACCGAGGCGATCTTCGCGCACGGGAAGCAGGTCCGGCAACAGGCCCGGAAGGAGCCCGAGACGCTGGAGATCTCGATGGCACTTTGGATACAATCCTCTGTGTTGTCTATCATTAAATCGACCCGGGCAGGGTGCCTCTGCGAGGCCAAGGAGCGGGTCGGGTGAGGACGAGGTGGCGGCTTTTGATGTCCTGGGTCAAGTTGGCCCTCAACGGTTGCCTCAAGAGTGCTGCTCTCGAGGCCCCGACGGACCTCGCCACCAACCCGGACCACATGGAAGGCTTTGGAGGTGAGTGACCGGGCGGTGGTCAATACCGGCCCCCTGGTCGCCATCGTCCGCATGCGGGAAGAAGCCCACGCCCTTGATACCCCAAATGATTCGATGCCTGACGTCACCGACAAAAGTATCGAGTGGTAATCTCGGTCGAATAGGAAAAATGCACAAAATCGACCACAATTTTCTGTGTTTGCTGGACTTACGAGGTCAGGATGGCCGATTTACCCATTAACTTCGTCCGATGGATGAGGACGGATGTTCAATTTTGTCGGTGACGTCATGCCTGGCCTGGCGCGTTGGCTCCCGAGGGCAATCCGAGGTACCATGGGATTTATGGAACCAAATACGACGCATGAGCCCGAGCCGCACGGCGAGCCGACGACCTTGCCGGTGATCACGGAGTACATCGGGGTGCGCCCCGGGTACTGTGGCGGGGAGCCGCATATCCTCGGCCACCGGATCAAGGTCAGGCACGTCGCCGTCTGGCACGAGCAGATGGGGATGACGCCGACCCAGATCGCGGCCACCTATCCGACGATCACCCTCGCCCAGGTGCATGCGGCCCTCGCCTACTACTACGACCACCGCGACGAGATCCGGGCCGCCATCGAGGACGAGCATCGGTTCATCGAGGAGCTGAGGGCGAAGACCCCGTCGCTCCTCCAAGAGAAGCTGAAGAGGCTCAAGGGCGTGGATGTCACGGACGATACGCTTCCACCTGGATGAGCATTGCGCCCCGGCCATCGCGGCGGGCCTTCGCCTCCATGGCATCGATGTCACGAGCACGGCCGAAGCGGGCTTGCTCCATGCCCGGGACGAAGAGCACATCGCCTACGCCGTCGCCACGGGCCGGGTCATCTTCACCCAAGACCAGGATTTCTTGAGGCACCACGCGGCGGGCGTGGAACACCGGGGTATCGCATTCTGCTACCAGCGGAGCCGAAGCCTCGGTCAAATCATCGCGAATCTGCTTCTCATCTGGGAAGCGTACGAGCCGGACGAGATGGCGAACCGCGTCGAATACCTGTAGCCGTTCACCAGTGTAGTTGCGGATACCCGCCCCTCTCGCAGGAGGAACAGCATTGTGCGAAATCGCGAAAACGGCTACTTTGGCGGCTCATCACAGTCATTCCGTTGACTGCAAGGCTGAACGGGTTCGGCCGGGAAGGTGCGGCAATGACACCCCGATTGTTCCGTTCGCGAGCTGGCGTCGGTCGAAGACCGTCACCCGAAACGGTCGCTGTACGTCTCCTCAAAGGCGGGGACCCAGTCGTTTGACTGCTCGAACGTCTGGTGTTCGATGCTGCGCATTGAAAACCAACCGGGTATGTCCCAACTTCCTCTCGAGGCTGCGATGCTCTTGACGATCCGAAAAGTCATGTCAGGGTGGGTCAGCATCTCTTGGCTGTCTCCGCCCAGCGAGGCCGAGACCGTGCACTGCGAGGACTGACATTACTTTCCTGAGACGCTATAAGCACAAGCCTCAGTACAGCACTTCCTATTACACCGGTGAACGGCTACGAATACCTTTGACGGTGAAGTCCCGCTCCACTCCGCCTCCGTGCGGGGGAACAGTGATTCGCTAACGAGGGCGGCGGAGTTTTCGGCCACGTCCGCGTCGGTGATGCGCGCCAACGGGCGGTCAATGGACAGGATGGCATCAAGTCACGCTCCCACGCCTTCGCAGGTGGAAGGAACGCTATCGGCATAGACCGTGCGGGTGATCGGGTCATAGACGGCGTACAGCGGTTCGCGGGCGCGCGGCAGGCGGGCGGTGCCTGAGGTTCTCCGCCGCGAGCGGTAGCGCCTGCACGCTCCCGCTTCTCGGCCAGTTGCTGGCCGATTTTCTTCCAGTCAAAGGCAATGTCCGGGTGCAACCGCCGCATATCTCGCTTATCCACGGCATCGAGCGTGTAGTTGCGGATGCGCATGACGTGAAAGTTCCGCCTGCCGATTTTGACCGTCAGGTAGCAAAACCCCTTCCTGGCCGTGATGAATGCGTTGCGTTGCTTAGGCGATCACGGGAAAATAATTCGTCCGCTGAACAGGCGTCCAAAGGCGTTGGAAGCCAGCAGGAGAGGGCGTGGTGGGCCGATCATCAGGGGAGAATGATCTCGCCCGGGTTGGCTGGTGCAATGGTCACAATCCACTTCGGCACGCTGGCCGAACGCACCAGCCGCTGTTCCAGGATCTTCATTTCTTCCTTGCTCCGCCGCGCGCCTTTGCTGTACGTCTCGCTCACTCGATACACGGAGGGATGTTTGCCGGCGTAGGTCATATTCCCAGCGAACCCCAGCACGGCCTCCTGGCTGAGCAGCAGTTCCCCGTTCCAGTAGACCTCCAGTACGCCCCAGCAGCGTTCGATCGGGTTGTACTTGCTGTGATACGGCGGGTAGTAGACCAGTTCGATCGTCAGTTGCGTTGCTTGCGCCCACAGCACCAACCGGGAGATGAACTGGCTCCGTCGGCTGTGATTCTCCGGGCCGTTGTCCAGGTCCAGCAACAACTTGCGCACCTTCGGGTGGCGCTGCGGATTCGCCTGCCACCACTGGTCCAACCGATCCACGATGAAGTCGCTGGTCACCTTCGAGGAGGTGAATATAGAAGTTCCACTCCTTCTGATCGGGCAGAAAGTTACCGAAGGGGGTCAACTTTCCCCACGGCTTGAAATCGTGGTCGGCGGCCTGGGTGCCCTGGCGGCTCTTGCCGCCACGCGCGAAGGGGCCGATGAGGACTGGGGCTTTGGCATCCAGGGAGAGGCGAAGGGTGTCTTCCGAAGCGATCGCCTGCCGGTGCACCTCCGCCACATTTTGGAAGATGGCATCGGTTTCCTTCACTTTTTTTGGGGGCGACTCTTGACAACGGTGCGGAGACGGAAGCCCAGGAGGTTGAGTTTGTCGCCGATGGTTTGTACGGATGGTAATCGCTTGTCGATATAGCCCTTGCGTTCGATGAGTTGCTTGCGGACCGCGGATGCCGACAGGCGGCAATACAGCCCGGTGGTCTGGAAGGTGGGGTCGGTCTGGAGATTGTCTTGAACCAGATCGCAGAGATCCTGAAGGAGATGGGGCCAGTGGAACTCGGCCGGCTTGCGACCACGAGCAGAGAAGTTGTCCGCACAGGTGATGCCGGAGAACAACTGATGCTGCGCCTTGCGAATCGTATCACGAGTCCAACCCAGTTCACGTTCGGCTTGCCGTTGGCTCAGGCCAAAAGCCTCTACGGTTTCCGCCAGGAACCGCCTGCGCTGAGCACCATGGAACGCCACTGCCGTTCCCTGCAACAAGACACACACCGCCGCCGTCAATTCCATTTCGCCACCTCCTGGTTGTCGAGGTGGCATTGTACCGACATTTCCGCACGGCTCGCGATTTTCACACTGTAAGTCCTTACGCTGCACAAGATATCGGCGCGAATTTACGCGTCCGAATTTGAAAAACTGTGTTTGCAACTCGTTTAGTGGCAACAATTTGAGGAGATGTGCGGAACTAGGATTGTACGGAATTTCAGCGGACGAATTATTTTCCCGCGATCGCCTTATCTGCCATCGGCTCCTCCGGCCTGGTTCACACCCTTGCCGAGTTCGGAGAAGATGTCGGTGACGAGCAGGCCCTTATTCACCGGGGGGCAGCCTCCAGGGCCGCTCCTCGCGGATCCTGCGACGTGGTGGACGTGTTCCATCGGCAGTTGTCTCCTGTCAAGGGACATCGTTACTGCGGATCGACCCGGATCGGCAATCTGGGCGTTGGCAGGACAATTCGTGACGCAGTGCGTCACGAATTTGGTATGTCAGGCAAAACGCTCGCTGTGAGCGGCCGCGCCGGACGGAGGAGAAAACAAGAAACCCGCCGCCGGCGGACGAGGGCTGGTGTTTCACGCTCGGCAGCGTGGCGGACCCCTAGAGAGGCCAGAGCCCGATCCGCGGGCGACTTCCTTCCAAATTCTCTCCTCCTATTTCCCCTGTCCTCGGACCCGTCATCCCTCGCCCCTCACAGAGGCTGGGGGCGAGCGGCTGTCTTGAAAGTCAAGGAAGAAGGAGCGGCTGGAATCGCTCCGCATGAAGTATTTTTCTAGGTTGGCAAACTTGGGTAGAGAGGAGCGTTGTTCCCGTGGATTTCGCCTGTCTCCTCCAGAGAATCGCATGGATTCGGCCCGAAAACGGGGGGAAATCCAAGCTCTCCACCCAAGTTTGACAGCCCCGGGGTTGCTCCGTGTCTGGATATTATAATATCCACACTCGGCCAGAATCTAAGAACGAGAAACCCACCTTCGGCGGACAACTGGTGTTAATGCGGTTGGGTCTTCGGCAGTATCTGTGGGGTCGGCCGCGGGTCTCCACGGGATCGTTTATGGGAGAAACCCTTACTCAGGATCCGGAAACACCCGGTTCATCCCATTCAACGCCGCCACCCGGTAGGCTTCCGCCATCGTCGGGTAGTTGAACGTCGTGTTGACGAAGTAGAGCAGCGTGTTCGCGCTGCCCGGCTGGGCCATGATGGCCTGGCCGATGTGGATGATCTCCGAGGCCTGATCGCCGAAGCAGTGGATGCCCAGAATCTCGAGCGTCTCGCGGTGGAACAGCAGCTTGAGCATGCCCACGGTCTGGCCGGTGATCTGGGCGCGCGCCAGGTGCCTGAACTAGGCGTGGCCGACCTCGTAGGGGACGCCTGCTTCGGTGAGCTCGTGCTCGGTCTTGCCCATCGAACTGATCTCGGGCTGGTGTAGATGCCGGTGGGACGAGATCGACATGATCTCGCTCTGGCCGTCGACCAGGTGCGTGCCGCGAAGCGGCCCTGCTCGTACGAGGTGCTGGCCAGCGACGGAAACCCGACGACGTCGCCCACGGCGTAAATGTGCGGCGGACGCTGGTCTGATAGTGCTCGTTCGTCGATCTGGCCGCGGCTGTCGGGGACGATGCCCAGCCTCCAGCCCGAGTCGCTCGTGTTGCCCGTGCGGCCGTTGGCCCAGAACAGCATGTCGGTTTTGACCTTTTGCCGGTCTTCAGGTGGAGGATGACGCCGTCGTCGGTCCCGTGACCGTCGTATCCTCGCCGTGGCGGATGCGCCCCGTCGCGGAGGTGATAAGCGAGCGCGTCGATGATCTCGTCGTCCAGAAACGCCAGCAGCTTGTTCGCGTGTTGACCAGTTCATCTTGATCCCATGTTGCGGAACATCGAAGCGTACTCGCAGCCGATGACTCCCGCGCCATAGATCGTGATGGACTTCGGCGTGAGGTCGAGTCGAGGATCGTGTCGCTGTCGAAGATGCGCGGATGGGTGAAGTCGACGCCGGCGGGCGGTAAGGGCGGGAGCCCGTCGCCAGCACGAAGGCGTCGGCACCGTACCGATCGCCGGTCCCCTCGCCATGCTGGACCTCGATCATATGGTCGCCGATGAAGTGGGCGGTCCCGTGCACGATGTCGACGTCGTTGCGCCTCGTAGAAGCCGCGGCGGACGGTCACCTGGCTGCGGATGATCGACTCGGCCCCGCGCAAGAGCTGCTGGAACGTAAGCTTTCCCGGCTTCACGAGCTCCTGGAACAGGGACTTGGTCGTGAGCGCCATCATCTCGCCGACGGCGGCCCGAAGCACTTGCTCGGGATCGTGGCCGTGTGCGTGCAGTTGCCCCCGACCTCCGGGCGTTTTTCGACCACCAGCACGCGCAGGCCGTTCTTTACGGCGTTGATAGCGGCCCCTTCACCGCCGGGGCCGCTGCCGATGACAATCAGATCGTACTTCGGGTAACTCGTGCGCCCCTCAGTCACAGGTGGCCGCAGCCTTTTCCGTCGCGGGCGACTGGAAAGGCACCGGGTACCGGGCGATTGGTCGGAGAGTGCACGATAGCACAGTTGGGTTAGAGCGGGTTATGAACTCCACAGGAAAAGGGGAGCGGCCTTGTGAAGCATCAGATGCTGAAGGCGACAGAGTGCAGCCCCTCCAGGGTCTCGCTGAGGCACTCAGAGTCCCGAGCCAAGCGGCGGAACCGTGCCATCCAGCCGGACGACCTCTCCACCACCCAGCGCCGCGGCAGGAGCCGGGTTCAGTCAACGCGGGCTCGGCTCCGGCTCAACAGAAGGGACAAGACGAGGGCCTTGGACCAAAGGGGGGGTGACGACATTTGGCACACAAACCAGTAAGGCAAGAGCGGTGTCTGGATATTT
>CAWDND010000069.1:0-239040 GCA_963803395.1 uncultured Planctomycetaceae bacterium
TCCTCATGCTTCTCCAGATACCCAAGGTCTTCCTGCATCGCCTGGAGCACTCCATGCGTCTCACCCAGGCGTCGCAGCTCCTGGATCATCTCCCAGGCTTGGCCTCCCTTGAGCCACTTCCGCAACTTCCGGTAGAGCCGCCGTCGTTCCTTGTCTGCTCTCGGCACATGCCCCAGCGCCAGACCGATGTGTTGCGCCGCATGCCAGAAGTCCAGGATGAAATGCCACTGCGGATCGCGCAGCCCCACACGTTTGGCCACCCACTCCAGCCGCTCCCCAATCCACGGCGCCCCGTCGGCCAGGAACACCACCACCTCCGCACCGACGGCACCCAGCCGGTGCAGGGGCATCGCCAGCAGTTCCATGGCTTCGTCCGGCCCACCCAAGGTGCCGTCGATCCAGGGACAGCTTGTTCGGACCTTTTCGCCTTTCTCGTCGATCTCGTAGATGATCAGCACCTTGACGTCGCGCCAGTCGGTCTGGGAACGGCGGCGCTGCGTCTTGGATTTGCCCTTGCCTTTCTGCTTGCGCGTGACGTGACGCAGTCGGCTCTTGCCAGCGTCGATGCAACAGGCCACACGCTTGCCCGCCAGCTCCTGACCAGCCGGCATACGGCCGTCGCGGTAGTCGAGCAGGTCGCGTTTGCGATGCGTCAAGACCTGCGCCCCCAAATGGGTGGCGATGCGGCGAACCTCCTTGAGTGGCAGGTTCAAACCGTGTGACTTCAACTCACGCTGGGCATGCTCAAAGGAGGGCAGCAGGGCGGATTGTCGGGCCACGAGATCGACCAAAGCCGCGGTCTTGCCGTGGTGAATCCCCAGGACAGCCAGCTCCGGGTACAGGCCAGAGCCAGCCCGACCACGGCCTTTGCCGGTGTGGTTGACAACGGCGTAGGAGGCGGTGCTGACCCAGAGGATCAGGCCATCGAGGAGGCGGATGCAGCGGGAGCGTTGCTGGGGCGAACGAAAGGGACGTTCGGTCTCGGTTACTTTTTTTTCGCGGCGCCTTGTAGGGCGGGCTGGTTGGCAACCCCAGCGAGGAGGCTGGCGACGAACTGGTCGGCGCCCTGGCCGAAGCGGAGATGGACCTCTTGCTCCAAAGCGGCAAAGCAGGAGGGATCCTGGGCGAGCTTTTCAGTCCAGAGTTGCTGCTGCTGTTGAAGCTGTAAGTGGATGGCTCTTCCGTTCTAAAGTGCGAGGCCGTGGGTTTTCTTGGCATTTGGCCAGGCTGCATTCCGGGGTTATCATCCCGATCTGGGCTCTTCCGTTCTAAAGTGCGAGACCGTGGGTTTTCTTGGCATTTGGCCATGCTGCATTCCGGGGTTATCATCCCGATCTGGCCCCAGGAGATCTCTGGGGCGGCATCCTGATCAACCCCTCGGCCCCAACAGGAGAGACACCGTGGCTAGTGTGACGATCGAGGTCGACTTGCCTCCCGACGTGGAGATCACCGGGTATGAGCGCCACCAGGACGGCCACGGCTTCGGGGTCCGCTGGCCCCTGCCCGAATGCTGCCGCTGTGAGCGGTGCGGACATGAGGATCGGGCTCACATCGAGTTCAAGACATCCCCTCAAGCCATTCGGGACCTCGACGTCTGGGGGCAGCCCGGCTTCTGGATCTACCAGGCCCCCTTTCACCGCTGTGCACGCTGCGATTACCGCCAGCACCTCATCCCACCCTTCAAACGCAAGGACACGGCCTACACCTACCGTTTCGAGCAGTTCGTGCTCCGGTCGCTGATCGGCAGCACCGCCGAGGACGTCGCTCGCCGCCTGGGGATCTCGGCCGAGACCGTGGAACGCATCGTCGAGTCCCAGTGAGCCGAGGAGCGTCAGATCGATCCGCAACGCGTGATCACCGACATCGGCCTGGACGAACTGAGCTTGAAGAAGCGGCACCGGCTCGACGTCACGCTTATGACCGACCTGAGTGATCCGGCACGGCCCCAGATCTTGGCCGTGGCACGCGGCAAGGACACGGCCGCGGCCCTGAAGTGCTTGGACCTCCTCTCCGAGGAGCAACGCCAGCAGGTGCGGACCCACCGCGTGGACATGGGCGCGGCCTCTCCGGCAGCGTGCGCCGAGCGGTTGAAGGACAGCCGCGCCGTGACCGACCGGTTCCATGTGGCCAAGAAGTTCCACGAGGCCGTCGATGCCCTTCGAAAAAAAATGACCCGTGAATCTCAGGCGAAGTTGAGCAAGGCCGAGCGGAAGGCGTTTCGCTCCCAGAGGTGGGCCTTCCGCCGTGATCCAGAGAGCTTGACGCCGGAGGAACGGCAGGCGTTGGAGGGCCTGTTCGAGAAGATCCCGAAGCTGAAGGAGTTGTACCGGGTGCGTCTCCGCTTCCAGGAGATTTTCGACACAGCCGGCGATCGCACCACGGCGGCGCGCTGGTTGAGGCGACTGCGGCGTGAGACCGAAGACTTGGGGCTGGACCTCGGCGCGTTCTTCGCGACCTACGACCGGTGGAAGACAGCGATCCTGAACTCCTTCGATGCGCATCAGACGAGTGCGGCAGTGGAGGGGATCAACAACAAGGCGCGGGTGATCACCAAGCGGGCGTACGGGCTGAAGTCCGCCGACAGTCTATGGACGCGCCTGATCCTGGACCTGAATCGGGCGTCGGAGGCGATCGGTTGGTCGATCGAGCAGATCCGCCAGATGGCCCACGGACTGAAGGCCCTTTTCGACCCATCTTGCACTTAAAAACGGAAGAGCCAAGTGGATTTCCTCAAGAGCCTGCCCAGCAGGCGGAACGGCCTTGCCCGCCTTGGAACCAATACGGAAGAACATCGACCAGCCTCCTTGACCTGATTACCTCTCCTAGCATTCTACCCAAGAGGGGGCTCGGCTGCACTTTTTGGGTCGGCGCCCCCGCGCATCCAGCCCTGGCTCCCCTCTCGCCAGGTCACCGAGCGCCACGACCGCGCCGCCTGGGCCGCGACCATGAGCCGAGGATATTATAATATTAGTCTCAATCTTGTCCCCATCCAGTCAGAGCCGTCAAAGCCAGATTCACAATAATCTTGGCGGGCATTGAATGGCGATTCGACTCCCTATTTTTGAGAGGATCGAGACGATGTCAGGAGCCGAGCTTCGCCTGCCACTCCGACGAGCCCGACCATTTCCTCGACGTGATCGCGGGGACGGTCGTCGGGGTCGATGCTCACGTCAGCATGCACATATGTTTCTGGAGCTACCGCGCCCGAGCCGTCGGTGGTTCGTCCCGCTGTTTCCCCACAGCGGGCGGCGTGGGGGTCAACCAGCTCGCCTTCGAGTTTGCCAACCGCAAGCTGGCCGAGACCGAACTGCTCGGCGAGCTCCCCGAGCGGCTCGACTCCACTGTCGGCCTGGTGGACGTGAAGAACACCTGGATCGAGCCCGCTGAGTTGGTCGCGCAGCGCTTGCGGACGGTCCTGCAATAGGTCGAGGCCCCGCGGATCACGGTCACGCCCGACTGCGGGTTCTCGCAGAGACGGTGCGACACGTTGCGATCGCCAAGGCGCGGGCGATCGCTGAGGGCGTCTGGTTGGTCCGCAAGGTGCTCGAGAGATCGCCCGTCTCCTGATGGGGCGATCACTTCCCCGATTACCGAGTCTCACCGACCCTGACCTTGACGTCGGTCGAGATGTCGGTCTCCTTCTTGATTTGGACGGGTGTCACTTCCTTCTTCTTGCTGAGGACCGTGCCGGTCTTGGAATCCTCGACTGTGGTCTCCTTGATCACGGTCACGTCCCGGGTGACCTCGGACGTTTTCTCACTTCCCTGGTTCGGAATCCCCACGGCCTCTTCGGCCACCTTGGCTTCGGGCTTGTTGGCTTCGTCTTGACAACTGGCCAGCAGGCCCGAGACACCGACGAGGACCGACGCGAGCGACAAGGGGCGAAGCAAGCGGTTCATCGGGTGATCTCCGGAAAGATCCTCAGGGCTCCACGCAATCATTAGCTGAATCGCAGTTGTCATGCCGAAGACACCCAATTTTCCGCACGCATCCCGCCCACCCCGAAAAACCCCGGACACGCTCGCATTTTCACCAGGATGGCCCAAGTGGTCATTAAGGTCACGGACCGGAGCCAAAATTAGTGATTCTGGTTTCTTTGTTAGGCCTTTTCTTTTTTAAACTTGATTCTAGGGGTTTTTTCTCTGTTCTCATCTCAGGTTTTTCCTCTAGTTGATTCTAAGGTTTTTTCAGGAATCGGACAAAGGCAATCTCTGGAGAAGATTTATGGAGCTTAACGAAGTAACATTAATATATCGAAGGAAGGACCCAGGACGCCGAATCGTCCGCTCACGCTTACTCATTATTAAGCGGACTTGGTCTCGAGAGTCGAACACGTCGTGGCACGGGGGTACCAGACGCTCGATGACCTCTTCCAGGAGTCTAGCTGTGTCCGGGAGTTCCTTCCAAACCGAATTGCGTCGTGCTTTGCGAGGTTGAAATGTCGGAATCCCTGACGACCCCATCCGATTCCTCGGAGTTCGGCAACCGCCCCAAGGAGCCGGAACGAGAGATCCTCCAGGGGAAGCGGGCCGAGGAGTCCTTGAGACCAAGCATGGAGCGGTTCCATCTACTGGTCGAGGGCATCAGGGACTTTGCAGTGCTCGTGCTGGGCCCCAGGGGGCGCCTCATCCGTTGGAATCAGGGAGATGAGCGGATCCAAGGCTACCGGGTGGAGGAGATTCTCGGCCGGCACTTCTCCTGCTTTTACCCGGCCGAGGACATTCAGGGAGGCAAGCTCGATCATGAACTGGCGGTTGCGACGGTCGAAGGAAAGTTCGAGGATGAGGGCTGGCGGGTGTGCCAGGATGGGTCACGATTCTGGACGAACGTCGCCATCACCGCCTTGAGGAACCACGCCGGGACCTTGCGGGGGTTCGCCAAGAGGATGCACGGCACCACCGCGCTGGTCCTCAGCGCCATCGTGGATATCACCGAGTGCAAGCGGGCCGAACAAGAGGTGGCACAGCGGTGCAAGAGCTCACCCGCTCCAACACCGAACTCGAACAGTTCGCCTACGTCGGCTCGCAGGACCTCCAAGAGCCGCTCCGCATGGTCGACAGCCACCCAATTCCTCGCCAAACGCGACGGCGGACGACCCGATGCGGTGGCCGGCAAAACACCCCGGCCGGATCTCATCCTGCTCGACCTGAATCTGCCCCAGCAGGATGGCCGCGAGGTGCTGGCGGAGATCAAGGCCGCTCCCGGTCTGAGGCGGATCCCGGTCATCAACTTGATGGCCTCGAACACCGATCAGGACATCCTCAGGAGCTACGACCCTCCACGCGAACCGCACTCTTCTCAAGCCGATGTACCTCGACGAGTTCATCGCGGTTGTGCGCTCGATCGAGGAATTCTGGATGATAATCGTCAAACTTCCCCCCGAGAAAGGGAATTGAGATGGCTGGGAAGATGATCGCGATCCTCCTGATCGAGGACAACCCGAAAGACGTCCGCCAGATCCAAGAGATCTTGACGGAGAAGACCTCCCCTCGATTGAGGCTGGAGCACGCCGCTCAGCTCGAGACGGGGCTAGCGCCTCGCCGAGGGGGACATCGACGTGGTCCTGCTGGACCTCTCGCTCTCGGACAGCCAGGGATTCGACACGTTCCATCGGGTACATGGCCAATCGCCCGAGGTGCCGATCATCGTACTCGCCGCGCTCGACGACGAGGAGATCGCGCTCGAAACCCTGCACGCAGGAGGGCAGGATTACCTGATTAAGGGACATTGGGATTTCTCAATATTGTATCGGAGCATACGGCATGCCGTTGAACGCAAGTGGGAGGCGGAGAAGTTGCGACGCGTCAGCAATGCGGCCGAGGCCGCCAACCGGGTCAAGGACCAGTTCCTCGCCGTCGTCAGCCACGAGTTGCGCACGCCCTTGACGCCGGTGCTGTTGACCGTCTCGGCGCTGCTGGAAGATCCCAAGACGGACGCCGACCTTTTGCCGACCCTGGCCATGATCCGGAACCAAGTGGAACTGGAGGCGCGGCTGATCGACAATCTCCTGGACGTGACCCTCAGCGCTCGGGGCGAGATAAGGCTCAATCGGGAGACGCTGGATGCCCATGCCTCAATCCATCAGAGCTTGAACCTCTGCCGCGGCGCGATCAAGGCCGGCCGGCACCGGATCGTACTCGACCTCTCAGCCGCAGCGCATCACGTCGCGGGGGATCCTGTCCGGTTGCAACAGGTCTTCTGGAACCTGCTCATGAACGCGATCAAGTTCACCCCCAGCGATGGGACAATCGCGCTCTGCTCGCGCAATCAGCCGGGGCCCAGTCCCGACGGGCAACACCTGATCATTGAGGTCTCCGACAGCGGCATCGGCATCGCCCCGGAGGTCCTCCCCAGGATCTTCCAGATCTTCGAACAAGGGGAAAACACGCTGTCGCGCCGCTTCGAGGGCCTGGGCTTGGGTCTGACGATCAGCCGAGCGGTGGTCGAGGCGCACGGTGGCCGCCTGAGCGGCGCCAGCGCGGGGAAGGACCGCGGAGCCACCTTCACCCTGGAGCTGCCGACGGTGCCCACGCCGGTCGCCAAGCCTGCGGTCCCCGACGCCGCTCCGCCGCTCCGGCCCTTGAAGATCCTGTTGGTGGAGGATAATCAAGTCACTTTGCGGACCCTCACCTGGATCTTGAGCCAGCATGGGCATACCGTACGGAGCGTCGCCCGATTATCCTCGGCGCGGGAGGCGGCGGCTGACGAGGATTTCGACCTGGTCCTCAGCGACGTCGAGTTGCCCGATGGCACCGGACTGGAACTGATGCGCGATCTCGGCAACGGCCGTGCCGTGCCGGGGATCTCGTTCAGCGGATTCGGCTCGGAGGAGGACATCCAGCAGAGCCAGGCGGCGGGGTTCGCCGCGCACCTGACGAAGCCGATCGACATCCGCACGCTCGAATCCACGATCGCCCGGGTCATGAACTGCACATGGGTGCGTGAAATCGGATCACGACCAGGCTCGTGAGGCACTGACAGGCGGATGGAGCGGTGGCAGATCGTAAGCGCTGCCGAGACCACCGCGCTACACCTCACTTGACTCCACGGCGCGTCGAAACACCCGAATTGTCCAGGGACGACGGAGACCGAAGATGCTCTACACACTTACGCCCGCCACGCAACAGGGGAATTGGATCCACTTCTACCCGAGTGCCACCGCCGCCCAAGCCTCCGGCCCCGGTCAGCCGGTCCTTCCCGTGGCTGTCCGCCTGGACGCGGCGGGGCACAGCTTGGTCCCGCTCTGGACCGATTTCGAACGTGTTCGATCCAGCATGGACGACCCTCGCCGAACTCCACGGCGACAACTCGATCACCGCCCGGGGGCCGATCCCCGTAGCACTGTTCGGGATTTCTGGACCTCTGTCCCCGTTCGATCCATCTCCGCCGGTCCACGCCAACAAGGACGGTGCGCCACACGCGGAGCGATCTGCCTCCGAGAGAGGAGGAGCTCCCCAATGCGTGCTGGTCGTCGAGGACGAGCCTCTGGTGTCTCGCACACTGGTACGGCTCCTGGGTGTTTGGGGTTACACCACGCTGGAGGCCCCCGATGGCGGCGAGGCCTTGGAACAGGTCCGAAAATCAGGGAGCCGGTTGAGTCTGATCCTGCTCGACCTCATGCTCCCGGTCCTCGATGGGGTGGAGGTGGCCCGCCGGGTCCGAGCGGACTGGCCCAACCTGCCCATCGTGGCCTGCTCGGCCGCGCTGAGCGACGACCTCGAAGCGACCCTGCACCGTCTGGGTATCCGAGTGTTCCTGCACAAGCCATTTCGCGTCGAAGCCTTGCGTGCGGCCCTCCTTCAGCCCTTTGAAGGCAGGCCAAGACCTTCCCTTCCATTGGGTTAGGGGCTCTCAGGGAGAACCGATCCGCGCGTTGCGAGGCCATTTCGCGGATCGCCTGAACTTGGAGACGTTTCCGCCTGATTCCCTGATTCTCAACCCGGCGAAGCCGGTGTGGAGTGGGTGGTCGACCCCGACACGATGCCCGACCTGCCGGCCGGCTCGCCCGAGGCTCGTCCTGCCTCGAGGCGCCGATCGAGCACTCCCGAGGGCTCGGCCTCCCGGGGGACTGGCTCGTCGGATTGATCACGGGGGGACGTATGAGCGTGCGGGTTTTGCGGTCCGCGCGGTCCCCCCGGCGCACGAGGGACTCGACACCGACGAGCGGGGACGCCCCCTTTAGACGCCCCCTTTATTCGAGGCGGACGGATTCCGAGTGTATGTGTATCATAGGGGTGACAGCCTGGCCTATGAGGGTCTGGCCGATCAGCTCGGGGGCTGGTCCGTTCGACGTGTTCTTTCTGCCGATCATCGACTGGGACCCGGCGCGGGACGTCGCAGGCCATCTGTCGGCGGCCGAGGCGGTGACCCTGGCCGCCACCATCCGGCCCCGATTCCTGGTCCCGCATCACTACGACATGTTCACCTTCAATACGGTCCCGGTCCGGGTCTTCGAGGATGAGGCCCGCCGGCATTCCGAGGGGATGGCCCCCCGGGTCTTGCGGCGCGGCGAGCGCTGGGAGGGCAAGCGGTGAGCGTCACCCTGGGAATCGACATCGGCACGTCAGGGACGAAAACGCTGGCCATCGATGAGCAGGGCGTGATCCTCGCCTCGGCGTCGGCGGAGTATCCGTGCGATCACCCCCATCCCGGCTGGTCGGAGCAAAACCCCGAGCTCTGGTGGGACGCGACGCAGAAGACCGTCGCCGAGGTTCTGGCCAAGGCGGCTTTCAAGGCCTCCGACATCGCCGGGATCGGCCTGAGCGGCCAGATGCACGGCGCGGTCTTCCTCGACGGCGATGGCAAGGTGCTCCGCCCCGCCTTGCTCTGGAACGACCAGCGGACCGCCGCCGAGTGCGCCGAGATCGAGAACAGGGCGGGAGGGCGCGCCCAGTTGGTGCAAATGGTCGCCAACCCGGCACTGACCGGCTTTACCGCGCCCAAGCTCCTCTGGCTCCGCAACCATGAGCCGCTGTCGTGGGACCGGGTCCGGCAGGTCCTCCTGCCCAAGGATTACGTCCGATACCGGCTGACCGGGACGTATGCGACCGAGGTGAGTGACGCCTCCGGGACACTCCTGCTCGATGTCGCTCACCGCCGCTGGAGCGCCGACCTGCTGTCCAAATTGCAGATCGATCCCGCGATCCTACCCCAGTGTTCCGAGAGCACCGAAGTCTCGGCGGAGATCAGTGGCCTGGGGGCGGCGACGAGTGGGTTGGCACGGGGCACGCCGGTCGTCGGCGGCGGTGGCGACCAGCCGGCCGGCGCGGTTGGCAACGGGATCGTCCGGCCCGGCGTCGTCTCGGCGACGATGGGGACCTCGGGGGTCGTCTTCGCCCATGCCGAGGAACTGGGCTACGACCCGCTCGGTCGGCTCCAGCGCGGCTGCCACGCCGTGCCGGGCGCCTGGCACGTCATGGGAGTCGTGCTCGCGGCCGGCGGCAGCCTCCAGTGGTTCCGCAACGAGCTGGGCAAGGCCGAGGTCGAGATGGCCCGGGAGCGCGGCATCGACCCCTACTTCCTCCTGTCCGACGAGGCCACGATGGCCGGACTGGGGGCGGAGGGGCTCTTCTTCCTCCCCTACATGACCGGCGAGCGGACCCCGCACTTCGACCCCGATGCCAAGGGGGCCTGGATCGGCCTGACCGTCCGCCATGGGCGGCCGCACCTGATCCGGAGCATCATGGAGGGCGCGGCCTATGCGATGCGCGACAGCCTGGAGCTGATCCGCGAGATGGGCGTCGTGATCGAGCAGATCCGCGTCTCGGGCGGCGGCGCGCGGAACCCACTCTGGCGGCAGATCCAGGCCAACATCTATGGCCACGGCGTCCATACCCTCCAATCGACCGAAGGCCCGGCCTTCGGCGCCGCCCTGCTCGCTCAGGTCGGCACCGGCGGCTTCGCCTCGGTCCCCGAGGCGTGCGACGCCACGATCCGGCTGGCCGAAGAGACTCCGGCCGATCCCTGGGCTCAGGAGTTCTACAACCGGGGTTACGCGCTTTATCGCCAGCTCTACCGCGACCTGCGCGGGTCTTTCGCCGCGATCAGCAGCCTGGTCAGGACGCACGGCTCCTGAAGGCTGGAAAGGGTCGGAGGAAATCTCCCGGCGGATCCGAGCCCCACCCCGCCGCTCTCCCCAAGGGAGAATGGACCGGAAATCTGCCGCTCGCTCAGGGAGAGGGCCGGGGCGCCTTCGGTCGAAACGCTGCACCAGAGGAGCCCACCTTGTCCAGACGTTCCGCTCGGCCCCGTCGCGAGCCTCCCCACCAAATGGTCCCGAGTCTTCCCCTGGAGCCGGAGCCGGCAGGCGCCGCGATGTTCTGGAATCGGCCTCGGACCGTCCTGGCCGTCGTGTTCCTGTCGGCGGTTCACCTGATCCTCGCCGTCCTGAGCCTGATCCAGGAGAACCCGACGGTCGATGAGGTGGTCCATCTGCCCGCCGGGGTCACCTACTGGGAGAAGGGGACGTTCCGGCTCTACCGCCACAATCCGCCGCTAATCAAGCTCGTGGCAGCGTTGCCGGTCGTCCTGTCCCGGCCCGAGACGGGGCCGCTCTATGAGGCGCCGAGCTGGACGATCGAGCCACCCGCGCATCCGACGGTCGCGCAGAACTTCGCGATTCTGAACGTGCCCCGCTACTTCGAGCTGTTCGCGCGGGCCCGGCTCATGATGCCACTCTTTTCGGTGCTGGGGGGCATCGTCGTGTTCGCCTGGTCGCGCCGGTTGTACGGCGAGGGGGGCGGCCTGCTGAGCCTGGCACTCTGGGCCTTCTGTCCCAACGTCCTGGCTCACGGGCGGCTGATCACGACCGACATGGGGGCGACTGCGCTGGGCGTCACCGCGACCTTCCTCTTCTGGCGGTCGCTCCACCAGCCCGGTTGGCGGAGATCGGCGGTCGCGGGCGTCTGTCTCGGGCTGGCCGAGCTGTCCAAGTTCAGCCTGGTCCTGCTCTTCGGGCTGTGGCCATTCCTCTGGCTGGTCCGGCTGATCCTGACGGCCCCGAGGGGCGAATGGCCGGCGCGGCTGCTCCTCGCCCTCAGCCTGGGGAGCCTGACGGTCGTCGTCAGCATCGTGACGATCGACGCGGGCTACGGGTTCGAGGGGGTCGGCCTTCCGCTCGGGCAATTCGAGTTCGCCTCCAGCTCCCTGACCCGGCCCGTGCCGCTGGGGATGCGACGACCCCGGAGCCCGAATGACTTGCTCGACACCGCTTGGCGCCATCGCGTCAACCGCTTCCGAGGGACGGCGCTCGCCCGGCTCCCCACACCGCTGCCGAAGCATTACGTGCTCGGCTTCGACGAGCAGAAGCTCGAGACGGAAGGCATTCCGAAACGGTTCTTTTCGACGCATCCGGGTGCGAGTGAAACGGCAGGCGAGGAGGACGTCCTAGGCTATACCGTCTACCTCGACGGTGAGCTCAGGCAGTCGGGATGGCGGTCGTATTACACGCGGACATTACTCGACAAGGTCCCGGAGGGGACGTGGTGCCTGTTGGCGCTCTCGTTCGGAGCCCTGGCGACCTCGCGTCGGTCGCGGTCGGAATGGGCCGATGAGGTCGCGGTCGCGACGGTCCCTGTGGTGGTCCTGCTCGCGATGAGTTTCCTGACGAACATCTGCCTCGGCCTCCGCTATGTCCTCCCGATCTTCCCTTACGTCATGATCTGGATGGGGAAGGTGGTCCCGTGGGCGGCGGGCCTCGGGACAAGCGCGCGGCGAACCGCGGCGCGGGCGGTCATCGGCGCCTCGTTGGGCCTGACGGTCCTGGCAACGGCGCTGATCCATCCGCACTACCTGGCCTATTTCAATTGGGCCTCGGGGGGACCGGACCGCGACCCTCCCCGCCTGATCGACAGCAACCTCGACTGGGGCCAGGACCTGATCAACCTCAAGGACTGGATCCATGCCCACGCGCACGGCGAGCGGGTGGGCATCGCCTATTTCGGCCAGATCAACCCGAGCATCTTTTCTCTGCGGTGCCAGGGTTTCGACTGGTTCCTGCCGCCGGCCGAACTGGGGACGGTCCGAGCGATGCCGGGCAAAGCGACGTCGCGACTGGTCGGCCCGGCGCGGCAACTGACGCCCGGCCTTTACGCGATCAGCGCCACCCTGGTCGCCGGCCTCCCCTGGCGGCTCTTCGACAGCGCCCCCGTCGCCGCCGTCCCCGAGGCGTGGTCACCCGCCTGGAACGCGGACAAACCTCACGCCTTTGGCTATTTTCGCGCTGACCCCGATCGCGCGGATCGGCCACTCGATCCTCATCTATCGAGTCACCCCGGAGGACGCCGCGCGGCTGTCACGGCGCTGGTCCGAGCCATGATCGGATCGCAACGCGCCTCGGCCGCCCCTCGGAGATCAAAGCGTGATTCTCCCGTGAAACCCGAGGGTTGCAAACCCATTCGGCTGGTTCGGGAAGTTCCGGATCGGGGAGAGCGTGAGGATCCCGTGGCCGGTCGCTTGCGCCAGGTGGCCCTTCCCACCTGTGACCGCAAAGAGACCTTGGGCCTGGCTATTATTGAGCCGATGTTTGTAGGAGCCGATAATCGCGGCAGTGATTTGGCCGCCGGCGAGGTCCTTGATGGTGGTCGTCGCCCCGAAAAAGCGCAAATCCTGGGCGAAGGTGATCGTGATCGTGCTCGAGATCGTTCCGAGCCCGGTCACTTGCCCGGTTCCGCTGCCCGTCAGCACAAGTGCTCCGGAGGATTGGGTTGTGGGAGCGTTGAGCGTCAACTGTTCGGTCCCGATGAACGCGTTACCCGTCGAATGTGGCGCATGCTGGGCCGCGATGTGAATCGCCGGTTCCGTCAAGGCATGAGCCCCCGCGACCGCCGACGGTGTTTCACGCCGCTCCAAGAATTCGAGCCGAAGCCGCCTCTTGCTGGAACCCCGACGGGGCATGCTCGTCCCCTATTATGAAGGAATCAAGAAGAAATCGTAGAAAGATCTTGATCGCAAACGTTCCAGAAACAACGAGGTGCCTTACCAGTCTACCAGCGCCACCGGGGCAATGCAAAAAATCGCGGTCAAGGCCGTGGTCGGCAGGGCAGGGGCACGATTGTGCGCTCCCGGTTTCTCCTAACGGCTGAATCCCTCTCCTTCGAGAGCGAGAAGTGACGAGGTGGGAGAGGCTCGCGGGAATCGCAAACCCAGCGACTTCCCTCTTGCGTCGCGGCACACGCGGCTTTACAACGAGGAATCCCTTATCGTGAACAGGGTTGCGAAGCAGTTCCGAGTCGCCGAGGCGGGAAATGAGGTGGGACCCCGGAGGATTCCTCACGTACGCTCGCGTTGCAAGGCTGTTCCGAGCCACCGAGGCGGGAGAGAGACGGATGAGCGATCAGCAACTCGCCGCGCGGGTGCGCGCGGCGCTCGATGCCGGCGAAGGGCATCCTGCGGCTGGCCCCGACCTGGGTCCCGCGGTCGTTCCTGATGCCGGGCGGCCGGCTCAAGCTCGCCCCGCAGGACCTCTACGCCCTGGGCACCCACCGCGGCGGGATCGACGAGCGCTGGTTCGCCTCGACCACCCCCGCCGCCAACGAGGGCGCGCCCGCCGACGAGGGGCTGAGCTACGTCGTCCACGACGGCGACCGGTTCACCCTCAAGGACGCCATCGACCTGCACGGCCCCGAGATGATCGGCGCCGGCGATCTGGGACACGTACAAGCGCTGGCCGGTCTACAGCAAGTTCTTCGACAACCTCGGCCCGATCCCCCACCACATGCACCAGAACGCAGGAGCAGGCCGCCAAGCTCGGCCGCGAGGGGAAGCCCGAGAGCTATTACTTCCCGCCCCAGCTCAACTGGACCGGCAACAACTTCCCCTACACCTTCATGGGCCTGGAGCCCGGCACGACCAAGGACGACATCCGCCGCTGCCTGGAGCGCTGGGACGAGGGGGACAACGGCATCCTCGACCTACTCCAAGGCCTACCGCCTCAAGCCCGGCACCGGCTGGCTGATCCCCCCGTGCGTCCTGCACGCCCCCGGCTCGCTGGTGACCTACGAGCCGCAGTGGGGCTCCGACGTCTTCGGCATGTACCAGTCGATGGTCGAAGGCCGCCGCGTCCCCTGGGAGCCTGCTCGTCAAGGACGTCCCCGAGGACAAGCACCACGACCTCGACTACCTCGTCGACCAGCTCGACTGGGAGAAGAACGTCGATCCCGAGTTCAAGGACCACAACTACCTGGAGCCGATCGTCCACTCGGCGGCTCCGAGGCCGAGGGCTACGTCGACCGGTGGATCGTCTACGGCACGCGTCGACGGCAAGCAGCTCTTCAGCGCCCGCGAGCTGACCGTCGAGCCCGGCCGCTCGGTCACGATCAAGGACGCCGGCGCCTACGGCCTGATCGTCGTCCAGGGGCGCGGCACGATCGGCAAGCTCGACGTCGACTGCCCGGACTACATCCGCTTCGGCGAGATGACCAGGGACGAGGTCTTCGTCACCGCCAAGCGGGCCGAGGAGGGCGTCACCTTCAAGAACACCGGCAGCGAGCCGTTCGTGAGCCTCCGCTACTTCGGGCCCGACGTGCATCCCCACGCGCCCAACGTGGGTGATTACCGCAAGAGTTGATCGCCTTTTTGGGCCGGGTGGGCGGGATGGAGTCCTCGACGGCTCGGCCGACTTTAACGCGACGGAGTGTCAAGGACTCCGCCTCAGCCATCTGACCCACCACGAGAAACAGGCCTCTTCAACAGGGCGAAGGAGGGTAAGACGATGACCGACTCCCTTGTGGGGTTCGTCGTGGTCCTGCTGTTCTACATCCTCGAATCCCTGGAGGCCCAGCGCAGGAAACCGGGATCGAAGCTCAATGCCCTTCGTGAAGGGACCCGGCCTGACTGATCCTCGAAAGGCGTTTCCATGAGTGCGAATCATCCGAACAACTTCCCGAAACTCCACAACGCCGCCTGGCCCGGCGTGGTCGGCAAGGGCGAGGGCTCGGAGCCGGCGATCGACCTGGACACGATGCTCGACCTGACCGCCAGCGGCGGAGGTCGGACGGCGTCAAGTTCGACGGCTGCGACCTGTTCCTCTACGCCCCCCATATCAACATCGACGCGACCGACGATGAGCTCAAGACGCTGGCCGACAAGGCCGCGTCGCGGGGCCTGGCGATCGGCTCAGTGGTCGCCCCGGTCTGGCCGCCAACCGGCGGCGGCTCGGCCATGGACGAGGGCGAGGGCCGCAAGCTGTTCCTCGAGCAGGTCCGCAAGGGCTGCCGGATCGCGAAGACGCTCCGCGAGCTCGGGGCGCGGCCCTACGGCGTGGTCCGCTTCGACTCGGCGTGCAGCGCCGGGCGAGTGGGCCGCCGACCCCGAGGGAGACCAGCGGCGGATCGCCGAGACCTTCAAGGAGGCCGCCAAGATCGCCAGGGACTTCGGCGAGCGCCTGGCCGCCGAGGGTGAGATCTGCTGGGGCGGCATGCACTCCTGGCGGAAGATGGTCGACCTGCTCGAGCGTGTCGGCGAGCCGGAGACGGTCGGATTCCAGGCCGACATGGCCCATACGCTGCTCTATACGCTCGGTGAGAACGCCCCGGAAGACCGCATCCTCCCGAAGGATTTCGAGTGGAGCGACAAGGCCACGCTCGACGAGGCGCTGCAAGACCCTGACCGCCGCCCTGCGACCCTGGACGAGCGATTTCCACGTCGCGCAGAACGACGCCACCGTGTTCGGCTCGGGGTCGCACGACCACACCGGCCGCCACTGCCTCGCGACCGACCCCAACGGCAAGCTGGACATCCCGCACCATGCCGGGTTCTGGCTCCGCGACGAGCAGGGCCGGCTGACCAAGAAGTTCCGCCACATCTGCTGGGACGGCTGCATGTTCCCCAATGCCGTGATGAAGAACCCGCACGACCTGGAACGACATCCTCACGACGATGATCGCCGTCCGCGACGCGCACGGCTGGCCGGAGAGATCGCGGTGATGACAAGGTCCTCGGCCGGCTCTCCGGGCGGGAATCGAGAGACTTTGGATTTTCTGCTCCCTGCCTACTTGCCAACCCTCCGCCGTTTTTTCATCCTCTGCCTACTGCCTACTGCCGAGTGCCCCTATCAGGATTTCCCGCAATGGCCAAGACGCTCAATGTGGCGATGATCGGTTACGGCTTCATGGGCCGGGCGCATTCGAACGCCTACCGGCAGGTGAGCCAGTTCTTCGACCTGAAGTACCGGCCGGTGATGAAGGTCGCCTGTGCCCGGAATCCGGAGAAGATCCAGAAGTTCGCCGAGAACTGGGGCTGGGAGGAGACCGAGACCGACTGGCGCACGGTCGTCGAGCGGAAGGACGTCGATGCGATCGACATCGGCAGCCCGAACAACACGCACAAGGAGATCACGCTGGCCGCCGCCGCGGCGGGCAAAATGGTCCTCTGCGAGAAGCCGCTGGCGATGAACCTGGCCGAGGCCTCGGCGATGACCGAGGCGGTCGAGCGGGCCGGCGTGGCCAACTTCGTCTGGTTCAACTATCGTCGCGTCCCCGCGATCTCGCTGGCCAAGCAGATCGTTGATGAGGGGCGGCTCGGCCGGGTTTTCCACTACCGCGCCTGCTACCTCCAGGATTGGACGATCAGCCCCGACCTGCCGCAGGGCGGTCAGACGCTCTGGCGGCTCGACAAGGACGTCGCCGGCTCGGGCGTCACCGGAGACCTGACCAGCCACTCAGTCGATACCGCGATCTGGCTCAACGGCCCGGTGACCAAGGTCGTCGGCGACGTCGAGACGTTCATCAAGGAGCGACCGCTCCAGAACGCGCCGGGCGTGTCGAAGAAGGTGGAGATCGACGACGCCTGCCAGTTCCTCTGCCGGTTCGCCAACGGCTCGCTCGGCCTGTTCGAAATCGACCCGCTACGCGCGCGGGCGGAAGAACAAGCATCGGGTTCGAGATCAACGGCGAGCACGCCTCGATCGCCTTCGACCTGGAGGATCCGCACCGGCTCCTCTTGTTCGACCACTCCGACCCGTCGCACCTGCAAGGCTGGCGGTCGATCCACGTCACGGGGTTCGAGCACCCGTACATGAGGCACTGGTGGGTCCCGGGCACGACGATCGGTTACGAGCACACGTTCATCAACGCGCTGGCCGACTTCCTCAAGGGCCTCGAGACCGGCACCGCCGCCAGCCCGACCTTCCGCGACTCCCTGCCCACGCAGGCCGTCTGCGACGCGGTGCTCGACTCGGCCGAGGTCGGCCAGTGGCAAACGGTTGTGCCGGTTTGAAGGAGATCCCGAGGCGCGCTGCGGCGACCCCCCGTGAATCAGCCATCGGACCATCCGCCCGCCCGATCGAGGCAGCGGCTGCACCTTTTCGATATCATGGCCCTGATCACCGGGTTGGGGGTGGACCTCTGGCCAGATCTCAAAGATGTGAAGGAGTCGGGGCCCGGGGATGTGTTCCTCTGATCATGTCCGGCTCCCTGACCGTGTGGAGGTTGAATGCGACGGCCTCGACGACCAGCTTGCCTCACCTCGATCCTGGCGAGGTCAATGATCCGGGTGAGGAGCACCAGCGGCGCCTCTCCACGGAGCGGTCTCAAGGAGGGTGTACCGAGTGCAGCGAGGTCTACCCGACACGGGATTGCCTCAGCCGTCTTGAGCCTGAGGCGGCAACGTGTTAAACGCCCACCTTCTTGCCCCCACGTCGATCGGCGCGCTTGCGGCCGTCCTCGGTCAGCACCTTCTTGCGAAGCCGGATCTTCGACGGAGTCACCTCGACCAGCTCGTCCGACTCGATGTACCTCGAGCGCGATCTCCAGCGTCAGCAGGCGGGGGGGCTTGAGCAGGATGTTCTTGTCGGAGCCCGCGGCGCGGATGTTGGTCAGCTTCTTCTCCTTGCAGGGATTGACCACCATATCGTCGGCCCGCGCGTTCTCGGCGATGATCATGCCCTGGTAGACCTCATCGCCGGGCTGGACGAACATCGTCCCGCGCTCCTGCAAGTTATCGAGCGAGTAGGCGACGGCCTGGCTGCGGACCATGCTGACCATCACGCCGTTCGCCCGGTGCGGGATCTCGCCACGCAAGGGCTGGTAGCCGTGAAAGTTGTGATGCATGATCGCCTCGCCCTGCGTGGCGCTCATCAGGCGGGTCCGCAGGCCGAGCAACCCCCGCGCCGGGATCTGGAATTCCAGATGTGCGTAGGCCCCCTTGATGTCCATCTTCGTGAGTTCGCCGCGGCGGCTGCCGACCAGCTCCATCACCGGCCCCATCTGACCGTGCGGCACATCCACGACCAAATATTCGTAGGGTTCGTGAGCGCTGCCGTGGAGCTTCTTGATGATGACCTCGGGCTTGCCGACGGCCAGCTCGTACCCTTCGCGGCGCATCGACTCGATCAGGACCGAGAGATGGAGCAGTCCCCGGCCCGAGACCGTGAACGAGTCGCGCTCATCGGTCGGCTCGACTCGCAGCGCGACGTTCGAGCGCAGCTCGCGGTCGAGCCGCTCCTTGAGGTGGCGGGACGTCAGGAACTGGCCCTCGCCGGCCAGGGGCGAGTCGTTCACGGTGAACAGCATGCTCAACGTCGGCTCGCCGACCTCGATCCGGGGCAGCGCCACCGGCCTCTCGGCGTCGGCAAGCGTGTCGCCAATCTCGACCGAGCCGAGCCCGACGATGGCGACGATGTCGCCCGCCGACGCCTGCTCGACGTCGACCCGGCCGAGCTTGTGGAAGATCATCAAGTTGTCCACCACGCCTGGGATGCGGAGATCCTCCGCCTTGATGAGCGTGACCTTCTGGCCGCGCCGGACGTGCCCTGAGGCGATGCGCCCAATCGCGATCCGGCCGACGTACTCGGAGAAGTCGAGCGTCGTGCAGAGCATCCGGAACGACTCATCGGGTTCCACCTCGGGACCGGGCACCTGCTCGACGATCAGGTCGAGCAGCGGGCGGATATCGCCCGAGGTCGCCCTCGCGTCGTGCGAGGCGAACCCCGAGCGGCCCGCGGCGAAGATATACGGGAAGTCGAGTTGATGCTCGTCCGCGTCCAGCTCGACGAAAGTGTCGAAGACCTCGTTGAGCACTTCCTCGGGGCGGGAGTCGGGCCGATCGATCTTGTTGATCACCACGATCGGCCGGATCTTGTTGGCGAACGCCTTGCGCAGGACGAACTTGGTCTGGGGCATCGGCCCCTCGAACGCATCCACCAGCAGCAGCGCGCCGTCGGCCATCTGGAGCGTCCGCTCGACCTCGCCGCCGAAATCGGCGTGGCCGGGGGTATCGATGATATTGATCTTGGTTGGGCCGTAGTTAATCGCGATGTTCTTGGCCAGGATGGTGATCCCGCGCTCGCGCTCCTGGTCGTTCGAGTCGAGGATACACTCGCCGAGGAGCTGGCTCGCCCGGAAGAGCCCGGACTGCCGGAGCATCGCGTCGACGAGCGTCGTCTTGCCATGGTCGACGTGCGCGATGATCGCCACATTTCGAATATCTTCGCGTCGAATCATATAAGGTTGTGTCCGCCGAGGGCTGGGGCGGGCTTATAGGGAGTGAACATACAACGAACGCTACCGAGGATTTCAGCTCGCAGAGAATCATACGCCGAATCCCCTTGTTCGGCAAGGGCGGATCGCTCACCGATCCGCCAGGAGCCACGGGTTCTTGAAGACAACCTGTGGCACCCATCAGCCGGTGGTGATCGATGAAGAGTCTCTGCGCGGCTGAGGGGTCGGACCCTGGCGGACCTCGCCGAGCAGATAGGTCGTCTTCGACTGCGACTCGTAGTACGTCCGCATGACCATCTCGGCCAGGACACCCATCAGGATGCTCTGGACGCCCATCAAGAAGAACAGGACGACCAGGAAGGGCAGGGGAGTCTCGACGAACGGCTTGTTCGGAGAGCCGGTCAGCGCCTGGTGGAGGTATTTGTAATAGAGCATCGCGCCGAACATCAGGAAGCTGAAGAAGATGGACCAGAGGCCGATGCGGCCGAACAGGTGGATGGGGCGTTGCGCGTAGCGCTGGAAGAAGCGGATCAGAAGCAGGTCAAGGACGACGTTCAAAGTGCGACCGAGGCCGTACTTGGTCCGCCCGGCGATCCGGGCGCGGTGGTGGACGACGAGCTCGGTCACCCGGGCGCCTTGCCAGGAGGCGAAGATCGGGAGGAACCGGTGCATCTCGCCGTAGAGCCGGACCCCTTCGAGCACCCGCCGCCGATAGGCCTTCATGGTGCAGCCGAAGTCGTGGAGTGGGACGCCCGAGATCCGCGACGAGCCGGTTGGCGATCCACGAGGGGACTTTGCGGGTCAGGAACGTGTCACGCCGGTCGCGCCGCCAGCCCGAGACGACGTCGAAGCCCTGGTTAAGCTGTTCGAGGAGCCGAGGAATGTCGGCCGGGTCGTTCTGGCGGTCGCCGTCCATCGGCACCAGGATCTCGCCGCGCGCCAGGTCGAGAGCCGCCGAGAGCGCGGCGGTCTGGCCGCAATTACGGCGGAGGAAGGCCACGCGGACATGCTCGGGGCTGCGGTCCTGGATCGCCGCGAGCTTCGTGGACGTGCCGTCGGTCGAGCCGTCATCGACAAAGATCAGCTCATAGCGCAGCGGCAGCGCCCGGAGCACCCGGTCCAGCTCGTCGTGAAGTGGCTCGACATTCTCGACCTCGTTGAAGACGGGGATCAAGACTGACAACCCGGGCGCGGGCTCGTTGCCATCCGGTTCGAGCGTGGCGGTCGGCATGAGCCTAATTCCATCGGGGGAGTGGAGGCGCAGCACAACCCGCCATGGGGGTCGAAGAAGCGGTGGGTGGCGCTGCGCTCCACCTCCCCGACGGAAGCACCCTCAGCCGATCAGGTGCTGGAGCAAATGACGACGGCCGATGATTCAGCGCCTCGCGGCGCTTCTTCAGCGTCGCCTCCAAGGCGCGGTCCTCGACTTCGATCGCGACGTGCCCCTCGTATCCCGCATTGGCCAGGGCCCCGAGGAAGACCCCCAGCGGATTCGGACGCCTCGCTCCTCGGCGTGCCGGACCAGCGGGCCGCCAGACCTCCAGGAACCTCGGCCAGTTCGCCTCGACCGGCCCGCGGGGTCGCAGCCGACGAACGAATTGACCACCCCGACCCCCAGCTCAGCCGCGGCTTCGATCGGCTTGTGCAGGTGCGCGACCGCCAACTCTGACGCGACCCGGTCGGCCGAGAGCGGGTTCGGGTCGTAGCCCAGGCCCGAGATCGCGACGCCATGGCGGTCCGTCAACGCTCGCGTGCTCGTGATGGCAGCGGGCGTCAGATTCGTCATATCGAAGTGCGTCACCCCCGCATCACGCCGCTCGACACGACCGGGGGGCCAGCACTTCAGCTCGATGCTCGAAAACTCCGCCTCGGCGGCGAATCGCAGCACCTCCTCCAACGGATATTCCGGCAGGATCGCCGAGCCGAACCCGAGCTTCATCGCCGCGTTGCTCCTCAAACCTGGTTAGGGGGAAGTTTCGCACAAAGGCGCAACGCTCGCAAAGACCGGCAAGAGACGTTCTCACCCTAGACTGGGAAGACAAGCCCCTTCGGAGCGAAAAAGATCCACCGTCGGGCTCGACACGCCAGTTGTAGTCGGTCGAGTAGAGCAGCCAGTCCTGGATGTTAGGCCCGGTCACGCTGAGTACCCGACCGAGGTCGCCCTGCGCGATCCGATCGCGCATCTCTTGGCAGAGCGAGTAGAGCCGGACGTTGTCATTCACCGCGGCGGCTTGCCAGGGCCGTGAGCCAGCCAGTGCCTGGAGCGTCGACGTCTCGGCCAGGTTCGTCGCCAGCGGCTTCTCGCAGACGACGTGCTTCCCCGAATCCAGGACCCGATGCACCTGCTCGAAGTGCCGCGCGATTGGGAGAGGCGACGTGGACCGACTCGACCACCGGGTCGCCCAGCAGGTCGGCGAGGTCGGCGTACACGCGGCCGATGCCCAGCCGCTCGGCGAGCGGCCGCGCTCGATCGGGAGAGGAGCCGAGCAGTCCAACCATCTCGACTTCGATCCGCCGCAGCGCCTCGGCATGGACCGGGCCGATGAAGCCCCCGCCGATCAGCGCGGCGCGAGGGCGGTCCTTGACGATCCGAGGCGATCCCATGATTCCTTCGCTCAAAACCGGGCGAGACCGAACAGCACGCCCATCACCAAGCCGAACACATGTGCGGCATTGGCGATCGGCCCGAGCAGGCCCGTCATGCACAGGACCAGCCAGATGAGCATGGTCTGGATGCTCTTCGGATGCAAGATCATCCCCTGCTCGGGCTCGTGCCGACCCTTCATCCAGACGTATCCGAACAGCGCGTAGACGACCCCCGACATCCCCCCGAACGGCTGAAAGGGATTGGCGAAGTGCAAATTATACACATACTGCCCCACGTTCGAGGCGAGCGCCGAGAGGAAGACCAGCACGGCCATCGTTTTGGTCCCGCGTCGCTCCTCGATGAGCGTCCCCAGGACTTTCAAGGCCCACATGTCGAAGACGAGGTGGATGATGTTGAAGTGGAGGAAGATCGGCGTGATCAGCCGCCAGACCTCGCCCCGTAGGATTTCGTCCATGCCGCTCGCGGGCCGTTCGCCGTGCGGCCCGATCAAAAACGAGCAGAAGGTCAGCCGGTTCTCGATCTCCAGATTGGACTTCCCCCAATGGATCACGAGATAGAGGACGATGCAGATCGCCATCAGGGCGGCGGTCAGGGGCTGGCGCCTGAGGTTGGAGCCGTCCCAGTCCCGCGACGGGTCGCGGACATTCTTGCGATATTCACGCTCGCGCCGCTCGGATTCGCGACGCAGGGACTGCGCCACCTGGCGCGCGGGATGATAGCGGGGATTGTCGGGGTTCTTCTGGAAGAGATTCAGCTCGTCGCTGGCCCGCTTGACGTGGTCCTCGTTGATGACCCAGACATCCCAGCATCCGGGCTGCTCGACCATGCGCGTGCTGATGCCGAGCGTCAGGAGGTAGTCAGCCAGGGTACCGGGGTCGATATTCTTCGGGAGCGTTCCGATCTGGCGTAACGAAGCATTCCTCGCGGGGTGCGGCTTACCATGAGAAATACTGTCAAGATACCAGAACCCGTCGGCGACGGGAACCACGCTTCCGCTGAAGCGGTGGATTCGTGGATTCACCACAAGGCACAAAGGGCAGCAAGAAAGTACTTTAAATATAAATATATATCTTTTTCATTCTTCGTGCCCTCTGTGCCGTTGTGGCGAATCCTGCCATTTCTCGACCGATTCAGGTTGTGTCGATCCGCCGAGGCAGGGAGCGGCCGGCGTCCAGGGCCGTCTCTGGGCCTTCCTCGTGATACTCCGCGTCGGTGTTGACCTTCCAGGTGTCGAAGCGTCCCAGGCCGAGGACATTCCGCGCCGCCAGCAAGGCGGTCATCATCATCGAGTGATCCTGGTTATTGTACTCTGTGCATACCGTTGCGGCCCGCCAGCTCGAGGTTCGGCAGCCGCCTGAGCCACAGGCGGATCATGGCGAGGTGGTCGTGAGAGTCGTCCTCGTAGACCGGGTACGTCTTCAGCATCCGGACGACGCAGCCGTCGATGACGTCCCGAGCGGCAACCAGCCCAACCCGATGGCGTCGATCTCGCGCCGGCCGAGCTCGATCAGCTCGGCGTCGGACCTGGTCCAGAGGTCGTCTCCTTCGAAGCAGAAGTATTTATTCAAGCCCGAGGCTGCTCGTAGCCGGATCGGGGACGAGGTCGGGCGAGTTTTTGCATAATTCCGCCCGACGGTCAAGAGCGGCGGGGCAAGCTCTGGGATGGTCCCTCGCTGCGCACTTTCGGGGCGAAATCTACTGTCCCAGGATTTCCAGCGTCCGCTTGACGAACGCCGAGGCGGCGGCAAGGCTCTCGGCGGGGGGCAGCTTGAGGCCCTGGGCGCGCTCGAAGGCGTGAAGGTGGGCGACGTCGAGCTGGCCCGTCCGGACGTAGAGGTTCTCGCAGGCGAGCATCAGGCAGCGCAGGCCCGCCTCGCGGTAGCCCTTGTGGTAGACCAGGGCCCGGAGGCAGGCAGAACATCGCCTCGTAGCTCAGGAAGCTGATGTCGGCCGGGTCGCCCTGGCCGGTGGTCTGGATGTTGGCCGCGGCCTCGAGCCGGTCGCCCGCCTTGGCGAGCAGGCCGGGAATCTGCGTCGGGGCCTCGTCGTCCTCGAACAGGTAGGGGCTGTCGAGGCACTTTTCCAGGGTGTTGATGATGGCCATCGCCGCGGAGTCTCTTTCGCGAAGGTCGTGAACTCGGAAACTCGGACACGAGGACGGTCGAGCGTCGAGTCGAAGGCGTCGCCTCAGGGTTTCGGGGCTGGCCGGGCATCGGCGCGGGAGGGGTGGTTTGTCCCTCCTTCGCCGGCTTGGTCCGACGCGGAGTCTCGGTCGGTTGTCCGGTTCGAGGTGGCGGGTGCATTCTCCCGGTCGGGCGCGGCATTGCCGGGTGGCTGACCCACGGCGAGGGTCCGGCCGCTCGCCGCGAGCATCGGGACCGCGGCCGCTTTCATCGGTTCGAGCAGTGGGGACGGGGAAGAGGCCGAAGCCGAGAACGATCGCTGTCGCCAGCACGATCGGGAACGCGATGGCCGACGCCGGCCGGCGCGATCACTGCCCGGGCTCGCGTGCCGGAGGAACATCGCCTTGAGCACGCGCACGTAGTAGAACGCCGAGACCACCAGTTGAACAGCCCCAGCGCCACCAGCCAGATCAGGGTCAGCCGGCGTCTGCGCCGGCTCTCGTTCGAGCGCTTCCATGAACATGTAGAGCTTGCCGAAGAAGCCGGCGAACGGCGGAATGCCGATCAGCGAGAGCATGAGCACCAGGATGCAGGTCGCCAGCACCGGGTACTGGAAGCCCAGGCCGTTCAGGTCGTCGATGTCGTCGGTCTTCTTGTCGCGCGCCAGCCAGGCGGCCACGGCGAAGGCCCCGACGTTGGCGAAGGCGTAGACGACCAGGTAGAAGAGGACCGAGCCGGCCGCCTCCGCGCTGCCGCGTGCGAGACGCTCGCCGCCGCCACGCCGACCAGCATGTAGCCGGCGTGGGCGATCGACGAGTAGGCGAGCATCCGCTTGAGGTTCCGCTGCGCCAGCGCGGCGAAGTTGCCGTAGGTCATCGACGACGGCCGAGACCACCGCGATCACGCCGAGCCAGCCCGGGCCCATCAGCGTCGTTCGACGGGCTGCGACCACGGGCCGAGGGCGTGGAGGAACACCTTCATCAAGGCGACGAAGCTGGCGAGCTTCGACCCGGTGGCGATCCAGGCCGTCACCGGCGCCGGGGCTCCCTCGTAGGCGTCGGGCGCCCACTGGTGGAACGGCACGGCCGCGACCTTGAACCCGAAGCCCGACCAGCATCAGCAGGACCGCCGTCGCCCCGGCCACGTTCCCCGACAGGCCCTTCGTCGTCCCCGGCGGCCGGGCGCGAGCGCCTGCCGGATCGCTTCGAACTGGGTCGTGCCCGTCAGGCCGTAGAGCAGGCTCAGGCCGAACAGGAACAGCGCCGAGGAGACCGAACCGTAGACGAAGTATTTCAGCCCCCCCTCCGCCGACCGCCGCCGCGTCTTCTCGAACGCCGTGCTCAGGTAGAGGCAGATCGTCATCGTCTCGAGCGTCAGGAAGAGCGTGAGCAGCTCTTCCGACGCCGCCAGCAGCATCATGCCGACGGTCGCCCAGAGCAGCAGGGCGAAGTATTCGCCCCAGTCCTCGGTGAACGACCAGGCCATCGACATCCAGATCACCAGGCCCAGGAGCACGATGAACAGGAGGTTGAACACCGCGGTCTGAGCAGTCGCCCGCGAGCGTGCCCGAAGAAGAGCGTCGGGTCGGGAATCTGCCGAGGTAACTGCTCGAGCTGGCACCGAGCAGCTGCTCAGGCCGACGATTGCCCGGCCCGATGCATCGAACTGGCCAGGAGCAGGACCGATCGGCCACGACCAGGGCCAGCCACGTCCCCAGCAGCGCCAGCCAGCCGACGATCGTCCGGCGCTGCCGACGGTCCTGCAGCGCGCGCCAGCGCCAGGTCCACCAGCAGGACCACAAGCCCCCAGGCCGCCAGCACGATGCCGGGGCCAGGACCAGAAGTCGCGGAAGTTACAGTCGGCAGGGTCGAGTCATCGTCAGGGCACCTTGGTTCACGGTGGCAGTGGCGAGTCGGTGCAGTGGCGAGTTGCCAGTGGCGAGCTCAAGCGGCGGTCGCACGGTTCGCTCAGCTCTCCGACTGGCCACTGCGTCACTGGCCACTCATCCCGACATGCTGTCATAGCGGTCGACGTCGGCGGCGTGCCAGCGGCGGTAGCAGAGCAGGATCAGGCCGATGCCCACGGCGACCTCGGCCGCGGCGATCGTGATCACGAAGAGGGCGAGCATCACGCCCGGCAGCGGGCCCGCGCCCCGGCGGCGGCGTCCCGTACCGCCAGAACGCGACGAGGTTGATATTGGCCGCGTTGAGCATGATCTCGATGGCCATCAGCACGGCGATGGCGTTTCGCCGCAGCGAGCACGCCCACCAGGCCGATCGAGAACGAGGCCGCGGCGAAGTAGAGGAACCAGTTCAGCGGGATGTCGTGAGTCCATGGTGAGCTCACTCGATCCGGTCGTGAATCAGGTCAAGCGATTCATCGTGGCGGGTCGAGCAGCCGAGCGTGCTCCGAGCACGCTCACCCGGGTGCGGCGTCGCCGTGGCCGAGCCGGCCGGTCGGCCCGGGTCGCCTGCGGCTCGCCGCGGCGCCGCGCGGCGGGCGGATCGCCCGGCGGCGGGTCGCCTCGGCTCGTCTCTCCTCGCGATGGGCCAGGGCGATCGCGCCGACCAGGGCGGCCGTGAGCAGCAGGCCGGCCACCTCGAACGCGACCACGTAGCGGGTCATCAGCTCGTTGCCGACCGCCTTGGCCCATGTTGTTGACGGCCTCGCGCCGGCGGCGGTCGCCTGGTCCTGTCCCGCGTCCGGCGGCGATCGACTGGCCGGCGTCCGCGTCGCCGACCAGGACGCCTGGCCCGCCGGAGCCGACCTGCGTCGTTGATCCCGAAGACCAGGACCACGAAGACAGCACAGCGCCGGCGACCAGCGCCGGGAGCCTCCAGCCGCCGGCGAGCGATGGTCGTGTCGTCGCCCTGGATGTTCCGCGTCAGCATGATCCCGAACATCAGCAGGATCGCCACCGCCCCGATGTAGACGAGCACCTGGATCGCCGCCAGGAACTCGGCCTCCAGCAGCACGAACTGGCAGGCGATCGATGAAGAAGAACGCCACCAGGAACAGCGCCGCGTGCACCAGGTTGCGGGCCAGCACCGTCCCCAGGGCCGCGAGCAGGCCCAACGCCGGCGATCACCAGGAACAGCGCTGGATCACGAGTTGCTTCTCCGACTCCTGGGGGAACGCCGAGATGTCGCGAGATCGCCGTCGCGGGGCACCGCTGACCCGCCACGCCTCCGGAGGCATCGGGTCGCACGACCCCGGCCGATCGCGCGCCGCCACCGGCAGCGCCGTGCGGCCACGCCGGGGCCGTCCCGATGCGCGGCGGACCGCTCCCGCGATTGATCGCGAGCACCACGAGGAACGACGGCACAGGACCAGCAGCATGATGACCGAGCCGATCAGCCAGTTCATCGCACGGGCCCGTCCGATCGGCAGTGCCGAACAGCAGGAACGGCTCGCCGGCCGGATGACCAGCTCGAACCAGATCGCCGGCGACCAGGATGTTGACGATGCTCAGCGGCACCAGGTACTTCCAGGCGAAGTTCATCAGCCGGTCCACCCGCATCCGCGGCAGCGTGGCCCGGACCCAGAACATCACGAAGATGAAGAACAGCACCTTGAGCGAAGAAGACCGGCGACCAGGATCAGCGTCGACCAGCACGTAGCGAGATCGTCGAGTCGTCCCTGATGAGGTTGGCCGGGAAGTCGACGAACGGGATCGGCGTCCCGCCGCCCAGGAAGAGCACCGTCGCCAGGCAGCTCACGGCGAAGACGCTCAGGTACTCGGCCAGGAAGAAGAGGCCGAACCGCATCCCGGAATACTCGGTGTGGATAGCCGGCGATGATCTCCGACTCGGCCTCGGGCAGGTCGAACGGCGTCCGGTTCACCTCGGCGATGCTGGCGATCAGCAGGATGACGAACGCCAGCAGCCCCGGCGGCGAGAAGATGAACCAGCCGTACTCGAGCTGCGGTCGAAGATCGTCACCAGGCTCAGGCTGCCCGCCCAGAGCACGATCGGGCATCGTGGAGAGCACCTGGGGCACCTCGTAGGAGACGAGCTGCGCCACGGCCCGCATCGCGCCCAGCAGCGAGTACTTGTTCCGGCTCGCCCAGCCCGCCAGGAAGATCCCCAGCGGGCTGAGGCTCGAGACGGCGATCAGGTAGACCATCCCCGACGGGCAGGTTCACCGGCGCCAGGCCCACGGCGAAGGGGATCACCGCCAGCACCAGGAACGCCGAGCACGATGACCAGCACCGGCGCGAGCAGGTGGACCCACTGGTCGGCCGTCCGCGGGACGATGTTTTCCTTGGTGATCAGCTTGATCGCGTCGGCGATCGGCTGGAGCAGCCCCAGCGGCCCGACCCGGTTGGGGCCGATCCGGTCCTGGAACCGGGCGGCCGACCTTCCGCTCGGGCCAGACCATGTAGGCCACGATGCCCGGGAAGAGCCCGAAGAAGCCGACCAGCAGCCAGAGCACCCAGCGGACCCACGTGGTCCAGTTCAGCTCGACCTCCGGCGATTGCAGATGCTGGGCGCAGAGAATCGGCCAGCCCCAGGCGGTCGCGACGTTCACCGTAGGCGTCTCCCTTCGGCTGGGCATTGCCGGCCCGCCGCCCGATGTCGCAGCTCAAACCCACCGGAGAACCCCCTTGGCCCACGCGTAGACCAGGCCGACGCAGCAGGATCACCAGGAAGATGATCATCTCGACCAGGGCGAACGTCCCCAGCCCCGCGTAGCTGACCGCCCAGGGATAAAGGAACACGGTCTCGATGTCGAAGACCACGAACATCAGGGCATAGATATAATACTGAATCCGGAACCGTACCCAGGTCTCGCCGTAGGTCTTGACGCCGCACTCGTAGGTGTCGCCCTTGGCCAGCGACCGCTTCCGGGGGGCGATCAGCCACACGACCAACAGCGGGGCGAAGGCGAAGACGATCGCGCCGAGGAGCAGCAGTCCGATAAAGACATAATTATAAATAATCATCTTTGGTGGTCCCGCGTGTTCAGGGTTCGGAGAGGGTCTGGACCACGGTGTCGTCGTCGAGGGCAACGACGGTGATCTCGCCGTCGTCGCAGCGCAGGCGGAGCGTCGGCTGGTGGCAGTAGAGGCTCTTCCCCCCCATCTCGATCCCGCCGACGGGCCGGAAGCCTTCGAGCTCGACGACGCCTTCGACCTGGGTGGCCCACTCGCGGTGGCCGACCCGGACGTGCTGGGTGATGCGGAGGCGGGTCCCGGGCACGAACCGGGGTTTGGGAGGTGTGGGGATCATGGTGGCTTCCGGCGTTGCTCGACCATTCGCCGCTCGGCCCTTTGGCGCGAAGGGCAGGAGGTTCTCAAACGTCTGGGTGATGGGTCGCTGTTCGGATCAGAGCGGACATCTTATGGCGGTTCTCGGGGGTCGGCAAGGGGGCACTTTGTCGACCAGAGCGGAGCCGAAGGGCTGATCGGCGTGGCGCAGTCTCGACGCTCGCGGCATGCCTCCGTTCGGGCAAGCGCGCGTGGAAGGCTGCGGGAAAGACGCTCAGCGGCGGCATGGTCGGCGCCCTGGATCGCGAGGGTGGATCACGACTTCTGAACGGTGGCCGGCTTGGGTGCGGTCTTGGGTGCGGCGGCCGGCTTGGCGGTCGCGGCCAGCGCCTTCTGAAGCCGTTGCTCCTTCTTCTTGGCCACCTTGTTCCGCTCGGCCGCCTCGTCGGCGCTGTTCCAGGCTTCGGGATGGGTCTGCGCGTAGTATTCGCTGGAGACGAGCAGGTCCTGGAGGCTGTAGATGTGGGTCTGGTGCCGCTCGTAGTTCGACAGTTCGAAGTTCTGGTCCATCTTGATCGCGTCGAACGGGACAGTACTCCGAGCACAGCCCGCAGTTCATGCAGACATCCATATCGATATAGAAATCCTCGGGCAGCGGCACGACCCCCTTCGGCCTCTTCGCCTGGGTCATCCAGATGCACTGGGGCGGGCAGACCTTGGCGCAGATGTTGCACGAGGTGCAGCGGACGTTGCCGTCCTCGGTGTCGTAGATCAGGACCGGAAGGACGCGGAACCGCTCGTAGACCGGCAGGCGCTCGTCGGGATACTCGACGGTGAAGATCCCTTCCGTCGCGGCGTCCTGGCGGACGGTCGGCTGCGTGCCGCGCGCCTTGGGGCCGAACCAGAAGTCGAGCGGCTGATGGCCACCGCCGCGGCGGTGTAACCCCTTACCCGAGCGGATGTCACGCCAGAAAGTCAGCAGGAACCGCCGGAGCGTGACCAGGTGACCCATGATGATCCCGTAACCACTGCCCATGGGATTGTCCCCCATTTCCCTCGAAGAGGTTTCACCTTGTGATCGAACCCGACTCACGCGCCCGTGGCTCGTGACGCATCCCATCCCCTCCCACGCATGCGCCAGAGGACCGCCAGGACCTGCTCAGGGCGATCGATGTAAGACTCGGGTCGATCGACGCTTTCAAATTTCGGATCAACAAATCAGGTGTACAGGAATTCCCGGACGCGCGAATTACCGGTCCACCTCCCCGAGCACGATGTCCAGGCTGCCGAGGATGCCGACGACGTCGGCGATGGTGTGCCCCAGGCACATCTGCTCCAGGGCGGTCAGGTTGATGAAGCTCGGGCTCCGGACGTGGTAGCGATAGGCCGACGACGAGCCATCGGCGACGACGTAGTAGCCGAGCTCGCCCTTGGGGTTCTCGACCCTCGAGTACGCCTCGCCCGCGGGGACCTTGATCTGGTAGCTCTTCTTGCCCGGCAGGATCGGCCCTTCGGGCAGGTCCTTGAGCGCCTGCTTGAGGATCTTGACGCTCTCGCGCATCTCCTGGAGCCGGACGTAGTACCGGTCGTACAGGTCGCCGCCGGGTCCCGATGATGACGTCGAAGTGGAACCGGTCGTAGATGCTATAGGGGGCCGCGCGGCGGATGTCGTAAGGCGACCCCCGAGCCGCGGAGGACCGGGCCGGCGGTCGAGAAGTTGATCGCCTGCTCGCGCCGTCAGGACGCCAATCCCCTTGCAGCGGTCGAGCACGATCTCGTTGCCCGACAGGTAGCGGTCGAGCTCGTCGATCTTCTTGTCGAGCCGGTCGTTGACGATCCCCCGGCCGCGCTCGACCCAGCCCGGCGGCAGGTCGAACGCGACGCCGCCGAACCGGAAGTAGTTGCACATCATCCGGCTGCCGGCCGCCCACTCGAACAGGTCGAGGATCAGCTCGCGCTCCTCGATCGCGTAGAGCGCCGGGGTGAAGAACGCCCCGAGGTCGTTGAGCAGGAAGCCGATCGACCACATGTGGCTGGCGATCCGGGTCAACTCGGCCATGATCACGCGGATGTACTCGGCACGCTCGGGCGGCTTGGCGTCGTCGCCCATCAGTTGCTCGACGGCCAGGGCGTAGCCGAAGTTGTTGCCCATGCTGGTCAGGTAGTCGAGCCGGTCGGTGAACGGGAAGTTCATCAGGAACGTGTTCCGCTCGCCGATCTTCTCGTGGTTGCGGTGCATGTAGCCCATGACCGGCTTGAGGCCGATGATCGTCTCGCCGTCGACCCGGAGGTTCATCCGGAAGACGCCGTGGGTGCTCGGGTGCTGCGGGCCCATGCTGAGGACGAACTGGTCGGTGGTCAGCTCGCTGATCTCGACCCCGCTGGGCAGCAGCGCCTGGCCCTTGGTGTCGTCGGCGCTGTTGAGGCTCGCCCAGTCCGTGAAGTCGCGCGGGATCTTCATGTTCGTGCCGTGGGGGTTGAGCTCCTCGGCGCGGAAGTGCTGGCCGTGTCCCTCCTCGACGCGGCTGTCGAAGACCTTGGTTGGCCCTTCGTAATAGGGTTCGAGGAAGTCCTTGCGGAGCGGATAATAGGCGTAGCCGTCCCACATCAAGATTCGCTTCATCCCCTCGGGGTGGCCGGCGAAGCGGACGCCCATCATGTCGTAGACTTCGCGTTCCTGGAAGTCGGCCCCGCGCCAGACGCCGATGACGGAGGGGACGGTCCCCTGTCCCTCGGCCTCGGCGGTCCGGACCCGGAGCTCGATCAGCTTGCCGGGGCTGGTCGTGCTGTCGAGCTGGTAGTTGACCTCGATGCAGTCCTCGTAATGGACGCTCTGCAGGCTGGCCAGGTAGTCGTAGCGGATCGGGTTCTGGTCGCGGAGGAAGCGGCCGACCTCGACCAGCCGGTCGGGCTCGACGAGCAGGGCGGCCTGGACGATCGCGACGGTCCCGGGGCCGAACTGCGCATTGATCCGGTCGGCCAATTCCCGGAGCCCCTCGTTCCCGAGCCAGACGAGGCTGGGCCGCGCCTCGGCCCGCTTGACCTTCTTGGCGGGCTTGGCGGCGGGCCGGGATGGCTTCACCGGCCGAGGCGGCGGGGGCGGCCTCGCCCCGGGCCTTGGCGCGGATCAGGTCGATCTTGCTCGGCGCCCGGGCCGCGGGGGCGGCCTCGCCGTTGGTCGGGGCCTCGGCCTCGGGTTGAGGCGCGGCGATCTTGGCGGGCTTGACCAGCGCCTCTTCGCGCGCCTCGACCAGACCCTGCGCGGTCTTCTCGGCGATCACCTCGACCAGTCGCAGGTCGATCAGGTCGGGGCCGAGGACCGGCACCGGGACGTCGCGCTCGACGTCGCCACGATACCAGGGGGTGTTCCCGTGCTTGCCCAGCGCCGGGATGTCGAGCCGCTCGCCGTCGATCTTCTTCTGGAGCATGATCACGCCGTTCAGCAGCGCCTGCGGAGTCGGCGGGCAGCCGGGGACGTAGACATCGACGGGGAGGAACTTGTCGACTCCTGAGACGACGTTATATCCCTCCTTGAACGGGCCGCCGCCCGTGGCGCAGGCACCCATCGAGATCACGTACTTGGGCTCGGGCATCTGGTCATAGAGCCGGGCGATCATCGGCATCATCGTCTTGGTGACGGTGCCCGAGACGATCATCACGTCCGCCTGGCGGGGCGAGCCCCGGAACACCTCGGCGCCGAACCGCGCGATGTCGAACCGGCTCGACGCCGTGCAGATCATCTCGATCGCGCAGCAGGCCAGGCCGAACCCGAGCGGCCAGAGACTCGAGCGTCGGCCCCAGTTGTACACGGTGTCGATCATTCCCAGGAGCTTATCCCAGGTCGTGACCAGGACGTGCTGTTCGAGTTCCTTCTGGAGCACCGGGTCGATGACCGTGCTCCATTCCGGCCGGGTGATCGTCGGAGTCGCCATGATTCAATGTGCTCAACGGCGGTTTCAAGCCGCCCCCGGCTTTGAAGCCGGCGGAGACGGCCTTAATCCTGAGAGGAGGCGGTCGGAGTCCCCGTCGGCTCGGCTCCCGACCCTGTCCGCCACCAACCCTACGAGGCGCTTATCCTAAACGTCCCGTCCCGCTTCCGCCAGGGGGAACCGAATCTCCCCAGTCCGTTCGGCCGGAACGGTTTGGCAAATCGCGCAGTTCGGCCACGATCGCTCTCTTTTCGAGTGGCGCGATCGTGCCCATAATGGTCGCATGGAACGATCTGCATTCCAACTCACCGTGGCGTCGCTGCTCGGCCTGGTGGCGTGTATCGCCCTGAATCTCTGGCTCTTTCAATTCGGGCCGCTCCTGGGGATCATCGGGCTCAATATCACGAAACATCTCATCATCGCCTACCTCTGCCAGGTCCTCGGCGTCAACCGCAGGCGCTCCAGCGAGGCGCTCCAGCCCGCCCTCAGCCGTCCGGCGAGCCTGCCGGTCCCGGAACTCCCATCCTCCTGACGCCTCACGTCCGCGATCGGGCCGAGAGCCCCCCAAACCGCTGACGGAGGGTCGATGGCAGACCCATGGAACTTACCGACTCCTTCCTCACCCTGCTACAGAACTTTGCTCCCGGTCTTCACGGCCCCGACCTTCCACACCTTCGTGGTCATCGTCACGGGCTGGATCCTCTCCCAGCGCCACCGCTACGTGACCGAAGTCATCTTCTCCGGTGGCCATGTCGGCGACGGGCACTGGTCGCGGTTCCATCGCTTCTTCAGCCATGCCGCCTGGGACATCGACACCTTCTCCATGTGCCTGGCCAAGCTGGTCGTCACGATCCTCGCCCCGGGGGCCACCCTCTTCTGGGCCGTCGATGACACTCTCTGTCGCAAACGCGGGTTGACCCTCTACGGCGCCGGCATGCACTACGACCCGCTGATCTCCAGTCGCGCCAAGTCCCTGGTCAGTTGGGGACACGACTGGGTCGTGCTCTGCTCTGATCGTCGTCTGCCCCTTCTGGGCACCCACCAAGGTCTTCGCCTTGCCCATCGCCATGCGGCTGTACCGCAACCGCCAAGGGCTGACCAAGGGGAAGAAGAGTCCGAAGGGCAAGAAGGTCCAGAAGAAATCCTCCAAGCCCAAGCACGATCCGAATCATCGCACCCGGCCTGAATTGGCCCTGGAACTCATCATCTTGGTGGCCCAGTGGTTCCCCAACGATGAGATCATCGTCTCCGGCGACAGCGCCTATGGCGGTCAGAGCATCCTCTCTCACCTGCCGCCCAACGTTCACCTCATCAGCCATGTCCATCCCAAGGGGGCACTCTACGAACCGGCACCTCCCAAGACGGAGAAAGCGCAAAGGACGGGCCCGCAAGAAAGGGAACCGTTTGCCCGGCATGAAGCAATGGGCCGAAGATCCGAACCAACCCTGGACCGAACTCAAGTTCGACCAGTTCGGGCTGCATGCCACCTTGGCGGTCAAGACGATCCAAGCCCTGTACTACAAGGCGGGCAAGGACCGACTCCTGACCATCGTCTTGATGCACGACCTGGAAGGGAAACGTCCCGATCAGATGTTCTACTGTACCAAGCTTGATTGGACCGCGAGGCAAATCCTCTCGGCCTATGCTTGCCGCTGGGCGATTGAATGCACCTTTGAAAACTGCAAGCAGTTCTTGGGCCTGGAGGACCCGGCCAATCGTCTTCCCAAGGCCGTCGAGCGGACCGCGCCGATGGCGTTGTTCATCTACACTCTGGTGGTGGTTTGGTTCCACCAGACGGGTCATCAATTCCTTCGCTTTCCCTTCCGGCCCTGGTACACGAAGAAGGAAGAACCATCGTTCGCCGACATGTTGACGACCCTGAGGCGGGTCAGTTACGAGGAGAAAACCGAGCAACTGCTTCCGAAACAGTCTGACCTGAAAACCTGGATCGCCCAGCTCACCGAGCTTCTCAGCCGAGCGGGATGAGTCAGCACTTCGGCCGCGGATTCCCGGCCTCCCACACGCGCTTCACGATCGATTCGCCGGGGGAATTTCACCCGCCGGGCCGCTCGCGAACCGCCTCGAAATCGGAGGTGAGATGACGAAAAGATCCGGGAAGATGTCCTCGGTCATTTTTCATGATTTTCTTGCCCTCTCCATGCCAGGTCGTGGATCGCGATGTTCCGGAACCGGACCTCGTCCGAGTGGGACTGGAGGCCGATGTAGCCCGCGGTGCGGAGGAGGCCGGGGTGCTGCTGGGCCGCGTCGGTGTGCTGGGTGAGGTCGGCGTCCACGATGACGGTGCCGTTGAGCGTGACGACGACATGCGGGCCGTCGGCGGTGATCTCCAGCCGGTTCCATTCGCGGGGCTTCTTGAGGTGTCCCCGCTGGGCGGCGACGACGCCGTAGATCGAGCCGGTGTACTGGAAGGGCTGGAGGTTCTGGTACCGCGCGTCCTCATCGTCGAGCACTTGGATCTCCATGCCGGTGTAAGCCGGGTCGCCGGCCCGAGGCGAGCGGAGGAAGACGCCCGAGTTGCCTCCGGGCCCGAGGCAATATTCGAGCCTGAGCACGAAGTTATCGAAGGTCTTACTGGTGCTGATCCAGCCGCCCCCTTGCCCCTCGGTCACGAGCTCGCCGTCGCGGACGAACCAGTGGCCCGGCTGCCCGCCGACGGTCGTCCACCCCTGGGTCGTCTTTCCATCGAAAAGGGGCTCGAAGCGCGGCTCGGCCGCCAGGGCGGCGTGCGCGAGGAGGAGGGCGGGGATCAAGGTCCCTCGGGCGAGGCGCATCATGGGTCGGGGTCCTTCGGTAGGGTGGACCGGGGGCGGCCCGGGAAGAGGCCGAGCCTTCGGCCTCGCATTGTGCCAGGCGCGTCGGCCGACTTCCAGGGGATCGTCCTGACCCGTCTCGCCTCGTTTTTCCAGTGGGCGCGGAACGGCGTCATGGCTACGATACGCGGCGATCCGGGCCGGTGGGGCCGCGCCGGGGCGGTTTCGTGCCGCGGATCCCCGTTTCAGGAGGAAACGATGGGCACAAATCACCTAGGCACCCTTCTACTGGTAGAGGACGAGGACCTGCTCCGCCGACTGGTCGCCCAGTTCCTTCGGATGGAAGGGTTTCAGGTCGTCGAGGCGAGCAATGGGCCAGAAGGCGTCGAGCGGTTCTTCGACTCGGGGCCGTTCGACCTCTGCCTGGTGGACCTCAACCTCCCGGTCTTCTCCGGGGTCGAGGTCTGCCGCCGGATCAAGCGGGGCATGCCTGAACAGCGGGTGATGATCTGCAGCGCGGCCATCCTCCGGGATCATGAGCGAGATCTCTGCGCCCTGAACATTCGCCACCATCTGACCAAGCCCTATCACCCTGAAGATCTCCTGGCCCACATCGCGCAGGAGATCGGGACGTGTGAGGTCCACACCAGGGGCATTCCTCAACCTCGGCGGGCGGTCGGCCTCGGCGACTCCGTCCGATAGAGGTTCCCCCGCGCTAGTCAACCATCGGGTCTTCGATTACCATTACCAGAAGGGGCAGGATCTCCCGCACGACCACGCGCGGGATGAGGCCACGAAGGGTATCGAGCTTTCTTATACATGCGAAGGACGGTTTCATGGCTGGGAAACCGCTGAATCGACTCGAACTCCGCCGTCAGAACGACGCCGCCGAACCCCTTGACCCGATGGAGGATGAGGCGGACGAGTTGCTCGAAGAGGTTGAGGATGAGGACGGTGAGGTACGTCGCGCCAAGAAGAAGAAGCCGCCTGCCAAGAAGGTCAAGGCGGCCAAGCCGACCAAGCCCGCGGCCCGGGTGCGGATCGTCTGGGTGGTGATGAACGACGCCTTCAAGGCGGTTGGCACCTTCGAGTACGCGCAGAAGGAGGCGGCCGAAGCCCGCGCCGCCGAGTTGACGGCCAAGGGCAAGGGGACGCATTTCGTCCAGAAGGTGAAAGAGCCGATGCCGGACAACGCCCCCGGCCTCGGCGCGGCCATCCCCCGCCCCGTCGTCGCACCGACGTCAGTCGCAGTTCAGGAAACGGCTGCGATCGAGGATGAGGAGGGACTGGAGGAGGAGGAGGAAGCCGAAGCCGACGTCGATGAGGAAGTGGAAGTGGAGGACGAAGAGTAGGATTTTTCCGATCAATGGGCGCACGAAGATTCGAACTTCGGACCTCACCCTTATCAGGGGTGCGCTCTAGCCAACTGAGCTATGCGCCCTTGATTGATCCGGTGGTCCCCATTCTAATCGATGATCCGGCGGAGTCAACTATCCTCCGCCACTTCTTAAGTTAGGTCGTTCTCTTGTAGACCCGCTTGGTCGTAGCCACATGAACGGCGCCGCCTCGTGTTGCCATGCGGCTATTTTCGAAGGGAGGGCGACCCTGTCAAGGGGACCTTCTCATTTTTAGTGGCTACATTTCCGAGTCGAAATCGAGGTTAAGCCCTAAACCAGCGTAATGTGTTGTTTGACACTGGGCTGACAATGGATTTCACCCTGGAAATTCCAGGAGAAAACGATTTTAACGAATTCGGAGCTAGGCGATGATTTCGAGTGAGCGCATCTCTGAATTCCTTAGAAGCACTTCGCACTTGTTTTTCCGGGGCTTGAGCTACTGACAATGCCATGTCAATGTTCCCATTACGCTTGTTTAGGGGTTAACTGCTTATGAGCGGATGACTTACGACGAAAAATGGTCTGGAACTTTGGGACTTTCTCAGCGAGCGCGGACAAGCGCGGACAGTTTCAGCAGTGGACGCCGAGGCAGTAGGTAGTGCGGAAGTCTTTCTCTTGCAGAGGGTTGCTTCGGCTTCTCGGGCTGGCTTGGCCGCCCAAAGTGTTCGCGCTGTCCACTGGTCCTGGCACTGGCAGTGAGAAAGTCCCTCTGGACGTCCTCACCCTTAAGATCCAACTCCTGAGCACTTTGTTCCTTCGAGAGATTCAGCCCCATGAGATAGAGGCAGAGGATCCAGGTCCGCAACGGCCAGTGGTGCCCGGCGAAGATCGTCCCGGTGAGGTCCTCAAAGCGCCTCCGACAGACCGAGCACGCGGACTTCTGCCGCGCCGCTGGGGCCTCGTCGGACCCCTGCTTGGTGACTTGGGGGGAGGTGCAGTGAGGACAGATCACTCCGTCGGGCCAGCGCATCTGCCGGACGGTCTCGAAAGTATTTGCCCTCGTCGATGAGGTTCTGGATGTTCAGCATCATCCCTGCACGCATGATATCGGAGAGAGGAAGACGGAACCGCCGCCTCGCTGGGACGGTCCCAAGGGAATTGTAGGCGTCGGGGAATAACCCCCCGAAACGCAGGATGAGCGTCTCCGAAAAAAATGGCGAAGGCCACGGTGAGGGCAATCTTCAAGAGGCAGGCTTCGACTCTGTTGAGCCATAGCCCGTGGCCGACGTGTGGCGCGAAGCCTTCGAGGAACGCGCCGCGATCATGGAGTTCGACGGTGGCCTGTCACGCCTGGCCGCCAAGTCCGCCATCAAGACCGCTCCGGCACCCGAGCCGACCCCAGCCCTGGCATCCGAGCCGGCAGCCCACCTCTACCAGCTCGTGAGCGACCACCGTGAGGCCGCCGCCCGCCCGGTGCTCACGCCTCACGGGCCCGGCCGGCCCTGGCAGACGTTCGCCGACCGAGCCGGCGTAGTCCTGGACGCCGCCCCAGGGCGAGTCGCGTTCTTCAATCCGAGCTAGATCACGAGGGTTTGGCCTGTGCTTCCACCGCCGATTGCCCCTTTTGCTCCGAGCGTGCCAAGCGGTCAGTCAGATTGAGCACATGCGCTTGAAGTATTCTAATGTGTTCTTCCATTTGCAAGTGCGAGTTATTCGTCAGCGTGTGGACCAAATCGACCACGGTCCGGGTGTCCGCGATATCCTGCTTCGCGCCCCTGAGTTTGAGGCTATTGCTTACTCCAACAAGCACCGATACGACCGCTCCAATGGCCGCGATAATGCTGGGCAACGCTTTGATAAGCTCCAACATAACCTTTTCTGTCATCATTAAATTTCTCATGAATCAGCGGTCCCTGAATCGATCCTTGTCTTTACCCAACTGTTTGTATAGTAGATCCGGAGGCGAACGACATCAGGACAGGACACAAGTCAATAGGAACAAAAGACTTACAAAATACAGCTCTCCCTTTGCTCCAGCCGCCTGATCGCTAATAGAGACCGAATCCCAGGCATAAATTTGACATTTTTATATGATTATATTTAATTATTATCAGATAATCTAAGTTTTTCGAGCACAAGTGCTTGCCAATTCAGAGGTTCCGTTAATCGTGTAGCTCTTCGACTCAGAGCACGTTACTGTACTTCTACTGTATCCCGGCCTGCGCTTGGTATAATTTCTTTTGCACCAATTGCTTTCGTCAAGGACGCGGCCTGGAACGGAGGAGAGCATGGAACGGCGATACGAAGCGCGGTTGGAGGAAATGTTGGAGGATGCGGAAGTCTCCCCCGAGATCCTCGAGGGGATGCTGAATCGGTTGGAGACCTTCATCGAGCCGTTCGCGGAGGCACTCGACGAGCCCGCCCAACGACGCCACGCCCTCGAGTACACGACCGGACTGCTGTCGGACCTCAAGCACAAGACCGGCGAGGCGATCGCTTACCTCCACGATCAGAAACGCCAGGGCATCCAGAAGTTCATCGGGCATGTGCCTTGGGATCACCAGCCCTTGTTCGCGACGCTGGCCGACCAAGTCGGCGAGCAGTTGGGGGAACCCGACGCGGTCCTCGTGTTCGATCCCTCGGGCTTCGCCAAGAAGGGGGTGAAGTCCGTGGGCGTGGCGCGGCAGTGGTGCGGCCGACTCGGGAAGGTCGACAACTGCCAGGTGGGTGTCTACATGGCTTACGTCTCGCGGAAGGAACACGCGATCGTCAATACACGTCTCTACCTCCCTGAGGAATGGGCCCAGGACCGGGGGCGTCGGGAGGAGGCGGGAGTGCCCGAGACGATCCAGTTCCAGACGCGCCATGGACTGGCGCTGGAGATGCTCGAGGAGTGTCGCGGGCGGTTGCCGCACGCCTGGATCGCCGGGGACGACGAGATGGGCCGTCCCTCGGGTTTCCGGCAGGAATTGCGCACCCAGAACGAACGTTACCTGCTGGCGGTCCCCTCGAACCTGCTGATCCGCGACATCGAGGTGACACCGCCGGGGTACTCGGGGCGGGGACGACATCCCCAGGTTCCCTTCACGCGGTTGGATTGCTGGTGCAGGGCGCTGCCGGAAAGCGCCTGGACCAGGATTGATGTGCGTGACGGCGCGAAAGGACCGTTGGTGATCGAAGCGGTCAAGCGTCGGATCCAGGCCCGCACCGACACGGGGGGCACGGGTCCCGAGGAGTTGCTGTTCGTGACGCGGGGACGGCAAGCGGACGGCACATACAAGCATGACTATTATTTCTCGAACGCGGACCCGGGCACCTCGCTGAAGGAACTGGCGCGGGTGGCGAAGGCGGAGCATCGCGTCGAGGAGTGCTTCGAGCGGGCGAAGGGTGAGGCGGGCTTGGCCGACTATCAGGGTCGGAACTGGATTGCCTGGCATCATCATCAAATCCTGGCGCTGCTGGCCGCGTGGTTCCTGACCCAGGAGACGCGGCGGGGAAAAAATCCAGACCCCTGCTCTGACGTCGCCGCAACTTCAGGAGCTCATCGCGGGCGTGATCGCGTATCACCTCGGCATCAATCACCCATCATTTCGTTGTCGCCGAAGTACCCGCTGGCTACGCCGCAACGAAGAACGCGGCTGTATGCACATCGTTCACGTAATGTGTTGCCACGATTGAAGATCCATCTGCGGATGTGAGGGATACAGTAGAATTACAAACAGTTGGGTAATGACAAGGAATCGATCTGCGGCTGCGATGCCGCCAGCACCTGGGCCCAAGTCCGCCTCACCGGACGTGCTCCGAGAGGGGTGGCGCCAGCCGCGTGAGCGCCCCTCGTCGAGAGCATCCTCTAGGGCCAGCCCCTCTCGCCGCCGCCGCGAGAGGGTGCTCGCTCGCCCTGCTCGCTGCGCCTCGCACTTTGCACGTCCGGAATCGTTAATATTATCAACGACCCGACAAACGGCTAGAATGCCGAGGTTTTTCAAACATTCTGCAAGTCGTTTGCTGAAAAGGGTTTGCGGAGGATCTAGTCCTGGTAAGTCCTTGCCTGCCAATCTCTTATGGCATCACTGTTTTCGCCGGGTTTCTAGCCGTTTGTCGGGTCATTGAATATTATCGAGGCTTAAGTGCTTGCTGTTCCGCAGAACCATGAAGTCAGAATCTTCCCTGACCGTCACGGATTTTGGGGCAGAGAGCATCGGGATCCACCGAGGGACGCGGAGATCAACAGGTTTTGCAACCAGCAGTCGTGGTACCGGTGCTGATTGAGGCGCTCGGCGGGCGATCGCCAGCCCTGGTTCTTCCGCCGTCGCTTTATGCCACGGCGTGAAGTTGGACAGCAAGGCCCACGCGCGGCAGTGCAGCCGACACGCCCCCCGCGAGCCGTGCAGGTGTTGGCCGTGGTCAAAGTAACGGTTCATTCCCCGCATGATCCGGTCGAGCCTGTTACTGGTGCGATGCCCGCCGACGTGGCGGTACGCGACCGCGAAGCGGGGGCGTTTGCGACAGAGGTCCAGGACGGTCTCCAGGACCACACCCGTCAGCACACCCGAGGCCCACTCCCGAAGCCGGCGCAGACGCTGGGCGAACCGGCGGCGGTCGGGCGCGTGGTACGCCTCCCAGACCCGCCGGGAGACGTCCGCGAACACCGCCTTGAGATGCTTGGCCCGGTCGCGGATCTTCAGCCAGGCGTGCAAGAAGCACAACAGGATCACCACCTTCGGGAACAGCGCCCTCCACGCCGCCTGTGTCCCTTTCCAGCCGTCGGTGCTGACGGTCTTGGGGGCGTACTTGGGAGCGACATCGCGGGCCTCGTCCTTGAAGACCTCGTAGGCGACCTTCAACTCGTCGGTCCCCGCCGCGGTCGCCGGTTCGGCTCCGAGGCAGCAACCCCCTCCGACCGTCGTGGCGATGGAGACCTTCTGTCCGTCGAGCCCTTGGTGATGTTCATCCGCCGCAAGGTGCTCGGGCAATCCCGCGTGGCGGATGGTGGTCCCCACGACGCTGAAGCGGCCGAGCCCGCACTCCAGCCGGTACCAGAACATCGGGTCCTCACCGAAGACGTGGGCCAGGGCCCAGAACGGGACGCCGAACTTGCGGAGGAACAAGGGGCCCTCGACTTCTTCGGTGCATGCCGTCAAGGAGGGCATCAGGAACGACGGCCGGATGCTGTAGGCGGTGCCGTCCCTCAAGACGATGCGCCGGATCAGAACCTGCTGCTTGGCCGAGAGGCGGTCGTCCTTGAGTCGGTATCCGTGGGCGAAGTGCGCGGGGAACAACTCGGGCATCCCTTGGAAACAGTCATCGAGAGCCCGTCGGAACGCAGCGGGATCGTCGACGATCTGCGAATAGGCGTGTCCCGAGATAGGCAAGCAAATGGTCCGATGCCCGCGCGACGACCGCGTCGCGCATTCGGCGGCCATGATCCACCTCCTTCCTTCCACTGCGTGGATCATCGCCGTTTTGTCTTGTCATGTCAGCATGATACCGCCGCCCCAAAATCCGTGACGGTCAGAATCTTCCTTGATCTCTCGTGGTGACTCCTGGTTCGCACCAGGAGCGACATTCGGCTCATCTGGGGGCCTTGGCTGCGAAAGCTCAAGCCCCAGGGAACCCGGCAGCATTGCCACAGTCTCGACGGATTGCGCCGGCCTTGATCATCGTTTGGGCCACTGCGCAACGTTCTCATGAACGATGGGCCGATTCCGTAAGGCTTTGCTTCAATCTGGTGGTCATACGCCCATACAAAGTGGCCGAAACGATGATCAAGGCCGATTGCGCTTTGCCCCGATGTTCTCAAGGGGGGACCCTCTCGCGCTCCTCGATCAGTCGGAGAGAACGAATCGGTTCCGTGGACCACCGCTCCGGGCACACGCCCCCCTTGCCCCCCTGTTAATATGATCGGGTGGGGGCGGCGACGCGTCCCGCAAAGATCAGGGACTCACCGCGGAGTGTGGCTGTGGCCGAGTCTTCGACGCCAGGTACGGAGGCACGGCGGCTTGAGTCGCAGCCGTGGGGTCGACGACTCCGCCAGAGTCACCCGGACCGCACTCGACCTGATTGGGAAGATGAATGGATCGAGCCGCTCCTCCGACCGCAGCCGATTGCGAACGCCGTCCGACTTCGGCAAACTGATGTTCCTTGACCGGGGGCACACATCTGACCAGGGGACCGAGCGGCATGGCGAAGCGGCAACGCATCGAGACGGAGGACGGATCGGCGGCCAAACCCTTGGCCGAGGTTCTGCGGCCCGCGGCCGAGGTCCAGTTTACCGAGGAGTTGCGCACCTTGGCGGAGGCCGACAAGGACCCGCGGCCGCCAGGGTGGAAGCTCTCGCCCCGCGCGGTGCGGACGTTCGTCTGCGGCGGGAAGGCCCCGGAGGTCCGCCGCAAGTTCTTCGGCGACGATGTCTTGGTCGAACGCGCCATCATCGGCCTGAGCAGCAACCGCGGCCTGATGCTCGTCGGCGAGCCAGGCACGGCAAAGTCGATGCTTTCGGAACTGCTTGCGGCGGCGATCTCGGGCACCTCGGTCAACGCGATCCAGGGTAGCGCGGGGACGACCGAGGACAATATCAAGTACTCATGGAACTACGCGCTGCTGCTGGCCGAAGGCCCGACGTCTCGCGCCCTGGTCGCTTCGCCGCTGTACGTGGCGATGCGCGACGGCCTGCTCGTGCGCTTCGAGGAGATCACGCGCTGCCCGCCCGAGATCCAGGACACGCTCGTCAGCGTCCTGTCCGAGAAGGTCATGATCATTCCCGAGCTGGACGGGCCGGGCCGCGTCCTGCACGCGCGGCCCGGCTTCAACGTCATTGCCACGGCCAACATCCGCGACCGCGGCGTGCACGAGATGTCGAGTGCTCTGAAGCGGCGGTTCAACTTCGAGACCGTGCACCCGATCCGCGAGCTGACGCAGGAGGTGGAGCTGGTGGCCCGCGAGTGCGACCGGCTCCTCCGCGAGTCGGTCGCGCCAGCGCAGGTCGATCGCGGGGTCGTCGAGCTGCTCGTGACGGTCTTCCACGAACTCCGCGAGGGGATCACTGCCGAGGGCATTCAGCTCGAGCGGCCGAGCACGGTCCTGTCCACGGCCGAGGCGGTCTCGGTGGGCCTGGCGGCGGGCCTCGATGCCTACTACTACGGCGAGGGCCGGCTCACCCCCAGCCACGTCGCCCGCCACCTCGCCGGCGCCGTGCTCAAGGACAATCCTGACGATCTGAAGAAGCTGAAACATTACTTCGACGTCGTCCTCCGGCAGCGGAGCCAGAAGGAGGGGGGGCTTTGGACCGAGCTGCACGAGGCCCGCAAGAGCCTCCCCTGATCCCCGAGGTCGACCTCGGGGGACGAGTCGTCTATTTTCCGGTCCGGCACCATAGCCCGGCCTGCGCCTGGCACGTCTCGCGCCTGATCCGCGCGCTGCGGCCCGACGCGGTCTTGATCGAAGGCCCCCGCGACGCCTCACCCCTGATCCCGCTACTGAGCCACTCCAAGACACGGATGCCCGTGGCGATCTTCACAACGTTCGTCCAGCGGGTCGAGGGGGGTTCAATCGGCCCGATCCGCCACTCGGCCTACTATCCCCTGTGCGACTACTCGCCCGAGCTGGCCGCCATTCGCGCGGCCGCTGAGGTCGGGGCACGCGCCCGGTTCATCGACCTGACGTTCCCCGAGATGGTCCTGGCCGGTCGCGACGGGGGGGCGCGCAAGGCGCTCAGCCTGCTGGAGGACCATCACCTGAACCACAGCCGGCTCCTGCCGAGACCTGTCTCCGGACCGGGGCGCGCGACCCCGACGATCTCTGGGACCACCTCTACGAGGTGGATTACGAACGGCGCGACACGCCGACGTTCGTGCGCGATGTCCTCGCCTATTGCGCCCTGGCGCGGCGCGACTATCCCGCGGAAATGCTCGTGGCCGAGGGCTGCGACGCTCGCGAGGCGGCCATGGCCGCCGCCGTCGCCCAGGAGCCGGGACGGATCATCGTCGTCACCGGCGGCTTTCACACCGTTGCCTTGCCGGGCACCTCTCCCGCGATGCCCGAACCCGTGAAGGTGGCCGGGGACGATTCCCTCGTCACGTTGATGCGCTATGGGTTCGAGCAACTGGACCGGCTCAACGGCTACGCCAGCGGGATGCCCGCGCCGGAGTTCTACCAGCGGCTCTGGGAGGGGGCGGATGTCGCCGGGATCGTCGTGGCGCTGGCGCGTGAGTGCCGCCGGCGTGGGATTGGAACGTCGGTGGCCGACGAGATCGCGGCGCTGGAGCAGTCACGCCGTCTGGCGCAGTTGCGCGGCCATCCCCGGCCCTCGCGCGAGGACCTGCTCGACGGTGTCCGCTCGGTGTTCATCAAGGGGGCCGAGGACGTCGAGGGGGTGCCGATCCTCGCCCTGGCGCGGAAGTTCCTGGCGGGCGACCGGGTCGGCGACGTCCCGCCCGAGGCCGGCGTCCCGCCGATCGTCGAGGACTTCCGGCGGACCGCCGCGCAACTCCGGATCGACCTCGACCGTATCGAGGCGCGCGAGGTCGCGCTCGACCTCTATCGCCGGGCGAAGGCCCGCGAGGCGAGCCGCTTCTTCCACCGGCTCCGCTTCCTCACGATCCCCTTCGCCGAATGGGTCGCCGGGCCGGACTACGTCGCCGGCGAGCGACTGGAGCGGGTCCAGGAAGTCTGGAAGTACCGCTGGTCGCCCGCGGCGGAATCGACCCTGATCGAGCGCTCGCTCTACGGCGCGACGCTCGCTGAGGCCGCCTCGGCGCGGGTTCTGGAGGGGTTCGCCGAGGCCGAGCGGCAAGGGCAGGGGAGGCGCGCCGACGTGGCGGCGCGACTCGTCCTGGAAGCCTGCCGGATGGGCCTCCATCGCCACTCGCAGGACCTGCTCGACCGGACCGGCCAGCTTGTGGCCGAGGACGCCTCATTCGTCTCGCTGGTCGGCGCGATCGAGATGCTGCTCGTGCTGCACGTCTCGCGCGAGCCGCTGGAAGCACACGACCTTTCCGGCCCCGAGGACCTGGCCTCCGCCGCCTATGACCGCGCCTGCTACGTCCTGAATGGCCTGGCCGGCACCCCCGAGCCGGAAGAGAAGGAGGTGCTCGACACCCTGAACACCTTCCAGCAGGCCGCGCGGACCCTGGGCGACATCCCCCGGCGACGCGAGTTGCGGTGGGCGAGGCTTCGCGACCTGGTCGACGCCGAGGGCTGCTCGGCCGCGATCCGAGGGGCGCCTTGGGCCTCCTCTTCGGCGATGGCAGGATCGAGCCCGGCGAGCTCGTCGCCCACTTGCAAGGGCACTGGCTCAGTCCCCGAGGCCAGGGCCGCGAGGGGGCATCCCTGCTCCGCGGGCTCCTCCAGACGGCCCGGAGTGCCCTCTGGCAAGTCCCGGAGCTCCTCGACAGCCTCCACGACTCGCTCAGGGCCTGGGACGAGGACCGTTTCCTCCGGATCTTGCCCGAGTTGCGGCTGGCCCTCGCCGACCTGACACCCCGCGAGACCGATCACGTCGCCGAGCTCGTCGCGGCGCGGGCCGGCGTCACCGGGATGAAGATCAAGGGGGCTGACCTCTCGGGATTCTCCGAATCCGACCTGCTCCGGGGTGTTGAGGTCAACCACCGCGTCCTCGACTCCTTGCGCCAAGACGGCCTGGAGGACTACGGTGTCTGATGACGCGGACTCGCTGGCTCTGGCGCGGTGGCGGCTCGTGCTCGGCAAGTTCTCCGACCGCCGTCTGGGAGCCTGCGCGGGACCAACCGGGACGGGGCAGGGGGCTTCGTCCGGACAAGGGCAGGGGGGGGCCGGCGGGCGCAGCAAGTACGACCGGATGGAACGTGCCCTCGACTATCTCTATGGTCGCGAATACGCCGGCCGAGGCATCCGCGGAAGGGAGGGGCGCGGCCGAGCGCCGGCGATGGGGAGAACGACGATCGGGAGGATGAGCGATTCGGAGGGTCGGGAGAGAGCGTGCTCTCGATCCCCGAGTGGCTCCGCGACGTCCGCGAGATCTTCCCCCGCGAGACCGTCGAGGTCCTCGAACGCCATGCCCTCGACCGGTACGGGATGACCGAGCTGGTCACCGACACGGAAGTCTTGCAGGCGCTGGAGCCCAGCTACGAGCTGCTCAAGGCTGTCCTGGCGTTCCGGAACCTGATGGAGCCCAAGGTGCTGGAGGTCGCGCGGCGGATCGTGCGCCAGGTCGTTGAGGACCTGCGGCGGAGGCTGGCCCGCGAGGTCCGGCAGGTGCTCTGGGGCCGCCTGAACCGCCAGCGCAGGAGCCGGCTGAAGGTCGCGCCGTAACCTCGATTTCCACCGCACGATCCGCGACAACCTGAAGCACTATGACGCCGATCGGAAACGGCTGATCCTCCAGTCGCTCCATTTCTTCTCGCGTCGAGCGCCACATGCCCTGGCACATCATCATGGCCGTCGATTGCAGCGGCTCAATGATGGACTCGATCATCCACAGCGCCGTCATGGCGGGGATCTTCAAGAGCCTGCCGGCCGTCCGGGTCAGCCTGGTGGCCTTCGACACCGCCGTCGTGGACCTGACCGACCGGATCGACGACCCGGTCGAGGTGCTGATGAGCGTGCACCTCGGCGGCGGGACCGACATCGCGGGGGTGCTGCGGCTACTGCGAGACGCTGGTGCACACGCCGCGTCGGACGATTCTGGTCCTGGTCACCGACTTCTTCGAGGGGGGCTCTCCCGAGCGGATGATCGCGGCGATCACGCGGCTCCGCGAGTCCGGGCGCGGGTGCTCGGCCTGGCGGCGCTCGACGCGGTGGCGAACCCCTCCTACGATCGCCAGATGGCCGAGCGCTGCGTCGCCGCAGGGGCCGAGGTGGCCGCCCTGACTCCAAGGAGGCTCGCCGAATGGCTGGCGCTGGTGCTGTCATGAGGGATGATGAGAAAGAGGAAGAAGGGGGAAACTCCCAGGGAGGATCCTCTGTGCGGACCGAGTGAAGCCATTGCCCCCCCGAGTCGATTCGCACAGCAGACCCTCCATTTCGTCGCCACTGGACTCACTCGATGTCTTCGAACGCCTCGAACACCGGTCCGCTCCTCACCCAGGAGGTAACAGAGCAAGACCGCCTTGTCCTCGCGCGTCTCCGTGCCGCGCTGGCCCCTTTCGACGATGACACCCTGGCATCTCTCGCCAACAAGGGCCTCGTGCGTCGGGCGCACAAGGACCTGGAGACGACCCGTCCCGAATTCCTCGGTTCACACAACGACCGGCTCCGACTGTTGGTCGGCGACGCCACGGTCGAGACCGCCATGCCCCCAACGCAGTCCACCTGCACCTGCCCGGCTGGCGGGACCTGCCGGCACATCCTCGCCGCGCTGATCTCCATCCGCGAATCCGAAGCCCCGTCCGAGGCGTCCACCTCCTCGGAAGCCACGCCCTCGGCCGCCGAGGAGATGCTGGCCGCTGATGATCCGACCCTGGCGAAGTGGGCGGGCAAGGTGCTGGTGGCGCGGGCCGCGAGGGCGCTGGCGTTTGGCCTGACCGTCGCAATCGAAGAGGCCGGGGCGATCGTCGTCCGGTTCCCGACCCGGAACGTCACGTGTCGCTGGATGCCGGGCGGGGGCCTGGCGGGGATGGTCTGCTCGTGCCACGCCCCCGACGTTTGCGAGCACCGCGTCGCGGCCGTGCTCGCCTTCCAGGCGTCCCGAGGGACAAGGAACCTGACGGAGAGCGGGCCGGCGACCCTGGAAGCCTCAACCGACGCGCCCCGGAGCCGTGAGGAGGTCCTGGCGTCGGTCGGGGGCGTGCTTCATGAGATGGTGGTCCCGGGCACGTCGCGGCTCTCGCGGGCGACGGCCGACCGGCTCCGGACCCTGGCTGTCTCGGCGCACGGCGTCGAGCTGCCCCGGCTGGAGCGCCTGCTGCGGGTCCTGGCCGACGAGGTGGCGCTCGGACTGGCCCGTGCCGCACAAGCCGACTCGGCACGGCTGCTCGCCGTGGCCGCCCGCGTCGAGGCCCTCCGTCACGCCCTGGCGCGGCCGACCCCGAGACTCGTCGGCGAGCACCGGACCCCTTACGAGCTGGTCGGCGACATCGAGCTCGTCGGCCTCGGCGCCCGGATCTGGCATGCCCGGAGTGGCTACGCGGGGCTGACCGTCTATTTCTGGGACCGCTCGGCGCGGCATTGGGCGACCTGGACCGACGCCCGGCCGAAGACCACCGGCGGCTTCGACCCGCGTGCCCGATACCACTCGGACGGCCCCTGGGTCGGGCTCGGCTCCCCCGCGCACGCCAGCCGCAATGCCCTGCGGCTGACCGGCGCCTGGCGAAACCGGCACGGCCGGCTCTCGGGTCGATCGTCCACCCGCGCCTTCTCCCTCGGCCCGTCCGACCCGGCCCAGGTCCCTGCAGCCATCGGCCGCTGGTCCGAGCTGGTGGGACGCGCCGCACAACTCTTCGGCGGCGGCTTCCGCGACCGCGACGAGCGCGACGAGCTCGTCCTGCTGACCCCCGCCTGTACCATTCTCTGTGTTGTTTACTTTGCGGCGGTGCACGGAGAGGGAACGATGGCGGACATTCATCGGATCGGTCTGGACGAGGTCGCACGACACTTTGAGGCGTTGGAGGATCCTCGCTCCACCATCAATCGGCAGCACCCTCTGATCAGTGTGGTCGTCATCGCTCTGATGGCGGTGCTGGCCGGTGCGAGCGGGCCAACCGCGATCGCCAAGTGGGCTGCTTTGAAAGAAGAGTTCCTCTTGGAGACGCTCGACTTGCCGAACGGGATTCCGCGCAAGGACGTCTTTCGACGCGTCTTGGTGCTGCTGAAGCCAACCGCGTTTCAAGCCTGTTTTGCGAACTGGCTGCAGTCGTTGCGTGCGACGGCCGCGGCGGCGACCGGCGTGGAGCAACCGGTGCTGGCGGTGGACGGCAAGACGGCACGGCGGAGCCACGATCGGAGGAAAGGCCTGGGCGCCTTGCATTCGGTCAGCGTCTGGGCCAGCGAGTTCGGCCTGTCGCTGGGGCAGGTGGCCTGCGCCGAGAAATCGAACGAAATCACGGCCATTCCCGAACTTCTGCGGCTGGTGGACATCAAAGGCGCCATCATCACGATCGACGCCATGGGGACCCAGAAAGCGATTGCCGCGCAGATCATCGAGGGCGAAGCGGATTATGTCCTGGCGCTGAAAGGAAACCAGGAGACGTTGCACCAGGCGGTCATCGACTATATCGACGAGCAGAGCGAGAACGACTTCGCGAATGTGACGGCACGCCAGCACGTGACCGAGGAGACCGGGCATGGACGTGAAGAGACGCGAAGCTACATTCAGATGCCGGTGCCGAAGGGCCTGCCGGGGCTCGACCTGTGGAAGGGCTGAAGTCGATCGGCATGGTGGTGTCCGAGTGCCTTCGCGACGGGAAAGAGACGATCGAGATCCGCTACTACATCAGCAGTCTGGCGGTGGGCGTGAAGCGATTCGCCCACGCCGTCCGCAGTCATTGGGGCATCGAAAATAGCTGTCACTGGAGTCTCGATGTCACCTATCGCGAGGACGAATCGCGCATTCAGGATAAACACATGCGTGAGAACTTTGCCTGGCTCCGTCGCCTCACGCTCTCGCTCTTGAAGCAACATCCCGGCCGCGAAAGTGTCGCCATGAAACGCCGCAGTTGCGGTTGGAACGACGACTTCCTGCTGGAAGTCCTTACCGGAGCAATGATTTAGTGAGCGCTGGCCCTGGGCCCCGCGCAGTTCGACCGAATTCACCAGGAGGTCCTCCGGCCCATCCTCGACGCCGAAGGACGCCCCCTCTCGCTCGTCCTCCCCCACACGCCCGAGACTCAAGAGGCCGTCAAGGCCCTCGAGGCGTACGACCCCTCGGAGACGCATTCCCTCCTGGGGTTGCTCCGCCTGGACGGAGACCGGCTCGCCGTCGAGCCGATCGCGCTGCACGAGAAGAAGCGGTTTTTCAACCTTACCCTCGATTCGAGCACCCGCGTGGTTTCACGAACGACCTCCCTCAAGGACGACGTCGAGACCGAGTTGGAGGATCATCCGGAGATCGAGGACGAGATCGCGCATCCCTCCTCGACCCGCCTCGGCCAGTTCCTGGAGGCCGTCGCCTGCCACCTGGAGACGATCGGCGAGGGCGGATTCGCGACTTTCCGCGATCTCAAGGACTTGCGCAGCCTCGCGGCGCATTCCGATGCCCTGGGCCTGATCGCCTGTGCTCGCTTGCTGGCGCGCGTCGTGAAACACCTTGAGCAACAGCGGCGGGGCGAGGAGGTCGACACGGGATGCGCCGCGCACGACCTGCTCCGGGCCTATTACCTCGTCCGCCTGGCCTCGGCCCAGGAGTCGATCGCAGCGGCGACGGCCCTGCTGGTCTGACGCCTCGTCGCATCCTGGTAAGGGTGTGGTCCGGGGCCTTCCCGGCGCCGAGCCTCGAACCAGGGCCTTCCCACTGCGGGCCGTGAAGATTCGACTACCGGATTGACAAGTTGACTCCCGACCCTGATACTAATAAGCCATTCGTTGATACTGAGTCTCAATTCCAATTGAGACTCCAGATCCGTCTCCTCCGGGCCCGACCGAGTCGGCCCGCACCCGAAGAGAAGGAGCCTTGCATGCAGAGGCCACGCCCTCACCGCGGATTCACCTTGATCGAATTGCTCGTGGTCATCGCGATCATCGCCGTGCTGATCGCCCTGCTCCTGCCCGCCGTCCAGGCGGCCCGCGAGGCCGCCCGGCGTTCTCAATGCATCAATAACCTCAAGCAAATCGGGCTGGCCTTACACAACTACCACGATAGCAACCAGACGTTCCCCATGAGCTATGCCGCCAAGAACAAGTTCGTCGACGGGGCGACTGACACCACCCCTGGCTGGGGATGGGGGACGATGATCCTGCCCCAGCTCGAACAGGGACCGCTCTTCAACGCGGTGAACTTCCAACTGGCGGTCGAAGTCCCGCAGAACACGACCGTCATCCAGTCGATAATATCCACTTATCTCTGTCCGTCCGATTTGACGAACGGGCGGTTCCAGGTCACCGACACCTCGGGAGTTGTACTCGCGACCGCGACCCCGTCGAGCTATGCGGCCAGCGTTGGGGGCGACGAGAGTAGCCGCGTACTCCGGCCTCAACAAAGACGGGCTCGGCCGGGGAGTGATGTTCCGCAACAGCCGCATCCGGCTGGCCGACATCACCGACGGGACCAGTCAGACCATCGCCATGGTGGAACGGGCCTGGTCGAAGGCGAGCGGACTGTGGACAGGGGTCGTCACCAACGGTCTCATTTTCCGCGGCCCCGCAAACCGCTGCCCGCCGACGGGGGAACTCTCCTACCCGGCGGCGACGTTGGTCCAGGCCCATTGCCATCTGATTAACACGAACGCCGACCCGGACGGGGGCCTCGACGATTGCTCGAGCCTTCATCCCGGCGGGGCGAACATCCTCTTCGCCGACGGTTCGGTCCACTTCCTCAAGAACATCCTCGGTGACGACGGCAAACGTTCCGACGAGAGCACCATCTATTCGCCGGCCAGCCTGGTGTTCCAGGCCCTCGCGACGCGGAACGGGGGCGAGGTCATCTCGGCCGACTCGTATTGATCCGACCCTCGATCCGTGTTGGAGCTGATCCTCTCTCCAAGTTATTGCCGTGAATCCCGATCTTCCGAGGACTGTATCGGCCGCAACCCAGCAGACGGACACTCTGGACCCCGGAACCATCGCCCTTCAGAGAAAATTGGCACGCAGCGTGTCGTCATGTCCTCGATGCGGCCGGCCCTTTGCCCCAGATGAGCGGCCATGAACGTGAAACTGATTGCGCAAGTCGGCGTGTGCGCCGATCGCGAGATCTCGATCGACGTCCCTGAATTCGTGATCGGACGCGATCCCGCATGCCAGCTTCGACTCGACCATGAATTCGTCAGCCGCCGACACTGTCGCGTCTCTTCCGAGGGGCGCCGAGTCATGGTCGAGGACCTCGGATCTCGGTTGGGGACGGAAATCAACGGTCGAGCGATTCGCTCTGTTGAGGCCCGGGATGGCGATCGACTCCAAGTTGGAGTGGAGCAGTTCGTATTCTCGATCCAGGATGATTACGGCGTGGCGGGGCGAGAGACCGAGGATGGGACCGCGATCACGAGCCTGAACCGCCAAATCGAGTGCCACCCGGACGAACGGTGGGCGATCGAGAGCGACTGGCCGGCCTCGAGTCGCTCGGCTCCCGAATCGATGCCGTCGACCCACGACGGGATGGGCCGTCCCCACTCCCCCCACGAGGCCGGGCACGAAGGCCCCCCATCAGCCGAGGTCCCTCCCGTGAATGAGAACGATGAACCCGCGACCTTGGAAGATTACCCCATCTCGGAATTGTTCCGCGAAGCGGCCGAGTTCATGATGTCCTCGCCCGCCCGCGCCTCCCAGATCCCTCCCCCACCGGCCCAGGTTCCTCGCCGCGTTCAGTTGCGCGTGATGGTCGGCAAGGCCAAGGGCCGGCTCGTCGAAGTCCAGGGGCCTCGGTTCGTGATCGGGCGCGATCCGAGCTGCCAACTCCGTCCTTCCAGCCAATCGGTCAGCCGCATCCAAGCGATCATCGAGCGGCGCGAGGGCAAGGTGTTCGTCCGCGACCCGGGAAGCACCAATGGGACGATCCTCAATGATCGGCAGCTCCGGGGCGAGGAGGCCGAAGTCACCGATGGCGATCGGCTCGAGATCGGGCCCCTCCAATTCACCCTCGTGATCCCGCCTGGGTCGGCCTTGCGCGACCCGCCCTCACCGATCGCCGAGCAACCGGAGGCTCAAGATCGGGGTCCGCAGACCGGCTCGGTCGCGCGATCACCCGTCCGATCGGACCGATCGTTCGATCTCCAACTCACCTGCGCGATCCAGCCGGGAGCAATCGTCCGCCTGTTCACGGACACCGATCTCCTGTCGGAACCGACCCCAATCCGAACAACCCCGCGCCACTCTGCCTTTCCAGGTCCCGGTGTCCATCCTCACAGCTCGTCGCGGTCTCCCCAAGATGAGATCGCAGGGGGAGCCTCGCTCAAACAACTCTTCCATGAGATCCTCCCGACGCTCGGGCGCGGCTGCTCCGCCCCCGCGGCGACGGAGCCCCCCTCTGTGACGGAGCCCGCACCGCCAACACCCCGATCCTCGGCTGCCTCACCCGCGAGGACAGCCCTCGAGCTCCCATCCGAGGAGGCCCCTGAGCGGACATCCGAGTCCGACCCCCTCCCCGAGGCGCCAGGCAATCCGGCCGGTCCCAGCGTGGCGGGATCGGAACGGCTCGAGGCCCCCTCCGACATGGACTTGCTGGTCGAGGCTCTCCTCAAGGAAATGCCCAATCAACCCGACACCGACTCCCTCCCAGAGATCGACCTGTCATCTGACGATGCTGCATCGAGCAGACCTGAGCCTCGACCGTCCCCACAACACTCGCGTGAGCTCGAGATTGGTTGCCGATGCCCCGAATGTGGCACCCCGGAACGGGCTCCCGTCAGCCGGCTCGGTCAGCAACTCTCCTGCAAGGTTTGCGCGTCGAGATCCCACATCGAGGCGTCCGGCGAGGCCACGAACGGCCATCGTCCTCAAAAATCGGGGATTCGAAACCGTCCCCAGTCCCCGAGCGGCGACAAGAAACCAGGCCCCCTCCACGCCCCGACCGTTGCCAATCGCCGAGTCCTCGACCTCGTCGAACGCCTCTTCGATCGCTGGGAGGAACTCCCTCGAGGGAGGAAGATCGCCGTGTTCGTGTCGGTCCCCCTCATCTTCCTGATCGCGAGCTGGATCGCCCCGTTCTTCGACTCACCGAGGGCCCGGTCCCTTCGAGTGGTCAAGGCGTTGACCAACAACGATGAAAAGCACCTGGTAGCAATGAGCATCCCAACGACTTCGAACGAGGTGATCCAGTGGATGCATCTGGTCGGTCCCGTCATGAGACGGCAGATTGATCGCGGCGCCCGGACCGAGGTCAACGTTTTATCGCAAAGTGAGCTGGTCGCGAGGACATCCATCGAGGCTCGTCTCGACACACCGTCCGACCCCGACCCACAGCCCGCGGCGAATGATTCGCGGAAGACCACCCCCGGAACCCAGTCGGATCGAGTGGAACCGGCGAAGGTAAGAAAGCTGATCCTGATCTGGATCAGGGAGCCCCATGGCATTTGGCTCCTCGATGGCTCTCGGACCTACCAGAACGCAGTCGCGCAATCGACGCCCGACTCAAGCCGCTCCAGGAGCCTCCCCCACAGCTCAAGATCGATCCGGAAAGTGAGCCCTTGAGGCCAAAGTCGAGCCTTGCGATTGCGCTCTTTTCGGATATCAAGAATCTCTTCCACGTAGGTGTCCCTCGCTGCGCTCGATCCACCCTGCGAATTCGACTCCCTTGCTAGCGGTATCACGACATCCTCCAGCGCAAGGACATCGACGCGGTCCTGATCGGTGCCCCGGACCTCGACGACAAGCCCGATGGCGAGTTGCTCCACCTGCTCCACCTGACCAACTGGATCGAGTGCGTCCGGAACCGCCCGCGTCCCAACACCTCCGGTTGAGGCCGGCGTCAGCACCGCGTCAGCCGCTCACCTCAACAATCAGGCCTACCGGAGCGGGCGGGTCGCCTCCTGGAAGAGAGATAAGGTCGCCAGATCACGTGTGAAGAAGTGAGCGCAGAACGACTTGTCATTCCGCGAAATCACCCCGCCCGGCACGATCCGCCAACTGTTCAGTCGGACGGCGCCTGGTTAAGATGCACGGATGTCGGGGGCCTGGCCAACCATCCCGGTTTCTCCAGTTCATGACGGTGTGTGGCCTCGCCTCGCAAGGGCTGAACCTGGAGGTTCGTGCGCCGAGGCCGCGGAGTCGAGAATGATGCTGAATCGCGAATTAAAGGACCTCGTCGTTTCGCAGATCTTACCCAACGTCAAGACGCCTGCGCAATACGTCGGGGGCGAGTTGAATAGCATTTCCAAGGACCATGCGACGGTCCGGGGGACGGTCTGCCTCGCCTTCCCCGACACCTATGCACTGGGGATGAGCCACCACGGGCTCCAGGTCCTCTATACCCTGATGAACGACCGCGACTGGGCCTGCGAGCGCACGTTCACCCCTTTGCTCGACTTCGAGACCGCGCTCCGCCAGCATGGCCTGCCGCTTTACAGCCTGGAGACGTTCACGCCGTTGAACCGGTTCGACGTGCTCGGCTTCTCGCTCCAGTACGAGATCTGCGACACAAATGTCCTGACGATGCTCGATCTCGGCGGCCTCCCACTCCACGCCGAGGACCGCAGGCCGGATGACACGCTGGTGATCGCGGGCGGTCCCGGCGCCCAGAACCCCGAGCTGCTGGCGCCCTACATCGACCTGTTCGTCCTCGGCGACGGCGAGCCGAGCCTGCCGATGATCTGCGCGATGTGGAAGGCGATGCAGGGCGACCCGACCCTCTCACGCGACGACAAGCTCGCACGAATCGCCGGGAGCGTCTCCTGGGCTTACGTCCCCCGGTTCTACAAGCCACGCTATCATGATGACGGGACCATCCACGAGATCGTCCCGACCCGTGACGACGTCCCCATGACGATCAAGGCGTGCGTGATCGACGATCTCGACGGCACGCCCCTGCCGACCGCGCCCATCGTCCCGTTCGTTGAGACGGCGCACGACCGGATCGCCATCGAGATCATGCGCGGCTGCCCCTGGCAGTGCCGGTTCTGCCAGAGCACGGTCATCAAGCGTCCGCTCCGTTACCGGACGGTTGAGACGATCGTCAACGCGGCGGTGGAGAGCTACCGGAACACCGGCTATGACGAAATCAGCCTGCTCTCGCTCTCGACCAGCGACTATCCCCACTTCGAGGAGCTGGTCACCCGGATGGGCGAGGTCTTCACGCCACTGGGTGTCAAGATCTCGCTGCCGAGCCTCCGGATTACCGAGATGCTCAAGAAGATCCCCGCACTGCTGGCCGAGGGGCGGCGGAGTGGGCTGACGCTGGCGCCGGAGGTCGCGCGCGACGACATGCGCGAGCAGATCCGCAAACCGATCGACAACCAGGACCTCTACGACGGCGTCGCTGAGGCGTTCCGACGCGGCTGGCGGAAGGTCAAGCTTTATTTCATGTGCGGCCTGCCCGGCGAGCGCCCCGCCGACCTCGACGGGATCGTCGCGATGGCCGAGACGATCGCCAGGATCGGCAAGGACGTCACCGGCCGCTATCCCGAGGTGCTCGCCAGCGTCTCGAACTTCGTCCCCAAGCCGCATACGCCCTACCAGTGGAACGGGATGCAAGGCCGCGCGTATTTTCACTGGGCGCATCGTTACCTTCGCTCCCGGGTCAAGATCCGGACGGTGACGGTCAAGTGCCACGACATCGAGCGGAGTCTGCTCGAAGGCATCCTGACGCGGGGCGACCGCCGAGTCGCCGCCGGGTTGGAAGCGGCCTGGCGCCGCGGCGCACGGCTCGACGCCTGGACCGAGCACTTTGATCCTAAACTCTGGTGGGCCACCTTCGAAGACCTCGGCATCGACGTCCCGTTCTACAGCCATCGCTCCCGGCCAATCGAGGAAGTCCTCCCCTGGGACCACATCCACGTCAAGAAGGGCCGCGAATACCTGGTCAAGGAGCAGACCCGCTCCGTCGTCCAGCTCGAGGCGATGGCCGGGGCGGTCTGAAATGTCTCGGAGAGGGCGTTCCCCGGCGGTTGGCAAGATCGTTCCGGGACGCGTAATCAGACCCAGGGCTCGCGCCCTCGGCGACTGGACGCATATCAAGATTTTTATTATTTCCCGAAGAGGTTGCAAACTCCAGGTCCGCGGCTCGAAACCCCACCGTCCCCGCCGTCGAGTTTGAAGATGGCACAGGGTCGTGGAAAGACCTTGGACGAGGCCACAGGGGGATTGTAATCGGGACACGGATCGACTAAATTGGGTTCCTTCGAGAGTAGGGAAATTTTTCCAAGATCGGCTTTGATGAGGCCGGCGGTTTTGGGGCGTGCGATGGCGATCACGAAGGAGAAGAAGCAGGAGATCATTGGCTCGTTCGGCCGGGGTGAACACGATACGGGGTCGCCCGAGGTGCAAATCGCCCTGCTGACGGCCCGGATCAACGATTTGACCGAGCATTTCAAGACGCACGCGAAGGACCACGCCAGCCGCCGCGGGCTGCTGATGATGGTGTCGAAACGGTCGAGCCTGCTGAAATATCTGCGGCTCCACAATCGCAAGAGCTATCTTGAAGTGATTGGCCGACTGGGAATCCGCAAGTAAACGACCGGCCGCAACAACGCGCCTCGGGCCGGTGGTCGCCTCTCGGCCCCGCGATTGCCCGGGGCCGGGCGCGTCTCTCGGGGTCGCAGTGTCAGGGCTGCCTGGGCCCTCTCGAGGGTTTCCTCCCCACCTGGGATCACTCGGAATTGATCCTCCATTCGATCCCGATGGGCCACGATTCGATTCGTCTCGCTTCGATCCCATCGCGGCCCCACGCCCCGTCGCTGGCCGAAGTAGGTGGAAGTCCATGTCAAGTATGTCCTTCGCGATGCGGAAGCCTGTCACCGTCGAGCGCACGATCGGTGGTCGAGTCATCTCGTTGGAGACTGGCCGGCTGGCCAAGCAGGCCAGCGGCGCGGTCGTGGTCCGCGTCGGCGACACGATGAGCCTGGTCGCCACGGTGGCCGCCCCCGGACGCGAGGGCCTCGATTTCTTCCCTTTAACGGTCGATTATCGCGAGAAGGTTTACGCCGCGGGCAAGTTCCCCGGCGGCTTCATCAAGCGCGAAGGCCGCCCGACTACCAAGGAAATCCTGACCTCGCGCCTGATTGATCGGCCGATCCGCCCACTGTTCCTTGAGTCGTACCGCGACGAGATCCAGATCCAGGCGGGCCCGATCTCGGCCGACCGCAAGAACGACCCCGACATCCCCTCGATGATCGGCGCGTCGGCCTCCCTGATGCTGGCCCGCGTCCCCTTCCTTGGCCCGATCGGCGCCCTCCGGATCGCCCGCGTCGCTGGCCAGCTCATCCCGCTGCCCACGTCCGACGAGATGGACGAGAGCGACGTCGACCTCGTCGTCGCTAGCACCGCGCGTGCCATCGTCATGATCGAGGGGTTCGCCCAAGAGCTACCCGAGCCCGAGATGCTCGACGCGATCAAGCACGCGCACCGCCTGAACCAGGAGATCATTGCGCTCCAGCACGACCTCATCGCGGCCCTGGGGCTGCCCCCGTTCGAGCACCCCACCGCGCCCGAGGATCCGTTGCGGCAGACGCTCCACGAGCGCTTCGGCCACGAACTGCGTGAGATCAAGCAAATCCACGGTAAGGCCGAACGCAACAACGCGGCCAAGGAACTGCTCAAGCGGATCACGGGCGACTATTGCCCCGAGGGCCACACCGGAGAGCCCACCCCCATCCAGATCAAGGCGGCCTTCACGGCCATGGAAGAGCGTGTCGTCCGCGAGCTGATCCTCGACGGGAGGCGGCCCGACGGCCGCGGCCCGAAGGACCTCCGCCCGATCACCTGCGAGGTCGGCCTTCTGCCCCGTGCCCATGGCTCGGCGATCTTCCAGCGCGGCGAGACGCAGGCGCTGGTGACGACCGTGCTCGGCACCTCCGCCGACGAGCAGCGGATCGATGGCATCATGGACGAGTACAGCAAGAAGTTCATGCTCGACTACAACATGCCGCCGTTCGCCGTCGGCGAGGTCCGGCCGATCCGAGGGCCGGGCCGACGCGAGATCGGCCACGGCGCGCTGGCCGAGCGCTCGGTCGCCCCGATCCTGCCCAGCCCGACGCGGTTCCCCTACACGATCCGCGTCGTCTCCGACATCCTCGAATCGAACGGCTCCAGCTCGATGGCCTCGGTCTGCGGCGCCACGCTCAGCCTGATGGACGCCGGCGTGCCGATCTCCGACCCGGTCGGCGGGATCTCGATCGGGCTGGTCCAGGATGCGTCCTCGGGACGGCATATCCTCCTGACCGACATCATCGGCGACGAGGACCACTTCGGCGACATGGACTTCAAGGTCGCCGGCACCCAGCGCGGCATCACCGGCATCCAGCTCGACCTGAAGAACCAGGGGATCACCGAGGAGATCATCCGTGAGACGCTCGACCAGGCGCACGAGGCGCGGCTGGAGATCCTCCGGTCCATGCTCCGGTCGATCAAGCGGCCGCGCGAGGAGATCTCGGCCAACGCACCTCGATTGATCCAGATCCAGATCAACCCCGAAAAGATCGGCCTGATCATCGGCCCGGGCGGCAAGACGATCCGCCGCCTCCAGGATGAGTCCGGCGCCAAGATCGACATCGAGGACAGTGGGATCGTCACGATCTCGTGCCTCGACGCCACCGGGGCCGAGGCGGCGCGGGACAAGATCGAGGCGATGACCGAGGGGGTCCAGGTCGGCCGGATCTACGAGGGCCGCGTCACGTCGATCAAGGACTTCGGTGCCTTCGTCGAGATCATGCCTGGCAAGGACGGCCTGGTCCACATCAGCGAGTTGTCCGACGGCTACGTCAGCAGCGTGACCGACATCTGCCGAATCGGCGACCCGATGCTTGTCAAGGCCATCGCCGTTGATGATCAGGACCGGGTCAAGCTCTCTCGCAAAGCCGCACTGGCCGAACTCGGCAAGCCGGACGAATACGCCAAGGCACACCCCGCCTCCGAGCGGCCCGCCGGCAGTGACCGCGGCCCCGGCGGTCCTCCCCGCCGCGATCGCGGCGACCGCGGACCGGCTGGCGAGCGTGGCGCGCGAGGCGTACGCGATCGCGACTGATGGTCATCAGGATGGGGTGGGGGCTCGGGGGCGCAGCCCATCGGTTCGGGCGTGTGCCCCACCCCCATTACTGGCCTTACCGAATCGGCGGACCACGCTCATGGCCGATTTCATCGCCCGCAGCGACCCGGATCGAGGCGCTCGACAACGACCCCATCTCCACCTTGCCCGGCGATCTCGATGAGCACGAGATCAACCGCCGGCTCCGGGCCCAGTACGCCGAGATCGCCCAGCTCGCTGGCGGCCTGGCTCACGAGATCCGCAACCCGCTCTCGACAATGCACTGAACCTCGACCTGCTGGTCGAAGACTTCCAGGAGCCCGGGACCCCCCGCGACCGCCGCGTCTTGCAGAAGATCGAAAGGCTCCGGCGCGAGACGCAACGGCTCCAAAACATCCTTGAAGACTTCCTCCGCTTCGCACGGGTCCAGGACCTCCGGCTCGAACCAGCCGACCTCAACCTCGTCGTCGAGGAGATGCGCGACTTCTGCGAGCCGCAGGCGATGGCGCAGGGCATCATCGTCTGGTCCCATTTCGCCGACGATCTGCCGAAGGTGCCCCTCGACATCGACCTCTTCAAGCAGGCGCTGCTGAACCTCTTCATCAACGCGCGTCAGGCGATGCCTGACGGCGGCGAGCTCATCTTGACGACCCGGCGCGACGGGCCGTGGATCGTCCTCGACGTGACCGACACCGGGGTGGGAATGAGCGACGAGGTCCGTTCCCGGATCTTCGACGCCTTCTACTCGACGCGACCCGGCGGCAGCGGGCTGGGCTTGCCGACCACCCGCAAGATCATCGAGGCGCACGGCGGGAGCATCCACGTCGAGAGCGAGCCCGGCAAGGGTTCGCAGTTCACCATCCGATTGCCCGACTGGGAGAATCCTTGACGGGCGACCAGTCTCGCCGATGCGCCGGGGATCGAAGACTCAGAGTCCGCCTGAGGAGGCATTTTTCAGCCCCGGAAGGGGCAACAGTCATGCGAGGCGGATCATAGGTTTTGTCGCCCCTCCGGGCTCCGAGAAGTCTTTCTGATGAGCTCGGTCTTGCTTCTCCCGCCGCTCTCGCCGACTTGGCGGTCGACTCCAAAATCCCATGGACCAGCAAATCCGCGTTCTTGTGGTTGACGACGACGCGCCGCACGCCGAAGCGGTGGCCGAGAGCCTCGAGCGTGTCGGCTATGAGTGCGTCGTCGCGACGAGCGGACGCGATGCGCTGCGGATGATCGAGGAGCAGACCTTCGACATCATCGTCACCGACCTGATCATGGACGGGGTCGGCGGGCTGGAGGTGCTGGCCAAGGCAAAGCGCGAGCTTCCCGACGCCGAGGTCGTCATCCTGACCGGCCACAGCACAATCAAGACCGCGGTCACCGCGATGCAGGCCGGCGCGACAACGTACCTGACCAAGCCGCTTGACATCGGCGAGCTGCGCACAGTCGCCGACAAGGTCTCGCAGTCGCAGCGCCTGGCTCGGTCGAATCTGGAACTCCAGCGCCAGCTCAACGAGCGATTCGGCTTCGAGGGGGTCATCGGCAACTCGCCGGCGATGCACGCGGTGGTCGCCCGGCTCCGCCAGATCGCCCCGACGACGGCCACCGTTCTGATCATGGGCGAGAGCGGAACCGGCAAGGAACTCGTCGCCAAGGCGCTGCACAACAACGGCCCGAGGCGGTACAAGCCGTTCGTCCCGCTGAACTGCGCGGCGCTGAGCGAGAACATCCTCGAGAGCGAGTTGTTCGGCCACATCCGGGGGGCCTTCACCGGCGCCGACCGCGAGCGCAAGGGCTGGTTCGAGCACGCCAACGGCGGCACGCTGTTCCTGGACGAGGTGGGCGACATCCCCCTCTCGACGCAGGTCAAGCTGCTCCGCGCGCTAGAATCGGGCGAGATTGTCCGGGTCGGAACGAATGAGCCGATCAAGGTGAACGTCCGGCTGATTTCGGCCACCAACCGCGACCTGAACGAGGCGATCGCCAACGGGACGTTCCGCCAGGACCTGTACCACCGGATCAAGGTCATCAGCGTCAAGCTTCCTCCGCTCCGCCAGCGCCGGGAGGACATCCCGCTGCTGATTGACCACTTTCTCAAGGACTTCAATGCCTCACACGGCAAGTCGGTGACGGCGATCACCCCCGCGGCCCGCAAGGTCCTGATGGCGCACTCCTGGCCGGGCAACGTCCGCGAGCTGCGCAACACGATCGAGAGCATGGTCGTCATCGACGTCGACGGTGTCCTCGACGTCGATGACCTGACCGAGGACCTCCAGGCCGTCGTCCCCCCCGCGACGAGTGAAGGAGGGCAAGGGGGGGGCCTCAGCCTGGTCGGCCACTCGCTCGAAGAGATCGAGAAGTTCTACATCGCCGAGACGCTGAAAATGACGAACGGCAATCGCGAGGAGGCCGCGAAATTGCTCGGGATCGGCGAGCGGACGCTCTATCGCAAGATCAAGGAATACGGCATTGGCTGAGGTCCGACAGGAGCATATCCCCGCGTCCACGGAGTCTGATGCCATGCCCTTGCTCGACCATTTCCAGCCCCCCCTGGCTCCCGTCCGGGCCTGGGAATCGTTCTATGCTTATTGGTCCGCGGCAATTGGTGAGCGGCTGAATCGTGTGGTCTTGCCCGAGGGCTACTTCGCGGACATCCAGGTCCACGTCGGCGGTCGTGTGGAAGTGGATGTGGCCTCGTTGCAGCATCTGGAATTCGCGACGGTGGTGGAGCAAGCGGGAGGAGGGGTCGCGGTCGCGACCTGGGCTTCTCCCAAGGTCGCGTTGAGCATGCCCGCCGTCTTCCCGGATGAGTTCGAGGTCCTGGGCTTCCGATCCTCCGGCTGGGCCATCCTGGTCGGGGCCGTCGAGCTGATCAGCCCCAGGAACAAGGACCGCCCCGCGACGCGTCGCGCGTTCGCCGCCAAGTGTGCCAGCTATCTGCAACGGGGCATCGGCCTCGTCATCGTGGACATCGTGACCGAGCGACAGGCGAACCTGCATGATGAACTGGTGCAATTGCTCGATCAGCCCGAACAATTCCGGTTCCCGCGTTCAGCACCGCTCTACACGGTCGCCTACCGTCCGATCCGGCGCGACCCGGAAGGCGACCAGATCGACATCTGGCCCACTCCCCTCGGCGTCGGTCAGGAGCTGCCCACGATACCCCTGGCGTTACGGGGCGGTCCGATCTCCCGCTGGAGCTGGAAATCACCTACACCGAGGCTCGACTCCGCAGCCGCTTGTAGGGGGAAGGGTCTGTCGATGATCTGTGAGGGGTCGAGTCAACGAGCCCCCCATCCGTCCGTCCGCAGGCGACGGAAATTGAGAGTTGATATCATTTTCCGTTCCGAAGACGAGACTCCGGCCACTTGTCTGCATTCTTCCCAGATCGCCCAGCAAGCGTCGGAAATTAGGAATGTCGCCCCTCCTACTCCTCCAGCCAGCGTCGGAAATTAGGAATATCCCCCTCCTAGATCGCCTAGATCGCTGTCCCCCTCCTAGATCGCCTTAGTACCGCTCACAGTAAATAAGGACGGGAATTCTCTGCGGCACCGTTTTCGGTCATGATACCAGCCTCACTTGCCATGGTTTGCCACGTCAAGGAGGCACCGATGAGAGGCCGAAAGACGTCGTTACACATAGTCTTGACTGCGGAGGAACGGGACCGACTGGAGCAACGCCTCCGCTGTACGACCACCTCCCTGGGCCTGGCTCGGCGGTGTCGGGCGATCCTGGGGGGTCGCCGACGGGCTGCCGCTGGTCGAGGTCGCCCGCTTGGTGGACTTGACCGAGAAGCACGTCCGCAAGTGGGTCCAGCGGTTCCTGAAGAGTCGTCTCGACGGGTGGCACGATCGTCCCGGGCGCGGCCGCAAGCCGTCTTTTCCCCCCGAGCTGGCGATGTACGTCGTCAAGATCGCCTGTGAGCGGCCGGATGACCTCGGGCGGTCGTTGTCGCAGTGGGACTGCACCGAGATCGCCCGCCAGTTGGTCCGCGACGGCGTGGTGGCGTCGATCTCGGCGGAGACGGTGCGCCAGATCCTGCTCCACCACCGCCTCAAGCCGTGGCGGCAGAAGACGTGGCTGTCGCCCAAGGTGCCGCGCGACGCGACGTTCGCTGCTCAGGTCCAAGAGATCTGCGACCTCGACACGCGACCGCTGCGGCCCGACGAGATGGTCCTGTCCGCCGACGAGATGACCAGCCTGCAGCCACGGCCGCGGAAGTCGGAGACGTTGGCGACGAAGAAAGACCGGCCGACGCGGGTCGAGCACGAGTACGGACGCTGCGGGGCGTTGAACCTGTTCGCGGCCTTCGATACCCGGACGGGGAAGGTCTACGGGGTGACCGCCTCGCGAAAACGGCAGTCGGAGTTTCTCGTGTTTCTGGAGCAGTTGGACCGGGAGATCCCGGCGTCGGTGACGACGATCCCCATCGTGCTGGACAACCTGCGGATGCACAAGGGGAAGCAAGTGCAGGCGTGGCTGGCCGTGCACCCGCGGTTCGTCTTCCATCACCCGCCGGTGCACTGCTCGTGGATGAACCAGGTGGAGCAGTGGTTCGGGATCCTGAAGCGGAAGCGGCTGCGGATCGCCGACTTCCCCAGCAAGGAACGGCTGGCCGAACGGCTGATGGCCTTCATCCGCGAGTGGAATGAGATCGCTCATCCGTTCCACTGGACCTCAAAGTCGGTGGCGAAGGTCATGGCGAAGTGCCAAATCGAGGATGCAAAGCCCTTGACAGGGGCCGCGTAGGATTTCCGATCCTTAATTGCTGTGAGCGGTACTAAGCCGCTCATGGAAGCGGCACTCAACCGGCTAGTGGTCCACCACACCTGATTTGACAGGTTGCTTATCTGATCTAACCATATACAGTGCCCGCACTTGAGATGTCGCGACGACCTGTCAACTCTGCTGTGGCGGACCACTAGTCTGGCAGCGGGCAAAGCATCACTGCGAATACTGCCAGATGGCTCAAGCGTTCGAGGATGCCCCTTACGAGATTGACCACATCATCGCCCGGAAACACGGCGGGTCGACCGTCGCTAGCAACCTTGCTTTAAGTTGCTTTTATTGTAATTCGTTTAAAGGTTCGGACCTGAGCGGCCTGGACCCGCAGATACGCAAGCTCACACCGCTTTTCAATCCCCGACGCCACAAATGGGCGAAGCATTTCCGCTGGCAAGGGGCTTGCCTCATCGGCCGCACGCCGGTCGGCCGTGTCACCGTCGCCCTGCTTCATATCAACGACGATTACCGCGTCGGACTCCGCGAAGAGCTGATCGAGGAAGGTGTTTTTCCCCGGCATGACGCCGAGCCTTCTTCGCGAGAACGGCCTGAACATCGTTGTTCCTCACATGAAGCGTTGGAATTCCGCGTGACCTTCTACTACCGACGCTCGTTCTAGAGCGCTCTGGCACGCTCCACCCAGACCGTGCGGGATTACTCTGGCCCCCCCCACCCCCCTCTCGGAGCACCGGGGCATCGAGGGATTACCAGGGAGACGTTCCTGATTTCTCCGGCAAACCGCGTAAATTAGGCAATCTGAAAGCCTACACGACCAGAGATCGATCTTAGGTCCAAGTCTGGTAAATGACGATCTATTGAGGAGGGTGGCCCCGCACGTGGAGAGTCGATCCCAAACCGAGGCGGTCAGCACACTGGCGCGTCCAGACCTCGGAGCCGAACGGCGTGCCGCGCCACACTGCGCCGGAGGCGGACCAGCTCGGTCTCGAACAGTGCCGCGTGGACTGACTCCACCCATCCCTCGCCCCGCCCCGCCCCGCCCCGCCCCGCCCCGCCCCGCCCCGCCCCGCCCCGCCCCGCCCCGCCCCGCCCCGCCCCGCCGACACCGGATCGACGTCCAGCCACGGCGAGGGCTGCTGCCGCGAGCATCCGTGCAGGCTTGACCAAGGCGAGTCTTCGGCCTGCGCGACCAACCCGGCGCACAGAGGTTGCGATAGCCATCCCAGCGCGACGGCACTTCGATGCCGGCCGATGGCCAATGCACTTCCACCGCGCACGGTCCACCGTCTCGACCTCCCGCCTTACCGCCAAGCGCACGAATCCGAGGACCTCCCGCTCTGCGGGCCCAATGATGATTACAGTGCGATGCGCCGTCTGCTCTTTGACATCTCAGATTTGAGGTGAGTCCCGTCCGAGGATCGAGGCGCGACCTTGGGGACAAGGCTGCTCCGCGCCGCGCCGAGCGAAATCAATCGCGCGCGCGACGAAGCCAGCGCTGGCGCGACGAAGCCAGCGCCGGGCGCCAAACGAAGCCAACCCCCCGCTCCGAAGCGACGGGAACGACGGTGGTGATCGGGCGCGATGTCACCTCGTAGAGCGGGAGCCATGGGAGTAAACGGGCTATACCGTTGTGAATCCCTGAGTCTCGGGCAAATCGTTGCTTTCTGAACGAAAGATCAGAGGATATAATCTACGGTGAGAACTTGTGGGGGGCGACGTCATGGGAATCATTCGCCAGTTACCGCCGGCGGTCATCAATCAGATCGCTGCGGGCGAGGTCGTCGAGCGACCGGCGAGCGTGGTCAAGGAATTGCTCGAGAACGCGATCGACGCCGGGGCGTCCCGGATCGACGTGACGGTCGAGCGCGGGGGCAAGGACCTGATCCGCGTCGCCGACAACGGCTGGGGGATGACTCCCGACGACTTGCCGGTGGCGTTCCAGCCGCACGCGACGAGCAAGCTCCACGACGCCGAGGACCTGTTTCGGATCAGCACGCTGGGGTTCCGGGGCGAGGCGCTGGCGGCGATCGCCGAGGTCTCGAAGGTTCGGTGCCAGTCGCGCCAGGCCGAGACCCCAGACGGAGCCGAGATCGCGATCGACGCTGGCGTGGCCGGCTCGGTCCGCGCCTGCGGGTGCCCGCCCGGCACCGTTTTCGAAGTCCGTAACTTGTTCTACAACACGCCAGTCCGCCGCACGTTTCTGAAGTCGGACACGACCGAGGCCGGGCACGTCACCGAAATGTTCGCGCGGGTCGCGCTGGCGCAGCCAACCATCCGCCTCACATTCCGCTCGGCAGGCAAGCTGGTTCACGACTTGCCAGCCGTCACCGGCATCAAGGAGCGGATCGCGGTCTTCTTTGGCCAGGAGCTGGCCGATTCGCTGCTCTGGGTCGAGAGCCGGCTCGAGTCGATCCACCTCTGGGGCTACGTCGCGCACCCGTCGCAGAGCCGCTCCAGCACCAAGGGCCAGTTCCTCTTCGTCGGGGGCCGCTACGTCCGCGACCGGTCGCTCAGCCACGCACTCGCGGAAGCCTACCGAGGCCTCTTGATGGTTGCCCGGATGCCCGTGGCGTTCCTCCACCTCGACCTTCCCCCCGAGGAGGTGGATGTCAACATCCATCCCACCAAGATCGAGGTCCGGTTCCGCGACAACCAGCGGATCTACAGCCAACTGCTCTCGACGGTCCGTCAGACCTTCCTGAGGAGCGATCTCCACGCCCGACTCCAGGCGGCCGAGCCCCAACCCTCTCCGGTCGAGCCAACGGAATCGGGGCAAGATCCGTCGAAGCCTGCGTTTACGTTGAGAGAAACGGCCCCGGACCGGCAGGCAGTGGCGTCATGGTTCCCGTCCAGTGCGCCGGCGAATTTCCCGTCGTATCCCACGACGGGCTACGGCGGCGGGTCGTCCTCCCCTGAAGGGTCGCGCACGCTGCCGCCGCGCAGACCTCGCCACGCCCGTCGCGACCTTCGATGAGTTCGCCCCCTCTACCCCAGAGGCGACCGACCCGACGCCTTTCACACCCGCGTCGGCCAACGGATCTGCCCCGAGCACCGCGCCGGAGCCGTCCCCGGCACTCCAGGTCCTCCCGCTCCGCGACGCGCCTCTGAGGGCGTTGCAGGTCCACGACAGCTACCTGATCGCTGAGACCAGCGAAGGCATGATGGTCATCGACCAGCATGCGCTCCACGAGCGGATCTTGTACGAGGAGTTACGGTCGAGGGTCGAGAAGGGGAGGGTCGAGACACAGCGGCTGCTCGTGCCCGAGCCCGTGGAATTGACCTCGGACGAGGTGGCGGCGGTCATCGAACAGGGCGAGCTCCTCGGCCAACTCGGGCTGGAGGTCGAGCCGTTCGGCGACGACGCGGTCCTGGTGCTCAGCGCCCCGCGATGCTCAAGAGCGTGCCCCCCGATCGCCTGCTTCGCGACTTGGCCGAGCACCTCCGGACCAAGCCGCTCCCTCCGACCCGTGACGCGCTGCTGGCCGACCTGCTCCACATGGTCGCCTGCAAGGCGGCCGTCAAGGCCGGCCAACGCCTCACCCCCGAAGAGGTCTCCGCCCTGCTCGACCGCCGCCACCTTGTCGCAGACGCCCACCACTGCCCCCACGGCCGCCCCACCGCGCTGGTCTTCACCAAGTCCGAGCTGGAACGGCAGTTCGGGCGGATCTGAGGGAAGACTCCCGCCCCCCCGGGGTGGGATGTTTCGAAGGTCGCGCGCCTCAGACGTCATCACGTCCACGTCTCTTTCTCACGTTCTTCCCCAGCCCTCAATATCCTGAGAGGAGCACCCTCTTCCTTCATCCGATCCTCCTGTCGTACAATCCTTTCAGGTTGACGCATTGTCGCAGGTACTGAGGCCGCGTCGGAGAGTCTGGTGATGATCTGCGTCACGATCGGACGAGGCCGGCATGCATCGCTCGCCGAGGAGTGGAAGCAGGCGGCGGCGGCTGGCGTCGACCTGGTGGAGTTGCGGGTGGACTGGCTCCGTCGCGCACCCGACCTGAAACGAATCCTGGCCGAGCGCCCACGCCCTGCATCTTCACGTTGCGCCGGGGAGCAGACGGCGGCCTCTTCCGAGGCAACGAGGAGGAGCGCCAGCAACTGCTCCGTGAGGCGATCGTCGCGGGGGTCGATTACGTCGATCTCGAGATGGACATCGCCCCCAAGGTCCGCCGGTTCGGCAAGACCAAGCGGATCGTCAGCTATCACAACTTGCGGGAGACCCCCGACGACATCGATACGATCGCCGAGCAATGTGACGAGAGGGACGCCGATGTGGTCAAGATCGCCACGCTGGCCTCCTCGGTGTCCGACGCCTCGCGCGTTCTGCAACTCGGCACCAAGGCCCAGGTCCCAACCGTCACGATCGCGATGGGATCGCTTGGTGTCTTCACCCGCATCCTCGGCGCGAAGTTCGTCGCCCCGTTCACCTATGCGGGCTTCAACCCCGAGCGCACCTTCGCGCCGGGATGCTCAACTATCAAGTGTTCACGCGCGACTACTTCTACAACCAGATCAACGCTGAGACCGAGGTCTACGCGGTCATCGGCGACCCGATCGAACAGAGCCTCAGCCCGGCGGTCCACAACGTCGCGTTCCGGCATCTGGGGATGAACAAGGTCCTCGTGCCGCTCCGGTTCCCCGCCGGCAAGCTGGCCGAGTCATTCCGGGCGGTGGAGTGGCTCGGCATCAAGGGCTTCAGCGTCACGATCCCGCACAAGGAAGATGTCGTCCCGCTGCTCTCCCAGGCCGACGGCGCCGTCCAGCAGACAGGATCCTGCAACACCGTGATCATCCAGGACGGTAAGAAGCTCGGCGATAACACCGACTACCGCGCGGCGATGGAGTCGCTCGAGAACGCCTACGGGGGGCCTACCGAAGACGGTCGGAGCCCCCTGTTCGAGAAGCATGTGCTGATCGTGGGCGCGGGGGGCGTCGCCCGTTCGATCGCCGTTGGCCTGGTCCGCCGCGGCGCGAGCGTCAGCATCACCAACCGTCACGACGACCGCGCAACCGCGCTGGCCGAAAAAGTCGGCTGCCGGACCATCAGTTGGGCGATGCGCGCCAGCACGGTCTCCGACATCATCATCAACTGCACCTCGGTGGGCATGCACCCCAATGTGGACGAGTCGCCGCTGCCCCCCGCGGCGTTCCACAAGAGCGGCCTCTTCGTCTTCGATACGATCTACCACCCCGAGAACACGATGCTCCTGAAGCTGGCGCGGGATCGCGGTTGTCGGACGATCACCGGCGTGGACATGTTCATCGGCCAGGCGGCGCAGCAGTTCAAGCTCTACACCGGACAGGACGCCCCTGTCGACGTCATGCGCGACGCCCTGAAGCGCCATCTCGGACCGCTCCGCGTATGAGGGACGCTCCCCTTCACTCCCAGGGGCTGGCGTTGATCGGTCTGCGCGGGACCGGGAAATCGACCGTTGGCCGGATTCTGGCCCAACGACTGGACCGGCCGTTCGTGGATGCCGATGTCGAAGTGGAGAGGATCGCCAGCCGGCCTATCCCCGCGATCTTCGCCGAGGAGGGCGAGCCGGCCTTCCGCGACTGGGAATCGCGCGTGCTCGAAGAGCTGACGACCCGGCGCGACGCAATCCTGGCAACCGGCGGTGGTGTCGTCCTCCGCGAGCCGAACCGGCGACTGCTCCGCGCATTCGGGTTCGTCGTCTGGCTGGCCGCCGACCCCAACGTGCTCGCCGCCCGACTCCAGGCCAATCCCGGGGGGTTGGCTCACCGCCCCGCGCTGACTCCGGCCGGGACGCTCGCCGAGATCGCCGACATCCTTCGGACCAGGTCACCCTTGTACCGAGAGGTCGCCGACGCCGTCGTCGAGACCGACCGGCGCACTGCCTCCGAGGTGGCCGACGCCATCCTCGAACTCTGGCCGCATTGAGGAACCGGAGATTTATCACAATAGGGATACAAAGTTAAAAAAAGACAAGTAAAATCCTTAACCATAAGGTAGCATTCTTTCCTTTTCATTTCTCTGTGTTCTATGTGCCTCTATGGTGAATCCGTTATGTACGGCACATTGCCGATTCTTGCGGCCGTCGGCCTGGGCCTGTTCGCGATCGGGACGGTCGTGGGCAGTTTCGTGAACGTCTGCGTGTACCGGCTCCCCTGGCAGAAGAGCGTGATCTGGCCCGGGTCGCGCTGCCCGTGTTGCTACCAGGAGATCGCCGCGCACGACAACGTCCCGATCGTCGGCTGGATCGCGTTGCGGGGCGCGTGCCGGGGTTGTGGGGGTCGGATCGCGGCGCGTTATCCGCTGGTCGAAGCGCTGGTCGGCATCCTGTTCGCGAGCGTCTACGTGATCGATGTGGTCCTCGGCCCTCGGACCATCTGGGGCGAGATCCCGGCGTCGCTCTTCCTGACCTGGTTATTTCACGCATTCCTGGTCGCGCTCCTGGCCACCGCGACGTTCATGGATTACGACCTGACCATCATCCCCGACTCGATCACGGTGACCGGCATGATCGTCGGGATCAGCCTGGGGGCCTGCTTCCCCGAGATCCGCCCCGAGCCGTCGCGCGCAGCCTCGCACTGGGGGGGCTTCTGGGTGGGGATGAACGGGTTGCTCGTGGCGGGGCTCTTGACTCAGTTCTTCCGGCTGACCGGCTCCTTGGCGCTCCGGCGCGAGGCGATGGGATTCGGCGACGTGACGCTGATGGCCATGATCGGCGCGTTCCTCGGCTGGCAAGCCGCGGTGCTGACGTTCTTCATCGCACCCTTCTTCGCCATCGCACACATGGTCTGGAAGGCCGTGGCCTATCTCGGGAAACTCCTGAGCGGCCGGAAATTAACGAGCGCCGACCGCGAAATCCCTTTCGGCCCCTACCTGAGCATGGCGGCGGTGACGCTGGTGTTCTCGTGGCGCTGGTTCTGGCCTGGCTGGGCAAGATCCTACTTCGAGATCTCCCGCATGTTATTCTGGTGGATATTGGGACTCGAAATGTGACCTCGCGCGGCCGTCGGACCAGGGCGCGCCGAGGGGCGGGACGGGTACTCCAGAGGAGCAAGGTATTCCGATGTCATCTTCCTACAAACGGCGCAGGCCCTCCATCGTGCGGAATCTCTGGGTCTACCGCCGGCTGATCGTCCTGGCGATAGTCCTAGGCCTGCTGCTCTGGTTCATCTGGGTCAACAATGCGCCCGTGACGGTCTCATTCCCGTTCGGGCTGGGGAGTCTAACGAGTACGACGGGCCTGGTGATCCTGCTGAGCGCATTGGTCGGATCGATCTCGACGGCACTGACGATGACCCTGATCTTCGCACTCCGCTGGCGTCGGCACGGCCCCGGGACCAAGTCCGAGGACGACACACCATCGTCGGCGCTCCCCGAGGACCTTCCGCCGTCTGACTACGCTGCGAAGACGACCGAGGGCTTCCCCGACGCGCGTTGGTCTTGACTCGACTCCTTTTCCCACCGTGCCGAGAGCGGCAAGGTTCCGTCATGTTGACCGGCCACCCCCCCAAGTTCACCGTCTTTCTGGCCGCATCCGGCCTGATGGCCGGCTGCGCACAATCCGGTCCGTTCACCACATATCGCACGTCGATGGGAACATTGAAGGCCAGCGTCAGCCACCTCGAGAGCGCGAACGATCAGCTTCGCCAGGAGGTTGACAACTTGAAAGCCGAGAATCGGGAGATCGAGAATCGCCTCGTCCAGGAAGAGTCGGTCAACGGCGACCTCTCCGCGCGGCTCGACGATGCGAAAGACTTGCTGAGGAGGCGCGGATTCGATCCGGGCGAGAGCCGCGCCTCCACCGCACCCCGCGACCGAGATGAGCCGAGCAACCCCGGACCGACTCGGCCCGCCGGCCAGTCGGTTCGGAAACGGCGCAAGCCCCCCTTCGTTCAGATCCCCGGTCAACTCGATCCCACTCCGCCCGCCGCCGACGGCGAGGACGACCAGGCCACCCCGCCGCGCGACCCCTTCGGGTCGCAAAGCCGATTCGAAGATCCGAACCGCTGGCTCCCTGTCGCCCGAGGGATCAGCGAGCCCTCCTCGAAGACCCGTTGACCGCGCGGTTTCCGAGGTGTGTGTCGGAAGGATGTCCCCGATCTCGAACGGCAGGCTGCCGCCGCCTCCTCGGGGGTCTGCCCTTCGGCATCCATCCTTTCCCCGATCACGCAACCCTGCGTGGGAATCCCAGGCGCGCGGCGAACGTCTCCCGAGGAAGTTGCTAAAGATCGAGAGAGATTTCGATAAAGACGGACCGCGTGGGAACCGATGTGATTCTCTAGAAGCGATTTCAGGGTTGAGCACGGGGCGCCGGCGGGCCTGGCGGGTCGCCGACGCCTTCATGCCTGATTGAAGTAGTGTTTCGGCTCAGCGCGGCACCTTGGTGTCGCTTGTGCTATTGTCCTGGGGCATGACGACCAGGGTATGGGTCTTGCTTCGTTCGTTCAGGGCCTTGAACTTACCCATGACGACGGTCACCTCGCCGTCGTGCTTGATCCGGACCTTCCAGCGCGTGGGCTTGGGTAAGCCACCGAATCCCCCCCAGTAGACGACGAACCACTTGTACTCGCCGGGCGGTCCTGCTCCCTTCTCGCCCGAGCCGTCGTCCTTGAGCCAGTAAATGTTCTCGGGACCGAATCCCTTGGTGTTATCGACGTCAAGTTCGCCGCCGAGTCCGGGCTGGCCCTTGGGATCTTCCCAGTAAATTTCCTCGCCGCTCGGCTCGATGACGTGCAGGTCGAGATCGGCATCGGTGTCCCAAATCAAGGTGAACTGCGGGTCGCCCACCTTGACCTCGACGCCGTGGATCTGCTCGCCCCCCGAGCCAAACCTGGCCAGCCCGAACCCGTCGCCATTGCCCGCGCCGGAGTTGTTCGAGTTGAGGCCCCCCTCGGCGCTGGACTGGCCTGAGCCCGAGAGGTTGGCGCTGATCTTGGGCTCCAAAGTCGCGAAGTCGAACGGCTTGATTGACGACGGGACAGGGTCGGGCGGCGGTACGGCCTGAGGCTCGGGCATGGTCAACGTGTTGTTCAGGCCCCCCGTGTTTGTCAGGCCATCCTCAACGCCCCTTTCCGATCCGGCCAGTCGCGTATCGAATGTCCGGGGCGGTTTCGTCTTGGGCGCGAAATACCAGCCGGCGAGCCCGAGCAGCAACAGGGCATGGAGGACGAGCGACGAGGCCAGGCCCTTGAGCGTCGTGAGCGAGAAGAGAGGGGCCGGGACCTCCGCCTCAAAGGGCGCCACGATTCCTGGCAAGCTCGGCGGGACAGGCCTCATGGCGATGGGGATCACCCGGAGGGTGGTCTTGGGAGACTCGGCGGGCATTGCGCCACTCTCCTCGGATCGTACGAGTCGTTACGCTCACAAGGAAGGGAACATTCCGAATCCGATGAGGGGAAAATCATTGCAATCAGCATAGCACGACGGTAGGGCCCCTGAAAGCCCTCATCAGTTGCAGATCGGACGAGAGCCGGTTACAAGAGAGAGGAAACCATGCGGCGCATCGGCCGCGGATCGGGGGTCGAGGCGCCGAGATGAATTCGCACGACCTAGCCCAGTTGCTGGAATCGGTCCGACAGGGGCGCGTCGCGCCCGCCGAGGCAGTTCAGAAGATCCGGACCGACCCGTTCGAAACCGCGGGGGGGTTCGCCACAGTGGACCTGCACCGGGGCGTCCGCTGCGGCTTCCCGGAGGTGATCTTCGGGCAGGGGAAGAGCCCCGAGCAGATCGAGGGCATCCTCTGCGTCCTGCTCCGGCACGAGCAAGGAGGCCTGGTCACCCGCGTCGATCCGGAGGCGGCGGTCCACTTGAAGACCGTCTTCCCCCAGGGCGAGTACAACGCGCTGGGCCGAACTTTCCGGATCCGAGGCCCGCACGACCCCGGGCCGAAGCTGGGCAAGGTGGTCATCGTGACGGCGGGGACCAGCGACATTCCTGTGGCCGAGGAGGCCCGAGTCACGGCCGAGGCGTGGGACTGCGAGGTCACGTTGGTGGCGGATGTCGGGGTGGCCGGGCTGCACCGGCTTTTGCACCGGCTCCCGGCGCGTAGGGGGGGCCGACTCGGTCGTGGTAGTCGCGGGGATGGAAGGGGCCTTGCCGAGCGTTGTCGGCGGACTGGTCGAGTGCCCGGTGATCGCCGTCCCAACGAGCATCGGTTACGGCGCCAGCTTCAGCGGGCTCGCCGCGTTGCTGGGCATGCTCAACAGTTGCGCCTCGAACGTGGTGGTGGTCAACATCGACGCGGGCTTCAACGGCGGTCACGTCGCGGGCCTGATCGCGCGGCGCACGGGCAGGCCCGGCAGTTGGCCTCGGGCGTTGCATCGCCGAGCGGAGGATCTCATGTCTCTGGAACGCATCGAAACACTCCCGAAGCTCCCCAAACGCCCGGCCGATAGCCATAAGGGGCTCTACGGCTCGGTGCTCGTGCTGGCCGGCGGGCGCGGCATGGCGGGCGCCGCGGCGCTGGCCGGGGCCTCGGCGCTGCGCTCGGGTGCGGGACTCGTTCGGATCGCGACCCCCGCCGAAGTCCAGCCAACCGTCGCCAGCCTCGAGCCCAGCTACATGACCTATCCACTGGAGAATGACGAGCATGGTGCCCTCCGGATCGAGCCCGCGCGGCGGGTGCTGAGCACGCTGCTCGAATCCGCCGACGTTCTGGCAATGGGCCCCGGCCTAGGCCGGGCCGACTCGGTCCGAGAGCTGGTCCACTGGGTTGTCGAGTCGGTCAAGGTCCCCACCATCCTCGACGCCGACGCGCTGACCGCGCTGGCTGGTCAGACCGACGTCTTGAACGACCTGAGACACCCGCTGGTGATCACTCCCCACCCCGGCGAGTTTGCGCGGCTGACTGGTCAATCGACGGCCGAGATCCAGGCCGACCGCGAGAAGCACGCCATCGCGGTGCGCAGGCCGACCACATGGTCGTCGTTCTGAAGGGGGCCAGGACTATCGTGACCGACGGTCAGCGGATCTTCGTCAATACGACCGGCAACCCCGGCATGGCCACCGGGGGCTCGGGAGACGTGCTGACGGGCGTGATCGCCGCGCTGATCGGCCAGAAGTTCCCGCCGTTCGAGGCCGCGCAACTCGGCGTCTACGTCCACGGCTTGGCCGGCGACATCGCCCGCGATCAGAACGGCGAGATCGGGATGATCGCCAGCGACATCGTCGATAGCCTGCCCGATGCGTTCTATCACCTTACCGAGGCTTGAAACCCTGCGGCCGAGGAGCGCGATGAAGAGCGTGAATAACGGATAGCGGTTTTCGCTCGGGTATCTCGGCGTAGGACCCACCGTGAGGCTCTGATTTTCGTCGTTTGTACGTCAAACGGCCTTAATAGGCCAATTCGTGATGCTTGGCTTCATCGTCCATTACACCGAATGGTGTTCCGGTGTATCCGTATACGATTGAAGAATCATCACAGCCGCCGTGCGGACCGTCCGGCCGATCGACCCGGTCCGCACAGCAGGCCCTATGATTTGCGGCGTGCGCAAGCGATTCGAAAACCGCTCCAACTCCTCGAGCATCTCGGTGGCCAGCGCGTACGAGAGCCGTTGAGTGCCCTGTCGAAGGAAGTGCTCGATGGTCCCCTTGGTCAGAGCCTGTGCAACAGCCTCGGCGGCCAATTCTCGAGGATGTCGAAATCGACCTCGGCGTCACCCTTTCCACCACGCACACCGGAAGGGGCAGGAAGGACACGACTGGCGGCGTGTGTGGTGGAAAGGGTGACGCCGAGAGACTCACGAAACTGGGCAGTTGGCGTCGGAGGTGTCGCCAACTCCGTGACGGTCATCGGCACCTCTCGATGATGCCCGCCTTCGGTTGTTTGGTGCTCTTCCTCGCGCCGCGGGAAACGGGAGCGTGGATTCCTGAGCGGTGGCATCTTCTCCGCGACACGGCCATCACGACTCCGTGAAAGTCGGTCCCGCAAGGAGCGATGATGATGACTCAGAGCAACAGCAATGACCTCTTGCAAGAACTCGCCGCGATGTCGGATAAGTCCTCGGACCTCGGCGAGCGGCTGCTCCATGTGGCGCGTCAACTGCACTCACCCGGCACGCCCCCGCCCGAGAGCCTCGTAGAGGAGCTGGCAGCCTGTCGCCGCAGCTTCGCCGACCTCGCCCACCGGGCGAGGAGGTTGGCGGAATCGCTGCACGTGTCGCTCCCATCCCCCGAGAAGCTCAACAGCCTTCAGGACCTCGCCTCCCTGCTCGATGACATCGCCGAGAGCGAGATCCGCCAGGCCCGAAGCGAGGCGATGCGTCGTCGGGCCGTGTCGATCCTGGACCGGGTACAGTCGCTCTCGCACGTCTCGGGCGACTTCGCACCCTTGCGCGCGTGCCAGGACAAGGCCCGGGCGCTGTGCGACGCGATCGCCGAACGTTCCCCGTTCGACCAACACGAGGATGTCGAGCGGTTGGCTGAGGGGGATCACGCCTTTGCCCACCTTCTGATCCTGCTCGACGACCACGAGGAGCTGGACGACGAGCTCTGGGCGAACTATCACGAGTCGATCCTGCGCGCGTTCGGTAAGCCGCTAGCCGCCGCCGCGGCCCGGATGAAGGTCGTGCTCTCGGCCGATTCCGAAACCGAAGCGTCCCCCGATCAGGGAGAACTTCATCCGAGACACTTCGGAAAGATCTCTGCGAACAACGCGTGACTTGGCGGGTAATCGAGGAGAAGGGAGGGGGAAGAAATCGGATTCTTGAACCTCCAATCCCTATCCCCCACGAGAAAAGCAAGACCTCAGACAATAGTAGGAGTTACGCAGTTGTACAGTTTCTGTACAGGAGGTGCCCGAAATATGCCTTACCGCGCAAACGCTATCTTGCCCATGTTCCAGCTCGACTGGCCAATTTTCTATACATCAATCCACTAACTGCGTAACTCCTAGTCTATTCAGGGTATCATTCCCTTGTCAGCGAAGGTTTAAGGCCGAATGATGATGATTGGTGTGTCCCTCAGGTCACCTTGGAGAAAGAGGTTCGCTTGATGGCAAAGACGGCCGACGCCTCGGACTCCGACGCCTTTGGCGGTCCGCACCCTTTCGTACTCACACCCCGATTCCTCACCCCCTTGACCCCTCAGGCCCGAAGTCTGACGCGGGTCGCCCTGTTCCTCGCCGCCTGCTGTTTCCTCGGATCCGGTCTGAGTCAGGCCGACACGCTGACGAAGATCCACGCTCAGGGTCAGTTGACCTACGGCAGCGACATGGAAGGGGGAGGGCCTTACGCCTACCTCGACCCGCACGACCCGCGTGCGGTGACCGGTTTCGAGGTCGAGCTGATGAACGCGCTGGGCCGGGAGTTGGGCGCCAGGGCCGTGTTCTCGCAAGGCCCGTGGGACCGGTTGCTCGAGGTGCTCGACAGCGGGCGGATCGACCTGGTGATCAACGGCTATGAATGGACTGAGAGCCGGGCACGCGATTTCCTGGCCACCCGACCCTACTACGTCTACCAGCTCCAGCTCATGGCCCGGCGTGACGGCCCGCTCCGATCCTGGGAGGACTTCCACACGCCCAGGCCCCGGGGCCAGCGGTGGCGGGTCGGCGTCCTGAACAGCTCGGCGGCCGATACATTCACGAACGAGGCGGGCGGGCCGTACCTCGAGGTCGTTCGCTTCGACGGCGCGACCGACGCAATGCGGGCCGTCGAGAATGGCCAGATCGACGCCACGTTCCAGGACCTCCCCGCAGTCCTCTTCTACCGCGACCGCTATCCCACGCTCAAGCTGGCGGGCCCGCCCGTCGGCAAGGGTGATTACGTGATCTACGTGCGTCGCGGAGATGAGGCCCTGCGCAACGCGCTCGACCGCGGACTTGGCAAGATGATCGACTCGGGTGAACTTCGGCGGATCTACGAGCGCTACGGGCTCTGGTCCGACATGCAGCTTGCGCTGTCGGCCTGGACGGGCGAGCCGGTCCTTTCGTCCGGAAAGGCGCCGCCCATGGGCCTGGAACTCCTCTGGCAATACCGGTTCCGGCTGCTCGACGCCGCATGGCTGACGATCGTGCTCTCGGTCACGTCGATGCCGCTGGCGATGGCGCTGGGTTTGTTGATCGCGCTGGGGCGGATGTATGGGCCCTGGCCGGTGCGACGGCTGCTGGCCGGCTATGTCGAGCTCCTCCGGGGCACACCGCTGATGCTCCAGCTCTTCGTTCTGTTCTACCTACTGAAGCTGCCGACGTGGGTCGCGGGGATCGGCGGGCTGGCGATCAACTATTCCGCATACGAGGCCGAGATCTACCGCGCGGGTCTCCAGGCGATCCCGGTAGGCCAGATGGAGGCCGCGCTGGCCCTGGGGATGTCGCGTCGGTTGGCGCTGCGCCGGGTGATCGTGCCGCAGGCGGTCCGGATCGTGATTCCCCCCATCACGAACGACTTTATTGCGCTGTTCAAGGATACGTCGGTCTGCTCGGTGATCACCCTGGTCGAGCTGACCAAGCAATACTCGATCCTGGGCAACAGCACCGGGGGCTGGATGGAGTTCGCGCTGGCGACGTCGGTGCTCTATCTGGCGATGAGCCTGCCGCTGTCGTGGTTCTCGCGTAGGTCCGAACGTCGGTTCGACGCCTCGAGAGCGAAGGGAGGGGCGTGGGCATGATTGAGGTGAACGACCTGGTCAAGCGTTACGGCGCGCTGGAGGTGCTCCATGGGGTAACGCTCGCTGTGTTCCCGGGCGAGGTGGCGGCGATCATCGGCCCGTCGGGCGGGGGCAAGAGCACGTTCCTGCGCTGCTTGAACGGCCTGGAGACCTTCCAGGGGGGGACGGTGACGATCGCCGGCCTGCGCCTGGGCGTCGAGACCCCGCCGTTGGCCCGCGCGCGGATCCTCCGCGCGGTTCGGGGCCTCGTCGGGATGGTCTTCCAGAGCTTCAACCTCTTCCCGCACCGGACGGTCCTCCAGAACGTGACGGAGGCCCCGATCCACGTTCTGGGGATCGACCCGGACCGGGCCGAGGCGCGGGCCCGGCGGCTGCTCGATCGCGTTGGCCTGGCGGACCGGCTGCACGCAATGCCCCGGCAGCTCTCCGGCGGCCAGCAACAGCGAGTCGCCATCGCGCACGCCCTGGCGATGGAGCCGCGCCATCCTCTTCGACGAGCCGACCAGCGCGCTCGATCCAAGGATGACGACCGAGGTCCTCGCCGTGATGGCCGACCTGGCCCGCGATGGCCTCACGATGATCGTCGTCACTCACGCCATGCGGTTCGCGCGCCAGGTGGCCCACACCGTGCACGTCTTCGGCCACGGACGGGTCATTGAGTCCGGCCCCCCCGAGCAGATCTTCGAAGACCCCCACCAGGACGCCACCCGGCTTCTGCTCTCGGAGGTCCAGGCGGCGTGAGGATGAGATGATTTTCAAGCCCGGAGTCGAGGATGCGCCGCGAGGCCCACCCGATGGGGATCACGGGCCGCGGTATCTTCAATTCCGCAAGCTCGACAGCGGGGCGGGAATCCGCCCGCCGTGACGGACGAAGGCCGCGCTACCGCCGGCCGCGTGGATCGGCACGATCGCCATCGCGCCGAAGAGGCCGCCGAAGACAGCGCGATCGCCCGCGACCTTGCCCGGCACGGGGATGATCCGGACGGCGGTCGTCTTGTGATTGATGACGCCGATGGCCACCTCGTCGGCGATCAGCGCAGCCAGGGTCTCGGCATTGGTGTCGCCTGGGACGGCGATCATGTCGAGCCCGACCGAGCAGACGGCGGTCATCGCCTCGAGTTTGGCGAGGGTCAGGTCCCCCTGCGCGACCGCGTTGGCCAGCGCGGCGTCCTCGCTCACGGCGACGAACGCCCCCGACAGGCCGCCTACCGACGACGACGCGAAGCTGCCGCCCTTCTTGACCGCGTCGTTCAACAGCGCCAACGCCGCCGTCGAGCCGGGGGCGCCGATCCGGACGACCCCCATCGCCTGGAGGATCTCGCCAACCGAGTCGCCGACTTGCGGCGTCGGCGCCAGTGACAGATCGACGATCCCGAAGGCGATCCCGAGCCGCGCGGCCACCTCGCGGCCGATCAGCTCGCCGACCCGCGTCACGCGGAACGCCGTGCTCTTGATCTCCTCGGCGATCTCGCCGAGCGTCGGGTTGGTCGTCGAGACCGCGAGCAGGTCCTCGATCGCCGCCTTGACGACCCCGGGGCCGCTGACGCCGATGTTGATCACGCAGTCGGGCTCGCCCGCGCCATGGAAGGCGCCCGCCATGAACGGGTTGTCGTCGGGCGCGTTGGCGAAAATGACGAGCTTGGCGCAGCCAAAGCCGTCGTACGCCCGGGTCCGCTCGGCCGTCTCCTTCAGGACGTGCCCCAGCGCCAGGATCGCATCCATGTTGATCCCGGCGGCCGTCGTCCCGACGTTGACGGAGGCGCAGACCCGCTGCGTGCCCGAGAGGACCTCAGGCAGCGTCGCGATCAGACGGCGATCCCCCTCGGTCCAGCCCTTCTGGACCAGCGCGGTGAACCCGCCGACAAGGTCGACCCCGACCTCCTCGGCCACCGCGTCGAGCGTCTTCGCGACGGCGAGATACCCCTCGGCCGAGTGCCCGGCGGCGACCGTCGCGATCGGGCTGACCGCGATCCGGCGGTTGACGATCGGGATGCCGTATCGGCTCTCGACCTCGCGACAGACGGCCCGCAACCGGCCGGCGAACGACAGCAGTCGCTGCCGAACCCGGCGCAGAACGTCACCAGGTCGGGCGAGGCGCAGGGATGAAGGTCGATGCCCATCGTCACCGTCCGGACGTCGAGCTTGTGCTGCCGGATCATGCCGAGGGTGGCCAGGACGTCCTCAGTGCGGTACAACGGCGTCTCCTCGCACGTTCATGTGGACCGGCCCGACCCGCACGGGGCTGGGCTCGCTGGTCGCCAGGAAGATGTTCTCGTGCTGCACGTACGCCTCGAGGCCGTGATCGCGGCCGAACCGCTCGAGCTCGGCGCGAACGGTCCCCGGGGTCAGGTCGGGAGGGAGGAAGGCCTCCATGACGAGCGAGAACCGGGTGCCGACGACTCGCGCGTGCAGGTCGACGATATTCACGCCGTGCGCCGCCAGGCAACCGGCGATCCCGTGGATGTTGCCGGGATGATCGTCGCCGAGGACCGTCAGGATGAACCGCTCGCCGTCGGGCACGGGGGGCTCCCAGTCCACGCCCTTGCCTTCGATCACCGCGACAGTCAGTTCGAATCGCCTGCCCCGCTCGGCGATCGCCTCGGCCAGGAACGACAGGTCGTGCGGCTCGGGAAATTCGACCGCCAAGATAATCGTGAAGTATCCCCGCATGACCGTCTGGCTCAGTTCGAGGATGTTTCCACCCTGGTCGCGGAGTGCCCCCGCCACCGAGTAGACAATCCCCACCCGATCCGCCGCCGTCACCGTCACGATATAGGTATGCGTGCTCAAACTGCATCCCCCAGGACTCTGGTACGCGAGGGAAGTCATGTCCAGGTGGGACAGCCGAGAGCGGCTGTCCCACCTGGACTTGCCCTCCCTCTCGTCCTCTACCGAAGGCGATTCCCTCAAGCCCTACAGCCCCTCGCCTCGCCACACGAGCCTCGAATTCCCATCATCGCTGTCTCGGGCGGCTCCGTCCACCCATCCCACCCCATTACTCCGCTGCGCGGCGGGGTGGCCGGGGCCAGGCGCAAGGGACCCCTTGCGCCTGGCCCCGGCCACCCCGCCGATGGCCTCAACAAACACGTTGTGAGGCATTGGGTTATCGGCCAGGTGCCACCACATTCCGATCAGTTGAAAGACGAGATGGTGGCAAGTGCCACCACAACCCGATCAGTCATCAGATGGACATGCTCGACGTGCACATTATGCTCAATCGAGCATGTCCATCTGATGACTGATCGAGTTGTGGTGGCACTTGGCCATTAAGTCGTTGTTACAAGGGGGGTTGTGCGAAAAATGGGTCCGGAACTTCGGCCAAGTGAGCACCCGGCAATGTGCCGCGTGGGGACGGCCCTTTCGAGTCCCCGACCGGAACTCTGAATCTCCTAAGTTGTTGCTGGCGTGGCATCTGTGCTAATGTGCGACGATTGCAGGAGATAGTTACACCCAATCCATATCCATCGTTCTCGATAATTCATGCACATGGGCACGATCGTCCGCGCTGATGACGGGACTGCTCGCCCCGGTCCGCGACTCCGGGCGCACCGCGATGGACCGGAGCGTCGAGATATGGATACAGTGACGGTGGGGTGGACGCAATCGTCCTGCCCCTCAGACGAGCGTCAGGCATGGGTAGGAGCGACTCCGATGCCGCCAGAAACTCGTCAGCACCCCTATCTGAACGTCGTCAACGACGTTTCGGTCGTCAGCTTCAAAGGACTTGAACATCGTCTTCCAGGCGAAAGGCGTGCAGGCGTTGAATGACGAGCCCGACCGCCTCGTCGAAGTGCAGGGAAGGACCGAGTTGCTGATCAACCTGAGCGTCATCCGGTACCTCTCCAGCAGCATGCTGGGTAAGCTGATCAATCTGAATAGGAAGATCGAGCAAGCCCAAGGCCGGCTCAAGCTCTGCTGCCTCTCGCCCGTCATGCGCGACACGTTCCGGATCAGCAAGCTCGAGCACTTCTCCGAAATCTTCAACGACGAGGTGAGTGTGCTCGCGCGTATTGATTCAAGAGCCTCATGAGGAAGTCTGTCTGTCTCGCTCCCCCACGAGGGGAAGCGAGACAGACAGACTTCGTGGGTTCATGTCTCAGGACGCTCGCTTCTTCTCGGCGATCAGCAGCGCGATCTCGCTGACCGTGTCGAGGTGCTCGACTCCGGCCTCGTGTGCCTCGACGGCCACGCCGAAGTGCTCTTCGAGGAAGACGACCAGCTTGAGCGTGCTGATCGAGTCGAGGATGCCGCCGGTGATCAAGGGGGTCCGGTCGGTCAGGGTGTTGGGGTCCTCGCCGGGGAGGAACTCGCCGAGGATGTAGTCGTGAACGACGCGCTGGATTTCTTCCATGGGTGCTTCCTTCGTCCTTGAGGTTCAGGCGCACACGGCGCCGAAGCCGGCGGCGAGAAGTTCTTCGAAATGGGGGTCGGGCTCGATCGCGGGCCGGGCACCGTAGCGGACCGGCAAGGGGTTCTCGAACGCTTCGTGAAGCACGCGGCCTTCCATACTCTCGGGGATCTGGATGCCGAGCATCGCCAGAGCCGTCGGCACGACGTCGTGCAGGTTCGCGCGGAGGTGGTCGCCGGGATGGACATCGGGGGCGTCGATCGCAAGAATCCCGTCCATCCAGTGCGTGCCTGGCAAGTCGGGGTCGGGTCGGAGCAACTCGTTGCGCAAGGACACTCCCCATTTGGCCTGAGCCTGATAGCCGTCGGCCGAGAGGGCCAACACGTCGGGCAGGCCCTCGGTGGCTGGATCGAGGCCGTAGCGATCGGCGACTTCAAAGACGTCGGAGAAAAGGGAGTCGTCGGTCTCCGGGTCGCGCGCGGCGCGACAGACCTCGACAACCTCGCGCCTGGCCCGCACGGCGGAGCCCTCCGAGGCGGTCATCCTCGGGTTCAGGAAGATGCAGCCGCTGAGTTGGCCGAACGGGGCGAAGGCGACCGTCCGTTTCCAGTCGCAGCCGACCTGCCCCTCGATCGACTTCGGCATCAGGCGGCCCGAGAGCTCCCGCCGTGTCATCCAGCGGTGGAAGCGGTCGCCCAGACGCTGCGCGCGGTAGCGGAACCGCGTGCCGTACATCAAGGCGCGTTGCAGGCCCGCGCGGCGGAGCAGGCCGTTGACGTTGACCAGCGCCTTGCACGGGCCAAACCCGTGGTCCGAGACGCGCAATGACCGCCGCGTCGCGCCTCGAGGCCAGCTCCATCAACCGGCCCACGGTCTCGTCGAGGGCGCGGAGGCAGCCCTCGACCTCGTCGTTCCAGCCCGGCACGCGAAGACCCGTCGCATCGACGTCGAGGTAGGGCCAGAGCCGATGCTGGAGGCTGTCCAGGTTCTGGAAGTGGACCATCATCGCGGTCCAGTCGGCGCGATGGTCGGCCCGTTCGGCGGCGTCGGCCTGGGCGCGGAAGATCGCGCGGTTCCACGCGGCCCGCGACCGGAGGTCGTCAAGCGTCCGGGGCCGGTGCTTCCAGGCGATCTTGTTCGTGAAGTCGGGAACGTGCGCGAAGATCTCGGCAGCGAACTCGGGGCACTGCGCGAACGCCCAAGCGAGCCCCGGCGCGTCAGCGCCGGCGACGACCAGTCCGGGAACTCGTGGGGGCGGATAGGTCATCGGCAGATTCAGGCTCACGACCTCGCGCCCAACGGCGCCCAGGACCTGCCAGAGCGTCGGCACCCGGACCCGGCCCGCGTGGTTGACGCGGATCGTTCGGTCGGACGGCTCGACGTAAACGAACTCGTGGATCCCGTGGACCGGCGGGGTACAGCCGGTGGCGAACGACGTCCACGCGACCGGCGTGACCATCGGCGCCGACGACCGAAGCGTGCCGGAGGCCGATCGCCGCCAGAGCGACGCCAGGTTGGGCAGGAGCCCCCGGCCGAACCAGGGACTCAGGACACTCATCGTGCCGCCATCGAGGCCGAGGAACAAGACCCGAGACGCCAGAGCCGGCATGCGCGTGTTGCCTCGTGGTCCTCACGCCCTCCCGTCCCGATCCCTCGGAGGAGCCGCCAACCCTGGCGACAGGAACGCCTGCGAAAGACAGGGCCAGACGTCGGATCATCGGCAAGCTACTCCCTCGGCCCATTCGGGTCAATCCCGAGTTTTTCGTCAAGCAGCGTGGCAAACTCTGCCGATCCTCGGGTTGTTGCCGATTCACGGTCGGGCCCGGAACTCATGCCAATATGAAGAGGTTGGCCGATGAATGCACGGATGCTGACGGCCCTGCGCCGACGCCGATTCTCTCTTCTGGCTGGACTCCTCCCCCTCCTGGCCGGTTGCCAGAGTCTGGGCATCGCGAGCACGGCGCGAAAGATCCCTCAATACGGGATCATTGACCCCGAGCAACCGCGCGAGCTCCAGATGGTCTCGATGCCCCCCTACGTGGTGGAGCCCCCCGACGAGCTCGAAGTCTCGATTCGGCCGGCGGTCCCCGACTTGACGCTGACCACTGTGACCATCCAGATCGACGGCAATATCGACCTCGGCTTCGCCGGCGACGTGTACGTTGCCGGCCTGACCCTCGAACAGATCGAGCAGAAGATCGCCCAGCACCTGACCACCCGCGCAGGCCGGAACCGGCCGCGCCAGCCCTATCAGGTCTCCGTCCGCCTGGTCAACGGCAGCGCCAGCAAGTCCTATTACGTGCTCGGCACCGTCACCACGCAGGGCAAGTTCCCGATCACGGGCAATGAGACCGTCCTAGATGGCATTCTCGCCGCGGGCCTGCGGACGAACAGCCTGCCCGAGAAAGCCTACCTGGTCCGACCTCACCCTGCGGGTGGCCCCGACCAGATCCTCATGATCGACTGGTTCGGGATCAGGGATCGGGGAGACAACCTGACGAATTACCAACTCTTCCCCGGCGACCGGATCATCGTCCCCGGCGGCCGCGCACCCGGCCTGTTGAGTACCCTCCTCGGCGGCTGAGGTGTGTGGAGTCATTCCGCGGCGCATCCCAGACATTTTCGGGATGCGTCGCCCTCCCAGCCCGATGATCTCTATCAGGGGGGCAAGGGGGGCACACTCAGGGGGGCAAGGGGGGCACATCTGGCGTGGAGGTCTTCGGGACCGATTCACAGAACCTCCGGGCTTCTGCCCGCGGAAGCCGCGCCACTTCAATGGCCTTGGAGGAAGCGATTATCGGCTTGAGCCGCTCTTCTCTTGCTTTATGAGTGATCTTGTCTATATCGGTGGTATGAAGCTCACCTTACAGACCCAACTGTCGCCCGAAGACGACCAGGCCGACAAGCTCAAGGCCACGGTCGAGCGATTCAACGAGGCCGCCAACTGGGCGGCCGGGGTCGCATTCCAGAGGAAACTCTCGAACAAGGTCGAGCTCCAAAAGATCAACTACCGCGACCTCCGTGAGAGGTTGGGACTCTCGGCTCAAATGGCCGTGCGGTGCATCGCCCAGGTCTGTGACGCGTTCAAGCGGGACAAGTCGATCCGTCCTGTGTTCCGGCCCCACGCGGCGATGCCCCACGACGAGCGGACCATGAGTTTCAAGGGGCCGGACCGTTTGAGCCTGCTGACGCTCGAAGGCCGCGTGCTCGTCCCGGTCATCATGGGGAAGTACCAGGCCGAGCCGTTTACCAACGTCAAGGGCCAGGCCGACCCGTTCTCCGGGATGATGGCAAGTGGTTCCTGCTGGTGACCGTCGACGTCCCCGACGCGGCCCCGGTCCCCGTGACCGACTTCCTCGGCGTCGACCTCGGCCTCGCCAACATCGCGACCACGAGCGATGGCGAACGGCACACGGGCGAGGACGTCGAGGTCGTTCGTCGCAAGCACAACCTCCAGCGAAAGCGGCTCCAGCGGCTGGGAACCAAAGGGGCCAGGAAGACGTTGCGGCGTGTCTCTCATACGGAGGCACGCTTCCGTCGCCACGAAAACTACTGTCTCTCCAAGAAGATCGTCGAGACCGCCAAGCGCACCGGTCGGGGAATCGCCATTGAGGATCTCAAAGGCATCCGCGAACGGGTTACGGCTCGGGGCGGGGACGCACGCAATCGGCTCTCCGGCTGGTCGTTCGGCCAGCTCTCCACATTCCTGGCCTCCAAGGCTCAAGTCGCGGGCGTCCCTGTGGTTCAGGTCGACCCGGCATACACCTCGCAGACCTGTCCCGAGTGCGGCCACTGCGAACGCTCCCACCGAAAGAGCCTAGCGGAATTCCGATGCAAGCGGTGCCACCACGAAGAGCACGCAGGCGTGGTGGGCGCCCGCAACATCCGAAATGCCGCCCTGTCGGAAGGCAGGGTTCTGGTAGCCTGTAACGCTAACCACAGAACTGGACAGCCCCCAAGGCTGAACCGGAAAGCCGCCCCACTTTAAGGCGATCGGCAGGTTGGAAAATACCCAGACCTGAGCTATTCCGTCCTATTCACCAAGCTCACCGGCCCGGACGGGGGGGTAGTCAGGGTGTCGAGGATGGTGGGCAAGCCCTTGAGGTTGGCGAAGGTGCCGTGGCACTCGACGACGGACGCGGCGTAGTCGGGATGGCGGGCCTTGAGCAGCCGGTGCAGCCGGCCCAGCCGGTGATGGGGGATCGCCGGGAAGAGGTGGTGGGGGACGTGCATATCCTGTCCGTAGACGAAGACCGCCCAGCGTGTGAACGTGTCGGGGAAGAAGACCCGGGTGTTGGTCAGCCGGCCGTCGTCGGCGTTGGTGTGCTGGTAGACGTCGCGCAGGAGCATGAAGAACGGGAACGACGTCATCAAGGGAGCGACCCAGAGTACCCAGAAGTAGAAGGACGACCGCCCGGCCGTCGCGGCACGCAGCAGCCCGATCGCGACGATGAACCACGAATAGTACGCCAGCCGCAGCACCCCTGAGGTCCGGCCCGAATACGGCTGGCGGAAAGGCGACCGGAAGAAGGCCGTCCTGGGCAGTGCCCGGGCCGCGACCAGGACGAGGAATGTCCCGACCACCCCCTCGTGCACCAGACAATCCGGCCGACCCGTCGACGTGATCGCCCACTGTCCCGCGATGAAGGCGAGCACGTAGATCAGCCCGAGCGCCGCCCCCAGCCGGGGCCAGGCGCGGCCCGATCCGTTCGACCCGGGCAGGCGGCGGAGGTAGACGTTCTCCGACCGGCCCAGCACGTTGATGTCGATGTAATCCTGCTCGTATTTGAGGAACGCCAGGGGTTCGGTGAACGCCCGGAGATAGAACGACTTGATGAACTCCCACCGGGGCATCGGGAACCGCTCGACCATCTTGCTCCCGCCCAGGGTGACGAGGTCCGGGTCGCGCCCGGGTCGTTGGTGTACTGGTGGTGCGCCAGGTGGAAGAGGCGGTAGAAGTGGACGGTCGCGAGGATCGGGAACATGCAGAAGACGTCCCCGATCAGGTCGTTGAGGAGTTTATTCTTCAACAAGCTGTAGTGCGCCGCCTCGTGCCCGAGCCCGGCCAGGCGGTGCTGGAGGGCGCCGACCAAGACGATGCCCAGGGCCAGCACGGGGACGTCCCACCCCCAAGGCAGTCCCGACCCCCGGCGCCACTCGCGGAAAGCGATCGCCCCGCCGATGACCGCGGCGAGGCAAGCATATTCGATCGCCAGGAAACCCAGGTTCGTCGCGTGGTCGACGGCCCGAAGTCGCATGATTTCTTCGTTCAGCCCGGCGTCATTGAACGACAGCCTCGCCTCCGGCCTTGTGGTCGCGGACATCGCTTCACCCGTCCCGAAGTCTCGGACCGCCCGGCCCGTGCCCCGAGCCGATCGGGTCGATACCGGACAGCGTCTCTCCAGCGATTATATCTTATGGCAAGTTCCAAGTGTACAAAATACGGGTCATAGGGGGATTTTGCCGATCCACCAAAACACTTGATCTGGGAGTACGAGGAGGAGATTGCCAGTCCAAGAGAGGTCGAAAATAGGGGATCTGTCACGTTCTAGGAAGACTTAATTCGATGCGGAGAGGCTCTGAGTCTTCGAGATGCCTCTCCCGATCGGGTCAAGCCCTATCAGGCGACTGGCAGGAGTGTTTTCCTGCATCTGGATTTTCTGAACAGGGTGGAATCGCTCAGGTCTGGGTATTTTTCAACCTGCCGATCGCCTTGGTGGGAGCGGAAGTTTACTCTCTCCGACTTGTCAAGGAACGCACGGAGCACCCCCCTTGTAAATGATCGGGACGGTCACGGGATTCATCCTGCGAATCGGTTGGGAAGAACCGAAACGGGGGGGACCTCCCCGCAATGCGGGAGATGCGGGGAATTTCCAGTCAGGCTTGCGGCGAGCTTCTCGGCGTTCTCGACACGATTGGGGCCGGCGCCTCCTGACGGCGAAGTTCAGGTCGCAGCGACATTGAAAGTTCCGCGAAGGGTGCGCCCCCCGGGTTGAGTCCGCCAGAGTCGGAAGGCGGTCCGCTGGCTGACTCCCACCGGCTTGGCAATGACCTGGGTTCATCCGGCGGAAGCGCGGGCCGGGGTTGAAAAAGGCAGACGTGCCGGTTCCACTTGGAGTTGTGTTTCAGGGCTCCGAAGGAGAGGTCAGCATGCTCACCAGCCTATTGAATCACGCCTTCGGGATCTGGGGCTACGAGTACGACTGCACAGAGTACGAGGACGGCCAAGTGATCGTTACCATCCACCAAAAGCTCAAGACTTGCCGCTGCTCGGCCCGCGGGCGCACGACGTCCGGCCTCGGGGTCAGGTCGAGCGGCGCTTCCGATCCCTGCCCATCGGCAACCGGGCCACCGCCGTGGGCCTGCCCATCCCGCGCGTCGAATGTCAGGCCTGTGGGATGATGCACCAGGTCGAGGTTCCCTTCGCCGACCCGCAACGCATCCACACCAAGGCGTTCGAGCGCTACGCCCTGGAACTGTCCCGGTGCATGACCATCCGCGACGTGGCCCCCCACCTGGACGTTGGTTGGGACATCATCAAGGTCAGCCAGGCACGCGACCTGTCGCGCCGCTCCGCCAAGCCCAAGCTCAAACTCCAGACTCCTGTGAGGAATGCGATTCGAGAGCGTTGCGGCGTCGTCACGATCTGGGCCGTGCTCCTCCTGGTGGGCTGGCCCGCTTCAGCCGTCGAGAAGAAGACGTACCCGACGATCGGCACCATCGAGCGGTCTGACCGCCGGATCGATCGTCTCGTACCCCGTGACGTGACGATGGAACGGCTGGCCGAGGGGTTCGACTGGGCCGAGGGGCCGGTCTGGGATCGGAGCGGCGGGTACCTGCTCTTCTCCGACGTGCCCACGAACACCGTCTTCCGATGGAAGGAGGGCGAGGGGGCCCGCGTCTTCCTCAAGCCCAGCGGCTACACCGGTCGGCCGCCGCGGACGCGGCGAGCCGGGCTCGAACGGCCTGGTGCTCGACCCCAGAGGGCCGGCTGGTCCTCTGCCAGCACGGCGACCGCCGCGTCGCGCGGCTCGAGACGGACGGCCAGTTCGCCACGCTGGCCGACCGCTACCAGGGCAAGCGGCTCAACAGCCCCAACGACGGCGTCTACAAATCCAACGGCGACCTCTACTTCACCGACCCGCCCTACGGCCTGCGTCGGTCTGAACGACGACCCGAACGAAGGAGCTGGACTTCAACGGCGTCTACCGGCTCTCGCAGGACGGCACGCGTCACGCTGCTGACCAAGGAGATGACCTTCCCCAACGGCATCGCCTTCTCGCCCGACGAGAAGACGCTCTACGTGGCCAACTCCGACCCGAGCAAGGCGATCTGGATGGCGTTCGACGTGCAGGACGACGGCACGCTCGGCGAGGGCCGCGTCTTCTTCGACGTCACCGCCTGGGTCAAGGCCGGCAAGAAGGGCCTGCCCGACGGCATGAAGGTCGACCGCGCGGGCAACCTGTTCGCGACCGGTCCCGGCGGCGTGCTGATCTTCGCCCCCGACGGCACGCACCTCGGCACCCTCGACACCGGCGAGGCCACCGCCAACTGCGGCTGGGGCGACGACGGCTGCGACGCTCTACATCACCGCCGACATGTACCTCTGCCGGATCCGGCTCACGACCAAGGGCTATTGAAGGTAATCTCTATAGAGTAGGTTGGTTGCGCTGTGCTCCACCCACCCTGCACGCAAAGGCGGAGCGTCGAGACAGCCATGCCCCAGGAAATCTGGACGATCGGACATTCGACCCGCGCGCTGGAGGAGTTTCTGGGCTTGCTCGCCGAGTCGACGATCGCCCTGGTGGCCGACGTGCGGCGGTTCCCCGGCTCGCGTCGCCATCCTCAGTTCAATCGCGAGGCGCTGGACAGCCGCGCTCCGGCGCGTCGGGATCGGCTACCGGCACTTCGGCGACCTCGGCGGGCGACGCGGCAAGCGGCGCCGGGTCGCCCAACACGGCCTGGCGGGTCGAGGCGTTCAACGCCTTTGCCGACTACATGGATACGCCGCCGTTCGCCGCGGCGCTCGACGACGCTGATCGCGGGCGCCGAGCAGATCCGGACGGCGATCATGTGCTCCGAGGCGGTGCCCTGGCAATGCCATCGCCGCTTGATCGCCGACGCGCTGATCATCCGGGGCTGGACCGTCCGCGACATTATCGGGCCGCGCAAGATCGAGACGCACTCGCTGACCGACTTCGCCCGCGTCCTCACCGGCCGGCTGACGTACCCCGCCGAGCCGCTACTCTCGGACGAGTAACCTCTTCCCCTGGCCTCGGCTGGCTCCGAGGTGTACTCCGGAGGTCAAGACGGAAATCTAAGTATTCTCATTAAATATCTGATATGTACGGGTCCTCCAGCGCCTCCGCGCGGAACTGCCGTCCGACGGCGAAGCCGCACACCCGCCCACGACCGAGCCCCACGGCACCTGAGCCGAGAAGAGCACCGACAAAAGGAGCGATCCGATGTCCAATGAGAAGGTCTATTCCGACGACGAGATCCCGGCAAAACTCCAGGAGCACGGCCTCGCCGCGTGGTCTCTCGAAGACGGCTGGCTCCGACGCAAGTTCAACACCGACGGCTGGCCGACCACGCTCATGTTAACCAACGCGATCGGCTACTTGTGCGAGGCGGCCTGACATCACACCGACCTGGCAATCACCTGGGGCAAGCTCTGGGTCAAGCTGAAGACGCACTCCGCGGGCGGGATCACTGAGAAGGATTTCGCGCTGGCCCGCAAGATCGAGGAGGTCGTGCTTTGGCGACCCGAGCCGGGAGGCCCCCTGGAGGGGACACCCAATAAGTTCGTTCAAACCAAGAAGTGAGGAAGGGTCGCTCAGGGCTCTCGGAGGCCGTTGTGGATGGTTCCCAAGACCCCGCGGGGAGCGAGGGACGCGACGCGGTCGGCCTGATTCCCTCCTCTTGACCGTCGGACAGCAGCGCAGTCGTACGTGACCCAGGCGCCGGCAAGGGTAGGAGGATTCGCTTCCCAGGAAATAGCTGCACAGCCAGGGGCGGCGGTGCAACCGGGAATGTGGGCTCGCCGCCCCCGGATGACCGGGCAAGAACTTTATGGGAGGCGTCTCAGGGGGCCGAATCGGGCCGGTGCCTCGATCAACGGCACGCGATCAGAACAAATTTTTACATCACCATCCTACCATATCACATATCAGAAATTACCTAATGCATTAAATTAAGATATTGCTCATGCTTTTTCAAGGCGCCTTTCGCCTGCTTTTCCAACGCTTTGGAGTTGGGTCGACGGGGTACGGAGGCACTCGGGGCACGAATTCTTCCGATTCCGCTGGTTCGCGACTCGAGGGAATTGAGGAGGTTCCCGAGGCGGCTGAGGAAGTGGATCGAGAACCCTGTTGTCACGACGCCAATGAGGATGCCCGTCTCGAAACTGACCCTCGGCAACATCCAGTGCAGCAGAAGTCCGATGCAAACACCGAATGCGATCACGCCCAGGTTGATGATGAAATAAATGAGAAGCATCCCGAGGAACATTTTCATGCCGACATTCCTGAGGAAATCGACTCCAGTGCCCGTTCCCTTTACCAGAAGGGATCGACCGGGGTCGGGGAAAGTGACACACGCATCTTCGCCCTCCTGAGCAGCGACTGTCAAGACACACATGCTCCGACAACCGATGGTCCTGATGGGATGATCCCAGCGGTGCTCGCGTGCGACGTGCACCCTTCGGCTCAGCGCGAAGCCCTCACAATCGACTGGCAGGCGGGCGCTCGCCCCCTCGGCCCTCGCTGCGGCATGTGTGCTCAAGGCTAACCAAGGCCCTCGAGGACGGCCCCCGAGGCCTCGTGCAGCTCGAGCGCCGCGATGAGGTCGGCGTGGCGCCCGCCCGCCAGGCCGTCGGCCAGGAGCGCGGCGCCCTGCGCGGCGTGCTTGACCCAGGCGCCCGGCGAGCGAGGGCAGGGGGATCAAGGTCGCCGAACTGGCGCGAGCGCCTCGTGGCCGCCAGTGCGGCGATCTCGGGTCGCTCGGCCGAGGCCCCCGAGAGGTAGAGCCGGTCGAAGGGCGTGACGGCCTTCAGGCCGGCGACGTGCTTGATCAGCGACTCGCGGAAGGCGTCGGGGCCATCCGGGCCGAGGTCGAGCAGGCCGCCGCGGAAGAGGTCGTCCTTCGAGAGCGGCGAGCGCCAGTAGGCGACCTCGCCGTCCCAGCAGCCCCCCGACCGGACGCCGATCGGCCCGCGCGTCCCGGCCGAGGCATCGACCAGCCGCCCGCCTTCGACCACCAGGACCGCCGCGAAGGCCGAGCCCAGCTCGACGACCGCGAACGTCGCCTCCGACCAGTCTCCCGGCGCGGCCTCGCCCGTCGACCCGCAGCGCCAGCGCGGCGACGGCCACCTTGTCGGCGGTCCCCAGGTCGATCGCGTTGACCTTGCGATGAGCAGGGATCGTGCCAGGTGGATGCCGCCCGGGCAGGAAGACGACCGGGAGCCCCGAGCCGGCCAGGGTGCGGACCCACGACCGGAACCCGACGACGCCGACGTCCGCTCCCCGCTGATCGGGCCGGACCAGCGACATCTGATCGAGGTGGTCCTCGGTCGAATGCCTCGCCCCGGACCAGCGGCAGGCCGTATCCCGACGGCCCCGCGATCAGGTCGATCGGCTCCCAGCGGCGGAGCGCTCGAGACCAGCGCCGCCGGGGTCGTCGCGGAGCGCCTCGGGCGGAAGTCGGGCCTGGTCGGCAACCTCGCCGTCGACCAGCAAGAGCAGGTCGAGGCTGCTCGTCCCCGGGTCGGTGCCGACGACGCGGACCACGTCGCGGTCACTCCGAGCTCCCGGCCGAGTGCGAGGACTTCCTCGGCGTCGAGGACCTTGTCGTTGGCCGTGAACAGCTCCTGGATCGCCTTCTTGTGGATTTTCATCTTGGTCCCGCCGATCCCGAGCGCCCCCCAGGAGCGAACACCGTCGCGGTCGGTATTCTTGTCGGTCGCGGCGATCCCCTCGATCCCCAGCGGCGGGACCGCGTTCAGGTCGATCGCGACCTTGAGGTTCGGCAGCGACCGGCGGATCGACTCGGGCAGCAGGATCACCCCGGCCGCGCCCGCGGCGACCACGATCTCGGCCGTTTCGAGGCCGCTGGCGAGGGCGTCGGAGTCCGGCGGTGGCGAATGGCCTGATGTGCGCCGCCGGTCGTCTCGCGGATCCGAGTGGCCGCAGTCTGGGCGCGTTCGAGCTGTCGCGAGCCGACGGAGACCTGACCACCGAGCCGCGCCAGGAGCCGCGCGACCCGCTGGCCGACCGGCCCGGTCGCCCCCAGGACAGCGATCGGCGTCCGCCGAATCGGGCCAGCTTCGGACTGTTCGTCGGCCTTGATGACCGCGAGCACCGCCGCCGCGGCGGTGGTGTTGCAGCCGTTGGCGTCGAAGAGGACCGAGACGCGGAAACCCGCGAAGAAGGTCTCCTTGACCGCCTCGAGCACCGCCTCGCCCGCCGCGACGTCGGAGCCGCCGATGAACAGCGCGGTGCGGTGCAGGTCGGACGGGCCCCGCGTGAACAGGGTGCCGTAGAACCAGGTCGCGGACGACTTCCGGCCGGATACCGCCGTGGCGGAGCAGGTGATTCGACGCCCGCGTCGATCGCCACGACCCCGTCGAAGACGCTCGGCTGCGGGTCGGTGTCGAGCTGGACCAGGATGGTCGGTTTGGTGCTGGACATGGTCTCGTGGGGTGGGTCAAACCCACCGCTCCTTCACCCATGCGTCAAAGTTGATGGAAGCCACCCAACCGTAGCCGTTCACACCCTGGAACCCTTGAAAACAAGGGGTTTTGCATCCGACGACAACAATAAAACAGGCGTCTTACGGTTGTCAGGTGTTCTAGAACCCCTTGTTTTTCCCTGTCCCGACCTGTGAACGGCTACACCCAACCAGCAGGGCGATCAGGCGAACGGGTGCTTGGCGGTGTCCTTCTGCGCGAGGATCTCGGCGACGTGGGCTTGCTCTTCATGGCGCTCTGGATCGCGAGCTTGGTGGCCTCGTAGTTGTACTTATGGATCTTGGCGTTGTCTTCGGCGTCGGGGTGGATGAAGACGCCGCAGACGATGACGAGGTCGTCGGCCTCGGCGGCGGGGATGGTGCCGTCGGCGACGCAGTCGGCCACGGCCTTGGCGACGGCGTACTGGGCGGGGCCGAACATCTGGACGGCCTGGTTCATCCCCTTGATCGTGACCTTGGTGATCAGGACAGTGGCCGGCTTGGCGAGCAGGTTGGGGGTAAGCACGGCCAGGAGGTTGGTATGCCCGGCCGATTGCGTGGCCAGGGCGTGGGCGAACGCCGTGCCCACCGGCCCGGTCTTCGTGCCGATCATCAGGTCGATGTGGGCGATCTCGTTGCCCTCGCCGACCAGGGCCTCGCCGATGTTCATGATCATATCGCTCGGCCATGAGAGGAGCTCCGTGGGTGATGTTGGGAGTGCGGTCGAACGGTGGGGGATCGCTATCGCGCCCGAACTTTTGACCGGCTTTCCGGTCCCGAATCATAACAGTTCGGCCGTCGTCCGCAACCCCCACTCCGATTGTTAAGCAACTGAAGAGAAAAAGGTTGTCCGCTTCCGACCGACCTGTTTCAATAGCGCGGCGGGCACGGGGTCCGTGCCGACGTGACCGTCGCGACGGGTCGTCCGACCCCCCACTCTCAACTGGAGATCGGCAATGCGCAAGCTATTTCCACTGTTGTCCGTGACCGTGCTGTTCTCGGTTCTGACGCTGGTCTGGGCCGCCGAGGAGGTGACCATCACCGGCGAGGGGCAATGCGCCAAGTGCGCGCTGAAAGAGACCAAGACCTGTCAGAACGCGATCGTGACCGAAGAGGGCGGCAAGAAGGTCACCTACTATCTGACCAGGAACACCGTCAGCAATACGTTCCACAAGAACATCTGCAAGGCCCCCAAGCCGGTCAAGGCGACGGGTGAAGTCAAGGAGGAGAATGGCAAGAAGATGTTGACCGCCTCGAAGATCGAGGTCATCGAATAAGGGCGTCGTCCCCCTGATCCGGCGGGCCCCGCCTGCCGGATCCCGCCCCGACTCTTGCTCCTGAGGGACCCTTTGGATGTCCTGATCGTCGGGGCAAGCACGCGCGCCGCCGCGTTCTCGGCGTTGCGCGCCGGCCTCCAGCCCACCTGCATCGACCTCTTCGCCGACCGCGACCTGATTTCGGTCTGCCCCGCTCGCCGTATCGCCACCGACGGCTATCCCGACGGCCTGGCCACCCTCGCGGCCGAGGCTCCGGCCGGCCCATGGCTCTACACCGGGGCCCTGGAGAACTATCCCGGACTGGTCGATCGGATCGCCCGGCATCGGCCGCTCTGGGGCCACGACGGCGCGATCCTCCGCACTGTCCGCGACCCGGTCGCGGTCGCCGCCGCGCGCGCGGCTTGCCGTGTCCGGAGGTCCGGACGAGCCCGGAGGGGCTCCCGCGCGACGGGAGCTGGCTGGTCAAGCCGCTCGCCTCGGCGGCGGGCCACGGGATCCACCCACTCAGACCGCACGACCGGCCCCCTTCGCGACCCTCGTACTACCAGGAGCGGATCGGTGGCCCGTGCCTCTCGGCACTCTTCCTCGGCGCGCGATGCTCGCGGGGGTCACCCGACAGTGGATCGGCCGGCCTGGCGCCCGCTTCGCCTACGCCGGGAGCGTGGGACCCTGGCCGGTCTCGATTCTCGAGCAAAGGAGGGTCGAGGCGCTCGGCGCGGCCCTGACGTCCGCCTTCCGCCTCGTCGGCCTCTTCGGCATCGATTTCATCCTCCGCGACGGCCACCCCTGGCCGCTGGAGATCAACCCCCGATACACGGCCGCGGTCGAAGTGATCGAGCTGGCGCGGGGCCGCGCGCTCCTGGCCGAGCACCGCCGCGCTACGACCCCGGGGCGCCGGTCCCGGCCGACCCGGCCAGCCCCGTGTGCGCGGCGGTGGGTAAGATGATCCTGTTCGCGTCGCGCCCGTGCCGTTCTCCCGACCTCGATGACTGGCAACCCCCGACCAATGACCCGTTCGCCGTCCCCCGGCTCGGCGATCTGCCCCAGCCGGGGACATCGTTCGAGCCCGGCGCGCCGGTGCTGACCCTCTTCGCCAGCGGGCCCAACCCCGCGACCTGCCGCGTCCGACTGCAACGCAGGCGCGTGCGCTGGGAGAGGCGGCTGGCGGAGGGGAGGAGGCAATAGCCATCAAGAAGGCTCTGCAAGAGTCTTCTCCTGGATCCTGACTCCTCCTCCCTCAAAGGCTCTTGAGGTACGCGATCAGGTCGTCCAGTTCCGTATCCTTCAGGGTCCCGAACCCGGCCACGTTGTCGGGGCTGTGAGAGCCTTCGAGGGCGTCGCGGAGGGTCTTGGAGCGACCGTCGTGGAGGTAGGGGTCCTTGTCGTAGACGCCCCGGAGCGAGGGGGGATTGTAGCCACGGTAGGCGTCGTCGGACTCTTCGAGGCCGACGATATGGACCTTGCCGTCGGTGAACTCGGAGCCTCGGTGGCAAGTAACGCACGCCGCCTTGTTCGAGCGGAAGATGGCCTCACCCCGCTTCACGGCGGGCGCGAGGCCGCCGTTGGGTGCGCGGTAGGGGTTCGGGGGGAATTCGAGGGTCTCCAGGTAGGCGACCACCGCCTTGACCTCGTCGGGACTCGGCCTCGGACCTTGCATGCTCTTGGTAAACGACTCGACGACGGCTGCGCCCAGGTCCTTCTGCCAGCCGTGCCAGGTCCAGGGCCCGGTGTGGACGACGCGCCGGAGGGTCGGCACCTTCTTGCGGCTCCGCAGGTGCGCGGTGCTGAGGTCCTGGCGGCCATCGTTCAACGTGTCGAAGTCGAGGCCATTGGTGTGGCCGTCGCTGTGGCAGGTGTTACAACTGTACCACTGGTTGAACGATCGCGTGGCGTCGTGGAACAGGATCTCCCCGCGACGCACGAGCGACGGCTCTGCCGGACTGCCCAGAGGGATGGTCCGGACGAGGCTGGCGGACTCGGCGTCGATGACCTGCACGGCGTCGGCAAGGGAGTTGGCGACGTAGAGCGTCTTGCCATCGAGGGCAAAGGCCAGCTCGGTTGGCCGACCGCCCAGCGCGACGCGGCGGAACCGGCCATCGTTGTTGAGCAACTCTGCGGCGATCAGGTCGCGCGAGTTTCCCAGCGCCAGGGAAGCCGCTTCAGGTCGGTCCGGAAGATCATCACCTCGTGGGTCCCGCCGCACCCAACGGCCAGGTAACGGCCGTCTCCGCCGATCGCCACGCCGTGGGCGTCGGCGGCGGCCTGGCCGCGCGGGTCGAGCGAGAGCGTGGCATACCGCTCCGAGCCGTCGAGCATCACGCGCGTCAGGCGCTGGCCGAGCACCCAGCCCAGATCGATGTTGTTCGACGTGGTGGCGAACCCCCGGTTCTTCATGTTGGCGACGTAGCCCGTCCGGCCGTCGGGCCCGATGGCAACCTGCCGGAGGTTGTCCCCCTCGATCGGCAGGGTCCGCTCGACCGTCCACGGCCCGACCGCGATCACCGAGACCTCCTGCGACCGCGCGTTGCCAACGAGCAGCCGCGCACCGTCGGCCGAGAGCGCCAGTCCGCGCGGCTCGCGGCCGACCGCCAGCTGGCTGGTGACCGTCCTCGCGTCGAGATCGACGCGGACGACTTCGTTGCTCACGCCGACCGCGACATAGGCGGTCTTGCCGTCCGGCGCCAGCGCGACCCCGCGCGGCTCGGGGCCGACCTCGACTCGGCCGGCGACCTTGAGCCGGTCGGGGCCGACGTCGAGCACCACGAGGTCATATCCATACCAGTGCGTCACCACGCCACGTCCGCCGTCCCTCGACAGGGCGACTCCCGCCGGCTTCTCGCCCGTCCAGACCTCGTCGAGGATCTTGGCGGACCGAGTCTCCACCAGCGTGACCGACCCCGAGGTCTGATTGGCGGTCAGCAGGCGGGCGCCGTCGGTCGACAGCGCCAGGGCGATCGGGGAACGGTGGGGCTCCTCACCTCGGCTCGGCTCACTCGCGACGAGGCCGGCAACCCCCATCAGGAGGGCCGTCGCCCTCCGGGTTCGAGGAAGGCTCCTCATGCGTTGCGCTCCAGACAAGGGCGGGATCAGGTGGGCGGTTCGGGAGGGTAGGCCGCTCTACATGCGATCAATGACGTCGATTCCCAGCAAATGGAGTCCGAATTTCAAGGTCCGCGCCGTCAGGTCGCAGAGGGCGAGACGGCTCTCGCGGCGTTCGGCGGACTCGGCCTTCAGCACCGGGCATTCCTCGAAGAACGTGCTGAACGAGTTCGCCAGTTCGAAGAGATAATCGGTCAGGATATTGGGCTTGAGCTCTCCGGCGGCCAGCTCCAGGGTCTCGGGGAGCCGGAGGACCTGGACGCCCAAGGCCCGTTCGGCGGGATGGCTCAGGGCGATGGCCGGGCCCCGGCCGCGGATGGACTCGGGGGTGACATCTCCTTTACGGAAGATGCTCTGGATCCGCGCGTAGGCGTACTGGAGATAAGTCGCCGGTGTTGCCGTTCATGGCCAGCATTTTCTTCCAGTCGAAGACGTAGTCGCTCATCCGGTTCTGCGAGAGGTCGGCGTACTTGATGGCCCCGAGGCCAACGACTTCCGCGACCCGGCCCCGCTGCTCGGGATCGAGGTCCGGGCTGTTCTCGTCCACCACCTTGCGGGCCTCCGCGACGGCCTCGTCCAGGAGCGACTCCAGGCCGACCACGTCCCCCTCGCGGGTCTTGAACGGCTTGCGGTCCTGCGCCGAGGATCGTCCCGAAGGCGACGTGCTCCAGGTCCGCGTGGCCGAAGCCCCAGCGGCGGGCGACGGCGAAGAGTTGCTTGAAGTGGTCGCCCTGGCGGTGATCGACCACATAGAGGATCTCATCCGGGTGCCACGTCTCCTCGCGGTACTTGATCGTGGCCAGGTCGGTCGTCGCGTAGTTGAACGCGCCGTCCTGCTTGCGCACGATGAACGGGGCCTTCATCCCCGCGACAAAGACGACGGTCGCGCCTTCACTCGACTCGGCGATCCCCTTGGCCTCCAGGTCCTGGACCACGTCAGCGAGCATCGGGTCGTAGAAGCTTTCGCCAAGCTGGACGTCGAACGCGACGCCGAGCCGGTCGTAAACTCCCCGGAGCGCGGCCAGGCAGTGCGGCATGAACCGCTCCCAGAGTGCCCGGTTCTCGGGGTCGCCCTCGTGCAGCTTGGCCGTCTCGGCGCGCGCGGCTTCCTCGACCTCCGCCCGGCCGGCCCGGATCTCCGACTGGGCCAGCCGGTAGAGCCGCGCCAGCTCCAGCACGGGATTGGCGGCGAACCTCGCCTCGTCGCCGTGGTTCTTCCAGCCCCAGAGGATCATCCCGAACTGCGAGCCCCAGTCGCCCAGGTGGTTGTCGCGGATGACCGTGTGCCCCAGCGCGTCGAAGATCCGCGCCAGGCTCTCGCCGATGACCGTCGAGCGGATGTGCCCGACGTGCATCGGCTTGGCGATATTCGGCGAGGAATAGTCGATGACGACCGTCTTGCGACGCTCGGCGCGACGAGGCCCAGTTGCTCCTCGCTCAGGAGGTCGCGAAGCGTCCCCGCGACCCAATCCTCGCGGAGCCGGACGTTGAGGAAGCCGGGGCCAGCGACCTCGGGGGGATCGGCCAGAGGGGCCAGGTCGACGACGCTCGCGACGCCCTGCGCCAGCTGCGCGTGGGTTCTTCTTCAAAGCCTTGGCCAGGCCCATGCAGCCGTTGGCCTGGTAGTCTCCGAACCTGGGATCGGTGCTCGGCTTCACGGCCGCCGCGAACGCCGAAGGGTCTCCCCCCTCGGGCGTGGCGGCGGCGAACGCCCGGCGCAAATGTTCGATAACGTTCATGAAAATTCGGATTTCAAAGGGCAGAGGTCATCCGCTTCCCCGGAAGCAAAGGCTCGCCCGCCGGGGCGGCTGGCCCCCAGCCTGGGGCACGACCGCCCTCGGCCGTGCCGGAACGTCCTGGGTTGCGGATCAGAGCGGAGACAGCCAATATCAGACGACTGACGTCAGGTCGCCGAGGTCGGACTCCTCCGGCCCGGCCTCGGATGACGGAGGATCGTCCGGTTCCGGCTCGCGCTGCGCGGTCGTCGTGCGCGGCGGGCCGGGGGCGGGAGTGGTCGGGATCTTGCCATTCGAGCCGTGGCGCGTCGCCCCAGATCTCTTCCAGGGCGTAATAGGCTCCGCGCCTCGCCCGAGAAAATGTGGACGACGAAGTCGCCGTAGTCGATCAGGATCCAGCGCCCCTCTTCCGAGCCCTCGATTCCGAGCTTGTGCTCGTCGAGCCGCTTCATCTCCTGGTCGATCTCGCTGGCGATGGCGTGGCTCTGGCGCCTCGAGGTCGCCGTGGCAATCACGAAGTAATCGACCAGCGGCGTCGCCTCACGGAGGTCGAGGAGCAGGATGTCCCTGGCGCGGTTCTCGTCGGCGATCCGCGCAGATCCGGGCGTGCTCCAGCGCCTTGGCCAGCCGCTCGGGCTGGGTCCGGGCCGTCGCGTTGAAGGGGACCGCGTCCTGGACCTCGTGCCCGGCGCGGCGCCGTCGCTGCTTGGAGGTGAGCTTGGTTTCGGTTTCTGTGGTCAAGGAAGGTGCCGTCATCTTGTGGTCGGTTTCGGCCATCACAACACGTCCGAGGCGGCAGAGGCACCCGACGGCGGTCCTCGAGATCGCCGCCCGCCCCCGTTGTCGGCAGGTTTGATCGTCCGCGCCTCCCGACCCGGCTGATGCCAGGACGGACACGCTCGCGGTCCTCCGGTTCGGTACAACCTTACAGTTTACCGAGACGCAAACTGAATGCCTATCGCAGAAAACCCGGCGGTACCGTGCTACCGTGCTCGGATCCTGGCGCGTCAGATTCAGCTCTTTCTTGTGCCCGTTCTCGATGGCACTCCCCATGAGCCGAGGGAGAAGGCGAAACCAGAATCAAGGCATTGCGGCCTCGATTGGCGCCAGGGGATTCTTGCCGATCATCTCACGCCCCGACCCACGTCGAATTCGGGGTCGATCCGTTCATCGTCTGGCGAGAGACAGGATATTCGCCTCGGGCAGTTGTTCCGGCGGCACAGCCGAGAGGTCGGTACGCAGGCTCGTGACGGCCCCATCACGGATCAGGTGGAACTGGCCGGTTCCCTGCGTCGGCAACTTCGCCGTGATGTCCACGCGACACTCGCTGAGCATCGGCTTCATCTTGCTGAGCGACGTCTGCTCCTTGACCCGGCCCACGAACCAGGTCCGGATGTTGTCCCGGCACTTGTAGTCGAAGTCGCCGGGGCTCTGCGTGGCCAGCAACAGGCCGAGCCCGGCCGATCGTGCCCGCTTGATCAGGTTCTCCATCGGCTCCTTGGTCGGCGGCTGCCGCAGCGCGGGCAGGTAGAGGTCGGCCTCGTCGAAGAGCAGGACCGCTTGCAACGTGTGAGACGGGGAGCGGCTTGTCCAGCGTACCATCTCCATCAGCAGTTGAGAGACCCAGAACTGGACGTCCTGCGTGGCACCCAGGAACTTGGTGCTGACGATGCTCAGCCGGGTCTTGCCGGGTTTCGCGTGGGGGCCGAGTCCGAGCAACGTCTCTGCGTCGAGTTGCTCGCCCTTCGCGTTCAGCAATTCTCCCCGGTTCAGCCGCAGGACCTCCAGGTCCTGGGCGAGCTTGTCGAACTGCTTGATGTCCAGCCTCCCGACCGCGTTGACGAGGGCGGGATCTTTGTCCCCAATGAATCCGACCAGCGCCTCGATCTTGACCGTCCCGTTCGCTTCGAGCTGGCTGAGCAGGTTGACGGCGTTGGTCAGGATGGCCAACCGGGCCAGGTCGGCGCCCTTCGTCCCGTAATTCATCATCCCGGCCAGCGCCGAGGCGGCATACTTGGCCATCTGCTGGCGCTCGAAGGGACGGAGTTGGCCGAGGCCCACCGGGACGATCGCGATCGACAGGGGGCGGCCATTGGGGTTGCCGGGCGTATAGACGGCGACGTCCACCCGTTCCCGGAGACGTTGGCGTCGCGACGCCAGGCTCGCATCGGACAGAGACCGCGCGTCCGAGTCCGCCCTGGCGTGGCCGCAGAGGTCGCCCTTGCGATCGACCAGGATGGCCGGGATGCCGCGCAAGAGGATCTGCTCGACGATGTTGACCGCGACCGTCGTCTTGCCGCTGCCCGGGCCGCCCAGGAACGCCGCATGCCGGACCAGCTCTTCGGGATCGAGCGTCACCGCAGCCCCCGTCCGATCGTTAGCCACCCCTACAACGACGGGTCCCGGATCACCTTCGGTCGTCGTAGGCTCGGCCGTTGCTGTCCTCGAAGAGACGTCGGACACAACGGTCGTGGGGGCCGTGTCCGCACGGTCAGTCCGTGGCGCGATGGCTTCGGAGGATGTCGGTGCGCATGGCCTTCAGCTCGTCGAGATCGAGGATGGTCCGCAACGAATTCAGGCGGCTCAGGGGCTCCCTTCCTTCAGCCAGGCCGAGAAGGCCGGGTCGGAGGAGTGCTGTCCTCGGAACGCTTGCATGGCCAGCATCGTGCGCCAATTCGAGTCCTCGACGACGGCGCGGCGGCCCCCTCGGGTGATCAGCTTGCCGATCTGCTGGGCGATCGGCCGCCCTCGGGCTGCTCGGGAACTCGGTCGATCGGACGATGACGGGGGTGTTCTCCCCCGCGCGATTCACGACCTCGGTGATCTGATTCTTCAGGCCGTTACCCCTCGAATCCTTGTTGCAGATGCCGACCAACAGCTTGTCTACCGCGTCGTCCGTTGCATGGCGCTCGACGGGGATCATCCGGCCCTCGACCTCCGCCTCGAACCAGTGGCCCGTCTTGACTTCACTTGAACAGCCCTCGATGGCCACGGCGAGGATCGTTGCGAGGTCCTCCTCTGCGTGGGAGATCTCCGTGGTGAACCCCGTGTGAAAGTCGTTCCAGGCTAGTTCGAGGTGGGTTATATCGATCTGGGTCCCCCTGCCCGTGCCGCCGTCACGCAGGATGATCCTGCCTGTTGCGATGCACTGCTCGCGGTACGAGTGGCACTCCGCCAGAATGTCGCGGGTGCGTTGGCCCACCAGCTTCTGCAACTCGGCGTTGGGGATCGGGAAGGTCGGTTGGTCGTGCTTGAACTCAGCCTCGACAGATTCGAACAGGTACTTCAATCGAGAGGCGATCAGGTTGGCGACTTCCCCTGTCTCGCGGGAGCTTGCCAGGGGGATGGCCTCGGGGTCCTTCTCGATCCGGTCGACCACCGGGCCGGTGAGGTGGGCCCTCAAACTCTGGTAGTAATCCTCCAGGCAGGAGACGACCGCGACGGACGAGGGAATGCGGTCGGCGAGGTCGCAGACGGTGGCCATGGCGCGGCGGAACCGCACCTCGGCCTCGTCGAGGTTGTAGATGTCCTCGAGTTGATCGACGAGCAGGATGAGCGAAACTGACTCAACGGCCCACATGACCTCCCCAAGCCGCTGGACGACCCACTGCGGGGCGTCGCCGTAGGTCCGGGGCACGATCCCGCCGAGCACCCGCCGATCGGAATCCGAGAGGTCCTCGCACCGAAGATACTTCGAGGACTCGGCCCTTGATCCGCGGGTTGTCGCGTTGGAGGTAGAGCAGGGCGCGGACCAGGTCGATGTCCACCCTGTCGAATCGATCCTCGATGACGATCCGGTCGGCCAGGTCATCTACGACGCGCGCGAGGGCGTCGTCATCCAGGTCGCCCTCTCGAAGACAGCGTAGCAATGCCTGGGAGGCGGGGTCGGGGCGCTCGGCCAAGGCGGTCGAGAGCCGCATCAGCCCCGAGGTCTTCGCCTCGGGCTCGTAGTAGGGCTGGTCGAGCGACTCGATCACGTTGTTGAGGACGTACCGGCCGTAATGGTCGGTGGCCGAGGTCATCTGCATGTAGCCGCAATAGCCCAGCCCCTTCGAATGGGTCCAGTTGCGGAAGGCGCGCATCAGGTGAGTCTTGCCGCTGCCGGCCTCGCCCAGAAGGAGCAAAATTCGGCCGGACGGCAGCCCCGGCGGCGTCGTCGCGCGATTCAGCAATCGCTGGTAGGCGGCTCGAGCTTCCTCGTGGATCGTCTCCACGTCGAACGGGTCCTCCCTCCAGATCTCGTGGCGGTGGGCGACCGGGTGAAAGATCTCCGGCCCGTCGGGGGAGCAGAACGCTCGAACTCGCGAGTCTTCGGGACCTTTCTGGGAGGTGATGCCGGCCGGTATGGGGGCGGGCGGGCGAGTCATCTGGGACATCAGAAGGTCCTCTCGGGGAGGCGGACGAAGTGGAAGGTGGCGTTGTAGTAACGCGTCTCGGAAGTGCGGACGTCCTCGGGGTCCATCGCCTCGACGAGGTCGGCCCGGCTCAGGTCGAGCAGGCGGGCGTTGTTGGCCTCGCCGAGCCGCTGCTTGAAGGTGTCGAGGTCCATCCCTCGCAGCGCGGAATCGTCCTGGGCCGCACTCCAGAGGTGCGCGATGAAGACCTTGTTGTCGCCGAACCGGCCGGTCGGGCTGGAACGCGCAGCCGCGAGGACGTGCTCGGCGAAGGCCCTCAGGTCCAGGGGCTCGGCAGGAGAGTCGGGGGACAGCGCCGGGTCGGCCGTGGACCGGTCGACCCACTGGCGCATCGCCGCCTCGCGCAGTTCCTTGGCGTCGTCTCGCCGGGCATTGACCCCTTTGGACAAGAGCCTGTCGACCGCCTTTCTGGGATCGGCCTGGCGATCGGATGGGCGTTGGTCGCCCAACTCGCGGTTGAATATCGCCACCTGGACGGCCCTGATGCTGAATTTCTGATGACAATGAGATTCTAGCCCGAGCAACTTCCAGGCGAGGGCCTCGGTCGCCTTGGCGAGCGTGGGGTATTCGTCGATCGGCAGGTCGAACTGTCTTCGAAGCAGCGCCGCCTTGTAGCCGCCGTCGCTGGAGAACGCCTTGGCGGCGCTACCGGCGGGGCCGGGTAGCCCGAGCATCCGGGCCAACAGGTACGTCTTTTTCAGCGAAGCCCAGGTCGCCTTGGGCGGGAGTTTGTCGAGGTCCAGGAAGTCCAGTCCTCGCTGGCATCCCTGCGGGGTCAACACGCTGCGCTCGACCTTGCTCCTGCCCTTGCCTCGGCTCCGGCTGATCAAGCCCTCCGCATCCAGTTGCCCCAGCGTGCGGTCGAGCATGTCCGCCAGCACCGCGCCTGCCCAGCGATGCTGGAGCAGCGGCTCGAGGTCCTTCTTGATCTGCGACGTGGTGGCCCCCTTGTCGCGGCTGGGGAGCAGACGCGTCAGGACGAGGTGGCCGATTGCCGAGGTGTCGGAGTGTTGCATCATGGGAATTCGCCTTGTTCTCCAACGGCGCCTTCGCGGCGGAACGCGACCACAGCCAGGATCGTGTCCAGTACGTCCTCGAGGCGCCGGACGACATCATCGGCCAGGACGCGCACGACGAGGAAGCCTCGCTTCTGGAGTTCGAGGTCCTTGCGGCGGTCGCGGCGGTAGGCGTCGGCGTCCTGGAAGTGATAATAGCCATCAACCTCGATGACGAGGCGTGACGCGCGGGACAGGAGATCGACCTCGGCTCGCGAGGGCCCGAACCGGAAGTCGAGGGTCGCGTTGAGCTGGAAGAGGCCGGCGGTCTCGGGCAAGGATTCGAGCCGCACGAAGAGAAACCGCTCGGCGGCGCTGCGGGCCTGCTCGTCTCCGTCACGTCCGGTCTGCCCGGAGTTCGACTCCCTGAGCGCCGCCTCACGGAAGAGGTCCACCAGCGTGTCCGAGGCACCGTCAACCGAGAGCCGACGGATCGGGCCGGCCAGACGGGCGGGCGCGTTAGGGATCGCGGTGCCGAGCCGGTGGAGGATGGCCTCCTCCCCAAAGCTCGGGATCGGGATGACCGTCCCGCGCAGGAGGGCCTTGGTACGAGTCTCGGTCGCAACGCGAAAATAGGCGTCGAGCTCGCCCGGGCCGAGGGCCAGGACCAGGGACAACCTGGGCTGCGCCATCGCCAAATCCGTCAGGAGCTGCGCAGCCGACCCGGTCCAGGCCGGGGACTCCGGCTGCTCGGCTCGGCAGGCCAGGAGCAGGATGGGATCGCAACCCGCCGGGACCAAGTCGAGCAGGGCGATGATGACCCGTACCCAGCGCCCTTCCCGGTCGGAGAGCACCCCATCCAGGTCCGAAGCCAGGCGCGGCGCTTCGAGCGGCTGGTCGCCGGCCGAGCGCCTCGAGGAGCCGACGAGCGACGGATTCCACGCCCGTCGAGGATGTTACCGGAAGGGCCGATTCGTAGAACACCGCCCGTTCGTGGGGCGTCTTCCTGCCGATGAGAGGTCCGACTCGATCCAAGGGCTGCCCCAACTCACGGGCCAGCCAGAGCAGGGCGTCCTGCCCGAGGTCCCGCTCTCGGGCCAGCCGATCGACCCAGGCGGTGACCACCGCTTCGAGATCGGGGACATCCACCCGGACGACCGCCCTGGCTCGGAAGCCGGCCCAGCGGCGGACCAGCTCGATCGCAAGGCCGATCGGCCCGACCAGGAGTGAGACGGTCGGCAGCCCGGTCCCCCTCAGATGCTCGTGACGGTCGAGTCGGCTGCGGACCTGTGTGTCACCTGCATTGGTCGCTGACGCCGGCATGTCAACCCCTCAGGCTTCGCGACCAACCAGGTCGATTCCTCCTTGAGCACCTGGCGATCCACCCTCGATCCGCTCATCGCGAAGCGACCCGATCGCCGACCCGCGCCAGTCTCGTGTGTTGACGCGTTGAACTCTCCCGTAATCACGCATTCGCCGCAGTGTGGTGATATTATGCTTGGCAGGGCCACTCGGTTCCAGAGCCTGCTCTCGGACCACCGTGCTGCCGCGCAGTCCCTCTCCCAGCCTCATTTCCGTCTCGGTTTGCGATCCCTGGGAAGATCCGTGTCGCGTCGTGCAGGAACAACCGCTCTGTCATGCGATCGCGCTCATCGGGGTGCGCCGGGATTTGACCGCGCCATCCCTCCCTGGGTCGTGACCCGTGGGCGGCTGCGACGAACGCCCTTTTCTGGACCCTCCGGGCGCCTCCTCGACCTTATTCGGGATACCGCGGCTCCCGGTCGAGTCCCGATTTTGCTGAGCCCATCCAACCCGAAAAATACGCAAGGCCCAATCTCCCCCGGACCATGCGACCGGAGGCGGAGAAAACCGGAAAGGAAAACAGCCGATAAGTCAAGGCAAGGATGTCCACTCGCCGGATTCGCCGAGCGGACCGGACGAGATCGAAAATCACGGTCGGATCAACGGCAAGGATTGCTCGTTGCATCCAAGGATAGATCACGGTCGGGTCAACGGCAAGGATTGCTCGTCGTACCCAAGGATCATGCCTCCAGGGAGGGACGATGAGGCGACGAGTGCCGGAGTTGGACGCTGTCCGCGGCCTCGCGGCGCTGGCAATCCTGGTCTATCATTATTACACCCGCTGGCTCCCGTTCGGCTGGGCCGCGGTGGACCTGTTCTTCGTCCTCTCGGGCTACCTGATCACCGCGCTGATCCTGCGCATCAAGAGTCGGAGAACCTCCTGCTCCACTTTTATGCCCGTCGCGGGTTGCGGATCTGGCCCATCTATTACCTCTGCTTGCTGGGCCTGCTGGCGCTCGGCCCGGTCTTGCCCCGGCCCACCTCGCTGTCGGGCCTGGCTTCTTACCTGACCTATACCCAGAACGTGGCCCTCTGCTGGTCGGGGACGGCCGCGGAGTATAGCTGGTACTTCAAGCACACCTGGACGCTGGCGATCGAGGAGCAGTTCTACCTGCTCTGGCCCGCGCTGATTCTCCTGGCGGGGCGGAAGCGGCTGGTCCCGCTGGCGCTGGCGTTGCTGGCGACCTCGGTCCTGGCGCGGTGGCGGGGCTTTCACTGGTGGACGCTCGTGGGCCGCAGCGACGGCTTCGCGCTCGGTGGCCTGCTGGCGGCGCTGTTGCGCGACGCGGAGTGGGTCGGGCGCCATCGGGTCCGGCTCGGGCGCGGCCTGGCGCTGCTGGCGGCCGCCGCACTGGCCTCTCTGACCGCGATCCACGCCCACAATGGCCTGCCCGACCACGGCACGCCCCGCTGGCCGGGGATGACGATCCTGGCCATCAATCTGGTCGCCTTCGCCCTCGTCGCGGGGGTCGTCCTCTACGCCGGGCGCCCCGGACTGCAACCCCTCCGGAGCCGGACGCTCGGCTACCTGGGACAGATCAGCTATGGCCTCTATCTTTATCACATGATCTTTCTGAGGATCAAGCTCGACCTCGGCGCCAGTTCCGGATCGGTCACAACTTCTGGGTCGATGCGCTGACGCTGGCCGCGAGCGTCGCGGCGGCGGTGCTGTCGTGGCACTTCATCGAGCGACCGCTCCTCGTGCTGAAGGCGCGGTTCGAGTACGGCCCCGCCGCCTCGAAGAGCCGATCGGCCGTGCCCCCGGGCACCCGCGTCGATCCCGCGCATCACGTGCCCGAGGGACCCGACCGGCATGCGCCGGGCTCGCGGCTGATGGAAGAGCACGCGGCTTGATCGAAGCAGGGGAGAGGTTCTCGTGCAGGCGCGAAGGTCGCGCGGGCCTCGGGGCGGAAGCCTCCTGGAGCAACTGGGCGTGGCCTCGCGTTCGACGGACTGGGGGCTTCGGATGGGGCTGAATGTGCTCAGAAGAACATCGCGAACCGGATCCAGAACGTGTTCAACGTCCGGATGGGATTCGGGCTGTTGACGAGGATCGCTTTGTTGAAACCGGTCCAGACGTAATCGAAGCTCAAGCGGGTATAATTGATTCGGCCACCAGTTGACGCCGGCCATGAGTTGGTCGAGCCGGTTGGTCCAGCGATTGGGATCGATGAAGCCGCGCTCGAAGTCGCCGCGACCGATGTTCAATTCCGAGAACTGCGCCGCGAGCTGCCAGGCACCAGGGACGGGATCGCATGACTTTCCGACTCGCGTCTTCATGGGCATCTCCCGGGAGCCGGACTTCGCCTCCAGGAGATGCGACCAGGCCCTGCAAGCTGGGGTTCGTTATACGGTCACCGGCTGTCGGTCCCCCGCCGACTTCGGCTAAGCGGGCGGGGCGCAAGCCCATACCTGAATGCGGAGGGAACCATGTCCGTGGCGGAAGAATACGACTTGGTCGTCCTGGGCAGTGGAGCGCCCGGCAAACTCCTTGCCTGGACGCTGGCCTCGCAGGGGAAGCGCTTGGCGGTCATCGAGCGGCGGTATGTCGGGGGGGCCTGCCCCAACATCGCGTGCCTCCCGAGCAAGAACGTGATCCACGGCGCGAAGGTCGCTCGCTATTTCCGCAGGGGCGCCGAGTTCGGGATCGCCACCGGCGACTGGAAGGTCGAGATGCCCGCCGTCCGCGACCGCAAGCGGAAGATGGTGGACGGGCTGGTCGCGATCCATCACGAGAAGTACCGGGAGAGCGGCGCGGAGCTCGTCATGGGCAACGGACGCTTCGTCGCGCCGAAGACCGTCGAGGTCGCGCTCAACGCGGGCGGGACCCGGACGCTCCGCGGCAAGACCGTCGTGATCAACACCGGGTCGCGTGCCCGGATCGATGACACCTCCGGCCTTTCGGAGTCGCGCCCGCTGACTCACGTCGAGGCCCTGGAGCTGGACCACCTCCCGGAACACCTGATCGTCCTGGGCGGCGGCTACGTGGGCCTCGAGCTGGCGCAGGCCTTCCGACGTTTCGGTAGCCGCGTGACCGTGGTCGAACGGAACGGCTCGCTGATCCACCGCGAAGACCCGGACGTGACCGAGGCGGTCGAGCGACTCTTCCGGGACGAGGGGATCGAGGTCCTGACCGGGACCACCGTCCTTCGCGTCGAGGGGAGATCCGGACAGTCCGTTCGCCTGCGTGCGGCGCGCGGCGCGATCGAGGGGACACACCTCCTCGTCGCCGGGGGGCGCACCCCGAACACCGACGGCATCGGCCTCGAGGAGGCCGGGGTCGAGACGGACGAGCAAGGGCACGTCAAGGTCAACGAGCGGCTGCAGACCACGGCAAAGGACGTCTGGGCGGTGGGCGACTGCGCCGGCAGCCCGTACTTCACGCACATCGGCGTCGACGACTTCCGCGTGGTGCTGGACAATCTCTCCGGCGGGAATCGCGTGACGACCGGGCGGCAGGTGCCGTTCTGCCTGTTCACCGATCCGGAGTTGGCCCGGGTCGGGCTGAGCGAACGGGAGGCCCGCGAGCGGGGCGTAGGGTACCGCCTGGTCAAGATCCCTTTGGAAGACGTGCTGCGGGCCCAGACACTTTCCGAGACGCGGGGATTCCTGAAGGCGCTCATCGAGGAAAGGGGGCGACCGCATCCTCGGCTTCACCGCGTTCGGTCCCGAGGCCGGCGAGGTCATGTCGATCGTGCAGATCGCGATCGCTTCCGGGCTCCCCTTCACGGCCCTGCGCGACGCCATCCTGGCCCACCCGACGATGGCGGAAGGGCTCGTCGAGCTTTTCAGCGGGGTACCCGCCCGATCCTGACGCCACCCGCGGCCGCGGCAAGGTGATCCGCGACGGCATGGGGCAGTGTCCCTCCGAGGAGAAGATCGGCTCGCCCCACCTCGACCTGGTCATCACCAACGCGGTCATCATCGACTCCTGGGGGATCGTCAAAGCCGACATCGGCGTCCGCAACGGCAGGATCGCGGCCGTGGGCAAGGCCGGCAACCCGCTGGTCCAGTCCGGCGTCGATCCTCGGCTGGTGATCGGGCCGGGGACGGAGGTGATCTCCGGCGAGGGGCTGATCTGCACCGCGGGGGGCCTCGACACGCAGATCCACTTCATCTGCCCACAGCAGGTGGAGGTCGCGATCACCACGGGCATCACCACGATGATCGGCGGCGGGACCGGTTCGGCGACCGGCACCTGGGCGACGACCTGCACGCCCGGACCCTGGAACCTCCGGCGAATGCTCCAGTCGGCCGAAGGGCTGCCGAGGAACCTGGGGTTCCTCGGCAAGGGCAACGGCAATCTGCCCGGCCCCCTCGAAGACCAGAAGGCGACAGCAGCCGCAACGACAACTACCGCGTCAAGCGGTACGTCGCCAACGCCCTGGCCAATGAGCTCCTGACCGCGTCGCTCGCTCCCCCAGCGATTCGAAACGCCAGCCGCGAGATGGGCGAGCAGTTGCTGGGTCTGGCGACGACCTGGGTCTGGAGCGCGGCCGGCGTCGCCGGGTTCGAGCGAGCGATCGCCCAGGGCCGCGACTGGCGGCAATGGAACCACGCCGTGATCTTCGGAATGCTCGGCGCCGTGGCGGGTGGCACGCCGTCCGAGACGCTCCTCGCCTATTTCCACCAGGCGATCATGGGTATCATCGAGGCAGGAGTCCGTGCCGTCCCCGTCGGCCACACGCGACGTGGTCCGATGGGTCCGCGAACGGCTCGCATCACGGCGGAAGACTTCCTGATCCCGCACGAATTTCGCGCCTATCGTTTGGCCGAACGGTTCGCCGGACAGATCGGCGGGGTCCGGCTCGAGTTGCGACAGGCCGGCGACCGGACCTGCCTCGGCGCGTGCTACCAGCAGGTCCCGCTTCGCGTCTTACCGCCCTTCCATTTCGAGGGCGAGCCCGCCTCCTTGCTCTACTTGCTCAATCCGACCGCGGGACTGATGGACGGTGATGGCCACCTGGTGGAGATCGAGGCGGGTCCGGGGACCACCGCCGTGCCTTCGTGCATCCACCCCTTTGAAGGTGGTTCAACAATCTCGCAACGTCTTGTAGCTTAAAATGTTGCGAGATTTCTGATAGAGATACGAATCTGGTACAAATCAGAATCTAATTTATTCGCTGTCCCGAGTTCGGGCCGTCAAGGCCGATTCGGAACGAATTCTCGCTCCAGCGACTTTATCTCGGCGCTAGTAAATGCCCCAGATTACCGCAATGACAGCGATTTATTTGCACCTCGTAGACGGGCAGCCACCTTCAAAGGGGTGCTTCGTGCATCCCACAAGATCATTGCGGAGGCCGCGGCGGGCGTCATTTCGGTCACCTCTCGCATCGACTTCGAAACGCCTTCCCACGTCGCCGTGAAACTCCTGAGGCTCAGAGCCCGCCGTCGGGATGGAGGCCAGCCGCTCCCGGCTGGCGCATTTCTTCTCCGCATCTTCCTCTCGGTCGGCCGGATTCGCCGGCCGACTCCAGGTCAGGAGTGAGTTAGGAACCACCCTGGAATCCCGGATGAGCCACCAGTCTTTGCGAAACTAACACAATCTTCGAAATCACCAAAACAATAAAAATTAATAAAGCTTACGTTGATAAATTTTACTCTTGACTCAGCATTCGACCCTGCCATACTTAGAGATGGCTCGCCGCTCATGACGGGCGGGCCGCGCCGGTCACGTAGGCCCCGTCGTGCAAGTCGTTGCACGGACGGGGCCTTTTCTTTGGTCTCATCTGGGGATCGTCCCAAAACCGCTGCTACCCATAGTGCACGAACTTGACACTTTTCAGCAGTGCTCCCAGGGGTGAATCACCGGCGCAAAATGTTAAAGTTCCTTGAATTGCGCCACACCCAGTGGCGATTAGATCACTACCGTATATGTCAAGGTCGATTTGGCCTGTTTGGGACGATCTCCTCATCTGCCAGGCGCGCGAGTTCGGATGAGGTCCGAGCAGTCTGCCATGGCGAGTCAGTCACAAGGAGAATTCTGGAGACCGGAGCGAGGATACCGGGTTTGTTGCAGGAATCCGTACCGAAGGATTGTGGGTACCACGGGTTCCAGCTTCGGAACCCGTGGCACCCACCGTCGGATCACAAGTCGTTGACCGCCCTGCGGGATGCAAGTCCTTGCGGTCCCAGGGGCAAACGCCGAGGCCGCCCGAGAGCGTCCGGCAAGCTTCCTACAGTCTCCAAAATTGGCCATTTCCAAATGGAGATCCAGAGAGAAGCGCCGGGAATTCTTGTGAGCCGTATCCGGTTTGCCCAGCGCTCGTCGGCGAGCGGTCCGGCATCGCGCCCCAGCAGGATAGGCGGTCCGGACTGAGGACTCGAGCTGGTCCCGGTGATCGCTCTCATTCTCGCGATGCGGTAAGGGAGGAAGCTATGAGTGGAAGTTTCCTGCGGATCTTGTTGATCGAGGACAACTCCGGCGATGCGTACCTTGTGCGCGATGCCCTGACCGCGGCTGCGCCCGACCGGTTTGAGCTGGAGCAAGTCGATTCGCTGGCCCCGGGGCTACAGCGGCTCGGCGACGGGGGCCTCGATCTGGTCCTATTGGACCTGTCGCTGCCTGATAGCCGCGGGCTCGATACGTTCCGCGCTGTCCACGCGCGGGCACCCGGCCTGCCGACTATCGTCTTCAGCGGGATGGACGATGAGGCCGAGGCCGTCGATGCCCTGGGCGAGGGTGCGCAGGACTACCTGGTCAAGGGCCAAGTGACCGGCCCAGTGCTGGTGCGGAAGCTCCGCTACGCCATCGAGCGCAAGCGCATCGAGGAGGAACTGCGTCAGGCCAAGGAGGCGGCCGAAGCCGCCAATCGTGCCCGGGGGCAGTTCCTGACCAACATGAGCCATGAAATCCGCACGCCTATGAACGCCATCCTGGGCATGACCGAACTGTCCCTGGGGACGGACCTCCCTCCCGATCTGCGGGACTATCTCCGGGTCATCAAATCATCGATCACCTCCCTGCTGGAGGTGATCGACGGCATCCTCGACTTCTCCAAGATCGAGGCCGGCAAGCTCGAGCTCGATCCCATCGACTTCTGCCTGCGCGAATGCCTCAGCGAGGTGATGAGCATGTTCGCCCTGCGGGCCCACTCGAAGGGGCTGGAGCTGGCCTATCGCATCCGCCCCGATATCCCTGAGTGGCTCACGGGCGACCCGGTGCGCCTGCGGCAAATCCTCATCAACCTGATCGGCAACGCGATCAAGTTCACTGCCCGGGGGGAGGTCGTCGTCGAGGTCGAGGCGGAGCTGCGGGCGGAGGGGGAGATCCTCCTGCAGGTCGCGGTGGCCGACACGGGAATTGGCATCCCTCGGGAGAAGTTGGGCGAGATTTTCCTCCCGTTCGAGCAGGCCGACGACTCGACGATGCGCCGGTACGGAGGCACCGGGCTGGGCCTGGCCATCTCGGCCCGCCTGGTCGGCCTGATGGGCGGGCGGATCTGGTTGGAGAGCGAGGTCGGTCGGGGCAGCACCTTCCACTTCACCGCCCGGCTGGCCCGGGCGCGCGTTGTTCCGGCCGGCCCCTCCGCGCAGGAGCTGGCCGCCGTGCGCGACTTGCGGGTGCTGATCGTGGATGACAGCGCCGCGCAGCGGCGGATCCTCGCGGAACTCCTGGCCCACTGGCACCTGCGGCCCACGACCGTCGACAGCAGCCGGGCGGCCCTGGCCGCCCTGGAGCACGCCCGCACGGCGGGCACCCCGTTCCACCTGGTGCTCATCGACGCCCAGATGCCCGACCTGGACGGCCTGGCGCTGGCCGAACAGATCCGGCGGGCCCCGGGCACCATTACGGACATCATCCTGCTGGGTACGTCCGACGGGCTCCAGTCCGACCCCGAGCGCGCTCGGGTGCTCGGGATCGTCGTCTCCCTGATGAAGCCCATCAAAGAGGCGGACCTGCTGGAGACCATCCTCACGGCCGTTGGCGAGCCGGCGGGCGAGCGGCACTGGCTTGGCCCGGCCAACCGGCCGGCGCGGAGGATGAACTGGCGGCCTCTACGCCTCCTGCTGGTCGAGGACAATCTCTTTAATCAGAAGGTCACCTCCCTCATGCTGGAGAAGCAGGGGCACACGGTCGTCATCGCCGGCACCGGGGCCGAGGCGCTCGAGGCCTTGGAGCGAGAGCCGTTCGATTTGGTGCTCATGGATATCCAGATGCCCGTGATGGATGGCTTCCAGACCACGGCCGCCATCCGCGCCCGGGAGCGGCGGACCGGCCACCATCTCCCGATCGTCGCCATGACCGCCTACGCCATGCGGGAGGATCGCGCGCGCTGCCTGGATTCGGGGATGGATGCCTACATCTCCAAGCCGATTCAGACCAACGTGCTGATCCGGGCAATCGAGGAGGCCGTGTTCGGGCCCGACTGGGGGGAGGCACCCGGCTCGGAGGACCGCTCGAAAGGGCCGCTGATGAAACTGACCGCCGCCTTGGACCGTGTGGGGGGCGATCGGGACTTCCTCGGCCAGATGGCCGAGCAATTCCTGGAGGAATGCCCCCGATTGCTGGCCACGCTCGGCGAGGGTCTGGCCCAGTACGACATTTCCCGGGCCGGCGTCGCCGCGCATGAACTCAAGAACTGGGTTGGTAATTTCGCCGCGCCCTCCGTCTTCGAGGCACTCGCCGCGCTGGAGAAGTTGATCCGCGCCGGCATCCGGCCGGGGCCGCCTATTCGAACCTGGAGCACGACCTCGAGCGGTTGGCCGAGGAATTGGCCCGGCTCGTCCTGGAACCGATCACCTGCGGGGCTCCCGGAGGTCCCGCGGCGATCGGCCCGGGGAGGTGGTAGCCCCGGGGGCCGCCAAGCAGCAAAGGGGTCAGAAGTGAAGGACACTTCCCTCATTACAACACTTTACAAGATAATAATTTATGTCATCGCTCTCCCGATTCGTTCGGCGAAGCCATTCGAGCCTCCCGCTTGGATTTCCGGGCAATAAGCGAATCCGGAGAAATGGCCGCCAACGAACGAATCCGACGAATGTCGTTACAATTCAGGTTGGGGCCAACCTGGCGGATGAAGCCAACGCTCGCCTCGGCTGGCACGTCGGCCATCGAGGATGTTCAGAGGATCACTGCGGGAGATCACCCGGCCTGAGAGAGGGCGGATTTCAGCCGACATTCGATTCGATGGCCGTTGATGTCGAGCATCTCGAGGATGCCCAGGATTTTCTGAATCTCGTCCTTCGAGGACTTGCGTTCGTGCGACCAGCAAAGGATGTCCAGGTTCTCCTCTCCGTTCTTGATCCGCCGGACGATCTCACCGATCAATGCGGCATCCGGGCACTCGCGCCTCAGCAGGCCGAAATCCCCGCGATCTAGCTCGACCCAGAAGATGCGGCCTTCGAGGTGCTCAACCCAGCGGTTTCGCACGAAGGTGTGCCAGTGTCCCCTGACCCAATGGCGGATGGCCCCCGCGCCAGGTCTCGCCCCGCCTTCTCGCTCGCGATCCATTTGTGACGCAGGGCCTCGACTTCCGCGTACTCGGCGATGCTCCTGCGGTCACGCGAGCTCGGGACTCCCGTGGATGAGAGGGATGTCCTTGCATTACCGACGACGAACATGTCTCTTCTCCCACCTCGTTCCTCATGATCCTGGATGAGTTCCCTCGATGTGACAATCAACCTCGGGATCGCCACGCGGTCGGCGGTTCTTTGGAACGACCCGCGCCTGCTCGGTGAGGCGGACCAGACCTTTGACCGTTCCCGGCGACGTGGCCGCGCACGGATCATGCATCATTGAGACGAGGGGGAATCTGCCGGGATCGGCGACCGGCCCGGCCCGAGCCAGGCGAGCCCCCGGAGCCGTCGGGCGGCACTGATCAGCACATCATGCCCCCAGAGGTGGCCCACCCTCTCACCGGGGCCGTACTCGCGGTTCAGCTCGTCGGCGACCTCGGGCGAGCCGTCGCAGGTCCACCGCCCGTCGTCGCCCAGGATCACCTCCAGCAGACGTCCCGCCTCATCGAAAACGATGCGGCCAATCATGGGTCTCTCCGTCCCTCACCTCTGGAACGCGATCCCTTGTTCATTCTCCTCGCGTCATCCGGATGCTCCTCGCGTCATCCGGATGAACGCCCGCCCCCCGTGGATACAGAGGTCGATCTCGGCGTCGGGCGAGCTCGGCAGGTCGGCTTCGAGATAGAGATACTCCTCACCCTCCCCCCGCGCGGCACGATCCGGCCCCGACACCTGCCATTTGTCGCGGGCATCGGAGAGGCGATCGCAGAGTTCTTTGAGGGCGAGGAGCAGAGGCTGGGGCTCATCCCTGGCGTGGGGAACGCAGCCACCTACCCGGCCGAAGTTGTGATAGACAATCGCGTCGAGATTCATCGCTCGGGTCCTCGTCGAACTTGACCTGGGTCCCCAACGTCGGGGCACCGGAGGGGTGATGAGAGCCGTACCATGCCGCGCGGTGGGACGTGCTGCCCGGACTCCCTCGCCGAGCGATGACGGCTCGGATTGCATTCCCGGTGATCGGCCCTCCGACTCGCCCCGATCAGTTGGTCATGGACGGTCATCAGGATGACGGGGGGCGTGCCAGGCCGGGAGGCTAACCGCCGCGTGGCCGCCAGGCCGTCCATCTCAGGCATGGAAAGATCCATCAGGATCAGGTCGGGCTTCAGTCGATCGGCCTGTTCCAGGGCCTCGCGGCCCGAGGACACCCTGCCCACGACCTTGACCCACTCCGCGAAGGCCAGCAGGCCCTCGGCGGCGGCCAGGAAGGTGGGGCTGTCATCGACGAGCAGGATGCGGCAGGTCTGCATTTGTCTTCCGAACTTGCGATGCCGAGGCTGTCCCTCCGCGTCTTGCAGTGGGCTCGTCCGCACGCGGCGGGTTCACCTTGGCGTGCGGGTTTCGGGCCTCCCACGGATCGATCGGTCAAGCGCACGACCCTCCTCCCTTCCCCACTTCCCCAGGATCGACTTGGCCTCGAGTCAATGTTATTATTGGCGAGGCTGGGAGCCACGTCCTTCGGGTCATACCCAGAGGATTGCTCGGGGATCTCCCGACCGGTTCGGGGGCCGTCTCCGAGAGGGGACTCGGCCGGCGCCCGAAGGAGAGCCGATGCGGAGCCGACCCTTCATTCGCTGGGCGACACAAGGCCGTTGCGGATGGCGTAGCGGACAAGTCCGGCGACATCGTGGATCCCCAGCCGGGCCATCAATTGGGCGCGGTGTGTCTCGACCGTTTTGATGCTGATGCCCAGCCGGCGGGCGATCGCCTTGGTCGAGAGCCCCCTGGCGATCAACCTCAGGACTTCACGCTGTCGTCCCGTCAGCATCCCGGACTCGCCCGCCTCGCCGGTCGCCTGTCGGCGATAGCCGGCGACGAGGCACTTGGAGACCGCTGGGCTGAGGTAGGCCTCGCCCCGCGCGACCGCGTGAAGCGCCAGCCCCAGCTCCTCGGTGTCGGAGTCCTTCAGGAGATAACCGGCGGCTCCCACCATGATCGCCTGGCGGATGTACTCCTCGTCCTTGTACATCGACAGGATCACCACCTTCGTCTCGGGATACTCCTGGGACACCTTCGCCGCGACGTCCAGCCCACTCAGGCCCGGCATTGTGATGTCCGCCAGGAGCAGGTCGGGCCGATGGGTCTCGACCTGCGTCAGCGCCTCGCGACCGTCTCCCGCCTCAGCGACGACCTCGACGCCCTTCAGGCCCTTGAGCAGCGCGGAGCCCGGCCCGGAGCAGGGTATGATCGTCGGCGATCACAACGCGGATCGCGATCATGGTCGCCTCTCCCCCGCGCTGATCTCGGCGGTGGGCTCGACCGCGACCGAGCCGAGCGGGAAGGTGGCCCGGACCTCGGTGCCCTCACCCGACCGGGAGACGACCTCGAAGTGACCGCCGATCAGCGCGGCCCGCTCGCGCATCCCTAAAAGGCCCAGGCTCGCACCCCCAGACGCCCGCGCCGTCACCGCCGAGACATCGAAACCCCCTCCGTCGTCGGCGACGATCAGGGTCAGCAGGGATGTCGATCCGGCCAGTTCGACCCGGACGTGCCGCGCAGCTGCGCGTGTCGCTCCACGTTGGTCAGCGCCTCCTGGGCCACGCGGAAGCAGGTCGTCTCGACGTCCGGGTGGAGTCGGCCGATCGTCTCCTCGGCCTCGAGCTGTGACGTGATCCCCGACCTCCGGGAGAGCCCGGTCACGAGCGATCGTAATGCGGTGACCAGCCCGAGGTCGTCCAGCAGCGAGGGCCGCAGGGCCAGCGAGATGTCCCGCACCTGCTCGAGCGTCCGCTCGATCAGCTCGGTCCCCGCGACCAGCCAGTCCTTCGCCTCTCGCGACCTGATCTGTCGGGACGCCCTCTGCACCTCGAGCTTGGCCGCGGTGAGGGCCTGGCCGATCTCGTCGTGCAACTCCCGGGCGATCCGCCGCCGCTCGTCCTCCTCGGCGCGGATCAGCCGGCAGGAGATCACCTCCAATCGCCCCTTCGCCGATTGGACCTCCTCGAACAGGAGGGCCTGCCAGATGGCAATGGCCAGCAGATCGGCGACCTCGCGGGCCACCTCGATGTGCTCGGCCGCGTAGGCTGCCGGGCGATCCGAGCCGAAGTTGAGCGACCCGATCAGTCGGCCCCGGTGCCGCAGGGGCAACTGGACGTAGGACCGCATCCCCCGGGCTTTCAGAACCACGATCACCTGGCTCATCGAGGCCACCTCTTGGAGGTCCGCTACCGCAGAGGTCCGGCCCTGTCGGAGGAACTCGAGTTCGTCCTCCCTCACGACCTCGAGAATCCTTCGCACCCCCGACGGATAGAGGTCCCACACACCCCCGGTGCTAGCGAAGATCCGGGCCTCTCCGGCCTCGAAGTCGAAGATGACGACGCTGCCCATCCAGCAGGGCACGAGCTGCGCGAGCTGATTCAGGGCGGTGCCGGCGATCTCCTCGGGCGAGCGGGCCGCCAGGATCGCCTGACCGATCGCGTGAAGGTTCTCCAGGCGGGCGGCGTACGTCCGCAGGGCCCCATCGGACCGCTTGCGATCGCCGATGTCGCGAGCGACCTTGGAGACACCCACAATCCGTCCCGTCGCGTCCCGGATCGGCGAGACGGTCACCGAGACATCAATCAGCGTGCCGTCCTGATGACGGCGGCGGGTCTCGACTTGCCCGACCCTCTCGCCGCGTCGGACGGCGGCCAGGAAGCCGGGGATCTCATCCGGCAAGTCGGGCGGGGCGAGCATCGTGATCGACCGCCCGATCGCCTCCCCCGGAGCGTAGCCGAAGATCCGGCTTGCCCCCTGGTTCCAGGTGATGATCGTACCGTCGAGATCCTCACTCACGATGGCGTCATCAGACGACTCGACGATCGCGGCCAGCCGGGCTCTGGTCTCCTCGGCCTGCCTCAGTTGGGTCACGTCCCGGAAGGAGAGGACGACGCCGAGGACCGACCCGTCGTCGCTCCGGATCGGCGCGCCGCTGTCGTCGATCGGCCGCTCGGTGCCGTCGCGCGCCACCAGGACGGCGTCGTTGGCCATGCCGACGACGACACCCTTGCGGAGCACCCTGGCGACGGGGTTCTCCTTCGCGCGCGGGTCGCCTCGTCCACGAGGCGGAAGACCTCCTCCAAAGGCCGCCCCACCGCCTCGCGCGCCCTCCACCCCGTCAGCGCCTGGGCCACCGGGTTGATGAGCCTGATGCGGCCGAGGTGATCGGTGGCGATCAGGGCGTCACGGACGCTTTCCAGGGTCGTCTCCAGCCAACACGCACCCTCGAGGACGGCCGCCTCGGCCTGCTTCAGGTCCTCGACGTCGGTGATCGTCCCGAACCATTGGACCTCCCCACTCGCCGGGCCAGGCACGGGCACAGCGCGGGCCAGGTGCCAGCGGTAGGCCCCGCCGGAGGCCAGTCGCAACCGATACTCGGCCTCGAACACCCCCTGGGTGCGCAGGGCCTCCTCCCAGCGCCGCTGGGCCAGGGTCCGATCCTCCGGGTGGAGCCGCTCCAGCCAGCCACACTGCTGGTCCTCCCCAGGCGCCAGCCCGGTGTACTCGAACCAGCGGTGATTGAGGAAGTCGGCAAGGCCGTCCGGGCCGGTGGTCCAGACGATCTGGGGGATGGCCTCGGCCAGGGCCCGGAAACGCGCCTCGCTCTGACGCAGGGCCTCCGCGGCCCACGTGCGGTCGCGGAAGGCCTGCAACTCCTCGTTCGTGCGCTCCAGTTCGGCCTCGATGCGCGTCTTCTCGGTGATGCTGGAGCCCTCGGCCATGAGATATTCGAACCGGCCCATCGGGGCCGATTCCTCAGAGCGAATCGCGGAGACGTGATGGGTGAGAGAATTGGGGTGTGAGTGCATCGCCTTGGGGCGCCTGGAAGACAATGGTGCCGACCCACGAAAATGAACCTTGGTTGCCTTTCTAAGCCCCGTTAATTGAATCGTAGAATATTTTCACCCTGAAATCAATCGCTCTGGAATATAACTCCCGAATCATTTATATTAGGAGTTACGCAATTGATGGCCTTTGTCCACTAAGTGTAGGTGGAAATGGGCGAGTTAGGCAATATGGGACCCCAGAAAACAGCCTGTCTGACGACGCTTCATCTATCCCTCTGACAACCAACTGCGTCACTCCCATTATCTTTAAAAAAGCTTTGCTGCCCCAACCCACTCCTGAACTATAATACCGGTCAACGCCTTCCAGGTCGTGCCGACGTGTTCCACCCCCGGCCCATGTTCTCGCCACCGAGAGCCTTCAAATTCCAAGGAGTCGCATGAGAGCTTCCAGCCTCGTCTGGGGTGGGGTGGGGTGGGTCGCTGCCGTCCGTCGCTCTCGCAAATCACTGCGGCTCAGAGCCCGCCGTCGAAGAGTTCCCGGATCGTCGGCAGGTACTTCTCGGGCGAGGCTGTGTTGACCAGGATGACGCGATCGCCCGCGCGGATCATCGCTCGAGCGGCCAGCTCGGGCAGGGCGGCGAGGGTCGCGGCGCCCTCGGGCGACCAGGCGAACCGCCGCTGATGCCACTCGGCGAAGAGGACGGCACGGATCGCCACATCGGTGACGGCCACGGCGCAGCCGCCGGTCTCACGGATGATCCGCAAGACATTGACGTGACCGACATTCCGCGCGACGTTCAGGCCCGTGGCGATCGTTCGGCCGGGGGGCAGGGGGGTGATGTCGTCGGCCCCGTCTTCGAAGGCGCGGACGATCGGTGCGGTCGCAGCGCTCTGGACGCAGACCATCCGGGGCCGCCGCGCATCGACCAGGCCGAGCGCCTCGAGCTCGTCGAACGCCTTGGCCATCCCGACGACGCCGGTGCCGCCGCCAGTCGGGTAAACGATCACGTCGGGCAGTTGCCAGAGACGGTCCTCCAGCCTGTCGCCGCGCGGTTCGGCCATCTCCAGGCCGAGAGTCTTCTTGCCCTCGATCCGCCACCCGGGGTCCTGGAAGGTCGCGACGCTGAAATAACCGTCCGGGACGTAGCGGTCGCGAACTCGCTGGGCGCAGTCCACGATCGTGTCCGGGACGAGCTCGAGTGTGATGAGGTGAGGATGGAGCTTCGCGACCGCGGCCACCCTGCCGAGCACAGGCAGGTCGGTCGCGGGCGACATTACGATGGCGGCCTCGATGCCGGCGGCGACGGCGTACTCAGCCAGCGCGTCGCCCGCGTTGCCCTGGGTAGGGACGGCCAGGCGCGACAGCCCGAGCGCTCGGGCCATCGAGACGGTCACCGCCATGCCCCGATCCTTGAACGAGAGCGTCGGGTTGGCGCCGAAGCCGGCATGCGGCCGGCCCTCATCTTTGACCTCCAGCCGGCAGCGGAGGCGGTCGGCCCAGGGGTGGGGGTATGCCAGACTCGGCGTGTAACCCGCCCCCAGGCCGACAATGTGCCGGCGGTCCTCGGAGGCGGCCACGTCGAGGGGCATAAGCCCGCCGAACCGCCAGAGGTCGCGGCGCGACGGGTCCCAGCCCGCGTCGCGGCTCCGCTCGGCCTTCAGTTGCTCCAGGTCGAACACCATCTGCACGGGACGGCCGTCCCGCTCGCAGAGGTTCATGACCCGGTCGGCCGGATAACACGCGCCGCAGGTCGAGCACGCCAGATGAGAGACGTAGCGCATCGCCCCACCTCCGCGCCCGGAAACCCAGCCTCAAAGAGAATTACCACGGATCTTTCATACTTGCGACGAAATTCGCCATAAGTCACGGAGAGGCCACCCTGAACGACGAAGGTCGCACAAACAGCGCACGCAATTTGCATGTTATCGCCGTAAGTGACGTGCTTTGCCCTTGTTACGACGAAAGTCGGCCCTGAGTGCGAAAGATCCGGGTTAGGCCACCCTCGCCGCCTCAGATGTAGCCGGTCCCGGGACCGCCCGATACAAATCTTTCGACGGCGATCGAGAGAGACGGCCGCTCCGCGGCGTCGAGGTCCTCCACGAGCCACGCGACTCAAAATTGCGGCCTCATTTCTCCGAAACTCATTTTTGTAACAACTTGCAAATCGGCGTGTTACGAGGCGGTCAGCCGAGGGATCCGAGGTCCCTGCTCCTCCCTCGTTCCGAAAACAGGGCCGCACATCCCCACGATCCCAAGAAGTCTCTCCATGTCCCCGAACCCTCGTGTCTTGAGCATCTCCGCCATCCCGGCGAGTGGCCTGTTTCTGCTTGCGCCGGCGTTCGCCGCCGATGAGCTTCCCAAGTTCCTCTCGGGCAGCACGATCAAGGCCCGCCGATCTGGCGAACGGCCTCGAAGAGGGCGATCGCCACGGCATTGGCCAGGTTCAAGCTGCGAGCCTCGGGGCGGATCGGGATGCGGACCAGGCGGTCGGGCCGGGCGGTGAGCCACGAGTCGGGGAGGCCGCGGCTCTCGGGCCCGAAGACGAGGCCATCGCCCGGCCGATAGCTGGTGTCCGTGTACGGCAAGCGCGCCTTGGTGCTGAACGACCAGAGCCGGTCGCGACCCAGGACGGCGACCACCTCGTCGAGGTGCTCGACGACACGCCAGCTCAGATGCTCCCAGTAATCGAGCGCGGCGCGGCGGCGGTGACGATCGTCGAGATGGAAGCCGAGCGGTCGGACCAGCCAGAGCATCGCCCCAGTCGCAACGCACGTCCGGCCGATCGCGCCGGTGTTGGCCGCGATCTCGGGCTCGACCAGGATCACGTGGAGCCTGCGCCGGTCGGTCGAGGAAGAATCGTCTCTCATGGCATCGTGGCCCGGTCAGAGATCAGCGCGAGTTTCTCGCAAAAGCGCAAGGGACGCAAGGGAAATTGGGACCATCTCCGCGATCGCGTCTTCATCTTCCACCCGCTCCACGGCAGCTTCGAGAGCACGGTCGAGCCGCAAGAACTCCTCACGATCGCCCCACCAACGCCGACCGACGAATCGCACGACTTCGAGCGCCAACTCCGGGACCGGAAGAAGGCCGACGCTGACCTCCTCGCGGGCGAGAAGTCCCTCATCGAGGACGAGATCCGCCGACGGATCGGCGTGTTCCTGCGAGCCTCGTCCGACCTGGAGTTCAACCCGAACCATCCCCAAAACTCGACGACCGGGCCAGGGCCGACGACATCTCAGCGCCCGGCTGCGCGGGGCGAAGTCCTCGACACCTGAGTCGCCCATCGCGCGAAGGTCACCTCGCCGGTCGCGCATCACGAGGTCAAGAAGGGCGAGGCGATCGACTTCGTCGTCGGTGGCCAGGCCGACGACAACTCCGACTCGTTCACCTGGACGCCCGTGGTCCGCGAACTCGGATCCTCGGCCATCGTCTGGAACACCCAGGCCGATGAGTTCATCTTTGTCGATTGAGCGTCAATTGCATCAGGTAATCCGATGACGCGGGGGCTCCTCGGGCGCGGACCCGGCCGGCTCGGGGGCGGGCTTCTGGCCGAGAGTGGCGAGCAGACCGAGGGTGACGAACAGGCCGACGGCCCAGCCGGCGACAGCGACATACCAGGTCCGGTCGTACTTGCGCAGCAGCGCGGCGGCGTTGTGGCCCTCGGTGGTGCCGAGCAGCTTCTCGAGCTCGCCGATCTTCGCGGCCTTGGCCTCGCGGTCGGATTCGAGCTTGCGGAGCCGGGTGTGGAGGTCAGGGTCCTGCTTCTTTTCGGCCTCGTAGGCGCGGACGACCTTGTTTGCGGACTCCAGATCCTTCTTGAGCAGGTCGTTGCCGCGCTGGAGGTCCCTGGCGCGCGTGGCCAGCGCGTCGTTGATCATGGCCTGGTTGCCGAGCTGGCGCTTGACGTTGTCGCGCTCGCGGATGGTCTGGTTGTACTTCGCGACGAACCGGTCGGGCAGGCCGCCGCTCGCCTCGTCGAGCAGCGTGTCGAGCGCCAGGCGCTGGGTGTCCGCGGCCTGCTCGGTGATCCTGTTGAGTCTCTCGAGCGACTCAGCCTGCGCCTGGACCTGATGGTTCAGGGTGTTCAGCCAGAGCAGGCCGGCCAGTCCGAGCCGCCAGCCAGGACGCCGATCAGACTGAACAGCGCGGCGGTCTGGATGCGCTCGGCGGTCGTCACGTGGGGGGGAGCAGCGGGTCGCGTGAGCATGGCGATCAGTTCGGCCTCCAGACGAGGGGAGAGGCCCCCGCCGCCGCCCTCGGCGTTGGGGAGATTTTCCAGGTCGTTGACCAGCCGAGCCAGGGCGACCCGGTCGCCCCGGTCCGCAAACACGTAGTAGCCGCCCACCTGGTCGAGCTCACCGTCACGCCACCGAAAAAATCCGCGCGTCTGGCGGATCGGGTCGACCACGTACGCCACCTGGAGCGGCTGCGCAAAGAAGTGGCGATGAATGAACAAATCGTGGCTCGACAGGAAGATCCCGAAGTCGGGGTGGGTGTGGTACCACCCGACGATGTCGAGGTCAGGGTACAACCGGTCACGCTCGCGGGTGATCTCCTCCCACGAGTCGTGCGTGTAGGTGAAGCTCGCCTGCGTGTTCTCGTAGTGCTTGGCCTCCAGGCTCTGGGTGATCCAGACGAACGGCTGCCCGGTCCCATCGTCGAGGCATTCCTTGCCGAGCAAGATCCCTCCCAGCTCGACCGTCGTGTCGCGCAGCGCGTGCCGCTCGATCACGTCGGCCGTCATCCGGTCGAGGAAGATGGGCAGGTCGTCCGGCCCAGGTACCTCGTACGCCAGGCAGGCCCAGCGGCGATCGCGGTCGGGCCGCCGCCGCCGCTCGGGCACGCGATACTTCACGTCATCGAAAACGATCTCGTCGTGGCTCAATTCCGGTCGCCTCGCGCCGCGGATGTCCGGCCCACCCCCCCATCATGTTCGTCGGGACATGTCCCACATTAACTCGCCCGGCCGAAAATCCCCGGGGGGCAAGCGTGCGTCGCCTGGCCCTCGGCTTTATGGAATTTCGAAACGCAGACGCCAAACGGCGAATAAAAATGAACCAAGGACAGAATGTTTTGATTCAGATGGAAATGGAGTGACCCCGGGTTCGAATTAGCCTCTCAGCTCGACTGATGCAGGTATTGGGGACCGCTCTTCCACAATTTCCCGGGTAAATCAGAGTTTCGTGAGATTTTTGCGATCTCGTAGCGTGTTCGCGGAGGTCGAAAAACTCCGCCGAGTCTCGCGAATCCCTGGAAAACAAGGTGTTTTCCTGGTCCTGAAATTCTGCATCAGTCAAGCTCAGTTCATAGGATCATAAAATCAGAGGCCATATTGCTTCCTCTTCCGATAGAGGGTGCTCGGGTCGATGCCGAGTGTCCGCGCGGCGGCGTCGAGGCTGGGGGAATGGAACAGGACCCGCCGGATGTGCTCGACCTCCAGTTGCTCCAGGGTCACCGGCCCGCCGATCGCCGAGGGTCCAGCCGGGCCGGCGCCGGCGAAGGCGATCCGCTCGGGTAGGTCGGCCAGGCCGATCTCGGGGCCCTGCGCGAGGATCGCCGCCCGCTCGACGGCGTTGCGGAGCTCGCGGAGGTTGCCGGGCCAGGCGTGTCGGGTCAGCGCCTCGCGGGCCTTGGGCGTGAAGCCCGTCAGAAGGTGACCGGTCTGGCGCGCGAAGAAATCCAGGAGGTGCTCGGCCAGGTTCAAGATGTCAGTGCGCCGCCGCAGGGGGGGCAGGGTCAGCTCCATGACGTTGAGGCGATAGAAGAGGTCCTCGCGAAAGGCGCCCACGGTGATCGCCGCTTCCAGGTCGCGGTTGGTCGCCGCGATGAGGCGGACGTCGGCCGAGCGAGTCTCGGCCTCGCCGACGCGCTCGTACTTCCGTTCCTGGAGGACCCGAAGCAGCTTGGGCTGGAGCATGGCGGGGAGGTCGCCGACCTCGTCGAGGAACAGGGTGCCCCCTTCGGCGGCGGCCACCTTGCCGGCAGCGTCGCGGACCGCCCCGGTGAAGGCGCCTCGGACGTGGCCGAACAGGTTGCTCTCGAGGAGCTCGGCGCTCAGGCTGGGGCAGCTCACAGTGACGAACGGTCCGCCGGACCGCTTGCTCCAGGCGTGCAGGGCGCGCGCCAGGACCCCCTTGCCGGTCCCGTTCTCGCCCCGGATCAGGACGACCGCGTCGGTCGGCGCCACGCGACGAGCCAGCTCCAGCAGTCGGCTTATCTGCGGATCGGTGCTCGCCAGCTCCGCCTCGGGGACCTCGGCCCGCACCTGCTCTTCCAGGTCGGCGACACGGTCGCGGAGCCCTCGCACGCGGGTCACGCGCTCCAGGACAGCGCGGACCTGCGCGGGGGTGAACGGCTTGGGCAGGTAGTCGAACGCGCCCCGGCGCATCGCCTCGACGGCCGTGTCGATCGAGGCGTGGGCCGTGACGACAACGACCGCCAGCCGAGGCTGCTGCAGCATTACGGGTTCGAGCAAGTCGAGCCCCGACTCGCCGCCGAGCCGGAGATCAATCAGGGCAACGTCGAGGGCCCGACGCTCGATCCGCTTCAGAGCGTCCGCGCCCGAGGCGGCCTCCTCAACCCCATGGCCCATCGCCTCCAGGGTCATTCGCAAGGCGCGCCGGATGTTCGGCTCGTCGTCCACGATCAGGATCTGCATGGCCGCACCCGCGAGTTCAGGCCGAGCCGGCTCCGTCGGGAGACCGGCCGAGGATCGCGGCGACAGGACGCTTTTGGCCTGTCCCCGCGTTCGACATCACCCCAATTTTCCGGCATTGCGGGGGAAACGGGAATGGTCTTCCGGGAGGATTGCGATGCTCCCGAACGGCCCAAGTTCCCGGGGATCAAGTGCATGATGTCAAACCCACTCTTGACGCGCCCCGGGGCGACTTCGTTCCAATTGGGGCCGCCTCTTAAAGACGCTGTTGATCTGAACGCTGAATCTCTCGATGTCCGAGGGAGCGGGGGACCCAGCCTCTTCATGGGGCGAATCGCGCCCGATTGGGCGCGACGGGGCGCCTTCGGCCCCGAGCCCGTCACAGCTAGCCTCGTAGGCCTCCGAGGGGGCTTTCCCGCCCATCGTTGCGCACTCCGGCTCCGTGATGCCGGGCCCAACAGCGTGTATCCCGCGGGTGCGTCGGGAAAAAGGAAGAGCGGACGAACGACGGTCGAGATTCACATGGCATCTGCCCCGGCGCGATCGGGGCCTCCCCGAGCACGGGGACGTCCCACCCTCCCGCCACGGCGAGACCCGACCCGCACCTTCGGGGGCCTCGCCCCATGTCTCGACTCGACCCTGGGGTTTACGATCATGGCCTCCGGAGATCACTCATCGAACCACCCGCCCACCGGGGCCACCGTGCCGACCTCGAGGCGCAAGTCGCTGTCGCCGGGACAAGTGCTGGTCGTCACCAGCGTGATGTTCACCTTCATCTCATACTGGCGGACGGCCGCCATCGTCCTCTGCGACCTGGCGAGCACGGCCTACTACATCGGCGGGATCGTCGAGTCGCAGATCGGCAAGGCGGCGCCCTGGTTCATCCTGGCGGTGATGCTCTTCAGCTACGCCGTCCGGAGCGTCTACATCGAGAACTGCTCGATGTTCGTCCGGGGCGGCGTCTACCGCGTCGTGAGGGAGGCGATGGGAGGAGGCCTGGCCAAGCTCGCGGTCTCGGCGTTGATGTTCGACTACATCCTCACCGGGCCGATCAGCGGCGTCTCCGCCGGGCAGTACATCATCGGCCTGATCGGGGACCTGTTCCACCAGACGTTCTCCAGCGAGCAGAGCGAGCTGGGATCGGCGGCCATCGCCATCGGGATCACGCTTTTCTTCTGGCGGGTGAACATCCGGGGCATCCACGAGTCGAGCGACAAGGCGCTGAAGATCATGGGCGCGACCACCCTCATGGCGGTCATCATGATCATCTGGTGCGGGGTGACCCTGGTCATGAAGCCCGAACTGGCGAAGCTGCCCACGGCGGTGCCCGACCTGTCGCGGGCCGATCAGCCGGGCTCGCCGAAGGTCGATGCCGAGGGCAAGCCGATCCCCGACGCGATGGGCAACCCGCTCGACCCGCTCGGTTTCATCGGCCGGACCTCGCTCGGCGACGCGCTGCGACCGGGGCACATCCACTGGCTTAGCCTGTTCGGCGTCCTGGGGATCTTCGTCGCGTTCGGCCACTCGATCCTGGCGATGAGCGGCGAGGAGACGCTGGCGCAGGTCTATCGCGAGGTCGAGAGCCCGAAGCTCAAGAACTTCAAGAAGGCGGCGTTCGTCGTCTTCGTCTACAGCATGCTCCTGACCTCGCTGATCAGCTTCCTGGCGGTGATGATCATCCCCGACAACGTGCGGATGGCAAAGTACAGCGGCAACCTGATCGGCGGCCTGGCGATGAACGTCGTCGGCCCGGACTGGGCCAAGCTGGCTGCTCAACACGGTGGTCGTCGTCGTCGGGTTCCTGATCCTCTCCGGCGCGGTCAACACGGCGATCATCGGCTCCAACGGCGTGCTCAACCGCGTGGCCGAGGACGGCGTGATGCCCGACTGGTTCCTCAAGCCACACCCGAAGTACGGCACGACCTATCGGCTCTTGAACCTGGTCGTGGGGCTGCAGTTGTTCACGATCCTGGCCAGCCGGGGCAACGTGCTCACCCTGGGCGAGGCGTACGCCTTCGGCGTCGTCTGGAGCTTCGTCTTCATGGCGCTGTCCATGCTGGTGCTCCGCTTCAAGGAGCCTGGCCGCGCGAGTACAAGGTGCCGCTCAACATCCGGGTCGGCCGGTATGACGTGCCGCTGGGGATCGGGCTTATCTTCCTGGTCTTGTTCTGCACGGCGATCGTCAACTTCCTGACCAAGGAGGTGGCGACGATCAGCGGCGTGATCTTCACGACGGCCTTCTTCGTCACCTTCACCGTCTCGGAGCGTGCCCACGTCAGGCAGACCGGCAAGGCGGCCGAGCACCACGCGCACCTGGAGCAGTTCAACCAGGCGAAGGCGGACCAGATCACCCCGACGGCGCTGGGGATCACCAAGCCCTATCGCAAGCTGGTGGCGATCCGATCGCCGCACAACCTGGCGATGCTCGAGAAGTGCCTGTCCGAGACTGACCCCGAGACCACCGATGTCGTGGTTATGACCGCCAACGTCCTGCCCCCGGGCAGCGACGACATGAATCCCGGGATCACCGACGAGGACCGCGCGCTGCTGACGGCGGTGGTGAACCTGGCCGAGCACGCGGGCAAGCCGGTCAAGCCGCTCATCGTGCCGACCAACGAGCCGTTCTACGCGCTGACCCGCACGGCGCGGACGATCGGGGCCCAGGAGCTGATCATGGGCATGTCGAATAAGTTCGACCCCGATGCCCTGCTCGACCAAGTCGCCTTCTACTGGTTCCACGTCTGCGAGGCCGCCCCGGAGCCGCTGACGATCCGGGTGCTCGGCAAGGATCGCGACGTCCGGCTCGACATCGCCGGCGGGAGCCAGATCCCCAAGCTCGCCGATCGGGCCGCCGCCGCGGCCAAGCTCCTGGCCGAGTTGCGGGCGAGCTGGCACGGGGTCCAGAAGCTCCTGCTGGCCTACGATGGCAGCCCCCTCAGCGCCGACTTCCTCGATACGGTGCTCAGCTTCCTCGACCCGGCCATCGCCGTCACGCTCATCGAGGTCGCCGAGGGGGGCGAGAGCTTCCATGCCGACACGTCGAACGGCACCGAGATGATCATGCAACAGGGGGTGGCCCGGGCCCAGGAGCTGGGGCGGAAGGTTGATTCACTGGTCCTCTGCGGCGAGGCCGGGCCGCAGATCGTGAAGGCGGCGCTGGAGGGCAAGTACGACGCAATCTTCATGAGCCTCCGGGGCGAGTACCGGCGGCTCGACACGACCGTCCTGGCCACCACCACCCGGTACGTGCTTCAGCACGCGCCCTGCCGCGTCATCCTCGGGTTCGCCCCCAAGACGATCGCGCAACCGGAAGCTGCGGCCGCCACCGTCCCTGACATCACAACCGCGTGAGCCACCGCAAGCCGTGCAGCCAGAAGTCCTTAATATCAGACCACTTCGGCGCACCGAAACTTTGGCTCCGAGAGCGACAAGACATGCCCCGGCCATGCCCGGGCGATCAGATCAATGAAAACTTTCCTGATCGCTCGGGAAGCCGCCCGAGGAGACGTCGGTGACGAACTGAGCGGCGGCCTTGCGGATCAGGTCGCCGAGCTCGGCGTAGCGGCGGACGAACTTGGGGCGGAAGCCCTCGAAGAGGCCGAGCAGGTCGGGGGTGACGAGCACCTGGCCGTCGCAGTGCGGACCGGCGCCGATCCCGATGGTCGGGATCGGCAATTTGGGCGTGATCCGGGCGGCGATGTCGCTCGGGATGCATTCGAGGACGAGCGCGAACGCCCCCGAGTGCGCCACGGCGTGCGCGTCGCCAATCAACTCGTTGGCGTCGCGCTGGACCTTGTAGCCGCCGAGGCGGCGGACGGACTGCGGGGTCAGCCCGATGTGCCCCATGACCGGGATGCCGGCCTCGACCAGCGCCCGGATCGTCTCGGCCGACCGCTGGCCTCCCTCCAGTTTGACGGCCTGACACTGGGTCTCCTTGAGGAACCGGCCCGCCGAGAGGATCGCCTGCTCGGGCGACACCTGGTAGCTCAGGAAAGGGAGATCCGCCACGACCAGGGCGCGCCGCACGGCACGGGCGACCATCTCGGCATGATAGAGCATCTGGTCGAGGGTGACGCGGAGCGTCGTGTCCCAGCCCTGTACGGTCGTTCCGAGCGAGTCGCCGACCAGGAGGCAATCGATCCCGGAGTCGTCGAGCAGCAGGGCAGTCATGTAATCGTATGCGGTCAGGACGCTGATCTTCCGCCCCTGCTGCTTCCAGCGGGCGAAGTCGGGGATCGTCACGGGCGAATCATCGGTTGCCATCCAGGATCCTCGGAGAATTGGTCAGGTCAGCGAGCAAGACACCGGGCCGGTCCACCAGGACGTTGTAGCGGCGTCGGATCGCTTCGTGCAAGGCCAGACGCGTGGGGTTGGCGTCGTCGGTAACATCGGCGACGAACCGGGCGCCGCGCGCCCGGTAGAACTCGACCAGCGCCGGCGGGTCCTCCGGCGCGGGGCCCGCGCCCCACTCGCCAGCCGCGCGCCGCGCGCCGGCCCGGGTGAACTCCAGCCGGCATCCCCTCCGGTCCGAGGCGAACAGCAGCGCCTCGGGCGCCACGACCCACGCCGACTCGGGCACGTGGGCCCGGACCACGCGGGCGGCCTCGGGCACTGAGGCCCACTCCGGGGGCGTCCGCCAGGTGGACCAGGCCAGCGCGAGCGCGAGCGCGAGCCCGCAGCCTCCGGCCGCGACCGACGCCGCCCAGTTCCAGCCCGCCAGCGCCGCGAGTGCCCGGCCGACCCCCACGGCCGCGACCGGCGCGAGCGCCAGAAAGTAATACTCGTGGTGCAGCTTGCCGGCCAGGACCGCCAGCGCGGCCAGCGCCGACCCCCCCCAGAGGAACCAGAGTCGATCGCCGCGCGGCCGGCCGAGCAGTCCACCGACCGCCAGCGCCAGGCCGAGCGGCGTGAACGCGCGGACAATCAGGAACCACGCGACGAACCGGAGCGTCTTGACCCGGAACAGCGCGGTCGGGATCAGGACGCGGAGCCAGATCGTCCCGTTGTCGGCCGACGCCCGCGAGCCACCCTCCTCCGCGAGCCGGGTCGCCGCGGAAAGGTACCAGAGCAGCGCGGGCACGACCAGCACCAGTGCCGGCGCGATTGCGCGGGCACGCGGCGGCCGGACGATCGCGGAGATCAGGGGAACCAGGACGTACACCGCCACGATCTTGAGCGCCAGGCTCGTCGCGAGCCAGACCCCGCCGAGGATCAGCCAGGGCACGCCACCGCCCGCCTGGTGCTCATCGATACATCGCAGGCCCGCGAGCAACGTGCCGAGCATCAGGGCGTCGGGTTGGAAAGCGCGACCGTATCGCAGCGTGATGGGGAAGACAGCAAACGCCACCAGTGCCAGCAGCGCAACCCTGCTCCCCTCGCGCCGACGCGCCAGCCCGAAAAGCCCCCACCCCCCCAGGACCATCGCCAGCGCCGAGACCAGCCGGCCCGACCGTTCCAGCGGCCAGCCGGTCGCGCGGCGCAGCCCGACGACCGCCGCCTCGAAGATCGGCGGCTCAACCAGGAACAGGTTCGGCAACGGGGCCGTGTCCAGTTGGGGCCGCAGGAACCCCGAACCCCGTTCGAGGTTGCGCGCGACCATCGCTGTCGGGATCTGCCGCCCGATGTAGTTCTCGACGATCGGCTGATCGGCCCGGATCGCCCGCAACGCGACGATCAAGATCAGCAGGCCGGCCAGCGCAACCCGTTCGTCAGTGGTGATCAGCGTCATTCTGCTACGCTCCCGCCGCGACCGCCCTTGATCGAGTTTAACAGAATGATGAAAAAAACCTTTGCTTTGCCAACTCCGAAATGTCACGATATTCGTCTCGGCTCCTTCATTTCTTGTTGGTCGCGCTTGCGGCTTCATGCTGGATATTTCCTGTCGCCGTGTGCGCATCGATCGCGGGAGGCGCGACATGCAGGTTCGTGACGTTCTCAAGACCAAGACCGGCCGAGTTATCACCATCGATCCCGACGCGACGGTCAACGAAGCGATCGCGCGCCTGGTCCAGTACAACATCGGCTCGCTGCCCGTCCTCGATGACGAAGGCCGCCTGGTCGGCGTCTACAGCGAACGCGACGTCCTGCGCGGCATCCACAACCGTGGTGAGGCCCTCGGACGGACGCAAGTCGCGGAGGTCATGACCCACAACCCGGTATCCTGTGAGCTCGAAGACAACGTCAACGACGTCATGGGCACGATGACCTACCGGCGGATCGCCAAGGTCCCCGTCCTGGAGCATTCCAAGCTGGTCGGGATCATCTCGGTCGGCGACGTCATCAAGTTTCTCTACGATCGCGTTTGCTCGGAAAACGAGCATCTGATGACTTACATCCACAGCGCACGCTGAGGCGCTCGCATGACGGCGCTCGCGCCGGGTCCGACCTTGCCCAGACCCTCTCATGGGGGAAGTGGGCCAGGCGAGGGATTTCGGCCTGGCGTGGTCACGGCTATGGCGACCACTCTGTGGGTGTGCGGTCCCCAGGGGTGCGCCTTGAGGCGTTCCAGCAGTTCGGGGCCGAGCGGCCGACTGTAGCTGACGGCGAGGTTCGCCTTGATTCATGGTTTTTTTGCGCAATCCGGGAATGATCGTCGAGACCCGGGGGTCAGCCAGGATCCAGCGCAGCGCCAGCTCGGACATGGTTCTGCCCTTGGGGACGAGCGGCCGGAGTGCCTCGGTGTGATCGACGCCCATCACGAAATTCTCCGGGACGAGGTAGGTGTTCCGCCGGTCCGCCTTCGGCCAGCCGCGTCTGCTGGCTGAGCGTCCCCTCATCGAACGGGACTCGCACGATCACGCTGATGTTCCGCTCCTGGCAAAGCGGCAAGAGTTTGTCCTGCGGCGCCTGGTCGAAAATGTTTCTAGATCACCTGCCGATTGCTCCCTCCCAATCAATCGCCCGCTCTTGGGTGGGGTGCAGAGGGGCGGGACGTCCCTCACCAGCCCGTATTTTTCGTTCTTGACTCGCGGGTTTTCGCGGAACTTGACGGGGACAGCGGGGCTGCCGGGGCAGAAGCCGTGGTCCAGGGCGCTGTCATCGTCAGGGGTCTCCGGGCGAGGCGGAGGGCGGGGGGCGATTGAGGGGCAGGTGGATGCGGAAGCGGGTCCCCGCGCCGACGGTGCTCTCGACCTCGATCCGTCCGCCGTGCTCGGCGAGGATGCTGTGGCTAATGCTCAGGCCGAGGCCGGTCCCGCGGCCGAGCGGCTTGGTCGTGAAGAAGGGGTCGAAGATCTTCGGGAGCACGTCGACCGGGATGCCGCAGCCGTCGTCGGCGATCTCGGCGATGACTTCGCCACGGCCGGATCGGGTCACCACCCGGATCGTCCCCGAGGGCTTGCCGGTGGCCTCGATCGCCTGCATGGCGTTCAGCAGGAGGTTAAGGAACACCTGGTTGAGATGCGCGCCGGCGCCTTCGAACAGGGGCAGCGGTGCGAGGTCGCGGTCCACGCGGATCTGCTGCCGGGCCAGCAGTTCGCTGAGCATTCCCAGGCTCAGGTCAATCGACTCGTTGAGATCGACCAGGCCAATCTCGGCGCGGTCGAGCTGCGCGAAGCCGCGGAGGTTCTGCACGATCTGGGCCACGCGGCGAAGGCCCTTGCGGGTCGCCTGGACCAGCCCGGGCAGGTTCTCCTGGAGAGAGGGGAGATCGGCCTCAGCCTGGAGCCGAGCGATCCGATCGGCCAGCTCGGGCCGGGTGGCGTCGAGGTCGTCCAGGCCCTCCTGATAGCGCCTGATGATCTCGAGCAATAAACCGAGGTCGCGCTCCAGAACCGCGACGTTGTTCGACGCGATCGCCAGCGGGTTGTTGATCTCGTGCGCCATGCCCGCCGACAGCGTGCCCAGCGCGGCCAGCTTCTCGGAGTGGACCAGTTGGCTTTGGGTCTCTTTGAGCTTCTGGTTCATCTGGCGGAGCCGCTCGTTGGCGGCGGTGAGCTGCTCGGTCCGTCGCCGCAACTCCTGCTGGGCCTGGTTCCGGTCCGTGACGTCCTTCAAGACGCAGCGGATGTGGTTGAGCCGGCCGTCCGGGTCAGACTGCGCCTGGGTGAAGAACCGCATGTACCGCCAGGCGCCGCGCCCGCCCCTGATCCGCAGGACGAAGTCGTGCCGCTCCCCCCGCGAGCGCCTGCCGCAACTCGTCCTCCGCCAGCGCGCGATCGTCGGGATGGAGCGATTTGGTGAAGCTCTGCTGGCGGAGCTGATCGTGCGTCATGCCGAGGAATTCCCGGAGGGGCTCGGAGATGAGAAGCCAGCGGAGCGTGTCCGGCTCCAGGCGACAGAGCATCTCCTCGGCCTGGACGACCTCCAGGCTGGGCCTCGCTGTCCGCATCGATCGGCTCAGCGTGTCGTCGCGCGGCGGCCTCGGCCGTGTGGCCGACGACCGGGCCTCGGGGGCGGGAGCCGCGGCAGGCCCGTCGGGGAGGATGAACTCCTTCAGACAATCGATACATCGCACCGGTTTGCCGGCCAACTCCCGGGGGGCGCGGAGGAGCTTGCCGCAGTGGAGACATGCAATAGTTATATGCATGAATGCGCTCTGGTGGGGGCCGGACCTTCCGGCCGAGGGTGGGAGACTCCGGGGTGTTCGACCGCGTCCTCCTCCGACCCAGGTCTGTGCGCCGCCCGCTCGAGCCGCTTGGGACGACGGGCCTTGGTCCCCCGGGCTCGCCTCTCCCCTTCGAGATTAGCCGATTTCCAGGGCCCCTGCAAAGCTGCCCGCGCGGTTTTCGGCCGGGGACCGTTTCGGACGGCGCCTCGAAGGGTCCGGTGACCGGCGGCTTGGCTCGAGATTTGCTAACCACTACTGGGACTGTCGGAGGGGCGTGGGCGCAGCCCGCGCGGCGTCCGCTTGCATGATACACGTCATTTTTCTTCAGGTCCCCAAGAGACGATCATGGCAGCCGCAACCCTGCCCCAGATAGACGATCCGCTCGCGGAGATTCTGGCCCAGACACCCTCCGCGTCGGCCGAGCAGATCGCCGAGGCGCTGTTCGCGGCCGAGGTCCGCGCGTCGGCGGAGGTCCCGCTCCGGCGCCCCGGCGCCACCTACCGGCTCCAGCTCCACAAGGACTTCCGGCTGGACGACGTCACCCGGATCGTCGATTACCTGGCCGAGCTGGGCATCACCGACTGTTATTACTCGCCCTTCCTTCACGCTCGGCCCGGCAGCACGCACGGATACGATGTCTTCGACCATAGCCGGATCAACCCCGAGATCGGCGACGAGCCGGCGCACGAGCAGATGGTCGCGCGGCTCCGCGCGCGGGCATGGGCCGGGTGCTCGACGTGGTCCCGAACCATATGGGGGTCGGGTTCACCAACCGGTTCTGGCTCGACGTCCTCGAACTTGGGCCGCAGGCGCAGTCGGCACGGTTCTTTGACATTGACTGGAGCCCGGTCAAGGACGTGCTCACGGGCCGCCTCCTCCTGCCGATCCTGGAGGACCTCTACGGCAAGGTGCTCGAATCGGGCGTTCTCCACCTGGAGCGCGAGGGGGAGCTTCTGGATCCAGTATCACCAGCACTGTCTGCCCCTGAGCCCGAGGTCGTACGCCCGGGTGCTCGACCTTCACGCCAACGAGTTCCAGGTCCGCTTCGACCCCACCGACGAGGACGTCTCCGAGTACCTCAGCATCCGCGAGGCGGTCCGGCACCTCCCCGAGCGAACCTCGACCACCCCGGTGGATCTCGAACACGTCCGCCGAGAGAAGGAGATCATCAAGCGTCGGGTCGCTCGCCTCTGCGCAGAGCCCCCGGCTCCGCGAATTCCTCGACGAGAACGTCGCGTCGTTCCGGGGGACCGAGGGAGACTCCCGGAGCTTCGACGCGCTGCACGAGCTGCTGGAGAACCAGGTCTACCGGCTGGCCTATTGGCGGGTCGCCTCTGAGGAGATCAACTATCGCCGGTTCTTCGACGTCAACGAGCTGGCCGGCCTGCGGGCGGAGGACCCGAAGATCTTCGACCTGACCCACTCGCTGATCCTCCGATGGGCCCGCGAGGGAGGTGTGACGGGGCTCCGAATCGACCATCCCGACGGTCTGGCGGACCCGCTCGGGTATTTCCGGAGGGTCCAGGAACGGCTCCTCCTCGGGGCGTGCCGCGAGCGGCTCGACGCCGAGGGCCGGGGCGGGGACTGGGAGCAAGTCGTGGCGCCGCTCCGCGAGCGGTATCGCGCGGCAGTCGCCGACGACCCGACGTCGCCGCTGTACCGGCGGTTCCCGCTCCTCGCCGAGAAGATCCTCAGCCGCGGCGAGTCGCTCCCGGAGAACTGGCCAATCGATGGCACGGTCGGCTACGAGTACCTCAACACGCTCAACGGGATGTTCGTCGATCCCTCGAGCGCGGACGAGATCGACGCGACCTACCGCGAGTTCACCGGGGATCAGGAGCCGATCGCCGAGGTCCTCCACGCGAGCAAGCTGCTGATCGAGGACCGGCTCCTGGCCAGTGAGCTGACCACCCTGACGCGGCAGTTGAACCGGGCCGCCGAGAGCGACCGGAAGAGCCGCGACTTCACGATCAACGACCTGCGCCGGGTGCTCCGTGAAGTGATCGCCTGCTTCCCGGTCTATCGGACCTACTTGCAACCGGGCGTCGCGGTCCTGGCGCAGGACTGCGACGTCATCGATCAGGCCGTGGCCCGCGCACGGAGCCGCCGGCCGGAGATCGACGCGACCGTCTTTCAGTTCGTCCGCGACGTCCTCCTGCTCCAGTATCATGCCGGCCTGCCCGAGGAGGGCCGCAAGCTCTGGGATCGATTCGTGATCCGGTTCCAGCAGACGACCGGGCCGGTGCAGGCGAAGGGGCTGGAGGATACGACGTTCTATCGCCAGGTCCGGCTCGCGTCCCTGAACGAGGTCGGGGGCGACCCCGCACGGTTCGGCAACTCGCCCTCGGTCTTCCACGCGCTGAATGCCCAGCGGCTCAAGGAGTGGCCGGGGAGCCTGTCGGCGACTGCGACGCACGACACCAAGCGCGGCGAGGACGCGCGGATCCGGATCGACGTCCTCTCCGAGCTGCCCGGCGAGTGGCGGACGCGGCTGGCGCGGTGGTCGCGCTGGAACACCCGCAAACGCTTCGCCTTGAATCAGCCCCCCGACGCGCCGCGAGGAGCACCTGCTCTACCAGACGCTGATCGGGGCCTGGCCCTTCGGCGGACCGGACGACGCACCGCCGGAAGGCTTCGTCGAGCGGATCCAGAACTACCTCGTCAAGGCGGCCCGCGAGGCCAAGGTCAACACGAGCTGGACCGACCCCGATCCCTCCTACGCCGACGGGCTCCGCCAGTTCGTCGCCGAGACCCTCCAAGGTTCCGACGTCCGCCCCTTCCTCGACGACTTCCTCCCCTTCCAGCGCCGGGTCGCTCGGATCGCCGTGGTCCACTCGCTCGCCCAGACCCTGCTCAAACTGGTCTCCCCGGGCGTCGCCGACATCTACCAGGGCTGCGAGCTCTGGGACTTCAACCTGGTGGACCCCGACAATCGCCGACCTGTCGATTACGAGCACCGCTCCCGGCGACTTCATCAGATCCGCGACGACCTGGCCTCCGGCCAGCCGCGCGCCGAAGTCGCCCGCCGGCTCTTCGCGAATCCCGAGGACGGCGCCATTAAGCTCTACCTGATCTGGACCGTCCTGAACCACCGCAAGGCGGACCAGGCACTCTACATGCAGGGCGCCTACCGGTCGCTGGACGTCCAGGGCGACCTCCGCGGCAACGTCATCGCTCTGCTCCGCCGCCGCGAGGGCCGGACGATGATCGCGGTCGCCCCGCGCCTGGTCGCGGGCCTGATGGGCGACGACGCGACCCGGGCCCCCCTCGGCCGCGACGTCTGGCACGAGACCCAGTGCGTCCTCCCCGACCTCGCCGCCGCGTCCCGCTGGTGCAACCTCCTGACTGACCAGACGATCGACGTGAAAACCGTGTCCGATCAACGCGTCCTCGACCTGGACGAGATCTTCCAGGATGTCCCGGTCGCCCTGCTCGTCGAGGAGACGCCGATGACGGGATGATGGATGACGATGCGAGATGACACATGACAGGCTGCCGGATGTCAAGGAGGACATCCGGCAGCCTGTTGTCGCGCTCTCCGAAACGCTCCTCAAAGGTTCCGCGGTGACTCTTGCCTTCCACCTCAAAGGGCCCTGTTCTCAAGAGCCGAGGGATACGCCTCCGGTCCGCGATCGGAGGGCCGGCCGAAAATCTGATTGCCGCGTTGATTGCAAACATCCATGGTACGCTTAAACACAAACATGATTGGTCTCATCCATCGAATGCCCGGCATCCGCAGACCGTGTCTTCAGGCCCGCGGCGATGGCGTCGTATTTCTTGCGATGTCGGGAAGTCTCCGCGCCGACCCTAAGCGTAAGTTTTGATTCTATCAGTTTTTAGTCCTCTGGCGTGCGCTTGAATTCCTGATCCTTGTCGGTCGGGCACCTGACCATGGAATCCTTGTCCGATCTTTCTTAAAATGAGTGAACATTTAGCACAACAACTCAAAGAAATACGGTCCCGGGGGGATCGTCCCAAAGTGAGGCACAGAGCAGAGTGCACGAACTTGACACTTTACGGCACGAAGCGAGGCACGGACTGGAGCATTTATCCCTCGTGATTCGCAGCAGTTGCGCCAACAAGAGCCAAACGACCACTACTGAACAGTGTCCAGTAGCCGCCGGATTAATTTGGGACGGTCCCGTCCCGGGATAGCAGGTGGACGACTCAACGGATGAGGAGGCGACGATGGCGGGCGACTTTCCCGGATCGACCGGCGACGGGCGGTTCGAGACGACCGACTGGGGCCTCATCGCGATCGCCAGGGGCGGGGACTCGCCACCGGCCCGTCGGGCGTTGGCCGACCTCTGCTCCTCCTACTGGTACCCGCTCTACGCCTACATCCGACGGCTTGGCTATCCGGCCGATCGCGCCGAGGACTTGACCCAGGGATTCTTCGCGGGGCTGCTGGGGAGCGACTTCCTGGACGCGATCAGCCCTGAGAAGGGGAGTTTTCGCGCCTTCCTGCTGGCCTCGCTCAAGAACTACCTGTCCAACCAGCGCGATCGCGACGTGGCCCGCAAGCGTGGCGGCGGGTGCGTCACGATGTCGATCGACCTTCCCGAGGCCGAGGGGAGGTACTCCTGTGAGCCGTCGCACGAGCTGACGGCCGAGCGACTCTTCGAGCGTCGCTGGGCGCTCACACTGCTCGGCCGCGTCCTCGAACGGCTCGGCATCGAGATGGTTCGGGCTGGCAAGGGACCGCTCTTCGACCGCCTGCGACCTGCCCTGCTCGGAGAGGGCAAGGTGGCCCCCTACAGGCGTGTGGCCGAGGAGTTGACGATGACCGAGGACGCCGTCAAGATGGCGGCCCTCCGCCTCCGCCGTCGATTCCGCGAGCTGGTCTGGCAGGAGGTTGCGGCACCGTCGGTGCTCCGGAGGACGTCGAGGACGAGATCCGCGGTCTGCTGGCCTCGCTGAGCCAATAAAATCGCCCGCGGCCTGTTACCTCCAGCGGCGAGTCTTTTTTCTTAAGAGTGGGAAGCGCGATCTATTGGAAGGAGGCCGCCCATGATTCCGGCCGAAGTTTGCACGGAGTGCGGGCGTCTCTTGCCGCGAGATGCGCCGTTCGGCCTCTGCCCCGCCTGCCTGTTCGTGGCGGCACTGGCTTTCGAGTCGACCGTCGGGGAAGGCGACGTCCTGCCCGAGACGTCCGGGACGTACTGGGCGGAGGTCCCGCGCGTCCCGCTCCCTTCGCGCCCCGTGCGCGTCGAGCCGCCATCCTCGGAGGGTTCCGATCCCGCTGGCCTGGACGAGCCCCCAGGCCGAGACCCCGACGCCGCGCGTTCGGTCAACAGAGCACATGACACGCTTGAGTGGCTCCCACCCTTCAGACCGCACGAGAGTCCGGAGGTCTTCGGCTACGAGATTCGCGAGCTGCTCGGCAAGGGCGGCATGGGCGTGGTGTACAAGGCCCTCCAGTGCCGGGCCTCTCGCCTCGTCGCGTTGAAGATGATCCGTGGCGACGCCAACCTCCATCCCGAGCAGCTCGAGCGGTTCCGCGTCGAGGCCCAGGCCGTCGTGCGCCTGCATCACCCCAACGTCGTGCAGATCTTCGACGTCGGCGAGTTCGACGGGCGACCTTATTTCTCGCTCGAGCTGCTGGAAGGCGGCACGCTCAAGGAGAGGCTGGCCACCGCGCCGCTGGCACCCCGTCCCGCCGCTGAGCTGTTGATGGTGCTCAGCCGGGCCGTCGAGGCGGCCCACCACGCCGGGATCATCCACCGCGACCTCAAGCCGTCCAACGTCCTGTTCGACGCGCATGGCACGCCCAAGGTCGCCGACTTCGGGCTGGCCAAGCGCCTGGAGTCGGAAGAGGTCCACACGCTGACCGGCCAGGTGGTGGGGACACCCAGCTACATGTCCCCCGAGCAGGCCCGCGGCGACAACCGCGCGGTTGGCCCGAGTGCCGACATCTACGCCTTGGGTGCCGTCCTTTACGAGATGCTCACCGGACGGCCGCCGTTCAAGGGAACGTCCGCCTCGGAGACGCTCATGAGCGTCGCCTACCAGGACCCGGTCGCGCCGTCGCGGTTCCGGCCGAAGGTCCCGCGCGACCTGGAGACGATCTGTCTGAAGTGTCTGGCCAAGGTGCCGGCGCGGCGGTATCCGACGACCGGTGAGCTGGCCGATGACCTGGAGCGGTACCTGTCCGGCAAGCCGGTCTGGGCCCGGCGGACGCCCGCCTGGGAGTGCGCCGCCAAGTGGGCGCGGCGGCGGCCAGGGTTGGCGATGGTCTGGGCCATCGTCTGCATCGCGTCCTTCGTCTTGCCCGCGACGATCGTCCTGCACGAAGCCTCGGTCCGCAAGCACGCGCGACTCGAGGACGAGCGCGTCACCCAGGAGCGGCTGAAGGCCATCGACGCGCTCGACACGAGCAACCGGCAGAGGGCGCGAGGCGAGGTGCTCAAGGCGAATCTGACCCTCTCAAACCTCCTGACCCGGCTCGAGGACGAGCCGCGTCTGGCCGACCTGCGCCGCCGCGCCGAGGACGTGCTGCGCGATGTCGAGCGCCAGATCGCCGAGGGCGAGTCCCGGGCGGCGAACCTCGAGCGACTCGCCCGCTTCCGCCAGTTCCGCGACGAGGCGCTGTTCCGCGATGCGCAGTTCGCCGGGCCGGGCCATGAAGTCCATCAGCAGCAGACGCGCAGCGCCGCCCGGGCGGCGCTGGCCGTCTTCGCAGCGGCGGGTGGCGAAGACGGAGCGGTCCCTGGGCCGCTCCCCGCCTCACTCTCGCCGGAGCAGCGGGCCGAGGTCGTCTCGGGCTGCTACTGGATGCTGATGGTCCTGTCCGATGCCGTCGCCCGCCCCTTGCCCGGCGAGGATCGCCGCCGCCAGGCCGACACGGCACTGCGGGCCCTCGACCTCGCCGCCACACTCCACGCCCCGACCCTGGCGTACCATCTCCGCCGCGCTGCCTGCCTTGAGCGCCGGGATGATCCCGAGGCCGCCCGCCTCGAGCGCGCGGGCGATGGGTCTCGAGCCGACCGAGGCGTTCGACCACCTCCTTCTCGGCCAGGAGCGGTCCCGGCGCGGCGACTGGGACGCGGCGCGGGCGCACTTTGAGGCCGCGGTGCGGCGCGGCCCGACCTGTTCTGGGGGCACTGCCTGCTGGCCATCGCCGACCTGAATAGCGCGCCGCCCCTCGCCGCCGAAGCCCGCGCCACGCTGACGACCTGTCTGCTGCAGCAGCCGTCCTCCGCGTGGCTCTACCTGCTCCGCGGCACCGCCGACAGTCAGATGGGCGCGGCCCACGCGGCCGCGCGGCAGCAGGCGCAGGCCGACATCCGGTTCGAGGACGCCGAGGCCGATTTCCACAAGGCGGGGGAGCTGGGCCGGGATGATGACTTCCATTACGCGCTGCTGATGAACCGAGGCGCCATGCGGTTCCAGCAGCGGCGGTACTCCGATGCCGTCGCCGACTTCGAAGCGGCGACCGCGCTCGACCGGGGACATTACAACGCCTATGCCTCGCTGGCGCAGGCCCTCCGCCAACTCGGCCGGCGCGACGAGGCGCTCGAGCAACTGAGGAAGGCGATCGCGCTCGAGCCGGAGAAGGCGGCGTTGTACCGCGGGCGAGCGCTGACACGGCTCGAGCGCGACGACCGGACTCCGTCGGAAGTGGACATGGTGATCCACGACCTGGAGGAATCAGCCCGTCTCGAGCCCCCCGGCAGCCGCGCCGCGGCGGACGACCACGCGCGTCGCGGTCGGCTCCTGCTGCGGCTCGCCCGGCCCCGCGAGGCCCTGGCGGCCGCCGACGCCGCGCTGGCGATCGCCCCCGACCTGGCCGACGCGCACCTGGTGCGGATCGCCATCCTGCTCGACCAGGATCGCCACGACCAAGTGATCGCTGCGTGCAATGCCGCACTGGCCAAGGGACCCCCCTCCGCCGCGCTGCACCTCTACCGCGGCCTGGGTCGAACCGGCCGCCACGACTTCCCCGGCGCCATCGACGACTACACGCGGGCCCTGGTCCTGCACCCCGACAACCGGGCGGAGATCCACCTCTATCGCGGCTGGGCGTACCTGCTCGCCAACGCGGTCGAATTGGCCCTGAACGACTTCGAAGAGGTCATCCGCCTCGACCCGGACAATCCCGGCGGCTACGCCGGCCGGGGCGCGGGGCGTGTTCGCCGCGGCCTCCTCCGAAATGGTCTCGCCGACGCCGAGGAATCGCTCCGCCGCGCCGCGCCCACGCGCCGGATCCTCTACATTGCCGCCCAGACCTACGCCCAGGCGTCCGCCCTCGCCGCCGCCGAGGTGGCCTCCCGCCGCCCCACGTCGCGCGATTCCCTCGCCTACGAAGCCCGCGCCACCAGCCTCCTCCATCAGGTCCTGAAGCAGATACCCACCGACCAACGACCGGCCTTCTGGCGCGACATCCTGTTGCGAGATGACACCTTGCGTCCTCTGCTACACAACCCGCGAATCCTCCAGCGACTCAAGGCGCTCGACCTGCCTGCCGGCTGATCCGATGGCAACCGGACTGCAGCGACGCGGACCGATCGTGGGGAGGGTCGAGACGATCCCCGACGGTGATCTGCGGCCCACGCGAAGGAAACAGGTGATGAACAGCATTCCACCCGAGCAGGTCACCATGCCCCGCAGGCTCCCGCCACGACACCGCTGGTCGTTCGAGGAGCTCGAAGATCGAACGCTCCTCTCGACCGGTCCGGGCATCGATTTCGGAGACGCCCTCCCACTCCAGGGTTCGACCGATACGGTCACGGGCATGATCGCACCGGGCGCCCCCTCTTCTTCCGGATCGCTCCGGATGCGGGCGGCCGGCTGACCGCTCGGGTGCATGCCGAGGGGGTGGACGCACGGCTCTCGCTGCTCGACGCGAACGGCCAGGTGCTCGTGCAGAGCGATGGCCAGTTGCGCGGCAACCACGATCCCCTGATCGATCAGCATCTCCCGGTGGGGACGTTCACTCTCGAAGTGGAAAGCCTCGGCGGGACGGGTAACTCGACCTTGACGACCACGCTGACGACGACCTCCGACCCGTTCTCCACGATCCCTCCTCGCTCCCCCCTTCAGATCTTCAACCCACTGGCCATCGGCGACTTCAACCACGACGGCATTCCCGACTTCGCCACCACCGACGGGGTCCACCTCGGGGTCGGAGACGGGACCTTCCGCACGCCCCCCGCCGGGTCGGCGCTGCTTCCCAACGGCGACCCCCCCTCCGCGATCGTCAGCGGCGACTTCACCAGCGACGGCCGGACCGACCTGGCCGTCGCCGACGCCGGCGCCAACACGGTCACGCTCCTGCGGGGCAACGGTGACGGCTCGTTCCAGGTCGCGCAGACGATCCCGGTCGGGCAGCTCCCCAAAGCACTCGCGGCGGGCGACTTCACGGGCGACGGCCGGACCGACCTGGCCGTCGCCGACCAGGATTCCAACGACGTCAGGATCCTGCTGAGCCAGAACGACGGCTCGTTCCAGGTCGCGCAGACGATCCCGGTCGGGCAGCTCCCCAGAGCACTCGCGGCGGGCGACTTCACGGGCGACGGCCGGACCGACCTGGCCGTCGCCGACCAGGATTCCAACGACGTCAGGATCCTGCTGAGCCAGAACGACGGCTCGTTCCAGGTCGCGCAGACGATCCCGGTCGGGCAGCTCCCCAGAGCACTCGCGGCGGGCGACTTCACGGGCGACGGTTGGACCGACCTGGCTGTCGCTGATTCCGGCGTCACCCCGGGCTCTGGTGATGTCACCATCCTGCTGAGCAACGGCGATGGCTCATTCCGCAGGACGACACCGATCCCGTTCGAGCAGAACCCCATTGTCCTGACGACGGGCCATTTTACGGGCGACGGCCGGACCGACCTGGCCGTCACCGACGCCGGCTCGATCCCGGGCTCTGGCGACGTCACGATCTTGCTAAGCAACGGCGACGGCTCGTTCCACAATGCGGGCTCGATCCCGTTCGGGCTGGAACCTGACGCGATCGTGGCGGGCGACTTCAACGGCGACGGCCAGGCCGACCTGGCCGTCGCCAACTTCTTCTCCAACGACGTCGCGATCTTGCTGAGCAACGGCGACGGCTCGTTCCTCACCAACCCCTCGCAGAACTCCAGCCCGCTGGCCGTCGACGACTTCAACCACGACGGCATCCCCGACTTCGCCACCACCGACGGGGTCCACCTCGGGGTCGGAGACGGGACCTTTCGCACGCCCTCCGCCGGGTCGACGCTGCTCCCCAACGGCGACGTCCCCTCCGCGATCGTCAGCGGCGACTTCACCGGCAACGGCCGAACCGACCTGGCCGTCGCCGACGCCGGCGCCAACACGGTCACGCTCCTGCGGGGCAACGGTGACGGCTCGTTCCAAGTTGCGCAGACGATCCCGGTCGGGGGACATCCCGATGCGCTCGCGGCGGGCGACTTCACCGGCGACGGCCGGACCGGCCTGGCCGTCGCCGACCAAGGCTCCAACGACGTCACGATCCTCCTGGGCCACGGCGACGGCTCGTTCCAAGTCGCGCAGACGATCCCGGTCGGGCGGCGTCCCAATGCGCTCCTGGCGGGCGACTTCAACGACGACAGCCGGACCGACCTGGCCGTCGCCGACGCCGGCTCGATCCCAGGCTTCGGCGACGTCACGATCCTGCTCGGCAACGGCGACGGCTCGTTTCGCCACGCGGCCACGAGCCCGGTCGGGCAGGAGCCCAGGGCATCGCGGCGGGCGACTTCAACGGCGACGGCCAAACCGACCTGGCGGTCGCCAACTATGGCTCCAACGATGTCACGATCTTGCTCGGCAACGGCGACGGCTCGTTCCGCCACACGGCGACGATCCCAGTCGGGCAGTTTCCCGATGCGCTCGCAGCAGGCGACTTCAACGGCGATGGCTGGACCGACCTGGCCGTCGCCAACGTCTTCTCCAATGACGCCACGATTCTGCTGAGCAAGGGTGACGGCACGTTCTCCAGTGCGGCGCCGGTCCCGTTCGGACAGCCTCCCGCGGCGCTTGTGGCGGGCGACTTCAACGGCGACGGCCGGACCGACCTGCTCGCCGCCGACCAATCCTTCCGCGATGTCGCGACCCTCCTGGGCAATGGCGACGGTTCGTTCCGCAACGTGGGCTCGAACCCGGTCGGGCTCCAGCCCGATGCGCTCGTAGCGGGCGACTTCACCGGCGACGGCCGGCCCGACCTGGCCGTCGCCAACCAGTACACCCAGGACGTTTCGATCTTGCAGGGCAATGGCGACGGCTCGTTCCGCAACGTGGGCTCAATCCCGGCCGGGCAGACTCCCCTCGCGCTGGCGGCGGGCGACTTTAACAGCGATGGCCGGACCGATCTGGCCGTCGTCGACTACGGCTCCAACCAGGTCACGCTCCTGCTGGGAAACGGCGATGGTACGTTCCAGGACGTGGGTTCGATCCCGACCGGGCAGGCCCCCACCGCGATCGCCGCGGGTGACTTCACGGGCGACGGCTGGACCGACCTGGCCGTCGTCGACTACGGCTCCAACCAGGTCACGCTCCTGCTGGGAAACGGCGACGGCACATTCCGCAACGTGGGCTCGATCCCGACCGGGCAGGCCCCCTACGCGCTCGCGGCGGGCAACTTCACGGGCGACGGCTGGACCGACCTGGCCGTGGCCAACTATGGCTCCAACAACGTCACGCTCCTGCTGAGCAACGGCGACGGCACATTCCGCAACGCGACGATCCCGGTCGGGGAGGTCCCCACTTCGATCGTGGCGGCCGACTTCACCGGCGACGGCCGGATCGACCTGACCGTCGCCGACGAGTTCTCCAACGACATCACGCTCCTGCGGGGCAATGGCGACGGCTCGTTCCAAGGCTTGGCGCCGATCCCGGTCGAGCAGTTCCCTTCTTCGATCGTGGCGGGCGACTTCAACGGTGATGGCCGGACTGACCTGGCCGCCGCCTACGCCATCAGCAGCGACGTGACCATCCTGCGGGCGCCGGCGATGGCACGTTCCAGGACTCGAAGGCCCTTTCGCTGGATGGGTTGGGGCTGATGACGGCGATGGTGGCGACCGACCTCAACGGCGACGGCCGGACCGATCTCGGCTTCGCCCTGACGGACCCGAGCGATGTGCTTATCCGGTTGAGCTCGGGCAACGACAGTTTCGTCGACCCCGGTGCGGTCGCCCTCACCACGCGGAACGTCCCTCTGGTCGCGGACCTGACCGGCGACGGCGTGCCGGGCGTGGCCGTCGTTGATGAGAACGGCAAGATCCTCGTGCGCCGGGGCCGTCGGGACCAGTCCGGGGTCCTCAACCCACCCCTCACGGCCAACCCCGGCCTCCCCTCGCGCGACATCGCCACCGTCTTCACGAATCAGGGCTTGCTGCTCGCCAGCGTGGACGCCTTCGATGACGCAATCTCGCTGTTCAGCTTTCGCGACACCGGCTTCGTCCGGATCGCGTCGCTCCCCACAGGCGTGCAACCGGCGCAGCTCCTCTCGGCCGATCTCGACGGCAACGGTCGGGCAAACCTGGTCGTCCGCAATGCCGGCGACGGCACGCTCACGCTGTACCTCGGCGATGGCAACGGCTGGTTCCTGCCCCGGATCGACCTGCCGGTCGTCCTCGGCGCCTCGGACCGGACCGGCGTCTCGGATGTGACCCTGGCCGACCTCGAGGACAATGGCCACCTCGACATCATCGTCACCGACAAGATCTCGGGCGACGTGAGGGTCCTGCGCAACCTCGGGGGCGGGTCCTTCGGACCGCCCACGATCTGGCGCGGGGACTGGCCTCTACGGGGTGGGCGGCCTCCCGGGCGTCTCGGGCATCTCCACGTTGGAAGCGACCTCGGGCATCGTCGCCAACATGTTCACGCCGGGTGGCCTGCCGGACCTCGTGGCCATCAACCCCGGCTCGAACAGCTTCAGCCTCCTGGCGGCACTCGGAAACGACCGCTATGCGAACCCGGAGCCGCACGCCACGAGCCACCCGGCCCGGATGGTCCGCGCCGCCGACTTCAGCGGAGACGGCCTGGCTGACCTGGCCATCCTCGACGCCTCGGACCAGTTGGAGATCTATCGGAACGAGGGCCGGGACGGCTTCTCCGGCCCGACACCGATCAGCGCCGGCGACGGACCCACCGGCCTGACGGTCGCCGACGTCAACGGCGACGGCCTTCCCGACCTGCTCATCGGCAATGCGGCGGGCGACCTTCTGGTGCTGCTGGGCAACGGCGACGGCTCGTTCCGCCCTGCGTATTCCGCCACCCAGTTGGTGTCGCTGGCCATCGGCTCCCTCGGCGACACCGGCCAGCCCGAGTTCGTCTTCTCCAATCAGAGCCTGGATCGCGTCGTGGCGAAACAGAACGCGTTCCAGGTCCAGGGGACGGTCGTGGGAGATAACGCCACGGGTCTCCGCCAACCCGGCCCGGTGGTGTTGGACGACCTCAACGGCGACGGCATCCCCGACCTGATCGTTGCCAACAGCGGCAGCAACAACGTGCTCGTCTATCCTGGCCTGCCGGACGGCAACTTTGGCCCGGCGCTCAATGGCGGCCGGGGGTTCTTCGCGGGAACCAACCCGGCCGGAATCACCGTCGCCGACATCGACGGCGACGGCCGGACCGATCTCGTGGTGGCGAACAAGGGCTCCAACGATATCTCCATCTTGCTCAACCGGAAGCAGGGTGACAGTATCACCTTCGTGCCGGGGCCGCGACTCAAAACCGGCTCCGGGCCGACGGCGACGGTGGTCCGTGATGTCAACAGCGATGGCATCCCCGACATCCTCGTCAGCGACAGCCAGTCCAATGACGTCCGTCTCCTGACTGGACGCGGCCTCGGCTTCTTCAACGATGCGAACCCGACCATCTTTCAGACCGGCATGGCCCCGGGCCCGCTGTTCGTCGGCAACTTCGCTGGCCGCTTCGGGCAACTCGACCTGGTGACGCTCAATGCCGGCTCCAACACTCTGTCTTTCGTCCCGGACATCAACGGCGGCAATGTCGTGGCCCAGAGCATCCCCTCCGGTGGGCAGGTCCCGATCGCGGCGGTTGAGATGGAATTCGGGAGGGGGATCAATGGCCTCCTCGTGGCCAATAATGGCAACGGCCGCCTGGCGCTCTTCCTGGGTGAGACCGAGGGGCTCGTCCTCGCGAGTCGGTACGACAAGCCCGGCCTGCATCCGACGGCGCTGGCGATGGACGATGCCGGCGAGATCTTCGTCGGGTTCGAGGGTGTCGAGTTCGCGATCCTCGTGACCCTCGGCCTGGGCATCGCCAGTGGCCCAGGCGAAAGCGGTGGAGGTGGGGTCGGCTCCTCGGTCCTGCCAACGGGGCCGAACGATCAGCAGGTGGCGCTCTTGCAATCGCTCAACGAATCATCGCCAGCGGTGGTCGTGACGCTACTAAGCGTCATCGTCGAGACGACAAGCGCGACGGCCGCGCTTTCGGATCAAAACATCACGGGCGAGGAGGCGGTGGCCGTGCTGCCGAACCAGGTCGCACCGCCGAATCCAGGTCCACTCCAGGGTGGTGACGGCGCCGGCTCGGACGTCGAAAACGATCAGGCCGCGGCCGCGCCCCGGCCGCGCCGGCGCGGGGCCAGGAGATCCCCGACCCGCTGGTGCAGTTCGTTGCCGGGGTGGACGAGGCGTTCACCAGGGCGAGGCGTGAGGCGAGCCGCGGTCCTCTTCACGAGGCGGCGATGCACGCGCGGGCCTCGGAGCGGACACTGAAGGCTCTGGACGCCCTGCTGGCGCGGTGGATCCCCGTTGTCTCCGCGGTCGGCGGCCCCGCACCCGCCACGGCCCTCCAACTCGTCCGGGCCGGCGTGGACGCGGCCCGCATCATTGACGCCGCGCTCCAGTCGCTGGGCAGCGACGCGGATCATACCGGCGCGTCCCTCGACGCCCGACCGGAGCGCGGCGCGTCCCTCGACGCCCGACCGGACCGAGACGCCGATCCGGCGCCGCTCACGCGATCGGCCGGCCCGTTCGACATCGTCACGATCGGCCTCGCAGCCCTCGCCAGGCCGCTGGCCAACCTCATCCGGCGACCCTACCCGCGAGGACCCCGTTGGACGTCGCGGCGCGTCAGGGAATGAGCAGCAGGATGGGAGGGACCCCCGTCGGGTCGGACAGGCGGAGCAACGAGTAACCAACGCCGGCCGTCCCCAGCATCAGCGAGGGGTTGGGGCCGCCGGAGGGGACGCCTGAAGGCCAGTCGCCCGCCGCCGCGTGGCGCTCGACGAGCAAGCGGCCGACGGCGACGGCGCGATCGCGATACGCCCTGTCCTCCAGCAACTGTCCGGCGATCAGGACGATCTCCGCCAGCCCCGCCAGGCCGTGGCAGAGCGAGACATCACACCTCGGCAAGGCGAGGCGCGCCTCGATCGCCTTGAGGGTCATGGCGATCGCGGTCCGGGCCGTGACACGGTGAGTCTCCTGGCGGGTCGGGTCGAGCGTGAGGGCGCGCAACCGCGACAGGGCGATCCCCGGCGCCCCGTGGCACCAGGCTAGCGCCTCGCTCGGGGGCCGGGTCGGGGCACCGGGCGCCTCGACGGTCCGGAGGTCGGGCCAGTTGCCCTGTTGCGGGTCGAAGACGGTGTCCTCGGAGGCAAACGCCCCGCGGGCCGCCTCCAGAAAGTCGAGCCGACCCGTCGCCGCGTGGAGCTCGAACAGGGCGAGGCCGATGCCGGCGGCGCCATGAGACAGGCCCGTCAGGGGAGTGGACCCGAAGCCCGGGCCGGAGGCCACCTCGACATCCCAGACCCAGGCCGACCCGCGGCGGACCGCGGTCCGGTACAGCTCCTCGCCCAGGGCGATCGCGAGCTCACGGCAGCGCTCCCGGCCCAGCGCCAGGAGCGCCGGGATCGCCCCGGCATTGCCGCCGATCACATCCAGCAGGTGGGCCGCGGTCGCCGCCTCGACCACCCGGTCGAGCACGGCCTCAGCCTGCGCCCCGAGTTCCACCTGCCCGGTCAAGTCGCCCACGCGGTGAGCGGCATAGGCCACGCCCAGGTGCCCGCCGAAGAACGAGAGCGGAGAGACGGGGGCCTCCGGCAATCGGGCGAGCTGCCGGATCGACCGGGCGATTGCCCCCAGCGCCGTACGCCGGCACTCGAGATCGCCCGTCAGCGCGGAGAGCTGCGCCAGGAACAGGGCGATGCCGGCGGAGCCGCCGTACAGGTCGGGACCCAGGGCGGCCGACGTCGGCGTGCTCGGGCCGCCGACCTGGGCGACCTCGGAGGACGTCCGGCCCATCCAGTTGCAGAGGAAGCCCTCACGGTCCCAGTAGACCCCCCGACACAGGGACTGACCGATCCGGGTCGCCGCGTGCCGCAGAGACTCGGGTGCGGAGCGGGCCGGGCTCATGACCGCTTCGCCCTCCGCCCTCGTGCCGAGGGGGACCTTTCGGACCGACGGCGAGGCACCGCGGGTGACGGCCGGAAGGCGTAGTCATCTCGGGAGCGGGGTTCCAGGTAGGGGCGCGACGGGGCGAGTTCCGCCTCCTGGAAGGCCGCCGCCAGCGTGGCCGCACGCAGGTCGGCGTCGGCGTCGCCCCGCGCGAAGGATCGCCGAAGAGCCTGCGCGGTCAGCCGGCATCGGTGTTGCCCGAAGCTCATCCCGCCGGCCGGATCCTCGGCGAGCCCCAGCCCGTCGGCCAGCCGTTTCGTGAACAGAGGAACGTCGGGCCGCAGGTCCGATGCCACGGCGGCGTGGATCCGTGCGATGCTGTCGCCGAGCCGCGCACAATACCGCCGACGTAGGTAAAGCACGCCGGCGTCGGCCCGCTGATAGGCATTCGGGTCGCTGAGCACTTTGACGCGGAAGGGGACCTTGGCGGCATTCAGAAGGGTCGTCGCCGCATCCATGAAAGACACCGTCGCCGCGGACGTCAGGTGCCAGTAGTAACGGACCAGCGGCTCGACCTGGTCACCGGAATCATCGTCGTCGCCCTCGCCGTCGCCGATGGCGACGTAGAAGCCGGGCATCAGCCTCCGCAACTCCTTGGCGACCCAGACCCGGCAAGCCGCGCCCGGCCGGATCTGGCCTGCCTGGACCCGCAGGCCCGTCGCTGCGACCCAAAAGCTGACGTCCTCCCGGGCGACCGCGATCCATCCATCCTCATCGAGGTGGCGGATCGTCCATCCCGGCTCCCAGGAGCCCTGACCCGTATTGGCCGCCGAGAGCGCGGCCAGCAGGTCGCGCCGCGCCAGCCAATCGGCCGGCGGGTGGACGCCCGGGGTGGAGGGACGCACATAGAACCTCCCGTACAGCTCGCTTTCCAGCGACGACACGAGCGGGGGCTCACCGGCTGTGGAGCCAGCGGGCGACGCGCTGGCCACGATCGGGGTGGGGAGATCCCGGGGCTCGCCCCGCAGCGCGTAGCGGGTCGGCGACAGGATCTCCACCGCGTCGAGAATCGTGAGCAGGTCGGCGTGGAGGGGAATCATCGGGCCGAAGATCTCTGAGGGATGCCGTACAGATGGATTTGGCCGAGCTCGGGGTCGGCCAGGAGGTTCGCGCTCACTTGCAGCAAGATCACCGACTGGGCGGACAGACTCTCGGACTCGTGCATGATCTCGTAGGCCGACTGAATCAGGCGGACCGCCGAGAAGGCCACGGCCCGCAGCAGCAGGTCGTCCGCCTCGGAGGAGGCCAGTTCGGCGGCCGCCCAATACTCGTGCCACATCGCCCGCATCGCCCCCTGGAGCGAGGCCAGCGGGTAGCGCGCCTGGGCGATCCTCTGCTCAGCCGTACAGGAGGCTGACAGGGGCATCGAGGAGGTCCAGAAGAGCAAGAAATCGTGCAGGGCTCCGGCGAGATCCCAGGCGGGGTCCCCGACCTGGACCAGCTCCCAGTCCACGATCCGGACCTCGGCGGGCGCCGGTTCCGGCTCCCGCCGGGGCGGCCGGACGAGCACGTTGTCGGACTTGATGTCGCCGTGGATGACGGTCTCGGACCGCCATCGCCGGCGCAACCGGTCGAGCTGCTCGCCCAGGCCCTCCTGTGCCTGGAGGATCCGAAGGATCTGGTAGTTGGCGGGGCTGAGGCTGGCGAGCAGCTCGGGGCCCGGCTTGTGGACCCTCATCACCCAGGGCTCGGCGCGAGGGAGCCAGGCCAGGCGGGGATCCTCCGCCGGGCCGGGCAGTTGGAAGACCCGATGGACTGTCCCCAGAGCGTGGCCGAGCGCCCGGCTCACCTCGACGGGAAAGCTCTGGTCGTCGGGGGCCCAGAGGTGGGACCAGAGTGGGACGGCGTCGCGGACCAGCTCGAGCGCCAGGACGGCATTCTCGACGTCGCAGGAGGCCAGGCGCGGGAGAATCCCCGCCATCACGGTCACGGCCGGCTCCTCCTGGCAGAACCTGTAGAACGCAGCCTCGGAGCGGAGCGTGGCGTGGCCCCCCTCCTCCGGGTCGTCGGGCTGCTTGATCAGGTAGCCGACCTCGGCGAGCCCTTGGACCCGAAGGTTGCGGTTCCGCCGCGCGACGCTTTGGATCGTCAGGGCACCGTCGATGATCGCGGTCACATCGATCAGCCCGCGTTCGAGCAGGAATTCCGCCGCGTTGTCGACATCCAGCATCGTCGGACGATCTCGCGGAACCGATGGACCGGGTCGGAGGAGCAGTCTCCGGCCTCGTCTCACAGGATTCCAGCCTCGATGGTTCAACAGCACGGAGCCTTCGTACAGTTTGGAGGAACCGTGGCTTTGGTATTCACCTGCATGAACGGATGGCCCGTCGCCACGGGAGGACTGCACGGTGGCTCCATGTAGAGCGGAGGAGCCAGGGCAGGGGTCTCCGTCTTCAAGTGCGGCTGAAACCTCGCCGCCCCCGCCTGAATCCCGCTCGCCCCGCCCAGATAGGCCGACGTGATGCTTCCCTGGAGGTAAGCCGCTTCCAAGCGCTGCCTGGAAATCTGCACCAGTTCGAGTTCCGCCGTCACCTCGACGATGACCCTCGTCGGACTATTCTCGTCATCGGGATCGACCTGATCGGTGGAGACGATCCAGCCCCTGGGAAGCTCGAAGTAGGCCCGGAAGTCGAGATCCAGGTAGAGCCGGACAGAATCCCGTTTCTTCGACGGGCCGAAATAACCGACCAGGACCACCAGATCCCGGGATGGGTCGGCGTCACCCAGGAGCTTCACGACGACTTGATGGGGCGAGGTGTCGACACCCTCGCGACCTGGCTTGGCCGTCGAACCGTCCCCTTTTTTGGCAGGCTCGGTCATGGTGTCCTCCAGGATTACCCCGCGGTTGGCCCTGCGAAGAGATGATTCGAGAAGACGATTATCGACTAACGAAAATCGTGAAAATACATATGATCAATTTTGGATAATGCAAATCTAGTTTGAATCGGTCCGGGTTCCTGATTAAGTACACCAGGTTTATTGTTGCTGCAACATAATTCTCCATCAATTTCGTCAGGTCGATATTTGCAGGGCCTGGAAGGGAAGAGGCCTCCAGACACTCGCCGGTCCTCCGGCAGAGACATCCGGTGGGCCGCACCCCACGTCACCGCGCTGGAGTTACTGATCGCTGCGCAAAGAACGTCAAGTAGTCGGAGCGTTCTGACACGGAAATCCTGCGGTTTACCGCATCAGGAACTTGATCTTATTTGCGCAGCGATCAGTAAGTGAGAAACGCAACGTCCGGGGTGGCCGGGGCCAAGCGACCGCAGCGAGCGGGCCCCGGTGGGAGGGCCTTCTGTCCCGGGGCTCGCTTGCTGCGGCCGCTTGGCCCCGGCCACCCCATCGCAACCTCACGTCACCGCGCTGTCTTGCGAGCCGCTGCCGCGTTCCGGGGACGGGGCCACCTGGCGGGAGTTCCGCTCCTCGCAACGCGGCCTGAGAAACCCCGGATCAGCGGCCGACGAACGGTTGCTTCTCGACCGGCTCGCGATACGGCGGCCGGAAGGGCTCGGGGATCACGGCGATCGGGCCGTTCCAACGGTAGCACGCCGCCGTCAAGTCGGCCACGCGGTTCCGGATTGTCTCGGCGAGCTGCTCGGGCTGGAACCGCCAGCCCCAGTTCCCCTCGGCCTGGCCCGGCACGTTCATCCGGGCCGTGCGGTCAAGGCCGAGGATGTCTTGCAGGGGGATGATCACCGTGTCGGCCACCGAGGCCATGGCCAGGCGGATCAGGTCCCAGTGGATCTCAGCGCCGCAGGTGCCGAGGTAGCGGCACACGAACGCCCGCTCGGCCTCGATCTGCGTGCGGCTCTGCGTCGTCGCCGCGTCCGACCGGGTGAACCAGCCGATCGTCGTGTCGTTGTCGTGCGTCCCGGTGTAGGCGATGCAGTGGTTGATAAAGTTGTGCGGCAGGTTGTTGTCGGAGCCGGGGTCGCCGCTGAAGGCGAAGTGGAGGATCTTCATCCCGGGCAGCTCGAAACGGTTGCGCAGCGCCTCGACCTCGGCGGTGATCTCACCCAGGTCCTCGGCGATCAATGGCAGGCCGCCAAGTCCCTCGCGCAGCGCCTCGAGGAATGCGGTGCCCGGCCCGAGAGCCCAGCGACCGGTCGCGGCCGTCTCGGAGCCCGCGGGCACCTCCCAGTACGCCTCAAATCCCCGGAAGTGGTCAAGCCGGACCAGATCCATCCGGTCGGTCGAGGCTTTCATCCGCGCGATCCACCAGGCGAACTTCTCGTTCGCATGCACCTTCCAGTCATAGAGTGGGTTGCCCCAGAGCTGGCCGGTCTCGCTGAAGTAGTCGGGCGGGACACCCGCCACGACCAGCGGCTGGCCGCGCTCGTCGAGCTGGAACAGATCGGGTCGCGCCCAGACGTCGGCGCTGTCCTGCGCCACGAAGATCGGCAGGTCGCCGATCAGCGAGACCTCGCTCGCTTTGCACGCCTCGCGCAGCCGCTGCCATTGTCGGTCGAAGACGTACTGGATGAATTGATAATAAAGGATCGTGGTACCCAGTTTATTGCGCTGGCGGGCGATCGCCCCGGGCTTCCGCGTGGCCAGCTCGGGCGGCCAATCGTACCAGGGCGCGTCGTCGTGCGCCGCCTTCAGCGCCATGAAGAGCGCATAGTCGTCGAGCCAGTGCGAGGCGTCGTGCCGGAACGTCTCGAAGCCCAGTTGATCGGGCCGGAACCGCTCGAAGGCGCGGCGGAAGAGCCGCTCCTTGGCCTCGGTCACGGCGTCGAAAGCGACAACGTCGTCGGGCAGCTTGGGATAATTGTCCCAATCCTTGGGATCGAGCCAACCGTCCTCGACCAGGAACTCGGGGCTGATCAGGAGCGCGTTGCCGGCGTAGGACGAGTGCGACTGGTACGGGGAGTTGCCAAAGCCCGTCGGACCCAGCGGAAGCATCTGCCACCAGCGCTGGCCGGTCTCGGTGAGGAAATCCACGAAGGCATGCGCCGCCGGACCCAGATCGCCGATCCCGAACCGGCTCGGCAGCGACGTGGGATGCAGCAAGATTCCGCTGGCTCGGGGGAGCCGCATGGCAACGCTCTCCTCTACGGTCGTGGGGTACAGGTCGATCGCTCGTTCCTCGGGAAGGCTTCAGCGGGGTGGGCAGTGAGCCGGTCACGGTCCCCCTGGCGGCGCATCGCGTCCCCTTCGAGGCACTCCCCACGGGTCCGATGGCCGGTCCAGCGATTGGCGCGTCCCCAGTGGACGACCCGGATCATGCGGCGACCGCCAGAACGCGCGGCCAAGGCCTCGGCCAAGCCGTTGCATGCCCTGGCCTGTGGAGAGACCGGGACCCCGCGCACCGCCCGGCTCCACGCCGACAGATCCAGGAAGCGCCAGGGCCCCGAAGGGGAGGCGGGGGAACGCCTCGGACGTGACCCAGAGCGGCCAGGAGAGCCCCAGCATGACCAGCGTGGCCAGGCAGAGCGCGACCCGTCGGCGATCGGCCGCGCCGAGAGCAGCGAGACGGTCCGGGAATCCCTGTGGCGTCCCGCGCGATGGCACGTCACAGTTCCTGGGCCAGCGAATAGATCCCGCCGCCTTCGCACTTGAGCTTGCCTTGCACGACCAGCTCGTCCCAGATGCCGGGCAGGTGTCCGGCCGGGGGCGTGATCCCAGCGATCCGCGACGTCTTGCTCCCCCGGCTCAAGCCCGACTCATCATCCAGCCTGGCGAGCTTGAGGCGCTTCTTGAACGCCTTGTAGGCCCGCTTCAGTTCCTCTTCCGTGGCCACGTTGACCTCCCGCGATCGAGCCGTTCGCTCATCAATGCCGAGCGTAGCCCCGCCGGGTCCGGAACGCAAGATGTCGCGGCGCGACCAACCCGCGTGCCCGGATCTCACCCGAGGAAATCGCCGATCACCCTCCGAAAGCCGGCGCCATCCTCGAGGTGGGGCAGGTGCCCGACCCCCGGCAAGATGATCAGGCGGGCGTCGGGGATTCGCTCGGCCAGCTCGCGCGCGACGCGGGGCGGGTTGACCAGGTCGAGTTCGCCGACGAGGACCAGGGTCGGGACGCGGATCGCCGCGATCCGCTCCCGCGCCTCGTGCTCGGCGGCGGCGCGGGCCTGCCGCTCGAAGGCGTCAGGATCCTGGGGCCAGGCATTCCAGCCGGCGAAGCGGATGATCCCATCCACCTGCCCGGCGTTCCGATAGTACGAGGGCGCCACGAGCCAGGGGAGCGTGACCCTCGCGAAATCGGCGGGTTCGGTCCGATATCGCATGAGAACCCACGACTCGATGACCCCCCGGCGCCAGGCGTCGGCCCCGGCGTGGGTCGAGCTGAGGACGAGGCTCCGGACCATTCCCGGATAGTGCAGCGCCAGCTCCTGCGCGACTAGCCCGCCGAGCGAATGTCCGACGACGTGTGCCGACGACACCTCCAGCGCGGCGAGCCAGCCGGCCACGTCGTCGGCCATGTCGGCGGTCGTATACGGCGCATCGGCCCGATCGCTCTGCCCGACGTCACGGGCATCGAGCGCCAGCGCCCGGAACCATGCCCCGAAATGCCGGAGCGCGAGATTGAAGGCGCGATGATCGCCCCCCAGGCCACTGAGAAAGACCAATGCCTCACCCTGCCCCGACTCCTCGAAAAACAGATGACGGCCGTTCACAATGACCCTGGGCATCCGGCATCCTTCTCTGCGGGAACCACGTTCGCTCAGACGGGCGGGCGCACGACATGGTTTGAGTGAACAATAATCCAAGCGGCTGGTTGGTCATGCCGCTTGGCGGTAGGGTCGCTGTCCACTGGCGTCGTCTTCTCGCTGTTTCCAGAATCGGGCCATCGGTTCGGTCTCGCTGAGGTCGTCGGCCCGCAGGTGCAGGATCGCCTCCGCGCCCGGCTCCGACCAGAACTTCTCGCTGCCTTTGACGCGGCGGTTGATCTGCTTGATCATCGACTCCACCGCGCTCGTCATGATCGGCAGACCCATCCGGCGGTAGTCATCGTACCGCATCCGGTCCGCGTTGTTCCTCAAGTAACGCAGGGCCTCGAAGACCAGCTTTCGGGGGTCACTATCGGTGCACTCCAGTGGCGGCGCTCCCAGCGCCGCCGAGTGCGTCTCCAACTCGGGCAGGATCGCCTCGACCTGACCCGACCAGGCCGCTTGGATCCACCGCGCGTACACTGCGGCCCCCTCGGCCCGCGGCCGGCCTGCCAACGCGGCGGCGAAGATGTAGCTCAGAGCGTGGACGAAGTCCAGGATCGCCTGGAAGGAGGGGAAGTGGCGTTGCTGGATCGTCCAGTTGGCCGCCTGGCCGTCGCCCAGGAAGGCCCGCCGCGAGGCCCCGAAGAAGTTCCGCTCCCAGGCCGCCTGGTGCATCATCGGTCCGAAGTCGTCGGCGCAGCGCGGCTGGCCAGCACGCTGCGGACCAAGCGTTGGGGTCGTCCCGGACGGGCGGCGCGATCGCGGCCCGGAGCGGCCGGCTCGTCCGGCGTGGGGTCCGGCCCCGCGCTCTCCACCTCCAGGCCGCCCGGCAGAGCATGGCCCAGGCCGCGCACCAGCCGCGCCGTGCGCGTCAGGTCCAAGAAGCAGCGGGGCACGTCGGGATCGGGATCGGTGGGGGACACCTCACTTTGGTAGGTCTCCAGCACGGCCACCTTCGACTCCCGCCAGTGGCTGGACCGTTCCGACGCCGACGCCGACGTCTCCATCGCCGTCGATCGCACCTGCAACCGGCCGCCGTCGACCGACGCCATCGCCACCGGCGGGCAGGGACGCCCTGGCTCGGCCACTGTGTCCTTCTCCATCAGCGGCCGCTCCTGGAACGCCGCGACGGCGGCGTCGCGCTGGTCGAGACGCTCCTGACCGATCCGCTTGGTCAGCCGCTCGACCGGCTTGGGCCCGATCGCCAGATCGCTCAGTTCGTTCAGGTCCCGGGCCGCTTGCTGGTACGAGCTGCTGTGGACCCCGGCATGAACCACCTTCTGTTGCACGCGGGGACTCAAGCCGGTGCGATCCAGGCCCAACGCCTGGCCCTGAGGGAAAAAAAGCCCGCCGACAGCGGGGGCAGTTGCCGACGCGTTCCTTCCAGGCGATCTCGCCTCGCGTGGTCAAAAGCACGCGGGGCGCGTCCGGGGCCTTGCGGGCCGGCCCCCCGCAGACCGGACATTCGCCGAGCTCCGCCTCGGGCCAGTCGTCGGCCTGCTCCGAAACGTTCGCCTCAATGATCTGCCGTGCGATCTCGTCCCCCAAGGCACCGGCGACGGCTTCCAACTCCGAGAACTTCGTGTCTCGGGACAAACCGTCAGGATAAACCTCCCGCCCCAAGTCCCGAGCCATCTGGGCCAAGCGGGGCTGGAGCTGATCCCGGATGGCGGCGGCGTCCTTACCCATGTTCGCGGTCCTCTCCAGAATGTAGGTCGGCTGGGGGAACAGTCACAGACTTCGAGCCGCCTCATGATACCAACTCAGTTGACCCTGCAAACCATGTCGTGCGCCCCAGACGGGCTTGACAGAGCTCCTCTGGGTGGACATGATTATTTCTGTTAAGGCCCCCATCGTCTAGCGGCCTAGGATACTAGGTTCTCAGCCTAGGGACCGGGGTTCGAGTCCCCGTGGGGGTATCCTGAAAGGGCATAGGGGGTTCCGGCGAAAGCCGTGACCCCCTTTTCGCCGCGCTCGATCGCAACTCCACAACAATTCCACAACGGGCTTGCCATAGCCATAGCATGGGGTGCTGAATTCTGTCCTCTGGTCGCGCAGGGAGGGCCAACCAACGCTTCCGTGTTGACCCTGGGTTGAGAGTCCGTTATATCATATTCGTCTGCCCGAATGAAGTGCGCCCGACCGGGGATCGCCATGAAGGACGCCACGCCCGACGCTCCCATCCTGGACGCCTCGGTCCGCCTGCTGAAGGCGTTCGCCGATCCAGTGCGCCTGCGGGTCTTGAACCTGCTCAACAGCGGCGGGGAGGTGTGCGTGTGCCATATCGTCGATGCGTTGGGGTTGCCCCAGCCGACCGTCTCCCGGCACCTGGCGTACCTGCGGAAGCTCGGGCTGGTGGTTGGTCGCAAGGAGGGCCTTTGGGTCCACTACCGGCTCGTCAAGCCCAAGACCGGCCTTCACCGCGCACTGATCGGCTGCGTCGGCAACGGCATGGCGGATGTCGAGGTGTTCCGCCAAGACGGCCAGCGGCTCGCCCGCACCGTGTCCCCCTGCGGGGAGTCGTGAGCGGCGGCGCAGTTTTTTTCGGCGGCAATATTCGCCTGCAAACATATAGAGGGACCATGACCAATCCGGAAGGGCCCATCGTGCACTCGACCGTATGCGCTGGCAGGTGGGCGGTCATGCGGATCACCCTGGGTCAGGCTCAGATCATGGGTGGTGGTCGGGCTCTCCCTGCTCTTGACGACTGGGATCAAGGCTCAAGATGGCTGCCGGGGTAGTGGTCAGGTCGTCTTGCCATAAGCCGTCATGTGAGCAGCACTTACAACCTGGAGGCAACATCCTTGTTCCATGGCACTCAAGGACCTCCTCTGGAAGGGCTTGCGGCCGATTGCCTGGGTCCTCCACCCCGGAATCCCTCTTAAGCCGACTTTCCTTTCGTACGCAGTGATCAGTAGAAGGCGTTCTCGGATCGTTTTCGAAGGTTCGAAGGACTGCTGGTCTCTTGTCACCTTTCCTGATGCTTGGTCCACTCGTGAACGTAAGCTCGGGAACATGGCATGGAGGGGACCGGCGATGTCGATCCTGGTGAGCGGTCTTCGGTCGAAGCGGCCTGCGGTCCAACCCTCGGTCCGCGAGGTCTGCCTGGTGGGGATGGCGCCCGGCGCCCGCCTGGGCGTCGGGCAATCGGGTGACGCTCTCGGGGCGGATCTACCGGGTCTCCGCGACTCAGGCCCGCGGGGGCGAGCCGGGCGACGGCCCGCGCTACGTCTACCTGACGGCGGAGGGCGAGCGCTGACCACCCCCATTTGAAATCGGATGTTTAAAATCTCAAATGTAATTTTTCATTTGTTATTTCAAATGACAATCCTCCATCCCTAACCGTGCGATATGCCCGCACCTTCTCGAAGGAAGCTCCCCGCGCTTCGCGACCGCGACCCGTCGGACCCCGCGCGGCGGGCGGTCGAGTTGGCGCAACGGGGCCGGATGATCCTGGACGTCTCGGAGGCCGACCTGGAGGCGTCCGAGGTGGTCCTCGGCGCCTTCCATCCGACCACCTGGCACTTCCGAAATGCCTTGAACGAGGCCCGGCGCGCCTGGGACCGGCTTCGCGCCGAGTTCGGCGGCGCGACGCTCGACGCGGCACTGGCCGAGCCCCCCGTGACCATCCTGACCCTCGGCGGTGAGGCACCCGGTTCGGTCCCGGTCGTCCTGATCCCGATCGGCGGCCAGACCTACCGCGTCGAGCGGGTCGAGGGGACGCCGCTAGCCCCGGTCCTCTGGCGGCTGACCCGGCTCCATCCTCCGCTCGACGACGGCCCCTATTACGCCTGCCGGCTCCGCGATCGCTCGGCCCAGTGCGATTGCGCCGAGTGGACCTACCAGATCGCCGGGATCGACCCCCGCGCCTTCTGCAAGCACCTGGCCGCGCTGGCCGCGCTGGGCTGGGTCTGAACAGGGACGTGCGGGATGGCCCGGATCCGTGGTAGAATGACGGTCCGCGCCCCCCAAATCGTAGTCGTTCACCGGTGTAGTACCCCAGATGGAGAGTTTGCATAATCGCTCGCTGTGAGATCCAAGGCCCCGGCCGACTGCCCCAATTGTCGACAGTTACTGACGCGAGTGGATGCCCTGGAGACGGAACTCGCCGCCCTGAAGAACGTCGTCCACCGACTGAGTCAGCAACTCGCCACGGCACGGTGGTGCCCCAGGATTATTGAACAGACGCCGTAAGTCTCTTCGGGATAGAGAGATTGGCCAACGCGGCCTCTTCGTCAGAAGCCATTATGATCCTTGGGGTTACGTCGGCCATTCAATAACCCCATTTCAACGGTCATTGGGGTTAAGTCATGACCACTGTGGCGCCTGCCTCGGGTCGTCAGCGCTGGCCTTCGTCCGGTGCGAGCCGGAGGACCAGGGTGGCCGGCTGGACGTTCACGCCGCGGACGCAGAGGCTGTACGGGATCATCATCGGCGCAATGGCGTCGCGGGGATGGCGGGGACGCTCCTCGCCGTCGGACTCGAGGGTCAATTCGTGCAGCCCGACCGGAAGCCGGAAAGGGGCGCTGGCGTAGGTCTGTGACCGCTCGGGGACGACCGTCCAGCGGACGAGCTCCCGACCGTTCAACCGGACCCGGACTGACCGGGAGGAGCGGAAGGCTGCGCCCTGAGGGTGAAGATCATCAGCTCGTCGGGGCGGGTGTTGTAGACCACGACGCGCGCGGTCCGCCGCGCCGCGTGCGAAAGGTCGCCGGCATGCCCGTCGCGCCGCAGCCATCCCTCCGTGCAGAGCCAGACCCGGTGCGTCGGGGGCTCGAGCCAGGCGCGGGCGAGAACGGTGGTCGTCAGATCCCCGAAGACCTTGGCCTCGGAGAGCTGATCCTCGGCCCGTCGCACCATGCGCGCAGCGCAGGGGCGCTGGGCTCGAAGCAGTGCAAGAACAGATAGTCGTACTTGTGATACGTCAGGAACAGCCAGACGTAGTCCCGGAAATCGACCTCCGAGGCGGCGCCGAGGTCCGTCGCGGAGGGGGTCGCCAGGTAGCCGGGCCCGAGCATCGTCGCGGCGGCGAAGGGGGAGTTGGCGACGATCAGGCTGTCGAACTGCAGGTTCGGGAAGCCGGTATAGCCGGCGCTGGTCCTCAGCCGATGGATCGATTGCCAGTAGCCGCAGACCGACGAGATGTCCTGGGAACGGGCCGATTCGAACATCGGGGCATCGAGGATGGCCGCACGCGGGTCCGTCCGCCGCACCAGGTCGTAGGCAGCCGAGGCGACGGGTACGGTGACGCGCTCGCCGAACGGGACCATGGCGAGATCGGCAACCGCCACGACGGCCAGTCCCGACACCAGCAACACCCGATGGCTCCGGCGCGGCAACCGTTCCAGGAGGTCCTGGAGACCGGCCGCCGCGATCGGCGCGACACAGAGGCTCGCGAACACGTTGAAGCGGGCCGGGACCCGGATCAGCCGGAACACCCAGACCGTCCTCCAGAGCCACGCCGCGGGCAGGCCGATCCGGATCGGCCCGACCCACGTCTCGGTCCCGAGCGAGAGGACGACCATCGCCGCGAACGTCGCCCACCAGAACGACGCGCGGGGAATCCGACGCGCCTGATGGCCGCGTAGGCCAGCAGCGCCATCGTCACGACGCCGAGGTACGAGGCGGTCTCGATCCCGATCGGCGACGGGGTGCCCCCGGCCCCGAGGATGACTGGCAGGAGCCTCCCGAGGAGGTGGCGCGGCGTCGGCGTGACATAGTTCCCCAATGGGACACGGAAGAAGTTGAACTCCGCCCAGTTCCGAGACGTCGGCGAGCCTGCGATCATCAGTCGGATCTGGGGCAGGAGCAGCAGGGCCAGGCAGAGGACCGTCAGCGCGGCGAAGCCCAGCAGCCAGCCGGCGCGGTCCCTGGCCCAGGCGACCCGGCCGCCCCCGCCCTTCCGCCCCAGCCTCCAGGCCACATAAAGGGCCGTCGGGACCGTGCTCATCACCATGTAATACGACACGCTCATCGCCACCAGGGCGTAGAGCGCGACCACCGCGGCCAGCCGCCCCCGGCTCGGCTGATCGACGAACCTCAGCCAGGCGACCAGGAAGAGCGAGACGCCGCCCGCGAAGAGCAGCTCGATGTGCCCGGTCGCATGTGACAGCATCGGCGTGGAGAGCATCGCCAGCAGCCCGCCGAACCCGGCACAGACCCGGCTCCGCAGGATGTACCAGACCAGGACAAAGGTCCCCAGTCCGGTCGTCAGCAGCCCGGCGGCCCACACCAGGTTGTAACGTCCGGCGTCCTGATCGCACACCAGGCACGCCATCAGATACAGGATCGACTCGAGGTGCAAGGCGGAAAAATGGCCCAGTGACACCCCGACGGGATACTCGAGCTCGGGACAGAACCCCGGCGCCCGGCCTTCGACCAGGCAGTCCTTGTACCACCGCATCACCCAGAGGTGATCGAGCGGGTCGCACAGCGACGGCAGGTGCGTCCGAAAGAGCAAAACGACCGGGTAGGTCGCGACCGTGAGGCACGCAACGTAGAACGCCAGGACGAGCCCCAGCGTCGTCCAGCCCGGGAAACGACCCACGCATCGCTCCTCCTCGGACCCCGAGGCGACCCGGATCGTTCGCGTCCTCTCATCCCGCAGGGAACAAGGCTGGCGATCCATACACTCTGCCCGCTCGTCAAGGATTTTCTCGATACACGCTGCACGGGTCTCCCGGGATGCATTCCCCGGGAAATCTCCATCATCTATCGAGCATCGCCAGCCGTGAGTTGAAGAAAACCGTTCGGTACAACGGTGCGTTTCACGCACTCAGCCCTTTGAAGGTGAACGCATGTGTTTATTAAATATTAAATTACAATTATATTATTGATCTGCTTGTTGAAGCGATACAGTACTAGAGAATAGCGTCGTCTGGCAAGCGAGCATCCTGATCACGGACGTCTGGCCATGAAGTACCGCGCCAGATCGAACGCGAGCGGAACGCCAGCGCCTGGACTTTCGCGACGGCCTCTTCACGAGTCGATCCCTGGCCCGGCACGCCGGAGCGTTCGATGACCTGGGCAAGCCACCGCCCCTCGGGTTCAATGATCGTTCAGGCCGACTTGAGCAACCCTCGCCGGAGCGTTTCGCCGACCTGCGCCGGGCCGTAGCCGCGCTCGACCATCAGGCAGGGAATGTCGTACTGCTCGCAGAGCGGGCGGAGCCGCTCGGGGACGTGGTGGCCGATGAAGCTCTTGAGGATCAGGACCAGGTCCACCCCCCGGTTCCGGATGCGCTGCTCCAGGGAGTCGAGCATCGCTGGCTTGGCGTCCTCGTAGGGCTCCCATTCGAGCCGGTCGAACTCGAAGAGCCGCTGGAGCGTCCGGCGCACGTCCTCGCGGACGCTGCCGCCGATCATCAGGACGCGGCGGCCCTGGGTGGCGGAGATCAGGTCCTCGTACCGGACCTGGAGCGTCTCGTCGTCCTTGGCCTCTTCCTGGCGGACCCGGTCGAGGTTTCGCCTCAGGCGCGCAGGCCGTTGCCGCCGGCGACCAGCTCGCGGTAGGGCATGACCAGCTCCAGGAGCTGGGGATCGGAGGCGCCGAGGCCGTTGACCACGAGCTTCAACTGCGCCAGGAACTCGTCCACGCCCTCGTCGGGGAGATTGGTCCGCGCCAGCAGCGCCTTCAGCTCTTCCAATGCCACCTGGCCCGTCTCGCGGGTCTGCTGGTGCCGCTCCTGCTCGCGCGCCTGCTGGTCGAGCCGCTGCTGCTCCCAATCCTTGTTCCGGCGGGCCGCCTCGGTTGCCTGAAGCAGTTGCTCCTGCGCCTCGGCGATGTACGCCGCCCAGTCCGTGTTGTAGTCGTGTCGGAACGCCTCGATGTAGCCGGGCTCGTACTGCTTGGAGAGCGCCTTGAGCTGGTGGAAGACGCGCGCTTCGCCAGCGCCTGGTTCTCCTCGGTCAGCTCGCCGTCGTTGGCCGCCTGGTGCATCCGGAACCGGCCAATCCAGATCTTCAACTGCGCATACTGTTCGAGCTTGCCGAGCACACCGAAGTAGTTGATGCTGGCCTCGACCTCGCGCCAGCGCCTGGAACTGGCCGCCGGGGAAGTGCATCTCCGCGTCCCAGAGCAGGCGATCCTCGGCGGCGAAGTTCTCGGCGAGCTGGGGCTGGAGCCGATCGATCTCGCGGCGGAGCTGGAGATAGTGCTCCATCGCGGCGCGGAGCGCACGGCGCGTCTCCTCGGACTCCTGACCCACCGTTTCCAATTCCGCCTTCGCCTCGCGCCGCTTCCGCTCGATCTCGGCCTGCGCCGTCGCGACCAGCGCCTCGGCGTCGCTGTCGGATTCGAGCGAGGACTTGAACTGCGCCAGCTTGCGGACCAGGTCCTTGAGATAATGCTCCTCGGTGTCGGCCTGCTCCAGGTCGCGCAGCCGAGTGGGCCGGACCTCGCGTAAGCGCTGCGCAGCGACGCGCACCCGTTGCTCGGCGGCACGGAACTGCGCGGCTGCCTGTTGCGTCTCGGTCCCTAATTTCTTGGCCCGGGTCTTCGCTTCGGCCTGCCGTACCAATTCGGCAAGCCGCTCCAACGATGGCGTCATGGGAAAGGTCTCTTTCTTATTTATTGATCGTCTCTCCCTGTTCCGAGGGAAATAGACGGGCGAGCGCAACGGGTGAGGCCCTGATTCGGCGCCCGGAGCCGGGGGGAAGTGTCGGCGAGACTGTATTCCTATGCTCTTTGAAATCAAGGAATTACGAACAATTGGCCGCCCAGCCGGCCCTCTCACGGGACCTTCATTAATCTGTGTCTTATCATACTGCAAGACCGTGGAAAATGGAAACCGGGTCGGGGGCCGCCATCTCGTCATGAGGCCGGGCCAAGGGCCGGCGCTCAGGCCCACGGCATCCCGTAAGTTGAGGAAAATAAACAAATTAAGCCCCCAACCGGGTCGGGGAATGGGCCGGTTCACGGTCGGCCGGAAGCAGGGACGCGGGGGCTGTTTCCTGCGATGCGGGGATGCGTCCCTCGGGACGGGCCGAAACGCGACTCGTGGCCCTCGGATATGTTAAAAGGGGGAAAGGGAGGTGATCTGCGTCTCCTGGCTGCAGGGTGGCCGGGATCTTCGACCTCGGCCCGTGGATGACTCGGCTCCTCACTGGCCGGGCACGGTGAGCGGCTTACCGTTATCCTGGGGACCGAGTCCCAGCAGGAACGGGACAGCGGCCTTCGCCCATTCCTCGGGGCCAAGGAAGCGTCCGGCACGTTCGCCAAATGTGCTTCGAAGCATCTCCGTGTCGATGATCCCGGGGTTGAGGGGGACGGCGGCGAGTCCTAATGGCAGCTCCTGCGCCAGCGCGCGGGTCAGCCCCTCGATGGCCCACTTGGTCGCGCAGTAGGGGGCGACCTCGCGCGAGGTGGACCGGCCCCAGGTCGAGCTGACGTTGACGACGACCCCCGACTTGCGGGCAATCATCGCCGGCACGAAATGGCGGATCACGTGGGCGACCCCCTTGAGGTTCACGTCGATGACCCGATCGAACTCGTCGGCGGGGACCTCCCAGAGCGGCGCATTGCGGTTGATCGCGGCGGCGTTGTTCAGCAGCAGGTCGGGCGGCCCGTGCCGGGTCAGGGTCCGCTCCGCCCAGGACGCAACCTGGTCCTCGCGGGTGACGTCCACCACCGCGAAGTCGTCCGGCGCGTCCAGGTCGCGGCGGAGCCGCTCGAGCTCCTCGGCGGATCGGCCGCAGCCGACCACCACGTGCCCGAGCCGGGCGAAACCCTCGGCAAGCGCTCGGCCGAGGCCCCGCGTCGCCCCCGTGATCACGATCACCTTCCGCGCCGCCGTCGCCATGCTCGCCTCCACCGCCGGTCCTCGAAATCGGGTCTCTCGGCCTCCCATTGTGTCCGGAAACCGGCGCCAGAGCCCTTCACTCTTTCAAGATAACCAGCTTGGTGAAGAGTTCGCCAACCCGTGAGGCATTGCGGCGGAGGAGCCGCGCGATGGTAGCGGCCCCGGGGAGTCCTCGTTCCAGTTCGCGGCCAGCCCTGGTTGTGTCGGCAGCGAGGGTCCCCGCGAGGGTGGCGGCCCCGGGGAGTCCCGTGAGGTTGGGCACCGCTCACCACGCATCATTGAATGTGGGGGGTGATGCCCACCGTAACCGTTCAGTCCCTCGAGACCCTATGAAACAAGGTGTTTCCAAACGAGAGGACAGATGTCAAGCAGGCCCTTCCGTGTGTTGTACATTAGTCTAAGCATCACAAACCCCCCTTGTTTTTGGCTCACGCGGGGACTGAACGGTTACTCGGAAATTGTTAACGCAAGTCGTTACACCACAAGGAAAATAAAAAAAGCCCGGCTCCCCCCGAGGGAGCCGGGCACAGCCAGGGAGAACGACGCTTGCTCTTGATTCAGACTCGGTCCTATGCCGCTTCGCATGCTTGAGGAGAGGTTATCTTCAACCCTCCCAGGTATCGAGTTGGGAGATGAAAGAGCATGCCGCGTGCCATTCGCGAAGGGTCGCGCGAGTCAGGCAAGGGTTCTTGGCAGAATTCCTGAAAACAAAGGAGTTTGCAGCTCCGTTTTTCGATCGATCGAGTGAGGAGTGGCATCTGCGTGGGGTGGCGATTAGTGCTCGTTTCCTGAGCAAGGGTGTCGCTATATTGCGCGATCGCTCGGCGGGGAGGAATCCATCGTCTTGAGCGCGGGATATCGGTAAGATACACCATCTGTGGAATGGGGTGTGTGTTTGTCCGGGCCTTGAGGGTTGGCGACCTGGGGGAAAGGATGGACTGATGAAGGTCTTCGTGATCGGCCTGGACGGTGCGACCTGGGACCTCTTGGGTCCCCTGATCCAAGCGGGGGAGTTGCCGCACCTGGCCCGCGTGAGGGACCGGGGGGTGTCGGGGACGTTACGCTCCGTCTTCCCGCCGCTCAGCCCCGTCGCCTGGACCGGGGTGATGACAGGGAAGAACTCGGGCAAGCACGGGGTCTTCGAGTTCCTGGAATACGCGCACAACCCGTTGCAAGGCCGGGTCAACTCCTCGCGGGCGATCCAGGCGGACCTGGTCTGGGAGATCGCCGGCCGCCACGGGAAGAAGACCGTGGCGGGGGGCGTGCCGATGAGCTACCCGCACCGTCCCGCCCCCGGGTTCTACCTGGGCGACTTCCTCAGCCCGACCCACGCGCCCGACTTCGCCAGCGATCCCGCGATCTTCGCCGAGCTGGAGCGGGCGATCGGTCCGTATCGCCCCTGGTCCACGGCGGTCCACGACGGCGGCCACGAGACGGAGGCGCTCGCCGCGCTGACCGACTTCCTGGAGCACCACCTCCGGGCGATCGAGTTCCTGATGCGGCGGTGCGAATGGGACCTGTTCATGTTCGACTTGATGGCAACCGATCGCGCCGAGCACGAGCTCTGGCACGTCTGGGATCCCGCGCATCGGGCCGGTAAGGGACGCGACCTGTCGGCGGTCCGCGCCGGATTCGTCGCGTTCTGGAAGACGCTCGACCGGGGACTCGGCGCGATCGAGGCGGCGCTGCCGCCCGAGACCGCCCTGATCTTGATGAGCGATCACGGTTTCGGCCCGATCGAATGGTATGTCAACTTCAATGTCTGGCTCCTGGAGCGGGGCGATATCGTCCTGCACAACTCGCCTTACGTCAAGCAGAAGCGCTGGTTCTACGAGCGAGGAGTGACCCCCGAGTGGCTCTACGGCCAGATGGTCCGGTGGGGCCTGGCGCGGCAACGGGTCAGCCGGTTCCAGGGCAAACAGAAGAGCCTCCTGGAACGGTTGGGGGAGTCGGCGTTCCTGTCGCGCCGGCACATCGATTGGTCGCGGACGCAGGCGTACGCGCAAGGGAACTTCGGGCAGATCTTCCTCAACGTCAAGGGCCGACAGCCCCAGGGATGCGTCGCGCCCGAGGATGTCCGGCCGCTGCTCGAGGACCTGAAGGCGGGCCTCCTGACGATCCCCCATCCCGAGTCGGGCACCCCGCTGGTCGAGCGGGTCTTCGAGCGCGAGGAGCTGTATTCCGGCCCACACGCCCACCTCGCGCCCGACCTGACGGTCGTCCTGAATGACTGGCGCTACCGGACGATCGGCCTGTATGACTTCACCACCAACAAGGTGATCTCGCCCGCCTTTGGGCCGACGGGCGATCACCGGATGGAAGGGGTCTTCCTCGCCACTGGCTCTCCCTTCCGCCCCGGCGCGGCGCTCGATGGGGCAAACTTGCTCGACATCGCCCCCACGGTCCTCCACCTCCTGGGAGTCCCGGTCCCCCCCGACATGGATGGCCGCATCTTGACCGAAATCCTCGAACCGGCGCTGATCACAGCCGAAGCGACGCCTTCGGCCACGATCGCCTCGATGGACGGCACATCCGTCCCGGTAGCGTATACCGAGGAGGAAGATGCGGAGATCCAGCAGCGATTGGCGGATCTCGGTTATCTCTGATCCTCCATCCCGTTAAGGCGATGCGCTGGCGACCGATCCGTCGGGCATGAGCAAGGGAGCAACTTCTTACGAAATATGGGTGCATTTCTCGCACCCTGCTGGGAGGGGTTCCAAGCGGCGGGTGAAGGCGGCTTGAGAAATCAGGTGTGCCGAGACCCGTCGGATCGATGCGCCAGCACGCCAGCGCTTTCCTCGGATTCCGGTTGACATGCCTGAATTTCGCCGCTAGGTTTAGGATTGAGGGGAGAATCCCCCCTCGAAATCATCTCTCCAACCCATAGGAGGCTCGGCAATGCAACATCCCTCCTGCACCAGGGTGTTGTCGAGCCTGCAACCCGCGCTCGGGTGATACGGTGGTTCGGCCCGTCCGGGCCAGGCTCTCACATGTCGGATATTCCCCGAGATCAGGCCGATCGGCGCTGTGATGGTACGTCGATCTCTTCCACGTGAGAGTCCAGAATGTCACTCAAGAAACCTTCACAAAAGCAGATGCGTTCGCTCTGCGCCGAGGTCCATCCGGACGATGGCAGCGATCCGCGCGAATGGTCCCGAAAGGGGCGCCCGGGCGAGAGACCCCGACGCAAGACCCTGCAGCTTTGCAGCCAGGTGGCCGAGGTTCTCTCCGATGTCCTGGCGGGCGATTGCGGCGATGAGATGTTACAGAGCTTGCAGGTGATGGCCGTTGATCCCGCACCCGATGCCTCGCGACTGCTGGTCACGGTGAGCGTCCCCCCGGCCCTGGGGTCGATGGACCCTGGCCGGGTGCTGGAGCACCTGGCCCATGCCTCCGGTCGGTTGCGGTGCGAGGTGGCGGCGTCCATCACCCGCAGGCGAACTCCGGTCCTCGGTTTCCGCGTGTCCGTGGGTCCGCGTTGATCACCGGCGTAACCATGAATGCCATACCCGTGATGCTCTGACCTTCAAAGCCCGACCAGCGACGCCGGCACTGTCAGCCGCACTCAGCCGCTCATCGCCGGCAGCGCCGCCATGGGATCGCGGCTGGACGTGACATGAGCAGCCAGCCCTTTGAAGGTGTACAAACCCGTGAATGAGCCCGAAGTTGCACAAAATGCAAGGGAAGAGCCGCTCGGCATCATCCGATCATCACGGGTTCGGTGAGTCTTTAGGGAAATTCGCCCCAGATGTGCGGAATAGACGGTTGAAAACTGACCGCGCTTGCCACCACCTCGGGGAGATGAGCGGCACGCCCCGCTGCTTGCTCAGGTCGAGGTCAATGCAGGGCTGGCGCGGCGTCATCGAGAATCTTTCATAATCAATTTCTGATATTTTAATGAAAGTGAAGAGTCCGCGCCGCGACGGCCGCTCGACGCGGGCGATCAGGCAATGACGACTCGGCCGGGGCGATCGCCGCCCGGCTCCTCGATCTCGATGGCGCGGTCAAGAAACGCCCGGATGGTCAGGGCGTTGGTCCGGAGGTGCTCGGTGACCTCCGAGACCGTGTATTCGCTCCGGCCGGGGGCCAGCGCCAGAGGCAGGAGGATCTGGTCGGCCGAGTGCGGATCGACCGCGCCGCCGCCGGCGTCCTCGAAGGCGAGCAGCTCCTCGACCGCCTCGTCGGCGACGACCTCGGCGGGCTTGCCGCGCTCGCCCAGCCCGATAAACATGGCGGGGATGGCGCCCTCGTGTTCCGCGGTCAGGCAGATCGCGGCTCCCTGCCCCGGGCTCGTCCAGTCGGCCAGCGCGATTTCGGCGGCCAGTCCGCGCTCGGCCAGGCGGGCCTCGGCGCGGTCGCGCATCCGTGCGGCGATGTCCGGTCTCAGGTGGGCGATGCCGGCGATCCCTCGGATCCGGACCAGCGGGCCACGCCCGGTGCGCGTGAGGGCGCGGGCGCCCGGGCTCGATCCATGCATCGAGTCGGCCACCCCCCCGGGGATAGAAGCCCGTCGCGGGCATCGCCAGCGCGATCGGCAGCCCGATCGACACCAGGTGGCGCGCCAGGTCGTCTCCAGGAACGGGAACGACGGCGCTTTCGTGTTGAATGTGCCGCCGGTCAGCGTGACCCGGACGGGCTGCGCGGCCCGGAGCGCCAGGGGCAGATGCAGGGTCTGGAGCACCAGCGCCGTCGCGCCGGCGGTGCCGATGTCGATCTGGAGGTCGCGGGGCGTGTAGTCCGCCGGGCGGAAGGTCAGGTCGCGCGACCCGATCGACCCGCCAACGACTTCAGCGCCCCCCAGGCTCGCGGCTGACTCGATCGCCTTCAAGTGTTGCGGGCGCAGGCCGGGCTTTTCGCGGTTGGCGCGGATTTTGACCAACCGGAACGGGCGACCGGTCAAGAGCGAGAGTGTCAGGGCGGTCCGGAGGATCTGCCCGCCTCCCTCTCCCTTCGAACCATCGAGCGTGACCAGGCGCGATGACACGTCGCAGACCTCCTCGGCCGGGGGCTCGACCCGATGGGACCGATGTGGCGGCGCCATCCGATCGTGCCGGGTGTGCGCGACCCAGCGCCTCCGTGACCCGACCGTTCGCCCCTCATCCCGGCTTACCGATCTCGCAAGCCAATCCATCGGTCGAGACTCCTTCCCAGGATATCGGCCCCCGACCCGGGAATGGAGGGGCGAGTGGCTCATCGTCCGTCGTCGGATGTCTGCACGACGTCTCTCGTCGTGGCCGGTCCTGCACTCTTCAGCGTCTCGGGCATCCTGCCTCGATAGTTTGACGAGGGACCCTTCCCCTTCATGCCCCTCACATCGGCGGTTCCACCGGCTCCAGGTCGGCCGGGGCCTTGGGAGTGTTCTCCAGCAGGCCGAGGCTGCTCCGTGAGGCCCAGATCAGGACAAGTTTCTGGAGCAGGCGATCGCTGTTGGGCTCGGGGTGGGTGAACAGGAACGACCCGAGGTTGCGCGCGCCCTCGGCGCGGCAGCCGATCACGGCGACCTGACCCGGTTGCAGTGTCAGGGTTGCTGCCAACTCGCGGAGGGTCTCCTCCTGCTGGCCATCCTTGAGCATGAACTGTTGCGGCGAGTAGGTGCCCGGGTTGGGGACCGCGCCGAAGACGTGCTGGACCGGGCCGTGATGGATCTCGGGGACGAGGCGCAGCTTGACGTCAGTGGCGCCTTCGAAGCTGGCCGTCACCCGGAGCCAGCCGCTGGCGTCGGAGTAGTCCTTGCCGAACGCCCGGCCCTGGCGGCTCAAGAGCAGGCTGGCCTGGGGGGTGGACTCGCAGAGGCTGATGAGCGTGTGGTCGCCGTCGGGGAGGTGGAACTGCGCCGGCTCGACCTTGTGCGGCGGGGGCGCCTTGAGGATCGCCTCGACCTCGGCCGGCAGGTCGCCGGTGATCAGGCCGACCCGCAGGCCGTTGGCCTCGAGCATGCGGCGGGTCTCGGGAGGGATGGTCTGCTCGTCGACCACGCTCCAAACAGTGCCGTTGATCACCTCGTCGCGCATCGGGCGCGACACGATCGCCACCTGCAACTTGCAGCGCTTCGGCTCGATGATCTGGCCATCGCTGCCGCCGATGATCCAAGGCAGGAACGTCTCGCGGCGGAGCCCGGTGCGGTTGAGCGTGCAGCCCGCCACGGCCATCATGGCCAGCACGAGCGTCAGGGACTTCCCGTTCATGGAGCGGAATCCTTTCCGCATCACATTCTTTCCCAGAGATGGGACGTGCCCGGCTCACGCCCAAGGCGCGACCTTCGGTCCGAAGTCTAGCGCGAATGCCCCGGCCCGTCAATCGCAACCCGCACCCCGGTCGAGTGAATTGTCGCTATAATGAGGAAACGACGTGAGCCGGTGGAAAGGGTTTTCCGCAAGCAATCACTCAAACGCGCCGCGTCGGGTCTCGAAAGTCCTCACCCGGAAAAGGATGGAGTGCGATGCCCAGGACGACCTCCCGCCGCTGGTTCCTTGGTCGAAGCGTGCGAGCCCTCGGGGTCCTGGCCTGCGCGGGCCGGCCGGTCTTCGGCGCGCCGGACGCGCCTTCCGTCGCGGAGATGACCGACCACGCGGTCGCCTTTCTGCGGTCTCGCCAGGACACGAAGGGGGGGTGGTCCACCGGGCGCGAGCCGGGGATCTCCGCGATCGTCGCGACCGCCCTGCTCCGTGCGAAGCGGGTCATGCCCGCCGACCCGGCCATCGTCCGGGCGTCTGCTTATCTGGAAGGGTTGATCGGCCCGAACGGGGGGCTCTCCGAGGCCGTGCACGCCAACTACACGACCTCGATCGCGCTGATGGCGTTCCACGAGGCCAACACCAACGGCCGCTACGACCGCGTGATCAAGGCCGGGCAAGAGTTCCTCAAGACCAAGCAGTGGGACGAGGGCGAGGGCAAGGACCGCGAGGATGCCTTCTACGGCGGCGCGGGCTACGGCGGCAACAACAGCCGGCCCGACCTCTCGAACACCGCGTTCTTCATGGAGGCCTTGCGCGACACCGGACTGCCGCCGACGACCCCGCCTTGCAGAAGGCACTGGTCTTCGTCTCGCGCTGCCAGAACCTCAAGAGCGAGTTCAACGACCAGGCCTGGGCGGGCAAGGTCAACGACGGCGGCTTCGTCTATACGGCCGCCAACGGCGGCACGAGCTGGCCGGGGCCAGGATCCGACGGCGGCCTCCGCTCGTACGCCAGCATGACCTACGCCGGCCTCAAGAGCATGATCCACGCCGGCCTGATCCCCGACGACCCCCGCGTCAAGGCCGCGTCTCGACTACATCGCGAAGCACTACACGGTCGACGAGAACCCCGGGCTGGGCCAGAAGGGGCTCTACTACTACTATCAGACCTTCGCCAAGGCCATGGCGCTGCTGGGCAAACCGACCCTGATCGACGCCTCGGGGCAAAGCCACGACTGGCGGGCCGACCTGATTGCGGCCCTGGCCAAGCGTCAGAACGCTGACGGCAGCTGGGTCAACCCGGCCGACCGTTTCATGGAAGGCGACCCCAACCTCGTGACCGCCTATGCCCTGCTGGCCCTCGCCTACGCCCGGCCGAAGGGATTAGAGTCGCGAAAGACAAAGCGAGGGGAAGGGAGTTGAGCAATGGTGGTGTCCTGCGATCATTGAAACGCATGTTTTTGGATGTTTACCGGCAGCGCAGAAGTTTTGCCAGTGATGCCCGAAGTCCTTCATATCAAACTCTTGAGTGCGCCGAAACTGTGGCGCCGATGCGGACGCCCACGGGCTTTCAATGATTGCAGGACATCACCCTTCCTTTGCGCCTTTGAGAAACTCCCGATCCGGCCGTAGGGCTCTCGGCGCAACCCGAAGAGGGGTCGATCCATGTGCGGAATCTCTGGTGCGGCCTGGACGGACGTCGGCCGGGTGCTGTCCGAGGAGGACCTGGCGGCGATGATGGACCGGATGGTGCACCGCGGGCCGGACGACTCGGGCGTCTACCGCGACGGCCACGCCGCGCTCGGGTTCCGCCGGCTGTCGATCGTCGACCTGGCGGGCGGGCACCAGCCGCTCTCGAACGAGGACGGCACCGTCTGGACCGTCTTCAACGGCGAGATCTACAACTTCCCCGCGCTGCGGCAGCGGCTGGAGGCGCGCGGGGCACACGCTCCGCTCGCACGGGCGACACCGAGGTCCTCGTCCACCTCTACGAGGACGAGGGGACCGGGATGTTCGCCCTGCTGCGGGGGATGTTCGCCCTGGCGATCTGGGACGCACCCCGCCGCCGGCTGCGTCCTGGCCCGCGACCGGCTGGGCCAGAAGCCGCTGGTCTATCGCCACGACGGCGCGCGGATCGTCTTCGCCAGCGAGCTGAAGGCGCTGCTGGCCCTGCCCGAGGCCGAGTTCCCCCGCCGGGTCGACCCGCTGGCGCTCGACCAGTACCTGACCTACGGCTACGTCCCCCACCCGCGGACGATCCTGCGAGGGCGTCGCACAAGCTCCCGCCGGCCCACTACGCCGTCTGGCACGAGGGACGGCTGACGCTCGAGCGCTACTGGGAGCCCGACTGGGACGCTCGAGCGGCGAGCGGCCGCTCGGGCGAGGACGTCGAGCGAGCTCCGCGCGACGCTCGGCGACGCCGTCCGCGAGCAGATGGTCGCCGACGTGCCGCTCGGCGCGTTCCTCTCGGGCGGGATCGACTCGACGATCATCGTCGGCCTGATGCAGCGCGGCGTCGAGCCGGCCCGTGCAAGACGTTCTCGATCGGGTTCGACGACCCGGCGTTCGACGAGAGCCGCTTACGCCGAGCTGGCCGCGCGGCACCTGGGGACCGAGCACCACGCCTTCATCGTCGAGCCGCGGGCGTGGGAGACCTTGCCGGCCCTGGCCTGGCAGTTCGACGAGCCGTTCGCCGACAGCTCGGCGCTGCCGACCTGGTACGTCGCCCGCGAGACCCGCCGCGAGGTGACGGTGGCCCTGACCGGCGACGCCGGCGACGAGCTGTTCGCCGGCTACGACCGCTACCGCGCCGTCGCGCTGGCCGAGCCTGCTCGACCGCCTGCCGGCCGGCCCGCGCGGTTCCTCGGCGGCCCGCTGGCGCGCGCGCTGCCGGCCTCGGCGCGGGCGAAGACCCGGCTCCGACGGGTCCGCCGCTGGCTGGAGGGGATCGGCGAGCGACCCGAGACGCGCTACCTCGCGCTGGAACTGCCAGTTCGACGAGCCCGGCCGCGGCGGCGCTCTACTGCCGACGACTTGATCGACGCGCTGGCCTCGGCCGGCGCCGGCGGTCCCCGCCGAGGCCGACCCGGCCTCGGTGCTCGACCGCGGCCTTCGCCGCGGCGCCGCACGCGCGACCCGGTCACCCGCGCGATGGTCGCCGACCTGTTGACGTACCTGCCCGGCGACCTGCTGGTCAAGGTGGACATGGCGAGCATGGCGCACAGCCTGGAGTGCCGCGGCCCGTTCCTCGACCACCGCGTCGTCGAGCTGGCGCTGGCGCTGCCGATCCGCCGCAAGCTCCGGCTCCGCGGCGGGCGGTCGAAGGTGGTGCTCAAGCAGGCGTTCGCCGACCTGCTCCCCCCGGCGATCCGGCACCGGCCCAAGATGGGCTTCGGCGTCCCGATCGACCGCTGGTTCCGCGGCGAGCTGAAGGACGAGCTCCGCGCCGTGCTGCTCGACCCGGTCGCCTCGGCCGCGGCCTGTTCCGCCCCGAGGCGGTCGCCACGCTGGTCGACGAGCACGTCGACGGCCGGCGCGACCACGCCTATCGACTCTGGAGCTTGCTGATGCTCGAACTCTGGTTCCGCAACCACATCGACGCGGCGCCGCATTGATCCAGGGAGGCTCGCGCATGAGTATGATCTTCCCGGGGATGGACCCGTACCTTGAAGACCCGGCGTTCTGGCCGGGGGTCCATAACCGTGTGATCGTGTACCTCGCCGACCACTTGCAGCCGAAGCTGGGCTCGCGCTACATCGCGACGATCGAGGAGCGCGTGTACGCTTGAGGGGCCGGAGCGCGACATCATTCCCGATGTCTTGCTCAAGCGGGGCCGCATCCGGGTGAATGGCGGGGGCGTCGCAGTGATCGAGGCCGACGCTCCCGAGGTGGTCCGGATACCGGACCTGGAGATCCATGAGTCGTATGTCGCCATCCTCGACCGGCGGACGGGGCAGTCGGTCGTGACGGTCATCGAGGTGGTCAGCCCCGCGAACAAGTTCGCCGGACCGGGCCGGGTCTCCTACCTGGCCAAGCAACGCGAAGTCCTGAGCAGCGCGACGCATCTGGTCGAGATCGACCTGCTCCGCGCGGGACCGCACGTTGTGGCGGTTCCCGAACAGATGGCGCGAGGACCGAAGGGATACCATACTCTGGTCTGCGTGAACCGCGCTTTTGGGCTCCGGGACGAGTTCGAGTTGTACCGGCGCGGGCTCCGTGACCGCCTGCCTCGGATTCGCATCCCGCTGGCCGACGCCGACCCCGACGTGCCGCTCGACCTGCAAGCGGTACTCGCTCAGACCTACGACGCGGGACGCTACCGCGACATCCTGCGCTACGACGCACCCTGCGCGTCGCCCCTTTCACCCGATGACCAGGCCTGGGCCGACCCGTTGATCCGCGCGGCAAACGCCGCGCCGCCTCAAGCCGGCGCGACCTGAAGCGTGTCCCGCCACCGGCCCATCCGTTTGCCGAGAGCTCCTCGAACGGCTCACGCCCGATCCTGCTTTCAGCGGGGGTCAATCAGCGCCTTTGGATCGTCGAGGACGAGGTAGTGGCCGTGGTCGGCGGTGACGATCAGGACCGACTCGTCCCAGTTGCTGTGCGCCTCGACCCAGTCGATGATGACGCGGATCGCCTCCTCGCCGCTGATAGACGGCGCCGATGGCGTTGTCGAGGTTGTTGTTGTGCAGGGCGAAGTCGACGTCGCCGGCCTCGACGAACAGGGCGAACGGCTGCTCCGGCCGGGCCCCCAGGACGGTCAGCGCGGCGCGGGTCATGTCGGCCAGGGTCGGCTGCTCGGTGAGGTCGGCCGGGGTGTACGATTCCGCCTTGCCGTCGAGGTCGGGGGCGGGGTCGTAACGGCCGTCGGCGGTCCGGTAGGGGAGGTGGTTGAGCGCCTTCGAGCCGAAGAAGCCGAAGAGGCGATGGCCCCCTTCGACGGCGGCCGCCGCGGCAGCCCGGCAGGGCCCGGCCGCCGTTGACCCCGCTCTCGGTCTGCGACGACGACGTACTTGCCGCCGTTCTTGACGTCGATGGCCGCCTTGTCGGCGTCGGTGATGTAGAGGTTGCCCGCGATGCCGTTCTGGCCCTGCGCCTTGAGGGTCTTCTCGCTGGTCTCCTGTCCGAAGCCGGTGCCGAGGACCACGTCGAGGCCGGGGAGCGCGCTCGTCTTGCGGGTCTCCTGGCCGATGTCCGAGCAGGCCGAGCATGTCGCGGGCGAGGTCCTGGTAGTCGTCGCGGTGGACGTTGTGCGCGTACATCGCCGCGGGCGAGGCGTGGTCGAACGGCACGCTGGTCACGGTGCCGACCTTCCAGCCCTGCGCCTGGAGCTGGTGGAAGACGGGTCTGACGAACCGGCCGTCGTCGGTGACGTTGACGCCGTTGTTGTACGACTTGCGCCGCTGGCGAACTCGGCGGCGCTGGGGGCCGAGTCGGTGTAGGCGTGGAGCACGCCGCCGGCGGCCTGCACGCCCGCCCGATCCTTGGCGTCTGGCCGACTGCCCCTTGAGGTAGCCGGGGGCCTTCGGGCCGAGCGGCCCGAGCGTCCAGGGGTTCGGGCCGGCGATCCGGGCGTCGTAGCCGCCGCCGAGGCCCTCGGGCGGATGGCGACCGTCTGCGCATCGACGTCGGGCGTGTTCTTGTCGTGGGTCGGGCTGGTGACGAAGAGCCGTACTGCGCCGAGCCGTCGGCCGTGTAGTCCTGGAAGATCAGGCCCGAGCCCTTCCCCTCGGTGTAGACCTTGCCCGTCTTGACGATCGCGGCGGCCTGCGTGGTCGGCCAGTCCAGGCCGTCGAACCAGACGATGAACAGGTGCTTGGCCCCGCGCGCGACGGCCTCCTTCTGGACGCGGTAGAGGTCGCTCTGGTCGGCGTACTCGGCCTCGGGGTTGACGGTGTGCTCGGGCAGGAACCCGTAGAGCGCCTTGACCTTCTTCGGGGTCGCGATAACGGCTGTTTGGCCCCGTGACCGCGCCGAGGTCGGCCTTCCGGCCGAAGACGTAGACCGGGATCAGCCGGTTGGTGTGGCTGGCGTGGTTCGAGAAGACGTCGCCGGGGCCTTGCGAGCCGAAGTGATAGGCGGCGGCGTGCCTTCTCGTCCTGGCTGGCGACGTTCGCGGCCTGCAACTCCTTGATCCGGTCGCCGGCGTGGGCCGGGACATTGAACGAGGCCGATCCAGGCCAGAACCAGGAGCACGCGCGGACCAGGCGCGGGACGATCGAAGTGGGCGAGTCACGGATCTCTCCCAGGATCAACAGGCGGCTCGGCATCGACCACGACCGGTGAGAATGCGGCCCAGAAATCTGATCGTCATGGCGTGGCCGTGAAGGTTCGCTGGCGAATTTACCAAGATCGCCGTGAAGAACCGCTATCCATCAGCCGAGCGTCCTGAGCCCTCGACCGCAGAGGGGCGCACTCGGGCCCGTCGCGAACTCCCCCCAATCCGCTCCGATCCCCCTACTCACCCGTTGGCTTATTGCCCCGTCAAGGTGCACAATGGAAGGGTCTCGCTGTCCCAATGTCGTCGATCGAGCGGAGGGTGGTCTGGTGCATCGTGACGTGATGTCCATCGTCCTGGCTGGAGGGCGAGGAACTCGCCTGGAGCCCTTGACGCGCGATCGGGCCAAGCCGGCGGTGCCCTTCGGCGGGATCTACCGGATCATCGACTTCACCCTGTCCAACTGCATCAACTCCGACCTGCGGAAGATCCTCGTCCTGACGCAGTACAAGGCGGTCAGCCTGAACCGGCACATCGACCAGGGCTGGAAGTTCCTCTGCCGCGAGCTCGACGAGTACATCGAGGTGATCCCGCCCCAGCAGCGGATCGCCGAGCACGTGGTACCAAGGCACCGCCGACGCCATCTACCAGAACGTCTACACGATCGAGAAGGCCGCGCCCCGCGACACGCTGATCCTGGCCGGCGACCACATCTACAAGATGAATTACGCCGCAGATGATCGACGTTCCACCGCGAGCGCCGCGCCGACCTGACGATCGCCTGCCTGCCCGTGCTCGAAGCTCCAGGCGCGCGAGTTCGGCGTGATGGACGTCGATGGCGCCGGTCGGGTCGTCGGCTTCCTCGAGAAGCCGAAGAACCCGCCGGGGATGCCCGACCACCCCGAGATGTCGCTGGCGTCGATGGGCATCTACGTCTTCACGACCGACGTGATGTACGAGCTGCTCTTCCAGGACGCCGCCAAGAAGGAGGCGAGCGAACCACGACTTCGGCAAGGACATCATCCCGCCAATGCTCGACGACGCCGCGGGTCTTCGCCTACCCGTTCCGCGACGAGAACCGCAAGCAGGCCGCCTACTGGCGCGACGTCGGCACGCTCGACGCGTACTTCCAGACGAGCATGGACCTGATCCAGATCGACCCGATCCTGAACCTCTACGACCGCGACTGGCCGATCCACACCTACCAGCCCCCGATGCCGCCGCCGAAGTTCGTGCACACCGACCCCGACCGCCGCGGCGCGGCGTTCAACTCGATCGTCTGCCAGGGGGCGATCGTCTCCGGCGGCCAGGTCTACCGGAGCATCCTCTCGCCGGGCGTGCGGATCAACAGCTTACGCGCTGGTCGAGGACTCGATCCTCTTCGACGGCGTCGACGTCGGCCGCCACGCCCGGATCCGCCGCGCGATCATCGACAAGGACGTGAAGGTCCCTACCGGCTTCGACATCGGCTGGAACCGCGATGCCGACCTGCGCCCGCGGCTTGACCGTCACCGAAGACGGCATCACCGTCGTCGCCAAGAGCGAGGACCTCGAACGGTTCATGTCGCACGGCGGGTGAACAGACGATCGCAAATCCGTTCCAACGGCCCCCGGCACCGGTTCCGAGGACAGGACCCGTGGCACCCGACCTCATTCGATACGGGTCGCTGAAGCAGACCCGGTATCCTCGCTGAAGTCGCCGCGACTCCCAAAGAGAAGCTTGAGGCGGCAGATCTTCCCCAGGACCCACCGCGTCCCCTCGTGGTCCTCCACGATGAGCAGTCGCATCGAGGCCTTCTCCGGACCCCCTTCTCAAACGGGATCGCACTTCTTTTTTCAAGCAATTTTTCACGAATAATTCAGGCAAGCTCACGTTAAAGATTTTTTCAATCGAGTTTGAAAACGGGACCGAGGGATGCAATCTCGACATCCATGTCGTACGTTAATAAAGCAACGTCATCCCGCTCGGCGTCGTTTCGTCCGGAAGCTGCGGCGTTGGTCGGGGGTCGTTTCGCCGATGGTCGCCCGATCTCCGCCCGCGCGGCGAGGACGGGCGGTGCGTCATCCCACTGAGGATGACGCCGTCTGTCGGTGAGCATTCCCCATCGCCGATGCTGTCGATGGGGAGTTGCTGTCCCTTGTCCGTCGTCTCCTCCTCCGACCCCGTCGTCATGGCGGGGTCGTGGGGAGGAGCGGCATTATCCTCCTCATTGAAGCTTTCGAGCCGCCAATTTCCCACCTCGTACGCCCCGCGGATCGCCGCGCCTTCGGGCAGCGGAATGGTGGCCGCGTAGACGTCGGTCTCGCCGATCCGGACCAGCGGCAGCATGAACGTGCCGTCATCGGAGACAACCCGCGGTGCGACCATGATCCCCAGCACTTCGATCGCCTCGGCCACCACCAGCCTGTCGATCTTGGGGTTTTGGCCCCCTGGAGCAGTTTGTCCTTGCCGAACCAGTCCTGGACCGCCTTCGCGAGCCGCTCCGCGTCATTCGCAGTCCTGTGTCTCAAAGGGAGCAATCCGAAAGAATCGGTGCCTTGGAGCGGGGTTTCTCTTCTCCCACACGCTCGCTGATAATCGTCGTTTCCCGACACATCCGTCGCAAAGGGGAACGACCATGCCCAAGCGCAAACCCAGCCAACGGCGAATGCCAGAGAAGACCCCACAGCAACCGCAGGATCGCCTCGCGGAGATCCGCGCTGAGAGGCGATCCGAGAAGCCCCAGGGAAGTGGCCCGAAGTCGTTGTGTGGAGGCGAGTTGCGGCGACAGCAGGCTCGGGCGACGCAACCCTCTTCACAACAAAGACTTGCGACTTCGCACCCACCCCTTCCCGGATAGCCGCTTAGATCGCTGGGCATCGCTGGCGACCGCTTCGAGCATCGTTGCCGCCCACTCGATCCGGGCGATCTCGGTTTCCCGGAGTTTCTCGACATCGGTCCGGGCCTGCTGGATCGTGTCCATGGCCTGCTGCTTCTTCGCGGCGTTGGGGGCCGTGTCGTTGAGGGTCTTAAGGGCGGTCTGGCCCCGCTCCAGCGCATCGGCGACCTTCCGCAGCTCGTCCTTCTTCTCCTTCGCCAGGCGCTGCCGGGCAGAGTGCTCCTCAGCCTTGCGGCCCAGGTTGGCGGCCTCCCGGCGATTTACCTCCGCCTGACGCAGGGCCTCTTCGGCCTTCACGAGTTCCGACTTGCCCCTTTCGAGGAGGTCCGACTCGGTCCCGACGCCCCGCTCGAAGGCGTGGACCCGGTCGATGGCACGCTGGATCGGGTCCTCCTTGTCGTCCAGTTGCGTCTTGCCTGTAACCTGCTGGCCGATCCTCGCCACATCCTCCGGTGTCAGACTAGGTCGTGTGGACAAGAGCTGGGCAAATCTGGCAAAACAGTGGGGTGGATGGTACTGGTTGTCTGCCCACCATTGGCGTCTACCTGAGACGCCGTGACCGCCCCATCGCCGGGCATTTGTGGACAAGCCACCAGTATCACCCAACCGAAACAGTTCTCCAGTTGACTTATCTTGCCCACCTCTTGTCCACACGACCTAGTTGGAGTGGTTCCTTTTTTCGTCCAGGCCGCTCGGGCCACCTCCGCCACGCCCCGCGCCTCCAGGCCCTGCTGCTGCGCCTGTGCGACGCGGCGGCTGGCCGCTTCGGCCTGCTCCCGGAGGCGTTCCTCACGGTTCCAGTTCAGGCGCAAGACCCGTCGCGCCTCCGGGGTCGTGTGGAACACATCCAGGCTGCTCTCCCACGCGGGCTGGTCGTCCTTCTGCCGCTGCTGTTGCACGGCCGCGATCCCCGCTTGCAAACCCGTCCCCGCAGCCGCCAGGACGTACGAAAGCGCGGTCCAAGCGTGCAACGCCTTCGCCCAGGTCGCCTCTGTGCGGTCGTCGACCTTCTGGCCCAGGAACCAGACCATGCTGGCAGGCTCGACATCCTCCAGCACGGGGCGGCGATGAAAGAAGATCTCATCGAGGCAGCCGACCAGCACCCACGCCTGGCACCGTCCATCGAGGTGTTTCAGGATCCTCCCCGCCGCTTGTCGGCGGCCTTGATCCCGCGCTGGATCGTGGAGCGACCGGGGCGTGCCTGCGCACCCGGGACCAACGTCCGCAGGACGAGAACCTGATTCAGGCTCAGGCCCGTGACCGTGGCCGTGGCCGTGACGGTGAACTGGCGTTACTGGGCCGGGGGAAACTCGACGGTCTGAGCCAGTCAGTTCCAGAGTCGCGCATTCTCTTGGCGAAGGTGCTGGTTCTCCTGGATCAGTTCGGCACGCGTCGGCCCGCCAGCGTGCTCAGCCTCGACGGCGGCTTGGACCTTGTGAGCATGGTCAGAGACGGTCTGTCGGCTGCAGTCGGCGGCCTCGGCCTGATGAGTGACGTCGCCGGACACGCCGGTCCAGCACGCCGCGGCGTTGGCGATCCAGGTCGCGAGGGATATCTTGAGCATGGGTGGGCCTCTTGAGTGTGGATCCCGTCAGCAATCCCACTCTTGAGGTCCACCCCTCGCACGATCAAGACGTTTCGAACTGGTGTTCCATAGTGTCAACTTGATCGATCGATTCGACCCAGATTGGGACGATCCAAGGGTTCGTAGCCTGGTCGGGACGCATGGCTCGCTCCCAGTGCGGGTTGTGATGCAAACCCAGCATTGGGCGGTGCGCCGGGCGCGTCTCCCCCCATCCGCGTCACGTCAACCATCAACCCTCTCCCTCAAACGGTCGAAATGATGATCGAGGATTGATGACCTTTGCCTACGGCCTCCCCTCGCCTTTCTCGATCATCGACGTGGTGGCAGATGCCGGTTCCCTCGGAGTGATAGGCACCGAGGAAGCTGGGACCGGCAGGGTGACCGGCGCCGCGGGAGCCGCTTCCATTGGGGCGACGGGTGCCGAGGGCTTCGAAACTGGTTCCGAGGCCATCAGCCTCTCGACCTCGGGAGGCATGACCTCTCCCAGATTCCGATGGGTCCGAGCGTCCACGCCAGCCGGCGGACACGCCCGCAGTCGGGACGCGGGAGGCGCCGGTTCGCCTGAGGGGACCGGGATGTTCAAGGCCTCCGGCAGGTCCGAGGGGACCTCGGCCGACACCTGATGCACCTTGGCCTGCGGTAGGTTTGTCGACACGACGGGGGCCGAGACCGCGGCCCGGACGCCCAGCGGATCGGGTCGGGCGATCTCCCACGGGTTCATTGTGACCATCCCCCGCTCCTCGAACGTCGGGAAATAACGGGCGATCCACAGAGGCCCGGCATTCGCCGCCACGTCATTCGTGCGGGCCGCCGTCCGGGGCCGCGGCAGCCGCGGCCCCTGGGCGATCTGCATCCGTTGCCGACAGGGCAGACAGCCAGGCGATCCAACGACGGTCGGAGGCCCTGACCCACAAGCCGTCGGTCCCGAGTTCCGGCCCGGTGAGATTCCGGCGAAGCCGGAAAGCCCCAACGCGAGCCCAATCAGCTCCATGGCCCGTGACCGTCTCAATGGCGACTCCTTTCGCCTCGATGCCGTTCCCTCACCGTCTGTGGCGAAGGGAACAGGCGTATAACCGATCCCCTCTAACTTATCCCATCGGCAGGAATCGGGAAGACCATCGTGGCAATCGGAGGCTTGGGAAAATTGGAAAAGGCAAAATTCGCACTCTTCAGCACAATCGTTCCGGTTACCTCGATCGGTCGTATAAGAACAATAGGGGCTGGGTGGTTTCGGGCATCCCCATGGTGAGGGTTCGCCGTCCGCCCTCCCCGCCGTGGGCTCATGAGGAGAATGGCCGATGGTCAAGGCCGACACCGCCGAACGGTTCCTGACCGCGCCTTTGCTGGCCGAAGTCGATCCGGACTCGCGGCGCACCGTGCTCGATGCGTTGGAAGAGGACCGGGCGTCCTCGGGCGCGATCGTGCTCAAACAGGGATCTCCGAACAATCGCCTCGGCTTCGTGGTGGAGGGGGCAGTCGTGATCGAGCGGCTCGTTCCCTGGGGGCCGGCAGGAAGTCCTGACGACCCTGACCGCCCCGACCGTCTTCGGGACGACCTCGTTTTTCCGGCCCAACCCGTCGACCATCTCGGTCCGTGCCACGACCGACATCCGGATGTTGACACTGGACCACCCCGCGCACGAGCGACTCCGCCGTGCGAACCCCCGCGCCTCCGAGGCGCTGGCCCTGGCGGTCGTCCGCGTTCTCTGCGAGCGGTTCGACCTGCTCGACCAGCGGGTTTCCGACCTGATGGCCCAGCATGCCGACGATCAGCCCAAGGTCACCGAGTGGTCGAACTTCCGCGCCCGGCTGTTCGAAGAGCCGAACATCTGACCCGGCCAGGCCCCTCAACCCTCGGGCTCGTGAGCTCCGAGGGAAGTCACGTGGCCCACGCCCTCCAGGGCTCGCGGAGGGCGTGGGCCGCCTCCGTCAACCGGGATGCGTCCACTAAGAGGCCCGAATACCCAGATTCCTCTCGGATCTATAAAACCTTACGAGAAGGGTGAATCGTCCAAGGTCGAGAGGACGGAGAGGTGAAAGTCTTTGCCCCGGTCTTCCAACTCAAAAGAAATGATGGCACGCCTGATCGTTGAGAAATAAGCCTTCTTGCGAGCGATCATCACGTCGATAAAGTTGCGCACATCCTTCCGGATGTCGTCGGGGAGATCGGATAAACCTTTATCGAGGGCCTTATCGATCATGTCCTTCTGCCTGTCGTCGGGGAGGAGCGCGGCATTCCAGGCCAGGACGGCCATGGTCAAGAGTTTGCGCTGAGCCTCGTCCGAGTCGACCATGTCCTTGTACGGCTCGATGAAGTCCTTGAGGACATCGGACATTTTCTCTCTTCCCATCGGCCCCGTGATAAGAGTTCGCCCGGCGAAGGGGCCTTGATGGATCTTGCGTGGGAGTCCTTCTCGCCGCTTTTTCTCCCGATCTTTTCTGCAGTTTGTCCTTCTTGGCTCTACGTGATGACATGACCTTCACTTGATTTTGGGCGATCAATTTGACTCTGCGGTCTGATCGGCCACGTGCCGGCCGGTCAGGCGAGACCTGATTCGCCGTGGGGATCGGTCCGGACTCCTCCTGGACGCATCGATCCTTCGACCGTTTTTCTCAGACTACAATGATACTTAGGACGGATACCCGATGACAAGCAAGCCTCGCGCACCGTCGGGTCGGCCCAGTGGTCGATCGGGACGCAGCGAGCCTCCCCGGGCCTTCGTGGTGGATCTCTCTCCGGTCCCTCAGGAGCCGGGCGCGAGCCAGCGAGCGATCGCCGGATAGACCTGATCGCGCGAATTGAGGCCGACGAGGGCGTCGTCGTGGCCGGCATCGACGGCCAAGCCCTGGGCCTGACCGAAGAAGAGGAGAGTCTTCTCGGCCGAGCCGACGTGGTCGAACAGATATTGCTGGACGGCCGGGGGCGCGAACTGGTCCTGAGCGCCGCAACTGATGAAGATGGGGACCTTGATCTTCTCGAGGTGCTGGGCGTAGTTGTACCGTTGACTGGCGTCGAGGAGGACCCCCCTGGTCGCCAGCACCATGTATTGCTCCATCAGGCCGATGGCGGGGATGTCGGTGGCCCAGCCGCCCGAGAGGGCGTCGTAGATTGTACGATCGACGTTTTGGACGTTGAAGAAGAGGTTATGAATGCCGGTCCTGGTCTGCTCGATCAGCTCCTTGCCGTTGAGCTGGCCGGCGAGCTGTTTCTGGCGGGACAGGATCGTCTCGCGGCAGAACTCGACGGGAAGCCGGCCCGGGGGCATCGTCACCTGGCTGCCGACGGTGACGAGCCGGCCAATGCCGGGGTTGCCGAAGCGGGCGAGATGGCCGAGCGCCACGATGCCCCCCATCGAGTGCCCGACCCAGGCGACCTGCGGTGCCCCGGTCCGGCGTCGGACCAGGTCGACCAGCGCGGGGACGTCGTAGGTGATGTGGTGATCCAGGGTCCAGTTGGCGTACCTGGGGTCGATCGTGGCGAAGCCGGTCGGGGGGAGCTTGCCGTGGGTCAGCCGTCGCATTGCGATGCCGACGAGCGCGGCCGGCGTGTCCTCCACCTTCCAGACCCACTTCTGGCTCAGGCCGCAGCCGCGCAGGCTCACCACCCAGACGTCGAGGCCCTGGGCGGACAGGTATTCGGCGAGGCTGCACGAGGGGTCGAGGTCCCAGAACAGGGCGTTGTAGGTCAGGCCGTGGCAGAGAATGACCGGCATCGCCCCGGGCCTGGGCGGCCCGGTCGGTCGGTAGCGATGGGCGACCAGCGCCCAGCCGTCGGCCGTCCGGATGGCGAACGGTTCGCCGTGCCGCGACGGCGAGACGAACGCCCGCTGGATGTTCTGCGGCGCAAACGCCTCACGAACTCTCCTCTCGACCGCCCGCTCCAGGAGTTGGCCGAGGTCGTCGGCCCGGCTGGACGGGAGGAACGCGACGGCGGGCACGACCAGCCCGACCGTCCTCAGCAATCGCGAAAGTGCCTCAGCATGGCGATGTTTCCTCGGGCCGCGACGAGGGCCGAGCCGGCAGACCCCTTCCCGCCCGGACCTTCGGCTCGACGGCGCCGGGCGTGCCGGGTGTCGTACCAGATTTTTTGGAAGTGAAACAGGCGGAATCGGGGGTCGTGTCCCCTGGCTTTCGATGAAAGGGCCATGGCTCGGCAAGAGTTCGGCGCCTTGAAGCTCCCGCGATTTCATCGTTTCGGAACCGGGCGCCGCTTCTTCGCCACCGCACGCAAGCCCTTGGAAATAAGGCACTTCAGCGATCGTGGGCGCCACTTCCTCCACCGCCGCTCAAGCGGCGCGGCATCCGTCGAGGAGATCTTGTTGACACGAGCCCAGTGAGGCTGTCCGATCTTAATTTGTTTACTCCGTGGCCTGGTTTATGCACGAGGCGCCCTGGGTAAGATGAAACCGGGTGGGGATCTCGTTTCAGGCCTTGATCATCGTTTGGGCCACTGCACAGACGTTCTCGCGAACGATGGGCCGATTCCGTAAGGCTTTGCTTTAATCTGGTGGTCATACGCCCATACAAAGTGGCCGAAACGATGATCAAGGCCTCGTTTCAAAACCCGTGGGAGCCGTGACCATGGCCGTCTCGCGTTGGAGTTGTTGGCTGACCTCGGGCCTCTTGCTGCTCGGGGCCGGAGTGGGACCGCGAGGGGCGAGGGCGCAGTCGGGGCTGAAAGAGCTCCCGGCGCTGGAGGGTCCGGCCGTGGGGGCCGAGTTGAAGCCGGAGACGCCTCAGGTCGGGACCGCCGCGCCGGAGACCGGCGGGCCGCTCCATGAGGCGTTCCAGGCCCCCGGAGCCCGCGCCGTCCCCGTGAGGGCCCCGAAGTCGCCGCCGCCCCCGATCGCCGAACAGCCGACGAACGACCGGCCGGGCACGGAGGCGCAATGGGTCGGAGGCTACTGGGCGTGGGACCCGGCGCGGAACGACTTCGCCTGGGTCGCCGGGACCTGGCGCGTCCCGCCCCGGGACGCGATCTGGGTCAACGGCCGCTGGAGGCGCGACGACGACGGTTGGTACCGCGTCCCCGGCTTCTGGAGCCGGCGCCGGGACTTCGCGGCCACAGTCGCGACCACGAACTGGCCCGGATGGCGGACGACCGGCCCTCCCACCGAACATCCCGACGACACGCCCCCGCCGGCTCCCGGCGCGGATTTCTTCTTCGTCCCCGGCCACTACACCCCCGACGGTGACCATGTGGCCTGGACGCCCGGCATCTGGGCCCGGATGCAGCCCGGCCGGGACTGGGTCCCCGCGCGCTGGGTCCGTCGCCCGGACGGCTGGGACTTCCGCGAGGGCTACTGGACCCGCGACCCGGCTGCGGCCAACCTTCGCCGGCACGCCGTCGCCCCGCCCGCCCCGGCTGACGATGCCTCGGACCTGCCGCCGCCAATCGTCGAGTCGGCGCCGGCCGGGCCAAACGCCAGCACGGATCGCCTCGCGCCGCCCCGTACCAAGACCGGACGCGATCTCCTCGACGAGGCGGAAGAGGGCGCCCGTGCTAGGATTCCTGCGGAGATCGCCCCGGACGTTTATCCCCCGGTCGTGGTCGTTCCCAGGTCAGGCCGGTATTCGGTTCCATACTCGATGGGAGGACCACCCCTCGGCAACGGCTACGGGATGCCGTTCCGCGTCATCCGACCCCCCGGCTCCTTCCCATACGGGCCGGCAGGCGTGGTCGTCCCTGCCGCGGTACCGCCCTTTGTCCAGCGCCTCCTGAATCGGGTCCTACCCTGAGAGGTGGCTGGGCCCCGCACGCAGCCTGCCCCGGCGCCAGCGGCTGTTTTGCTTCAGCCGGAAATGGCGAGACACCACGTCCGAATTATCTTAAACCCACCAAGGATTTTTGTGAGATTGCCTTCACTTTTGCAAGTCGGAAGGCCGATTTGATGAAAACACGGAACTCAGAGCTCATGATGTGCGGCCACGGGTGCCGAGATCAGGGCTCGGACCCGCCCTGCAGCGGACCCGGAGATGAGTTGCGTGCCCCAAGGATGTGGATTTTCGCATGCGCAAAGGAAGGCGCAAGCTATTATTTGGCCTGGGTCTGCTCCTCTTGGGGACGCTCAGTCTGGCTGCGCCTCCCGAACCGCAATCGAGTGGCGGCGGTGGGCCGGTCCGATTGACCGTCGAGGTGACCTGGAGGATCTCGCCCACGCTTGAAGATGGTTCGCCGCTCGACCTGGAGCTGACGGAGGGGCAAGCGGTCGAGGCGTTGATCTGGCCGAGCGGGGTGTGCGTTGGGCTGAAGCATCCGGCCGTTCGTGGCTGGCGGCTCGGCACCGAGCGTTCGGGACGGGTCCGGATCCGGATCGAGGCGCCGACCGGCGCGAGCCTGGTATTCCGGTTGAGCGACCAGGTGGTTCGTGTTCCGATCCTGGCCGTGCTGGAGGGGCCGCAACGGACCCCAGCGCCGGCGCCCCTGGAGATCGGCGTGGAGCGCCTGCCTTGGGATGCGCTGGCGGTCGGCCTCGGCTCGGGCGACGGTATGGTCGCGCCGGGGGAGACGGTCCCTGTCTCGATCGGTTTGAATATCCTGACCCCCGAGGCGACCCACGTGGCCGTGCGCTGCTCGGCCGAGCTGCGCCCGATCCGAGGTGGCGAGCCGTTGTGGCAGAATGAGCAGCACGAGGTCGTGGCAACCAATCGTCTGAGGTCCCCCTCCCGCGTCTGGAATGTGCCCGCCCCGATGACGGAAGGGATGTACCTCCTGGAGGTCCGATCTTCGTGGGAGCCGATCGCAGACTCGGAAAGCACTCGGCTGGGGCGGTGGCTCCGACGTCGAAGGAATCTTGCGGCGGCGACCTCGTCGGTCCGGCGTCTGACCCTGGCGGTGGTCGGGCCAAGGCCGATGCCTGGGGACGGCGCGGCATCGGGGGGGACGACGCAGGACGTGGAGGTACTCGATCTGGCGCGGCTCCGGGGCTATCGACCGACGGCCTCCGGGCGTGCGCCGTTGCCTGCGCCCCTGGGGAATGCCTGGATGGTCCCCGAGGAAGCACTGGTCGAGGCGACCCGTCGCGATCGGCTCCGCGGCTGGATCATGCGGGTCGGGTCGGAGATGGAGAACCTGGCCCCCGCCGATGGGGACGGACTGGCCTGGTCGGCGATCGGCCTGAAGGTTCCCCATCCCGACCGGCCGCACCGCCTCACGGTGACGGTCACCGGCGGCCATCCCGCGGCGCTGGGCGTGGCGCTGGTGACCAGCTCGGGAGGGCAAGGGGGACGGCCCCGGGTCGTGCTTGACGCCTGTGCCTCAGGGCCACCGATTCTCCAGGACGGCCCGCCCGCCACGTTCTCCTGGCTGGTCTGGCCTGACGCGGTCGATCCGGTGCTGGTGCTGGTCAACCACGACTCGAATGTGACGGTGCAGCTTGGGACCATCACGCTGACCGAGTTGGCGGAGGTCCCAGCGCCCCCGGCGATCGTGCCGCCCAGCCTTGATACCGCACGGAGTCTCGGGCTCTCGCTGACCGGGCCGAACGCGCTGGAACGGTTCGGCGGCGGCGGCGAGACCGGCCCCCGCGATCCGCTGACCTCGGCTCGCAACCTCGCGCAATACCTGGTCTACTGCGGCGCCACGGTGATGGTTCTGCCCGAGGGCTTGACCGATCGGGAGCGCCGGCAGGCGCTCGATGGCCAGGCGGGCGAGGATGCGACGGGTCCCGACCGTCTCGACTTGCTGCTTCGCATTTTGGCCCGAGAGGGATGCTCCGCCTGGCTGGAATTGACGTTCGACGGTCCCCTCCCCGGTCTGCCCCCGCCCGACTCGGTCGAGGCGCTGGCGCGCGGCCTGGTCCGCATGGATCGTCGAGGGCTCGCCGACGGGCCGGCCTACCACCCGCTCCATCCCGAGGTCCGCGAGGCGATGCGGCGTCGGGTTTCCGAGGTGATCGCGTCGCGGAGGGGCCCGTCGAGCCTGGCCGGCCTGCTGATCCGGCTCGGCCCCGGCCCGACCCTGCTGGGGGGGCCCGATACCGGGCTCGATGATTCGACCTTCGCACGGTTCGTCCGGGAGACCTTCGGCCCGGAGATCGCGCAGAGGATCCCCGGTCTGGACCCGACCGACCCGAATCGGTTCGCCGCGCGGTCGCAGTTCCTGGCCGGCTCGGGCCGGATGCCCTGGCTGACCTGGCGGTCGCGCGGGATCGCCTCGCTCTACGCCGAGCTGGCCGAGACGACTCGCCGCGCCGCGCCCGGGGTGGTCCTGGCCGTGGCCACCCCGGACCTGGACGACGGCCCCGCCGGCGCCGAGGCGCGGCGGGTGGACCTGGCCGGCCTCGACCCCAACCACGCCTGGCGCACTGTCGGTCTCGACCTGGAGACCTGGCCCGTCGGCGAGCAGGCGCCGATCGTCCTCCGGGGCGTCGGCGCCACCACCGACGCCCTGGCGCATGACCTGGCTACCAGCCCCCTCCTCGACGCCCAAGTCCTCGCACGACCTGGTCGCGGCCTGCTCCTGGCCGCCCCGGAGGATCGACCCCAGGAGGGCCGACCTCCATCCCCGAACGGGGACCGGGCTTCGAATCAGAAGGTCCTGGGGGATAGCGGATTGCGCATGACGGCCGTGCCGATGGCCGCGGGCATGGAGAGCGACGAGCTGCTGGGGCATGCGCTGGCCGCGCTCGACGCGCGCTGGGTGGTGCTGGCGACGACGGCGGTGGCCGGCCGTGAGGAGCAGCTCCGCTGCTTCGCCCGGGTCTTCCGCGCCCTGCCCGCCTCGCCGGGGGCCGGGTCGCCCCTGGACCGGCAGCCGTTCGGCGTGGCGGTCCGGACGATCCCCGACGGCGGATCCACGTACTTGTCGCTGGCCAACGACACCCCCTACCCGGTCCGGCTCGAGGCCCTGCTGGCCGCTCCCGGCTCGGCGGCGGTGGACGACCTCGGCCGGGGGCTCCGGCTGGCGACCGGGGCAATCCCGGGCGGGAAGCAACTGGTGCTCGACCTGATCCCGTTCGGCGTGGCCACCCTCCGCGTCCATGCACTCAGGTCCGGGTCGGGCCGGTGCAACCCCTCCCCTCCGAGGCGGTCCTGGCCAGGATGCAGGCGCAATATCACGAGCTGTCGAGCCAATTGGCGCGGTTGAATCGGGCATCGGCGGGAGCCTCGGCCCCGGCCAATCCCGGCTTCGAGCCCCCCGCGACGCCCCCGGTCCAACTGACCGGGGCCAGCGGCCCCACGCCGCCAAGCGGCTGGCAGGCCGTCGGCGGAACGGGGACCACCGTCGAGATCGACCCGACCCAACCCCACTCGGGGCGCGGCAGCCTCCGGCTGTCGGTGCCATCGCTCCCGGGGGCCGCCGTCAGTGAGCGGTTCACCCCGAACGTCCACGCATCGATGACGGTCCAAGCGTGGTTCCGGTCGGGCCAGCCCGACGCCAAGCTCCGGCTCTGGATCGAAGGGGAGGCGGCGGGGCGGCCCTTCATCCGACGGTCGGAGTTGACGATCAAGCCCGACTGGACGCCGCTGGCCGTCCGCGCCTCGGAGGTGCCGCCGGGCGGGCTCGACAGCGCCCGGCTCCGGTTCGAGCTGCTAACGCCCGGCAGTCTCTGGATCGATGACCTGGCCGTCTCGGGCGATCTGCTCTCCGAGCCTGAGCGGCTCAACGTGCGTCCGCGCCCTGCTGGCGGCGCTGCAAGCCTATCGCGAGAAGCGTTACGCCGACTTCGCCCGCCTGGCCACGTCGCACTGGGCGCGGCACCCCGTCGTCACCGGCGAGAGCGCCGCCGACCGCGCCGGGATGATCCGCACCGGAGCGACATCTGCCCTACCGTCTGGCCGCCGGCTGCGGTAAGATCGAGCGGCGAGTTGTTAGTTGTTTGTTGTTATACGCATCCTGGGACGTTGATGCCCGCCGGGGGCGGTGATCCGCCCTCGAGGGAGCACCGTCGCCCCTGGTGGGGGGCACGAGCGTGCCGGGACACGGATGAGTGGGTCGGAGAGATGATTCCAGTTGCTCGCTGTTAGAGGAGAAGATTATCATTTTCTAATAATTAACAACTCGTAACTCACAAACCTTCAAGGAGGGAAGCGTGTTCGTCGCCTGCAGCACGCTCTGCTTTGCGAGCAAGCCACTGGAGTCGGCTCTCCGTCACATCGCCGAGCTGGAATTCGACAAGATCGACCTGGCGATCGTCGAGGGCAGCCCGCACCTGCGGCCGTCGGAGGTGGCTGAGAATCCCGAGGCGGCCTTGCACCGACTTCGGCGTGGGCCGAGCCTGACGCCCGCCGCGCTGGGCCTCGACTTCGGCGCCGGCGCGACCTGACCAGCCTCGCGATGCGTCGCCGGTTCGAGGCGATGTGCCGGCTGGCCAAACCGCTGACTGTTGCCGTTCTGACGATCCAGGCCGCCCCACTCGACACTCCGTTCGGCGACGAGGTCAAGCGGCTCACGGCGCTGGCCGGATACGCGATGCGCGAGGGGCTGGTGCTGGCCGTCGAGACCCACTCCCAAACCCTGACCGCCGACCCGGCCGCCGCCGTCGCGCTGTGCAAGGCCGTCCCTGGGCTTGGCCTGACGCTCGACCCAAGCCACTACATCCAGACCGGACACAAGAACGATTTCGACGTCGTCTATCCCTACGTCCAAAATGTCCACCTTCGAGACTCCGGCAAGAGCCCTGGCGAGTACCAGGTCCGCGTCGGCCAGGGCGAGGTCGAGTACGGCCGGATCGTCAGCCAGCTCGAACGCCACGGCTACGACCGCGCTGACCGTTGCGATCCTCGACCAGTCCGACAACCCGTTCGATATCGAGGTCGAGGTCCGCAAGCTCAAGCTCCTGCTGGAGAGCCTGATTTGAACGGAGGACGTGTGCGCCGCCCATCTCATTGGAGAATCGCACACGCCCTACCCTGAAGCTGGCGCAGGTCGACCCGAAGGCCGCGCTGGAGCTGATATGGCTGTTGCGAAGCCCGAACGCTCAGGGACCCGGCTTTCGGGACGCTCGCACTGGCTCGGGGGCGAGCTGAATGGATACCTGGACCCACTTACTCTCCCCCGCCACCGGCCGCACCGAAGCCGGGAAGAGCACCAGGGCCATATCGATGTTCGCTTGTCGCTGATCGGGATCGAGGCCGTGGAGGTCGATCGGCTCCGTGGATACCCCTGTCAAATCACCCACGATCGACTCCGGTCCGGTGACCTTGACGGCCTCCGGCCGGACGGCGACCTGCGCGACCCGGTATCCCGCGGGCGGTGGTCCGACAAGCTTCGGTTCAACCCGGAGCTGCCTCTCGATCCGCCGCTCCAGGTCGAGCCAGAGGGCCGAAGGGGACACCCGTACCACCTCCAGGCCCAGAGGTACCTCGACGTTCTCGACGCTCAGGCGGACCCTTTGGTGGGCTCCCGCGACTCCGTCCTTGAGGTCCACGAAGGCGCTGACCTGCTCGGGCGTGAGGGCGTCGATCAGAGGGCGCTTGCCGCTGAGCTGGACCTCTGCCTGGGACCCGGAGGTCGCTTGCAATTCCAGGCGGTCGGGGATGTTGCGGAAGTGGATGGGGATGGTGACGGCGGTCAAGGAGAGCTGACTGCCGAGGTAGATCACCCAGTACGCCGCGACGATGCCCAGGATCATGAGGAAGCCCCCCACCTGCCACACCACCTCCCGGAGCCAGTCCCGGGGTCGCTCCCGGCGCCTTGTCCAGTGCAGCACGCGGTGCAGCACTTCATCGAGTTGTTCCGGCCCCTGGACAAGGTCGACCTTCCCCCGATGGACCAGGGCCACCTCCCCGCGTTCCTCGGAGACGACCACCACGGCGGCGTCGCTGACCTCGCTCAGGCCGATGGCGGCGCGATGCCTGGTCCCGTACTCCAGCGTCAGACCCCTTTGCCGGGTCAGGGGGAGGATCACGCCCACCCGCTCGATCCGGTCGCCCCGGAGGAGGACGGCGCCGTCGTGGACCGGGCCTTCCTTGACGAAGATGCTCTCGAGGATCGGCGTGCTCACCTGCCCGCCCAGAGCGATACCTTCTCGCAGATGCTCGTCCAACGTGTCGCGGTTCTGGAAAACCAGGAGGGCGCCGGTCCGAGTGCTGGCCAGATGGTAGGCCGCCTCGATTGCCGCGTGCAGCCTCTTCCCCTTGGCTCGCTCGGGAGGGCGGCCCAGGATGAGGCGAATCGGGCTGGTCTGGACCAGGACGTCCCGGATCTCGTTGCGGCAGACCACGACGATGACCAGCACGGCCACCGTGCCCAGGGCCTCGAGGAACCGGCCGGTCAGGACGAGGCCGGCAGCCAGCGCGACGGCGTGCAGGAGCCAGAGGAAGAGCAGGCCCACCATGACCCGGAGCGTCGTGGTGCCGCGGAACAGGAGCCCAAGACGATGGGCGAGGAGGCTGATCACCAGGAGATCCATCACCTCCGGCCATCTCAGATGAGGGAGATCTCCCATTGAGCGTATCCGGCTTCCTGAGCAAGTCTCTGCTCGTCGCGCGAGGGAAGGGAGAAGAGGTCATTCGAGCGACCTCGGAAACGACCGGTCCTTATACCTGGTCCAGGTCCGCGTTCGCGGGTCCGTTGATGACCCGACCATACCGACCGAAGCGCGAGCCGTGACACGGGCAGTCCCACGTCCGCTCGGAGTGGTTCCAGGCGACGATACACCCCAGGTGGGGACAGACCGCCGAGCGCTCGTGGAGGGTACCCTGCTCGTCGCGATAGACGGCCATCTTCTTCAGTCCGCGCCGGATCACCGCGCCGCCGCCCGGCGCGATCTCCCCGGCCGAGCGCACGTCGCCGCCCGTGAGCCAGTCGGCATACCGGGACGCGACGTTGAGGTTCTCGAGGAGGAACTCTCCGGCGGCGTCCAGCGGCTTGCGCGGGGTCGTAGAGGGCCGCCCATGGGTTCGCCCGCCCCAGGATCAGGTCGGTCAGCAGCAGGCCGGCGATCGTGCCGTGCGTCATCCCCATCCCCGAGTCGCCGGACGCGATGAAGACGTTCGGCGCGTCCCTTGGGTTGCGGCCGATGAAGGCCAGGCCGTCGATCGTCTCCAGGACCTGGCCCGACCAGCGGAAGGCGACGTCCCAGATCGTGGGGAACCGCTCCCGCGCCCACGCCTCCAGCCGCGCGTACCGTTCGTCGGCGTCGTCGGCCTGCCCGGTCTTGTGGTCCTCGCCCCCGACGATCAGCAGATCCTCCGCCTGGTTGGAACTGTCGGCCTGGAGCCGCACGTAGTGATAGGGGTCGGCGGTGTCCCAGTAGAGCGCCTTGGAGACCGAGCCGCGCGGCACCCGTGCGGCGATGACGTAGCTCAGGTAGGGGGCCTGCTTCGTGTGGATGGCGACGCGGTTGTTGACCGGGGAGTTGGTCGCCACGACGACGGCGTCGGCGGTGACGACCGGGCCCGCCTTGGACGCGATCCGTGCGGGCGAGCCGCCCGCGATCGTCACCACGCGGGTCCCCGTGAAGATCCGCCCGCCGTCGCGGAGGATCGCCCGCGCGAGACCGATGAGGTACTTCAGCGGGTGGAACTGCCCCTGCCGGGGGAAGCGCAGGCATGGCCCGGTCTCGAAGCCGTCGAGCGGGGCTCGGGCGACGCGCTCCACGGCGGTCAGGCCCGCGCAATGCGCGGCATCGTGCTCGCGGTCGAGGATCTCGGCCGACTCCCCGGGCGGGGCGAACAGGAAGCCGTCGAGCCGCTCGAAGTCGCAGTCGATCCGCTCCTCGGCGACGATCGCCTCGATGCGGTCGATCGCCGCCGTATGGCTCGCGGCCGCGAGCCTCGCGCCTTCCTGGCCATGCAGTCGCTCGATCTCGACATAGCGGTCGTCGATCGCGTTGGCCAAGTGGGCCGTCGTGCGCCGGGTCTGCCCGCCCGCGATGGGACCGTCGTCCAGGACGATCACGGACTTGCCCCGGCGTGCCAGCAGGTAGGCGGTGGTCATCCCGGCGATCCCCGCGCCGACGATGCAGACGTCCGCGTGCGCACTCGCGCTCAGTACGTCTTGGGGTGGTATCTCCGCCGTCACCGCCCAGAGCAAGGTGCTCTGCCCGGAGACGTCCCTTCCACCCTCCGAACGCTGCGGGTCTGCCTCGCCCATCGCTCCACCTCCTTCGGTGCTCTTCGGGTATTCCCAAACGCTTGAAGCGGCCTCCCTGACCGAGGTCACTTGCGGCCTTCGAATGTCGCGGCCTTCGCCCGGAACGCGATCAGCCCGATGATCCAGGGATCCAGGTCGCCTCGGGATTTCGGCTTGCCTGGGACCATCTGGGCCGCTCCTCCGGATCCATCACAAGATAACATGCCGGATCATCGCCTCCAACCTCCGGAGGTCAACGGGCTTGGTGAGGTGCCCGGCGAAGCCCGCCTCCCGGCTCCGTCGGATGTCCTCGTCCGTTCCGAACCCGGTCAGCGCGATCCCCGCGACCGCACGCCGCGCGCGAAGCCTGCGCATCAACTCCAGGCCGTTGCCGTCGGGGAGGCCGAGGTCGCTGATGATCAGGTCGAACTCCTCCGCGCTCGCGACCTCCAAAGCCGCGGCGAGGTTCCCGGCCGTCAGGATCGTGTGGCCGTGCTTGTGCAAGAGACGGGCCATCACCGTCAAGCTCGCCGGGTCATCCTCGACCAGGAGAATCTTCAGGGGACGGGTCTCCCGCGCGGCCTCGCACGGGGACGGCTGGCCCGGCAGATCGCTGGCCGGGGCGGGGATGGTCGGCAGCTCGAGGGTGAACTTGGCCCCCTGGCCCCGCCCGGCGCTGGAGGCGGTGAGGCACCCGCCGTGGGCCTTGGCCACGGACTGGCCGATCGACAGTCCCAGGCCCAGGCCAGCGGACTTGCGGGTCCAGGCCGAGGCGTCGCCCTGCTCGAAGGGGTCGAAAATCCTGGGCAGCAGGTGCGGCTCGATACCGACGCCGGTGTCCTCGACCGCCATCAGCAGATGTGGCCTGTCGGAGTGAGCTTCGTTGGACGAGCGGATCGCGACCGTACCGCGTGGGGGCGTGAACTTGACGGCGTTCTTGATCAGGTTCCAGAGCACCTGCTGCAAGCGGGCGGAGTCGGCGTGGATGTGGTGGTCGGTGGCGCGTAGGTCCAGGGTCAGGCGGATCTCGCCGGCATGGAGGTCGCTGCGGCAGATCTCCAGGGTGCGGTGGATCAGGGCATGCGCATCGACGGCCGCGAGTTGCAGGGACATCTTGCCGCGGAGAATGCGACTGACGTCGAGCAGGTCGTCGATGAGCCGCGCCTCCAGCTCCAGGTTGCGTCGGGTCATCTCCAAGGCGGGTCGGACAACAGCGGGCGTGGTGGAGTCGTCGAGCAGGTCGGTGGTGACCAGGAGGACGGGGTTCAGGGGGGTGCGCAACTCGTGGCTGAGGACAGCGAGGAACTGGTCCTTGGCGCGGTTGGCGGCCTCGGCCTCGGCGCGGGCGGCTTGCGCGGGCGAGCAAGTCCTCCTTGGCGCGGTTGGCGGCTTCGAGCTGGGCGGTGCGCTCGTGGACCCGCCGCTCCAGTTCGGCGTTGAAGGCGCGGACCTGGTCCTCGGCCCGCTTGCGCTCAGTGATGTCGCGCACCAGCCAGCGCATGGCGATCGGGTTCCCTTGAGGGTCACGGACGGCGGCGACGGTCAGGGCGACGTCGCGGGGTTCCCGCTGGCGCGGCTGGAGGCGCGTCCACCACTCGATCCCTCTGTCGTCCGACCCGACCCGCTGTAATTGGGCGCGGAAGGCCCGCTTCTGGTCCTTGGCGATGTAGCCGGCCAGGGGCTTACCCGTCAGGTGGTCCGCCAGGACATTGAGCATCTCGGCGGCCGCGCAATTGGCCTCTCGAATGATGCCGAGCGGGTCGGTCACGAGGTATCCGTCGGGTGCGAAGTCGAAGAGGTCCTGGTAGCGCCGGCGTTGGTCCTCGACGGCCCGCCAGGCGTCCTGCAACTCCTCATTCTGCTGGCGCAACTCCTCCTCGGCCACGCGGAGTTCCTCCATGGTGGTCTGGAGGGCGGCGGTGGCCTCCTGCCAGGTGTGTTCGCGGCCGAGCGTCTGGTCCTGGCTCGCTTGTAGCCCGGCCGCGCGGACATAGATGGCCTTGATCCGGTCGAGGAACTGCTCTAGGTCCATGTCGGGCTCCCTTACGAGCCGGTCCGATCGTGGCCGGTACATCTATGCTCACCTGGGCCTCAAGACCGGCTTATTATAACACGATCAGGATCGCGATGGGGCACTGCGACCTTGTCGCTCTGCCGGGATGAAGTCGCTCTGCCGGGATGTCGTAGATCGATCAGTTTTGCTTGCGCAAGGCGATGATTTGGTCACGGATCGGATCGGCCTTGGGCGCGTGCTGGGGGCCTTTGGCCAGGGCCAGGAAGTCACGAGCGCCAGGAATTCTGGCGGAACTCCGGTGGACCAGGACGCGAATGCCGCTCGGGGCCTTGATCATCGTTTCGGCCACTTTGTATGGGCGTATGACCACCAGATTAAAGCAAAGCCTTACGGAATCGGCCCATCGTTCGTGAGAACGTCTGTGCAGTGGCCCAAACGATGATCAAGGCCGCCGCTCGGCGAGTAGCCGAAGCGGCTGGCGACTTCGGCACCGGAGAGATCCCCGACGAAGAAGGCGCGGAGGGCTTCGTGTTGGCGCTGGGTGGCAGTGGCGGGTTCGAGGAACACGCGGGAGAGATCTGTGAGGTTTTTCGCTTTACTGGCCAGGTGCCACAACATCTCGAACCCTTGAAACGCAACGTCGTGGCAAGTGCCATCCCATCCAGGACACCCAAGCCATACACAAGCTCCGCCCCACATCACTCGAGTGAAGCACGAGCTTGCTTCGATTATTCATGAATCGGTTTGTACTTGATCCGATGGCTCACCTCCCTGATCAACGGCTGATCTCCCGGCTCGCACCATCGCAGGCGGTAGAACCGGATCATCCCGGCGTTCAGGTCCACCTCCGCACGCACCAATCGACGGACCCGGCGCACGTCCACCTCAAAGGACCGGCCCAGGAGCTCGGCTCGACCTGCGGCATCGGTTCGCCGCACATCGCTGAGCCGACCCCCCGCCGCAGTCCCGGCCAGGCCGCTGACGAGCGAATCGATGATCGCGTGACTGGATCTGTCCGTCGCTCGTTCCTCTCACCCTAATCATTGCAACAACCGCGCCATCGGAGAAGGGCTGTGTCCGAATTGTGCCAAATTGACAGCCCGAGATGGCCGGAGTCCCTCGCCGTGGCAGGTCGCAGGCGCACCTGAGATCCGAGAACTGGAATCCAAAGCTCTTGTTAATCAATGACTTAGATTTTGCCTGAGGCATTTGGCCCTCGGTTTGCTTAGCACCAGGTTTGGTCGGCTCGGTTGGTCTTTGGTAAAACAGAGCAGGCCGTCCGTTGCCCATGAGAAGATTCTTGAACCGGGCGACGGGTCATTTTCTGGTGGGCTCTTTGGGGATTATTGATGGCAACCGGCACGGACAAGCAGCAGTTCACGTTTCAGGCCGAAATCAAGCAGTTGCTCCACCTGCTGGCGCATTCGCTCTACCAGAGCCGTGAGATTGCCCTCCGCGAGCTGATCTCGAACGCCTCTGACGCGCTGGATAAGATGCGGTACGTCGCGCTGACCGACGAGAACTACCGCGACACGGGGCCGCTGGAGATCATCGTCGAGGGGCGCAAGGAGAGCCAGCAGTTGGTCATCCGCGACAACGGGATCGGGATGACGCATGATGAGATGGTGACGAACCTCGGGACGATCGCGCACAGCGGGTCGCTCGAGTTCCTCAGGAGTTTGACGAAGGGCCAGGCGCCAGGGAAGGCCGACCTCTCGCTCATCGGTCAGTTCGGCGTCGGCTTCTACTCAGCGTTCATGATCGCCGACTCAATCCGGGTCCGATCCCGGAGCTACCAGGAGGCGGCGGGCTGGGAGTGGGAGTCGGACGGCTCGGGGACGTTCACCGTCAGCCCCGCCGAGGGGCTCGAGCGGGGCACCGAGGTCATCCTCCACCTCAAGCCCGACGCCGGCGAGTTCGCCGAGGAATGGCGGATCCAGAGCATTGTGAAGCGCTCTTCGAGCTTCGTCCCCCACCCGATCAAGGTGGGCGGCGCGGTCATCAACGACCAGAAGCCGATCTGGGTCGAGCCGAAGACCCAGGTCACCGAGGAGCAGTACCGCCAGTTCTATCAGCACTTGACCCACAGGACCGACGAGGCGCCGCTCTGGCACCTGCACATGGCGGCCGACTCGCCGATCCAGTTCCAGGCCATCCTCTACTGTCCCCGCTCCAACCCCGAGCTGATCGGGTTCGGCCGCCAGAATCACGGCCTCCAGCTCTGCGCCAAGCGGATCCTGGTCCAGTCGGACTGCCAGGAGCTGGTCCCGGAATACCTCCGGTTCCTTTACGGGCTGGTCGACTCGGAGGACCTGCCGCTCAACATCTCGCCGAGACGCTCCAGGACAACACGGTCATCCGGCGAATCAAGAACACGCTTGTCAAGGGGGTGCTCGACCGGCTCCAGAAGTTGGCCGAGGAAAACCCCGACGATTACCTGACCTTCTACAAGCAGTTCGGCCCGCTCCTGAGGGAAGGAGTCGCCACCGATCTCGCCAACCGCGACCGGGTGGCCCGGCTGCTCCGTTTCCTCTCCTCGCACACGGAGAACAGCGGGGGGCCGCCCACCGCGCTGCCTGACTACGTCGCGCAGGGCGCAGGCCGATCAGAAGCGGATCTATTACCTCGGTGGCCCCGACCTCGCCTCGATCAAGAAGAGCCCGAACCTGGAGGTCTTCCGGCGCCGAGGCCTGGAGGTGCTCTATCTGACCGACCCGATCGACGAGTTCGTCATGTCGGCGCTGGGGACGTTCGACGGTAAGACGCTCACCTCGATCGACTCGGCCGAGCTGGAGCTGCCGGGCGCCGAGCCCGAGTCGGAAACCAAGCCGGAGGAGGCCGCCAGCGGCGGCTTCGCGCGAGTGCTCGACCTGTTCCGCCAGGCGCTCGGCGATCGGGTCAAGGAGGTTCGCGAGTCGAAGCGGCTGACGGACAGTCCCTGCTGCCTGGTCAACGTCGATGCCCACCTGAGCACCCAGATGCAGCGGCTGCTCCGGATGACCAACAAGGACCTCCCGGCAAGCGAGCCGCATCTTCGAGGTCAATCCCGCGGCGTCCCTGATCCGGCGACTCTCCAGTCTGACGGCCAACCCGGACCACGACGCCTTCATTAAGCAGTGCGCCCTGCAACTCTGGGCGAACGCCCAGATGCTGGAAGGCGTGCTCATTGAGCCACAGGAGATGGTCAACCGGATCCAGTCGTTCCTCGAAGAGGCCGCCGAGAAGCGGTCGCCAATCCTCTTCTGATCCGGACCGACGCAGACCCCCGCGCGATGTCCGAGGCCCGAACGCACCCCCACCCCCTCACGGGGGCTCGGGATCGGAGGATGAGAGGATTGAATGGAACTCCCCATCCTCCGATCCCGAGCCCCCGTGAGGGGGTGGGGGCACTTCATTTTCAAACTCGCTCCCGGTTGGGCGCATGAAGCGCACTCGACCGGAGAGAGGGAGACATGGCGTGTGCGGAGGTTTCAGGCCACCCAGAGACTCGCCAGCGAGGCGAGAAGTCCGCGCGCAGTCGCGCCGGTTCCTCCGGCGTGCAGAGCCGGAACAGGTCTTCCAAAGGCCGTCGATAGCCCCAATTGTCGCTCAGTCGGCACAATCGGTCGAAATCGGCCTTGCTCATGAAGCCTCGGAACACCAGGCGTCGCATCACGGCATCGAACCAGATCCGGTCCTTCAGGTCGGGTGGGAATTCAAGGCCGTCGGGGAGCCGGTCCATCGTGACGAAATGGTCCACGAGATCCTCCCTCAACCTCACTTCGAGGGGACCCATCGAGTAAAACTATCGGACTGAATTACTCTATACCATCAATAATGAGCAATTTCAACTCCCTCCTTACACCTTCTTGGTTCGGTTGTTGCATTTGTAGTGCGGGTTGTGCTGCGCTTCACCCACACGACGGGAGGAGAAGGTTTATTGGAAGTCAGGAGAGTAAAGTCCGTTGTGCGCCGGGGTGGCCGAGGCCAAGCGAGCGCACGCGCGGGCCCCGGCACCCCGGCGCTTTCCCGGCCACCAATTCCATTGACGACCGCAATGCTTCGACCGGCATCCTCTTTGTCCTGAAGACCAGCATCCCCTGGGAGGACCTCCCTCAGGAGCTGGGCTGCGGTTGCGGCAGGACCTGCTGGAGGAGGCTCCGCGACTGGAACAAGGCCGGGGTCCAGCAGAGCAGAAGTTTCACGAGATACTCCTGGCCGAGTTGCTCGAGGCGGGCAAGAGGCAGCCATCCGAGGCTGGTTCCTATCTTCTCGGCCATGGAAATGCACACTCATGAATCAAGGTGCGAGTGCACCCCTGGGAGAGTCGTCCACGATGCCCGACCGCAATGAGGACCTGCACGGCAACGCCCCGGATAAATCCGACGTCGCGCTGCTTTTGATCGATCTGATCAACGACCTGGAGTTCGACGCGGGGGACCAGCTCCTGCGATTCGCCCGGCCGATGGTCGAGCGGATCGCCGCGCTGAAGCGTCGGGCCAGGGGGGCGGGGATCCCCGCCATCGACGTCAACGACAACTTCGGCCGATGGCGGTCCAACTTCCAAGCGCACGTGAACCATTGCCTGAGCGACGACGTCCGCGGCCGCGTGCCGGCCGAGCGGCTCCGACCTGAGGAGGACGACTACTGGGCTTCTTCTCGACGACGCTCGATGTCCTGCTCGACTACCTTCAAGTAAGGACGCTGATCCTGACCGGGATCGCGGCGAACATCTGCGTGTTGTTCACCGCCAACGACGCCTCCATGCGCGACTTCCGCCTGTTCGTCCCGAGTGACTGCGTTGCCTCGAACACGGAGCAGATGCGGGCCGTGCTCAAGGCCGACATCCGGCCGTCGCCGGAGCTGGACCTCGACGCCCAGAAGCGGCACACGACCTGCGGCACGAACCCGCAGCCGCACGCGGCGCAAATCGCCGGTCGGGGTTGACCGCGAATCCGCGCCGCCTATCTGCTACAATAACACTGCTGGCTCATTCATCTCCATTGCACCACGAGCAGCCTTCATCGCCTCGGGGAGAAGGGGGGCGGTCGAATCTGGAACACCACGGGTTGTCTTCAACCCCGGCTTTCAACAGTTACGTTTGCTCATTCGAACGGAAATGTCCGTAAGTCGCGTTAATGAGGCAAGCTGCATCCAATCTCGCGTAATTATATTTCAAGTAATTGCCCAGTTACACGAACTTTTGAAGTTTCAACCGGAGAGCGACGAGGAGTTGCGTGCACGATCCACACAGACGCTCCTCCGATTGGAGGAGGCTGGCCCGAGGAACGATCGCCATGGATGTCATGCCCACCTTACCCACTGACCTCGCCGAGACGATCCGGGACGAATTCCGGCGGGACCGCTCGCGCATGACGATGATGACGGCGCGGAAGTTCGCCGTGCCCGAACGGGCGGTGGTCGAGGCGCTGATCGGCGAGTGGCCGATCGTCCCGCTCCGCGACGGCATCTTCCGCGAGCTGATGGAGGCGCTCCCCGCGCTCGGGGTGATGCGCGTCTTCGTCCGGAGCCGTACCGCGGTGATTGAGTCGGTCGGAACGTTTGGGGGTTTCTCCGAGACCGGGCCGTTCTTCAACGTCCAGACCGACACGCTCGACATGCACATCCTGCACGCGGAGATCGGCGCCATCTACTCGGTCGAGAAGTGGGGGCACGACACCGAGATCGTCACGCATTCGTTCCAGTTCTTCGACCGCTCGGGCGACGCCGCCTTCAAGGCCTTCCTCTGGGAAAATTTCCCCCAAGTCCCGGCCGAGATGATTGCCGCCTTCCGCGCTGGCCCGACGCTTTTCCTGACGCCCTCGGGCGTCCTCGCCTCGGCGGCGGACGGGCCGCTCACGAAATCTTTGCCACGAGCAAGGTGCGGTCGTCGTCGGCGGGCTCGCCGCCGGTAAACTCCGCCAGGGCATCGAGCACCGCGCGGATCAGGCCGTCCGCAGTCAGGTGGCAGTTGGCCAGCGCCTCGTCGAGCCGCGCCAATCCGAACATCTTCCCCGAGGCATTGGTGGCCTCGGTAATCCCGTCGGTATAGAAGACGATCTGATCGCCCGGCCGGAGCGCCTGGTTGGACTGCACGTAACGCTGGTCGGGGAACAGGCCGAGTGGAAGGTTGGCGACGCCGTCGAGCGAGAGGACGGAACTGTCCTCGCATCGCTTCAGGCGGGGGGGGTTGTGGCCGGCACTGGCGTAGGTCAGCTCCCGCCGCGAGGGATCGAAGATCCCATAGAAGGCGGTGACGAACGTCTCGTTGTCGGCCGTGTAGCGGGCGCTGAGATGTTCGTTGACGTGGCGGAGCACCATGGCTGGCGGATCGAGCGGTCCGGGGTAGGAATGGGCGATGCTGTGGGTGATCGCCATCATCACCGCCGCCGGGGTGCCGTGGCCGCTGACGTCGGCGATCAGGATGCCACAACGGCCGTCGGGCAAGGAAAAGAAATCGTAATAATCGCCGCCGGCCCACTGCGACGTCTGGTAGTGCGCGGCCAGGTCGAGACTGCGGATGACCGGCATCTTCTTGGGCAGGAGCGACCGCTGGATGTCGGCGACCACCTTCAGCTCGCGGTCCACGATGTTGTAGGCGTGCTTCAACTCCTCGGCCAGGACGAGGTTGTGCGTCGCCCGGCCGAAGAGGTTGCTGATCCAGACCTGCTCGGGGAAATCCTCGCGGTCGAAGGCGCCGGGCTCGGGACGCATCAGGACGACCATGTTGAGGGCCACCCCCCGGTCGTAATGGGGAATGGCCATGAGCGAAAGCTGGCCTTCGAGATATTCCGCCGCGGGATCGTCCGGGGAGACCGCGAGATCGTCGATGATCCGGGGCTCGTCGCCGTAGATCAGCTCGCCGAGCAGGCCGCCTTCCAGCAAGGGCAGGCGGTCCTTCTGCGTCCAGGGATTGATCTCTTCTTCCTTCCAGAGACTCGAGCGCGTGATCCGATACTTGGGGAACTCCAGGCCGCGCCGGCTCAGCGCGACGTAGCGGTTCGCCGGCATGAGCTGGCGGATCCGCTGGCTGTAGGCACGGACCATCGACTGCGGGTTGGTCTGAAGGCTCATCTCGCGCATCATCTCGATGATGACATGGAGCCGATGCCGCCAGTCCACCGTCCTGACACCGATGAGTTCCTGGGTTGCCGTCATTGTCCATCCTCGCGTGGTTCAGTCCGGCGCGTTCGTGATCGGAGCATCACAATCGGGAATCGGAATGGCGCTGTTAACGAACTCATCCCCCGACCCATTGTAGGGGGCGGGGCAATGCGCCCGAACGCGCGACCCTTCGCGCCTTTCCTCGGGGCCCACGGGTCCTGGAGGGCAGGGGGTAGATGGGCCGAGCCTCCAACATTCCCCCTCAACGCCCATGCGGCCTCATGGGCGACCCGGATCACGGGGCCTGGCCGCGCATGCCCAAGGCGCTGACGCGGGCGATGACCCGGGCACGGGATGACGTGCCACGGCGCATCGAGCCGCGGCCGAGAGCGATCGATGCCGAGCCCCGGCCCTGCGAAGAAGGACGATTGCTGGCCGTGGTCGCCTTCGTGTGGTCCTCGAACAGGTCGGCCAACTTCCTGACCTGCGACGAGAGAACCCAGATCGATCCGGCGATGATCAGCATCCCCGACCAGAGGATCACGGCCAGGCTGGTGAGATTGATGTTGAAGCTGAGCATGAAAGCCTTTCCAAGAGGATGACGTCGCACCATTGCGGCTGCTCTCGGGGAAAGTACGGGCGAGCCGCTCGTTCCGTGTCACCACAAAAGACCGCGCAGCATCGTGTTTAGCTCAGGCAGACGTGTTGACAGAGAGCGAAGGCAGGTTCTTCAACCAGGCAGGGATGGAGAGACGTCCATTTTGATAAATGGAAGATGTTAGCAACCGATGCGACGCGGTACAACGCCTTTTCCCGGAAATCACCCGAAAACCCAAAAAAATCGCCCTTAGGCGTTGTCAGGAAATAACTTGAACATTCAGGCTGCCTTGGGTGGCCGGGGTCTCGAAGATGTCACGCGACAATAGGTTTGGCCGCTAATCCGGACAACCAGTTTTGCCGCGCCGACGGTCCCGCTGCCGGTGCCGGGTCATGTCCATGCTCCGGACCCGCTCCGCAGTCAGCTCCTCCGCTTTCTGGCGGCGGTAACACACCCCGTTCGGGCCTGCGTAGACCCACAGATGCGGATGAGGACGGCCCCCCAGCCGGGGTGTTCGCGGCGCAAGAGCAGGGCCGGTTCGGAGGCGGGGTGGTCCGGCGGTGGGGGCGGGACGGGGCGGTGGGCGTACGCGGGAGCCACACTGCTCCCGGGCCGCTCCCGCCACGCTCGGACCAAGTTCCGCACGGTGCGCGGCGCGATGCCGAAGGCTTGGCTCAACTGAGTGACGGTCGCCCCGTGTTCGAGGCGGCGCCTCATCGCTTGGCGGATGGGCAGCGGTACCGGGGCTGGCATGGGCGGAGTCTCTGTGGTGTTGTGGCGAGATCAGGTCGGAATCACGTGACTATACCCGGACCGTCGGCGCGGCAAAACCGGTTGTCCGGATTAGCGGCCAAACCTATTGTCGCGTGACATCTTCGAGACCCCGCGCTCGCCTGCGACAACGCCTCAGCCGGGGTCTCGAAGACGAGACCCAGGCCATCAGTACACGTTTTCACGGAGCCACTAATAGATTTGTTAAGTTATTTGTTGACAGTTCCTTGTTCACTTTCCCTTCGGAGCGGCGGGCGGTCCGGCCGTCCGGCGCAGTCAAGGGGCAGCGATCCGGGTCAATCGGAAGGCCGTGTCGGGGTGATCGGGGGCACGGTTGGCAGGGGTTGCGTCTCGCTCAAGAAGACCCGGCTGAGCAAGATGAGCTGGTCGTCCGCCTTGATCGGACCGGCCTCGTTGCCGACCGGATTCAGGATCATGTTGTCGCCCCGCTGGAGGCCGATCAGGAGGCAGGAACGCTTGTCGCCGCGGTGGCGGAGGAACAAGCTGGAGATCTCGATGAAGTCACGGCCGACCAACTCCTCGGGGACGGGGAACAGATACATCTCGTTGGCGTCGCGGCCGACGGTCAGCAGCTCCTGGTAGACGCGGGTCATGCCGTGGTACAGCGCCGTCCGCGCCAGGAGACGCAGGCCCAGTTCGTCGGATGAGATGATCTCGTCGGCGCCGGCCTTGAGCAGGCGGTGGCGATTGTCCGGGTTCTGGCACTCGACGGCGATGTTGGGCTGGTCTCCTCCGCGGCAGATGTCGCGGATCGCGATGCAGGTCAGGATCGTCTTGCCGTCGGCGTACGTCCCCTGGCGGTCGTCGGTCAGGACCACGACCGAGTGGGCGCTGGGCACCCGGGCGCGGCGCAAGACGGTCTCGTTGGTCGTGTCCCCCTTGATGATATAGACGTCGTGGAACGCCTGGTCGTCCTGCGTGTCGGGCAGGATAATCTGCTCGGTGTCGTCATGGATGATGACGACGGGCCGCTTGCGCTGGATGATCTTGCTATGGACCTCGCGGATCCAGGAGACCCGCGCGGGCCCCAGTTGCACAGGACCAGGTGGTCGTCCATCTCGAAGTGGGCCATGTCGCGCCTCCGCAATTGCTGTTCGACCAGGATCGAGGCCACCGTCCCCGTGAACAGGCCCGCCAGGCCCACCCCTGTGCCGAGCACGATCATGGCCAGGAGGCGGCCCATCGTTGTCGTAGGCGGCGTGTCCAGGCCGCTGAAGAGCATGATCCAGACACTATAGAACGACTCGATCAAGGAATTGAAGGCGGGGTTGCCGCCGCGCTCGGCCAGGTGAATTCCGATCGAGCCGACGAACCACGCGATCAGCATCGCCCCGACAACCCGGACGGCTTGGTGGCGGTTCCAGTTGCTCAGGACCGCCACGAGTGCTTCGCGGCGCGAGTGCGAGGAGATCCGGCGAACGGCGGTCCTCCATCGCGAACTCCTCGGTTCGGCCATGGCGCTCCCCACTCGGGGCAAACCGGCCGCGCTTGCCGCCCGCGGCCCGTCGGCGCCGGGTTGCATGATCCGCTCGATCGGCGGTGAGTTGTGTTTGGTGGTCGCCGCCTCGATTGATTTTTCCAACGACGGAAATCGGTCGCTCCATCGCCTCGACCCAGGGCACAGCATGGAGGTCACGGATCGCTCGGCCTGCGTCTCGGTCACGAGGACGTTGTTGAGGCCGAGATTCTGGACCCGGCCTCCCTGGGGCAGGTTGCGCACCTCGGTCAGGATTCTCCCGGCAAATGACGGGCCGCAACTCATCTTACCCCGAAGACGTTCACGGGATTGTGCCAGGGGCTCGTGACTCGGGGTGGCCGCAGAGCGCCCAGCGCCAGCTTGTCCCCCAGCCAGGGTACCTGGGGGATCGGCCGAGCGTCGTGCGCAAGCCCGCGTGGAGGAAGTCGCGGCGGGGCAGGCCGTCGCAGAATTATGGATGGGCTTGTCGGAATCGACGCCCGACCTCCGCGCAACCTCAGATGGGAGGGGTCCAAGGGGCAGGGGACCGGTGCGACACGCGATCTGTTTTGGAGAGTCATTCGGAGTGAACCGGGGAGGTCGAACGTCCGGTTACCCGGGCCGTGAGCGCCTCGCGGACGCACGACGGATTTCGCCTGGGTCCTGCAGGCGTGGAATGCGGCTCAAGGTCGGGGGAGGCCCCGTCCGATCATGATCTTGAGCCTGTGCGGCCATCGCTTTGGGAGCGAGGCCGGCCGGTCCGTTGGCGATCCGGAAGACGGGGCCTGGCGCCGCGAGCAGGCCGGATCTCCCGGGTGGCCGCCCCAAGGACGGGAAGGGAACCGTGATGGATCGAGTTTGGATCATGACGAGGGACGACCGCGACACGGCCGTCGGCCACCCGTCCGAGGAGTTCGCCCTGGCCAGCAGGGGCGGCGCCTCGTCCAGGTGCGGGCCGCGATCGAGGCCCGCACCGGCCCCGTCCTGTTGACGGGCGAGGCGGGTGTGGGCAAGACCTGGCTCTGGCATCGGCTCCGCTCCGAGATGCCGGGCTCCTGGCGATGGGTGAGCGTCGACCTCTCACCCGCGAACGATCCGGCCGAGTTCTACCGGCTGATCGGATACGGGTTGGGCCTCTCCGGGGCGGATCGGCCGGACGCCTCGCGGCTGGCGCTGGCGGAGTTCCTCCAGGAGGGCGCGGTCGACGGCAAACGGTGGGTCCTTGTGGTGGACGAGGCCCATAGCGTCTCGGCCGCCGTGCTGGAGGAGGTCCGTATCCTGGCCAACCGCTTGGGGCACTCGGACGGGTTCGGGGCCCTGATCCTCGTCGGACAGACGGCACTGGCCCGCCGGCTCGCGACCCGCCCCCTGGCCGCGTTGGCGGCGCGGCTCTCGGCGCAGGTCCACCTGCGGCCCCTCGATGCGGACGAAGCGCGACCTCCTCGGGTGCCTGGTCCCCGGACTGTCCTGGGACAAGGCGACCCTGGAGCGGCACCATCGCGACGCGGGCGGCAATCCCCGGTGGCTGATCCAGAGGGCAGCGCGAGGCCTCCGCTCAGGCTCCTCGACGCCGAAGAAACCTCGCGGCCGCCCCCCTGACGCCCGCGCGAACCCCCGAACCGGCGCCCGCCCCAGGACCGGTCGAGCCGCGCACCGAGCCCGACTGGAATGTCCCCACGATCGCCCCGGCCAAACCGCCGCTCCGGGTCGAGGAGGGGCTGATCGAGGTCGGCTGGGAGCCACCGGCGCGACCCGAGGAGGTCGCCGCCACCACGCTCACTCCCCCGCCGGTCCGCGCGGAGGCTCCGGTCACCGGGGTCGAGGCGGAGGAAACGATCGACGACCACTACGCCGCGCTCCAGGCCTGGGACGAGTGGTCCAAGAGCCAGGGGCGTGGGCCCGCGGCCGAGATGCTCGATGCCGACGTCAGGACCGATGCCGAACCGATCGACCCGGCAGGCGCCGAGGCCCTTGAGGAGCGCGAGAACCCGGCCTCACCGCTGCCCAACCATACTGGTGTCTGGGCCGACGGCCAGCACGGCTTCGCCCCCTACGGCCAGCTCTTCTCGAGGCTGAGGCAGTCCAGCGACACGAGGTAATCGGCTGTCCACAGAGGCCGATGCCTCTCGACCGGGGGCGATTCGGATTCGGCCCGTGGCCACGGTCTCACATCCCCGTGGTCACGACGACTGCAACGCCCCTCCGGGTCTCATCGGCTTCTCGGAACGAGCGTGCCCACCGCCTGGGCGGCCGTGCTCCCTTGGGGAGGTCGCCCCCCAGGGGACACAAATGTCCTGCGATGCGTCTCAGAAACCCCTTCCCGGACAGCCTTTTGTGCATGGCCGGTCGCGCATGGCGGCGGCGCGGTTCGTCAGGGCGGACCGGGCCAGCACCTCGGGAATCGGCCGTCCTGATTTTTCGTTGCCCTCGGCCCGAGGATGACCTAATTTTTTCGGCTCATGGGCCCAAATCGATGACCGACCGGACCTGGTGCTGGCCCAACCACTTACAGCCAAACCACTTAAGCGACCTGTCAGGCGGGATGGCACCGATTTAGGCCCATGAGCCGCCATTTTTTCAACGGCCCGACAAACGGCTAGAATGCCGAGGTTTTTTGAAGATGCTGCAAGTTGTTTCCAGAAAAGGACTTGCGCCAAAAGATTTTACGCAAGTGTAGGCCTGTCAACAACATACGGCATCTCGATTTTCCACGGGTTTCTAGCCCTGTGTCGGGTCGTTGAATTTTTTGTCAAATGTGGGTCGGATCGACTGAAGAAGGCGCTTCTGACGGACCGAAAGCTCGGGATAGTGTCCCTCGAACGTCGCCATCACGGCGGCGAGGGTCGCCGCCGTTTCCTTGAGAAGGAGGTGCCGCCGCGTGTCGGACTGGTGCTCCCAGATGTTCTCCCTTTTCCCGAGGGAGGCGACAACGGCGGCCGACCCTGTCCCGCGTCTCCTCCGAGGCGACCCGGTTCGGGCGTCCCTGAAAGGCGGCGCCTGCTTCTTTTTCCACCGGCGCCGCCGTGTTGGCCCCGACGACGGCTCGGGCTCAGACTTGGCGCGTCCCGGCGCGTTGCGATAAAAATGAGTCGTGCCCTTGATGCGGGGGTGCCCTGCCTTCATGGCGCGAGGATGTTCCGTCCGTGCCCAACGCCGCGAATGCACGTCGCGAGGATTCGCCGAAACTCCTCGTCTCGCTGGCCACTTTCGATGAGTCGGGCAACCTCCGCCCACTCATCGAGGAGATCCGACGGTACGCCCCGCTTGCGTCGATCCTTATCATCGACGACAACTCGCCCGACGGCACCGGGCAGCTTGCCGACGAGTTGCAGACGACCCTGCCCAGGATCCACGTGATTCATCGCCCGCGCAAGCTCGGGCTCGGCACGGCGATGCTGGAGGGGATGCGCTTCGCCATCGAGAACGGGTTTGACTTCCTGCTCAACCTCGATGCCGACTTCAGCCACCCGCCCCGGTTCATCCCGGCGTTGCTCGCCGGGATGCGCCGACCGTGATGTCATGATCGGCTCGCGCTACATCAAGGGGGGTGGGGTCGAGGCGGGGTTCAACCTCAAGCGCAAGTTCATGAGCACTTCGATCAACTTGTACGCCCGCCTCTTGCTCGGTCTGAAAACCAAGGACAACAGCGGCGCCTTCCGCTGCTATCGCGTCGCGAAGCTGGCGGAGATCGACCTCGGCCGCGTTCAGTCGCGCGGCTACTCGTTTCAGGAGGAGATCCTGTTCTGGTGCCGGATGGTCGGCTGCCGGATGGGAGAGACGCCGATCCTGTTCGAGAACCGCCGCGCCGGTGTCTCAAAGATCAACCGCGCGAGGCGGTCGAGGCACTCCGGATCATCTTCCAGCTCGGGATCGCGCGCCTCCTGGGGCGGACTCAAATCCACAAGCTGGCCTGAATCGTGGAGGTTGAGAATCGGGGGATCGAGTCAGGGATTCACCATCCCCTGATCCACAACCCCCATGAAGGATCGTGCTCAGACGAGGTCGTACTCGCGGACGGTCACGTACACTTCCTGGCAGGTCTCGGCGATCTTGTCCCCGAGCCCTTGGTGCTTGCTCTCCAGTTGGCTGGAGTACATGCCAAGAACCTTGCAGAGGAAGGCACCGTGGCACGAGTCGGCCTCGTTGGCCAGTTGTTCCAGCGATTCCTCGATCTGGTCGGCCAAGTAGAGCAGGAACTGCGCCTGCCCCTTGACTTCGGCCAGCGAACGGAGCAAGTCCTGCGAGGGCGTACCCATCCCCGGCATCCCGTTCGAGGATTCATGCGCGGGGATCGCATCGTGGCCCCGGAGGAAGGCGCTCCCCAACGATGCGCGTGGCGGCTGGCTCATGTGGCGTCTCCATTCTGCCCATGATGGTCGGGGAGCGAGCCCGGCGCACCGTTGACGATCGATTCGAGGGTGCTGCATAGCTCACCGACCAGCCGCATGTTCTCGCACTCGATCGCCAGGTTCGAGGCGTGCATCTCGATCAACTGCTTGATGAAGATCTGGGTCCCCGCGTCGGCCTCTTCCTGGAATCGGTCCACGTCTGCGACGGCGGCACGAACCAGGTAATCCATGAACTGGAGTTTCCCCCGGATCGTGACGCTCAGCTTGGTCAGTTGGGTGTGTTCCGAGGTTTCTGGTGTAGCGGTGGCTTGGGACATCCGTATCACTCTCCCCCCGACCATGATGGTCAGATGTTTGATGGAATCATCCTTGCCCTGGATGTTGCCCGCGACCCCTTCTCATGAAGGTGAATCGAGCGAGTTGCCACGTCGGTGCCGTATCCCTTGGAGCAGGAACGGTAGTTTATCCGTGCTTACCTGATCCCGCAAGCGCAAAGCGGCGCCGGCCGAATGATTCGGATTCCCCATGAAGACTGGGATCATCGGGCCGGTTTTCTCGGGGAGCAGGGACGTTGGCACGGGTCGGGGCCGTCCTGGGGGGTGAAATCCGGCGGGTCGGGATTTTTCGCTGACGAGGCGATTTCGGAGCGGTTAGCATGCGATGGTCGCCGCCGGGCTTGTGGCGTGGTCCGGGCCGGGCTTCGTGGGTCGTCGCCGAACATCGAGGGAGATTCGCACCATGAAGTTGACTCGCCGTCAGATGCTCGTTGCCTCCGGGTCCGCGCTGGTCGCCCCAGGAGCGTTGCGTGGCTCACTGGCCACCGAGCAGGGGTGCCCAAAGAGGGTCCTCTTCTTCACCAAGAGCGCCGGGTTCCAGCATTCGGTCATTGCCCGTAAGGACGGCAAGCTCGGCCTGGCCGAGCAGATCTTGACCGAGGTTGCCAAGGAGCACGGCTTCGAGGTCGTCGCCTCGAAGGACGGGCGACTGTTCAACCCCGACAAGATCGGCCAGTGGGATGCCTTCGCCTTCGAGACGACAGGCGACCTGACGCAGGTGGGGACCGACAAGGAGCCGCCCATGTCGAAGGACGGGAAGCTGGCCCTCCTCGACGCGATCCGGGGCGGCAAGGGCTTCCTCGGCATGCACTGCGCCACCGACACCTTCCACAGCCGAGACGACACGCTCGACCCCTACATCGCGATGATCGGCGGCGAGTTCATCGTCCACGGCAAGCAGCAGAAGGCGCGGATCGACACCGCCGACCCATCATTCCCCGGCGTCAAGCCGCTCGGGGCCGCGTTCGACATCCTCGACGAGTGGTATGCTCTGAAGAACTTCCCGGACGACCTGCACGTCATCCTCATCCAGAACACCGAGAACATGGAGAAGACCCAGGGGGGCGACAGGGCGTACAACCGCCCCAACTTCCCCGAGACCTGGGCGCGGCAGCATGACAAGGGCCGCGTCTTCTACACCTCGATGGGCCACCGCGAGGACGTCTGGGAGAACCCGCTCTACCAGGGTCTCCTGATCGGCGCCCTGAGTTGGGTCACTGGTAAGGTTGATGCCAGCATCGAGCCGAACGTTTCCAAAGTTACGCCCGGCTACAAGCAACTCTCGGCGTGAACGTCCTGGGGCACCGAGCGGGATCGTCCCGCCTGGCGCCTTTCCGATCGTCTCGGAGGTGCGAGAGACGCGTCGTCCGGTGATCGATGATGAGGATGAGGACCTAACGGCGTTCCTCCTCGTAGACGACCTCGCCCTCGATAACCGTCATCACAACGTTCGTCTTGAGCACGTCGCGGGGCGCGACCTGGAACATGTCGCGATCCACGACCGTCAGGTCGGCCCGCATCCCGGGTTTCAGGACGCCCAGGCGGTCCTCGGCGAACGCGGCGAAGGCCGAGCCGGCGGTGAAGGCGCGGAGCGTCTCGTCGAGGCTCATCCTCTGATCTGGGTGCCAGCCGCCGGGGGGGCGGCCGTGCTCGTCCTGGCGGGTCAGGGCGGCGTAGATCCCGTAGAAGGGATTAACGACCTCGACCGGGACGTCGCTGCCGAAGGCCAGGGGCACGCCTGCGTCGAGGAACCAGCGCCAGGCGTAGGCGCCTTTGACTCGGTCGGGGCCGAGGCGGGCGTCGGCCCAACGCTTGTCGTCAATCGCGTGCGACGGCTGCATCGAGGCGATCGCCCCCAGCGCGAGGAACCGGGGCACGTCCGACTTGCGGACCACCTGCGCGTGCTCGATCCGGAGCCGGGGGTCTTTCGCCCCGGGCACCGCCTGGTGCGCGGCCTCATAGGCATCGAGCACCAGCGCGTTGCCTCGGTCGCCGATGGCGTGGGTGGCGACCTGCCAGCCGTGCCGGAGCGCCTCAGTGGTCGTGGCCTCGAGGACCTCAGGTTTGATCAGGAGGAGCCCCTTGTTGCCGGGGTCGTCGCTGTAGGGCTCGAACAGCAGGCCGCCCCGCGAGCCCATCGCGCCGTCGATGAACAGTTTGATCGCGCGCATCTCGAACCGAGCCCCGGGCTCCGGAGTCAGCGGCGGGTGGCTGACGAGGGCCAACGGGGTGTCGTGCGGCGGTGTGGCCAGGCCGTAGACGCGGAGCTTCAGCCGGCCATCACGGTCGAGCTCGCGGTAGGCTTCGGCTTCCAGCCGCGGCACGCCCGCGTCGTGGACGCCGGTCAGGCCCGCCTTCAAGGCGAGCGCCTGGCCGGCTAGGATCCAACGGGCGTAGTCGGCCTTGGTCGGGCGCGGGAGGGTGCGGGAAATCAGGAGCCTTGCTTCATCGATGAAGATGCCGGTGGGGTCGCCCTTCGCGTCGCGGAGGATCTTGCCGCCGGGGGGGGCGACGCTCTCCCGGGTGACCTTGGCCCGGCGCATCGCCTCGGAGTTGGCCCAGCCGGCATGGCCATCGACGCGGATCAGCCAGACGGGCCGGTCCGGCGCGACGGCGTCGAGCACGGCGGCCGTCGGAAAGACGCCACCGGGCCAGAGGCTCTGGTCCCAGTTCTGGCCGGTGATCCATGCGTCGTCCGGGTGCGCGGCGATCTCGCCCTTGACGCGGCGAACGACCTCGTCGAGCCGGTCCACCCCGCGGAGGTCGATCTCCTCGGTGCTCGCGCCCAGGTCGCTCAGGTGGGCGTGCGCGTCGATCAAACCTGGCGTGGCGAAGGCGTCGGGGCGATCGACGATGCGCGTCTGCGGCCCCTTGAGGCGCAAGGCCTCGTCAGCCGCGCCGACGGCGACGATTATGCCCCCGCGCGGCCAGCGCCTCGGCCCAGGGGGCGTTGCGATCACCGGTCCAGATCCGGCCCAGCTTGAGGATGAGGTCGGCGGAGCCGTCCTTGCCCGGCCGGAGCGCCCGGCCTAACAGTGCTTTCCGGGGCTTCGCCTCGGCGACGGCGACGCCGTTGCTGAACAGGTGCTGGACGCCCGCCGCGTGGCGGGTCGGATGGTCGAAGGTCGCGGTGTCGCGGAAGGTGGCCGGCTCGAAGACGAGCACGTCGGCCGCGATCGCCCACCCGTCCTCTTCTGGTCTCGCCGCACCACCGAACCCCAGGAACACAACCGATGCCAGCGCCAGGCCGGATCGCTTCCCCACCTTGGCATCCCCTGTTCGCCCAGAAGCCGACCTTGCTCCTCCGGGGACCACCCCCGCCTCATTACAGCTCGTCATCGGGTGGGCATTCGACCGATCCTCGCAGTGACGATGCAAGCGAAGTCGCGCTGCGACCAGTACGATGGACCTGCACGCCATCCAGTCGGGCGCCGCTCGTGCAGACGTCCCCGATCTCGCACCAGCCTGACTGGACGCAGGTTCCCAGTACCCCAGGATGGCGGTCCCTTCCGGGTCGGTGCACGATTCCACCAGCTCGTGCGGGAAGATCCTCGTGAGGGTTGTTTCTTGTGTTCGTGTCTCTTATCCGATGAATGACACGGTAACCAGGTCGGGGTCGGCCCGCAACGATTTTTGGCGATGGCTCGGCGCTGGAGTCCTGCGCGGGGGACTCGCCGGGGGAGAGATCGCACCCCCCTCAGGCATCCGCCGCGACCGGCTCTTTGCCGGCCCTGAGCTGCACGCGGAGCCGCTCGCCGAGGGTCAGGCAGGCGGGCAGGAGGACGAGGTTGCCGAGCGTGCTGCCCGCGGTGGCGATGCCGACCATCGTCCCGAAGTTGACGAACGGGATGAACTCGCTGAGCCGCAGCGAGGCGAAGCCGACGGCGACCGCCAGGCTCGACAGCAGGACGCCCGGTCCGGTCACAGCGTAGCTGTCGAACAGGCTCGTGGCGAACGGCCGAGTGGCCCGCTCGCGATGGAACTGGAGCAGGCAGTGGAAGGTGTCGTCGACCGACAGGCCCAGCGCCACGCTCGCCACCAGCGCGGTCGCCATGTCGAGCTTGATGCCCAGCCAGCCCATCAGCCCGAGCACCATCGCGACGGCCAGCAGCGTTGGCAGGATCGCCAGCACCGCCAGGAGCGGGCCCCGGAAGGCGATCGTCAGCATCAGCAGGATGCCGGCGACCGACCAGAAGAAGGTGTCCCACTGAGTCGCGATGATCGACTTGGTCGTCCTGGTCATCAGGTACGACAGGCCGGTCAGGTAAGCGTCGGGCCCGAAGGTCGCGCGGGCGTCCTCGACCGCATGGTCGAAGGTGGCCTGCTTGGCCGGGGCGGGCTGCTGTTCCAGCAGCCGGATCAGGATCCGCGCCTGACCCGTCCGGGGGTTCCAGAAACCATTGAGCAGCTTGGCCTGCGGCGAGACGGCGATCAGGTCGAGCTTGTCCTTCAGCGTCCGGCGCACTCCTCGGCGGGCCGAGCCGCCAGGCGGCCGTCGGGGTCGAGTACCGTCGCGAGCGAGAGGACCTGCGAGACCGGCGGTCCGCGTCTTGGTGCCGCATCGCCCCGATCGCTCGCTCGAGTTCGCGGAGCCGCTCGAGCGCCTCGCGGTCGAGCACCTTCCCGACCGGCACGACCAGCTCGACCAGGCCGATCCCGCCCAGGCGCGACTCGACCGTGTGATAGTCGCGGACGACGCGCGTGTCGGGCTTGAACAGGTTGATGTAGTTGGACTCGTAGTGCAGGCGGACCATCCCCGAGGCGACCGGGAGCACCAGGGCGAACATCCCGAGGACGATGGGCACGGGGTGGCGGTGGACCCGGGCGATCAGCCGGTTCATCGACGCCGAGACCCACGACTCGCGAGCCGTGGCGGACCGGGACTTCCAGCGGGAACGGGGGCAGCATCGCGACCGGCGAGATGGCCATCACCAGCAGTGCGGCGACCAGCGTGCAGGTGCCCAGGATCGCGCCGAACTGCTGGATCGGGATGACGTCGCTGGTCAGCAGCGCGCCGTAGCCGATTGCGCCGGTGATCGCGCACCAGAGGATCGGCGCCGCGACGGCGCGGAGGGTCGCTCGCGCGGCGACGCGGGGGTCGGCCTCGCGGCGGCGGTCGTCGCGGAAATGGATCGCCAGGTGGCTTGCGGCGGGCATCGTCAGCACGATGATCTGCGCGACCAGCGGGCCGCCCGAAAGCGACAGCTTGAGGTGGAACGTGGCCAGGATTGCCTCGGTCGCCAGCCAGACCACCCAGCCCGAGAGGATCGGGACGACCGCCCACCAGAGGCTCCGGACCGCCGACAGCGTCACCACGCCGATCAGGAACATGCCGACCACGGCGAGCATCCGGCCGTCGCGCTCGATGCTCGCGAAGCCGTCGGCCAGCAGCACCGGCGGCCCGACCACAGCGGGTCGGCCCAGGTGGTGGTCGTCCGCGAACCGATCGGCCACCCGCCGCAGCGCAACGATCGTCTCCACGACCTTGTGCTGCACGGTCTTCTTCAGGCGGACGACGACGGCGGTCGTCGTCGCCGAGCCGTCGATCACCGTGCCGCGAAACAGGGGGTGGCGGGTCACTCGGTCCTTGAGCGCGGCCAGGGCTGCCGGGTCGTCCTTCGCCGCGCGGACCGCGCCGCCGACCGTCAATGGGTTCGTTTTGGCGTCGAGGTCCTTGACGCGCTGTCGCGCCTGATCGCAGCGCCCTCGAACGCCAGAACGCCGGCAGGCGCTCGAGCACCAGCAGGAGGTCGTCGATCGTCCAGAGCAGGGGCATCGCGTCGAGCGACTCGACCCGCAGCACGCCCCCGATCTGCGCCGGGCCAACCGCCTCGGCGAGCCGGGCCACGCGGTCCATGCCGTCGGGGGTGAGGAGCCGAGGATCGTCGTAGGCGATGAAGACGAAGTTGTCGTCGCCGAACGCCTGGGCCGCTTTCTGATAGGCGACCATCGCCGGGTCGTCCTCGGCGAAGAACGACTGGATCGACTGCTCGTAGTCGACACGTCGGCCGAAGGCGGAGAGGAGCACGAGCAGCACCGTGACGGCGGCGAACGAGATGTAGCGGGCCTGGAGCAGGACGCGGATCAAGATGGGGCGCTTTCCTGGTAAAGTCACAACAAAACCTTCGTTCCAAGGGATCTTGGGGTGGGATGCCCACGTCTTCGGGGGCACGTCCGGGATCGCCGCGACCTCACCCCATGCTCACTGATTCCCCGCCCTCCCGGGAGAGAGCTGGGGGGAAGTTCCTGCGCAAGCAACCTTCCAGGACGGTGGGCGAGATTCCCCCGTCTCTTTTGTTATAGGATCGAACGTCGCGCAGGTCGAGGCATCATCCGCTCACCCGCCCGAAGGCATCACCAGCTTCCGGAAGCGGTCGTAAATGCTGTAGGAGGCGACGCCTGAGATCGCGAAGAACGCGAGCCAGGTCAGGATGTCGGAGAGGAACGCCGGGCCGACGCGGCGGTCGGCGTCACGCTGCCTGAGGTAGAGGGTGGCGCCGGCGATCAGGGGGAGCATCAGCGCTTGAGCGATCCCGCCGACCTGAATCAGCGCCTGCGGCTCGCGACTGGCGTAGTACAGCCCCAGCGCCAGGATCGGATAACAGATGCAGAAGGCCTGGACCGTCCGCTCGCGTGCTCTCGGCCCGTGCTGGGGCCAGAGGCCGGTGAGGTTGAGGAAGTCAGCGGTCAGGCGGCTGTTGGCCGCGGTCGCGACGTAGAGCGTTTTGAACAGGACGGCCCAGGCCCCGAGCAGGAAGCCGACCCGCGTCCAGCCGCGGAAGTCCGCCAGGGGCGTGCCCTGGAGCGGCTGGAGATACATCCGCGACAAGGTCGGGATCATCTCCGGCCCCTTGGGGTCGAGCCCCTGGGGGTGGAGCACGGCCGCACCCAGCAAGTAGAAGGCGACCGTTGCCACGGTGAAGACGACCATGCTGAACCAGGCGTCGAGCTGCATGACCCGCGTCCAGCCCCGCGCTCGTGCTCCCAGTCCCTCGTCGTGGCGCGCGGGCCGGCGGCCCTTGCGTAGCCCTTCTCGATGCACCAGTAGGGATACGCGACCAGCTCCGACGCCCCGACGCCAGTGATGCCGAACGCCGAAAACGCCAGCGCCACCGCCGCCGTCGGGACCGCCAGCCGAAGCCCGCCCTCCAGGTCTCTCAGTGATCCGGAACGGGGTCCACTGCAAGACGGCCACGCTGGCCACGGTGAAGAGCGTCACCGCGCGACCAGGACGGTCGTGATCTTCTCGAGCCGCCGATAGCCGCCCGAGAGCAGCAGCACGATCGCCGCCAGGGTGGTCAGGCTCGCCCAGAAGTGTTCCTCTTGCGTCTGGAGGAATGTCCCCCAGGCAGGGGCGACCCGCCCGGCCGCCGCCGCGATGGCGTTGCGAGGCGCCGGGGAACGCCATGTGCGCCGCCTGGCCGACCGTCCCTTCCATCGCGGCGATCTGCGCCTGGGTGGCCAGCGTCATGAAGAGCCAGAGCCAGCAGAGCCACGACGCCCCGAGCCGGGGGCCGGGCAGCGAGTCGAACGCCGCCAGGGTCGTCTTGCCGTGCGTGATCGCATACCGGCCGAGCTCGACCTGCACGAAGACCTTGATGACGCAGCTCAGCAGGATCAGCCAGAGCAGGCGAATCCCGCCTTGGCCCCGAGGCTGGTCGTGTTGATCAGCTCGCCGGTCCCGACGATCGAGGCCGCCAGGATCAGCCCCGGCCCGATCTCCCGCAGCGCCCGGCCGAGCGAGTGCGGCGGCTCTCGGATCGCGTCGGGGGGCAGCGCATAGGGATCCGCCTGCGTCGTCTCGTCCATTTCGATGCGTCACCCCGCCGGGCCTGAGGTTGGGAAGTCGTCGTCCGAGGAGCCGCCATCCTACGGGCCATCGACCGGCGATTCAATGATCCAAGGAACCTCCTGGGTCTCCTCCCGAACCTCGATGTCCTCCGCGAGCCCGACTTCGTGGAGGGCCGCCTTGGTCGCCTCAATCCTTGTGTTGGTCACGAATTCGCCGGGCGAGACCTCAAAGTGACCTTCCAGCTTCAAGCCCTTGCGTCGAGACCAGCGAGGAGTCTCCTTATTTCATCTTCTGCATTGCGGTTGATCGATGAAGGGACAAGTCCATCAGCAGCCGAGGGCAAGGTCCAGACATAGGCGGCCCCGTCCAGGCCTCTGGTGACGGCATGGCGGCCATCCTGAGAAAAGGCGACGCAGGTCACATTGCCCTGATGAGCCCGGAAGCAACGGAGTTCCCTCCCGGACTCGCAGTCCCAGAGGCGGACCGTGTGATCGGCACCGCCGGAGAGGACGCGTCTGCCGTCGGGTGCGATCGCGACGGCTCCAACCGCCCCCGTGTGGCCCTCGAAGGCGCGCCAGGGTCGCCCGTCGGTTGCGCTCCACACGCGAACGCGATAGTCCCGGTTGCCCTTCGCATCGCCCCCGCCCGAGACTGCCCACTCGCTCCTGGAGGCACAGGCCACGCACCAAACGACTCCCGATGCCCGGCAAAGTGGCCCGGGTGGCATGCCCACGTCTTTGTTGAGCGACATCAAGTCTCGCCGCTGGACGCGACAGAGGTTTTGCCGCGATAACGACGTGTGACCCGACGCCCCAGAATCGCCTCAAGACTCAACGCGGCGGGCTGCCGACCGATCACCGGCCCGGCCACCAGCTCGAAGAGCCATTCCCCCGTCTCGGCGTCAAACCGCACGTACGCCGTCTGGCCCGCGTACCGCCGACCGACGGAATAATTGCGGCCGTAAACCGAAATCAACCCGCGCACGTGGATCTGCCGCACGACCGCATACTCCGCCAGCTTCTGCCAGAGGCGGGACTCCTGCCACAGGTCCGCCTCGGCGGCCGGATCGTACGCGCGACCAGAGTGCGCCAGGGCCGGGAACAGACGCAGCCGGCTGCGCGATGGCTCCGGAAAGGACTCCCGCTGATGCTGGTCCATCGCATCCAGGCTCCGCTGCAACTCCGCGTCCGAAGAATACTGCGCGGGGTCCGCCCACCGCTGCCCGGTGTCCTGTGAGCGCTCGACCACGCCCTTGTGCTGCGGCCGGCGCGGCGGGTTGTAGACCAACTCGATCCCCAGCCCCAACAGCCCCAGGCCCAGTTCCGTGGGCAAATCCCCGGTCGAGCCCCACGGAGAGCCGTTGTCCACGCGGAGGCGCACCGGCATCCCCCAGCGTGCGAAGGCCGCCCGCAGTGTCGCGACGGTCTCCGTCGAGGGCACATTCCTCCACCGCCCCGAGGGAAAAAACGCGGGTCAGGAGCACGGCGCCGGTGTTTTCCTCGACGATCCGCAGCCACGAGACCTCGACGCCGCTGGCCAGGCGGATCTGCTCGGAGGCGTCCCTTTGCCAGACGTCATGGGGCCACAGGGCGCATGGGCGCGGCGTCGGGGGCAGTTCGGATCGCGGAGGTCGTGCCAGATCGTGGCGTCGGAACCAAGGCTGGAGCGTCCGGACCGAGAGGACGGCGTCGGCGCGGTGCTGGCGCAGGAGCAAGCTGCGGATCAGCGGGGCTCCCCAGCGTGGATGCTGCCGCCGGAGGGCCAGTGCCGCCTCCAGGACCCCCTGGCCCGCGGCCGCAGAGGCGGTGGGCGGGCGGCGAGAGTCCGGACGGATCGCGGCCTCGCCGTGGCGGCGGAACCGCTGGAGGAGGTGGCGCACCGTGCGGAGCGACCAAGACAACTCTTCGGCGATCCGAGCGGCAGTGTGACCGGCCTGCCACCTCCGCCAGATCACCGCTCGAACCGGAACGGGCACAGGACGAGGCATGGCGAGGACTCCAGTATGGGTCGGAGCAGACGCTCTGAGGTCCTCATCTTGGCGGCAAAACCTCTGTCGCGTCCAGCGGCGAGACTTGATGTCGCTCAACAAAGACGTGGGCATGCCACCCGCCCGCGGGACTACATTCCCTCGGCCGAGATCGACGTCTACGTCGACCCCTTCGAAATGGCGAAGTACCACATGGATATCTCATTCCTGCCCCGGCTGGCGGGTCGGGGGTGAGCGACCCGACCAGCAATTCCAGCAAACACAGACCGGCCGATCGGCCACGGGCGGATGCATCTCGATCTTCGAAAGGGCGGAGGAACGGCCCCCTGGCGCGATCGAGGGGAGCACGATGGTTGGGAGGGAGGGACGAGCCATGGCCACGCCGGATGCGAGCAGCCAGGCGACGAGGTGGCGAACGTAGATCACCTCTTGTCACAGCAACTCGTCGGCGATGGTCCGCTTCATCAACTGGTTCGACGGCACGGTGGCGGGGTCGAGGAGTTTGCGAGCCGCCTCGGCCCCGGCCACCGGAAACGTCGTCGGGTCCAGCAGCCCGAGACTGCACCAGCGCCGAGGCTTGGTCCCAGTGGATGTGCTCGTGGTGGATCTTGCCGCCCTCGAAGGTCGCGATCACGACGGTCACCAGCTCCAGCAGTCGCCCCATCGGCGGCACCCCGGGCAACACCAGTCCATCCGGGTCGTGTGAGTGCAGCGGAAGACGAACTCGTCCACGATGCGGTTCTGGCCGACTGTCCGCGAGAGGGGCACGAGTTCTACGTCGGGGGGCATGCTCGGGATGAAATACTTGCCGTAGAAGTGCCTCGAGCTGCCGCCGGCCAACGCCGCCGGTCAATACCGGCACGTGATTGACGGAGGGGCACTCGACCATCGTGTCGCAGGAGGAGGCGGCGTCCTTGTCCTGGAACTCCGCCTTCAGATGCGTCTCCCACAAGTCGACCAGGGCCCGTTGCTCGGGCGTCAATTGGGTCAGATCGAGAGGGAACATGCTGCGGGTCGGGCCCAGACCAGCAGAACGTCGGAGAGAGAGTACGTGCAGCGCGTCTTCCAGGTCGCCGGGGCGCGTGCGGTGGTGGCCAGCCTGTGGAAGGTCGACGACGAGCCGACACAAGCCCTGATGGCTCGCTTCTACGAGGAACTCGGGCGCAAGGGCCTGCCGCCCGGGGCGGCACTTTGTAAGGGACGGCCACGTGGCCGCGTCGCCCACGGGCGGGACGAGGAGAGCGACCCGAAGTCGGAGCATGTGCCCGTTCTACTTTGCGGCGTTCGTGTTCAGCACCGACCGGCCCTGAGGGCCGGGGTGCCCGGCGCGACTCGCTTGACCCTGTCCATCGAGTGGTCGCGAGGGGTACCGCCACCTCGGGGGTGGAATTGATCAGCCATCTCCCTCTCCCTCGTATTTGAAGGAGACCCGCACCTTGATGCGGTAGTCTTCAATCGTGCCGTCTTTGCTGATGTGGGCGTCCATCTGGACCACCTCGGCGATCCGCAGGTCGCGCAGCGACTGGGCCGCCCGCTTGACGGCGGCGGCCGTCGCCTTCTCCCACGATTCGGTGCTGGTCCCGACCAGATCGATGACTTTGTACACGCTCTCCGGCATGGCAACCTCCCTTCGAGGTGAAATGAGGAAGGGCTGGGGCTCGCTGGTTGAGGCCTCCGCTGCGAAGGAGACGATCGCCCCTCAACCATCCGGTGCCAACCATTCCATAGTTCCCCGGGGCGTCCCTTCGCCAGCCCCGTTCGCGTCCACAATGGAGGAAGGGACGGCTCGCCCCGCGGCTCCCGGCCCGTGCCCGGCGCATCTCGCGTCTGGCCGCCCCGCAGGTCGGCCTCTCACGGGCGAACTCCGACCTGATCATAACCCGTCCCGGGGACCACCTCCAGACCCTGGCGGGAGGAGGGAGACGGGGATGTAGACCGTGTGAGGATCGCGAGGCATGGCCGGGTGGCTCCGCACCCTGGGCCCGGCATGGTCGGCGCCAGCTTCCTGGGACATCCATTGTACCATGCTGGGCGTGTCGCGCGACCGTCACAAATCCATCTCCGGACCTGGTGAACCAAGGATGGAGAGGGCGGAACAGCCGATTCAGCCGCTACAAATTAACACGTTGTAACATGGGGTTTTTTGCATTACCCCCGCGAAAAGGTATGGTAGGCATCCCTTTGAAGGTGGCCGCATGTGTCCGCAAGTGCCGATGTTGCAATGACTTAATCCATCAATCGCGGGACATTAATCCCGATATTTCAAATGAGAAGGCACAAGCGCTTCGATTGAGCAGCCGATAAAATGTCTCAACCTATTCGCTGTCATAGGGTTGCGAAAAATCAATTCGCTGTGCATCATATGGTGCTTGTCGCAAGGGGTAGATGGACTACCTACGGATGGCAGCGTTGAAGTTACCGATCGGCAGTGGTGCGATCGAGAGAGCGATTCGCCGTGTCGTGAACCTGCGGTTGAAGGGGCCGAGCATCTCCTGGCACAAGACGAGTGCGGAGGCCGTTCTGCTGTTACGTTCGTACGACAAGGCGGGACGCTGGAATCATCTTGAGAGGCAGGCACTTACGACTACAACAGGAATCGCCGAGTGAGCCGAAAAAAATCAACGATCCGACAAACGGCTAGATTGCTGAGGTTTTTCGAACATTCTGCAAGTCGTTTGCTGAAAAGGGTTTGCGGAGGATCTCGTCCTGTAAGTCCTTGCCTGCCAATCTCTTATGGCATCACGGTTTTCATCGGGTTTCTAGCCGTTTGTCGGGTCATTGAAAAAAATGGATCGCTCCCGTCTCAAACGCCGTAGCACCGCCCCGGGTATAGCGGCTCGATGACGCTGCGGTCATGGTCGAAGTCGTCGGGGTAGTGGATCAGGCGGATCTTGTTGCGGATCGGGCCTCGGGCAGGGCGGCGAGCTTACATACGGGGTGTGGAGCCCGTGGTGGGCCAGGGTGGTCGCCTCGTGGACGATCAGGTCGGCGGGGGCGAGCCAGTCGATCAGCGTCGGGTCGAAGGCCGTGTCGGCGCTGAAGCCCAGCATCCGGCCGCCGGCGCGGATGCGGAAGGCCGTCGTGGGGATCGGGTGGATCGTCGGTCGGCACTCGATCGCGAACGGGCCGAATGTGGACCGGCGTGCGACTCGCTCAGCGGGACCAGCTCGAAGTAGTCGTCGAGCGCCTGGCGGATCGGTGCCGCGCCCGGGCCGCCGCGCATCTCGCCCATGCCCGGCGGCGAGCAGGCCGTCCCAGAGCCGGGCCGACGCCTCGGGGTGGGCGCAGGATCGCGGCGCGGCGGCCGAGCGCGTAGTACGAATAAAAGCCGTAATCCTCCAGGCCCGAGCAGTGGTCGGCGTGCAGGTGGCTGAGCGCCACGCCGCTGATCCGGTCGAGGTCGAGCGGGATTCCCGCCGCGAGCGACGCCTCGCGGAGCATCTTGCGGACCGGGTGCGGGCAATCGACCAGCAGCCAGGTGTCGTCCACCCCGAGCGCCAGGCAGATGGTGTAGTGCAGGGCGGTGAACGCCTCCCCCACGCCCAGCGGGATCAGGCGAACGGTCACTCATCGCGGGTCGCTCTTTCTATAACTCCAGGGAGACCTCCGAGCCCATGCCGATCGGAGGGCCTCGTCGGGTTTTCAGGGAACCATGACTCGATCATACCGTGCCGTCGGTCGGGACGACTCCTGGCGCTGCGGGGGCGTAGGTCAGGCCGCCCTGGGGAAAGACCCGGATCCGGGGGATGAGGGTGTCACCCAGGGCCTCGGCCGCGGCCCGCCAGAGCCGGTCCTGATCGGCGAAGAGCGCGGATCGGGCCCGAGCCGGGGGCCGAGCCGCTCGTGGAGCGGGGGGGCGTAGACCAGGACCGTCCGATCGACCACCAGCTCGCGCGCCCAGCGGAGCATGAACGCGCGCGGGGCTGCCGACCGCCGAGGCGGTCCGCTCGGCCAGCGCCAGGGCCCGGCGGATCGCCCAGCCGCCGAGGGCGCCGGTCGCCGCGATTGTCCGCAGCGCGGGCATCGGGAACGAGCGGTCGATCTCGTCGGGGTCGGTCCAGAAGAAGCCGACGAGGACGCCCCCGGGCCGGCTCGCCGCGCGGTGCTGGAGCAGGACCTTGAAGCTCTGCATCGGGTCGCCCGGCCAGGGGTGGTTGCCCGCGACGACCAGGTCGGCCGGCCGGCGCTCGGGCGCCTGGAACCGCCGCCGCGCCTCGGCCGCGAGCCGGTCCTGGACCGCGTCCGGGTGCCCGGCCGCGCACCCGCGAGCACCTGCCCCGGCGCGCCGAGCAGGTGGCTGACCGAGAAGCAAGGCCCGAGCAACTCCGGCCGCCGCCGCGGATCGCCCGCCGCATCGGGTTGTGCGCCGGCGTCGCCGCCGAGCAGCCGGCCGGCGTCGCCGCGCCAGAGCCCCTGCCGGTGCAAGGCCCCGAGCGTCGAGCGGTGGCTCGTCCCCGGGAAGATCAGCTTGTACCCACCGCCGAATCCCGCCTGCAGGTGCGGCAGCACCGAGCCGATCAGGATCCCGCAGGTCGGCCTCGGCCACCGGGCGGAAGACGCGGACCGGCACTCCCTTCGGCCGTCGTCGCCCAGAGTCGACATACGCCGACAGGTCGTCTACCGGCGGGCTGAAGCAGCGGTAAGCGTCCGCGACCGCGTCGCCGACCCGCTTCCGCATCGCCTCGGCGTCCACGGCATGATGCCGGCCCACCCCGACGCTGATCGAGACGTCCTCGGGGCGTACGCCGACCGCGTGGAGCCGCTCCAGGACGACCGGCAGCGACCTCGCGGACCGGGGTCCAGCGCGACGGGTCGTCGACCACGAGGGCCACGGTCGATCCCGGCCCGACCTGCCGCTCGATCGGCGGGCAACCCTCGCTCGCGTCGAGCGCGTGGCCCAGCGCGGCCGGGTAGTCGGCGATGGCCCCGTCGAGGTCGGGCCGGACCACCTCGGCCGGCGGCCAGTCCGGGGGAAGCTCCAGCGCCAGGGGATCGCGATCGCCCCAAGGGATGGCGATCGTGGTCTGCGGTTCGGTCGTGGCCGGGGTCATCGGGTGGTTCGCTCCAGGTCCGGTCTTGCCATCGTGCTCGAGGGACCCTGACTCCAGGGCGAGCGGACGCGCCGCCCCTCAGCTTCGCGCCAGGAGGAATACTCAGCCCCTCCCCTCTCCACCGGAGCAAATCGGGACAGGCACACATCCCCGCGCAATCTCCCACGAGCGCCTCACCACGCTAAACCATCGCCGCCCGCACGCCAAGCCGAGGTGGACCTCGACCCGCCCGAGAGCCGGAAGGCGTGTCAAGGAAACGAGGCCGGCGAGACGATCAACAAAACTGTGATTGATTCGCCGATGCGTCTCCCGACATGCTGTGCGTTTCCCCCGACAGGCTCTTTGCGTCGGGACCGACAGCCTTCGGTGATCAAGGGATTGAACCGATTGACCCTCCGCCCGGAGGGATGTCCTTAACCGCCCGGTGATGTTATGAACGGATTAGGACGTCGGCGGAACCTGAGCCTTCGGCCCGAGGCCGAGCAAATGGAGGGACGGCTCTTGTTGAGCATGAGTACGCTCCCACCGAAGAACTTCAATCATCCCTTCCTCCACCCGCTCGCCTTCCCGGCGGTCCGGCCGAACACACCCGTCTTGCCTTACGGCGCCGTCAGCTCCAAGGCCACCTTCATTGACCCGAGAGCCCAGATCATCCACGGCGTGCACGTCATCGTCGGCTACAAGAGCTACATCGGCCCGTTCACGACGCTGGACGCCACCACTGGGCTCATCCAGATCGGTAGCGGCTCCAGCGTCCTGGACAACGCCGTCATCCAGAGCAATCCTACCGGGAAGGTGAACCCGACGACGAGCGTCGTCATCGGCAACAACACGTCGATCGGCTTCGGCGCCACCGTGCGGGGGCCGAGCCAGATCGGCGCCCTCGGCCCGATTGTGGGCACCGGTAATGCCGCAGCGACACAGATCGGGCCGAACGCGCTGATCGACAGCGCCACGATCCAGCCCGGCGTGATCGTCGGGGCGCTGGCCCGCGTCGGCCCTGGCGTCACCGTGCCGACGGGCTTCGAGGTCAAGCCCGGCGCCAACGTCACGACCAACGCCGAGGCCTCCGACCCGGCGCTCGGCAAGGTCATCCCGATTCCCGCAGCCGATTACTCGGCGGCGCAGCAAACGATCGTGAACAATCAGTTACTAGCCGCCGGCTATACGACGCTCTACCAGGGCAACTCAGCCACGGGGATCCCGCCGAGCGGTGTCGCGGTCGCCACGGGTGTCTTCAACGGCAACCTCTCCGCCGTCGAGGGATCCAGTGCAGAGCCGGGCTCCGCCGCTGGCCCCACCTTCGAGCCCGCCACCGCCTTCGTCCCTGTCTTCCTCGCGCCCCGAGGGCAAGAGCAGCCGGGGCAGATCGCGTCCTTCCGCGCCCGGGTCACCGGCCAGACGGTCTTCCACCAGCAGGCGGGCCAGGTCGCCCATCGCCTCGGCTTCCGCAATGCCATCCGCGCCGACCAGGGACAGCCGATCACCTTCGGCACGATCGGACAGACCGGCAACGCCGTCACGATCAACTCGCCCCTGACCCTCAGCTCCACCACGGGACCGAATGGGCTCGCTCCGCTGACGATCGCTCAGAACTTCCGGGCCGGCGATCACGCGGTCATCATGGGCGATCAGGGCGTCAACTCCAACTTCGGCGACAACGTCAACATCGGCGCCGGCGCCGTCGTCGATAGCACGACGATCGGCCCGAATTCGACGGTCGGACCTCGCGCCTTCCTCCTCAATTCGACCTTCCCCACCAACTCGAACATCCCCGCCGGCGCGATCTACATCAAGAACGTGCTCCAAGGCTTCGTTCAGTGGTGATTCGTGTTGTGAGGAGGACCCGCCTCTGGGTCCTCCATTTTTTCTTGCTTCTCCCGACTGCCAAATCCTCCGTTTTGCTTCCGACCGACTCCTGATTCCTGACGACTCCTACCTGCCTACTGCGTACCACTCTCCCGGCTTGAGGACCACTGGCTTGACCTGGGTCTCCTGGCGGACACGATTGGCCCACGCTTCGGGATCCTGGACAATGGGGTCGAACGTGTTGTAGTGAATGGGCAAGGCGGTCTTGGGCTGGATCAGCTTGACGGCGCGGAGCGCGTCGTCGGGGCCCATCGTGTAGTAGTCGCCGATGGGCAGGGCGGCGAGGTCGATCCCCTCCTCGCCGATGAGCCGCATGTCGCCGAAGAGGCCCGTGTCGGCCGCGTCGTAGACCTTCGTGCCGTCGGGGAACGTCAGGATGAAGCCGCAGGGGTTGCCGCCGTAGGTGCCGTCGGGCAGGACCGAGCCGTGGAAGGCCTGCGTGAGCTTCACGTGGGCGATCCCCTCGAAGAGGTGCCCCCCGCCGTGCTGGAGCCCGTGGACGTCGGTCAGGCCCTGCTCGGGCTGCTTCAGCCACTCGCTGATCTCGTAGTTGGTCACGACGGTCGCGCCGGTGCGCGCGCGATCGCGACAGTATCGCCGAGGTGGTCGCCGTGCCCGTGCGAGACCAGGATCAGGTCGGCCGGCACCTCGCCTGCCGAGGCCGCTGCCTTGGGGTTGCCCGTCAGGAACGGGTCGATCAGCACGTGTCGGCCGTTGCTCTCGAACAGAAGGCACGAGTGGCCCAACCATCGCACGCGGGTTGACATGGGGCTTCCCTCCGGATGAAGACTCGACTTCAGTGGCGAAATTCGCCATTTCGCCACTGAACCACACGGACTGGACGATGACAACCCCCAACCTGCCTGCCGCCGGCTGGGGGCGCCCGAATGCGGGGATTTTAGGTTGATGGTTGTCTAGAGATCGGCTATCGTCCCCCGTCCCTGTGCGTCAACGTTTCTCAAAGGGAGGAGAGATGAAGATGTCCGAGAAATCGGGACGACCCGAGTGCGCGGCCTGGGTGACGCCCTACCTGACGGTCAAGGATGCGGTGGCGGCGATCGATTTTTATGCAGCGCGCCTTCGGCTTCAGGACGCGGACCGCGATGCCCGGCCCCGACGGTAAAATCGCGCATGTGGAGATGACCTGGAACGATGGGGTCATCATGTTCGGCGCCGAGTGCGCCTCCGGCGGCACCTGCCGGGCGCCGGTCACGACCGGGACCGAGTCGCCGGTGTCGCTGTACGTCTATTGCGACGACGTGGATGCGCTGTTCTCCCGCGCCACCGAGTCCGGGGCGAAGGTTGCGTTCCCCCCCAACGATCAGTTCTGGGGCGACCGGATCTGCCGGCTGATCGACCCGGACGGCTACCCCTGGTGCTTCGCCACCCATCTCGCGAAGGTCGAGCCGGCCGAGGAGCTGGTCCAGGTTTGAGGCGGGGCGGTGTCTCCGTCGATCTTCGGGGGATCGCTCGGCGAGACCATCGCCCCGATCCCCCGTCCTTTTTGGCCATGGGTCCACGAGCAGATCCGTACCAGGGACGCCGGTCCAGGCTTGCCCCGCACGGGGTCACTCGACCGCGAGGGTCTGGAGGAGCCACTCAATCTTCCGGGGCTTCGAGCGGACACGGAGTCGAGGGCCCCAACGTCGTGCGCGACGTGCTCATCGAGGCCGGACGAACGCCGCTCTGGCTCGGCGCGACTCATCCCATCTCGGCCTTCAATGCCTGATGCCCGCGCAGAGCGAACGCTTCAAGACGAGGGGCAACCGCCATGTTCCTGGTCTCGCCCAGCAATTGCTGACAAACTTCGATGACCCGGTCCGCATTGCCCGACCGCAGCAGCGACTCGACCTCGTCGGTGAATTCCGCCCCTGCCTCCTCATCCTCGTCATCGATCCAGTCCCGACCCAACTCAAGCAGCGGGTCGTCCTCGGGCGCGGGGATCGGCTCCAAGTCCTGGGTCACTTGCTGGACCGTGACCCCGGTCTTCTTCAAGAATCCTTCGATATACGCGCAGATAGCCTTGCGAGTGCAGGCTCTGGGAACGCCAGATCTCCAGGGAGTGGAGGATCGTCCGCAGGATGCCGATCAAGTCCTCCCGCTTGGGGAGCGGTTGCCGCTCCGCCAGGAACTGCCAGTTCCGGCGGATGTTCCAGATGACCAGATCCTCCTCGTTCTCGCCGGTGAGCGTGACCTCATCGGTCTCTTCGAGCGGGGGAAGCGGACCCTGGCGCATCTGGGTGATCAGCCGCTCCAGCGCCGCCTCGACGGCGTCGTCGGTCAGCGCGCGGTCGCAAATGATGTACGACTCATAGATGCCGACTTCCGTGCGGTGCATGATGGGGACGTACTCGGCGGTCTTGTACGTGTTGCCGTGGTAGGCGAGCGACTCGTGCTTGCGGCGCGCTCGACCCGCTTCCTCAGCTTGGCTTTGCGCTTCTGGTCGTGACTCCGACGATCGTGTTTGCCCATGACCTCACCCTCCACTTGGATAGTTTCTCAAGGCCTCTTCGAGCATCAGGGTCTACGCATCAAAATAGAGAGAATGAGTAAGATGGAAAGACCAGTTCTTGGAAGTGATTTTGATCAATGCCATAACTCCCTCCAGAACGACACGACCGGCGGACCAACTTCCGAGGAAGACGGCGAACCTTCAGGGTATTGTAGGACTTTTCCGTCTGCCGAGACTATAGAAGCTTGACCGGGACAGGCCGAACAGCTCGCACTGGCGGCGGACGCTCAAGGACGGGTGGCCCACCTCGATCAACGACCGCTTGTGCTCACATGAAGACGGCAGCTTTTTTTGAGCCACTCCAACTCCATCTTGAGCCGGCCGATCTGCTCGAACTGCTCGGCCTGGCGGGCCTCGACCTCGACCGAGTCCGCCTTGGCCGGACCGGCGAAGAGGGCTTCGGCCCCGGAGAGCAGCTGCTTCTTCCAGGCGTGGATCAACGTCGGGTGAACGTCAAAGTGCCCGGCCAGTTCGTTGCTCGTTCGATCCCCCTTGAAAGCGGCCAGGGCGACCCGGGCCTTGAACGGCGGTGGATGGATCTTCCGCTTGCCTGCCATTGTACCCCCTCTCATGGGCCACCGGTATCGCTTGACCGGCGGTCCAGTTTT
>CAWDND010000070.1:0-382089 GCA_963803395.1 uncultured Planctomycetaceae bacterium
GTGCGACACGAAGCTACGGATGGACCTGTTATGACTGGTCTCTCGGGACATAACCCGGTGTGCGACCACCGGTACCTTACCAGGACGTGCGGCCCGAGCAATCCGGCGGTGCGAAGCTCCTGGGACAACGTAACCTCACCCCGATGGGGTGGTCGGACCTCCCGCGAGGGAATCCGGCGACTGCTAACGCCAAGGCGGTCGGGGGCCAGGGTGGATGGCAGGGCTAACTCAGGTGAACTGCTGATAAACGTCGTGATATCCAGCAAGCCAAAGGCGCTGATAGGCTTGAACCAAACGGTACGTGGCCAGGTGCAGGGGCCTCTCCCATCCCCTGCCGTCGCTGTCCGAGCCACCGGCGAAGAGGCAGAGCCCGCACCATCCGTGATCCGTCCGTGGAACGTGGTAAGCCCGTCGTCCTCCCCTTGGGGAAGGCCCGCCGCAAGGTGGTCGCCGATGGGACGGCGGGTAAAGGATGAGGGAAGAAGCGAATGTCGTCCGGTAGTCGGGCGGATAGGGGTTGAGTCATCGGGCGAGATCACCCCACGCGAAAGCGGGCCGACTTCCCTCGGGTCTTTCGTCACGAGAGCACCTGGCAATCCACTTCGGGGGACAAGCAGATGACGGTGGAGTCTCGCTCTACTGGTGCGGTCCCCGACGAGGAGGAAGGCTGGCATACCATCAACTGGGAGTCAGCCCACCGCATCGTGTGTCGGCTCCAGGCCCGTATCGTGAAGGCGATCCAGGAAGGCCGGTGGGGCAAGGTGAAGGCCTTGCAACATCTGCTGACCCACTCGTTCAGCGGCAAGGCCCTTGCCGTCCGACGAGTGACGGAAAACCAAGGCAAAGGGACTCCGGGTGTGGACCGGGCGATCTGGAATACCCCGGAGAAGAAAGCGACGGCCTTACAGACGCTCCGGCAGCGGGGCTACAACCCCCGACCGCTGAGACGTGTGTACATTCCCAAGAATAACGGCAAGATGCGTCCCCTCGGAATTCCCACGATGCAAGATCGGGCGATGCAGGCCCTCGACCTGCAGGGCTCGATCCCATCGCGGAGACGACGGCCGACCCGAACTCTTACGGGTTCCGGAAGGAACGATCGACGGCAGACGCCATCGGGCAATGCCACACCGTCCTGAGCAACCGGAGCGGTGCTCGCTGGATCTTCGAGGGGGACATCAAGTCGTGCTTCGACCGGATCGGCCACGAATGGTTGATGGCCCATATCCCGATGGATAAGGGCATCCTCCGGAAATGGCTGAAGGCCGGGTTCATCGAGAAGCACGTCCTCCACGCCACCGAGGAAGGGACGCCTCAGGGTGGCATCTGTTCACCGGCATTGGCGAACCTGCGCTGGATGGCCTGGAACGGGTCCTGAGGGGACGCGACCCGAAGGCCACCGCCCGGAGCCGGAAGGCCAAGGTCAATCTGGTGCGCTATGCGGACGACTTCATCATCACCGGGAGTTCGAAGGAACTCCTGGAGACGGAGGTGAAGCCGATGGTGGAGTCCTTCCTGAAGGAGCGAGGACTGGAACTCTCACCGGAGAAGACGCATCTCACGCGGATCGAGGACGGCTTCGACTTCCTCGGGCAGAACGTTCGCGACTACGGTGGCACCGTCCTGGTGAAGCCGTCACGGAAGAATGTCGCGACGTTCCTGGAGAAGGTCCGGGGGATCATCAAGGCGAGCCGGCAAGTCACGGCCGGACATCTGATCGTGAACCTCAACCCGGTGATCCGGGGCTGGGCGAACTATCACCGGCATGTGTCGAGCAAGCGGACCTTCTCGCGAGTGGACCACGCGATCTTTCGTGCGTTGTGGCGGTGGGCCATTCGGAGGCACCCCAAGAAGTCCCGACGATGGATCAAGGACCGCGACTTCGAAGTCGTCGGAGGACGGCATTGGGTCTTTCACGGCGAGGTCGCCGGTCGGGAGGAGAGGATCCAACCGGTCCGGCTCTTCGATGCTTCGAGTCTACCGATCCAGCGGCATACGAAAGTCAAAGGAGAGGCGAATCCCTATGACCCGGCCTGGGAACCGTACTTCGAGGAACGCCTGGGCGTGAAGATGGCCGGGACCCTGATGGGTCGATGGACTCTGCGTCTGCTTTGGCGGGAGCAAGGCGGGATCTGTCCGGTCTGCCATCAGAAGATCACCACGGGGACGGGGTGGCACAACCACCACATCCAGTGGCGAACCCATGGGGGCCAGGATACGATCGAGAATCGCGTGCTCGTGCATCCGAACTGCCACCAGCAGATTCACAACCAAGGTTGGGACGTGGGTAAGCCGCGTCCCGAGAGGGGCGTTTGAGAGGCTTGAGCTGCATGAATGGAGACATTCCCGTGCAGTTCTTAGGGGAGGGGGTGACGGTGACGTCACCTCCTTACCCGACGCCTGGGTGGGAAACCACCCAGGTCTACCCAGAGGTAGCCGCTCCGAGCCGATCGTGTTGTGACACTCGAAGCTAGGGCGTGTGGACAATATCTGGGCAGGATGCAAAATCTGGGCTAGAGCAATAACACCATGATTGCAGCCACATGAACGAACCCCAGGAAGTTCCGAGCCGTCTTCTCATACCGTGTCGCCACCCGACGGTATTGCTTGATCCGGTTGATGAACCGCTCCGCCAGGTGGCGCTCCTTATAAAGATGCTCGTCATACTCTCGCTTGAAAATCCGATTCTTCCTCGGCGGGATCACCGCGGCCGCTCCGCTGGCCTCGATGGTCGCAACGAACTTATCCCCGTCATATCCCTTATCTGCGATCACTGCATCAGCATCGTGACCTTTGACCAATGCAGCGCCTTGATTGATGTCGGCCTCTTGTCCCCCGGTCAGGATGAACTCGACAGGGTTGCCCAACCCGTCTACAGCGATGTGCAGCTTGGTCGAGAAGCCGCCGCGCGAGCGTCCCAAGGCTTGGTCGGCGCCCCCTTTTTTACCGCCCCGGCGGCGTGCTGGTGGGCCCGGATCACGGTGCTGTCGAGGCTCAGCCACTCCAAGTCAGGGTCCTTCAGCTCCTCGAAGACCCGGAGCCAGACGCCCTTGGCGGACCAGCGATCGAACCGCCTCCAGACCGAATTCCAATTCCCGAAGCGTTCGGGGAGGTCACGCCAGGGGGCCCCGGTCTTGGCGATCCAGAGGACGGCGTCGACGAAGAGACGGTTGTCTTTGGCGGTCACGCCTGGGTCGCCGGCTTGGCCGGGGAGGAGTGCTGCGATCCGCACCCAGTGTTCATTTGTTATCGAATGACGGTACATGGTTGAGTGCTCGATCAGCCTGGAAACGCGAGCTTTGATACCCTCCTTACGAAGTTCACCCAGGTTTTGTCCACACGCCCTAGACTTTCGGACTTTTTTTGAGGCACGTCGTGCTGATGGAAGCGGCAGGTCACGGTTGCCTTGTTTTTCGAGCATCCCGGTACGAAGCCACAGTCGCATAATTGTTAGTGTACTGACACCTGTGCGCCGAAATTTCGGCGCCGCGTTGACAGGCAAACGCTGCCGAATCTAGAAACAAAGCCTCTGTCGACGAGGAAGGTGTTCGACGCTTGTAAAAGTCCGAAAGTCTAGTCGAAGCAGCTCTGCGAATCGAGCCCGTTGAACCGGACGAATGAGTAGACGATCTTCCCAGTGTTCGGGTTGACCTCCGGCACGGGGAAGTTGAGGAACTGGCGGAGCTGATCAGCGGTCAGGCCGGACTTGGTCTGGACCCGGAAGTTCTCCAGGTTCTGGCGGAACAGCTCCTCCCTCGGGCCGAGCTCCGCCCCGCCCTTGCCATCCGGGCGGCCCCCTTCGCCGTAGCCCTCGGCTTTGGTGAATGGCGTGGTGAATAGGTGGCGGCCGTTCTCGATGACTTGAAGCAGGGAATAGTCTCCCTTGAGCAGCTTATCCTGATCGATCCGCTCGAGCTGCTTGGAAAGGGCCGGATCCTCGGTGTGCGAAAGCCCCTCCTGGGCCCGCGCCGTGACCGCCGCCGCGAGTCAAACGGCGAAGGTGAGACCAACTCCGACGCGGATTCGAATCGGGACACGACGATCCATCAGATCATTCATGGTGCGACTCCGCTGGGTTGGATCCTGATCATTCATGGTGCGACGCCGCTGGGTTCGATTTCGCTCAAGAACCACCCGAGGCCCTCGGAACCAGACCGAACTCCGACAACTCGCGCGAGTTAGCGGGTCGAAGTTGTTTTCCTTCGGGCTCCTGGTCTCACTTGCCGAGTACCTTGGGTACGTCGGCCAAGACCGGCTCGAGGTCGGTGTCGGCCATCCGAGCGAAGGCGTGGTTGGACCGGACGACGAGGTCTTTCCAGACCATCACCGTGACGCCCGCGTCCGCGGCGATCTTGTAGTTAAGCGGACTATCGGACGGTTTCAAGGTCGTGAGCGGGATGTGCTTCAGGTCCTTTTCCCGCGCAAGGGAGTGGAGCCGATCCTCGATGTCGTCATCGGTCAAGAAGACGACGAAGCACTTCAGCTCGGGCGTCTCCGCGCCCAGCGCGTCGAGCCGCGCGATCAGCTCGGTCAGGGGCTTGGAGATCTCCCGGGCGAAGATGCAGACCGTGGGAAAGATGCCATACCGGCACCGATAGCAGAGCGTGGTGCCCTGCTTCGGGCCGGTGACGGTCAACACGGTGAAACCATCGGGACGCTCTCCGACCTGGAGGCCGGAAACCAGGGTGTCATTCTCGGCCGACAGGGCGGGCGTCGCGATCAGGACCAGGAGACCGAGCAGGAATGTTCGCCGCATGGTGAGGACTCCAAAGGTCCGGCCGACGGGTCGGATCCGCCCGCCGTCGGCCGGACCGGCCGGTCATCGACTGGTGAGGAACCCGAGGCTCGGGGCGAAGAAGGTACTCGCCGCCCTTGAGCTTGACGTATGGGGAGAAGTCGAATTGGACGGCCTTGGCTTTAGAGTCGTTGCCGTATTCCGACGGCCACCCCTGGCCTCCGATCAGTTGCTCGCCCTGACCGATGATCGGGTCGAGCCCGGTCCTCTGGAGCACGAAGTGGAGGCTGTTCGCCCACGACGTTTGCAGGAGCTCGAACTGGTTCCCGATGTCGCTCTGGTAGCAAGTGAAGAGGAGGCCGACCGGCCAAGCGGGCTTCGTTCCGCGTGGTGCCTGCTTCCCGAAGGGGACGCCTCGGCGCACGATGCGGTGGTTCCGCTCGAATTTGTAGTCACCCTCGAAGACCCGCACGGTGTCGCCCCGCGGGTTGGTCTTGCGGATGTGCGCCTGGAAGGGGCAACGGCTTCCCGCCATGTCGTCGGCGTAATTGAAGTTGGTGTCATAGTCCTCCGTTTTCGCCCCCAGTTCATGATCCTGTAACACCACCGGAGTCCCGTCTTGGAACCGGCCCACGACGTAGGCCCCGGCCCGTTTGGTGTCGGTCTTCAGCGCCTGTGCCAATTCGGCAAGGCTGCCTGGAAACCGGCCACGTCCTGCTCCAGCTTGCGGAAGACGAAAAAGCTGCCGTAGCTGTCCTCACCCACGCCGTTCGGATCCTTCACGAGCACGAGGTCGAGCGGCGCGGAGGGGTCCCATCGATCGATCCCCCCTTGCTGGGCCTCGTCAATTTCCTCCTTGAGGAACAAGGGCTGGCTGATGCCGTCGGCGAAGCCGAACGGCTCGATGTCCTGTTCCTCGTCGGGCCCGAACCAGCGCACGCCGTACTCGGGCGTGAGTTGCACGGTCAAGGGTTGGAGCTGGCCCGTGAATCGGGTCAGGGCGAGGTCGAGCGAGTCGAGGTTATCGTCGGCCAGGAAGATGAGGGCGTGAATCTCGCCCTGATAGCCCGCCTCCCACTGGTCGGGCGGGGGATCCTTGAGCACCGCGTTCTTCATCCCCCTGGCGTATCTGTTCCCTTTATCGCTGGGGATTTGAAGCCCGTGAAATCCGAGGACTTCGTAGCCCTTGGCACTGAGGAAGAAGTTGCTGAACAGGCCGGCGTCCAACCCCAATTCGCGGTAGCGTCGCGCATCCTTGATTTGGTCCTCGGCCGTCGTGACGTGGAATGTCGCGAAGCGGCGGATCCAGTCCCGGATCGCTGGGGACTGATCCGATCGGAAGGTTACGACCAGATAGGCGCTGTGTTGCCGGCCGTGCGGCTTGAAAATGTTGCCCTGAAGGTCCGAGAGCAGCGGTTTAACCGCCGGATCCTGGAGATCGATGCCCACCTGCGTCAGGTCGATTGCCATTGGAGAGATCCCCCTTGAGGGTGGTGATGGTGCTCTGGGCGATGCCAACCCGCTTGGTCCCTGGATTGATTCCCTTCTCCCCTTCCCCGGCCCCGGGCTCAATGGCCCGAGGCGCGGGTTCGGCCTCGGAACGGAATGACTTGTTCAGTAAACCGTTCCCTCGCTGAAAGTTAGGCTTGGAGACCGACGGAATTTCTCAAGGTTGTTTTCAAACCTTTTCTTGGAGTCGGACCATCTTTGCCCTCGACGGTTGGCCCCGTTCGTTGACGTAGAACAGCATGTAATAGCCGGGCGGGTAGAGATTCTGGTTGGTCGGCGCGGTGAACTTCACCCACCCCTCGGCATCCTGCTCGAATTTGAGGTCGGCGAGGCGCTGGCCCAGGTCCCAGCCGTGGGTGACACAGCCGAGCTTGATCAGGACGACCGTGGCGCGGTCAGTCACGTGCTCGACCTTGATCTTCCCCGTCTCGCCGAAGGCGATGAAAATCGGTTTCGGATCATCGTCGCCGCTGATCTTGGGGCGGTCGCCGGAGGAAAACAGGTACGGTGGCGAGAAGATCTCGACTTGCCAGTTCTCGACCGGGGTGAAGTTGCTGCCGGCCGGGACGAAGCCGAAGGTCCCCTGGCGGTCACGGGTCGTGTCGAGCCGGATCGAGCCGTCCACCACGGACCGCGCGGCCCGACCTGGGTTCCCGCCGGCGACGAAGACCCGGCCATCGGGCAGCAAGAGCGAGACGCAGTGATAGAGCCTCGGCTGGGTTCCAGGGTTCATGTACTTCAGGCGGTAGCCCCCCGGCACGGTCTTGTCGGCCGTGAGCAGGATCGGCCGGACCAGGGGATCATAGTAGGGGTAGTTGCCCCCACCGACCACCAGGATTTGTTTGGTAGGAAGGAGTGTGGCGACGTGCATGATGCGGACATCCGTCGGGTTGGGCCCGAGGAAATTCTCGACCTCCTCCCAACGTCCCACGTCATTCTGATCCTTTGGGTCCGGGGCGTGGTATCGTCTCAGGTCGGCGGTGACGCGCATCGTCGTGGGATTGCTGGGCGGGTTGCCCGGCCCGATATTGGTATCCTCGAAGCCGATCATCCCGCCGAGCGACAGGACGCCGCCCGGGGACGAGTTCGGGTCGGGGACGGCCGTGTTGTAGACCTTCCGGGACGAACCCTCGGGCAAGTCGGGCCCCCGCTGGAATGTGATCTCCGGCGGGCCCCCCTGCGGGTCGCGCGGACCAATCGTCGCAAGGTAGGTCTGCTTCCCGCTGAGGTTGCCCGCGCCGGCGCCTCCATCGCTCGTGATCAGCAGACGGCCGTCGGCGATCGGATAGATCCTCGGGTAGGCGTCCATCTCGTCGTTGACGGCGAACGGGCTGTTGGGCAGGTTGCGAATGTTCAACGACGACCATTGATTGTTCCCGGGTTTCGAGGCGTCGTAGGGCTTCGAGGGGTCATAGATCTCCACCCACGGGCTGTTGCTGAAGACCTGCGAGATGGTGAAGTCGTCGGTCGAGAAGCCGGAGAAGACGGCAATCCGGCCATCGCCGAGCGGCACCGCCGATGGGTACCAGTGGCCGTCCTTCATTCGGCCGGCTGGCTTCCAGCTCTTGGTCTGCCAGTCGAAGATCCGCGCCAGCCGCGTGCCGATGAACCGTTCGCCGGCGTAGAAACGTGCCGTGCCCCCCACGAACAGGACATTCCCGTCGGGCAGGTGGATGTGGCCCCCGCAGAATGGGTCGTTCGGCTCGCCGTTGGGGTCGACGCTGACCCCGTCCGAACTGGGCGTCTTGGGCGATCCGATCCGTTCGACCCCTGACGACTTGGGATCCGCGGCGGGGTCGAAGAGGGCGGTGTTGTTCACCACGTCGTAGTCTCTCGAAGACACGCCATCCTGAATCATGCCATCCTTCTCAATCCGATTGCGATTGCTGCTGCCGTTGACCATCAGGACCTTGCCGTTGGGCAGCAGGACCGTATGGATGGCCTGGAGCCGGTCCTTCTCGGCGGGCAGCGGCGGCACGAACCAACTCCCCTTCTGCGCGGGAGGGCCCTCGCTCGCAAGGCCGGGCTTCTCCTCCGCCGCGAGTTCCGACCCCCCAGCCCCGCCGATCGTCGCGAAGGCGACAAGCGCGGCGACGAACCCATCCCGGATCAACTTCCAGTCATGGCCTGTCATGATTGATCCTCCCTACATCCCACGGTTCATGGTGCGAAGACGACCGACACTCCCAAAACATCTCCGCCGAATGACCGAGCGTTTGCACGAGTCCGTCCGACGGTTCTGGCGAAAATTAGATCCATATATCAAGATATTAATAATTTATTTATGCTTAAAATTTGCGGATCTGCATTAATGAGAATAACATCGACAAGATTATCCAAGTCTCGCCTATTTCGACGTGAGCCTACCGAGTCCGAGACCGTCTTGAAAAGAAAAATCATTGGCTACCTAAGATTTTTTTCTGAGGTGGCGCACAATGACGAATGCAATTGCTTGCTACACAAAGACTTAGAGCACAATTTAATTTGGGCAGACTGAACTTGATGGCCGGGCGCGAATCTCTGATCAAGCCGAATGGCATTAAGCTATGGCACAAGTCCTTGGCAGCGAGCAGCTTGCAAGGCGCAGCAATTGTTGAGCTTCCGAGCTTGTTTTGGCAAACAGATCGCCCAGGGGTCTTGTCTTGATTTTTAGGCTTGGTCTCGCAACGAGCGATTGCTCATGTCCGGATGGTCTCTGAGTAAAATCGAGGATTTTCGCCCTAAGTTCCGGCTAATATTGTAGTTGAGCTAAGCTTACTGCCATTCCTGATCGAGCTGGACTTGTGGCACTCTCGAGAATTTGAGGTTATTAAACATTAATAATTTTAAAAATGGAAAATTGGTTTATTATGGCGTAACATTATTCCGGAGAAGGATTTGTGCTTCGCTTAATGACGTTCCTCCCAGACCCCCATTCGCTGGGGGAGCCAGAGGACCACGCCGCCCTTCTGTTGCCGTGACCGCAGACCGATTCACGTCCGCACCGGCATCGGAGGACCGGCGAAAGCCATGAGCAAGCCACCCCTTCCTTGGGCTCCCCGTGTGCGAGGGCTCCAGGTTCGGGTGCGCCGGACGTCCGGGCCAGACTCCTGGACGGGCTCGAAGGTACCCGAGACAAGACGGCCTCGATCCAGTGCCAAGGACGTGACACTCCGCTCGGGCTAAAGCCCGGCGGCTTCTCTGCCGGTCGGGTCGATCCCGACCGGCCCGGGAGGGACCGTTGGTCCGATCCCTCGGGCTCGTCCTTGAACCCTGGAGCCACTTGCCCAGTGTCCGTGGGACGACCTGGCTAGTGCCAGGATCCTTGAGGATCAAGGATCTTTTGTGTGGTTGATGTTTTCCGAGAGGGCCTTCCCCATCTCAACCGCCCACACCAAGTTGCCAAAGATCGTGTGCCCCGAAGGGCTCCAGGACGGTTTTGCCCGTCCCGGACGTCGGCTGAAATTGTTCGCGCTTTTCCGCGCTCGCTGAGAAAGTCCCCCACCCGGGATTGTCGCGGCGGGCGGATCGGATTACAGTCCGCGCCGGGGGACCGTGGAAGTCCCTCGGGGAGGGCAGGGATGCGGGTTGTCATCTTCGGCCCCAACTGGATCGGCGACAGCGTGATGGCCACGCCTGCGTTGTGCGCTCTCAGGCGGGGGTTCGCCGGGGCGCATCTGGTTGGGGTCCTCAAGCCTGGTGCCGCCGCGGCGCTGGAGGGCGGCCCGTGGTTCGATGATCGCATTGTTTACGACCCGAGGTCCCGGGTCCCCGAACAGCGGACCCGGGCGCTCTTGGGCCGTCTCCTGCGCCGACCGCTTCGATCTGGCTATCCTGTTCCCGAACTCGTTTCGGACGGCCGCGCTGACGTGGCTGGCCGGAGTGCCGAGGCGGGTCGGCTACGCCCGAGGCGGCCGGGGACTGCTCCTGACCGACCGGCTCCAACCGCCGGGCGACGGGCGGGGGCGACGTATGCCCACGCCAATCGTCAGCGATTACCTGGAGATCGCGCGGCACCTTGGCTGCCGCGCCGATTCGCTCCGGACCGAGCTCTACACGACCGCTGAGGACGAGCGCGAGGCCGACCGCGCCTGGACGCGGCTCGGCCTGGGCCGGCACGAGCAGGTGGTCTGTTTGAACACCGGAGGGGCGTTCGGACCGGCCAAGAGCTGGCCCGTCGAACACTTCGCGGCGCTGGCGCGACGACTGGCCGATGAGGTGGGGGCGGGCGTCCTGGTCGTCTGCGGACCCGGCGAGCGCGCGGCCGCTCGGGCCATCGTGACCGGAGCCGCGCATCCTCACGTCACCAGCTTGGCCGACGAACCGCCGAGCATCGGGCTGACCAAGGCGTGCATCCGCCGGTCGGCCCTGCTCGTGACAACCGACTCCGGCCCGCGCCAATTCGCCGCCCCGTTCGATGTCCCTGTCCTCAGCCTGTTCGGCCCGACCCACATCGCCTGGACGCGGACGTATCACCCCCGCGCCGTCCACCTCTTCCACCCCGTCCCCTGCGGCCCCTGCCAGAAACGGGCCTGCCCGCTGGGCCATCACCGCTGCATGCGCGAGCTCGATCCGCGCGATGTCTACGACGCGGCAGTGCGGCTCCTTGGCCGCAAGAACCCCTCGCCAGCGGGCGCCTGATCCACACCGAGTCACAAGGAAGGAGATCAGGCCGCGACGCCGGCCAGGATGCGCCGGACGCGATCGAACACCACCGCGCCGGTGACCTCCTTCATGCAGGCATGGCCATTGGGACAAGAATGCAGGTGGCGCAGGTAGCAGCCCACGCAGGGGATTTCGGCCTGAACGACGGCGTGGGGTCGGCCGTAAGGGCCGATCTTGAGGGGATCGGTCGGCCCGAAGACGCTGACCACCGGCCGCTTCAGCGCGACTGACATGTGCATCGACCCGGAATCATTCGTGACACAGACGGTCGCGCGGCGGACGAGCGCGGCCAGCTCGGCCAGGGAGGTCTGGCCGGACAGGTCGCAGGCCCCCGGACACGTCGCGACAATTGCCTGACATCGGGTGCGATCCTTCGAGGTCCCTGCCAGGATGACCGACAGGCCGGTCCGGATCAAATTCCGGCCAACCTCCGCGAACCCCTCGACGTGCCAGTGCTTGGTCGGCCAGATCGTGCCGGGGACCAGGACGGCGAGAGGCCGGTGCGGAGCCCGTGGTCATCCAGCTTTCGTTCGACCCCGTTCGAGGCCTCCGGGGGCGTGTAGAGGGTCATGTCGGGCGGGCCGTCGTCGAGCCCGAGCATCGGCACGACCCAGAGATAGCGATCGACCGCGTGGATGTCGAGCGTCGCGATTGGGATCCGGTGTGTGTAGGCGATCCAGGCCCCTTCGTGCGCGCCGTACCACCCATGCACCCCGTCTCGCGCCGGCGCCTCCGGATCGGCGGCGGGCCCCCTCTTCACGGGGCGATCGAAACCGATCCGGGTCGGGGCCGACGTCGCCAAGGCGAGCAGGGCCGACCGGAACTGGCCGTGAAGATCGACGACCAGGTCATAGTGCACGCGTCGGAGCGTCGCGAGCAACTTGACCGGCCCGGCCGTCGCCGACCAGTTCCACCCGAACCGCTTAAACTGGTGCCGAGGGAAGAAGACCACGTTCGAGAGTGCGGGATGAGAGCGCACCAGGTCGGCATTCTCCGGCGTGATCAGCCAGTCGATCCGCGCCGCGGGGTACCGTGCGTGCAGCTTGACCAGGACCGGGAGCGTGTGGATCACGTCGCCGACGGCCGAGGGCTTGATGAGCAGGATCCGTTCGAACTGTCGGGATCGCAAGTCGGTCGTCTTCAAGGCATTCGATCCAGGGATTGCCGAAGGGATAGGACTCTCCTCTCGTACGATCCGCGGTGCGGACCCCACGGGATTTCACCCCTCCGAGGACATGGGGCCATCGCGCACGCCTGCGCTTTCAACCAACCTGTAGTTTGATTGATCCTGTAGGGTCAGCTTCAGCCTGCCTCCGCACAGCTTCGGACGGCAGGCTGAAGCCGACCCTACGAAGGAGAGCCTCGCACACCAGATCCTTTGGTCCTACGCTAGCTGGCCCGATGCAGGAGCTTCTTCATGAACGCCGAATAGCGGTGCCGTCTGGTCTCGTAGCGGAGGACTCGCTGGCTGGTCACCCAGTTCAGTTGGATGACCCTGCGGGGACCGACGAATGGCTGATGGCCGTGCCACGAGTTGTCGCTGCGGCGGAACGCGATCAGGGTTCCCTCGTGCGGCGGGACTTCGACGATGACGTCGTCGATGTTGTCGGCCGAGCGGAGCAAGCGGAGGCGACCGCCGGCCTCCTCCCAGGTCGGGTTCATGTAGATCAGGACGGTGACGAGCTTGGTGACCGAGTCGGTGTGGATGCTTCCGTCTTTTTCCCAGCAACGACCCCGGACCGTGATCATCGTTGGCCGGTCGGTCAGGTCGATTCCGAACTTCTCCTCGAACGCCTCGCGCATTTCGGCGCCGCGGAGTTCCTTGATCAGCGCGGCGAACGCCTGGCCGTACGTCACCTCGCTCAGTGGAAAACTGCCCGGCCGGGTGACCTCGGGGTAGTCGGCGTGAATGTCCGCCCTCGCCTCGAGTTTGAGGAACCCCGGCAAAATGAGATACTCGAACGGCTCCTTGGTGAGCGGGGTGGCGTGGAAGGCCGCAAGGTCGAGCGCGGACATCGTCTTCCCTCCTGGGGGTTTCTGTGTGTTCCTGGGCCGGGAGGACGAAAGGGATCTAAAGGATTGGGTCGGCATTGCCCGGTACCAGTCTGTTCCATAAGAGTGATCGGCATAATCCTCCCGGCCTCCAGAGGGAATCTCCGTCGCCTCGAGAATCTTCCGAAGTCGCGAGGAGACAAGGAATTCCTTGGGCCCTGAAGGGGGCGGGAGCGGGTTCGGCTCGATTTTTCGGAGGGTTCCGAGCGGCTGGGTTTTTTCGGTCGGAGAAACCTCAAGCTTCATCCTGGTTTTGCCGAGACTATCAGATGTCAACGGTCGGAGGGGACTTTCAGCAGCGTCGGCTCGTGAGGAGGACGACTCGTGAAAGAGGCCGAAATCTTGGAGGCGATCGCCCACGCCATCCGGGCGGAAGCCGAGCGCACTCGAGAGATGACGATCGAGCCCGAGACGCGGTTGGTTGAGGAGCTGGGCCTCGACTCGATCGATCTGGTCGGGGTCACGATGCGCCTTGAAGATCGGTTTCATGTGGAGATCAATGTCCAGGAAATCAAGAATTTCCGATGTGTCTCCGACCTGATGGACCAGTTGACCGGCTACCTCGGCAAGTCGGCGGCGTGAGGGACGGCCTCGGGCACGGAGAACGACCATGTGGAAGCGCTGGATGATCGTCCACAAGGTCGTCTTGCGGACAGCCCTCCCCGTCCTGCGTCGCGTGCCTTACCGGCTTGCGATCCGGCTCCTGGGCGTCATGGGCCGGCTGGACTTGATGGTCGTGCCCAACCAGGCACGGCACTACGAGTCTGCCGTCGCCGACGGGGCGCGGCGGCTCGGGTGCGACTGGGACGTCTGGTCGGTCAGCCGAGCCCTCGCCCGCCAGACCTACCGCTGGAGGATCCGCGACCTCCTGCTCGAAGGCCGGCCCGACTGCTGGGTCGATCCCCTGTTCCGGGTCTTGGGCGCGAGCGCCTCGACGCGGCGCTGGCTCGGGGCAAGGGCGTGATCCTGCTGGCCAACCATTTCGGATCGCACGTCCTCATGACGCATTGGATGTTCCGCGCGGGGTACATGCTCCGCTGGTTCGGCGAGCGGCCCCGGAACGTCTCGACGTTCCTGGCCCGCCAGTTCGAGACGGGCGGGCCGCTCGGCCAGGCGGCGCTGTTCGTTTCGAGGACCGCGGCGCCGGCGGAGGCGGCGTCGGCGATCCATCACGCCGCGCGGCTCTTGAACGCGGGGCTAATCGTCAAGGTGGCCTGCGACGTCCGCTGGCCCGACGCAAAAGCCGCGCGGGCCATCTTCCTCGGCCGCGAGGCGCCTTTCTCAACCACCTGGGTCAACCTGGCCGCGCTGACCGGCGCGGCGGTCGTCCCGGCCTTCTGCCGGATGGACGACGGCGGCACGTACCATCTGGACTTCCTCGAACCCTTCCACGTCCCCCCCGACGCACGTCGGGTCGGCAATGCCGCCGAGTGGGTCCGGAGAGGGCTCGATCTCCTCGAGGCGCAGGTCCGCCTTCATCCTGAGCAAAGCAACGACTACTTCTTCTGGGAGCCCGTCGACGTGCCCGACAAGCGTCCCCCGAGGGCCGGAACACGGGAGCGCCCCCCCCGCAATCAGGGGCGGGGTGCACGCATCATGAAGTGATAGAGCACGATCCCCGCGGCGACCGCGACGTTGAGCGACTCGGCCCCCGGCCGCATCGGGATCGTGATCCGGCGATCGCATCGCTCGACCCATTGGGGCTCCAGCCCTTCCCCCTCGCTCCCGAAGAAAAGCGCCAGCCGGTCGGGCCGTCGAGCTGCGTCGAGCGGTTCCGCATCGGGGTCCACGACCGTCGCCGCGAGCTGGAAACCCCGCTCCGACCGGAGCCGTTCGATGTCTCGGACGAGGTCCGCCGAGGCGCTCACCGGCAGCCGGAGCGCCGCGCCCATCGACACCCGCAAGACCCGCCTCGAAAGCGGGTCGGGACAGCCGTGACCGCCGACCAGGACCGCATCGACCTCGAAGATGTCGCCGATCCTGACGATCGTCCCCAGGTTTTCCGGGTTATGCAGCGTCGGACAGACCACGACCGTCGCCTGGCGTCCCTCCCCGCGCACGAGGTCCATCACGTCGGGCCAGGGTCGTCGCTTCCCACACGCCAGCACGCCTCGATGGAAGTTGAACCCCACGAGCACGCTCATCATCGCGTGCGGCACCACGAACCGCGGCACCTCCTCCGGGACCCGCGCCGCGATCCGAGACTCGTGACGGTCGGTCACCAGGACCGACGCCAGTGGGAAAGGGCTCTCGATCAGGCGGTCGAGCAACTTTTCCCCCTCGACCACAAACGTGTCACCACCCCGCGTCAGGTTCGTCGACTTGAGGTGGCGGTAGGTCGCGATCCGAGGGTCATCCAGGTCGTCGATCGGCACTCTTGGCATCGGCTTCAAGCACCCAGGCCACGCCTTGCCGCCCTGCATAGAATTACTTGAATACACAAATGTTGTCCAAAACTTTCCGTCCCAATCCGAGTTCGCGGTGAGGATCCGATCCATGACATCCCGCGTCGCCTGCCTTCTCTGCCTCCTCCTACCCTTTTTGTTCCCGAGCCTCATTCACGCCCAAGACCCCGGAGGGAAGCCGAGGAAGGTGCGGAAAACAGATGAGGAATGGGCGCGGCTGTTGACTCGCAACCAGTACCTCGTCACCCGCCAGAAGGCGACCGAGCCGGCCTTCTCGGGCAAGTATTACAATAATCACGCTCAGGGCATTTACAAGTGTGTTTGCTGTGGGACACCGTTATTCAGCTCGCAAGCCAAGTTCGACTCGGGGACCGGCTGGCCGAGCTTCTGGCGCCCGCTCGTGCCCGCCAATATCGACACGGCGATGGACTTCAGCACGGGCGAGCGGCGTGTCGAAGTCATGTGCAACGCATGTGGCTCCCATCTCGGCCACGTCTTCAAAGACGGCCCGCCGCCGACTGGCCTCCGCTACTGCATCAACTCCCTCGCACTGACGTTCGTGCGCCCGACGCAGGCGACCTCGGAGCCGAATCCGTCGAAGCCGCAGCCGGACTCGAAAAAGGAGGAGAGGAAAAGCCCCTCCGATGCGGAAGCGTCGCGAAACGATTCTCCCGAAAGCCAGCAAGGTCCCGCAACCTCAACCAAAGAGAAGAAACCGTGATGTCATAGTATTATCATTACATGATGATGTGTTTTATGCCCAATCGCCGTGTTCGGCACAAGTCGGTTGAGTCGCATGCCCAGAATGGGTGTACCGCGCCCGAGGGAGATCGATGACGCGGGGGCTCGCCCGTTCCCTCTCCGGCTCATCGCCTCATGCTCCTGAGGAGGAGGCTTGTATTGAAACCCGAAAAGCAAGCTCGACCTTCGGCTGTCGCGATGTACCACTCGACGATGAACAGGTGGCTGGAGTGAAGGGGGCAAATCACGCCGAAGTTCGGCGTTGGACCGGCGACGCGCACGTTCCACACACCGGCGTGGGCGACCTCGCAGCCGTACCCGCTGGGGCCGGGGGTCCAATAATTCTCCACCCTCAAGGCGGCAGAGCCGGCGCGGAGACGCTCGAAGACGAGCGTGTGATAGAGGATGGCTGGCTCGAGCAGCGTCAACTGCGCAAGCGGTTGCCCACACCAGGCCTTCATGGCCCGCGCTGCCGCAGTGGCCACGATGCTGCCTGAACTATGGCCGATCAAGTGCGTCCTCGACGGCGTGATTCCCGCGGCAGGAGCGTGGCCCCCAAAGCGTGACCCTGCTCGACGGCGTTCTCGTCGTTGACCTTCGGGTGCAGACTGACGAACGAGGCAGCGTTCCAGTCCCATCCGAGCACGTTGAAGGTCGCACCGACGCGGCGAGCCAGCGCCTCGGCGAGCCGTTCCGCCATGGTGAAATGGACGGTATGCGGCAGCGGGTTGATCCCATGGATGAATACCACCGTCGGCCGCGCCGGGTCGGGCGGGTCGAACGGCCGGAAACCGGGTGTGAGATTGATCAGGATCCCCCGCGCAGGGTCTCCCCCTAATTGGACCAGCGACGGCCGCTCGTTGCTACCGGACACCGCCGCGACCGCCGCGATCAGGACGACGCATGCACCCATCGGAAGACTCTCCGATGCCGAGTCCAAGGGTGATGGGACCACCGGACCGTGCACCTCGAGGATGGCGCACGATCACAACCTCGTGTATCGGTACTTCCTCTCTTCGGACTCCAGTTTTTCCCGCCTCGCATTCTCCTGGGTGGTCCGAGTCCGAGTGACCTTGCATGCATGGAGTGGCCCCGCGTCCCTCCCGAGTTGCACTTGACAAGAGTCCAGGCCGGCCCATACGCTTGACCCGACGGTGGGATGCTCCAAGCGGGTCGAGGAGACCGTTTCGCGACGATCGACCTCGCCTCTCCGGGGCTACCCTGGGGGATCGAATCACTGGACCATTTCGGCGCGTGAGCGACGTTACGCTGCGCGTAAAGAGGGCCCACGCCGGACGAGACTGGTTGGAGCACCCCGTCGTTGACTTCCCGAGGGCACGCCAGAGTGGTCGCACGTGGGCTCGCCGAGGCCTTCGTGGCCGGGCGCTGGCAAACGGACGACCTGGTGGAGCGGGGCGGCCGTGTGCTCGATCGCCGGGGACGCTGGCTTCGCCCGCTGGCCCACCGCGTCCTGGCCGCTTTCAGGGCCGGTCCGCGACCGAGGGTGGCGTGCGTGGCCTCATTCCTCCTGGCTGATCAGGGTTTCCTCCGGTCTTGTGAAAAGAGTCGTCTCATCCTGCACGGAAGCCACTGCCTCGCCCCAGTGATGTGCCCTGCTCCGGGCGCGCCGTCCTCCTGGGTCATCCCGGAGATCACCACCCCGGCCGCGCTGGCGGAACGCCTTGGTCTCGGGCCGTCCAAGCTGGACTGGCTTGCCGATTGCCAGGCACGCGGGACGAAGGAGTTGCGCGGCCCGTTGCAACATTACCGTGACTGCTGGAAGGCCAAGCGTTCCGGCTCGGCCCGGCTTGTCGAGTCGCCAAAGTCGCGGCTCAAGCGCGCTCCAGCGCCGGCTCCTCTGCGAGCTCCTCAACCCGATCCCGCCGCATGACGCCGCTCAGGGCTTCCGCAACGGTCGATCGGTCCTGGCGTTCGCCACGCCCCATGTCGGTCGGCGTGTCATGATGAAGATGGACCTGAGCGGCTTCTTCCCCTCGATCACCGCCGGTCGTGCCTCGGCGGTGTTCCAGACGGTCGGCTACCCGGAGGGCGTGGCCTGCCTGCTCGCCGGACTGTGCATCAACAGTGCCCCACTCGACGTCTGGGACGAATCCGCCTGCCCGATCCGGGGCGTCGAGTTCTGGAGGTTGCGGTGGCTCTCTCGCGAGCCCCACCTGCCCCAGGGGGCGCCAACCTCGCCCGCGCTGGCGAATCTCTGCGCTACCGCCTCGACGGCCGGCTCGCCGGCCTGGTCCGATCGGCCAGCTCGTGCTACACGCGGTCTGCCGACGATCTCGTCTTCTCGGGCGATCGCGCGTTCGAGGGGGCGATCAAGCGCTTCGCGGCTCACGTCGGGGCGATCGCCCTGGAGGAGAGGTTCGCCGTCCAGACCCGCAAAACACGCGAGCTCCGCCAAGGCGTCCGGCAGCGGGTCGCCGGGGTCGTGGTCAACGCGCGTCCGAACATCCCCCGCGACGAGTACGATGCCTTGAAGACCATGTTGCACAACTGCAAACGCCACGGCCCGTTGGGTCAGGATCGCGTCGGACACGCCGCCTTCCGGGCCCACCTTGCGGGCCAGATCGCGCACGTCGGGATGATCCACCCGACACGAGGGCAGCGACTCCGGGCGATGTTCGACCAGATCGCCTGGTGACGTGGCTGTTTCGTCCGGCGCGATGGGATTGTCCAGCCCGAGCAGGTCGTCCCTCGGTCCCTTTGGCACGGATGCGTCCGCACCGGCACCGTTCCGATGTGAAGGGCCTTTCCTCGAGCGGCGAGGAGGGTAGACGACATGCGCACGAGCTGCGAAGTAGGATTCCTGTCTCACCGGCTCAAGTCAACCTACGACCCGACGCGGGGGAAGATGGTCTCGCAGGTCACCGTCACCGGAGGATGAGGAATGGCCGATCATGTGCCGGTTCGCCCGACCTGGGCGAACGTCGGGCACGAAAAGTCCCACCCGAGGAAGGGATGTCGGCATCGTGTGAGAGTCCGGGTGCACATGGCGTATTATGTTTCTCTGAAAAATGGCATGAATTATGCTAGCATTTCGTGGCCGGGAAGTTCCCGGAACGAGAGGATCCGGCACCATCAGGAGGGTGTCGGCTCACCCACACATCTTTCGCCCATCCCGCCCCCGGGAACGTCATCCCCCGAAAGGAGCCAAGGTGTGAGTCTGCTCCGAGATTCTGTCTTGCTTGGGCCGGGGGGCTCTCGATGAGTCCCCAGCGAACCAAACCTTGCACAACTCGATACGCGGCGATTTTGGAATCTCTGGAGAGCCGCAGGCTCCTCTCCGTCTCCGCAGCCCCGAGCACGCATGGACTGCCGGACAGGGTGAAGATCGTTGACAATGGGAAGGATCAAGGCGGGGCACCGCTCGCTCCGCAGAACGATCAAGAGAGGGCGCCAATCGCGCAGACACCCGTCGCGCCGGGAACTGGCCCCCAGACCGGCCAGGGAGGTCAGAACGGTCGAACCAGTGCGCTGGTCGCACGGGGGAACGGGAACCAGGGTGACCAGGGCAATCAAGGCGTTGCCACGGTGGCGCAAGGGGCAGGAGCGAAAGGCCCTGACAAACAGGATAAGGATCCGCGAAGAAATAAGTTGAGCGCGCTGTCGCTTGCAGGCTCGGATTCGCTCGAAGAGTTCCGGGGAGATTGCTCAAGTTATTCTTTCGCGAATCCTAACACAAGCGGAAACGGCTACCAGGCAGTCGTGCCGGGTGCAGGCCACCAGAACGACCGAGGGAATCAGAACAACCCAGCAAGTGCACCGGCCGTGCAGGTGACGGTTGCGCAGGGCACCGGCAATCAAGGTGATCAGGGGAACCAAGCCAGTGTGCCGGTCGCACAGACGCCGCGTCCTGGCGAGCAGAACGACAACGGGAACCAGAACAGCGAACACACCGTGAACGGTCCCGGGCCCCAGAACGAGCAAGGTGACCCGGGCCCTGCTCCGGTGGCGACTGCGCCACCCAGGAAAGGGTCCGGCAAGCAGAACGATCAAGGCGACCGGCGCGGCCAAGGTAATACGCCGATCGCGCAAGGCGCTGGCAACCAACAAGTGAGCAGTCATCCGAACGACCAAGGCAACGCGAAGAGTGCGGGGCCTCAGAACGATCAAGGCAACCGAGGCGTTGTGTCGATCGCGTTAGCACCGGCTGCGAAAGGTGCGGGCAAGAAGGGCAATCAAGGCGATCCGAACGACTCAGGAGACCTGTCGATTGCACCGCCAGGCGTCCGATCGTTCTCGTCGGTCCTTGCGGAGTGGGTCGGAAGTACGGTAGCCGCCAAGGAGGGGTCGATTGATGCTGGCCAGCCCGAGGGCTCGATCGGGCTGCGGAATGATTCTCAGGGGCAATCGCAAGGGGATCCGAGGGCGCCTGGTGGCAGCGTCACCGGTCACGAGGAGAATGGTTCCAGCACCAATATAGGCCTCGCCAATGGGGCGAAGGCGATTACCGGCGATCAAAGCGGTCCTGGGTTTGGAGTCGGCCAACGGTCCACAGCCGCCTCCTCGAGTCGCAATGAGAACCCCGGCGCGGTGAGTGGCGGAGTCTCCAGTTCCGGCGTGAATAGCGTCGTCGCCGCTCCCAACGCTCTTTCCCAGGACGGTGGGACTCATGAGAGCCAAGCCGATTCCAGCGACTTGCAAGGGCCTTCTCCGGTGAGGTCGAATGCCGACCGAGCCTCGCCGACATCCATGCGCGATCACATGGCCGTCACCGAGGGTCATCATGGCGGCGCGACGACGAGGATCGACTCGGTGGATATAGCCGTAATGAATGGTCCTCCTTCCACCAACCCGCCTTCGGGGCAGGGCTCCCCTCCGGCGCTGAACACCGCTCCCGGTGCGAAGGCTCATCACGCCGAGGGCGACTGGAATCTTCCGGCTCGGACCGGCATCGGCACGGCCAAGGAGGCGACGGCGACGCGGGCTGGCACCTGGATCGACGTGGTCGGCGGGGAGGTGGGGGGGATCATCGTGGCTGACTCGGAGGACGACTCCCCGCGGGAGACCGACCAGCTTGTCGAATCGCTGCCGCTCGATCTGGCGAAACTGGATCGTGCCATCCAGCATTACCTCGACCAGATCGACGGCGTGGGTGGCATCCTGGCCGACCTGCTGGCGGGAGATGGCCCGCAACCCTGGCTCATAGGTGCGACGGTCACGTGCGCCGCAGCCGTGATTGCCCGCCGGTGTGCGCGACGGAGGCGGTCCGAGCCGATCCTGGCCGCGGGCGGTGAGGGGCTGTCCTCATCCTGGCTCATCGGCCTGTCCTCGGAAGACTCGTAACACCTTGTTTCGACGACCCCCGCCACCCGGCATCGGCGGGGGTCGTCCTGCGTCTCGCCCATGGGGACAAGAGCATGGCCAGGACTCCACGGGGCGTCCCAAAGATCCCTTCGGGTGCTCTGTCGCATCCCGACGCCGAGCGCGAGGCAACGACTGTGATCAAGTCCCCGCCGGGGATCATACCGGCCGTTGTGCGGCATGCGTCCTGCGTCGCGTCGGAAGAGCCTTCGAGCGGGAGCCTGAGCGAGTCTCCTGGTACCGGCGTGGTCGAGGACCTGGTCACGCGGCTGATCCGGGAGATGATCGAGGCCTGGCGTGGGGGGAGCTGTCCCCCGGTCGAAGAATTCCTGGCCCGCCATCCCACGCTCCTCGACCACGCTGATGCCGCGACCCGGCTCATCTCCGAGGAGATCCGCCTCCGCCGGGAGATGGGCATTGCCGTGTCCACGGACCAGTACGTGAGTCGGTTCCCGCAGTGGGAGGAGCGACTGGTCGAGCTGATCGACCAGTCCACGTGTGTGACTTGCGTCGTGTCGCCTCCGAGCTTCCCTGTGGCGGGCGACTCGATCGGGGAGTTCCAACTGTTGACCGTCCTGGGTCGAGGCGTTCGGGGGAGCGTCTTCCTGGCGGTCCAGCCCTCCCTGGCCGACCGGCCCGTCGTCCTGAAGCTGACGCCCCGAGACGGCCGGGAGCACCTCTCGCTCGCCCGCTTGCAGCATGCCAACATCGTCCCCCTCTTCTGGGTGCAAGACTTGCCCGAGCGCGACTTGCGGGTGATGTGCATGCCGTATCTCGGCGGGACGACGCTCGCCCAGTTGATAAACATGCTGGGTGAGGTGCCGATCGCGCGGCGGACCGGCCGGGACCTGCTCGACGCGATCGACCAGGTCCAGGCGAATGCCCCGCTGGCCGTCCCGGTCCAGGGCCCTGCCCGACAGTTCCTGGCGCGGGCCTCCTACGTCCAGGCGGTGTGCTGGATCGGCACCTGCCTGGCCGAAGCCCTCCAGTTCGCCCACCAGCGCGAGTTGCTGCACCTCGACCTGAAGCCCTCGAACGTCCTCCTGGCGGCCGACGGCACGCCGATGCTTCTGGATTTCCACCTCGCCCAGGCACCGATCCGTCCGGACGGACGGGCGCTGCAACGGCTGGGCGGGACCCCCGCGTACATGTCTCCCGAGCAGTGGGCGGCGATGGTCGAGGCGCGCAGCGGCCGCGCGGTCGCGCTCCCCGTGGATGGCCGATCCGACATCTACGCCCTGGGCATTCTGCTGTACGAGGCGCTCGGGGGGACGATGGAAGTCGGCGCCTGGTTGCCGACCCGGCAGATCGTCCGCCTCGAACCGCAGATCCCCGTGGGGCTCGTGGACATTATCTCCAGGTGCTTGGCCTACGACGCGCACGACCGCTACCCCGACGCCTCCTTGCTGGCGGAGGATCTTCGACGACATCTGACCGACCTGCCGTTGCGCGGCGTCGCCAACCGCAGTCTGCGCGAGCGGTGGAGGAAATGGCGCCGCCGCCGGCCCCACGCGCTCGGCTGGGCGGCTTTCACGACCCTCGCCCTGGCCGCGGCCCTGGCGTTGGGGCTCGTCGCCTGGAGCGACGCGCGGCAGCGCCTCCTCAGGGCCGAGGCCGCGCTGGCCGAGGGACGCAAACATCTGGACGAGCGCGCCTACGCCACGGCGGTGAGCGTCCTGGAGCGCGGCCTGGCCCTGACCGACCGCTCCCGGATCCCGGCCTTCGACCTTTCTCTGTCCCAGGCCCGCCAACTCCGGCGAACCCTGGGCGAGGAACTCCACCGGGCGCAGCGGGCCGAGATGGCCAAGGAGCTCCACGACCTGGTGGAACGCGTCCGCCTGCTCTACGGCACGGACTTCCCGCCGACCGCCGCCTTGCGCACTCTGGAAGAACGCCTCCGCGCAACCTGGGACGCGCGCGGTCGGATCGTGGCGCAGCTCGGTGGAGGCCTGGGCCTGGAATTCGAGCGCCGCCTCCGGACCGACCTCCTCGACCTGGGAATCCTCTGGGCGGACCTCCGCGTCCGGCTGGCCTCGGGCGCCGCGGCCGACTCGGCGCGTCGGGAGGCCCTCCAGACCTTGGCTCAGGCCGAAGAGCTGTTCGGTGCGAGCCCGGTCCTCGAGCGCGAGCGCCAGTCGCACGCCGAGGCCCTCGGCCTGTCGGACGTGGCACGCGAGGCCGCGCGACGACTCGCCGCGCTCGCCCCGAGCACCGCCTGGGAACATTATGCCTTCGGTCGCGCCCTCCTCAACGCCGGCGGCTTGGAGGCCGCCGCCCGAGAGTTCGACGCCGTTACGGACCTCCAACCCCAGGATCTCTGGGGCCATTTCTTCCGAGGGATCTGCTCCTATCGCCTCCGACGTTTTGACGTCGCCGCCAGCGAGTTCAATGCCTGTGTCGCGCTGGCACCCCTGACCGCGGAGTGCTATTACAACCGGGCGAAGGCCCACGCGGCGCTCGGACACACCGAACTCGCCTTGCGCGACTACGATCACGCCCTGCAGCTCACTCCCACCCTGGCCGCCGCCGCCCTGAATCGCGGCGTCCTCCGTTACCGGGAAGGGCGGCACGCGGAGGCAATCGACGACTTTCAGTGGGCCTTGAAGATGGGCGCGATCCCCGCGGCGGTCCACTACAACCTGGCCCTCGTTCACATGGCCCGAGGAGATCGCGCCGCCGCGCTGTCGAGCCTCCGCTCGGTCTTGCGGCAAGACCCCGACCATAAGGATGCTCACGACCTCGAGCGGCGGCTCCGGCGCGACCGCCCGGGACGCTGAGGAACTGTCCGAAAACCTTCGCTTCACTCGGGGGCATGTCCCTGATCCGATAACGTCTGTTCTCGGTGGGAGTGAGCAAGGATTGCCCTGTTAATCCGAAGTTCCAGGGCGATTTTGTTGAAGGACACCAGCGACCTGGGCGAGTGCGGCGCCGCCGCCATCCGCCGCATGCTCCAGGACCGCGGGGTCCGCCAAGCTCTCCCGCAAAGGTGCGGAGGCTTGCGGCGGGTTCTCTCGGTCAAATCAAGCTCCGCGCCATCCAGGCCAGGAGGACCGCGAGCCCCGCGGCGAGCCACATGATCCCGACGGCGCGTCGGACGGTGGGCGGGCCGATCGGTTCGCCGGGATCGCCGAGGGCGGGCTTGAGTCTGATCAGGCGACCATAGGTGGAGGGCCCACCGAGCTGGACGCGCAAGGCCCCGGCCATCGCGGCTTCGCCCCAGGCGGCGTTGGGGCTCGGATGCTCCCGACCGTCCCGCCAGCCGATCCGGAGCGCCCCCGCAGCATCCTCGTTCCGAAACGCCGCGGCCAGGGCGATCAGGAGCCAGGTTAGCCGTGCCGGGACGAGCCCGGCCAGGTCGTCGAGCCGCGCCGAGGCCCAGCCAAGATGTCGGTAGCGCTCATTGCGGTATCCCACCATGCTATCGAGGGTATTCACCGCCTTGTAGACCCAGAGCCCCACGGGACCACCCACGGCGAACCAGAAGAGCGGCGCGACCATCGCGTCGTTGCAGTTCTCGGCGACCGTCTCGACACACGCTCGGCAAATCGCGGGACGATCGAGGGATTCGGTGTCGCGCCCGACGATCATCGACAGCTCGCGGCGGGCCGTCTCCAGGTCGGCCGCCTCCGAGGCCCTCAGGGCCTCGTCCCCCAGGCTCCGCGCGGCCAGTCCCCAGTAGACCAGCAGGGACCGCCCCAGCAGCGATGCCAGGCCCCCCAGCCGATCGCAGCCCTCGACCACGCCCCAGGCGGCCAGGCCCGTCATCCCGATCACGACCAGGGCCAGCACCACCCCGACGACGCGCTCGGCCCTCGGCCCGCCGCCGATCCGGACCAAGCCTCGTCGCAGGGTCCGCTCCGTCGTCGTGATCAACCTCCCGATCGCGCGGACCGGATGCGGCCGGCCCCTTGGATCGCCGATCACGGCATCGATGCCGCCCCCAAGGGCAGCGACCAATAAGACCAGTCGACCTCATCCGGATCATTCATGGATTCGTCGTCGCGAGCTCAAGTCCGAGAGCCTCCCGGATCGGTCCAAGGTCGAGATGCGCCCGGAGCAAGTCGGCCAGGGCGGCGTAGCGTGCGGCCAGGACGTCGCGGTGGGCCTGCCAACGCTCCGGGGCGAGCGTTGGCAGGCCCTTGCGGGCGCGAATCCGGTCGATGAGCGACGAGGTGAACGGCAGGCTATCGAAGAGGCCGTGCACGTACGTCCCGAAGACCCGGCCGGAGGGGGCGACGGCACCGTCCTGGATCGTCGCGCCGTCGTGCTGGCGGGTCAATGTGCTCCAGGGCGCGACGGACGCCCCGAGTTGGGTTTCGCCCATGTGGATTTCGTAGCCCGTGATCGGCAGGCTGGACTCGTGCACGGTCCCCGTCACGCGATGACGCGCCTTGGCGGGCTCGAAACGCGTCGTGACGTCGAGCAAGCCCAAGCCCTCGACCGTCTCCCTCCCCGACTCGATGCCCAGCGGGTCGTCGATCCGCATCCCGAGCATCTGGAACCCGCCGCAGATACCCAGGACGAGCGGTCCAGGGGCATCGCGCACCCGGGAGACGATCCGGTCGGCCAGACCCACGCGATGGAGCCAGTCGAGGTCGCGGACGGTCGTCTTTGTGCCAGGCAAGACGATGAGGTCGGGGCGGCCGAGGTCGGTCCCGCGCTCGACGTAGCGGACCCGGACGCCGGGGATGCGGGCCAATGGCCAGAAATCGGTGAAGTTGCTCAGGCCGGGCAGGCGCGCGACCGCGACGTCGAGGTCGAGGTCGTCGGGACCCGGTTCAACCTCGGTGACGGTCGCGGTCGCGTCGATGCCGAGCGAGTCCTCCTGGTCGATCTGCACGTCGGGCCGATAGGGCAAAACCCCGAGCACCGGCACCCCGGTCCGGGCGCGGAGGAGGTCGAGGCCTGGCTCGAGCAGCGTCGGATCGCCTCGGAACTTGTTGATGATAAACCCGATGACCCGCGCCCGGTCCTCGGGCTCGAGCAGCTCCCAGGTGCCGACGAGTTGCGCGAAGACGCCGCCCCGCTCGATGTCGGCGACCAGGACGACGGCCGCATCGGCATGCCGGGCCATCCGCAGATTGGTCAGGTCGTGCTCGGACAGGTTGATCTCGACCGGGCTGCCCGCGCCTTCGAGCACGATCCGGTCGAACCGGCCGGCCAGGCGGTCGTAGGCGGCGGCCACGCGCGGCCAGAGCCGATCCTTGGCGGCGTAGTAGTCGCGGGCCGACATCACGCCGAACGGTGTGCCCTCGACAACCACCTGCGAAACGCCCCCCATCGGCTTGAGCAGGATCGGGTTCATGTCCACGTGGGGCTCGATCCCCGCCGCCTCGGCCTGCGCGGCCTGGGCGCGGCCGATCTCGCCCCCCTCGGGGGTCACGAAACTATTGAGTGCCATGTTCTGCGCCTTGAAGGGCGCGACGCGATGGCCCGCCTCGGCCAGGAGGCGACAGAAGGCCGCGGCGATCAGGCTCTTGCCGACGTGGCTGGCGGTGCCCAGGACCATCAGGGCCGGAGGCGCGGGGGCCGGGTGGGCATCACTTCGGGGGCTCCGAATTCAAGATCTCGGTGAGAGTTGCGATCAGGACGTGGTTCTCGGGCGGGGTCCGCTCGGCGAGCCGGAGGTGACTTCAATCGGAGCGATCCTCCTGGGACGAATGGAGCCCGCTGGTCATCACTCTCGGTCCTCAGAGTCCCGTCCGCCCGCACGGACGGGGACTCTCCAGTGGCGTGCGGGTCTCTCACCCTCAGTGATGGGCGTGACGGGCCGCAGACGCCGCCGGGACCGGCTCGGGCTTGGGCGATGCCTTGGGCCTGGCGAAGAGCGAGCGCAGGGCACCGGCGAGTTCAGGATACGCGAAGGTGTAGCCCAGCGACTGCGCCCTGGTGGGCAGCACCTTCTGGCCCTTGGTGACCACCTGCGCCACCTCGCCGAGGACCAGCTCGAGAATCGCGTCGGGCGGCCCGATCGGGACGTACGGCCGCCAGAGGACCCTGGCCAGGGCCTTGGAGAACTCGGCGTTCCGCACGGGATGAGGCGCGGTCCCGTTGATCGGGCCGCTGGCCTCGGGATGATCGATCGCCATCAGGAAGATGCCGACGATGTCGTCGATCTGGATCCAGCTCATCCATTGCTGGCCCGAGCCGGGCTTGAGCAGTCTTCCGCCGTTGCCGATTGGGGCGGCGCCGCCAGGCAGCCACTTGAAGATCGGCGTCATGACGGCCAGGGCCCCCGCCTCCCGGGCGAGCACCACCCCCGTCCGGACCCGGGCCACGCGGACGCCGTGCGCCTCGGCCGCGTGCGCCGCCTCCTCCCACTCGCGGCAGACAACCGCCATGAAGTCAGTGCCCGAGGGGCTCGCTTCGGTCAACTCCTCGTCCTCGTGAGGGCCGTAATAGCCGATCGCCGATGCCTGGACCAGGACCTTCGGCGGCCTCTTCGCCTTGGCGATGGCCGCCACGACGCCCGCGGTGCCGTAGACGCGGCTGTCGCGGATCTTCCGCTTGACCTCGGCATTCCAGCGCTCGGAGAAGAGGTTCTGCCCGGCCAGGTTGACGACGGCGTCGCAGCCATCGAGCTCCGCTTCCCAGGGACCCGAGGACGTGGGATCTCCCGGGACGAACTTGTAGGCACGCATCGATGGGTCGCGGCGGGCCTGATCGGCCTGTCGGGAGAGGATCACCGGCTGATCGCCTCGTTCGTATAATCGTCGGACCAGGTGCCGGCCGATCAGGCCGGTCCCTCCCGTGAGGAACACGCGCATGGTGGACGCCCTCGCTTTGGGTCTCTCGACGGCTGCGGTGCGGCTCCGAAAATGATGCCGCTGGAACATCTTGTAGCACTTGACGTCGGATCGTCAAGCATCCCGTCGGGTCGTGGCGATCCGCAACACTTGCCGTAAAACGCGCCGCCACGTGCGAGAGAGCGATTGGCCGCGGCAGGGCGTCATGGTATTGTCTATAGGATACTGGCGGGGGGCAGGGGAACCCGATCGCGGTGGTTTGCGCACCGGCATTCCTCGCCGTACACTCGTGCCTGGACTCGGCACGCGGGAGTTGTGGCCACCGATGAACCCGAGCGTCCGCAAATTGTTCGACCTTCATCGACTCCATGCATACAAGCGCCGAGCACCCCTGATCCTGATCAATGGGCTGGCCGAGCAATCGGAGAGCTGGTTCGCCAACCGAACCCACTGGTCGAGGCATTTCGATCTCAAGGTTCCCGAGGTCCTGGTTTACGGCGGCGACTCGCTGCACAAGTGGATCGAGGCCGGAGGCGAGGTCACGGTTGATTACCTGACCGACCGGCTCGCGGACTACCTCGACGAGTACGTCCAGCGCCCGCCGTACAACCTCGTCGGCTCCAGCCTGGGCGGCCAGATCGTCCTGACGTATGCCACGCGTCACCCGGAGAAAGTCTCGCGCCTCGTCCTGATCTGTCCCTCGGGCCTTCACGGCGACGAGAACCTGCCCATGATGGAGGGTGTCCGGCGCAGCCAGTACGACACCCTGGTCAAGTCGGTCTTTTACCGCTCACACTTCGCGAGCGAGGAACTGATCGGCGCCATCGAGCATAAGTTCCAGGACCGGAAGTGGAAGAAGGGGGTCCTCCGGACGCTCCGGGGGACCATCGGCCACTCGGTCGCCCCGCTCTTGAGACTGGTCCCCCATCCGACCCTGATCATCTGGGGTGAGAACGACTGGGTCCTCTCTGATGTCGCGGGTTCGATCCGAGCGGCCGATCAGATCCTCAAGGTCCGGCAGGTCGTGATCCCCAAGTGCGGCCACGCTCCCCAGATCGAAAAATCGCGCCTGGTCAACCACCTCGTCCTCCGCTTCTTCCGCGACCGGCTCAAGATGATCCCGCTGGCGCTCGACCCCGCGCGGTTCCTGGCCAAGCAAGACCGGCGGCGGTGGGCCAGGGTCGCGCATTGAGCGTCTCGGAAACCCGATGACCCCAGGACCCGTCACTTCCGGGCAGGCGGGTCCTGCTCCTTCCTCGCGACCGATCTCGCGGCGAACCCCACCTGCCGACTCACTCTTGACGAGCGCCGATGAACGATTTCTTCCTCTTTTTCGGCAAGTTCTTCAAGCACGGGACGGCGATCGCCAGCCTCGCTCCGAGCAGCCGGTGGCTCTCGCGGACGACCGTCCGCAACATCCCCTGGGACCGCGTCAAGGTGCTGGTCGAGCTGGGTGCGGGCACCGGGCCGATCACCAAGGTCCTGGCCGAGAAGGCGCGTCCCGATTGCCGGGTCATCGTCCTGGAACGCGACCCCGACTTCGCCCGGATCCTCCGCGAACGTTATCAGCATCTCCCGAACTTCGACGTGGTCGAGGGCGATGTCCGCGACCTGGCCGAGATCCTCCACCAGCGCGGGATCGGCCAGGTCGATTACGTGATCTCGGGCCTTCCCGTCCCCTCGCTCCCCAAGGACCTTCAGCGCGAACTGTTCCGTGTCGTCAAGCAGATCCTGGCTCCCGGGGGAACCTACAACCAGATCACCGAGATGCCGTGGGTCTACCTGCGGTTCTACCGCAAGTTCTTTGGTCGCGTGCAGTTCGCCTTCGAGCCGCGCAATTTCCCACCCGCCGGGGCCTATTTCTGCCAGGATGTCAAGGATTTTTCCTGAACCATGAGCCCGATGAGTCTGTTCGCTTCTTGTTGGGTAGGCTTCCGCCTGCCGACGGACGGACCAGGCGGCAGACGGAAGCTGACCCTCCGGGAGAAATCACACGTGAACGAGAAACGGAAGGACTTACCCCAAAGGCACAACGAATAAAAGAAGAGAGAGCGGAGAATGGATCTTTTTTTTTCAAGACTTCCACTTTGTACGCAACCCAAGGGTAAAGCGATCTACGTTGTTAGCCAATAGTTTTTTCATAAATCGTCGGGCAAGCCCCTCGATTCACGCAGAAATCGACAGCCTCCAAGGGCCTTTCGTGCAAGAACTTTTGGCTACCTACTGCTTAGGCTGCCGGCCGCCTCCCAGATCGCATGGGCCACCTGGGGCTTGTCGATTTCGTTATCGGCATGCCGAAGAAGCCCCCGCCCCCGATGATGAAGTCGCTGCCGTCGAGGTTGTGGAGACCTTGCTGGGCGCGGAACCCGTAGCTGCCATCCAGGTCGGCGACATCGATCGGCAGGAACTCGACCTCGACGCCCGGCCCCTGGATGCCCGAAGGTGCTGGATGCTGCGTACTTCGGCGGCAACTCGCCGGGCGCCGGGAACGCCATCTGGCCGGCGACCCCGGCGGCGTATGGATACCATCGCCCGACGGCGGCATCGTGCTCCGACGGACTGAGTTGTGACGATCGGCCCGGCCACTCGCTCCTCGGCGATCAGGCGGCGGAAGAACCCCGGCTTGCCCGGCGTAGGGGATCTCCGAGCAGTACGACCAGATCGAGGCGCCCCCTGCACCAGCGCAGCGATTGGACCCGGAACGATGCCGCCTTCGTCGCTGGCCCGGCGATCGCCGCCGACACCACTATGCAGCCGAAGCTGTGCCCCATCAGGTGGAACTTCACATCGTGCTAGGTCGACACGGCGTCGTGCAGGTTAGCCAGCAGCCGATGTGCCGCCCCCTCGCCGAACCTCGACGCCAGCGCCTTCATCCTCCAGAATGACAGGGTCCGCATCGGCGACAGCACCGCATTGCCGATCGAGCCGAGCAGGCCGAAGCCGTGCCCTCCTCGAACGAGGCTTGGTACGACCCTTCGGGGTCGAACGGCTCGCGGTCGGAATCGGGCGGGGCATCAACGTCGCCGACGACAAGGCCCGCCTGGCGATCGAGGACCTCGTAAGCGCGCGGACGTCCGGCGGCAAGCTTGGCGGCGCAGGCGTCGTCCAGCACCGAGGTGATGATCGTCCGCAGCACGGCCGAGCCTCGGGCGTGTCGGCCGCGACCTCCCCGGCGCACTCCTCGACCAGCGCCTCGACCGGGTCGGACTCCGCGTCCGCCTTTCCCTCCGTCGGGGCGCTGAAGGACGCCGCACCGGCCTCGAGCGCATCGTCGCCCCACGGCTTGCTCGGCCAGTGCAGGCCGATGAGCAGCGGGTTGAACCCCGGCCGCTTCCGCCTCATGCGTTGGACGTCGGCCGAACAGGCGGCCATGGCGCTGATCCACCTGCCAGACTGGTGCCGTGCCGCCGGCACGTCGCCCATCCAGCCGTGGCTCAGGACGAACACGTCGGTGTACGGCTCATTGGCGAGCGACTTGCGCATCACCCGGCTCATCACGCCGGCGGGGTCGGGACGCTCGAGACCGTCCTTGTCGTAGGAGACCAGGTAATACCGCAGGTCGGTGCGAGGGGCGATTTCGATGGACATGGAACTCTCGTCTCCAAGCGTTCATCGTTCCAAGGCGGGGTCAGGGTGAGTCGATCACGGGGAGTCGGACGGCCGGGTCGCCGAGGACCATCAAGCCCCTGACGTCGTTGTTAGCGGTCCACATGCCTGACAGGTCGCGGTCATCAGCAGTCTTGCCGAATTTGATGTCCTCCAGCTCCAAGCTCAGGTTGCGCTCGACAGCTCCGACACCGCGCTGGTTGAGGTACTCGGTCGCGGAGCCGACCGGGTGGCCCGACAGGAGCCGCATCAGGGTGCTCTGGAACGCCTCGAGTCGCTGGCCGGCACGGGACCAGGCGAACGAGTAGCCCCAGCGCACTCGACGTGGCCGATAACAGCCAAGGCCCCGCCGTTGGGCTTCGCCAGCAGCCGCCGTGGCAATGCGGCCACGAAGGACTCGGCGCAAGGATCATCTTGACGTTGATCGCCATTTGCACGACATCGTCGGACTTGGGCGTGCCCGCATTGAACGTGGCGTAATGGAAGCTGATCAGGCCGTGGACCGACGCATCGTTGGCGATGTCGTCGCCGGCCAGGTAGAAGTCCTGCGGGATGGGCTTGAGACAGGCCACCGGCCCCGGCCAGTCTTGGCAGAGCAAGGCCCCCTGTTGCGTGCCTGGAGCGGATGGTTGCTGGGGAAGCCAATGCCGTGGCTGGCGGTGAACAAGAATGCCGGCGTCTCCGGCCCGCCCAGCAGGGCCCTGAGTTTCGCCTTGGTAGCGTCGGCGGCCAAGACCGTCGACAACGCCCATTCGGGCGCATTGGTCGCCAGCGCCGTGGTCAGTGGCCTCACCAACTGGTCGGCGCTGCAGCTGCGTCGCCTGGTCGCCGCGGTTGCGGACGCCGAAGAACACGCCACGCCGCGGCTTCTTCGGCAGCGTCGTCTCGGCCTCGACCATCGATCGGGCGTACTGTGCGTACTCGGCGAGGGTGTCGAAGTGGATCCGGCCGACGGCGTATTGCAGGTCCAGTTGATACTGGAAACGGAACGGGATCGCCTCGGGGTCGCCGACGATCAGCAGGTAATACGGCACCTTCTCGGGGTCGGCCGGGCTGCCGGGGCTGACCTGGTGGCGGACGAGGAAGTCGCGCCATCGACTCACCCGGGCGATAGGCCGCCGGATCGGTGAATTCGCGGTAGTACTTGTCCTTGGTGCGGCCCGCCTGCGGTTCTGCGTAGGTCGAGCAGCAGTGCAAGGCCTCCCGGATCGCCGCCTGGCGTTTCTTGGCCTCGTCCCCGTCGGCGAAGGGGAAGATCACGCCCCAGCCGGTCTCGGCCAAGTTGAGGGGGTCAATCCCCTCCATCGGTGCCATGGATAGGCCCTCAAAAGAACGGCTGGCTGATGCGTTTGCACCACAGTATCAATTCGGCGAGGTGGACCGGGTCGGGTGTCTCACCTTGTGCGATGGCCGAGACCTGCTCCGGCGGCAAGGGCGGCAGCAGGTAATCGCCGCTGGCGCCGTCGATCCCATTGAAGACCAGGACATCCCGAGGTCCACAGGACGTCCGGTCGGGCGAGGCCGCGGCGGGCAGACACACTGCGGGATCGCCCAGGATCACATAATTGCGCACGTTGATCGTCGAGACGATCGCCTGGTAAAGCTGGTCCTTTTCGAGATCCTGCGGGCCCCGTGCACGACGAATCGCCGGAGGTCGTCACTGAGTCGCTGCGCCGCCCGGGCGTAGCGCCAGTTGAACAGCTCCATGGCCGAGCCGACGGTATGGCCGTCAAGGAGTCGCTGCAGGCAGGTCACAAAATGCACGAGGTCTGTGGCCCGCGGGTCGGATTCGCTCGTGAACGAGTAACCCCACACCCGCTCGACGTGACCGATGACGGCCAGCGCGGTGCCGTTGGGGTGGCCCAGGAGTCGTTGCGGCAGCGAGGCGATGAATGACTCGGATGCGATCGGCCGGGGCGGCTCCAGCGCCAGCGGCGGGAAGTCGTCGTTGTAGGGGGTGCCGGCGGTGTACGGGCCGAAGAAGAACGCGATCAGGCCGCCGAGGCGGGCGTCGTCGGGAATGTCGGACGCGGCCAAGTAGAAATCCGGAGGGATCGTCTTACGCCAGGCCAGCGGCCCCGGCCAATCCTGGCAGATCAACGCCCCCTGACACAACCGCTGGAGAGGGTCGCCTGGCGGCATGCTCATCCCGAGCGTGGCGGTGAAGAGCAAGGCCGGGCGCTCTAGGCGCCGCCGAGGAGTCCCTGGAGTTGCGGCTTGGTCGCCTCGGCGTTCAACACGCGCTGGATCGACCATCCCGACGGTGCCGTCCGTCTGTCGCCTCGACGAGGGGGTTGACCAGCCGGTCGAGGCTGGTCTCGGTGGCCCTATCGGCCCGGTGCCTAGTCCCGAAAAGCTGACCCGCCGCGGCTGGCGGGTGCGCCGCGGCTCGGCCTCGGATTCGACGACCGAGCGGGCATCAGGCGCGCGTACTCCTCCGGCGTGTCGAAGTGGAGCCGCCCGACCGCATACGTCATGTCCAGGCCGTACTGGAACTTGAACTTGACCTGTCGCGGGTCGCCGACGATCAGCAGGTAATACGGCACCTGGGAGAAGTCGGGCAGCCCGAGCCGGACGCCATTACGATCCAGGAACTGTTGGTAGGTCATCTTCGGCCGGTAGGCCGCCGCGCCGGTGAACTCCTTGTAGAGCTGGTCGGACTTCGTAGTCACCTGCGCCCTTACGGTGCTCCAGCAGCGGCCTCAAGAGCGTCGAGCACGGCGGGATCGACATCGTGTGGGACGATCACCCCCCAACCCAGGTCGGCCAGGTTGGTTCGCCGCTTGACGGCACGTGCCGCGAGACGGCGGCGACGGCGGAAGGTACGCACCTCGCGACTCTGCTCGAGATAATCGACCTCGTCCTTGATCAGGTGCTCGTCGGGATTCTCGGACCGCCAGCGAATGGCGTCGGCGAGGGCCGCACCGCGGAGCAGCAGCCGTTTCGGCCGGCTGCCCTTGACCCAGGCCATCACGTGGACGCGGAAGGGGGGCCGGTGGAGCGTGAACCACCGTGCGTTGGCGAGGATCGGCTCGATCAGCCGGTCGTGCGACAATTCGAACCGGGATGAGCAGTCGGGCCGGCTGTCTTCCCGAACCAGCCAGGCTTCGATGAGGCGTCGGATGATCCGGAGGTCGAGCCCGTCGGCCTGACCCGATGGCTCGACCACGATCTGGCCCCGAAAGCCCCCGGGCGAGATCAGCTTCTCCTCGATCCACTTGTGCAACATCCGCTCCGAGATTTTCGGAATGCCCGCCTCGGCGATCTTCAGGACCTTGTCACGATGATAGCCCCCCAGGGCCGTCCTCACGTCGCCGTGGCGGCGGACATCATCAGCCGTGACTCCGGCCGGGGACGCGGTCCGGCGCATCCCAGATCCGGGTGCAGACGACCTGGAGCTGGTACGGCTCGATCGTCTCGCCCAGGAGCGGCGCAGACGTCCCCCGCGTCGGGAGTTGGCGCAGGTCGTCCAGCAGCTTCTCGAGCGCCTGGGGCTGGAAGTCGAACCCCTCGGGCAAGGGTTTGTGGATCGCCTCGCTGCCTGGGCGACCTTCAAATAATCGAGGCGGAACCGGCTCCGGAATCGGTTCGGGATCGCCGCGGCGAACGGGTCGAGGCCCGCCAGGTACTCTTCCCTCATCGCAAAGAAGCAGCAGCAACCGGGGAGCTTCGAGCAATTCCCCGACCTGGCGGAAGAACTCCTCCTTCGCCTTCGTGTCGGCCGGGTCTGCGGTCAGGATTTCCTCAAACTGGTCGAAGACCAGGACGCGATGGGCATTCCCCGGATCGGCCGCCCGGAAGTGATCCGAGAGAGTCGTCTGGGCCAGCTCGGCGGACATCGACGGCCCCTGCCCCTGGAGTGAAGCCAGGGCACTCCGAAACGTATCGGTTCGAGACTTCCAACGTCGCAGGGACCTGGTGCCCGACCCGCATCGGCGGCTGGGCTCGGAATGTTTTGGTCAGGCGCACAGGACCGCCGCCGGGCGTCTCCAAGCGCGGGATGAGCCCGGCCTGGATCAACGAGGTCTTGCCGGCGCCCGAGGGCGAGTACATCAGCAAGATCCGCTCGGCGACCAGCAGGTGGAGCAAACGGTGGATGTCCTGATCGCGGCCGTAGAGCCGCTCGCCCGGCTCGAACGGCCGCGGACCGATGAAAGGATTGTCCGATCGGAACCCGTCAGCTTTCCTGGTCATAAGGCGGCCCCCGCCGGAACCCAGCGTCGTCGCCACTGCTCGTCCAACTGCTCGAGGAAATCGCCGGCCGTGCCCCAGTAGACCTGCACAGCTTGGTCGCCGCCAACGGGCACTCGCCTTGGACAGATACCGCCGCGCACGCTCGACGTCCACGAAGTCGTTCTCGTCGGGGTCGACCTGGACCGCGACCGGTGCGTACGCCGGCTCCTGTTCGGTCAGCGCCAACAAGCTCCGCAACAGGCACCGAAACGTCCAGTGTTCGACCTGGAACCCGAGGAAGACCAGCACGGACTCGCTCAAGGCCGTGCGCAGCCTCACCAGGAACCAGGTCTCGTCGCCCGGCCAACTCGATCAGGTATTGGATGTAGTCATCCTCCGTCAAGACCATCGTCCGGTGGTCGTTCATGCGGCCCATCAGGTGGTAGACCAGCGGTTCCTGAGCACTGGGGACGAAGCTTGCCAGGTCCGCAGGGTTCTTGATCTGCGATTTCCACGGGCAAAGCCCCTGCTTGGGGGCCTTTCCCGCCTCGACGAGGGCGTCGCTCAACAGGTAGTCGGGGTTGGCCGTCAGGAACAACGGGAGGGGCAGGCCCGCCAAGATCCGGTGCGGCTCCGAGGCGTCGGCTTGCCTCCGGTGATGCCCCAGGGCGGACAGGACCCGGTCGAGCTGGTTGAGCCCGGCGTCTTGGCAGCCGGCGGGGAGCTGGTCCAGGGACCTCTGCTTTAATCCGGTCGAACTGGTGTTTCCGGAGCATGTCATAGGGCAACCTCTGCCCCATGAGCCGACTGAAGAACTGGTTGATCTGGGTCAGCTCGTCGCGGCCGTGGGCGCCAGCGGGAACGGATTGTTCTTGTCGTTGCGGGACCAGGTACGGGCGATCTGCCGCGCCGTGCCGAAGAAATCCTTGAGCAATCCCGGCCCGAGCACAGGGGTGCAATACCCCCCCTCGATCGCGCCGAGCAGCACCGACCAGGCGTGGAACCCGCCGGCATCCTCCTCCGAGGCGAAGCCCGAGTTCCACAAGGCATTGGACTCGAGCCGGCTGAACAGTACCGGCATCCACGGATCGCGGCACCTGGCCTGGGTGGCGGCCAACCGCGCGGCGCCAACGGCGCGGTCGATCCGGCCATCACACGCAGCTCGCGGAAGAACGCGGGCATGAACTTCGCCACCGTCGGCATCGGGACCTTGCCTTGCATCGCCAGCACGGCCGGGATGCCGGCCTCGGCCAGCCGCGGGCCGAGGGCGGCCAGCGGTGCCCCGTCGGCCAACGGCGCCGCCTCGTCGTTGGCACTCTGGCACGACGCCAGCACCACCAGCCGAGGCCGGCGCGTCAACTTGCTCAAGAGATCGACCAGATCGCCGCCGGGTACCCTCTTGGCTTCGCCCCGGCCGGTCCCCGCTCGCTCGGCCCCTTCGAGCCTCAGCGCCAAGACTCTCGGACGCCCTTGCCGGGACCTAACTGGCCGTGGCAGACCAGGTACAGGACGTCGAATTCCTTGTGCAAACAGTCTTGCAACTGGGTGATCGTCTCGGCTCCCTTGACGACCTCGGCCTCGATCCCACCTCGGGCCAAGTGGTCGCGGGCGCGGGCAATCTCCGCCGCACCGTCGATCGCCGCCAACGCCAGGTGTTGCTTCGGGTCGACGATTGGGTTCGCCACCACGATCAGCGCCTTGAGCTGTTCCTTGGGACGAAGCATGACTGGCGTCCAGTCCCGGCTGTTCAGGTGGCGCAAGAACCAGACACGCTCGCCCAGGACCAGCGGTCCCCCCGACCAGGGATCGCGGAGCAATTCCCATCGCAAGCCGTGCAGCCCGGGGGAATCCAGGAGCGATCGCCAACCGGACGCGCAAGGCCGAGCCTTCGACCATCTGGGCTGCGGCGTTGGCCTTCTCGAAGAAGGTCCGCACCCGTTCGTCAGCGAACAAGGCACGGTGAGCTTGAGGCCGTACTCGTCCGGATTCTCCTGGAGGATGGGATCGTCGAAATCTTCGGGATTCAAAGCGATCCGTGCCGGGTCTGACTCCAGCCACGCCGCGCTGCCGGCAGCCTGGAACCGCAACCGGACCTCGAACGTCGAGTCAGCGGGCCTCGAGCGGTCGACTCAGGCGGATCTCCAACTCGGCGGTCGTCAACATGGCGTCACTCCACGGGCTCCACGCCCAGCCGCACCGCCGGGTCGCCGAGGATGACGTAGCTCCGCGCGTCGTTGTTCGCCGTCCACATCCCCGACAGGTCGAGGTCATCGGCGGTCTTGCCGAATTTGATGTCCTCCAGCTCCAAGCTCAGGTCGCTCGACAGCTCCGAATACGCGCTGGTTGAGGTACTCGGTCGCGGAGCCGACCGGGTGGCCCGACAGGAGGCGCAACAGAGTGCTCTGGAACGCCTCGAGCTGCTGGCCGGCGCGGGACCAGGCGAACGAGTAGACCCCAGGCGCGCTCGACGTGGCCGATGACCGCCAGCGCCCCGCCGTTGGGGTGCGCCAGTAATCGCCGCGGTAACCCAGCCAGGAAGGCATGAGGCGCGATCTGGGCCCGGCCCCCCATCGCCTTGTGAGCGAACTCGTCCTCCTTCGGCGTGCCGGCGCCGTAGCAGGCGAAATGGAAGCTGATCAGGCCGTGGACCGACGCATCGTTGGCGATGTCGTCGCCGGCCAGGTAGAAGTCCTGCGGGATGGGCTTGCGCCAGGCCACCGGCCCCGGCCAGTCCTGGCAGAGCAAGGCCCCCTGGTTGCCGCGCCTGGAGCGGATGGTTGCTGGGGAAGCCCATGCCGTGGCTGGCGGTGAACAAGAATGCCGGCGTCTCCGGCCCGCCCAGCAGGGCCCCGAGGCTCGCCTTGGTGGCGTCGGCGGCCAAGACCGTCGACAGCGCCCATTCGGCGCATTCGGTCGCCAGCGCCGCGGTCAGTGGCCTCACCAGCTGGTTGGCGCTGAGCTGCGTCGCCTGGTCGCCGCGGTTGCGGACGCCGAAGAAGACGCCACGCCGCGGCTTCTTCGGCAGCGTCGTCTCGGCCTCGACCACCGATCGGGCGTACTGTGCGTACTCGGCGAGAGAGTCGAAGTGGATCCGGCCGACGGCGTATTGCAGGTCCAGTTGATACTGGAAACGGAACGGGATCGCCTCGGGGTCGCCGACGATCAGCAGGTAATACGGCACTTTCTCGGGGTTGGCCGGGCCGGGGCCGACGCCGTGGCGCACCAGGAACTGCTGCTTCGTTTCGCCGGGACGGTAGCCGAGCGGTCCGGCATATTCCTTGTAGTAGTGAGCCTTGTCGGCGCCGGCCTGGGCCTTGCGGTGGTCCAGCAAGGGGGCCGGCGCCTGGCGGGTGGCCGGGTCGGCGCCGTGGGCGAAGATGACGCCCCAACCGGTCTTGGCCAGGTTCAAGGGGTCAATCCCCTCCATCGGTGCGGAAATCGCACTGGCTGACGCATCCACCAGCGTTTGAGCTCGACGAGGTGGACCGGGTCGGGCGTCTCACCTTGGGCGATGGCAGAGACCTGCTCCGGCAGCAAAGGCGGCAGAAGGTAATCGCCGCTGGCGCCGTCGACGCCGTTGAAGACCAAGGGCTCCTTACCGGCGTCAACAATGTCGATGTCGTCCACGGGACGTCGATCCCTTTCCGGTTGGGAGAAAGCAACGCCTGAGTACCCACGGCGAAGCGGCTCGCGGGCCGGCGTGGGCCGCCGCAGCTCGAGTCTGTAGGCACCTCGGTATTGACGATTTCTTCGTTAAACTTTGCGGTCGTCGCCATCGAGCTGTCCGCCAAGGTCGGTCTCGACCAAAGCTGGCCCGCCTTCGCAGCTGAAGCCAGTTCCTATCATAGCCTACTTTCCGCGTGCGCCGTGAAGGCGCGGATCTTCAGCGGGTGTAACTCCCGCCCGGCAACTCAAGTCGCTCCAGCCGGTAGCAATCGGAGCGGCGGTGGAGGCAACGAAACCGCCGAAGCCTTCGATGCAAAGGGTCGCTTCAGGCGACTCCGCGAGCAGGCAGGCCGTAACGCGAGTGAACGCTGAGCAGGCCCCGAAAGGCTTAACGTGGGAGCCGACCCGCCGTGGAAACGGGGAAGGCCGCCGTCACTGGGGAACTGGGGGTCACACCCCGCGAAGCGACGCGAACCAGTGGTCCCACCGGGGTATTGGCGATGGCATGCCTGCACACGGAGATCCGACGCAACACGGGAAGCCCCGAGCGGTGGCGGACGTGACCGCCAACTGGAGGCCCGCGAGGGCCGGACCGGGCCGCTCGGGGTGGCGGACAGGCCCGTACGACCGAGGACGCCGGGTAACGCCGGCCGAGGGAAGGGGCCTGAGTTCAAGACTGACGTCCGAAGGGGCATGAGAGCCGGGAGATTGGCGATGAGCCTACCACCTCCACCCAAGGTTCAGAAACTCCAGGAGGCGTTGCATGCCAAAGCGAAGGGAGCGCCCACCTACCGCTTCTACGCGCTGTACGACAAGGTGTACCGGAAGGACGTGCTGGAAGGGGCCTACGTCCGCTGTCGTGCCAACGACGGCGCACCGGGGGTCGATCACCAGACGTTCGAGGACATCGAGGCGTACGGGCTGGAGCGATGGCTGGACGAACTAGCGACGGAACTGGAAGCGAAGACGTACCGCCCCCAACCGGTGCGACGCGTGTACATTCCTAAACCGGATGGAAAGCAACGCCCGCTGGGGATCGGTTCGATTCGGGATCGCGTGGCGCAGATGGCCGTGGTTCTGGTCCTGGAGCCGATCTTCGAGGCCGACCTGGAGCCGGAGCAATACGCCTACCGAGCCAACCGCAGCGCGTTGGATGCCGTCAGGCACGCCCACGGGCTGGTCAGCGCGGGGCATACGGAAGTCGTCGATGCCGATTTATCGAGCTACTTCGACGAAATCCCCCACGCCGAACTCCTCAAGTCGCTCTCCCGCCGGATCAGCGATCGGCACCTGCTGGGGCTGATCAAGAGATGGCTGGAGGCGCCGGTCGAGGAGATCGACGAGCGGGGTCGGCATCACCGGACGACGCGCAACAAGGACGAGGGCCGGGGCAGCCCGCAGGGGTCACCTCTGTCCCCGTTACTAGCGAACATCTATATGCGTCGTTTTGTCCATGGTTGGAAGACCCTGGGATACGAGCGGCGGTTGAAAGCCACGATCGTCAACTATGCGGACGATCTCGTGATCTGCTGTCGGGGCACGGCCGACGAGGCGATGTCCACGATGCGGCGCATGATGTCCAAGCTGAAGTTGACGGTCAACGAGGCCAAGACACGGCTGCGTCGGATTCCCGAGGAGACGTTCGACTTTCTGGGCTATACGATCGGTCGGTGCTACTCGCCGCAGACGGGACGGTCCTATATCGGGACACGCCCGTCGGCGAAGATGATCCAGCGCCTTCAGGACGAGATCAGCGAAATCACCGGCCGCCGTTGGTTGGGGACGGAAGCCGAGGACCGAGTCGCGCGACTGAACAGGATGCTGCTGGGGTGGTCGAACTACTTCTGCCTGGGCCCGGTGAGCCGGGCGTACCGTGCCCTGGACAGGCACTGCTGCAATCGGCTCCGCCAGTGGCTCTGCGCCAAGCACAAGGTGAAGACCCGGGGGACATCACGGTTCCCCGATGAGTACCTGTACGACGAGTTGGGGCTGATCCGCCTGAGGGCACGGACGAAGAGCTTCCCGTGGGCGAAGGCATGAGTTCTTGTCCGAGAGCCGGATGCGGGAAAACCGCCTGTCCGGTTCGATGAGCGGGGAGTGGAAACGGGGCACGGCGGGGCTATTGAGGCACCGGCAGACGAAAGGGCCGGCAACAGATAGGCCAAGCCTAAACTACCGCGCTACTCCTCGACTCTACACATCTCGACTCTATTTTCCGTGAATTTCGGTATCACCATGTTTCTTATTTTAAATGATCACCTACATCGATTTCCCAGGGAATTTGCACTTATCCCTGGACCAACTGTTTCGGCTGAGGAGGGCCGAGGGTCCTATTTTTCTACCTGTGCGATTGATTATTCTTGACGTCACCGACAAAATTGAACATTAGTCCACATTCATCAGACGAAGTTGATGGGCAAATCGACTATCTTGGCCCCGTAAGTTCATTAGGAATAGATGGTTGTAGTCGATGTTCCGCGTTTCCCCTATTCGACCGAGATTACGACTCGGGACTTTTGTCGGTGACGTCATTCTTGACTTCTTACTTTTTCCGCGGCACAGAATAATCATGTCAAGAGGGATCCGCTCGCGAATCTGTAGAAAGACCTCGAAAAACCTTAGGTAAAGACCGCTTTCTGTCTTGGAACTGGAGTTTTGCAAAGTGATCGCAACTCGTATAAATTAAGGGGTGCGGTGGATCATCAAAAGAGGACTCTCCCGGTCGATGCTGGGCAAGGACTCGGACGACCCATCAACAGTAGGATGACCATCCGAAACGTGGATGCTAGGCCGAACCCCTTGTTTTGCGGCATTTCCCGAGGAAGTGGCACTCCGTCGTAGTGACAACTACATCATGACATGATCTACTGACCCTGGATGCCCCCAGGTTCTGCCGGGCATTTTGATCGCCAAAATGGCGATCTGGGGCTTTGTTTTGCCTGCGTCTGGCCAATTTGCAAAACTCCAGTTGGAATCACCTCCACTTGCACAACGGGTCCAGCAGCAGCCAATGCCACCCTAGAGGAGCGACGCCAACGCCTGGACGTCTCGTGCCGCCTCACGGCGATCTGGCGGGCCCTGCGCATGCTCGATCTGCCACGCAAGAAGAAGGTCTTGCGGGCCAGCCAATAGGGCGACCCGAAGGTCCAGGCCAAACGCCAAGCCTTCCGGGAGAAATGGGCCGGCATCGATCCGCGGCGTCTGGTCTTTGTCAATAAGAGCGGGGCCTCGACGGCGATGACCCGGGCGTACGGCCGTGCCCCCCGCGGCGTGCGAGTCTCAGGCGAGGCCTCTGACCCCTGGAAGTCAGTGACCCTGATCTCGGCGCTGCAACTCTCCGGCGTGGGGTCGGTGACTGGTTTTCTAGCGAGCCTCCGAGACGCCGGCGTTCCAAACCTACGTGGAGCAGATGCTGGTGCCACAGTTGCGGCCGGGAGACGTGGTGCTCTGGGACAACCTCAAGCCGCACCAGGATACGCAGGTACGGCAGGCGGTCAAGCGTGCAGGGCGCAACGGTGGAGCCGCTGCCGCCATGGAGCCCGGACCTGACGCCGATCGAGACGATGTTCTCGAAGGTCAAGGGGTCCCTGCGCTCAATGGCGACGCGGACGACCGAGGCGGCCTCTGGAGCGACGGTGAACGCGTTACGCGCGGTCCGCCAATCGGACATCGTCGGAGAGTTCGGCTCGTGTGACTTGGGTGTGACCGAGCGATTGCAGTCTGTGGTCCCGAGTCGCTCGACCGATCGCCGGCGCGCGGACGATGACCGGGGCGCAAGCCATGAGGATGAGCACCCGCCACGCCGGCTCCACGATCACAGCTGGTTCCACTCCCGCGGTTTGTGTCCTTTGTGCCTTTGAGGTGGATCTTTCTCCCCTCCCTCATCGAGAAGGACGGGATAAGGGGCTGGACGTCGCTGCTCACGCCTGGCATCCTAGGGATCTCACTCGTTTCCACATAACTTTCCACGGTGCGAATCTGTCCTCACCCCGATCCTCTCCTTGACGGAGAGGCAGCCTCGAGATCGATCCTGAAATGCCCCCGACCTCTCCTCTGGCCGCAGTCGTAGGCTCCCCCCTGGTTCGAAAGATGGTCAACTGGGAGTTCGAGTGGTCCGCCCACCATCACGTCGCCAGGCTCTCGCGCCGCGATCCTGTGGCCGTCCAGAATCGGATGCTCCATTCGCTGATCCACAAGGCCCGGAAGACCCGCTTCGGCCGCGACCACGGCTTCGGCGCAATCCGATCGGTGGCCGACTTTCAGAAGGCGGTCCCTCTGCGGACCTACGAAGACGTCTGGAAGCTCTATTTCCGAGACCAGTACCCGATCTTCGACAACCTGACCTGGCCGGGCCGCATCCCCTACCTGGCGCTGACCAGCGGCACGACGCAAGGGGCGACGAAATACATCCCCGTCTCGCGCGCCATGCTCGCCTCGAACCAGCAGGCGGCGCAGACGATGGTGGCCTACCACATGGACAGCCGTTCCGACTCGCGGCTGTTCCACGGCCGGCTCTTCTTCCTGGGCGGCTCCAGCGAGCTGGAGCGCCCCGCCCCCGATGTCCAGCAGGGGGACCTCAGCGGGATCGCCGCCAAGGAACTCCGCGAGTGGCTCCGGCCTTACACGTTCCCGCCGCTGGAGCTGGCGCTGGAGCCGAACTGGGACCGCAAGCTCGCGCGACTCGCCGAGCACAGCCTGGAGGAACCGATCACGCTGGTCGGTGGCGTGCCGAGCTGGTTGCTCGTCCTGTTCCAGCGGCTGCTCGAGATGAGTGGGAAAGCGACGATCTCTGAGGTCTGGCCGACGCTGGAAGTCGTCGTCCACGGCGGGGTCAAGTTCGACCCCTACCGCGACGCGTTCGCCACGATCCTCGGCAGCTCGAAGGTCCGGCTCCAGGAGACGTACCCCTGCTCAGAGGGCTTCATCGCCTTCGGCGACCCGGCGACAGGCCGGCTGCGCCTGGTCTACGATCACGGCATCTTCTACGAATTCGTCCCGCTGGAAGAACTGGGCTCCGATCGCCCGACGCGGCACTGGCTGGGCGACGTCCAGACGGGCGTCAATTACGCGATCGTCGTCTCAACCTGCGCGGGAATGTGGCGCACGTCATCGGCGACACGGTCCGCTTCGAGTCGCTGTCGCCGCCGTTGCTGTCCTTCACCGGGCGGACCAAGTATTCGCTCTCGGCCTTCGGCGAGCATCTGATCAACGAAGAGGTCGAGGGCGCGGTCGCCGGCGCGTCGGCGGCCACCGGCGCCTCGGTCCGCGAGTGGCACGTCGGCCCCGTCTTCCAGGGCGCGCTGGGCCACCACCTCTACGTTTTCGAGTTCCTGAGGCCGCCCGACGACCTGATCGCGTTCCGAAAGGCCCTCGACGCCGACCTCTCCCGCCGCAACGCCGACTATCAAGCGCATCGCGCCGAGGGCGTGGGCCTCCCCTTGCCGGCACTGGTCGTGGCCCGGCCCAGCGGCTTCGATGCCTGGATGCGATCGCGGGGTAAGCTCGGCGGGCAAAATAAAGTCCCGCGTATGGACAACGCCGGCTCGCTCACCAGCCAAGTCGTCGCTTTCCTCCGCGAGACGAACCAAGTGGAATGCGAGATCGAGGCGGGGGTGCTGGTCTGAGCCGCAAGTCCAGTCATTCCGAGCGCCATGAGACGAGAGCGAGGTTACCGGGTTGGCTTCGGCGACCTCCCTCGAAGGATGTCGGGAGCCCCGGTTTCCGTCTTCGGAACCGGTGCGCATCCTGGCGTCGGTTCCTGCGCCACCAGTTCCGAAGATGGAAACCGGGGCTCCCACCGTCCGACAACCATGATCCCCGGTCGTGTTGCGAAAGTCACCGCCATCTTGAGAATTTCCCATGACTCCTGCATGTTCCGGGGCGGTCCGAGCGTGTCGCCCCGCGAGAGCCTAAAAACTCACGGTCGCGCCAAGGATCACCGAATCCGCTGTCGAGGCGCTCCTCACGACGCTGCCCGGGATCGGACCGACGAACGGTTGGATGAGCGGACCCTGAATCGAATTCTGGAAGTAATGCACATACGCGATCGAGAGTCTCAGGGCCTTCGTCACGTCGTAGGAGGCCCCCAGGGACAGCGAGTGCTGGACGATCGTCGGTGAGCCCACGTTGAATGACGTGACGGCGTTACCGGCCGGGTTCAAGCTGAAGGTGTATCCCGCGCGGAGCGTGACGGTGTCGCTCCACTGGTACTGAGCCCCCGTTCCCAGGGCGAAGACGTTCTGCCAACCAAGCCCACGCAGGGCACCCATCTTATCAAAGCCGGTGTGGCGAAAGCCGTTGGTGTTCCGGTAGTCGAGGAAGCGGAAGTCCGTGGCGAGCAAGAGGCGATCGAAGCCGGTATAGGCCGTCCCCACAGATGCGATCATGGGGAAGTCGAGGTTAAACTTGGGGGTGGTCGGTTGACCGGTGGCCGAGACGGAATGGTAGGTGTAGGTCTCGAACCATTGCGGGCTCCTCAGCGAGGCCCCAAACTGCCAGTCGGACTCGGGGGTGTAAAACACCCCCGCATGGAACCCGCCTCCCCAGCGGGCGCGGCCGTGCGTCGCGGTGTCATAAACCGGGCCCGGACCCAACGGGCTCAAGACCAGGGAGGGTGCGGCAAAGAGGGCCGGGTCCACGCTGAGCCCGCCCAGGTCGACGTTCGCCGCGATCCCGATCGAAACGTCTTCCGTCACCTGGTACGACACGGTGGGCGCGACCTGGTATACCTGATACTGGACGAACAGAGATCCCAAGCCCCGGCCGAAAGGGACCTGCGGCGTGAGGATAGGATTCCTCAGACTGGCGGGATAATTCACCCCGAATCCGCCGAGCTCGAAGAAGCCGATGCCGTACGTCCAGGGGGATTTCTCGGGCTGGTAGACCAGGCCGAAGGCCGGCAGCGGGAACACCCCGTTGTTCCCCCCATTGTTGCCGGCCAGCGTCCTCGGAGGGAAGCCGGCCCCGAATGCCCCGGTGGGGACCTTCGAAGAGAGCGTTGTGCGTGGGATCACCAATTCGGTGGCGAAGACCATCTCGGATCGCCCCAAGCCGCTGATCGTTGCCGGGTTCCAGAAGAGGGCACCGGCTGCATCGATCGGGGCGGCCACCGCCGCTCCTCCCATCGAGCGATTGATCGGCCCGACTCCGCCCACCGCCAGGCCCAGTTGAGCCCGGGCCGATGTGGAGTTGAGCACGATGATGAGGACGGGGACTGCGAACCAGGCGAGAATCCCCTTGCGGCCGATTTTCATCGCCGAGACTCCTCCGACCTTGACGGATTGAATCCCTAAACAAGCGAGGCTCGATAATTGACATAAGTAGAAGTTACGCAGTTGGCGGTTTGGTGCCTCAGGCGTTTGGAAAAATGGGTAATCCATCAACGCGGCGGTAAGCTCTGTTGTCTCTTCTATATTACCTAGAATCCTTCGAGTAACAGCTCGCGCAGGGCGCTGAACCCCCAACTGCGTAACTCCTAATAAAAACTGACAATGAGACTGAGCCCTGGTTTTTCAGGAGAAAATGATTCTAGGGAATTCGGAGCTGGGTGTCGTTTTCACGTGAGCGCCGTTCCTAATTTCTTCGGCTCGTTATACCCTTGAATTAAAAAGGCTTGAGGCAATGTCAATATCATGTCAATCCTCGTGCCTCGTTTGTTAAGGTTTAACGGTTACATTTCTTTTTTCGGCGATGACGATATTGAGCTTGAGTGGGATTGCGTCGGCTCTCGTCGCACGAACGATTTTTCGAAGAGAGCATCCGGGTGTGACCTCTGATTGCTAAAACCTCGTGTCCGCTCCAGGGCGGCAAAACCTACTGGCCGGTGACAAGCTTCTTGCCCCACTTCTGATTGGAGCGATGCCGCTCCGGCAGCGAGGCATGCAACCGGGCATCGAGGCGCATCCGCGTCAGGAACTCGATGCGGGGGGAGCCGTCCTCGGGCACGACCAGCGATCGGACGACGTTCTTGAGTGCAAAACCCGCCGTCGAAGACGTCCAAGGGCCGCCCGCCGAGCGTCCGGGCGTGCCCTCGCAGCAGTTCGACAGCCAGTTCGCATTTGGTCCGGAACGCCACCGTCGCTCCGGTGGACCCGGACTGGGCGGGCAACTGGGATTTGCGGAAGTAGAGCCGCCCCGAGAGGGGCAAGAACCAGGCGGGCTGTTCGGGGTTGCCGAGTAAGGCCCCGAGGATCACCCAGTGGGGCGCCCGACGGTACCGGCGCGATTGGGGCAGCGGGCCGTGTACTCGTGGAAGGTGTAGGTGCCCCAGACCTGTTCCCCGGAGCGATGGACCTTGGTGTCATCGACGGCCGAGACATGGTAGCCGTGCCAGATCCGGCTGGGGACCTTCTCCACCAGCCAGGCCAGGGTGCGGGCGACAGCGTCGGTCGGCCAGGCGCCGGTCTCGGCGAAGGTCTCCATCGCCTTCCAGTCAGCGGGGCGGTCGAGGGTTTAGGACCGCTTGGGTGATGGTGTGCTCTGCGACGTTCAGCACCATTGCGGTGAACCATTCGGCGAAGCGGCGGTGTCCGGTTCGGGTGAAAACCCAGGCGAAAGGCTTGAGCAGGGCTTGCCAGATCGACCAGAGCAACGTAGCGTGCGTCATCGAATCGCAACTCCTGGACGTCATCGCCGTCGGCCAGGTCACATCCGGCCTGCTCTTCACGACAGCGAGGTTCATCGGTTACGTGCTCGGAGGGCCGTCGGGAGCCGTCGTCGCGGCTGTGGGCATTTTCCTCCCCGCCTTCGTCTTCGTCGCAGCATGTGGGCCGCTCACGCCGCTCATCCGCCGGTCGGCGCCGGCGGGAGCGTTCCTCGAAGGCGTCCACGTCGCCTCGCTCGCACTCATGGCGGTCGTCACCTGGCAACTCGGCAGGTCGGCACTCGTGGATGTGCCGACCGCCATCCTCGCCGCAGCGAGCGTCGTCCTGCTCATCGGGTATCTCGTGAACTCGGCGTGTCTCATCCTCGCGGGAGCCACCTTCGGCCTGCTCGCGTCCGCCGTCGGGGCCGGATGAGTCGGAGTGGCCTGCGGTCACTTCTTGGGCTCACCGCCCTTCTCGACCTCCACCGGAGTATCGCTCGCGTTCCCCCACTCGGACCAGCCGAGATAGTAGTTCCGCGTCTTGAAGCCGAGCCGCTCGAAGACGAACGCATCGACTGAAGCCCGGCCCCCGCCCTGGCAGTGGGTGATGACCGGCTTGCCTCCCTTGACACCCGCCTTCGCAATCTTCGTGCGGAGGGCCGACTCGTCGAGGAACCGTCCGTCCTTGTCAACGTGATTGTTCCATTCGAGGTGGCAGGAGGTCGGGATGTGCCCGCCGCGATTGGCTCGCTTCTCCGAGCCGGTGTATTCGCCCTTGCTCCGAGCATCGATGATGGCGGCCGACTTCGAGCCGAGGGCTGAAAGCACCTCGTCTCGCGTGGCATGCCTGTCGGCACGGAAGGTGACCTTGAAGGGCTTGGGCTCGACTCTCGGGACTTCAGTCGTCACCGGCCGCTTCTCGCTCGCCCAGAGGGAAAAATTGCCGTCGATGAGCCCGACCCGCTCGACACCCAGGTAGCTCAGCAGCCACCAGAGCCGGGCCGCGTCAAGTTGCCGGTTCGCGTCATAGACGAAGACATCAGTCTTCGACTCGAGAGCCAGCGGGGCAATCCAGGATTCCCAGACGGTGCGGTCCGTGAGCGCCCCGGGCTTCGCGGCCATCGCCTCGACGGCCTTCGCATCGACCCACACGGCACCCGGGATGTGGCCCTCGTCGTAAGCCGCCTTGGGGCGTGCGTCGAGCAAGCGGAGGTCCGGCTCGCCGAGACGCTTCTGAAGCTCGTCAAACGTCACGAGCTGGGCGGCCTGCTCCGCCGGACCCGCCCAGCAGACCAGCGGCACCGGAAGAAACGCGAGAATTGTAATCCAGAGCCTTGCCATGGCGCACATGCTCCGTAACGAAACGGGTATCCTTCAAGCGTGCTCCCGCAGAGTCCCGCAGCCCGCGCACACACTGTAACCGCCCGACGATGCAATCGACAACGCTTGAGGCCCGCGGTCCTCCACTCTCCCGAGCGACGCCGAACATGTACCTTGCCCCGCCATTCGTTAAGGTCTTTAATATTGGTCGCCGATATCGGAGCGCCAAGGTGTGAGCGATTTGCTGACCAAGATGCTCTTGGGGGGTTCGTGCGGATGCACATCCTCTACCACGCGACGAAGGAGCCCATCTGCGGTGTGGAGATGATGGAGGAACTCGCCCGGCACGGCTACGACGTCGGCGCGGGCACGCACTACCCGATGCTCCACCAGTTGGAACAGGTCGGCTCTCTCATGTCGCCGGCGGAACTCGTCTGTGGCAAGCAGCGGAAGTATTACCGGGCGACTCCCGCTGGTGCCGCAGTCTGGGACGCGACCAAGGCGAAGCTCCGCGAACTCGTCTCGGAGGTGCTCAACGACCGGCCCCCAAAACCCTTCATCAAGTCTGACCGACGGAAAGACTTCAAGTGAGACGCCAGTCAAAGGTTCGCCGAACCCGTCAGGAGGGTCTCTCTTGTTTCCGCATCCTTCCCAGTTTCGGTGAAATCATTGGACTTACGTCAAGGGCCACGACTGTACAAACGGGTTCGGCGGTCATTTACGAGACGCCAGGCCCAGACCATCTGGAGAAGCAGCATGAGGCGGTACCCCCCGTTTTTAGCGATTCTCTCCGTCTTGGCCGCAGCCGCGGAGGGCTGCGACCGAGCCGCCCCCGCAGCAGCACCAGGGGCCGCAACGGAAGCGGAGGCTTTGGCGGCCGAGGTGAAGGCGCTGAAGGAACTCGTGCCTGACCAGGCAGCCATCATGACGCACGTCGGCTATCACTTCACGAACCTCTGGTTCGCAGGCAGAGCCGAGAACTGGCCGCTCGCCGACTTCTATCTCAGCGAGACCAAGAACAACCTTCGCTGGGCGGTCCGCGCGAAGCCCATCCGCAAAGACAACGCGGGTCAGGACATCAATCTAGCCAACATCCTCGAGGCCTTCGAGAACAGCCAACTGACCCAGTTGAAGCAGGCCGTGGACCGCAAGGACAGGACTGGGTTTGAGAAGGTCTACAGGGAAAGCCTGACAATATGCTACTCGTGCCACAAGGCATCGGATAAGCCGTATCTCCGCCCGCAGGTCCCCACTGAGCCCGAGACGCATATCATTAACTTTGACCCGAAAGCCGACTGGCCCCTGTGACCCACCGCCCACCAGTCACCACGGATGACGAAGCGCTACGCCCCTACGAGCGACGCCATCACGCTTGATGAGGTGGAGCGAATTGTCAATTGAAGGTCTTCGGGAACGGCAGCAGTATCCTCACCCGCCGCCGATCTGCCGCAGGCTCAAGATGGATTCCGGGGGGTGGTCAGGCCGTCTTGCCATAAGTCGCCATGTGGGCAATACTTATGGCCCGGAGGCAACATCCTCGCCCCATAGCACTCAAGTACCTTCTATGGAAGGACTTGCGGCCGATTGCCTGGGGCCACCACCCCGGAATCCATCTTGAGCCATTTTCCCTTGCGCCCGCCAGTTGGTGTGCGCGGGCGGGGGTCGGGCGGTCCCTTCTGCCGGGCGGGGCCGCCTCAGGCCGCCCGGACTCGCGCACCAACTGATGGGCGCCTAGTAATTTTCTGAGGTTTGGATCCTTTCGCGTCGATTAGGAAAATACTCTCCTTCATTGCTCGATCATGAGTGTGTGGATCACCATGCCGGAAAACGGCCGTTTCTTGCGAAGAAAGACGACCTATCCCGGGTATTTCATACTCACGGCCGACTTCCGCCGTAACAAGGAGAAAGCACGTCACTTACGGCGACAGCATGCAATTAACGTGCCCCGTTTGAACGGCCTTCGCCATTAAGGGTGGCCACTCCGTGACTTATGGCGAATTTCGGAGCGAGTATGAAATATCCGGGACTATTGGCGATCTCGAGCCAGCTCCTGAGCGAACCCCTTCGGAGGCGGCCAAAGGAAGTCCTCTCATCTATCAGGAGACCCAGGGATGATGCTCGAAGGATTGTTCATGCTAGGATGGTTGGGTGCGACGGTCGCGACCGCGTTGCAACCCGGGCCCGCGATGCCTCAGCCGGTCGCGGTCCCCGCCTGCAGATTCGGCCGCCCCGCCCCCGCCGCCCGTCCCGTCCGGTGCCTCGGCGGGCGAGAAGGCGAATGGGAACGGGAAAAAGGAGAATGGCAACGGGAAGAAGAAGGACGCGCCCAAGTACGAGTTCAAGCTCGGCAACAAGTGCGAGAGCATCGTCCCGTGCACGCACGGAGATGCCAAGGTGGAGGAGGGTAAGGTCGAGACCACGACGGAGGACAACACCCTGAAGACCGTGCTGACCGGCGGCGCCGGGGCCAACGTCTTCCTCGGGGTCGAGTCGTCGGCGTTGCAGGCGTTCCAGGTGGTCCAGGAGTTCGAGATCACTTGCTCTGATCCGAAGATCAACCAGGTGGTCCTGACACTGGAGAGCAACTTGGCCGGGTTCATCCGGAGCAAGCACAAGGCGAGCGCCTGCGTCAAGCTGGCCGGCGCCACGATTACGCCGGTCGGCTGCGCGAGCACGCCGCTGGCCGTCTGCTACCCGGCTCTCTGCGTCTCGGGGGCGACTTGTAACCCTCAGGGATACAAGTACGAGACCCCGCAAGACCCGGCCAAGACTCCGCAGTCGATGCCTCTCGGCCAGTACGTCCTCCAGGCCAACTTCGTCATCGAGGTCACGGCGGGTGGCTTGCTCGACGCCCACTCGACCGCCATCTTCGTCCCTGAGAGCGAGGCGCTCGACCCCTGGGAGCGGGAGCACGACCCATACAAGGGCGACTCCCACGACGACTACGGCTTCACCCTGACCCTCAAGGCCGAGACGCCTCCAGGTTTCCCGTCGGTCGCCAAGGCGAAGAAGAAAAAGCAGACCCCCTCCCTCTCGGCCCGCACCCCGGACGATTCCCCGAACCGCTGATGACCTGCGCAAACGGGCGGCCCTGCTAAGGCCGCCCGTTTTTTTCCTGGCGCTCACGCTTCCTTCATCAGAGAGACCGGGCGAGCCACACCACCAACACAACATCAGCCTACTCTTCTGACTTGCTCAAGCCTCGAGGTGGAAAGGAGCGGGTACCTCGGCCCGCTGCCTCCCCGACCTGAGCGCACGCGCCGGGATGACCACCATGAGCACGAGGCCCAGCGCCGTCAGCCAGGCCCCGACCCGCTGGCTTCTCGGGCGAAACCGGAACGTCACCCGATGAATCCCCTCCGGCACCATGCAGCCCAGGAAGTCGCCGTTGACCGGGAGCACCGGGCAGGACCGGCCGTCGATCCTGGCTTGCCAGCCCTTGTGATAGCTCTCGGCGAGCACGAGCAACTGCCGTGAGCCCGACTCAGTGAGGGCATCGAGCTTGCCGGGGCGATCACCAACGAGCCGCACCCGGCCCGGTTCGCCGTCTGGCAGGGGCACTTCGTGAGACACCAGCGCGGTCGTCTCGACGTCGATCGTGTCGAGGTCGCGGTTCGGTTGATTGCTAGGGAGCGTCCGGGTCACGAGCCTGGCCCTCGGCAGTGCGCCAGGCACCGGTTGCCACACCTGGACACGCCGGTCGGACGAAGGCAAGAGCCAGCTCACACCCGCCACCCGGAGGCTCGCGGGCGTGTCATAGCTGAGGAGTCGCCGGGGCATGAGCGTGGCGTACCCCTGCACCAGCCGGAACCCCTTCATCAAGTAGGGATTTTGCCCGTTCACGTCCCTCTCCTGGAACGCCACCCGGGCGCTCGCGCCGCCCGGCGGGACCGGCCGCTCCTGAAAGAGCGATGCGAGGTCGCGTGGCGGATCGGCCGCAACCGCGTGGAGCCCGTAGACGAACTCATCGGCCGCCGCGAACAGCAGCAGGGCGACCAGTGCCGACCGCGACCCGCGTGCGGCCGAGATTACCAGCAGGGTGGCTGTGCTCACCAGGATCGGCCCGGCAATCACGAAGGTGGTCGAGGCGATGTACGGGCGCGGAGAGAGGAGGGCCAAAGGCCCTTGGGGAGTCCCGGGGCCAGGCACGCCAGGAGGCTCGCGATCGGCGGCAGCGCCAGCGGCCAGAGTCGCCTCCACGAGGGCCGCTCCCGACCCGCCGCACCGCAAAGACCGGCGAAGGCGACCGTCCCCAGCATCGCCACACCCAGTTGGAACAGCGCGAGGTAGCGGGCCGGAACTCGGAAGAGGCCGATCACGGGGATCTTGGTCGTCAGCCGGAACAGCGGCGTATATTTACCGAAGGCCAGAAGGAGAGAAACGGTGGCCAGCACGACGCCGAGGACTGCAAGCGGGCGCAACATGCCCAACTCCTTACGCCGGATCAGGAGCCAGATCAGCAGCGCCGGCACCGCCGCACCAGAGTAGATCGTGAACTCGTGGGACCGCCAGTCGCGACATCAGGGACGCGGGTGGCATGATGCCCCAGTCGAGCTTCATCCGGGGCGCCACCACGCGCGAGGTCGTCAGGTAGGGTGCGACCCACTGGAGCAGGTTCGCCGGAGAGAGCGAGCCCATCGCCACGAAGTTCGGCGAGGGCCGCTCGCGTTGCGAGCCGGTGAACACGTCCCAGAGCGGGAGGAGTTGGATCGAGCCTCCCAGGATCCCCAGGGCTTTGGAGACGGCCAAGCCCGGCAGGCGACGGCCCGCCCCTGACACCTGGGATGCCAGGATCACGGTGTAAAGCAACTCGCCGAGCAGCGAGATCCAGACGAATTGCACGTGTGCCATCAGCACTTGCGACGTGGTCAGAAGGGAGACCCCGAGCCGCGCCAGCGACCTCCGACGAGGGTTCGAGGCGCGCAACGTCACGTCGATGGCCACCAGCAGCCAGGGCGTGTGGGCGAGCACCGCCATCACGTTGACGTGGATGTAATGCAACAGGTTGTAGCCACTGAACGCGAACAGCACGCCGCCGAAGAGCGAGGCGTCGCGGGGCACCCCCCAGCGCCCGAGGAGCACGATGAAGCCGACCAGCATGGCCGGGTAGCACCAGAGTACGTCAAGGTTGAAGGCCAGGTTCAGCGGGAGGGTGGCATAGAGGGCTCGGATCAGCGGATGTGCCATCCCGCCCCCCTCACCGCCCAGGAAAAAGCCGCCGAACAGGTCCGGGCACCAGGTGGGGTCCTCACCCGACGCCAGACATGCGGCGAGGAACGACCGAGTCGGCAGGAAGTAAGAGGTCAGGTCGTCGTGCAACGGAACCTGCCCCCGGATCATGGGCACGAACATCAGTGCGATCAGGGCGGCCACCAGGATCAGGCCGACGCGATATCGGAACGACTCGCTGAGATCGGGCATGACATCCATTCCTGCCCCGGAGGTGACGAAACCTCGACAGGATCGCTCCCTCAGGCACGCGCCGTGACGGGAAATCATCTCTTGTCTCGACCGGACTTCCGGCCGGACATCCTACGCGGATCATTCCACTCGGGAAAGATCATTACCGATCTCGAGAGGGTGCCGACGGGCGTCATCATGGTATGCACGTACCAAGACCGGAGGGCCTTCCATTCGCCTCTCTGGTGTCCGGAGTTGCTCTTGCCTGGAAAGATGATCGGGAATATGACGCCTCTTCCTGCTCTCGAACTCGCACCCTGCCTCTGGAGCTCGAAGGAGACGATCAGTTCCGAGGCTCATGGGCTCATATCGGTAGCTGGCTAGATCTCGTGGGCACCACAAAAGCATGGGTCGACATGCAGCGATCGCAGCGATGATCGTAACAAATGACCCCTCGGTTTCGTGTCCCATTTCAGGGGCGCAGTTACAATGACTTGGAAAGACGAGATGTGCGATGACGAACGATGCGAGTCAAGGACCTCAGGGATTCGGTGTGAGCCGCAGACAGGGCCTCATCGCGGGCATGGCCGTCGTGGTGATCGGGCTCCATCTTCTCCTGCGTTTCGGCGTGAGGCCGGTCGCCGCGGTCGGCGGTCTCCGGCTGGACGAACTCCCCCTCATCCTTTGCCTGGTCTTCGGCGGCCTGCCCCTCGTTCGCGACCTGCTGGTCAAGCTGCTCTGCCGCGAGTTCGGCTCCGATCTGCTGGCAGGGCTCTCCATCATTACATCGGTCGTGCTTGGCGAATACCTGGCCGGTGTGCTGGTCGTCCTCATGCTCTCAGGCGGCGAGGCGCTCGAAGCCATCGCCGTGCGCAGCGCCTCGTCGGTGCTGGAAGCGCTGGCCAAACGCATGCCCTCGGAGGCGCATCGCAAGGTCGGTGACGACCTCAGCGATGTCCCTCTGGAGGTCCTGACCATCGGCGATACAGTGGTGGTCTTCCCTCACGAGATCTGCTCGATCGATGGGACCGTCATCGCCGGGCACGGAGTGATGGACGAATCCTACCTCACGGGCGAGCCCTACATGATCTCCAAGACGCCGGGATCCACGGTGCTCTCCGGGGCGATCAACGGCGAGTCGGCTCTCACAATCCGGGCCGACAAGCTCGCCGAAGACTCCCGCTATGCCAAGATCATGCAAGTCATGCGGGCCTCGGAGCAGCGTCGCCCGCACCTCCGGCGGCTCGGCGACCGGTTGGGAGCGTTCTACACGCCGTTGGCCGTCGCGATCGCGCTGGCTGCCTGGGTCGCGAGCAGCGAGGCGCGGTCGCTTCCTGGCCGTGCTGGTGGTCGCCACGCCCTGTCCGCTCCTGATCGCCATCCCGGTGGCGATCATCGGCTCGATCTCCCTGTCGGCCCGGCGCGGCATCATCGTCAAGGATCCAGCCGTCCTCGAGACGATCGACACCTGCCGCACCGCGATCTTCGATAAGACTGGAACGCTAACCTATGGCCAGCCGGAGCTGACCGAGATCATTTCGAGTTCGAGATTCTCGGAGGCCGAGGTGCTCACGTTGGTCTCCAGCGTGGAGCGCGTATTCGAAGCACCCCCTGGCGGGCGCCATCCTCGAACGCGCACGGATGGCGGGGATGGCGTTGCGGGAGGCCAGCTCGATCGAGGAACACCCCGGAGAGGGCCTGCGGGGGATCGTGGCCGGGAGGGCGATCCAGATCACCAGCCGGCAGAAGCTGGTCGCACGGCAAAGGCACCCGGAGGAGAAGCTCCCCTCGGTCACTGGCGGCCTGGAATGTGTGGCCCTGATCGATGATCAATACGCCGCGACTCTCCGGTTTCGTGACCAGCCGCGTGCCGAAGGGGCCTCGTTCATCCACCACCTCTCGCCCAAACATCATTTCGATCGGGTGATACTCGTCTCCGGAGATCGGGAATCGGAGGTGCGTTACCTGGCCGAGCGGGTCGGGATCAAAGAGGTCTTCGCCGGTCAGACCCCGGAACAGAAGCTGGAACTCGTCCGTCAGGCAACCGGCGCGAGAACACCGTCTTCCTGGGGGACGGCATCAATGACGCCCCGGCCCTGACCGCCGCGACGGTCGGGATCGCCTTCGGCCAGAAGAGCGACATCACCGCCGAAGCCGCGGGCGCCGTAATCATGGAAAGCTCTCTTCATAAGGTCGACGAGTTCCTCCACATCAGCCGCCGCATGCGTCGGATCGCGCTGGAGAGTGCGGTGGGCGGGATGGCGTTGAGCGTGATCGGGATGGTGGTCGCGGCCGCAGGCTACCTGCCGCCCGTTGCCGGGGCGATCGTGCAAGAGGTGATCGACACCCTAGCAGTGGTCAATTCCCTGCGGGCGGCATTCCCGCCGAGGACGCTCTCGGATTGTTGATCGTTCAAGTCTATGGGAAGTCAGACGAGAGCATCCTCGCTCTGATTCTTGTTTTTCACGTGTGTTGGTTCAGCGGGAATGGGAAGAACATCTTTGCTCGTTAAGCTCGACGGTGAACACAAGATTTGTGAATGGATTTATCGCATTCTGGCCCATCCCGCAGTGCCGTGGGGCGGCCTCCTGCCCCCCTCTCCGGTCGTGGCCCCCGGGTCGGCGCTCAGGGCGCGTCCCCGCGTGGCCCTCGCCTCCGCCCAGGACCCTCCAGTCTACTCCAGGCCGCGGAGGCGCGGCCAATCAGCTCTCCGACGCCCGAGTCAGTTGGTCCTCACGGGCTCTCCTCCAGGCGTGGGCCGCCGCGAGGTTCAGATCCCGCTCGGCCCCGAGCTGCGCCGCGCGACCAGCCCGCTGGTCTGCGGGCGTGACGGCACCGATCACGCTCGGCAGCCAGACCGTGTGGTCGTGCTCGACGTCCGCGACGATCCACCGGCACGCCTCTTCCACGCTCAAGGGTCTCTGAACGCGAAGGCCTTCTCCTTTCAAAGCTTGGTGCCCGCGCTCAAGCTTGCCGTGGCGCTGCGGAGAGGACGGCGCGGTCCGCACGGGCGTCCTCCCGCCGGGGCGGAGGAACCGCGGGAATTCCCCCGCGAGGAAGCGCGGGCCCTTGTCCGCGAGGAGCCGCGGTCGCGCGTCGGGGAAGGGCTCCCGGGCCCGTGGGAGGAGCGTCGCGACGGCCCGCTCGGTCCGGCTCTCGCGGAGTGCCCAGGGGACGAGGAACCGACTGCCGCCGTCGCGGATGCTGCAGAGGGAGAAATAGGTTCCTCCCTGAGTTCGGAGAGGACGTCGTTCGTGCGCGGGAGCGTCTGTTCCCGCAGAGCGACCCTGCAGTCCTGGCGGTCGCGGGCCCGTCGGGTCCGGGGCTGGAGGGCGACGGCGGCGTTCTGGAAGAACTCCTTCTGCCCGCGCGAGAACAGGGTGGGGTGCAGGCCGTACGGGTCAGAGAGGTCCGCAAGGGGAGGGCGTTCGAGGAGAGGGAGCCACAGGAGAGCGGCCTGCTCCTGAGCAGTGAGGCGTGTTCGGGTCTTCTGGGGCATGGGTGGGTCTCCGCTCGAGATGGGAGCTGATTCGAGCGGCCCGTTCTTCCCCTTTCGTCTGAAGCAGAACACGCGCCGTTGCGAGCAACTTCCCTCTGATCGTCACCTCCGCGAGACGAAGGCATTCCCCCGGATGTAGAACCGCAGCGGCTGACTCGCCCACTCGCCCGCATAATGGACCCCGATCCGGGGCCGCGCGACCACGTCGAACGCCTCGCGCCGCTCGGACGTTGCGATGAAGAAGTCGTTGCTCCGGAGGTCGTGGCCGTTCAGCCGGCGATCGATCTCCAGCGCCCGACAGAGCAGGCCCGGCCCTTTCGTGCTCCCCTCGACGTGCTGGATGGGCTCCAGCGCGCGGATCAACACCGCCGAGGCATGCCCCTCGGCCTCCGTGACAACATTCATGCAATGATGGATGCCATAGATCAGGTACACATAAGCGTGGCCGGGTGGGCCGAACATGACCTCGGTGCGTGCGGTCCGGCCATGTGCGGAGTGGGCTGCAAGGTCGTGGGGGCCAAGATAGGCTTCGGTCTCGACGATCCGGCCGACCCGCAGCACCTCCCCGACCCAGTGGGCGAGGCGCATCCCCAGGAGTTCTCGGGCCACGAGAACCGTGTCGCGATCGTAGAAGCACCTCGAGAGCGTACGCATGCGCTCAGTATATCCCAGATCGGTTTGCTGGTCGTGAGGACTCATGGACATTTCTTCTTCTCGAGGATCGCGCCCGACGCCGTGCCTCTCGGAGCCTTCGGAGCGATCTCGGAGGCGTGATCGGGCCGAGCCACCATTGAGAGAATGCCGGGGCCTGAGTGCTGGGTTCCGAATCGTGAGGGGACGTGGACACCCTTCGAGGCGCCTCGGCCGGGGTGCCGGGAGGGGTCGGCTCGTCGAGGCTCGAGGGAACATCACGCAGGAGCGCGGGGACCGTGGCCGTGGTCCGTGAGGGCGGGCCGAGGACCTTGAGGGCTCGAAGGGAAGCGGTCCGGCCCGGGATCGGCAGCGGCCACAGCGATGACATCGCCGCAGCGCGCCGCGGCCCCAGGACGCACGCTGCGGCAATCGTCGCCGAGCACACGACGGCGAGCCAGTGTCGCTGGTTCTGGGGCACGTCGGGCTCCGTCCCCGTGTCGGCGGCCGATCGCTCCGCGACGGCGCGAGCGGCCCGCGAGGGGGTGGCCGCGGGCTCCGGCCGCGACTGGATCACGGCCTCCCCACGCGCCGCGGCGAGGACGGCCCGCGCGAACGCGATGCAGTCGGAAAATCGAGACTCCGGATCGCGCGACAAGCCACGATGGACCACCGCCGAGAGCGGCTCGGAGACCGTCGGGCAGACCTGATGCAACGCGGGAGGCTCCTGCGTCGCCTGCTGGACCAGGACAGCCGTCGCGGTGGGGCCATCGAAGGGCCGTCGGCCGCTCAGCCACTCGTAGACGATGACCGCCAGCGCGTACTGGTCGGCCCGGCCGTCGGCCGCCTGCCCCATGATCTGCTCCGGGGCCATGTAGCCGGGCGACCCCGACGTCATGCCCGCTTCGGCGGGCAATCGCCCCGGCGCGGTCTCGATCGACTCGGCGACCCCCGCGCTCATCCCCAGGCCGCCGAGGTAGACTTTGCCCTGCGCGTCGAAGAGGATGTTGGCCGGCCGGACGTCGCGATGAGCTTGCCCCTGCGCGTGAAGGAAGTCAAGCGTCCCAGCCACGTCCGGCAGCCAGGCCGCCAGCGACTCGGGGTCCATCGGCGCGGGCAGGCCGTCCAACCCGACCCGCCTCCGGGATTTCAAGCTGCCGCCGGGCAGATACTCCGCGACGGCGAACGGTGCCTCGCCGTGCATCCCGGTATCCGTTATCTTGACCAGGTGCGGGTGCGTCTGTTGCGCCAGGGTGCGAACCGCGCGGAGGAAGCGGGCGGAGAACGCGGGATCGACGAGCGATGGGCGACGGGGCACCTCAATCGCGACGTCGACGCCGAGGTTCCGGTCATACGCACGGTAGACGATGCTCGGCCCCCCTTCGCCCAGCATGTCGTTGACATGATAGCGGCCGCCCGAGAGTTCGAGCCCCAGCCACGACGTTGATGGCCCGCCCCGATCGAGGAGAGGGACTCGGGGCGGCGTCCCCTCGAAATCCCCCTCGCGAACCTCGGTCATCGAGGCGCGTCTCAAGGAAGGATCGACCAGGTTGCGCGGCGACCGGCTCGCCGCGACCCGGCCCATCGTGCGGGAGCGAGGTCTGGCCCGGCGGGCCTGCGCCAGGCCTCATCCCAGGTCGGGAACACCCCGCCGCCGGCATGGCGCCCGAGGAGCGGCGATCGAGGTCTGCCAGGCGACATCCCAGGTGCCACATCTTGCGCCGGGGCCGACTGCGGCGCAAGCAGGCTGAGGGCCACGGCCAGCAGGCCGATCGCACGGAAATCCTCCGACAGGGCCGATTGTCGCGACCGAGGCTCCGCTTTCGATGCGAGCGACGGGCGTCCGGCGTCATCAGCCGAGTGATGCTCATTCCACGATCGGGGCAAGCCGGGATGGCTGGCTGTGGACTCGCGAGGTTCCGCGCGGTGGGCCAGCCGTTCAAGGCCGGGGCAGCGGTGGAACCGGCCGTCGAACCTTGTGTGCGGCGTGATGGGACCAGTACGCCCCGAGGGCGCGACGGATCGCGCCGCGCTCCTCCGATAGCGGATGGACGAGCACCCGGGGCGTCCACACGAGGATCGTGCCGCACTGCGGGCACGCGGCGATATTGGGATGTTCGGATGGCATGCTCAGAAACCTCCCTGTTTATGAGGAGCCGAGGGACGCGGCCCGGCCAGGCACTGGCGGACCTTACGGCCACCCTCGCTCGCGTGGGCGTCTTCGCCCTCGGATCAGGCGGGACTCCACTCGATGTCCTCACTGATCATCCGTTAAGTGCTCACATCGGTTTTCTCGTTGTAGATTCTCCACGATCTTGTAGGTTTTCCTGATCGTGCCGCCGCCAGGGCACCGACCGCAGTCTTCGCGTGACGGCCCCGGACGAGATGCCGGCCTCGCGCACGGGTGCAGGAAACGCTGGATCTTGGACACGACCAGCCCACCTCCTCGACCGGAGCGACGCCCCGATTGACCCTCGATTCCCACGGAGGCCCCCTGAAAGGTCTAATGACAGCATGCCGGATCGCGTCGGCGAGCGCGATGCCTCGAGCAACCTTTGCCGAGGGCGGGGGAAGCACAGCCGACGCGCCTCGACAAGACGAAATGTCCGGTGAGTATGAGCGGGAGACACGCGAGCCGGAGGATCAGAGGAAGTGACTCGGCGAATGGCAGCCTCGATGATGCCGGTGGAGGAGATCACATGCAAACTGGATGCCAGCAAGCCTGATCCGCCGAAGCGGGTCTTGTCCTCAGGCTTCAAGTTCAGCGGACCGACGGTTGAGAACGCACACGCGGTTGTGGATATACCACAGCACGGCCGAAGGATCGACCCACCCACACCCGGAGGGCGATTGGGGCGAGTTCGTGGAGGGTGAGCCTCGCGCAACGAGGACCACCATCTTCCAGCCTGATGGATGCTGTCCGATTCGTGGAGGGCAGGCTTCAGACTGCCTGGATCTTGTTGAGGGACGGTCAAGGGCCGCCTTCCCTCGCGGTGAGATCCCCGAAGATCAGGAACTCGTGCGGCCCGAGTTGCGTCGAATTCTCGTCCGCCCCGGAATCCGTTGCGCCGTAGGTGTCGATTTCCGACCGGAACGCAGGAGGTCCCGACGCCTGGTCGGTCGGCAGCGTGCGGCGCTCGCCGCCCAGGTTGAAGTAGATCCGAAGCTCGGGCGTCGGGTCGGGTTCGATGCCTCCCCGGATCACTTCGAGGACGTCGCGCGCGCGGCTTCTTCGAGCCGCCGTGCCCGGCGGGTCGGAAATCGCGGAGGGTCGGACACTCGCGACGGAGCCGGAGCAGGTCGTGATAGAGCCGGCGCAGGCCGAGTCGGCTCGGGTTCTTGTCCCATGACCAGCTCAGCACGGCCGCGTCGCGCGTTGAGGACGCCACCGGGTCGGGCGGCTCCTCCTGCCAGTTGAAGTGGGCGAACTCGGCCTTGCGGCCCTTGCGGACGGCCTCGACCAACTCGGGGCTCTCGAAGTTGCAGAAGAATGGGAACGGGCTGGTCTCGCCGTACTCCTCGCCCATGAAGAGCAGGGGGAGCCTCGGGGCCAGCAGCAGGAGCCCGGCGGCCAGCCGGACGGCCGAGGGGGGCAGGCTCGCGGCGTAGCGATCCGAGTTCAGGCGGTTGCCGACCTGGTCGTGGTTCTGGGTGAAGGCGACGAAGCGATCGCCCGTGAACTCGGTCGCCGGGCGCCGTGGCGGCGGTCGCGGAACTGGCTATAGTTGCCGTCGTTGACGAAGATCCGCTCGATGCGCCTTGGCCAGCGCGGCCGGGCCGCCGGCGAAATCGACGTAATATCCGCTCGTCTCGCCCGTCAGCACGACATGCGCGGCGTGGTGGAAGTCGTCGTTCCAGTGGCCGTCGAACTGATAGCCGCCGCGCTCCCTCGGCCGGAGGAAGCGGAGCGCGTCATTCAGGTCAGTCTCGGCGAAGACGTGGACGCGCCGTTCGAGCCGATCGGCCTCGATGTGCACGGCCTCGGCGATGTCGGCCAGGAGGTGCCTCGGCCCCCGATCGTAGATCTGGTCGGCCGCGTCGAGCCGGAGGCCGTCAAAGCGGTAGTCGCGGACCCAGGAACGGGCGTTCTCGACCATCACCGCGCGGACCGAATCGCAGCCGCGGAAGTCATAGTTGACGGCCGGTCCCCAGTCGGTCTTGTAGCGATCGGTCAGGTAGGGGCCGAAACGGGGGAAGACGTTGCCGTCGGGTCCGAAGTGGTTGTAGATCACGTCGAGGAAGACCGCCATGCCGATCCGGTGGCACGCCTGGACCAGTCGATGCAGCCCCTCGGGGCCGCCGTAACTGTTCTGGGGCGCGAACGGGAAGACACCGTCGTAGCCCCAGCCCCACCGGCCAGAAAACTGACCGACCGGCATCAGCTCGATCGCGGAGATCCCGAGGTCGAGCAGCTCGGGGATGCGGGGGATGACGGCGTCGAAGGTCCCCTCGGGCGTGAACGTGCCGACGTGCAGCTCGTAGAAGACCAGATCCTCGCGCGCGATCCCGGTCCATACGCCCTCGTCCCAGGTCAGCCGCTCGGGGAACCAGACGGCGGACGGGGCGTCGATCCCGTCGGGCTGCCATCGCGAGCAGGGGTCCGGCAGAGGCGGTCCTCCGTCGAGCGCGTAGGCGTAACGCTGGCCGGGATCGGGCATCCGCTCCGTGCAGGCAAAGTATCCCCGTGGCTCGTCCGCCATTGCCAGGCGCCGGGCGCCCTCGCCGCGCCCCAGGACCAGCTCGACCCGTTTCGACTGTGGAGCCCAGACGCGCCAGCAGGCCGTCCGGGCGTCGAGCGCGATCACGCCCACCTTCGGGATTTCCGGATCGTCGATCACCGCGTCGCTCCTCGTATGGCCATGCCTCGGTCCCAAGGGCGGACCACGACCAAATGGAGAGGCCCGCCCTTCCCGACCCTGACTGTCTGCAAGCGGTGCGCCGATTGCTTGGAGTGATCGGGAGCTGGTAGTCAGTAGGGAAGCAATGAGATTACAGTGAAACTATATAATTTAAATATTTTTTATGTAAAGAATGTAAATTACTTAGATGGCAATGGCCATCCCATCGCAGCTCTGGATGGGCAGGGTCATCAGCCCGCGCCGCGAATTCTCCGGGAGGTGGCAGCTGGTCGCCTGGAGGAGTACCCCATCAGGACATCTGTCTATGTCCGCAGACCCACCCCAGAACTGGAACCGCGACGAGGACTTCTTCACGACCGAAGTGAGCATGAGCGTCGCGGCGGTGATCGAGACCTACGTGGGCCGCTGGAACGAAGAAACCATCTTCCAAGAAATGCGCTCGTCCCTGGGGTTGGAGACGACGCGGGGCTGGACGGAGAAGACGGTGCTGGCGCGGCGCCGTGCCTGTTCGGGGCGTACACGCTAGTGGCGGGCTTGTACAGCCAGTTGCCCAAGCGGTACGCCGGGGTGCGGGCACAGTGGACTGGGCGGGAAAGCAGGAGGTGACGTTCTCCGACGCCAGCACCGCCGGAAGGCGTTTGCTGTGGCTGGAATGGGTTTTTGCAATCCCCGGGCACCGGGAGGCCTTTGAAAAAAAAACTCGCGCGGCCCTTCCGCTGCCTGCTGCTCCACGCCCTGGCTCCTGCTGCTTGATCCTCAGAAAATGGGCAGAAGTCGAGCTCAGTTCAGTGGTGCCCCAGAAGCATTGAATGAACGGCTTAACCCTCTTCAGCACACAAGGTTACGGCTCAGGGGGTCGAGCAGTTCAACCCCGTGGCTCACAAGGAGTTACGGCGCTCATTCAATTCTTCTAGGGCACCACCCTCAGTGCGATTTTTGCCCTTTTTCATTTGGCCCTTGATTTTAAGGGATTTGCGGCAGTGGGCTCTGCGAGGGGGGGTGAGCTCAAACCTCTTGTTTTCTAGGGTTTTCCAGCGCCATCCCGAAAAAACGGCAAAAGTCGAACTCAGCCGAAGTAGGGCGGCGCATTGCCCGGTTTCCACTTGATGTTGCAGCCCAGGCTGGGCTTCTGTTCCTGAGGGACCGGGGTGTCGGCAAGCAGCGCGTCGAGCACCGCGCGGAGGTCCTTCCCGGTAGTGGGTTGATTGTTGCCCGGGCGACTGTCGTCCATCTGGCCGCGGTAGACCAGCGATTGGTCACGGTCGAAGACGAAGAAGTCGGGCGTGCAGGCGGCCTGGTAGGCCTTGGCGACCTCCTGGCTCTCGTCAAAGAGGTACGGGAAACCGTAGCCGACCTCAGCCTTCTCGAGCGCCATTTGCGCCGGGCTGTCGGCGGGATACGCCGTGGCGTCGTTGGCGTTGATGCCGACGACCGCGACACCCCGGTCACGATACTCGCGGGTCAACCTGGCCAGGTCGTGGCGGACGTGTTTGACGTAAGGACAATGGTTGCAAAGGAAAACAACTAGCAGCGCGGGGGCTTCCTTGAGGTCGTCGAGGGCGACGATTCGGCCATCGGTATCCGGGAGCCGGAAGTCGGGGGCCTTCGACCCGAGGGGCAACATGGTGGAGAGTGTCAGCGCCATGGTGAGAATTCGGTCCGTAAGGACGAGATGAGCACAGGCGGGGCCGCCCCGCCTCCGCTCTCATAATAACATATCTCGCCACGCTCGCAACCACCCCCCGGCACACGGATCGGCTCGGAGTCCCCATGGCTGGGCCAAAAATGGTATGGCAATTGCTACATCAACACGACGGTCGGACCGAGCGAACGCGTCCTCTTCGGGAACAGAGAGGATCGCCACGTCCCGTCCTTGGTGTGTTGTCCCTGCCGAGGCCCGCCAGCAACGGGAATGGCTCGACTGTGCGTGGCCGCCATCTTTGGCGGTCTCGACCTCTCTCCGAGCGGTGGAGTCCGGGTGTCGACGGCGCGAGGGGCCGAGCCATCCCCACCGATCGGGGATCAGGAAGATCAGAACCTGGCACCGCACCTCAGACCGAGGCCGTGACGAGGAGCGACCCGGTCGAAATTCTCGGAGAGCTTGTCGATGCCTTGATTCACGGCTTGGCGTCCTCAGCGTGAGGGCCAAAGTCGAGGAGATAAGATCTCACTGGAGTTTTGTTCAGTCATGATACGGGATGTTGGAGATTTCCATGAGTCGATCCCAGCGGTGCTCCGACTTGACCACTCGGATCGTGCCTGTGAGCGCCCGCATCACGATCGACTCGCTCGTGGCGGTCCCCACCCCGTAGCGCACACCCTCGACCAACACGCCATCGGTGATGCCGGTCGCCGCGAAGAACACATCCTCGCCCCGGACGAGGTCGTTGGTCGTCAGCACGCGGTCGAGATCGTACCCCGCGTCGATCGCGGTCCGCCGCTCCAGATCATCGCGCGGGTAGAGCCGCCCCTGGATCTCGCCCCCCAGGCACTTCAAGGCCGCTGCGGCAACCACTCCCTCGGGAGTCCCCCCGATGCCGTAGAGCAGGTCGACGCCGGTCCCGTGCTTGGCCGCCACGATCGCGCCGGCGACGTCGCCGTCGGAAATCAGGTGCACCCGCGCCCCGATCTTCCGCACTCGCGCGATCACCTCCTTATGCCGGTCGCGATCCAGGATCATCACCGTGATGTCATGGACCTCCATCTTGCACGCCTTGGCCACGTTGCGTACGTTGTCCTCGATCGAGGCGGTAATGTCGATCGCCTTGCCTCCCTCGGCGCCCGCGACGATCTTCTCCATGTAGACGCAAGGACCGGGATCGAACATTGCGCCGCGCTCGGCGACCGCGACCACCGAGAGCGCGTTGGCCTCGCCTCGCGAGACCAGGCGCGTGCCGTCGATGGGGTCAACGGCCACGTCGACGGAGGGCGCATGGCCGGTACCGACCTGCTCACCATTGAAGAGCATCGGCGCCTCATCCTTCTCACCTTCACCGATGACGACGATCCCATCCAGGTCAACGGAGTTGAACATCAGCCGCATCGCATCGACGGCGGCCTGGTCGGCCGCGTTCTTGTCGCCCCGGCCGACCCAACGCGCCGCCGCCAGCGCGGCCGCCTCGGTCGTACGCACTAAGTCAAAGGCGAGGTTTCGATCGGGGGCCGCCATTTTTCCTCTGACCATAACTTTCCTCACTTTCCAAGTCTGTCGCACATGGGCCGGATCGGGGGAGTGGCGCCGCCAGTCCTCTGTGAGGGCTGATCCATCAGCCACCCAATTCTCGGCTGAAGAGGCGCAATAAAAAACCCCGCCGCTGCAAGCGTTTGCAGAGCAGGGCCATCATGGCCTCCATGAACACGCCCACCCTGAGCAAGTTCTGCTAATCTTCTATAAAGTTTATAGAAAATGAGACGATGGGTCAAGCTTTTTCCCCGGCGAAATAAGCCATTGTTGCGAAGTTGCGAACCGACAACGCATCGCTTAGAAACTCTCTCAGAACCCCCTGCTGAATGGCTGTAAGGCATTGCTAGATGATGAGTTAGATCGCGATTCTAGTGTATTGAGGCCAGGTCGTTTCCCGACAAGGACTTGTGACCGTTCGGCCGGGGTTCTGAGATAGTTTTCAAGTCAATCTCGGCTTATTCAATTGAGTTAGTTGAAATGGTTTTGTCCACCCCCCGGCGCGACCCATAATTTTTTTCGCTCGAGATCACTCGCGCATGGATGCTGAGAGTCTCTGGAACCGACCGCAGGATCGACGCGCGCCAGTCGGGGCCCGGCTTGTCCCGAGGGCGTCAGGCACCGAGTTGACCGGGTGAGGACGCCCTCCTATCATTCTCAAGACTGACCAGTCGGTCCCCTGGCGGAGCCGCGAGGCGAGTAGATCCGGGGAATCCAGCCGACCTCGGCTGTGAAAGCTGTGAAACCGTGAGCACCTGGCGTTTTTTCGAGTCGAGAGACATCGCTCGACTCCGACGGGATAGGCGTCCTGAGTGAACGTCACTCCCCGACCATCCTCCCAAGCCGGGGCCATTCCTGCATCTGCGAGTCCGTGATCGGTCGATCCGCGTCGTGCGATCGATGTTGAGAAGCGGGTCTACGTCACGGGGTCTCTGGGCGCGGTGGACCTGCTTCGGTGGGCGGGGGAGACGCCCGTGAAGCCTACGAACGGCCACAATCCGGTGTGGATCGAAGAGGGGATCACGTGTGGGCGGCGCGAGCAGACCCAGGACGCGGCCACGGAACTTTTCGCCGAGCGCGGCGATTCGGACAGGATTAGCGGGTCGGAACGTCGGAGACAGGGGACGGGTTAGCCCGCGAGGTGGGCCACCGGGCCTTCACCATCCCCCCGCAGACCCGCCTCCTCGGACGCCTCCCTCCGGTCGGTGAACTCGCTCCTGGAGTTATGGAATGGTTCTGCCTTCCGAAAGCTCTCCTCCCCGGAGGCCGCGGCTCTCCATGGCTCGAGGCTGCGTGTTCACCGTGATCGCCCTGGCGTGCCTCTCGATCACGGCTTGTAGCCGTGAGCAACCGAAGCTCGCCGCCCACGAAGGCCCAGGTGGTGATGGTCAGCCAGCCGGTGACGAAAGAGATCACCGATTTCGAGGACTTCACCGGCCGGTCCGATGCCGTCTTTTCCGTCGAGGTCCGCGCCCGCGTGGCCGGCTATCTCGACAAGGTTCTCTTCGAGGATGGTTCGGAGGTCAAGGAGGGCGATGTCCTGTTCAAGATCGATCCCCGCCCCTACGAGGCCGCACTGGCCGCAGCCGAAGCCTCCGTCGTCCAGAGCGAGGCGCATCAGCGTCGCCTTCAGTTTGACCATCGCCGCGCCTCGAACCTCTTCCAACGCGGAGCCATCAGCCGCGAGGAGGTCGATCGAATCCAGGGCGACTACTCGGAGGCCGTCGCGGCGGTCGGAATCGCCCAGGCCCAGCGCGACCTTGCCAAGCTGAACCTCTCGTTCACCGACGTCAGGGCCCCCATCAGCGGCCGGACCAGCCGCCGACTCGTCGATCCGGGGAACCTCATCCAGGCCGACTCGACGTCGCTGACCACGATCGTCTCGCTCGATCCCATCTACGTCTACTTCGACGTGGACGAGCGGACCTTGTTGCGGCTCCGGCGATTGATCCGGGAAGGGCGGATCAAGTCGCGCACCGAGGCAGAGGTGCCGGTCCTGGTGGGATTGTCGGACGAGGAGGGATACTCGCGTCGAGGGATCATCAATTTCAGCGATAACCGGGTGGACCCCAGCACAGGGACGCTGCGCGTGCGCGGCGTCATCGCCAACCCCAAGCAGGCGAACAACAATTTCCGCTTCCTCTCCCCCGGCCTGTTCATGCGCGTCCGGTTGCCAATCGGGACCCCCCATCGGGCCATCCTCATCAACGAACAGGCGTTGGGGACCGACCAGGGGAAGAAGTTCCTCTATCTCGTCAACGACAAGAACGAGGTCGTCTACCGACCTGTCAAGGTCGGGTCGCTGAATGAGGGCATGCGCGTCATCGAGGAGGGCCTCGCGCCCGGGGAGAAGGTCGTCGTCAGCGGCTTGCAGCGCGTCCGGCCAGGGGTGAAGGTCGATCCCAGGGAAGCGGAGGGCTCGATGCACGCCTTGACCTCCGGGCCGACCTCCTCCGGCTCAGGGGTGGCGCCGACCCCGAGCAAGCCACCGAAGCGCGGCTGATGCGCTGCGCGGGAGTTTGCCGTGCTCTCTTCCGGTCAGTGATCGGAAATCTCGGAGTTCACATCATAGATGTGAGATTCGAAAATCTGAGTTTTCAGAGCCGATCGGCAGGTTTCGCACGATTCCTTGCCCCCGAGGTCGATGGGGTCGCAACGCTGAATGAGGTCTCGCTCCCGACCGGCGAAGGGATGGGCGTGGTCATCCGGAGGGAACACAACGGGCGGGGCGCCGAATCGGTCCGCTGTACGCCCACGCCCCGCGAGGAGAAGCGGCCTTGACGAGTTTCTTCATCGATCGCCCGATCTTCGCCTCGGTGCTGTCCATTGTCATCACCTTGGCCGGGGGCGTCGCGCTCTTTACCCTGCCCATCGCCCAGTATCCGCAGATCTCGCCGCCCACCGTGCAGGTCGATTGCACTTATCCCGGTGCCAGCGCCAGGTCGTCGCCGAGACCGTGGCGGCGCCGATCGAGCAGCAGGTCAACGGCGTCGAGAACATGCTCTACATGTCGTCGCAGTGTACCAACGACGGCTCGTACAACCTGACGGTGACTTTCAAGCACGGCGTCGACCTGAACATGGCGCAGGTCTTGGTGCAGAACCGGGTCAGTCTGGCGGTGCCGCTGCTCCCGGACGTCATCAAGCAGACCGGCGTCAACACCCGGAAGAAATCGCCCGACATCCTGTTGGCCATTGCGCTGAAGTGCATCAACGGTCGCTACGACCAGCTCTACCTGAGCAACTACGCCTTGATGCGGATCAAGGACGAGCTGGCGCGCCTGCCGGGCATCAGTGACGTGACCATGATGGGCCAGCGCGACTACAGCATCCGGATCTGGGTGGACCCAGAGAAGCTCGCCACGCGCGACATGACGGCGGGCGACGTGGTCCGTGCGATCCGCGAGCAGAACATGCAGGTCGCCACCGGAATGATCGGCCAGCCGCCGGCGCCGAGGGGGCAGGTGATGGAGGTCCCTCTGGGCATTCGTGGCCGGCTGATCGAAGTCGAGCAGTTCGAAAACATCGTCATCAAAACCACGTCCGATGGCCGGATGACCCGGGTCCGGGACGTGGCCCGCGTCGAGCTCGGCGCCAAGAACCAGGACATCGGCGCTCAGGTGGACTTGAAGCCGTCCGTGAGTCTCGTGATCTTTCAATTGCCCGACGCCAACGCCCTCGACACCGCCGACGTCGTCCGCGCGAAGATGGAGGAACTCAAGTCGGAATTCCCGGAGGGCGTGGATTACGAGATCCGCTACGACACCACCCCCTTCATCCGCGAGTCGATCAATGAAGTCTTCAAGACCCTGGAAGAGGCGATCATCCTCGTCGCGGTGGTGGTGCTCCTGTTCCTCCAGAACTGGCGATCGGCCCTCATCCCCCTGATCGCCGTCCCCGTGGCCATCATCGGCACCTTCGCCGTCATGGCGACGCTGGGCTTCAGCCTGAACAACCTGACGCTCTTCGGGCTGGTGCTGGCCATCGGCATCGTGGTCGACGACGCGATCGTGGTGGTCGAAGCGGTCGAGCACCACCTGGAGCACGGCCTGGCCCCACGCGAGGCCACCTCCCGCGCCATGGCGGAGGTCTCCGGTCCGGTCGTGGCCATCGGCCTGGTGCTGACGGCGGTCTTCGTGCCCTGCGCCTTCATCACGGGGATCACGGGCCAGTTCTTCCGCCAGTTCGCGCTGACGATCGCGACCTCGATGGTCCTCTCGACGTTCAACTCGCTGACCCTGAGCCCGGCGCTGGCGGCACTGCTGCTGCGGCCGCGTGAGAAAGGGACGTATGAGGCGTTGCCGCGGCTGGCGTTCGTGGCGTTGGGGGGCGGGTTGGGCTGGCAGTTCCTGGGTCCCTGGCTGGCGCCCCACCTGGAGCCCACCCTGGCCGCGTCGGTGCAAGCGGTCAAGGTCGCCGCGCCGGCGGCGTCCTTCTGGGTCGACGGGGCCGTAGGGCTCGTGATCGGGATGGGTCTCGGCTGGATCGTGAGCCGGCCGCTCAACCGGCTGCTCGCCGGCTTCTTCTGGCTGTTCAATGTCGTGTTCAAGGCATCGACGAGCCTCTACACCCGGGTGGTGGGTCTGATGCTCCGAATCGCCGTGATCGTGCTGCTAGTCTACGGCAGCCTGCTCTACCTGACCTACTGGGGGTTCATTCACACGCCCACCGGCTTCATCCCGAGCCAGGACATGGGCTACCTGCTGGTCAATGTGCAGTTGCCCGACGCGGCGTCCTCCCAGCGCACGCAGGAGGTGATGGAAGACCTCCAGAAGATCGCCCTCGACACGCCGGGGATCAAGCACACCGTGGCGACGACGGGCCAGTCGCTCCTGCTCAGCGCCTTCGGGTCGAATTTCGGCTCGATGTTCGTCATCCTCAATGATTTCTCGAAACGGCGTGCCCCCCACCTCTATGGCGAGGCGATCGCGAACACCCTGCGCCAGAAGTTCACCGCCAAGATCGCCGATGCCCAGGTGGCCGTCTTCCCCCCGCCGCCCGTCCGGGGCGTGGGTCGCGCCGGCGGGTTCAAGATCATGATCGAGGACCGGGGCGACGTCGGCCCGAGCATCTTGCAAGGGCAGACCGAGAACCTGGTCGAGAAGGGCAACCAGCAGCCGGGCCTGGTCGGGCTGTCCTCGGTCTTCCGCGCGAACGTGCCGCAACTCTTCGCGGACGTGGACCGGACCGAGTGCATGAGCAAGGATGTCGCCCTCAGGGACCTGTTCGAAACCCTGCAAGTGTACCTGGGCTCGCTCTACGTCAACGACTTCAACCGTTTCGGCCGGACCTGGCAGGTCATCGTCCAGGCCGATGCCAGGTTCCGGAACAAGGTCGATGACGTCCGTCGCCTGAAGGTCCGCAACAGCCAGGGGTTGATGGTGCCCCTGGGGGCGCTGGCCAGCGTGCGCGAGGTCAACGGGCCGCTGGTGCTGACGCGCTACAACATGTACCCGGCCTCATTCATCAATGGGAACGCGGCACCAGGCAGCAGCTCCGGTCAGGCCATCTCCCTCATGGAGCAATTGGCGAAGAAGGATCTTCTGGGTGCGATGTCCACCGAGTGGACCGAGCTGGCCTTCCTCGAATTGCAGGCGGGCAACACCGCCATGCTCGTCTTCGGCTTCGCCGTGGTCATGGTGTTCCTGGTGCTGGCCGCACAGTATGAGAGCTGGGCGCTGCCCCTGGCGATCATCCTCGTCGTGCCGATGTGCCTGCTCAGCGCGATCGGCGGCGTGCGGCTCAAAGGCGAGGACATCAACATCTTCACCCAGATCGGCTTCGTGGTGCTGGTCGGCCTGGCCAGCAAAAACGCCATCCTCATCGTCGAGTTCGCCAAGGTGAACCGCGACGCGGGGATGCCTCGTTACGAGGCGACCCTGGCGTCGTGCCGGCTGCGGCTCCGCCCGATCATCATGACGTCCTTCGCATTCATCCTCGGCGTGCTGCCGCTCTTGCTCTCGCACGGGGCCGGTGCCGAGATGCGCCGGACCCTGGGAATGACCGTCTTCAGCGGGATGCTCGGCGTCACGCTGTTCGGGATCTTCCTCACGCCCGTCTTCTTCTTCGTGATCGACATGCTGGGCGCGTCGAGCGTCTTCACCTCGCCGCTGATGCGGCGCCTCAACGCCGTCACGCTCAGCCTGCTCACCCTGGGTTTCCTGCGGGATCGGTTCATGCGCCCGAGGCCCGCGAAACCCCTACCCACCACGAACGAGCCCGAGGGGCCACCGACCGGCTTCGGCCAACACGAATAACAGGTCTGAGGATTTCTCGCTTATGTTTTCGCGTTTTTTCATTGATCGGCCGATCTTCGCCTCGGTGCTGTCCATCGTGATCACCCTGGCCGGGGGTATCGCGGTCTGGACACTGCCGATCGCCCAGTATCCCGACATTACGCCACCGACGGTGGAGGTTTCGGCATACTATCCCGGCGCCAATGCCCAGGTGGTGGCCGACACCGTCGCCGCGCCGATCGAGCAGCAGGTCAATGGCGTCGAGAACATGCTCTACATGTCGTCGCAGTGTACCAACGACGGCACTTACAAGCTCACGATCACCTTCAAGCTCGGCGTCGACCTAAACATGGCGCAGGTCCTGGTCCAAAACCGCGAATCGCTGGCCGAGCCGATCCTGCCCGACCTGGTCAAGCGCCGGGGGGTGATGGTCAAGAAGAAGTCGCCCAGTATCCTGATGATCGTGAACCTGTTTTCGCCCGATAACAGTCGCGACAACCTCTACCTGAGCAATTACGCCACCATCCAGCTCAAGGATGAGCTGGCCCGGCTGCCCGGCGTCGGCGACATCACTTACTTGGGCCAGCGCGACTACAGCATGCCGCGTCTGGCTCGACCCGGAGAAGATGTCGTTCCGGAACCTGACGGCCACAGACGTCGTCACGGCGATCCAGCAGCAGAACATCCAGGTCGCGGCCGGCCAAATCGGACAGCCACCGGTCCCGGCCGGGCAAATCTTCCAGTATACCATGAGTATCTGGGACGCCTGTCGGATGCCGAACAGTTCGCGGACATGATCCTCAAGACCGACACCCAGGGCCGAGTCGTCCGCCTCCGCGACGTCGCCCGGATCGAGCTCGGCGCGCAGGGATACGACCAGTCCTGTACGCTGGACCGAAAGCCCTCGGTGGCTCTGTCCATCTACCAGCGCCCGGTTCGAACGCGCTGGAGACCGCGCGGCTCGTCCGGGCCAAGATGGAGGAGCTCAAGGGCCGGTTCCCCGAGGGACTGGATTACGCCATCGTCTACGACACTACCCCGTTCATCACCGAATCCGTCAAGGAGGTGTTCAACACCCTCCGCGACGCCGTGATCCTGGTTGCGGTGGTGGTGCTCCTGTTCCTCCAGAACTGGCGGTCGGCCCTCATCCCTCTGATCGCCGTCCCCGTGGCCATCATCGGCACCTTCGCCGTCATGGCGACGCTGGGCTTCAGCCTGAACAACCTGACGCTCTTCGGGCTGGTGCTGGCCATCGGCATCGTGGTCGACGACGCGATCGTGGTGGTCGAAGCGGTCGAGCACCACCTGGAGCACGGCCTGGCCCCACGCGAGGCCACCTCCCGCGCCATGGCGGAGGTCTCCGGTCCGGTCGTGGCCATCGGCCTGGTGCTGACGGCGGTCTTCGTGCCCTGCGCCTTCATCACGGGGATCACGGGCCAGTTCTTCCGCCAGTTCGCGCTGACGATCGCGACCTCGACGGTCCTCTCGACGTTCAACTCGCTGACCCTGAGCCCGGCGCTGGCGGCACTGCTGCTGCGGCCGCGTGAGAAAGGGACGTATGAGGCGTTGCCGCGGCTGGCGTTCGTGGCGTTGGGGGGTGGGTTGGGCTGGCAGTTCCTGGGTCCCTGGCTGGCGCCCCACCTGGAGCCCACCCTGGCCGCGTCGGTGCAGGGCTCGAGTGTCGTCGGGCCAGAGGTGGCAGCGTGGGCGGTCCGGGTGGCCGGAGTGATGGCGGGGATGGGCATCGGGTGGCTGCTAAGCGTCCCGCTCAACCGGGTGCTGGGCAGCTTCTTCTGGCTCTTCAACGCGGGGTTCAACGCCGCCACGAACATGTACGCCCGGATGGTCGGGATCATGCTCCGGATCAGCGCGATCGTGCTGCTGGTCTACGGCGGCCTGCTCTACCTGACCTATTGGGGCTTCACGCACGCGCCCACCGGCTTCATCCCGACCCAGGATAAGGGCTACCTGCTGGTCAACGTGCAATTGCCCGATTCGACCTCCCTGGAGCGCACCCAGGGGGTGATGCAGCGCATCGAAGAGATCGCGAGCAAGGTCGCCGGCGTCGAGCACACGGTGTCCATCGCGGGCCAGTCGATCCTGCTCAACGCCAACGCGCCGAATTTCGGCTCGATGTACGTGATGCTCGAGGAATTCCACCTTCGGACCCGCCCCGGCCTTTCCGGCGACGCGCTCGCCGCCAAGCTCCAGGACGAATGCCAGGACGAGATCAAGGATGGCTTGATCAACGTCTTCGGCGCCCCGCCGATCGAGGGCCTGGGCACGGCGGGCGGGTTCAAGATCGTGATCGAGGACCGGGGTGACCTGGGTCCGGAGACGCTGCAAGCCGTCGCGGATCAGGTCGTGGCCAGCGGCAACAGCGACCCGGCCTTTCAAGGTTTGTTCACCAGCTTCCGGGCGAACACCCCGTGGCTCTTCCTGGACCTCGATCGCCAGAAGGTGAAGGTGATGAACGTCTCGATGGCCGAGGTTTTCAATGCGCTCCAGGTCTATCTCGGCTCGCTTTACGTTAACGACTTCAACCGCTTCGGCCGGACCTGGCAAGTGAACGTGCAGGGGGACGCGAACTTCCGGAAACAGATTGAGGATCTCAAGCAACTGAAGATCCGGAACGAGAGCGGCGGGATGGTGCCCCTGGGCACCATGGCCAGCGTTCGAGACGTGAGCGGTCCGGTATTGATCATGCGCTACAACATGTATCCCTCCGCCGCCATCAACGGTGATGCCGGGCCGGGCGTGAGCTCGGGCCAGGCCATCGACGAGATGGAGTGGGTGGTCAAGCCCGAGCTGTCCCAGTCGATGCGCTCCGAGTGGACCGAGCTGCCGCTCTTGCAGTTGCAGACCGGGTCCACCGCCATGTTCGCGTTCGTCCTGGCGGTGGTGCTGGTGTTCCTGGTTCTGGCCGCGCAGTATGAGAGCTGGTCGTTGCCGCTGGCCGTCATCCTGGTCGTGCCGATGTGCCTGCTCTGCTCGATCGCGGGCGTGCAGGTGGCCCGGATGGACATCAACATCTTCACGCAAGTGGGATTCATCGTGCTGGTCGGCCTGGCGTGCAAGAACGCGATCCTGATCGTGGAGTTCGCCAAAGCCCAGAGCGAGGCCGGAGTGCCCCGGTCCGAGGCGACCCTGGCCGCGTGTCAGTTGCGGCTCCGGCCCATCATGATGACCTCGTTCGCGTTCATCCTCGGCGTGGTCCCCCTAGTGATCTCGGTGGGCGCGGGCGCCGAGATGCGCCGGACGTTGGGCACGGCGGTCTTCAGCGGAATGCTTGGCGTCACCCTGTTCGGAATCTTCCTGACGCCGGTCTTCTACTACGTGATCCGGTGGTTCAACGATCGGTTCGGCAAGGGAAGCCCTCGCCGCGATGAGGGCGTCGCCGCCATCGGGGAGACCAACGGCCACGGAGCCGGGCATGGCTCCCACTAGCTCTTTCGGACCATCTCGCGATGCGAGGACGACCCGTCCGTGTCAGATCGCTGGCCTTCTTCGAGAGGCGATCTTTGTGGGATGGTCCTCGCCTGGGTTCGACACATCGTGCATTCGCGGATCAGCTCGGCCACCAGCGCCGTCCAGCCTGTCTGGTGGCTGGCCCCCAGTCCCGTCCCGTCCTCACCGTGGAAGAACTCGTAGAACAGGAGGTGCTCGCGCCAGTGCGGGTCGGTCTGGAAGGTGGGATGGTCGCCGAAGACGGGGCGGCGGCCGCCTCGGGCGTCATCGCGGAGGAAGATCCGCGTCAGCCGGCGGGCGATCTCGGTGGCGACCTCGTCCAGGGTCGCGAGGCGACCCGAGCCGTTCGGCAGCTCGACCTTGAGCGAGTCGCCGTAATAGCGGTGGTTCATCCGCAACGCCTCAACCATCCCGTAGTTGACCGGGAACCAGATCGGCCCGCGCAGTTCGAGTTGCCGCCGTAGATCGCGCTTGTCGATTCGCCCGGCTCATAGGCGATGCAGTTGCCATGGCAGGTGACAGGATCGTCCGCGTGCCACTTCGAAAGCGAACGCAGGCCGAAGTCGGAGAGGAACTCGTTCGGGTCGAGCATCCGGGCCAGGATGGTCTCCAGCTTCGCCCGATCGACGATCGACAGCAGGCGAGAGCCGCCGGGACCGGGCTCGGTCAGCAGGCAGGCGTTGCTGGCGAGCGTGGGACGATACTTGAAATACCACAGGACGCGGTTCCAGAACCGGGGCAGCCGCTGGGGCACGTCCGCCTCCAGCGCCAGCGTGGCGAAGAGGGGGACCAGGCCCACGAACGACCGGACGCGCACGTGCTGCGGCGGACCTCCGGACGACCGGATCACGTCGTAGTAGAAACCATCGTTCGGGTCCCACATCCCGACCTCTCCGCCGATCCCGTTGAGCGCATGCGCGATCGCGATGAAGTGCTCGAAGAACTTCGTCGCCATCGACTCGTAGGCGGGACGAGTGCGTGAAAGTTCCAGAGCGATGGCCAGCATGTCGAGGCAGTATCGTGCCATCCATGCCGTGCCGTCGGCCTGCTCCAGCCGCGATCCATCGGCCAGTGGCGGGGCGCTGACGGTCAAAGATCCCGATGTTGTCCAGGCCCAGGAAGCCCCCCTGGAAGGCGTTGCGGCCCTCGGCGTCCTTGCGGTTGACCCACCAGGTGAAGTTCAGAAGGAGCTTGTGGAACACTTCCTCCAGGAACTCGACGTCGGCCCGGCCGGTCATCTCGCGGGTGATCTCGTAGACACGACGTGCGGCCCAGGCATGGACCGGCGGGTTGACGTCGGAGAAGTTCCATTCGTAGGCCGCGAGCTGGCCGTTAGGATGCATGTACCACTCGCGGAGCAGCAGTACGAGCTGTCGCTTCGCCCACTCGGGATCGACCAGGGCGAGCGTGATGCAATGGAACGCCAGGTCCCAGGCGGCGAACCAGGGGTATTCCCACTTGTCGGGCATCGTGAGCACGTCGAGGGCGTAGAGGTGTCCCCAGTTCGCGTTCCGCCCGTTCGCATGGTCGGGCGGTGGGGGCGGGCAGGCGGGGTCGCCCTTCAGCCAGAGCTCGACGCTGTAATGATAGCACTGCTTCGACCAGAGCAATCCTGCCATTGCCTGTCGCGACACAAGGCGCTCGTCCTCGCCGAGGTCTGGTGCGTGGATCGCATCGTAAAACTCGTCAGCCTCGGCTTTCCGACGCGCGACGATCGCGTCGAAGTCGGCGAACGGGTCGGCGAGCCTGGCGTCGCCGAACCGAAAGCGGACCGTGAACGCTTCGCCGGCGCCGATCGTTGCCCGGTAGTGCGCGGCGGCCTTCGTCCCCCGGCGCCGCGGGTTGACCCGGTCGGACCGGCACCGGACGACCGCTTCGTCGATCCCGTCCTTGACGTAAGGATGTTCATTGGGGACGGCGAAGAGGCGCTCGCGGTTCGTCTCGTTCTCGGTAAACAGGAGATTCGGCGGCCCCGCCGAGCGTTCGAGGTGCCACCAGCGCTCCCCGAGATGCCGATGCTCGGCGTGCACGGTCGTCTCGTCGAGGGTGTAGAGCTCGTAGCGCCTCGGGTGATAACCCCACGACCACGTGTTGCGATACCAGAGGTGGGGCAGGACGTGCAAGGGAGCCGGCTCCGGCCCCCGGTTGATGGACGTGATCCGGCAGAGGATGTCCTCCTGACCGGCCTTGGCATACTCGACGAGGACGTCGAAATAAAGACCCGCGCGGAAGGCGTCGCCCAGGGCGTCGAACAGCTCGAACTCGCGGACGCTCCGGTCCCGACGCTGGTTCTCCTCGACCAGCAGGGTGTAGGGGTACTCGACCTGCGGGTACTTGTAAAGTAATTTCATGTATGAATGAGTCGGCGTGGCGTCGAGGTAGTAATGGTACTCCTTGACGTCCTCGCCGTGGTTCCCTTCCGGGCCTGTCAGCCCGAAGAGCCGCTCCTTGAGGATGGGGTCGCGCTCGTTCCAGAGCGCGACGGCCATGCAAAGGTTCTGGAAGCGGTTGCAGAAGCCGCCCAGGCCGTCCTCGTTCCAGCGGTAGGCACGGCTCCGGGCGTGGTCGTGAGGGAAGAAGCCCCAGGCGTCGCCCGAGGCGCTATAGTCCTCGCGGACCGAGCCCCAGGCGCGCTCGCTGACGTACGGCCCCCAGTGCTTCCAGTCGGCGCGGCGGGACTCGCTCTCGGCCAAGCGGCGATGTTCGGCGGTCGGGGGCGTTGACATGGCGTCGGCTCCTCGTTCACCAGCCGTCGGACCATCTCATGATTCGAACGACGTCTGCCTCGTCCACGTGAGGGGAGACGGGCGGGGCGACGTCCTTCACAGGTCGCGGATCCCCTTGCGTCGAGCCCGTGGTCATCACGAGGCATTCTGGTCGATCGGAAACGTGTCCGCGACCCCTTCGGGGCGATCGAGGCAATGCCTTCCCCACTTCCATAGGAGTGACCCCGTTTGATTTTCGGAGAGTGGGCCTCCCTGCGCTCCGCCCACCCTCCGAAAATCGGACTTCCCGTCATACGCGAATGACGATCTTGCCGAAATGCACGCCGCTGTCCAAGTATCGGAGCGCCGCGCCCGCCTCTTCGAAGTCGAAGACGCGATCGACGATCGGCCGGAGCTGGTTCACGGCGATGGCGCGGTTCATGTCTTCGAACATCGCGCGAGAGCCGACGAAGATCCCCTGGACGCACACGTTCTTCATCAGGATGGGGATCGGGTTGACCTCGCCGGCGCCGCTCAGGATGCCGATCTGGCAGATTCGGCCCCCCATCCGGACGGCGCGGAGTGACATCGGTAGCGTGCCGGCACCGCCGACCTCGATGACGCGATCGACGCCCACGCCGCCGGTCAGCTCGCGGACCCGCTTGTCCCATTCGGGCGTCGATTTGTAATTGATGCCATCCGAGGCGCCAAGCTGGCGGGCGCGCTCCAGCTTCTCGTCGCTGCTCGACGTGGCGATGACCCTCGCCCCGGCCATCCGGGCGAATTGGAGGGCGAAAAGCGAGACGCCGCCGGTCCCTTGCACCAGAAGCGTGTCGCCGGGTTTGGTCGGGGGGCCCTCGCCGAACAGAGCGTGCCAGGCCGTGACCGCGGCACAGGGCAGCGTCGCGGCTTCCTCGAAGCTCAGGTGGTCCGGGACGGGGACCAGCCCCTCCTGGCTCAGCGCCACGAACTCGGACAGCACGCCGTCGATCGCGCCGCCGAGCGCCGATTTCGCCTTCTCCTCGGTCGGCGCGCCCTCGATCCACGTTTGCATGAAGATCGCGGCAACGCGGTCCCCCAGCTTCACACGCGTCACCCCCGGCCCGACCTCGACCACCTCGCCCACACCGTCGGACAGTGGGATGAGTGGCAAGGGCAAGCTGCGGCTGTAAAGCCCTTTCGCAACGAGCAGGTCGCGATAGTTGAGCGACGTTGCCCGAACCCGGACAAGTGCCTGACCCGGCCTCGGTGTCGGTTTCGGCAGCTCCTCCCGCCGGTAGGCATCAAGACCAACGAAGTCATGGATGCGATAAATACGCATGAGGGCCTCCTGTCAATCACCCGTCGGGGTGACCTCTCGATCGGGGTACGCCCGCGGCCCGACGACCAGACCGCGCCCTGTGATATGCATCCCAGGAAGTTTGTGCCCGCCGAGGGCGGCGGGCCTCCCCCAAGGGAATACCGCCGCCCCCGGCGGGGGGCAAGATCTTTCCGGGACGCGTATTTGCTATATCGCGATTTTCGCATTGCAAGGCATCTGAACATTTTTGCACTATCCTGCGATCGACGTGGCTCGGTCTGGTTGATCGGATTTCCACGATTCTCGACGGAGGGAGGACAGCCATGTGGAGGCAGGTTGACGTCTCGATCGCGCGCGTCGATTCCATCCCCGCCCCGCGGGTTCTCTCGCGTCTGGTGGAGGGTAGGCTTCAACCTGCCACCCTTGCGAGCGGATCGATCTTTTGGATCACACCGGAGGTGGAACCCTGGCCAGTCTCTTGCATCGTCGCGGCTTCTTGCACCGACTCGTGGCCGCGTCGTCGGCCACCGCGGTCGGTGCAAAGAGCACGGGCCCGGCGGACGCCGGGCCCAGGTCCCCAGATCGTGGGAGATGCCTCTCCCTGAGAGCCTGTGCAATCATGAAACGGGTGTGTGCTAAACTGGTGGACACTACTGCCCTTATTTGCGAATCAGCCAGAAGTTGGGAGTAGCCCACCGGACGCACCTGGTGTCCAATAAGAAGCATTATCAGGGCTCTGAGGGTAAGCAACGGCCTCAAGGCCGAGCGCTCTCTGAGGCGCGGGTCTCGCAAGGAGTGGGTCACTGTCGTTCTCGGGACTCCGACGGCGGGCTGACGCGAGAGACGGATTCCGATGAAGGAACGACTCCGATGGATCACGGCCTTGATGACCCTCGGCATGGCGGGACCAGCGTTGGGGGCAGGGCTGGTCCCGCTCCGCTACAACCATCCGGGGCTGGTGGTCGACCTCGGCGTCGGCCTTTGGGCCTGGCCGCTGCCCATGGACTATGATGGCGACGGCGACCTCGACCTGCTCGTCTCCTGCCTCGACGTCCCTTCCAACGGTATCTATCTCTTCGAGAACCCCGGCGGCGATTCCAGGATGCCCGTGTTCAAACCCCCGGTCCGCCTCGGCGCGGCGCACGCGAACATTCAGCCCTCATACGTCGATGGCAAGGTCCGGCTGTTGATACCGGCGCACGAGCTGGTCGATTTCCAGGCCAGGCACTTCGGTCGGATCAGGCGGATCTACCCGAATGCGAACGTCCATCACCCAGAGGCGCGGATCCGGGCCAACCAGTGGAAGTACGCCGACTTCGATGGTGACGGCGACCTCGACCTGATCGTCGGTGTGGAGGACGAGAGCGACTACGGCTGGGACGACGCGTTCGACTCCAAGGGGCGGTGGACGCGCGGGCCGCTGCACGGACTCGTCTACCTCCTACTCAACCGGGGGAGCAATCCGGAACCGGCGTACAACCGGCCGGCGAAGCTCGAAGCTGGCGGTCGGCCGATCGACATCTTCGGCATGCCCTCGCCCAACCTCGCCGACTTCGACGGCGATGGCGACCTCGATCTCGTCTGTGGCGAGTTCCTCGACGGATTCACCTACTTCGAGAACGTCGGGACACGGCGGCAGCCCGTCTATGCCAGGGGACGTCGGATCTCCGATGAGCGCGACAATCCGGTCTTCATGAATCTCCAGAGGATCGTTCCGGTCGCGATCGACTGGGACAGGGACGGCGACACCGACCTGGTCGTCGGCGACGAGGATGGCCGCGTCGCGCTGGTGGAGCATACGGGCCGCGTCATCGACGGTTTGCCGCGGTTCCGGCCCCCGGCCTACTTCCGTCAGGAGGCGGCGGAGGTGAAGTTCGGCGCCCGGGTCACCCCCTGGAGCGTCGATTGGGATGGAGACGGCGACGAGGACCTGATCTGTGGCAACTCGTCCGGCGTCATCGGACTGATCGAGAACCTGGACGGACCCGCCCCGGTGGGCCGCCCCTCGCCTCCTGGAGGCCGACGGTACGCCTTCTCCGCATCATGGCGGGTCGGAACGGCTCGATCCAAGGACCCTGCGAGGCGAAGCGGGGCGACACGACCTTGAGTGTGGCCGACTGGGACCGCGATGGGCGGCTCGACATCATCGCCAACTCGATCTGGGGCCGAGTCCTCTGGTTCCGCAACAGCTGCACCCGATGAGAGGAAGAGTGAAAATGAAAAGACCCCGAATCATCTCCGGTCATCGACAGCCTCATGCTCGGCGCCCCCAGGAAGGCGTCCTCCTCTGTATACAACAATCAAAGAAGAGAGCTTGAGAAAAAAAGAGGATCTTGACTCCCTGTAATTTTTTGTTATATTAAACGATTAAAAGGCATTTCATTACCAAGCTGGATTGCTTGATCTGATCCTTCATAGACGATGATTTATCAGGCGATCGGATCCACTCAACTGGCCCTTTGCACCTTTCGTTTGCTCTTCCTCGGGACCTCATGGCGAACGGGGTGGCGTCTCACTCCCAGGTCGTCTGGGGTACGAATTCGGAGATTACTGCCATGACAACAGCACCACTCATTACGAAGACTCTGACATCGCGGGCGAGCAAGTCCAAGAGGAATGCCGAGCAGCGGCTCAAGAAGTCGCAGCGGGCGGCGGCCCTGTTGAAGCATGTCAGCGATGCGACTCGCCTCCAGGTCATCCTGATGCTGGCCGAGGGTGAGAGGCACGTCGGGGCCATGTGCGAGCAACTGTGCCAGGGCCAGCCGGCCGTCAGCCACCATCTTGCCCTCTTGCGCCACGGCGGGATCATCGCCCCTCGCCGCCAGGGCAAGAACAATTTCTACGGACTGACCGAGACGGGCGAGGGATTGGCCAAGATCATCAAGACGATGATTGCCTGAAACACTGCCACGAAGGTCGATGCGAGCCGACCGTTGATGGGGCATCGTATGCACGTGCTGAGCAAGTTCTCCAGGTCGCGGAGGACCTTGCTCCGGCTCCTCAGCTCCTCTCGAGGGATGTCAGGGAGGCAGTCGGAGAGGAGGGGATCAACTCGGCCAGGATGTGGAACTGGCAGACCTGGTGCGGCACATCGCCGAAGACCGCGGCGATCGGCACCGGGTAGAGCACCGCGCCGCCGGTGGTGATCCCGTGCAGGGCCAGGCCCCGCGCCTGCAACGCGGCCTGGAAGCGGCGGAAGAACGCCGTAACGGGCCGTCGTACAGCTCGTCCGCGGCGATGGAGTCCGAGAAGTCCTGCAGCGGCCCAGTCGAGGTGCGCGGCGACCAGGCGGCGTGCCGCCTTTTCCCCCCCCCGGCCTCGACCCGGTTCTGGATCGTGGCGTAGGGGACGAAGACGCGATGCTCCTGCCAGAGCGTCCAACTGGCAGCCTGGTAGGGGAGTCCGTCCTCGACAACGAGGCGGACTGCCACGGCGACGACGCGTCGGGTATAGTGACTGCCGGGGTCGGCCAGGTCGGTCATATCGGCCTTGAAGTACTTGCGGCACTGGGAGCAGGAGTGCTGCGAGGAGGCCAGGTGAATGTCGCAGGGCCGCCCGGTGAGCGGGTTGCCGAGGTCGTGGAGGGTGCGCGTGACCTTGTCGGCCGCGGTAGGAGCTATGACCACAGCGTGGACAGGGCCGCCGCAGGAAGTTGCGGCTACATCGCTGGACCTTGGGCTGGGGCAAATCCTCGATGCGGGTGATCCCCTCCGTGGAGTCGGGCCGGTATTCTCCGGGTTGTGGCAAGACGCTTTTCTCCTGAGGCAGAGACTCGGTTCCTCCAGGAGAATACAGAGGATGGTCCCGGATCGGTTCGTTCCCACCAAGTGGGAGCGTCCCTCTGACTATGTCGTGGCCCGATTGGGAGACTCCTCGCTGATCTCCACCAGTGTGCGGATGGCCCATTCACGACGATCTTCCGAGAAAACCAGGCCCGGAGAAGAGTGAGAGAGGGGCGCTCTGGATTTTGACACGACCGGGCCGAGAACGCCGAAAATCGCGGTCAACTACCTATGGCATTGGGGTTTACGTCATAACTGTGGTGGAGATTAGCGAGAAGTCTCCGATTGGGGATGTCGTGACGTCGCGAGCCCCCGTGCGACGCCACGAAGTGCCGAGCGGGTGTAGTGAATCGACAATCCATGACTTGATCAGACTAGACTTTCGGACCCTCAAGCCACAGCGGCCAGCTTGTGGAGCAGGTTTCGGATGCATTCCGGAGAGGGCGGTTCCTCATCGGACTCTCCAGAAACCTCGTACTCCCACATCTGCAACCGCAGTGCACCCAGCATGTCCGTGAACGTTGGCGTCACCTTCGCCGTGTACCACGGGCGGTCCTTGACCACGTGCGAACCCTCATGGCCCTTGATGCAGTACCACAGGATCGTCAGCGACCCGATGAACCACGCCATCGGGTGCGCACGCTCCACGCTCCGCTCGGCCCACACCCGTGGGTCGTGCAGTCCCAGGTGCTGCTTGCTGTCGAAGAACGCCAGTTCCACGCTCCAGCGCCGGCAGTAGCCCAGGATGACGAAGGGGGCCGAGACCGTCGGATCGGTCGCCACCAGCGCCTCGTCCCGCCACTGGCCCAGCGGATCGCGCACCAGCACCACCATCACCGGCTCGGTCTTGCTCCCGCGATACCAGAGCACGTTGCGGATGACCTGCACCCGCAACTGCCGCGTCTGCTTCGGGAAGGTGATCTCCAGCACCTCGGCCGGGTAGGTCGCAGTGTCCTCGATCATGGCCTTGGGGTTGGGGAGACGATCCCCTTTCTTGCGCGACGCGCCCTTCTGCCCGGGCCGGCGCGGGGCGGGCAGGCCGTACAGCGCCGCCTTCCAGTGCAACGGTCCGATCACCTGGAGGTTCTTCGGTCGATCCTGCAACACCGCCGCGTTGACATAGGCACTGTCGCCGACCAGCCAGAACGTCCGCTCGGGATTGGCCTCGGCCAGCTTCCACGCTAGCGCCGCGGCCGCCTGGGGGCGGGTCTGGTAGCCGTCCTGTCCCTTCTTGCGGGAGAGCCGCCAGAGCACCGGCAGGCAGTAGTAGCGGTCGGTGCGGAACGGGATCGGCACGGCGATGCCCAGGACGACCCAATTCAGCCCGAACCGCAGGGTCTTGTGCCGCTTCGACGAGAGCACCGCGTCGAGGAAGATGCCGCCGAAGGCGACCTTGGCGCCACGCTTGTGACAGAGGGTGTCGTCGACCACGATCCAGACCACGCCGCCGGGGATCAAGGGGGTGAGAATCAAGGTCGCCAGGACGAGGCCCAAGTCGTCCCACTCCCAGGCGGCGGAGTGGAAGACGGCGTACGCAGTGTCGTGGTGGCGCTGGGCGGCCAGGCCGGTGGCCTGCCAGACCTCGCTGAGGGTGCGTGGGCCGAGGCAGATGATCCAGCCAGCGATCAGGATTTGAAAGGTCTGGAAGACCTGGGGGTGGAAGCCATCGCGGAACGACTCTACCAGCGTGGCGAGCGAGGGGATAAGCTGATCCATCGAGCGGACCTCCGTGCGGTGCACGATCCTGGTGTGCTTGAACACCCTCCATGATACCGACGTCGCACGTGAGGGTCCGCTCCTCTTGGGACATCAACGACTCCTGTAAAAGTCCGAAAGTCTAGTTCAGCGAAGGGCCTTGAAGATCGGGTCGATCACCACTGCTCAAAGATTGGAGTTAGCCATGTCCCATGCCGCCCGAATAGTCAAGAACGCTCTGCCTCAAAGACTTAGGCAGTTCCTCAAGAGGATACGATTCTGCTTTCTGAACATGGGATTCGTACCTTATATTCACGAGGTCGAAAGATTTGGCCTCCGCTTCAAGTATTACGTCGGCGACCGGATCGGTGAGAGTTGGTGCAAGGGAGGATGGGACTGGGCTGAGATCCAGTTTCTGAAGGATCATATGGTCCAACCCGGCGATGTCGTGCTGGATTGTGGGGCGCACCATGGCGAGTTGACGATGTTCTTCTCGAGGTGGGTCGGGGAGAGCGGCAAGGTCATCTCGTTCGATCCGGTCCCCCTCAACGCCCAGATTATCCGCAAGAATATCGAGCTGAATGGGTTCACAAACGTCCGCGTCGAGAACAAAGCGGTCGGATCGTCAACCGGGATCATGAGGATGACCAATGAGTCGAATGCGCAAGTCGCGGGGCGTCGCGGCAGCGGGATCGACGTTGAGACCGTTGTGTTAGACTCCTACGTGTCTCTGAGACCGACCTTCTTGAAGATCGACGTCGAAGGCTTCGAGTCCGAGTTGCTCAAGGGCGCACGTCAGATGCTCAGCACAAGGCCCAAGCTGGCCATCGAGATCCATGCGCTCTCACTGCCCCGATACAATACTTCGGTGAAAGAGGTCTTCGATCTCTTCTTCGCCGAGCATTACGACCTGTGGGTTCAGTATCCTCCTGAACAGGTGGTTCGGCCCTACAATGGTTCGTCAATTGAGCGTACTTGTCACTTGTTTGCCTTGCCCAAAGTTTCCCCTTGATTGGCCCTGACTGTGGGGAACGAAGGAGGGTCAGAACTGGGAGCGAACGAATCAGATGCATCCCGGGACGTTGGTGCCCGCCGGGGGCGGAGGGCCTCCCCCGAGGGAGCCTCGCTGTTCTCGGCGGTGGGCACGATCGTCCCGGGACGCGGATCAGGCCACCCGAAGGACCTTGGCTCCCCGGATCTTCTTCGCCTTCAGCTCGATCAGGGCCTGGTTGGCCTCCTCCAGGGCGTATTCCTGGACCTCGGGCCTGAGGGGGACCTCGGCCGCCAGGCGGAGGAACTCGCGGACGTCGAACCGGGTGACATTGGCGACGCTCTTGATCTCCTTCTCGAGCCAGAGGTGCTTGGGGTAGTCGATCCCCAGCAGCGCCGCTTTGTCGACATCCTCCTTGCGGATTGCGTTGACGACCAGCCGGCCGCCGCGCTCGAGGTTCTCGAGCGCCGCGACGATCGGCGTCCAGACGGGGGTGGTGTCGATGATCGCGTTCAGCATCTCGGGGGCCCGCTCGAGGGTGTCGCCGGCCCAGGTGGCGCCAAGTTCGCGGGCGAAGGCGCGTTCCGCCTCGGTGCGCGCGAAGACGAAGACCCGGGTGTTGGGGAACTGGTGCCGTGCCAGCTTCAGGACCAGGTGCGCCGAGGCGCCGAAGCCGGTCAGGCCCAGGCTCTGGCCGTCCTTCAGACCGGTCAAGCGGAGCGACCGGAACCCGATCGCTCCCGCGCAGAGCAAGGGGGCGGCCTCGGCGTCGGCGAAGGTGTCAGGGATGACGTGAGCGAAGGCCGAGGGCACGGCCATCCGCTCGGCATACCCGCCGTGGGCGTCGCGCCCGGTCGCCCGGTACTGGTCGCAGAGGTTCTCCTCGCCCCGTCGGCAATAGGGGCAGTACCCGCATGCCGAATAAATCCAGGCGACCCCGACCCGGTCGCCGACTCGGAAGTCGACTGCCCCCTCGCCCAGGGCCTCGACGCGCCCTACAACTTGGTGGCCGAGGATGATCGGCAGTCGCGGCGGCGGTGTCCGCCCCTCGATCTCGTCCAGCTCGGTGTGGCAGACGCCGCAGGCGCCCACCCGGATGAGGACCTCGCCCGGGCCCGGCGTCGGATCGGGCCAGTCGGCCGGCTCGAGCGGTGCCAGGTCGTCCCGCACCGGGCCGAGGGCCTTCAGCAGCATGGCACGCATTGTTGTCTCACCCCTCCTCTCCATGCGACTCCCGACTCGATGCCGATCGATTTCTCCCCACCCCACCCGAGGTGGTCGGCGAATCGCGTCCCCGGCTCGGAGATACACCATGCCGGCCCGACGATCAAGGTCCGCGTCCGCGGGCCTTGACGACGGCCGGATCGTCCGGGGACTGGACTTCGCGAGCGGCTAAGATGATAAATGGGATGGCTCGGCCGCGATGCGTGATCGGCCCGAACCGATCACGATGGGAAGAGACCGGGCCTCCGAGGCTTCGGGGCCATTCCGAGCTCTTGATTTTGAGGGCGTCGGTGCACCGCCAGGGACTCGGGCCGGGCGCCGCCGGAAGTTTTTCGAGGGAGCAGACCATGCCGGAGTTTACCTACCAGGACCCGTTCCCGCTCGGTCCCGATTCGACTCGCTATCGCCACCTCACCCCGGAATACGTCTCCACGGCGACGTTCGAGGGGCAGGAGATCCTCCGGGTCGCGCCGGAGGCGCTGACCGTGCTCGCGCGAGGCGCTCCGCGAGGTCTCGTTCCTCTACCGCGCGTCCCACCTCGCGAAGGTCGCCGCGATCCTCGATGATCCCGAGGCCTCGCCCAACGATCGCGGCGTCGCCCTGGCCCTGCTCAAGAACGCCATCGTGGCGTCCGGCTTCCAGTTGCCGATGTGCCAGGACACCGGGACCGCGACGGTCGTCGCCAAGAAAGGCCAGCGCGTCTGGACCGGTGCGAAGGACGAGGAGTGGCTCGCCCGCGGGATCTTCGAGACTTATCAGAAAGAGAACCTGCGATACTCCCAGACCGTCCCGCTGTCGATGTACGAGGAGTCCAACTCCGAGACGAACCTGCCGGCCCAGATCGACATCTTCGCCAGCAACGGGGGAACGTATGATTTCCTCTTCGTTGCCAAGGGGGGCGGGTCGGCCAACAAGTCGCTCCTCTTCCAGGAGACCAAGGCCCTGCTCAATCCAGCGAGCCTCGAGGTCTTCCTCGACCAGAAGCTGCGCTCGCTCGGCACGGCCGCGTGCCCGCCTTATCACCTGGCGATCGTCATCGGGGGGACGTCGGCCGAGGTGACCATGAAGATGGTGAAGCTCGCCAGCGCGGGATACCTGGACCATCTGCCGACCCAGGGCAACGCGCTCGGCCAGGCGTTTCGCGACCCGGAGCTCGAGGACAAGGTCATGGAGCTGGCACGCCGGAGCGGGATCGGGGCTCAGTTTGGCGGCAAGTACTTCGCTCTCGATGCCCGGGTCATCCGCCTGCCGCGCCACGGGGCCTCCTGCCCGGTCGGGATCGGCGTCTCATGCTCGGCGGATCGCAACCTCAAGGCGCGGATCGATCGTGACGGCCTCTGGATCGAAGAATTGGAGCGTGATCCCGCACGCTTCCTCCCCGGCCAGTACCGTGCGGGGCTCGACACCAAGCACGGCGTGCCGATCGATCTGAACCGCCCGATGATGGAGATCCTCGCGGAGCTCACCCGGTATCCCGTCTCGACCCCGCTCAAGCTGACCGGGACGATCATCGTCGCCCGCGACATCGCCCACGCCAAGATCAAGGAGCGACTCGACCGCGGCGAGGGGATGCCCTCGTACCTGAAAGACCATCCGGTCTACTACGCCGGCCCCGCCAAGACACCGAAGGGAATGCCCTCCGGCTCGTTCGGGCCGACGACCGCGGGCCGCATGGACAGCTACGTCGACCTCTTCCAGTCGCACGGCGGGTCGATGATCATGATCGCCAAGGGGAATCGGTCGAAGGTCGTGACGGACGCGTGCCAGAAGCACGGCGGCTTCTACCTCGGGTCGATCGGCGGCCCCGCCGCATTGCTGGCGCAGGAGAGCATCAAGAAGGTTGCACTCCTCGAGTATCCCGAACTGGGCATGGAGGCCATCTACACGATCGAGGTGGTCGACTTCCCAGCGTTCATCCTCGTCGATGACAAGGGGAATGACTTCTTCACTCAACTCTCGGTGGTCGCGTGAGGAGGACGAACCGGTCTCGGACACGATGGGGTTTCGCTCGCAGCGAAGCGAAATCCCATGCACTGCCGTCCAGTTCTCTGGAATGCGACCAGGGGGTGCACGCTCGCCGCTCAGTAAGTCTTCCTGGGGCCGGACTTCCTGCGTCCGCGGTGTTCATGCCCGGAGCCATCAGGTGGAGGGGATCTCGGGCGTCTGGGCCTCGAGATCCAGCCGGGCGACGTCTTCGGGCCGATAGGCCTTGACCATCTCTAGGTCGTGTGGACAAGAGGTGGGCAAAATAAGTCAACTGGAGAACTGTTTCGGTTGGGTGATACTGGCGGCTTGTCCACCAATGCCCGGCGATGGGGCGGTCACGGCGTCTCAGGTAGACGCCAATGGTGGGCAGACAACCAGTACCATCCACCCCACTGTTTTGCCAGATTTGCCCAGTTCTTGTCCACACGACCTAGATAGCAGCGGGTCAGCCGGTTGGCGTACATCGCGTGCAGCGAGAACAGGTTCACGTTGACCAGCGACATGAGAACCACCATGGCGAGGGCCAGGCCGCCCATCCAGAACAGCACCGCAAGGGGGGGCGATCCGGGCACCGCGCGCTTCAGGAAGCTGGTGTCCAGAGGGCTGGCGACTCCGGGCAACGCCGAGACGACGGCTGAGGTCAAGGCCAGCAGGCCGACCAGGAAGATGGGGGGGGCCAGGGCCGCGATCACCCGGATGGCCGCGCCGCCGCTGCCCGCCGCGCTGGTTCCGGGGCGGCCCTCGGTCGCCGAGGACTTGCTGAACAGGACCCCGGAGATCGTCGAGCCGAGCCACGCGAGGACCGCCCCCGTCGTCAGCGTGGGGGACCGGATCCACTCGATCGCCCAGGGTAGGTATGAAGTCTGACGCTTCCACCCCCAATTCTACCAGGCGAAAAGTTTGAAGTTCGTTGCGCGCCGATCAATAATCAACGAACAGGGCGCGAATCCGGCCGAAAATCCTCCGGTGAGGGGTCGGTGTGCGCGACGCCCCCACCGTCGTATCCTGGAACCGGGCCGTCGCTCCCGCCAAGGGCGGGGCCGTCGGGAGCGGCTGGGCGCGGATCCGGTCAAGATGCGCGATCAGGGGCTTGCTCGGCTTTTCGTCGTCCGCGCGGAGACGCTCGGAAAGGGGCGGCGCATCGGGCGACGTCCTGAGGTCGGCCAGGTAGGCGAGCAAGAGCGTCTTGCCCGCGTTCGAGCCGTTCAGGAGGTAGTGGACCCAGGCCCAGGACTCGCGGTAGTCGCGGGGGGCCATCTGGCGGACGTTCTTGAGCATCTCCAGTTTCGCCAAGTCGGGCTCCCAGCCCGAGGTCAGGTCCTGGGGCAACCGACCCAGGTGCTCGGCGTTGACGCCGTGGCGGCCCTCGGGGACCTCGAAGTATTCGGCCAGCCCCTCGTCGAGCCAGATCGGCAGGGCGCCGATCGCCACGTGCAACAACGCATGCGTTGCCTCATGGCGGAGGTCCTCCTCCAGGCGGTCGCCCAGAAACGTGTAGACCACCCGCTGCGGACCCTGTGCCAGGAAGAAGGCACGGCGGGGGGGGAGTTCGGGATAATAGAACTTCAGGAAGTGCATGAAACTCTGGCGATCGTTCAGGATGTAGACCTCGACCGGCCGTTCCTCCGCGGCAACGCGGATCCCCAGGTTCGCCTCGATGTCGCGCTCGAGCGCCTGGAGGCTCCGGATGGCGAGGTCATCGGCCGCGATCGGGAAATGGGTGAAGATGGCGTAAGGGCCGGTCCGCGTCTGATAGCGGGTCGGCACCAGCGGGGGCACCTGCTCCCCGATCGTCGCACAGCCCGCGAAACTCAGTGCAGCCATGAGCCACCAGGTCGGGCGAAGCCGGGCCGGTCGTGTGTCCTGCATCGTCGAGGCCCTTGGAGGTCAGTCGGGTCGGGAGTGGAACCTATTGCCCCAGCGATTGCCTTTTTGTTAAATTTAATTTAATATTAAAGATTTCAAGTCAGAAAATTGAGATTTGGGATCACATGCGCGAGTCCCGGCCTCAGGAGAGGGCGCGGCCGCGCCGGCGGTTTCGCTCCCGCTTGGTCCGGCTGGCCGCCGCGATGACGCGCCAGAAGCCTTTCCAGTCGTTGCGGGGTGAGAGCCCCCAGGTCAGGTAAGCGCGGAGGAACCGCAGCGCGTCGGTCCGGGTCCGGCCGGCGACGTCGGCCAGGCTGAGGTTGAGCCGGGCAAGGTTCTGGACTCGGCGGTGCTTGGGCAGCGGATGGATCAGCCGGACTCCCGCCAGGTCGATCATGGTCAGCGACACGTCGGGGGAGGAGGGGTCGCCGCAGAGCAGGATGTTGGCGGCTTTCAGGTCGCGGTGCGAGAGCGAGCGATCGTGCAGCATCCGGAGCAGCCGGGCCAGCGCCAGGGTCAGTCGGCGGATCTGTTGCCGCCGCGCGTCAAGCGGTCAGGGTGGGCAGGATCTCGCGGACGTAGTCGCCGAGGGTGATCGAGGGCTCCTCCTTGACCGTGATCAGGTAGGTCTCGTGCGGCAGGTACCAGAAGAGGTCCTTGGGGAAGGGGCGCAGCCGTGCGATGAACGCCAGGTTCCGGGGGGTCGGGATCGCCCGGCTGGCCATGTGTTGCGCCGCCTGCCACGACTGCCAGCCAGGCGACGGCCGGAAGTACGCGAGGAACGGGTCGAACCACCGCTTATGATTGAAGCGCTTATAGATCACCTGGACTGGCCGGCCGCGGACGTTCAACGTCGTCTCGGCGACGGTCGTGGTCCGCGAGTCCTTGAGGATGACTGTCCCCGGCTTGCCGGAACACGGCGTCGGGGTCGGCCAGCAAGGCGCGGACGGTCACACGGTCGAGGTCGCGGGAGGCGACCGACCAGATCCGAGAGCTGCTGTAGGCCTTGAAGTACTTGTTGCTCCCACAGCAGCGACGCCCCCAGCGCCGCCAAAGCCGCTCGGCCCAGGCGCGCGTCGCGTCCTCGATCCCGCGCGCGAAGGCGGCTGGTTCGGGGGAGGCTGCTCCGCCGCGCCTGCAGGTACGCTTTGAGGAAGCGATAGCGATCCGACCGGCCGCACCGAAGCCAGAAATAATGGTTCAGCAGCGCCAGGTTGTGCTGCGCCTCGGCCCAGGTCAGTGGGGGGCTCCGGCGCCTGCGCGTCGAAATCGATCTTCGCGAGCCGCGCGAGGTCTTCCCAGAATTGCCAGACCGGCCGGGTGACCCGGAGCGCGTCGAGGTCGATCATCGCGAGGTGCGGCTGATCGTCGTCGCCGATCCGGACCAGGATGTTGCCCGGGTGGAAGTCCTGATGAACGAACCCGGCGTCGTGCAGCCGCGCCGTCATCACGGCGCCAGGCCCGCGGCGAGCTTCTGCCGGACGCGCGCTGCTCGGCTCGGGCCATCGCGGGAGCCGGCTGCTCGACGAACTCGTCGAGCGGGATCGCCTCGGGAATCGCCGTGGGTGACCAGGTAATTCTCGAACAGGAACTTCCGCTTCCGCTGCTCGCCCAGCGCGATCGGCGTGATGGTCGGCACCCCGATCGCGGCGAGATGCGCGGGTGCGCTGGCCCTCATTGCGCCCCTTGCCGCGGCGGACCCACTGGCGGAGCATGGCGCGACGATCCGGCACCAGAAAATGCTTGACGTAGACCGCCCCCTCGGGCAGGTCGACGCGGTAGACGACCCGGTGCGGACCCGTCTTGACGGTCGTCAGCCGGCCGTCTGCCGCCACTCGTCGAGCCGCAGGCCGTCGGGCCCGAGCAAGGCCCGCTCGCCAGTCGGCGCGGACCCACCAGCCGACGTCCCCGGCCTGGGCCCATTCCCAGTCGGGCGGCTCGAACATGGCGGTCCGACGCGGCCGGGCTCGCGGTGTCCGCCTGAGAGCCGGCTCATCCGTTCGCCCGTGTCGGTGCTCGGTCGTCCCGATGCGATGGTCGCTCGGATCTGGCCGGGTGATCGACTCGCCGATGCACGGCGGCCCTCAGACCTAGTGCGTTTCCGTCGCACCCGATGGTGTCGGCAATCCGCCGGGTCGGCTGGCTCAGCTCGCGAGCCCCGGTCAACGGCGGCGACGAAGGCCTCGGCCCAGGCCGCGACCGAGTACCTCGCGCGACCGACGCTCGCGCGGCCAGCGTCCCATCCGATGCCGCAGGGCGGGATCGCCGGCCAGCGCCGGACCGCCTCGACCCAGGCGTCGGGCGTCGTCGGCCAGGAACCCGGTGACACCCGGCGCGACATCTCGGCCTGGACCCCGACCGGGTTGGCGATCACCGGCAGGCCGGCCGCCTGATACTGGAGGACCTTCAGCCCGCACTTGCCCCGGCTCCAGAGGTCGTCGGGGATCCAGCTGATCCCGACGTCTCCCGCCGCGAGCGCGCCGGCCTCGGTCGCCTCGGCCCAGGGGACCGGGACGACCGGCATCGGGACGAGGTCGCGGGAAGCGGTCGCAGATCACCCGGAGCCGGACGCCGGGGACCTCGCGCGCCAGCCGCTCCCAGAGCGGTCGCTGCCTGCTCCAGGCCCTCGAGCGTGCTCGACGAGCCGATCCAGACCAGGTCCAGCCCCGCTGTGGCAGGCGTCCGCCTGCGGCGCCGAGGGCGGTAGCGATCGATGTCGACGCAGGTGGGGATCACGTGGACCCGCTCGGCCCGCGCCCCGGCCTCGAGGGCACAATCGGCCAGGAAGTCGTTGCCGGCGACGACCAGGTCGGCCCGCCGGACCGTCCGCGCGAACGCCGCGCCCGCCGCCGGCAATGCGGGCCGCGCGGGTCGTACGAGTCGCGGTAGAGGACCGCGTCGTCGAAGTCGAAGACCAGCCGGCGCGCTGGCCGGCGCAGCTCGCGGAGCTGCCAGCCCGGCAAAAGCTTGCGCTGCAAGATGACGACGTCGAACCGCGCGGCGCGTGCCGAGTTGCGACCGCGGCCGAAGGCACCCCGGGCCAGGCCCTCGAGGGTGAGCGACCACCCCGGCTCGCGCCAGGGCCGGCTCGAACGCCCGGATGCGGTACGGCAGCAGACGTGATCGGGTGCGTCGACCAGCGCGAGTGCCTTCATCCCGTCCTCCCTGACGGTGACGTCGGGTCGTCTGCGGGTGTCGGAGCTCCGCGCGAGGGATCTTAACCGGGTCGCTGGTCTTTTCCAAGGCGGATTCTCAGCGCGGAGTGCTGAGGCGAAGAGTCTTCGCTCAGCACTCCGCACTTGAGTGAAGTCGGATTGTCACCGTTCGCCCGCTCGTGGTAAACCGTCGCGTAGCCCAAGACCCGGACGGCGGCCAGCGCGGCCCGGGGATGGCATGGATGCTCTTGGGGTCACCCCGTCCTTGGCGCTGCGCCGACCATGAAGAATTTCGCCCGCCTCGTGCGATTCGCCTGGCCGTACCGGGTCCGGTTCGGCCTCTCGCTCGTCTGCGCCGTGATGGTGGCGCTGCTCTGGAGCGCCAACATCAGCGCGGTCTATCCGCTGCTGAAGATCCTCTTCTACAGCGAGAACTGCCAGAAGTGGGTCGCGGAGAAGATCGTCTCGATGGAGACCGAGATCCAGGCGATCGACGCCCGGCTCGAGGAGGTCGACTTCATCACGCGGCGTGGGCGACCCGACCGGCCCGACGCTGAAGAGGCACTTCAAGGAGGTCCACGCCGACACGCGACGCCAGGCAGCGCCGCGGTGCAGGACGCTGAAGCAGCAGCTCGAGGATGCGGCACCGATGCTCGTCCACGACGAAGGGCGCGCCGGACAAGGCCGCGCTCGAGGCGCTGCGCCGCGAGCTCCAGGTGGCCGAGGCCCGGCTCGACGAGCTGAAGCGGTTCAGCGCCCAGCTCGAGCCGGGCGACCCCCGTACGGCGTCGCTCGACGGCGCCGGTGCTCGAACCTGGAACGCGAACGCAGGGATCGCTGCGACCTGGCTCGAGCGCTACCGCTGGCTCCAGCCCTGGGTCGACCGCTACCTGCCCCACGACGGCTTCCAGACACTCCTGCTGCTGATCGGCCTGGTCATGATCGGCGTCGGCCGTCAAGGGGCTCTTCCTGTTCCTCCAGGAGGTCCTGGTCGCCGACGTCATGCAGCTGACCCTCTTCGACATCCGCAACCACTTCTTCCGCCGCACGATGGCGCTCGACCTGTCGAGCTTCGGCGACCAGGGCTCGGCCGAGCTGATCGCGCGGTTCACCAACGACATGGACTCGCTCGGCCAGGGGCTCAACACCCTGCTGAGCAAGGTGATCCGCGAGCCGCTGCGGGTCGTCGAGCTGCCTGGGCATGGCCATGTGGCTGAACTGGCGGCTGACCTGCCTGGCGCTGGTCCTGGTGCCCGTCTCGGCGCTGACGGCCAACCGCGCCGGCCAGATCATGAAGCGGGCCGTCCGCCGCTCGCTGGAGAGCATGTCGAACATCTACAAGATCCTCCAGGAGACGCTTCCAGGGGATCATCGTCGTCAAGGCGTTCACGATGGAGCGGCGCGAGCGGCGGCGGTTCTTCCTCGAGACCAAGAGCCTGTACAAGAAGAGCGTCCGGGTCGCGACGATCGACGCCCTGTCCGACCCGGTCCTGGAGATGCTCGCGCTGTCGACCGTCTCGATCGCGCTGCTGGCCGGCTCGTACCTGGTCCTGAACCGGACGATCTTCCTCGACCTGGGCCTGTTCCAGCTCCAGCTCGCCTCGCAGCCGATGGCGATCGAGGACCTGCTCTACCTCTACGCGATGCTGGCGGGCATCTCCGACCCGATCCGGAAGCTGGCGAACGTCCACTCGCAGATCCAGCGCGCCGCGGCGGCGGCCGACCGGATCTGCGCTCTGATGGACCGCCAGCCCCAGGTGGCCGACACGCCGGCCGCCGTCCGCCTCGCCCGGCATCGCAAGCCGATCGAGTTCGACCACGTCGGCTTCAGCTACAACGGCCGCGACCCGGTCCTCCGCGGGCTCAGCCTGACCGTCCGCCACGGCGAGACGATCGCGCTGGTCGGCCCCAACGGCTGCGGCAAGTCGACGCTGATGAACCTGCTGCCCCGGTTCTGGGACGTCCAGTCGGGCGCCATCCGGATCGACGGCCACGACATCCGCGACGTCCAGCTCCGCAGCCTCCGCGGCCAGATCGGCATGGTGATCCAGGAGACGATCCTGTTCGAGGACACGATCGCCAACAACATCGCCTACGGCAACCGCCACGCCACGCCGCGAGGCGATCGTCGCCGCCGCCAAGCGGGCCTACGCGCACCAGTTCATCGCGGCCCTGCCCGACGGCTACGACACCGTGATCGGCGAGCGCGGGCTGGGCCTCTCCGGCGGCCAGCGGCAGCGGATCGCCCTGGCCCGCGCCATGCTCCGCGACCCGGCCATCCTGATCCTCGACGAGGCCACCAGCGCCGTCGACATCCAGGACGAGGCCCTGATCCGCAAGGCGATCGAGGAGTTCGCCCGCAACCGCACCACCTTCCTCATCACCCACAGCCTCGGCTCGCTCCAGTTCGCCGACCGGATCGTCCTGATGAACGCCGGCCGGATCGAGGCCGTCGGCACCGACGCCGAGCTCCGCCGCACCTCCCCCCTCTATCGCCGCCTCCACGAGATCCACTTCCAGCGCGAAAGCGCCTGAGCGATCGGAGATTCTCGGCTCATGGGCCTAAATCGGTGCCATCCCGCCTGACAGGTTGCTTAAGTGGTTTGGCTGCAAGTGGTTGGGCCAGCACCAGGTCCGGTCGGTCATCGATTTGGGCCCATGAGCCAGGAGCTGTTGAGCGCGGCCCCCTCTTCGTCGGGTCGGCTTCCGCCTGCCGTCCGATGTGCCGAGGAGACAGGCGGAAGCCGACCTTGCAGGATCACACAACAGGTTGGTGGAAACCGCATTAGGGAACGGAACTCTCCCGACGGGAGCCCTCGATTCAGGATGGCTTGACGGCGATCGGGACCTGGTTGATCTTGGCGGCCAGGATGAAGTCATTCTCCGAGAGGCCACCGATGGCATGAGTCCAAAGTTCGATGGCCACGTGGCGGTAGCCTTCGAGATGGAGGTCGGGGTGGTGTCCCTCCTGCTCGGCCAGTTCGGCGACCTTGTTGAAAAAGTCGAGGGCCGCCATGAAGTGCTTGGCCGTCCACTCGCGGCGAATGCGCCGGCCATCGTGCGCGAAATGCCAGCCCTCAATCTGGTTGAGCAGCGCCTGGGCCTCGTCGGCCAGCAGGGGCGGGACTTCCCCCTCGCATGCGGCGCACTTCTTTCGGGTCAGTTCCTCGGCGGTGGGCGTGCTCATGGTGTCGTCCTCCAACAGGTTCTGGAGAGGAGCCGCGGGAAGGGGCTGGCCCATGAGGGGCCGTCACATCCCTTGCCCGATGATGGAGTTGATGAGGGGGAATCTCCTCGGTTCCGCAGGGATGAGAGGAGGGGCCGCGTGCCAATCGGTCGAGCCGTGCCGGGGAGGAAAGCGCGGCATGGGTATTGAGATATCTCCTCGCTGACGTCCTCAGTTCGGCCTGTGGTTCCGAGTGAGGATGGCCGGTCCTCCTGGCCTCGGGGTTCGGGGGAGCGGCCGCGATCATTAGGATAACGGGACGACGGTGAGACGCAACATGTCGGCGAAAGGAAAGTGAGACCAGAATGCGACGAGCTCCGGGCAGGGTCGTGAGGGGATGGGCGGCCTGAGGGGGCCCCGCCCGGCAGATGGGGCCGCCAGACCCCTGCCTGGGCGCACCAACTGGCGAGCGCCAGGGGAATTCCTTGCGCCCGATCTGTTGATCTGATATTTTGGATAGGAGTTACGCAGTTGGAATTCTAGGCAAGATGGCCTCGACGTAAGTTCTTATTTCTCATCAATTTCTCGGCGAGGGAAATCACCCAAAGTACCAACTGCGTAACTCCTATTGAAATCTCTCATTCGAAATGTTCAAGACGGCGCACGGGACTCCTGAACTCCTTATGACGAGTCACCGCTGTCCGAAGCCCCCTCATCGTCGTACTCGTCGTCGTAGGGCATATGGTGACGAGGGAAGGTCTGGGAAGTCTCGACCATCTCCATGGACGGGGCGGAATCGGCGATGTGGTTGTCGTCGTAGTCGTCATCGTAAGGCATATGTTCGTGGGGAACCTGCGGGCCTCATCGTCCCGCATTTTGAATCCGCTTCGATTGCCCATCTCAGGATATCTCCAGGGAAGCCTGCTTGAGCTCACGTTCCCGCCAGACGTGTTGCAACGAGGGCAGGTGTAGGAATCAACCAGGGGTTGAACTCCATGACCGCAGGACCGACCGGTGTGGTCGCTTGGCATGCGCTCGATCTCCAGCCGGGCCTCCGCGGCGCCGGTCCCCCGCGCCACCACGTTTCGAGGGCGAATTCCAGGGCTTCGGGCACCTTGCCCGAGAGGAGGCCGACGCGCAGGGCGATTGCGTGGACCTGCTGGGCGGCCTGACCCAGGGCGATTTCCCGCGCGTCTTGAATGACTCCCACCTCCTGCATTGCCTTGTATCCCTGGGACGAGCTCGGGGCTTATTCGAGGGCCTTGGCCCCCGACACGAGGGATGACAGATACTGCAACGCGGCCACCATGGTGCGCGTGGTCGTGGGGGAGAGCCCTTCGCCCAGGCCCAGGACGGTCGCCGGCACGGTGATCGCCCAGGCCGCGGGATGCCTTCCGAAGGCCGCTTGCGCCAGCGCCAGGAGCGCCCGAGGGTCGCTGGTGTGCCCGAGGCTTGAGGCCTCGGACGTGGCCTCGACCGGACGGACCTGATAGGACTCCGCTTCGCCGGCCAGGCGGGCGTCCACGAAGAACGCACGGTCGGCAACGGCCAGCAGCCCGGCAAGCTCTGGACCGAGCTGGTGGACGGCGATCGCCTCCACGCCCGGTTGCGCCCAGCCCGCCACGAGGGCTGCGATCCGGGGGCCCACACCGTCGTCGCCGCGTAACGTGTTGCCGAAGCCGATCACCAGCGTCGTCTCGCGCGGGCCGGGAGTGCGGGTGTCCACGGCTTCAGTCCCTCCACACCTCGTCGCGGACGGTCCCGTCCGAGCCGACGAGCTGGACATGGAGCGGCATCATGCCCACCGCGTGGGTCGAGCAACTGAGGCAGGGGTCGAATGCTCGGATGCCCGCCTCGAGCCGGTTCAAGACCCCCTCCGGGATCTCCGGCCCCTTGATATAATGCCTGGCGATCTGGGCCATCGTCCGGTTCATCGCCAGGTTATTCTGCCCCGTGGCGATGATGAAGTTGACCCGCTTCATCAGGCCGTTCTCGTCGACCTGGTAGTGGTGGAAGAGCGTGCCCCGAGGCGCCTCGCTCACGCCGACTCCTTCCAGCTTGTTGATCCCGGCGTGGGCCCGGATGCGGGCCGACATGACGTCGGGGTCATCCACCAATCGGGTGATGAACTCGACTCCGGCGAGGATCTCGATCAGCCGCGCGTAGTGGTAGAAGAACGACGACGACACCGGACCGGAGAAGCGGTCGCGATACTCGCGGAACTCGGCGTCGGCCAGTGGCACGCCCATCCGCTCGCAGAGATTGAGCCGCGCCAGCGGGCCGACCCGGTAAATCCCATCCGGAGAGCCCATCGGCCGGTAGTAGGGCGACTTCAGGTACGAGTTCGGCTGGACGGCCTCGGCGATGAAGCTCTGGTAATCCGAGGCATCGCGGTGGTCGGCCACGATCCGACCCGCGGGGTCGACGATCCGGAGGTGGCCGCCGTAGTGCTCCCACGAGCCGTCGGGGGTGACGAGGCTCATGTAGAGCGTGGGGAAGTTGCCGAAGGCCTCGGCCTCCTCGCCATACCGGTCGAGCAAGCCCTTGAACAAGCCGAGTGCCTTCTGGGCCATGCCCAGGGCCTCGGGGAGGCGGGCCGGATGTGGTCGCGGCCCTCCTCGGTCAGGGCCGTGCGCACGCCGCCGGGGACCGCCCAGGCCGGGTGGACCTTCTTCCCGCCCAGGATCTCGATGATCTCCTGGCCGAACTGGCGAAGCCGGATACCGCCGCGGGCCAACTCCGGGTCGGCCTTGATGAGCCCGAAGAGGTTCCGGCCAGCCGGGTCGCTGTCGAATCCCAGCAGGAGGTCGGGTGCGCTGAGGTGGAAGAAGCTCAGCGCGTGCGACTGGACGAGCTGCGCCAGGTTCATCAGCCGCCGCAATTTCTCCGCCGCTGGCGGGATGCTGATGGCCAGGATCTGATCGCCAGCCTTGGCCGAGGCCAATAGGTGGCTCACCGGGCAGATGCCACAGATCCGCGCCGTCAGGCCGGGCATCTCGAACAGCGGCCGACCCTCGCAGAACGTCTCGAAGCCACGGAACTCCCCCACGTGGAACTGCGCGTCGGCGACCTTCCCGTCGTCGCCGAGCTGGACGGTAATCTTGGCGTGCCCCTCGATCCGGGTCACCGGGTCGATCACGATCCGCTGTGCCATGGGGTTTCTCTCTCCTCGGCGTCAGCCGAATTTGATCTCGCGACCCCCCAGGTGGATCGGGACCCCGGCCATCAGTTGTTCCAACACGGCGCGAATCCGTGGGGCCGGCGGCGGGCAGCCGGGTAAGTAGAAGTCGACGGGGACGACGGTATGGACCGGCAGCACCTGATCCAGCAACTGAGGGACGATGCCCGGCGCGTGCGGGATCTGGGCCAGCAGGTCGCCGTTCTCAAGGTAGCTCCGCCGCAACACCAGCTCGGCGGGGCCCAGCGCGTTGCGCATCGCCGTGACGTTGCCCGTCACGGCGCAGTCCCCGAAGGAGATCAGCACCCGGGTGTTCCGCCGGACCCGGCGGATCATCTCCAGGTGCTCCTCGTTGGCGACCGCTCCCTCGACGAGCACGGCGTCGACCCCTTCGGGATAACGTTTGACGTCGCTCAGAGGCGTATAGACGATGTCAACCTTCTCGGCCAGATCGATCAGGAACTCATCAAGGTCCAGGAACGACATGTGACAGCCGGAGCAGCCGCCGAGCCAGACCGTGGCGAGCTTCAGACGTTCCATTGCTTCTTCTCCCGCGCGGTGACGAGGAACGACAGGATGGAGCGGTCACGCTTCATCTCCGCGACGGTCGAACCCTGGAAGAAGATCGCGCCGGTTGGGCAGGCCTGCACACACTTACCGCACGACGTGCAGGTCGATGAGGTTCCCCACGGCTGCTGCAGATCGGTGATCACCCGGGCGAGCGTGCCACGGCCGGCGACGTCCCAGGTGTGCGCCCCTTCGACCTCGTCGCAGACGCGCACGCACCGGGTGCACAGGATGCAGCGATTGTGGTCCATTCCGTACCGGTCGTGGCTGACGTCGACCTCGCATTTTGGGTTCAGGTAATCGTACCGCACGTGGTCCACGCCGAGAGCGATGGCCATGTCCTGCAACTCGCAGTTGCCGTTGGCCACGCAGACCGAGCAGATGTGGTTCCGTTCGGCGAAGAGGAGCTCGACGATCATTTTCCGATAATCCCGGAGCCGCACGGTGTCGGTTCGGATGTCCATCTCATCGACGACCTTGGTGGTGCAAGACGGTAACAACCGGCCGGACCCCACCAACTCGACCAGGCAGAGTCGGCAGGCGCCAACGTCCGAGACGCCGTCGAGGTGGCAGAGCGTCGGGATCGCGATCCCGACGTCTCGAGCCGCCTCGAGGATCGTCTGGTCCTCATGGGCAGGGACCAGCTTCCCGTCAATTGTGAGTGTCTTGACCGCCATGGATCACCCGCCTTGTCGTGGACTGGGAAACTCTCCGGGACGTGCCGGGGGCTGGAGGGGACGGTCCGCTGGCGAGGTCGGTCCCTGGGGGACCGTTGCGTCGGTCTCCAAACCGACCCGATCGCCGTCCCGAGAGGGTTCCTTGATCAGCGCCTCGTACTCGCTGCGGAAGTAGCGGAGGGTGCTCAGAACGGGGTTGGGCGCCGACTGGCCGAGGCCGCAGAGGCTGGTGTACTTGACCATGTCGCACAGCCTTTCCAGCCTGTCGAGGTCGGCGCGCGACGCGACACCCTGGCTGATCCGGGTTAGGAGTCGATGCATCTGGACGGTCCCGGCGCGGCAGGGGACGCACTTGCCACACGACTCCTCCATGCAAAACTCCATGAAGAACCTGGCCACGTCCACCATGTTGGTGTCCTGGTCCATCACGATCATGCCGCCGGAGCCCATGATCGAGCCGACCCGGGTCAGCGAGTCGTAGTCGACAGGCGTGTCCAGCGCCTCGGCCGGGATGCAGCCCCCGGAGGGGCCGCCGGTCTGCACCGCCTTGATCGTGCCCCCAGGCGGGCCCCCGCCAATCACCTCGACGATCTCCCGCAGGGTGGTCCCCATCGGCACCTCGACCAAGCCGGTGTTGCGGATCTTGCCGGCCAGGGCGAAGACCTTGGTCCCCTTGCTCTTCTCCGTCCCGATCCCGGCGAACCAGTCGGCGCCGTTACGGATGATGGGCGGGATGTTGGCGAAGGTCTCGACGTTGTTGATCAGCGTCGGGAAGTCCCAGAGCCCTTGCTCGGCCGGATACGGCGGCCGCGGCCGGGGCGAGCCCCGCTTGCCTTCGATCGAGGAAATCAGCGCCGTCTCCTCGCCGCAGACGAACGCCCCGGCACCGATCCGGATGTCGATCTTGAAGTCGAAGGGCGACTCGAAGATCTGGCTGCCCAGCATGCCGAGCCGCTTGGCCTGCTTGATGGCCGTCTCCAGCCGTCGGATCGCCAGGGGATACTCGCCCCGGACGTAGATATATCCCTCGCCGGCCCCGACGGCGTAGGCCGCGATGGCCATCCCCTCGAGGACGCGGTGCGGGTCGCTCTCCAGCACGCTCCGGTCCATGAAGGCGCCAGGGTCGCCCTCGTCGGCGTTGCAGACGACGTATTTCCGCTCGGCCGCCTGCTTGGCGACCGTGCCCCACTTGACGCCGGTCGGATATCCCGCCCCGCCCCGGCCGCGCAGGCCGCTGCGGGTGACCTCGTCGACGACCTCCCTGGGGTTCATCTCGCGCAGGACATGGTAGAGCGCCTGGTAGCCCCCCCTTTCAATGTAGGACTCGATCCGATCGGGCTCGACCAGGCCGCTGTTTTCCAGCACGATGCTCCTCTGACGGGTGAAGAACGGGTGGTCCGTGTCGCCCTGGCGGGCCGTGGCCCTGCCGCCCTCCAGGGCGGCGACGATCGAGGCGGCGTCGGCCGGCGTCACTTTCTCGAAGAGCGGGCCATCGGGGGCGACCTGCACCAGGGGTCCCTCGCAGCAGAGCCGCATGCAGCCGACCTCGCTGATCTGGACGCGGTCGCTCAGGCCGGACTGGGCGACGGCCGCCTCCAGGCCCTCGGACACGGCCTTCGACGCGGAGGACAGACAGCCCGCCGCCGTGCAGCAGCGGACCTGGACAGCCTTGCGTGCCGCGTGCTCTCTCTCGGCGATCGCCCGCAGATCATCGAGGTCCATCGTCGAGCCATCCTTTCAGGTGTTCCAGCGCCGTCTCCGGCTTCTGGTTCCCGGAGACCTCGCCGTCGTAGACCGCGACGGGGGCCAGCCCGCACGCCCCCAGGCACCTCGCCGTCATGAGCGAGATCCGGCCGTCGGGCGTCGTCTTGCCCACAACGATCCCGAGTCGCTTCTCGACGGACTCCAGCAACGCATCGGCCCCCTTGACGTAGCAGGCCGTGCCCGTGCAGATGACGCACGTGTGCTTACCTTTCGGGGTGAACGTGAAGAAGTGGTAGAACGTGGCCACGCCGTAGACGCGGCTGGGCGGCAGCTTCAGCCCATGGGCGATGTAGTGGAGCAGGTCATTCTGGAGATAGCCGAACAATTGCTGCGCAGTGTGGAGCACCTCGATCAGGGCGTCGGGCGCGAACCGATACCGCTTCATGCTCGCATCGAGCATCTTGAACCGGTCATCACCGCTCGGGTGCGTGGCGGCAACCGGTTTCAAGCCGGGCGCACCGCCGGGTGCTCGCCGTCGGGCATCGGAGCGTCGGTCCTCCTGGTGATCGGGGGCGCGCTGCTCGGCCGCTCGCCGCTCGGTTTACTCCCGCCGGTATGAGCCGTGGAACTCATTCCGGTCCTCCTCCCCGATCGGAAGTGAGGGAAGTCCTGTCCGCTTCGAAAACCCTCAGGACTGTGGCCCAGCCGCCCCAGGCTGGTCCGGGACAGCCGAGGCGGCTGTCTCAGCCGGACCCGGCCTCGGGGCGCTCATGAGGGGAGGCCCCGAGGGCTGAGCGGGGTGACCGGGAGGCGACGGCGGAGAGGACATCGAGTCCGGCGCCGGGATGATTCTCGGCGCCCGAGACAGCCTGCGTCACCCTTCAAAACCCCCTCGCCAGGGAGTCCCAGAGGTGGAGGTGATCTTGACCTATCCCCCATGGGGCCGGTCGGCGATGCCCCAGATGGCCGGGCCGATGAACGTGGTGAGCGTCTTGATGTAATTGGCCCGCTCGAAGGCGGCAGGGTCCGGGCTATTCACCTGGCTGGCGCTGCCCTTCATCTGCTCGACCGAACGGTATTCCTTCTCCTCCAGCCAGGAGCGGACTCCCTTCAGCAGAGTATGGAGGTGGTCCGGCCCGTACTTGTAGAGCGCCGAGGCGAGCATGGTCACATCGGCGCCGGCCATGAGCAGCTTGAGCACATCCTCGACGGCGTGGACGCCGGTGGTCGCCGCCAGTGACGTGCGGAGGCGACCGCGGAGGATGGCGATCCAGCGGAGCGGGAGGCGGAGCTCATCGCTGGTACTGAGCACGAGGCGCGGGGTCACGCCGCGGGTCTCGGGATCGAGGTCCGGCTGGAGGAATCGGTTGAAAAGGACCAGGCCGTCGGCCCCGGTGTCCACCAGCCGCCGTGCCATGTTGGGCAGGGCGCTGAAGTAGGGGCCGATCTTGACGGCCAGGGGGATCGAGACCGCTGCCCGCACGTCCGACACCAACTGGAGGTAGCGGTACTCCACCTCGCTGGAGGTCATGTCCGGGTCGGTGACGACGTAGTAGACGTTCAACTCGAGCGCGTCGGCGCCGGCATCCTGGATGAGCCGGGCGTAGCGGACCCACCCCCCCTGCGAGGTGCCGTTGAGGCTGCCGATGACCGGGATGGTCAAGGCGGCTTTCGCGGCCTCGACGTGCCGCAGGTACATCTCCGGCCCGGTGGTCTCGTCCTCGACCTCGGGGAAGTAGGTCAGGGCTTCGGAGAAGCTGTTGGACGGGTCCTCATAGAACATGTAGGACTCCATCTCGTCGTGCACGATCTGCTCCTCGAACAGCGACGGGAGCACGACCGCGGCCGCGCCGGCCTCCTCGAGCCGGACGAGCGTCTCGACCTTCGAGGTCAGGGTGCAGGCCGAGACCACCAGCGGGTTGGCCAGCTCAAGGCCCAGGTATCGGGTCCGAAGGTCCACACTCATGGCTGCACCTCCATCATCCGCTCGGGGACGGAACGCTCGATGCCCGCCATCTGCTCGTAGAAATGCCACCGCTCGTCGATGTCCCGCTGGGCCAGCGCCATCAGGCGCTCGGCCTGCGCCGGGTTGGACCGGGTCAGCATCGCGAAACGGGCCTCTTTCATCGCGAAATCCTTGAACGGCAGGGTCGGCTTGCGGCTGTCGAGGTGGAACGGGTGGGCGCCGGCGCCGGCCAGCCGCGGGTCGTGGCGGTAGAGCGGCCAGTAGCCGCTGGCGGCTGCTTCCTTCTGGTGGCTCATCGCCGTGGTCATGTCGATGCCGTGGGCGATGCAGTGGCTGTAGGCGATGATCAGCGAGGTGCCGGGGTACGACTCGGCCTCGCGGAAGGCCTTGAGCGTCTGGAGCGGGTTGGCGCCCATGGCCACCTGGGCCACGTAGACGTTGCCGTAGTCGACGGCGATCATGCCCAGGTCCTTCTTGGCGACCTGCTTGCCCTGGGCGGCGAATTTGGCCACCGCGCCGCGAGGGGTCGATTTCGAGGCCTGGCCGCCGGTGTTGGAGTAGACCTCGGTGTCGAGCACCAGGATGTTGACATTGCGGCCCGAGGCCAGGACGTGGTCCAGGCCGCCGAAGCCGATGTCGTAGGCCCAGCCGTCGCCGCCGACGATCCAGACGCTGCGGCGCACCAGTGCGTCGGCCACCGCCAGGAGCTGCGATGCCTCGGGGGTGCCGAGGGATTCCAGACGGCCCTTGAGATCAGCCACGCGGCGGCGCTGGGCCTGGATCTGCTCCTCGGTCTCCTGGGGCGATTCCAGGAGTGCCGTGACCCGCTCGTCGCCGACCTCCGCAGCGAGGGCCTTGAGCAGGAACTGGGCGAACTCGGTCTGCTGATCGACGGCCAAGCGGAAGCCCAGGCCGAACTCGGCGGTGTCCTCGAACAGGGAGTTGTTCCAGGACGGGCCGCGACCCTCGGCATTGACGGCATAGGGCGTCGTCGGCAAGTTGCCACCGTAGATCGACGAGCAGCCGGTCGCGTTGCCGATCAGCGCCCGGTCGCCGAAGAGCTGGCTCATCAGCTTCAAGTACGGCGTCTCGCCGCACCCGGCGCAGCGCCGGAGAACTCGAACAGCGGCAAGAGGAGCTGCGAGCCCTTGACCGTGTCGGCCTTGGGTTTGGTGCGGTCGAGGTCGGGGATGTCGAGGAAGAAGTCCCAGTTCGCCCGCTCGCGCTCCAGGTGCTCGAGCTTGGGCTCCATGTTGATCGCCTTATGTTTGGCGACCTCCTTGCTGACGGCCGGGCAAGTATCGACGCAGATGCCGCAGCCGGTGCAGTCGTCGGGGGCGACCTGGATGATCAGGCGATGGCCGGGCAGTTCCTTGCCGTTCCATGCAACCGAGGCGAACCCCTCGGGGGCGTCAGCCAGGGCCGAGGGCTCGCAGGCCTTCGACCGGATGGTGGCGTGCGGGCAGACCAGCGCACAGAGGCCGCACTGGATGCAGATGCCGGGATCCCAGATCGGGATCTCCTGGGCAATGCTCCGCTTTTCGAAACGGGTCGTGCCCGTCGGGAAGGTGCCGTCAACCGGCAGGGCGCTGACGGGAAGCAGTTCGCCCTTGCCCTCGATCATCATTGCCGTGACCCGCTTGACGAAGTCGGGCGTGCCGTTGGCGACCGGCAGCCGCCAGCTCGGCGCCCCGGTCACCCGGTCGGGGACCTTCACCTCGCTCATCGCGGCGAGGGCGCCGTCGACGGCGGCGAAGTTCCGTCGCAGGACAGTCTCGCCCCGCTTGCCGTAGGTTTTCTTGATCGTCCCCTTGATCTTGGCGATCGCCTCCTCGCGGGGCAGGATCTTCGCCAGCGCGAAAAAGCAGGTCTGCATGACCGTGTTGATCCGGCCGCCCAGCTCCGCCTCTTGGGCCACGCGCAGGGCATCGACCACGTAGAACCGCAGCTTCTTGCGGAGGATCTGCTCCTGGGCCTCCGCCGTCAGGTGGTCCCAGACCTCGTCCGGGCCGTAGGGGCTGTTCAGCAGGAAGGACGCCCCGGTCTCGGCAACGGCGAGCACATCGTTCCGCTCCAGGAAGCCGAACTGGTGGCAGGCCACGAAGTTGGCCTTCTCGATCAGGTAGGACGAATTGATCGGCCTGGGGCTGAACCGGAGGTGCGAGACGGTCGACGAGCCCGACTTCTTCGAGTCATAGACGAAGTAGCCCTGGGCGTAAAGCGGCGTGCTCTCGCCGATGATCTTGACCGAGTTCTTGTTGGCTCCGACCGTGCCGTCGCTGCCCAGCCCGAAGAAGACGGCGCGGACGACGTCGTCGCGTTCGGTCGAGAACTCGGGGTTGTACTTGAGGCTCAGGTGCGTGACATCGTCGATGATGCCGACGGTGAAGTGCCGCTTCGGATTGGGCCGCGCCAGTTCATCGAAGACCGCCGCGGCCATGGCAGGGGTGAATTCCTTGGAAGACAGGCCGTAGCGGCCGCCGATCACCCGCGGCATCGCGCCATCGCCGCGGGCCGGCCAGGCTTCCATCAGCGCGGTGACCACGTCCTGGTAAAGCGGCTCGCCGAGGGCGCCGGGCTCCTTGGTGCGATCGAGGACCGCGATGCTCCGCGTCGTCTTCGGGAGCGTCGCGACGAACGTCTCGGCGTCGAACGGTCGGAACAGCCGGACCTTGATCAGCCCGACCTTCTCGCCTCGTCCTGCCAGGACCTCGATCCCCTCCTCGATGGCGCCGGCGCCCGATCCCATGATGATGGCCACTCGCTCGGCGTCCGGGGCCCCGACGTAATCGAACAGGTGGTACGACCGGCCGACCAGGGCGGCGAAGCGGTCCATCGTCTTCTGCACGATGCCGGGCAGGGCCAGGTAGAACGGATTGGCCGCCTCTCGGGCCTGGAAGAAAACGTCCGGGTTCTGAGCCGAGCCGCGCAGGATCGGGTGGTCGGGCGACAGGGCGCGCTCCCGGTGAGCCAGTACCCAGTCCTCGTCGATCATCGCCCGGATGTCGTCGGCGGTGAGTTGCTCGATCTTGTTGACCTCATGCGAGGTGCGGAAGCCGTCGAAGAAGTGGAGGAACGGGACCCGGGACTCCAGGGTCGCCGCGTGGGCGATCAGGGCGAGGTCCTGCGCCTCTTGGACCGAGCCGGAGGAGAGCATCGCCCAGCCGGTAGACCGGGCGGCTATCACGTCGCTATGGTCGCCGAAGATCGAAAGCGCATGGGTCGCCAGCGCCCGCGCGGCGATGTGGAAGACCGTCGGGGTCAGTTCGCCGGCGATCTTGAACATGTTGGGGATCATCAGAAGCAGGCCCTGCGACGCGGTGAATGTCGTCGACAGGGCACCGGCCTGCAAGGCGCCGTGGACGGTGGCCGCGGCACCGGCCTCGCTCTGCATCTCGATGACCTCGGGCACCGTGCCGAAGATGTTCGGCTTGCCGGCGGCCGACCAGGCGTCGGCCATCTCGCCCATCGGGGAGGCCGGGGTGATCGGGTAGATGGCGATCACTTCGTTGAGCTGATGGGCGACCTAGGCCGCCGCCTCGTTACCCTCTACCGTGACGAATTGCCGATCCACTGGAAGCGTCCTCATTGAGTCCAGGAGAAGATGTACTCATCTTCATCCATTTCGAGAATATGTGTTCCGAACCGCTCACGACTGGTGTCGAGCACAAGGGACACCGCGCCGTCGCGGGCTTGAGCGAAAGATTCGGGTGATTCGATCTGGTCGTCTCGGGTTCCTCAACGAACAGGATGAGGCCGCCCTCGACTGTCTTCGTCATCTGCAGCGCCCCAGCCCGGATCTTTGAACGCTTGCGCCGATGTGATGGAGCAGTCGAACCCACAGGACGGGGCCCATCAGCCCTTGAGAGTACCAGGAGTCGTGGATGCAGCCAACGATACGTACACCCCCATCACGCGAGGCTCTCCCCGAGATTGAGTGGACCTTCAAGCATCCAACTGCCGGCTCAGCGCGAAGGGGCTCCGTCTCCCGGTCGCGGCGCATAAAAAAACCCCATCCCGCCGCGATGACAGCCGAGAGGAGCTACCATAACTCACCGCTATCGACCCATCGCGAGTCGGTGCGATATTTTCGATATTGGGCTATGCTGGAGTCGTAGTCAAGGGAAAAAGATAAAGGCTCATCGGGATTTCGGGGTGTTCTTGTTGGTTCGCCCCGAAGGGGCACCGTTTGCGAGCCAAGGGCAACGCTTCGGGAAAGCATAATGCAAAGAGAGCAAAGAACTTGTGTCATCGCTCGCGAGCCAGGGGCAACGTCCCTGGCTCGCGAACGGTGCCCCTTCGGGGCGGAAGAGCCGCCGTGACAGGAACGACGGTCGCGATCGGCGCAACGGCTCCTTTTTGACGGGGAGCCTTGGTTTTGCGAGGCTGATCCTGTTGCGCATCCCTCACCCGATGACTCATTCGCCATATCGCCGGCCCGCTCGACCGCGCCCGGAGCCTCGGCGTCGGCACGGCGGTGCTCGAAGCGGTCGAGGCGACCCGCCGCGTGGTCGCGACGAACTCGAACCTGGGGTTGATCCTACTGCTGGCACCGCTGGCGGCGGTCCCGGCGGGCGTGCCGCTGGCCCCGGGCGTCGCGTCGGTCCTCGAGGCGACCACACACGGCGATGCGCCGCCTCGTCTATCACGCGATCCGCCTGGCACGACCCGGCGGGCTGGGCTCGGCCCCCGAGCAGGACGTGGCCGACGAGCCGACCGTGACGTTGCTTGACGCGATGCGGCTGGCCGCCGAACACGACCTGATCGCCCGCCAGTACGCGAACGGCTTTGCCGAAGTCTTTGACGACGCACTCGTTGAGCTGCGGTCCGCGCTCGCGGCGGGGAGGTCGCTGGAAACAGCGATCGTGGCCGCATCTCTGATGATCCTCGGCGACCATCCCGATACCCTGATCGCCCGCAAGCACGGGCGAGCCGAGGCCGAGGACGCCTCGCGCCGGGCGACCGAGGTCCTGGCCGTCGGCTGGCCCGATCACGCGGCCAGCGTGGCCGCGTTTGAAGCCTTCGACGTGTGGCTGCGGGCGGAGGGCCACGCGCGTAACCCCGGCGCGACGGCCGATCTCATCGCCGCCGCCTTGTTCGCCGCCCTTCGAGATGGGACAATACCCTTACCGAGACCCGCCGGCTCTCCGGGCTGGTCGGTCGAAGCCGGCGAACGGGGCCGTTGACTCCATCGGAAGGCGGGAATCCGTGGCAGGTTCGCGCTATAAGGTCCGGGTCACCAAGGATTACCTGGTCTTCTGCTCGGGGCACTTCATCACCTACACCGGTGACCAGTGCGAGCGAATCCATGGACATAACTTCCGGGCGGCCGTCGAGGTGGAGGACGACCTGGACGAGAATCATTACGTCTTCGACTTCATCGCCCTGAAAGACCTGACCCGCGCCCTCATCGGACGAGCTCGACCACCGGATGCTCTTGCCGACCAGGAGCGCGCTGATTCATCTCGAAGAGGAGGGCTCGAACTGGCGGGTCCGCTATCGCGACCGCTCCTGGAGCTTCCCCCGCGACGAATGCGTCCTGCTCCCGATCGCCAATACGACCTCCGAACTCCTGGCGGACCACATCGCCGGTCGCTTCCGCAAGGAACTCGGCGCCAGAGGATTGCCCCTGCCTCGGGTCCTTCGGGTCGAGGTCGAGGAGAGCTTCGGCCAGTGGGCCGAGGTCGAATGGCGGCGCGAGGGCTGAGGGAGGGCGGGACATCAGCCGGGAGTGTTCGCAAGAAGAGGGTTCCAGCGCGATCTCATTCCGGCATCTCCAGGTCTCTGACTCCGATCCGGCCGTCGTGCAAGGCGGAGCCGATGAGCACCGCCGAGGCACCGGCGAGGACGAACGCGGGCAAGTCCTCCGGGCCGGCGATCCCGCCGTGCTCAAGCCGATCGACGGGGCCGGGTCGGTGGATACCTACCATGTCACAGCTTTCGACCGGTGCCCTCGCCGGGCGCCGACGATGCCCGAGGCGCTGCTCCAGCCCAGGGTCCGAGGTCGGCCGATGAGTGCCAGCTTCCTGGTCGGGGGCGACGGGCGGGTGCGCTGGTGGGCGTGGGATGGCAGTGGGTGAACGTGATCGAGGATCAATACGTCTACAGAGGAGGGACGTTGCCCGCCCCACAACGGTTCGCCGAGGGCGACTCGCGCCGCGCGGTCGAGGCGGTCTCGGGTCTGCTCGGGTTCGTCGGGGTGGACTTCCTCTGGGATGAGGACGAGGGGCAGGCCACGGTTCTGGAGATCAATCCCAGGCCGATGTCCTCCTATGTCGGGCTGTCGCGGTTGCTGCCGCCCGGGACGCTGGCCCGCGCCTGGATCGATGCGGTCGCCGAGCACCGCGAGAATGGAAGGGACGACCTGGCGGAGATAATTCATGGACAAAGGATGATCGTTTTTAATGGTGACGGTGCGATTCCGTACGATGATGTGGGGAGGCTCTCATGACGACTTCTCCCGGCTCCTGGTTCGCGCTCGACGTCGGCGGTGCCAATATCAAGGCTGCGCACTCCTCGGGCAGGCGCGGGCCTTGCCATTCGAGCTCTGGAAGCGTCCTGATGAACTGGGCCATGTGCTCGCGGCGCTGGCGGCCACCTTCGCGCCGAGCGATCGGATCGCCCTGACCATGACGGCCGAGCTCTGCGACTGCTATCCCACCAAGGCGGTGGGAGTCAACGCAGTGCTGGACGCGGCCCTGGATGCCTTCCTGGGGCGACCGATCCACGTTTGGGGAGTTGATGGCGCCTTCCACAGCGTCGAAGAGGTCCGTCGTCAACCCTTGATCGCGGCGGCGGCCAATTGGATCGCGCTGGCGACCGTGGTCGCTCGGCTGGTGCCGGAGGGGCCGGGGCTCTTGATCGACATCGGGACCACGACCACCGACTTGATCCCGCTGAAGGACGGCCGAATGGCGGCCCGGGGGCAGACGGACACAGAACGATTGCAGGCCGGCGAACTGACCTACGCAGGGGTGCGACGGACGCCGATCTGCGCCTGGCGACCGAATTGCCGTTCCGGGGCCAGCCCACGGGGCTGGCGGCGGAGCTGTTCGCGTCGACGCTCGACATCTATCTGACTCTGGGTGAGATCGCCCCCGACCCGAGGGACCTGTCGACCGCCGACGGCCGTCCCGCGACGGTCGCGGCGGCTCGCGAGCGCCTTGCGCGGATGATCGCAGCCGACCGCGAAGGCTTCTCGCCCCAGGACGCCGTCGCCTTCGCGTGCGCCGCCGACGAGGTGCTGATGGCCCGACTCGCTGCGGCCGCCGACCGGGCCTGCCTGGCGACCGTAGGGCGGCCGAGAGTCGCGGTGGTGTCGGGATCGGGCGAGTTCCTGCGCGGAGGTTGGCGCGGCGGGTCATCGAGCAAGAAGGGACGATCATCGGGCTGGACGAGGCGTGGGGGCCGATCGCCTCGAGCTCCGGCTGCGCCCACGCCCTGCTCGTCCTGGCTGTCGCACGGCTGGGGGACGGGGTGGCGGCCGACGCGACGTGAACCGTCCTGTGGTCATCAAGGTCGGGGGGAGCCTGCTCGACTGGCCCGGCCTGCCCGGGCGACTGGCGGCGTACCTCGACGCCCGAAGTCGCCGAGCGGCCCCTGGTGATCGTCGGCGGCGGTCGGACGGCGGACGTCGTCCGCGACTTGGACCGGGCCCACGCGCTGGGCGAAGAGCGGTCGCACCGCCTGGCGCGTGTGCGCTCGATCTGACCGCGCATCTCCTCGCCGCGCTGGTGCCGGGGCTCGATGTGGTGGACCGACTCGACGCGCTCGAGGCGGTCTGGCGCGGCGGCCGGAACCCGGTGCTCGCCCCCCGGAAGTTCCTGGACGACGTCGATGGTTGCTCCCTCGACCCGCTCGAAGCGAGCTGGGATGTGACGAGCGACTCGATTGCCGCGCGGGTCGCGAACTACCTCGGCGCGACGGAATTGGCCCTCCTGAAGAGTGCCCGGCTCCCTCCGGGCGCCGATCGCGCCTCGGCGACCTGGCTTGGCCTGGTTGATCCCGCCTTTTCCCGAGTCTGCGCACCGCCTCGAACGGGTCACCTATCTCAACTTCCGTGACCCCGAGGGAGCCGTCGCGCGGCTGCTCCCTGCGCCGGGCCGCGCTGGGCCCCGACCGACATCTTGACACAGGGGCCGAGCGTCCCCGAGAATCCAGGGGGTTTCGGTCGGCCGGCGGCATCGGGGACTCGTCGCCCCCGTCCTGACCCGGCCCTGCGACCCTGGCCATCTCCCGAGGATCGGACCCCTGGTGCCTCCCCATGGCTCACCCCGTACTCTTGCCGATCGACCGCCCCGAGGTCGCCCCGAAGCCGATCTCGCCCCGGTTGCGGACCCAACTGGTCTACTTCATGAGTCCCCAGAGTGCTCTCGGCGTTCCCCCCCTGGCCGAGGATGAATTCTGGTTCGCCGAGTCCGAGGTGGCCAGGTGGCTCGCCGAGGGTGTCTTCTACCTGGTTTCTCCCCTCGACACGGCCAACATGACCGAGGTCGAACTCACCGAGGAGCAGGAGGCGATGCTGGGCTGGCTCAAGGGTCATCGGGTGCAGCACGTTCGACTCGTCGAGTGACGCATGGGTGGGGAGCTTCTCGCAAAGGCGCAACACTTGCATAAGATGAAGAGGAGCTTTCGAGGTCGTCCGCGACGCTTGGGTGTGCTCAGAGCGGGGAGGAACCCACTGGCTCAACAGCTCCGTCATTGTTCTAGGAGTCAGTCATGCCGCTGTGCGGCACCCGGCACCTCATGAAAATGGGCTGAGGATCGATTCCTCTGGAGGAACGCCCCTGCTTTGGAACGAGGCCGTGGCGTACCTGGTGCTTCCAGCCCGACCCGCTGACGAATCCGCGAACCCCGGGCCCAGGGCGATCCGACGCAGAGGCCCTCGGGCCGCTCGATGACCACCACGACTCGTGGCCGGGCTCCTCTACCGCGAGCGTGGTGGCTTTTTCCGTTCCGCGGACTTCCCGTGGTCGGGGTCTCCCGACAACCTGGCCGCGAACCTATCCGAGGTAGAGGGACCAAGCTATGAGTCAACTCTCCAGGGCGAACCCGGTGTCCGCTCTCCGACCTCGCTGGACGCTCCTCCTGCTCGCGCTGACGATCGCCGCCGGCTGTTATCGCGAGCCGACCCGCTGGGACGAGGTCCAGCACAAGACCCGGCGCAACGTCCCCGCGGTCTCGAAGGAAGCCTTGCCGGGGGCGGTGTTCAACAAGATGTTCCCCAAGCCTGCGGACGACGTCGACATCGTCTATACCCAGGAGAAGACCGGCTTCGCCCAGGCCAAGCTTGTCCAGAAGGGACAAAATGTGGCGACGCTGTCGATCTTCGACACCGTGAGCAACCCCGAGGCCGCCGACAAGTACAATGATACTGAGGAGACGTTCGAAGGCTACCCGATCATCGAGATAGGAAACAACGGGACAGGCCTCCTCGTCGGTCGGCGCTATCAGGTCCAGATCCGATCCACCGACGCGAATTTCTCGAAATTCGACCGCGAGGACTGGCTGAAGAAATTCGACCTGGCCAACCTCGCCAAGCTACAGTGAGCCGGCTTCCAGAAAACAAGTCGAGTTCGGATCGGCCCCGAAGGATTCCCCATCATGAGCGCGACCCCTATCTTCAAGCTGGTGGACAAGCTGCCCGAGAACAACCTGACGACCAAGACGCTCCACGCGCTCGACTTCGTCGCCCCTGGCCAGTGGCGGAACCTGGTCGGCTTCGAGAAAACGATCAAGGTCCTCACCGGCGAGACTGACCAGGACCTGATCCAGAAGATCGGTGAGCGGGCCATCCGGCTCTATAACGACCGGTCGCAGGGCTATCAGCGCGCCCTCTGGCTCTACCACACAGCCGAGTCGATGAGCAACGCGCTGGGGGCCGCCGCCCTGGCCAACAAGGTCGGAGAGAGATACCACATCCTCTCGCTGTTCTCCAAGATCACGCCCAAGTCCGACAAGGCCCAGACGATCGACTTCAGCATCAAGCTGGTCGTCGAGTTGGTCGCCTTCTGCCAGATCAATGGCCTGCCGGGCGACAGCATCGGCGACTTCGTCAAGTCGCTGACCCACTACACGGATGAGGCGCTGATCCGCATGGCCGCGCTGATCTGCTTCGATGGCCTCCTTCCCCTCGGCCCCGATTACCTGAACAAGCTGCTCTCGCTGCTCGGCACGTCGGGCCCCGCGGAACTGGAACAGAACGCGACCTTTCAGCGCGTCCGCTCGCTCGTGCCTGGCGGCGAGCCGAAGGGCCAGTTCGGCTTCATCCAGCAGAGCATGGGTTCCGTCAAGGACTGGATGGCCGGCTTCACGAACCAGCATGCACTGACACCGACGAAGGTCCTCGGCGGCCTGAAGGGGTTCCTTGACGTCGCCGACGACCGGCTCGACTACGTCGCCGCGTTCCTCGACCTCACGACGAACTACTTCGAGCACACGGGCACCCAGTCGGTCGCGCGAAGCCTGATCGAGCGCGCGGTCAACGAGATCTGAACCGAGCCCGAAGGTGGGTCCCGACTCTGGAGTGCGCCCCATAATCTGGACAGGTGCATAATGTAACGGGCGGGTTTTGAAGGAGCGCACCGGAATGAAGAAACGCCGTCAGTTCACCCCCGAGTTCAGGGCGCAGCTGGTCCTGGAGGTCCTGACGGTGTTCAGTCCCAGGCCGAGGCGTGCCGGAAGAACGGCCTGAGCCCGACGCTCCTGGCCAATTGGAAGTCCACCCTCCTGGAGCGGGCCCACACGGCCTTCGACACCGATGCGGTGCGCACCGAGGAGCAGGCGCGGATCGCCGAGCTAGAGCAGGTCCTGGACCGAGTGACCCTGGAGCGAGAGATCTTAAAAAGGTCTCGACCAGGCTGGCCTCGATCTCGAACAGAAACGAGAAATGATGTTGTTGTTGAATGAGCACTATCCGATTAATTTGCTCTGCGCTGTGCTGGGCGTGCCGCACAGCAGCGCCTCCTATCAAGCCCGTCCGCGTGAGGATCGGCGGGTCCGAGACGCCCTGATCCGGTGAGCGTCTTGAAAGATGGTAGAATCTTTGTACACAAGAGCGAAAGCGGGGATTGCTCCGGAAAACCCAACCTCTGGAATCTGAGTTCACCATGTCGTCTGACCCCCTTCCGCCCGAGAAGCAGGCCGCGGTCGAGGATCTCGCCCGAGCCATCCGCGAGGCCGTCGACGCCGAGATCAGCGGGGAGCGATCCATTTCTTTCGGCTCACGTGGAGCTCCCTGTGGCGGTCGTAAGTGCTTGCTTCTCAAGATGGTTCCAGCGTCCCGCCTTGTCATACGAACGTCACAGCAGAACGGCCTCCGCACTCGTCTTGTGCCAGGAGATGCTCGGCCCCTTCAACCGCAGGTTCACCACACGCCGAATCGCACTCTCGATTGCACCACTGCCGCTCGGCAACTTCAACGCCGCCACCCGCGCGTTGTCCATCCGACCTTTGCCGCCGTTCCGTTTGAAGGATTCGCGCTCCCGTTTCAATCGGCAACTTCAACGCCGCCACCCGCGCGTTGTCCATCCGACCTTTGCCGTCGTTCCGTTTGAAGGATTCGCGCTCCCGTTTCAACGCCTTGCCGGGGCGGCAACCACACACGGCATCGATCGCTGCTTGCACCTCCTCGACCCCTCCTTTGAGCAGGCGGCGCCGCTAACGACCAATCCACGCCTGACGCTCCGATGCCGTCCGGCGCCGCTGGAAGGCCGCGATCTTGCCCAGATGCTCCACCGCGATGTGGCTTGACCCTCCATCCTGGATCAGGAAGACCCCTCGTAACCCTTGTGCTGCCGGTGAAACAACTCCAGTTCGGGGAGATAGTGTGCCACATCATTGTTCGCCAGGAATACCAACTCCATAAGCCCGCTATGCACGACCAAGAACACCAACATGTTCATCGTCCCGTGCCGGGTGTAGTCGAACTCCTGTTGCTCGATCGACCCTGGGATCGTTCGGCGGATCGGGTCACGCTCCAAGACCTGGAAGGTCGGGATCTCATCGACACACACCACCCAGATGCCCTGTTCAGCAAGCCGAGCCGCATTGGCATAACACCAAAGGACTTGCTCCGCTCTCCACCATCGTAGGCGGCCCTGGTAGCCCACAGGCAACATCCTTGGCGGGAGTGTGGTATAATCCGGGCCACACCATTGTGGCGCGGCCGTCACGGGCACGCCAGGGGGCGTTGCCAACGGGTCACGCGGTCGCCGCTGAGGGCCGAGATTGATGAGAAAGTCGGAGCGCCGTTACCTGCGTCGAGCGGTCGGTCATCCACTGGCATGGGGCATCCCCCATGTCTTGTCCGATGCACGACTCAGCGCTGACGCGAAGCTCGTGTATCTGGCCCTGCTCAGCCTGTCGGATTCGAGCGGACGGGTCTGTGCGACCGAGGAAGAAATCGCCCAGCGTGCCGCGGCCATCCAGGACGAATTTGAACAATGACCCGACAAACGGCTAGAAACCCGATGAAAACCGTGATGCCATAAGAGATTGGCAGGCAAGGACTTGCAGGACTAGATCCTCCGCAAACCCTTTTCAGCAACCGACTTGCAGAATGTTCGAAAAACCTCGGCATTCTAGCCGTTTGTCGGATCGTTGAATTTGAATGGGGTGATTCGTGATGCTCGTGCTGGGCTGGTAGGCCACACTCAAAACACCTGGCCGCGTCGATCGTCCGTTCGCTCATGGATATTGCTCCTAGAAGTTACGCAGTTGTACGGTTTCTGTACAGAAAGTGGCCGAAATTTGCCTTGCCGCGCAAACGCTATCTTGTCCATGCTCCGGCTCGACTGGCCACTTTTCGATACGTCAGTCAACTAACTGCGTAACTGCTCTGAAAATCAGGAGGTTGCTGAGGCGCACACTCCCCCCGAACCCCCATCTCCCCTGGGAAGGGAGCAGAGCACGTGGTCGCCTCGTCGCTGTCGAAAGGCCGTCACATCCCAACCCACACCCCTCCTGTGGAGGACGGGCGACGTGATGAGCAAACGGCCCTTCGTGCTCCCCGCGGACTGGGGGCGACAGGTTCGGGTGCGCCAAGGTCCGGGCCAGACTCCTACACGGGCTGGAAGCACCAGGTACGCCACGGCCTCGTTCCAAAGCAGGGGCGTTCCTCCAGAGGAATCGATCCTCAGCCCATTTTCATGAGGTTCCGGCGCCGCACAGCGGCATGACTGACTCCTAAGGATGAAACAGAAGAAAAGAGGCTGTATTGGAAGGAGTTTGACATTCGACATGAATTAAGCTAGCTTAACGGTAGTATTAAGCCTTCCTGAATCTTTCAGGGATGACCGATGCGAGCGGGCGAGTCGATGAAACTCTGGTCTCATCTCGCATTGGCGCTGGCATTTTGGGCGGCAGTCGTCGAGACGCCCATGTGGCCCTTGACACCAGGCGACATCCCTCTAACCTACTTGCGAGGGAGTGTCGCGACCTGCCCCGCGCGGCAGGTCCGGGCATCTTCGTCGTCCGGCATGTCCTGCTCTTCACGGCATGTTTTCGGACTCGCCACAGGTGGATCGCGTGAGGATGATGCCACGACGCGGCCCTTAGCCATCCTGCTCCCATCTCCTTTCCCCTCCACCGCTTATCGGAAATCGATCTCACTCTGCTCCCTCCCATTGCACCCCCCTCTCCGCTGCTGAGTCTCCCCTGAACCGAGACATGACGCGCCAGGCATGCCCTTCGCGTGGCATGGCTCTCGGAAAGTCCGTGCTGTCATCGGCGCTCCGGGCTCGTACTCCCAGTCCGCGCAAAGCGCCCGTAATCCTGGCGTGTGAGGGCCCATGCCGACATGACCCGAGGTTAACCGCAATTCACCCCCGTTTTGTCCGCAAATTGAACAGCACAGGAGAGATGATATGTGCGTTTCCTGGAAAGCATTCGGCGCCCTTCTCGTCGGAGTGGTCGCGTGGACCACCCTACCGACCGTCGCCCACTCCGAGGAGTTGAGGGCGGCCGTCGAAGACGTGAGTGCTAAGGCGGTAACCCTCGCGGTCAAGGAGGACCAGACGGAGAGGGGAGTCGCCATCCATGCGGGGGAGAATACCTCGATCGCGGCGCAGCGATCAATCCTCGCCGAGCTCTGGTACAACTTCCAACATAATCTGTTCAAGCCGCTTTTGCTCTTCTTCTACTTGGGATTCCTCTTCCCGATTCTCAAGGTCAAGTTCGAATTCCCCTATGTGATTTATCAGGGGCTGACGATCTACCTCCTGATCGCGATCGGCTGGCATGGAGGAGAGGAGTTGGCCATCATGCCGTTGGCTCGACTCGGCGGTGCGCTCGGGTTCATGCTCGTGGGCTTCGTCCTCAACTTTTTCATCGGAATTCTCGCCTACCTGGCGCTGAATGCGTTTACGAAACTCCGACAGATCGACCGGGCGACCGTCGCCGGTTATTACGGCTCCGACTCTGCGGGGACCTTCGTGACCTGCCTCGGCGTGCTGGCAGCGGCCCACATCAAGGCCAATGCCTATATGCCGGTCATGCTCGCGATCATGGAGGTTCCCGGCTGCCTCGTGGCGCTGTATCTCGTCTCGAGGCTGCGGCACCGTGGGATGGATGCGCTGGGCAACATGCCAAATGAGCCCGGTTATGACCCGAACGCGAAGCCGATGGTCCCGATCCTCAACGAACACGGCAACCCGAAGCGAACCGAGCCCGAGGAGCAAGAGGAAGAGATGGCGCTCGAGAAGCTCGAGCACATCCAGCCAAATGGGAAGTCCACGGGCTTGGTGAGCCTCCAGTTGCTCCACGAGGTCTTCCTCAATCCCGGGCTCGTTCTCCTCTTCGGAGGTATCCTCATCGGTTTCGTCAGCGGGCTTCAGGGTAAAGAAGTCACCCGCGCTGACGACAACTTCTTCGTGACCCTCTTCCAGGGGGTCCTCTGCTTATTCCTCCTGGAGATGGGGATGACGGCCTCGCGGCGGCTCAAGGACCTCAGGGTGGCGGGGCCGGGCTTCATTGCGTTCGGGCTGATCGCACCCAACGTATTCGCCACGATCGGGATCACCGTCGCCCATGTCTATAGCATGCTGACCGGCACTCCTTTCGAGCTCGGGACCTACGTGCTGTTCGCGGTTCTCTGCGGATCGGCGTCCTACATCGCCGTCCCGGCCGTCCAGCGTCTGGCCATCCCGGAAGCCAGCCCCACCCTGCCCCTGGCAGCCTCGTTAGGGCTCACCTTCTCTTACAACGTGACGGTCGGCATCCCGGTTTACATCGAGATCGCCAAGCTTATGATGCGTGCATGGTCCGCATGAGGCTTGACGAATCGAGCGGTTTGCCCTGGCGAAGACACTCCAAGGGACAGGGCGACAAGAACGAGGTCGTCGCCGGTGTCGCGGGAAGACGGCCTCGACGGATCGAGGCGAAGATTCGCCAACACAACAAGGTGCAATTGTACAGCGCGATCGGCGACGTCACTACGATCGCCAAGCTGGTCGGGCGGGAGTGCGCAGATCTTTGCCGTGCGGGATCGCGAGAGAGCCGATTCCAGGAGGCGGATCAGTTCCCCTTGCTGAGGTCCTTCGGGGAAAAGTCCGTGAACCAAGCCTCGAAGCGCTTGGGAGAGATATTCGTCGCCGAGATGCCGACGCTGACCTTCGGGGGGAGTCCGGCCGCCCACCTCCTGACGGGGAGCCAGGTTTTGCCATCGGAGCTGTAGGTGCAGTTGATCTCTCCTCCGTGTCGCTCCATGCGAAGCGTGATCGAGTCTTCGCGGACTTTGATGAACATGGTTCGACCCGCTTTGCCACCCTTGCAATTCTCGACCATGAGCTGGTGGAGCGTCCCCGCATCGTACAAGACGGTGCGCTCGAGCCGGACGTAGTTGTGCTTGTCGTGCCAGACGAGCAACCCGGCCCCCTGGAAGGTGAAGGGGAATTCCTTGAGCGGTTTGGTGCCGGGCCGGATCTCTCCGGGGACGTGTACCTGGACGTCGAAGTCGCCGACCACCTCGGTCAGGGCCCGGGGCGCGTTCTGCTTCTCGGGGCTGATGATGTGGAGTTTGCCCGGCACCTCGATCGTCCACCCTTGCGGATCGATCCGCACCTTGCAGTCGTGGTCGGGATCGATCAGCGGGCCTAACGGCTCGAGTTTCGGCTCCTCGACCTTCACCTGCGGCTGCGGCTTTTCCACGAAGGCCACGAGCCTGTTGTTCGGCAGCGGGAGGGGGAGCATGCTGTAGTTCGGCGGCGGGGGGGGCGCGGGCATGATCGGCGATTCGGGTTTCGCAAGCTTCGAGGCGGGCGCCTCGGTCGTCGCCTTGGGCGGCACCTGCGTCCCCATCGCCTGATCCGGGGCCTTCGCCACCCCTCGCTTGGCCTGGACCTCCGACGCCTTCGGCTTGGGAGAGTTGGTTTCCTTCGGTTTCGCGGCTTTCTCTTCCTTCGGTGTCGGGGGTGTGGACTCCTTACGCGTCAGTGCACCGACCTGCTCCTTGGCCGTGGGGTTGGATCTCCCCTGTGAGGCTAAATTAAGCGTGATTAAATCAGCGTCCTTGGAGGGCTCGCGAGCTTGTTGACGCCTGGAACCGGACATCGCGGTGCAAAGCACGAAACCGTACAGGAACTCCAGCGCGACGATGCCCAGGATGAATCCCGGAGACGTGAAGAAGGTACCCGGCAACTGCGACAGCGACTTCGGTCTCGAGGTGTGCGGACGGGTGGACGCCGACGCGGTCAAGGAGGGAACGAGCCGCGACTTGACGACGGAGGAATCGGACACGTGATGGGGCCTCCTCGAACGTGCCAGGCAAGGCGAGTCGGTTTGTGCACCACGCGTTGATGAGAATGCGAGATGGAAACATTAGGAGACACAAACCCCTCCACACTCAATCGATGCTAGCGCCGCCGCAAGCCCCTGTCAAGAAGCTCTTTTTCGTATGCGAGGAGTCGGCAGGAGGCTCCCGTCCCTCGACCTCATCCCTCACTCCTGGACGGAGATCCCAGTAATTGATTCCATCGCGAGCTGGCTCGGCAAGTCTACCGAGTGGACCTCTCCGGGGTTGCCGAGCGCTACGCCGAGGTCGTGTTCAAGGTGCGCGACCTCGGGGTTGCGCTGTCCGACCGCCGGGCCGTCAAGGTGATGAAGCTGGTGGCGGCCTCGGCCGTGCTCTGCGGCCGGCAGGCGGCGACGGTCTCGGACCTCTGGGTGCTCCGCTACGTCTGGGACCGCGAGGAGCAGATGGGTCCGCTGGCGTCGCTGATCGGCGGGGTGCTCGAGCCGCACGTCGATGAACCCGCCGCACACCCGCTGGCTGCCGTCCCCGAGCGCGTCGACGGCGAGGAACTTGCGCAGCAACTCGACGTCGTCGCCGCCGAGCTGCAAAATGGCCCCCTCAGCCTGACCTCCGCGGCCCGACTCCGCGAGCGGGTCGCCGACCTGGCCGACCGCGCCGCCTGGCTACCAGACGACTCGACGCGTGGCCACCTGTTGGGGCGGACGGCCAAGCTCCTGGAACGTTTGGTATCCTAACCCGGCAGAGCCGGAACCCAACAGGATAATAATTCGAGTTCCAGCTCATCTGATGTCGTATTAGAGTTGGCGATGCGTCCGGAAAAAGTCGGAGGTTTTAGAAAAGCCGCTTCCGACCCTTATGCCACAAGGACTTAAGGCATCGGACTTCGTAAATCTTTAACAGCGGCGCGCAAAATCTCAGCTCTAAGGGACTAACGCACGGAGCTTTCGTCGCATGGTTTTGGTGTGGCTCTGGCGCGTCCTGGCATTCCTCTGCTGCGTCCTCTGGAGCTGCGACGCCGTGCCCTTCAGCAACTTCCGCGAGGGACGCTGGTCCAGCCACCAGCACCGGATCAAGGCCGCCAGCGCGGTGTGCACCTGGCACTCCGTCAACTCCTGAGTTTTCCCCCCGAATTCCTGCCGCATCGGCGTCAGGAAGAGAGCTGACCGCACTGAGGATCAGATGGCGTTTCAACCCCGGGTAGCGCCGGCCTTCGTAGTGATCCAGGCCGATTTCCCCTTTATCGAGGTCTTGCTATTCCGCGACCCGCGCCGGCCTAGAATAAGTCGTTGGGCTTGAGCTTCGGCACGTTGCCCCACATCGCCTGCTCGTCGGCGAAGGGGTGCGCGGGGCCTTCGCGCTTCGCCGTGGGCAACACCTGGAGCACGGCCGAGGCGAGGCGGAGGTCATCGTGGGTCGTGATCTTGAGGTTCAGGGGCGAGCCCTCGACGATGGCGCACTTCTGGCCCAAGGCCTCGACGAGCTGTGCGTCGTCGGTCGCCGCCGTGCCGAGCCGCGTGCGGTTGGCGTAGGCGCGCATCAACAACTCGCGGCGGAAGACCTGCGGCGTCTGAGCCAGGTAGAGGCCGCTCCGCGACAGCGTCTCGAGCGTGAAATGGTCGTCGCCAACGTGCTTGATGGTGTCAACGACCGGCACAGCCAGCAGCGCGGCGCCGTGCTCGCGGGCCGCCGCGAAGACGGCATCGACCCACTCCGCGACCAGGCACGGCCGCGCGGCGTCGTGCACGGCGACGAACGCGCACGACGGATCCACCACCTCCAGTGCTCGGGCGATCGAGTCGGACCGCTCGGCGCCGCCGTCGATGACCCGGATGTCCATGAACGCCACGCTCGGCCGGAACCGGCGCTCGAACAACTCGCGATCCTCGGGGGCGATCACCACAATCATCTGGGCGACATCGTCGCGGTTGACGAACGGCTCGATCGCGCGGAGCCAGACGGCCCGGCCATCCAGTTCGGCGTAGACCTTTTTCTGCTTCGAGTCGCCAAACCGGCTCGATCGCCCCGCGGCCGGCAGGATCACGGCAAAGTTACCCATCGGATCGGGCTCCAATCGGTGGAGAGGATCTGCCCCATCTCCCCTCGATTGTGGACCCGGAGACGCCATGAAGTCAACGAGATCCGAATTTCACTTGCGATTTCACGTTGCCCGCCAGACCCCTGCGCGGCATCCTCGAGAGCGGCAAATGCTTCGTCACATGCAACTAATCGCACCAGAGAAATCGGGAGAACCGGAGCACATCAACAATGGAGTGTCTGGGACCGCAGTGTGCCTCGATGGTGCTGGAGTGGCTGAAGGCGCAGGCCGCGGGATCGGCCGATACGGACGGTGCGGCCTCGGCGGCGCCGCCTCGCCAGGGGACCCTCTGGACGAGCGTCCCCTACCAGGAGGAGGCGCCGGCGATCCGGTCGGCCGACGAACTGGCCGGGGCGTTCGAGCACCTGCACTATGCCGTCTTCCGACGGTATCACAACCAGTTGACCCGCGCCGAGCGGGCCCGGCTGGACAACACGATCGAAAATGCGCTCTTCAAGATCGAACGTTATTCCGAACGCCTCGAAGGCACCGAACGCGAGCAGGCCGAGCATCGAATTTCGGGCAGTCCGCGACGAGATCCGCGAAGGCCGCGAGCGCGCCGAGCGGCTCCGGAGGCAGGCCCAGCGCGCCGAACTGAAGCTCGCGCAACTCGACAACGCTGACCCCTGAGGGGTTCGAGGAGTTCGTCGCCGAGGTCTTTCGAGGCGCTCGGCTACGACGTCGAGCATGTCGGAGGGACGGGTGACGAAGGCGCCGACCTCCGCCTCCGGCGCGACGGGCTGCGCGCGATCGTCCAGTGCAAGTATCACAGCCGGGGGGTGGTCGGCTCGCCCGAACTCCAGAAATTCCTGGGCACGATCCACCACACCCAGAGCCATAAGGGCTTCTTCGTCACCACGCGGACCTTCTCGCTGGCCGCCGAGAAATTCGTCGCCGAGCACCCGATCGAACTCGATCGACGGCCCCCGACTCGTCGAACTTGTCCAGGACGCCATCGGCCCCGGCGCCCGCCGCGCGCCCGAACCCGCCTGGTTCTGAACCGAGCCGCCCCGGACCGTCTCCGAAATCGGCTGGAGCCAAATTCCAACGTGTGCTAAAATGAAAGAGGAGACTGGCGCGGCGATTGCAGGGGTCCTTGAAAGCGAGCGTGATCCTCGGGCTCCGAAGGACCATGACCCATTAATGCCGATATTTGTTGCGAAAAGACTTGACTGGGGCTCGAATCACGGATGAGCCGTGCACAACGCTCGGAAGGTCTCCATGCCACGTGATTCCCCTCAGCCAAGGAGGGTAGAGATGGCCACTTGTGAGCAGAAGTCTCCTTTGCTCAGCCTGGAATTGCCCAGAGAGTTCGAGGACTTGACGGGCCTGCTTCAAACCGATCTGAAGGTGATCGTCGCCACGCTGTCTCAGCGGGCAAGCGAGCGCCTGCTGCTGACACTCCGCGAGAGCCAGCACCTGCGGCGGACCCTCTGGAACAGCCTCGCGCAGGTGATCAATGAAACGGTCGAGCCGCTCTCGGCCGATCGGCGTTGATCGGGCCCGTGCCCCTGACTGGCCAAGCATCTCTCCCCCGACTCCATCCGAGCGTTCGATGGCGCGCATCATCCTGGGCGTGACCGGCTCCGTGGCGGCTCTGCGGACCCCTGCGCTGTTCGCGGCGCTGCGGGCCCTGGGGCATGCCGTGCGCGTGGTCGCGACCGAGCCGGCGCTTTACTTCTTCGAACCCGCCGAACTCGGCCCCGAGGAACCCGCCGGCGGCCCGCTCTATCGCGACGCCGACGAGTGGCCGGGGGTGCGGTATCGCCGCGACGACTCGGTCCTGCACATCGCGTTTCGCCAGTGGGCCGACCTCTTGATCGTCGCCCCACTCGACGCGAACACCCTGGCGAAGTTCGCTCTCGGTCTCTCGGACAGTTTCCTCACCTGCCTCTTCCGCGCCTGGGACTTCTCCAAGCCGGTCGTCCTCGCCCCGGCGATGAACACGCTGATGTGGCAGAGTCCGGTGACGCTCCGGCACCTCCGCCAGTTGCTCGCCGACTGCGGGGACGGCCGCGCGGGCGACTCCTGGACACTCGCCGAGGCGGCCGACGTCTTCGCCCGCCATGCGCCCCGGCTTGTGCTCGTCTCCCCTCAGGAGAAGCGCCTGGCCTGCGGCGACATCGGCCTGGGCGCGATGGCCGAAGTGGCTACCCTGGCCGAGGCCGTCCGCCTCTGGGCCGACCAGGCCCCTGACACGTGAGCGGCACGGCTGGCAGGGTCCGCGTGAGCACTGGTTCACGCCAAGATCGGAACGACGTCGAGACGCCATCCCGGAACCGCGGGCTCGGCATCCCGCGACCGGTCCTTGCGGCATGAGCGAAGAGGGCTTGGTAGATAAGGAACTGTCAACAAATAACTCGAACAATCTATTAGTGGTTCTGTGAAAATATGGGTGGCTGGGGTCTGTCTTCGAGACCCCATCCGTCCAACTTTAGAAAAACAACGACCCGACACAGGGCTAGAAACCCGACGAAAATCGAGATGCCGTATGTTGTTGACAGGTCTACACTTGCGTAAAATCTGTCGGGGCAAGTCCTTTCCTGGAAACAACTTGCAGCATCTTCGAAAAACCTCGGCATCTAGCAGTTTGTCGGGCCGTTGTAGAAAAATGGTCTAGCAAACACTAAGGGAAGTCCTTAAACCAGTACGCGTTGTGTCCAGCAACAGCGTCCCGGTCGCCGGAGCTTCCCGATGGGCATCATAGGCCAAGTGGCTTCGTCGTTGCAAACGGCCCTGGGTTCGGCGCTCGACGCGATCGGCCGCCGCACCGGCGCCATCCGGCGCCAACGCAAGTTCGCGGGCGCTTCGCTGCTCAAGACGGTGGTCCTGACCGTGCTGAAGTCCCCCAACGCCCAGACCGATGACTTCGTCGCCACCGCCGCGCAGTGGGGCGTGACGGTGACGCCCCAGGCCGTCGAGAAGCGCTTCACCGAGGCGCCGGTCGCCTTCCTCCGCGCCGGCCTGGGCCATGTCCTTCAGCACGCCGTCGTCGCCGAACCGGCCGCGATCCCGCTGCTGGAGCAGTTCAGCGCCGTCGAGATCGGCGATCGTACCACGGTCACCCTGCCCGACGCGTATGCCGACGAATTCCCCGGCTGCGGCGGCACGTCGGAGGGCGGCCAGGCGGCCGTGAAGATTCAGACGGCCTGGGAGCTGCGCACCGGGGCGCTGACGAAGCTGGTGGTGCGAACCCGGCCGTCACAGCGATGGCCGCAACGAGGCGGCCGAGGCCCCGGTGCGAGCCCGGGGCGCTGAGCCTCCGCGACCTGGGCTACTTCAGCCTGAGACGGCTCCAGGCGCTGGGACGCCGCGGGAGCGTACTGGATCTCGCGCTGGCAGCAGGGCACGGCGGCCTTCGACGCCGAGGGGCGCCCGCTGGAGCTGCTGGCCTACCTGCGGCAGCACCGGGGCCACGGGCCGCTCGACGTGCCGATCCGGCTGGGGTCGGAGGAGCGCCTGCCGTGCCGGCTGATCGCCCTGCGGGTGCCGCAGGAGGTGGCCGACCGGCGGCGACAGAAGGCGTATGAGAAGGCGCGGAAGCATGGCCGCGTGCCGAGCCCGGAGCTCGCTGGCCTGGTGTGACTGGACGATCCTGCTGACCAACTGCCCGGCGGCGTTGTTGACCTGGAAGGAGGTCGTGATCCTGTATCGGGCCCGCTGGCAGATCGAGCTGGTGTTCAAGCTGTGGAAGTCGCACAACCACCTGGCCGCGTCGCGGGCGACGTGGACGGCAGGGGAGCGGATGGCGGTGTCCTGGGCGAAGCTGATCGGCGTGGTCGTGCAACACTGGCTGCTCCTGATGTCGACGTGGTCCAACCCGCGCCGCAGCCACTGGAAGGCGGCACAGGTCATCCGCCAGTGGGTCGTCTCGTTGACCGGGGCGTTGCACGACCTGGGCCGTCTGATTCGTGTCCTGGAGGAGATGACCGCGACGATCGGGGCCGTCGCCCAGCAGAAGCTCCAGAGCAAGATCCCGGAGCCATTCCAGCTCCTGTTGAATCCAGGACTTCTGGACTGGAGCTGTTAAGTTGGACGCCATGGGGTCTCGTCTTCGAGACCCCGGCTGAGGCGTTGTCGCAGGCGAGCGCCGGGGTCTCGAAGGCGAGACCCCGGCACTCGCCACCCAAGGCAGCCTGAATGTTCAAGTTATTTCATGACAGCGCCTAAGGCCGCCGATCTGGCCGGGGCGGAAGCCTGTGAGCATGAGGCGCACAATCCTTCCGCCGATCAACTCAGCCTTGCCCGGCTCGCGCGAGGTCGTCCACGGTGGCTCGCGTCTGGGGACAGTGGCCATTCGATGTCCTTCGGGGTTGGCGCAGGGTCAACCACCCGCGCCCGATCTATTTTAGGAACTTTAGGAACTGTCAAGAAATCAATCGAACAATCCATGAATTGTAATTCGAATAGGCCAAACATCCAGGTGGCCGGGGTCTCGTCTTCGAGACCCCGGCGGAGACTGGCGCCGCGGCCGCAACCGGGGTCTCGAAGACGAGACCCCCAGCCACCCAAGACCGCCTGGATGGTCAATTGATTTCCTGACAGTTCCTATTAGCCGGACGCGGTGCGGAATGGGATGGGATGGGATGGGATGGGAACCTCTGATCGCTCACGCGAACGGCCGCGCATGGTTGCCGAATTCGAGCGGCCTGGGCAGGTCGGAGTGGCCCATCAGGTACTGGTCGATCGAATGGGCGGCGTGGCGGCCCTCGGCGATCGCCCAGACGATCAGGCTCTGGCCGCGGGTCATGTCGCCGGCGGTGAAGACCTTCGCGACGCTGGTCCGCTTGTCGGCGTCGGCCTTGACGTTGCCCATCCGGTCGAGCTCGACGCCGAGCTGTTCGAGCAGGCCCTTGCGCTCGGGGCCGACGAAGCCCATCGCCAGCAGGACGAGGTCGGCCGGATAGACCTTCTCGGTGCCGGGGATCTCGACGAATTGCATCCGGCCGTTGTCGGTCTTCATCTCGACCCGGACCGTCTCCAGCGCCGTCACGCGGCCGCCCTCGCCGAGGAACCGCCTGGTGTTGATCGCGTACTCGCGGACGCCTCCCTCCTCGTGGGCCGAGGAGACGCGGAAGATGTTCGACCACTGCGGCCAGGGGTTCGTCGGAGTCCGGTCGTCGGGCGGGCGGGGGACGATCTCGAACTGGTGGACGCTCGCGCAGCCCTGGCGGTGGACCGTCCCCAGGCAGTCGGCGCCGGTGTCGCCGCCGCCGATGATGATCACGTGCTTGTCCCTGGCCGAGATGAACTGGTCGTCGGGGACGTCGTCGCCGGCCACCCGCTTGTTCTGGAGCGGCAGGAAGTCCATCGCGAAGTGGATGCCCTTCAGGTCGCGGCCCGGGATCGGCAGGTCGCGGGCCTGGGTCGCGCCGCCGCAGAGGCAGACGGCGTCGAACTCGCTCCAGGAGCTGCTCGGCGGTGATGTCCACGCCGACGTTGACGCCCGGCCGGAAGACGACCCCCTCGGCCTCCATCTGCCGAGCCGGCGGTCGAGGTGCCGCTTCTCCATCTTGAAGTCGGGGATGCCGTAGCGGAGCAGGCCGCCGATCCGGTCGGCCCGCTCGAAGACGGTGACGGCGTGCCCGGCGCGGGCCAGCTGCTGGGCGCAGGCCAGGCCGGCGGGGCCCGAGCCGACGACGGCCACCGTCTTGCCGGTCCGGACCTTGGGCGGCTCGGGGACGACCCAGCCCTCCTCCCAGGCCCGGTCGATGATGCTCGCCTCGATCTGCTTGATCGTGACCGGGTCGTTGTTGATCCCCAGCACGCACGACGCCTCGCAGGGCGCGGGGCAGAGCTTGCCGGTGAACTCGGGGAAGTTGTTCGTGGCGTGCAGGCGGTCGATCGCCGCGCGCCACTGGTCGCGGTAGACCAGGTCGTTCCAGTCGGGGATCAGGTTGCCGAGCGGGCAGCCCTGGTGGCAGAACGGGATGCCGCAGTCCATGCACCGCGCCCCTGGCGCGCGGAGCTTCTCCTCGGGGAACGGGTTGTAGACCTCGAGGTAGTCGTGGACCCGCTCGGGGATCGGCCGCCGGGTCGGCGTCTCGCGGGGGATCTCCATGAATCCGGTCGGCTTACCCACCGCTCACCTCCAGTTGCAACTCTTTCAGCCGCTTGGCCTCGGCCTGCTTCTTCTGCTCTTCGAGGACGCGGCGGTAGTCGACCGGCATGACCTTGACGAACTTGCTCGACGGCCCACTCCCAGTCGCTCAGGAGCCGCGCGGCGACCGTGCTGCCGGTGTAGCCGGCGTGCTGGATCAGGAGGTCGCGGACCAGCTCGATGTCCTCGGGCTCGCGGAGCGGCTCGAGGTCGACCATCTCGAGGTTGCAGCGCTGGGCGAAGTCGCCGGCCTCGTCGAAGACGAAGGCCGAGCCGCCGCTCATGCCGGCGGCGAAGTTGCGGCCGGTCGGGCCGATGACGACGGCGACGCCGCCGGTCATGTACTCGCAGCCGTGGTCGCCGGTGCCCTCGACGACGGCCAGCGCGCCGCTGTTGCGGACGCAGAACCGCTCGCCGGCGCGGCCGCGGAAGAAGGCCCGGCCGCCGGTCGCGCCGTAGAGCGCGACGTTGCCGATGAGGATGTTGTCCTCGGGGACGAACGTCGCGACCTTGGGCGGGAAGACGATGATCTTGCCGCCGGAGAGCCCCTTGCCGACGTAGTCGTTGGCGTCGCCCTCGAGCGTCAGCGTGATCCCCCGCGGCACGAAGGCGCCGAAGCTCTGGCCGGCCGAGCCGTGTGAACTTGATCTGGATCGTGTCGTCGGGCAGCCCGGCGCCGCCGTACTGCCGGGTCAGCTCGCTGCCGAGGATCGTGCCGACCGTCCGGTTGACGTTGCGGATCGGCAGCTCGAGCTCGACCGGCTCGCCCCGCTCCAGCGCCGGCTCGGCCAGCGGCAGCGAGTTGCTGGTCGAGCGACTTGTCGAGGCCGTGGTCCTGCGCGATGATCCTCGCGGACGGCGACGTCCGGGCCGACCGGCGGGCCGGTAGAAGATCTTGCTGAAGTCGAGCCCCTTGGCCTTGTAGTGGTCGATCGCCCGCTTCATGTCGAGCAGGTCGCTGCGGCCGATCATCTCGTCGATCGTGCGGAAGCCGAGCTGCGCCATCAGCTCGCGGACCTCCTGGGCGATGAACCGGAAGAAGTTGACGACGTGCTCGGCCTTGCCCGCGAACTTCTCGCGGAGCTTGGGGTTCTGGGTGGCGATGCCCGACCGGGCAGGTGTCGAGGTGGCAGACCCGCATCATGATGCAGCCCATGACGACCAGCGGCGCGGTGGCGAAGCCGTACTCCTCGGCCCCCAGCAGCGCGGCGATGACCACGTCGCGGCCGGTCTTCAACTGGCCGTCGGTCTGGACGACGATCCGGTCGCGGAGCTTGTTCAGGACGAGCGTCTGCTGGGTCTCGGCCAGGCCCAGCTCCCAGGGGATGCCGGCGTGCTTGAGCGAGGTCAGCGGGCTGGCGCCGGTGCCGCCGTCGTGGCCGCTGATCAGGACGACGTCGCTGTGCGCCTTGGCCACGCCCGCGGCGACCGTGCCGACGCCGACCTCGGCCACGAGCTTGACGCTGATCCGCGCCCGGGGGTTGGCGTTCTTCAGGTCGTGGATCAGCTGCGCCAGGTCCTCGATCGAGTAGATGTCGTGGTGCGGCGGCGGGCTGATCAGGCCGACGCCGGGCGTCGAGTACCGGACCTTGGCGATCCAGGGCCAGACCTTGTGGCCGGGGAGCTGGCCCCCCTCGCCCGGCTTGGCCCCCTGCGCCATCTTGATCTGGAGCTCGTCGGCGTTGACCAGGTACTCGCTCGTCACGCCGAACCGGCCCGAGGCGACCTGCTTGATGGCGCTGCGCTTGCTGTCGCCGTTGGGCAGGGGCTTGAACCGCGCGGGGTCCTCGCCCCCTTCGCCGGTGTTGCTCTTGCCGCCCAGCCGGTTCATGGCGATGGCCAGGGTCTCGTGCGCCTCGCCGCTGATCGAGCCGTAGGACATCGCGCCGGTGGCGAACCGCTTGACGATCGACTCGACCGGCTCGACCTCCTCGATCGGCACCGGCGTGCAGCGGTCGAACTGGAACTCGAACAGGCCGCGGAGCGTGCAGAGCCGCTCGTTCTGGTCGTCGACCAATCCGGGTGTACTTCTTGAAGATGTCGTAGCGGCCCGACTGGGTGGCGTGCTGGAGGCGGAAGACGGTCTCGGGGTTGAACAGGTGGAACTCGCCGTCGCGGCGCCACTGGTACTGGCCCCCCTCCTCGAGGATCGGCGGGCCGACCTCGCGCTCGGCGTAGGCGCGGCGGTGGTGGTAGAGCGTCTCCTGGGCGATCTCCTCCAGCCCGACGCCGCCGATCCGGCTGGCGGTCTTGTCGAAGTACTGCTCGACGAACTCCTCGTTCAGGCCGATCGCCTCGAAGATCTGCGCCCGCGGTAGCTCTGGATGGTGCTGATGCCCATCTTGGACATCACCTTGACCACCCCCTTCTTGATCGCCTTGCGGTAGCGGTAGACCGCCTCGGCGTGGTCGATACTCGGGCTTGATCATGCCCTGCTGGATCATGTCGTCGAGCGTCTCGAAGGCGACGTAGGGGTTGATCGTCCCGGCGCCGTAGCCGAGCAGGAGCGCGAAGTGGTGGACCTCGCGGGCGTCGCCGCACTCGATGACCAGCCCGGCGCGGGTCCGCAGCCCCTTGCGGACCAGGTGGTGGTGCAGGCCGGCGCAGGCCAGGAGCGACGGGATCGGCGCGTTCTCGGCATCGACGCCGCGGTCGGAGAGGATGATCAGGAGGTTGGCCCCGGCCTCGATCGCCTCGACGTCGCTTTCGGAACAGGTCTTCGAGCGCCGCTCCATGCCCGCGGCCCCCTCGGCGGCGGGGAAGAGCATCGGCAGGTCGACCGACTTGAACCGCGCCAGCCGTCGAGTTGCTTGAGCTTGGCCAGCTCGTCGTTGTCGAGGATCGGCGTCTCCAGCGCGATCTGGCGGCAGCTCTCGGGCGCGGGCATCAGCAGGTTGCCCTCGCCCCCGGCGCCGGTGAGGACCGAGGTGACCAGCTCCTCGCGGATCGCGTCGAGCGGCGGGTTGGTCACCTGCGCGAAGAGCTGCTTGAAGTAGTTGAACAGCGGCTGGGCGCGGTCGGAGAGCACGGCCAGCGGGGTGTCGGTCCCCATCGAGCCGATCGCCTCCTCGCCCTGGTTGCCCATCGGGCCGAGGATGTACTTGAGGTCCTCGAGCGTGTAGCCGAACGCCTGCTGCCGCTGGAGCAGCGTCTCGTGGTCGGGGCCGGGGACGAGGGGCGCCTGGGGCAGCTCGGCCAGCGGGACCATGTACTCGCGGAGCCACTTGCCGTAGGGCTGGGCCGTGGCGATCGCGTGCTTCAGCTCCTCGTCGTCGACGATCCGGCCCTGCTCGAGGTCGACCAGGAACATCTTGCCCGGCTCGAGCCGGCCCTTCAGGACGATGTCCTCGGGCGGGATGTCGAGGGCCCCGACCTCGGAGGCCATGATCACCAGGCCGTCCTTGGTGACGACGTAGCGGCTGGGCCGCAGGCCGTTGCGGTCGAGCACCGCGCCGATGTTCTTGCCGTCGGTGAACCCGATCGACGCCGGGCCGTCCCAGGGCTCCATCAGGCAGGTGTGATAGGCGTAGAAGTCCTTCTTCACCTGCGACATCGACTCGTGGTTCTCCCACGCCTCGGGGATCAGCATCATCATCGCGTGGGGCAGGCTGTAGCCCGAGCGCACCAGCAGCTCGACGGCGTTGTCGAGGCAGGCGGTGTCGCTCAGCCCCTCGCGGATGATCGGCATGATCTTCTCGACGTCGCCCGGCTCGTACAGGTCGGACGCGAACAGCGCCTCGCGGGCGCGCATCCAGTTGATGTTGCCGCGGAGCGTGTTGATCTCGCCGTTGTGCGAGATCATCCGGTACGGGTGGGCCAGCTCCCAGCTCGGGAAGGTGTTGGTGCTGAACCGCGAGTGGAACATGCACAGCGTGCTGGCCAGGAGCGGGTCGCCCAGGTCGTCGGCGAAGTAGGCGCCGAGCTGCTCGGGCGTGAGCATCCCCTTGTAGACCAGGGTGCGGCACGAGAGGCTCGAGAAATAGAAGTACTTGTGATCGTCGAGCCCCGACTTCTCGATCTCGTTCTCGAACCGCTTGCGGATGACGTAGAGCTTGCGCTCGAAGGCGTCGGCGTCGGCGACCTTCGGTCCGCGGCCGATGAAGGCGTGGAACATCGCCGGCTCGACGGCCCTGGCGGTCTCGCCGAGCGACGAGTTATCGGTCTGGATCCGCCGCCAGCCAAGGAACGTCTGGCCTTCCTCGGCGACGATCCGCTCGAAGATCTGGGTGCCGAAGGCATGTTGCTCGGCGTCGGGCGAGGTGAAGAGCGCGCCGACGCCGTACTCGGTCGGCGCTGGCAGCTCGATGCCCAGCGGGTGGCACCGGGCGACGAGGAACTCGTGGGGGATCTGGATCAGGATGCCGGCGCCGTCGCCGGTGTTGTTCTCGCAACCGCAGGCGCCGCGGTGGTTCAGGTTGATCAGGGCCGTCAAGCCGTCGCGGACCAGCCGGTGCGATTTGCGCCCCTTCAGGTCGACGACGAAGCCGACGCCGCAGCTGTCGTGCTCGTACTGCGGGTCGTAAAGGCCCTGTGGTTTCGGTGCTCCTGAACTCATGATGATTCACCCCTCACGGCGTTCCCCTGGACTCGAACGATCCGGACAATGGGCTCGATGCGTCTTGCGGGGGGGAAATCGCATCGGGTGGGCACGGCCCACCAACAACCGGTCGTGGAACTCGGGCGGGCATGGCCCACCCGATCAAGTGAAGACAGGACAAAGGGTTGTCGGCTCAAGGATCCGCGTGGACGTGTCCGTTGGCAGCGGCGGGCGAGGCCTCATCCTTGTCCGTCAGCAGCTTCAGGAACGCGACGCCGTCAAGCTGAGTTGATGATTCCGCCGGTGGATGATCGCCAGCGGGCGGGTCAAGTGATACGTGGGATCCTGGCCATCGATCCGGACCGCCACGAGCGTGCCCGCGTCAACCTCACGCGTCAGCGTCGGCTCGGGCAAGATCGCCACCCCCGCCGGGATCTCGACGGCGCGCTTGATGGTCTCGATGTTGTCGAACTCCAGCGCAACCCGGAACTGCACGTCGTGGTGCCGGAGGAACCGATCGATGGCGCGGCGAATGGTCAGCTCCGCATCGAAGCTGACGAACGTCTCGCCATCGAGCTGGGAGACGTGGATGCTCTCCCTCCCGGCGAGCCGGTGCGACGGGGGAACCGCCAAGACCATCTCCTCCTCGCGCCAGGGGATGACCTTCAGCTCGGGCCACTTGCGCGGATAAGAGATCAGTCCGAGTTCCGTTCCCCCCTGGCAGACGCTCTCGACGACCCGCGTCGGGTGCAGGTACTCGAGCCGGACGCTCGCCCCCGGGTACAGCTCGCCGAAGGACTTCACGTACTGGCTCATGTGATGCAGCCCGACCGAATAGATCGAGGCCAGCCCGACCGTCCCGATGACGTGATGATCGCCCTCCAGCGCCTTGAGCCGATTCTCGACCTCCAGGTAACGTCCGACCAGGTCCTTGCATCCCTCGTAGTAGGCCTTGCCGTACGGTGTCAGAACCAAGGGCCGCTTCGACCGGTCGATCAGCTTTACCCCCAGGTGCGACTCGAGTTGGTGGACCGCCTGGCTCGCCGACGACTGGGAGACCCCATTCTCCGCGGCCCCCCGCGAGAAGCTCGCCCACCGCACCACGTCACAGAAAATCTTCAAGGATTTCAGATGCATGCCGTCTTGCCAGTTGGCGATTCTCGAATACTGCGCCGGGGATGGTATCGGAATTTATAATACTAAGCGCCGCCCGTCCCCCGCGCGTCAAGGGGAATTTAGGAATTTTTCGGCAACGCGTGCGGGCATGGAGGGAGAGCAGTCGGGCAGCCTTGACAGGCGATCTCTCAGGGCGTAACTCCTTCTCATCTTTCATTCTTACACCTGTCCCTTCGCGCCGAGGTCGATCAATGTCCGAGCGCCCCCCCGATCCTTTCATGCAGGCCGAGGTCGCAAGCCATGCCGTCGGGATGCAGACCGTCTATCTCGGCGATTCGCGAGCGATGCCGATGATCCCCCCGAGTTCGATCGACTTCTTCATCACGAGCCCCCCCTACTGGCACCTCAAAGATTACGGCAGCCCGGGCCAGGTCGGGCAGTCGAGCTACGAGGACTACCTGCGGCAGCTTAACGAGGTCTGGGTCGAATGCCATCGGTGCGCCCGGCGCGACGCAGTGCTTGTCATCAACGTAAATTCCCGGCGCCACGAGAAAACGTTCTATCCCATCGCCTTCGACATCGTTGCCGCCATGAAGGGATGGCGGCTCTGGGACCACGTCATCTGGTACGTCCCGAACGCGCTACCCCAGCCTAACCACTCCAGGGAACGACTGCTGGACAACAAGTTCGAGTCGTGCCTCGTCTTCACGAAGGCCGGATCGTCCAATTTCAAGTTTCACAAGCCGAGAGTGCCCCAGAAATACGCGGAGGCCGACCCCCGATCCCACAAAAAGAACGCCCGGGGCCGATGTCTCGGGAACGTGATCCGGATCCCGGCGTACCGGCCGCCGAACGTCAAGGCACTGGGATATCACGTCGCGGCCTACCCGGAAGAACTCGTCGCCTTCTTCCTGGAATGCTACACCGACCTGGGCGACCGGGTCCTTGACCCCTTCCTGGGGTCCGGGACGACCTTGAAGGTCTGTCAGACGATGGGCCGATCCGGGGTCGGGTTCGAGATCAATCGCGAATTCCTCTCTTTGATCATCGGCAAGGTCCAGGAACCCTGGGAAGTCCCTGACTGGCGAAACCTCGACATCCTCCATTCCTCGACAATCACCCCAGGATCGGCCAAGCCTCGGAAGAGTCAGTTTGCCCGACGCGGCCGCCGAGGCCCTTCCCCCTTACTCTTCGAGGAAGGCCCGACCCTCGAGGAAGATGAGAACAATCGGGCATGAGCCAGGGTTGATAGGGTCCTGGGAGGCACGCTCCATGAAACGGGCCACCGACCCTCTCGCAAAGTGTCGGCGGCCCGTGTTTTCTTCACCTGTCCGGCAAACGGCTCACTATTGAGCGTGGTGGTCGTCGCGAAGTTTCGTCCGGTTGCTCTGTCACAAGAAGAGATCAAGCCGGGCCATCGTCTCACCGGGAGAGATGCTGGTCCGGCATTTCGGTCGGAAGCCCCCACGTCACATCGGGGCGGTTGCGTTCTCCCATCCTCGCCTGCGGAGTGAGAGCAACGGGGCCTGAGGAACGTCGCCAGGCTCCGCCGACCCGATCCACCTGCCGCGTCTTCGCGATCCGATGGGGAGGCGTCGCGCGGCCCAAAGATGCCCTCACTTCCGGTTGAGCTTCGCGATCACGGCCTTGGGATCGGCCTTCACTTCTTTATTGCATCCCTTGCAGCAAAGGAAGAAGGTCTTGCCCTCGGCGCTGACCTCGAAGGGCACGCCCATCGAGCCGAGCAATTCGCCGCTGACCGGGCAGACAAGTTGCTTCATCGCCAGATCCTGCTTGGCGGCGGGCAATTTCTTGATCTCGGCGACCTCCTCATCCGAGAGTGAGACGGCTGCGGTCTTCTCGTCGGCCTTGGGGGCCTCGGTCTTGGGCGGCTCGACCCTGGGCGCCTCGATCGTGGGGGCTTCGACCTTGGGGGCCTCGACGGCGGGCTCCTTGGGCGTCTCTTCCTTGGGAGCGGGCACCGGGGCCTCTTCGGACTTCATCTCGGACTTGGTCGCCGGCAGGGGGGGTGGACTCTCGGGGGCGGGGTTGGGAGCCACCGGGGGCGGAGTGACGTTCTGGTTCGCTTCCTCGGGCTTGTTGCAGCCGGCGAAGGTCGCCAGCACCAGTGCCGCCCACCAGGCGTTGCGAAGGACTATCATGGAGCTGCTCTCACTCGGGTGATGTCATCGGGGACCTTCCGCGACGGCGGCTGATCGTCCATCGAGGATCGGGGCGCATTGTAAATTGTTGGATGTCAACCGCCAAGGGAGTGGCCGAGGCGTCAGGCCCCGCCCCGCTCGACCCACCCCACCCGGCTCAGGACATCTCGGACAGATCGTCGTCACCCGGGATCTCCAGGGGGATGCCCTTGTAGAACCGGCGGTTGTCGAGCGCGAAGACCTTGTCGGTGAAGTCGCCGTCGGTATCCGAGGTGATCCGCTGGCGGGCGGCGATGTTCATCTTCGCGTCGAGGTCATCGACGTGGGAGACCAGCAGCGCCTCCAGGGTCAATGGCACGATCGGGGCGCCGAACTCGCGTTTCCCATGGTGCGACAGGATGGCGTGCTCCAGGAGCAGGAGCGTCTCCTCGGGGAACCCGTCGATCTTGCGGGCGGCCTCGCGGACGAGGTCGCGGCCGATCAGGACATGGCCGACCAACTGCCCCTCCTTAGTGTACTTCGCCTCGACCGGGTGATAATCCAGTTCGCGGAGCTTGCCGATGTCGTGCAGGATGGCCGCCGCCACGATCACCCCCTTGTTCAGCGGGGGATTCAGCTCCTGGTAATAGTTCGCGTAGTGGTCGGCCAACCAACTGGCGACCCGCGTCATGCTCCAGACGTGTTCGAGCAAGCCGGCGGTATAGCTGTGGTGGAAGTTCTGCGCCGCGGGCATCTTCTTGAAGAGGTCGACGTGCTCGTCCAGGAGGCCCACGACCAGCCGCTTCAGGCGGGGGTCGTCGATGCAACGCTCGATATGGTTGTGGATCGACTTGTAGAGCCTCTCGACCTCGAAACGGCTCGTCTCGACGAGGTCGAAGAAGTCGTAGCCGTCGCTGATGTCGTTGTCGGTGGCGGGGCGGATCTCCAGGATCTCGATCTGAAAGCCGTACTTGACTTTCCAATCCCCCTTGGCGCGGAGGCGATAAGCGATCCCTTCAACCCAGGCCCCGGCCTCCTCGCGGAGGGCGTTCGACGACCAGAAGGGGGCGACCACGCTCCGACGTTTGTCGCGGAAATGGCATTTCACATAAGGGTTGCCGTGCTTGTCGACCCCTTTTTCCTTCTTGACCAGCGCGGCGAAGCAGACCGCCTCTTGGCCGTGCTCCAAGTCCGAGAGCCTGATCACCGCCGTGTCTGTGCCGGCCATGGACTGCCGCCCCTTTCCGCGAACTTCGACCTCTCGTTCGCGCCACACCACAACCGTACAATATCGTCGTGGCGCAGGTGCCCGCTTGAGCGAACCATCTGGCGACTACGGTTCAAGGAAATACCATGTCCGTCTGTTCCGTACAATAGTGGTCAAAAGGACACTTGTGGAAGCGCCGGTACGCGGGGAGGCGTCGAGAGGAGGGGGAACGATGGACGGGGGCGCGGGTCAGTCGCGGACAGCCGAGGCGCTGGGGATGGTCGGGCTCCCCGCGCCAATCGGCGAGCTGGCGGGTCACCGGTGGGACGTGCTGGTGGTGGGCGCCGGGCACAACGGGCTGACCTGCGCCGCGTACCTGGCGCGGGCGGGTAAGCGCGTGCTCGTCCTCGAGGCGCGGCCACGTGTCGGCGGCGCCTGCACACTCGACGAGGTCTGGCCGGGATTCCGGGTCTCGCCCTGCGCCTACTTGGTGGGCCTCCTGCACCCCCTGGTGATCGAGGAGCTGGATCTGCCCGGCCACGGCTTCCGGTGGTTCCCGGCCGATGCCGGCATGTTCGTACCGTTCGACGACGGCACGAGCATCCAGCTCTGGGACGACGACGCGCGGTGTGAGGAGGAGGTTCGGCGCCTGGCGCCGGGGGATCTCGACGGCTGGCGAGCCTTGATCGACGTGAAGCGCCGGCTCCGCGACGCGATCCGGCCCCCCGGCGCGGGCGACCTCTGGATCGGCCCCGCCCCGACCCGCGCTCGTCTCGAGGAGCGGATCGGGGAGGATGAGGAGGCGCGGAAGCTCCTCTTCGAGTGGTCGATGGTCGAGTTCGTCGAGCACTATCTGCGCGACGAGCGGTTGCAGATGGCCCTGCTGGGCCAGGGGGTCATTGGCACGAACGCCAGCCCGCACGACCCCGGGACGGCATCGATCCACTTCCACCACGCCTCGGGGCGGCTGGGGGGCATGTCGGGGATGTGGGGCTACGTCCGGGGGGGGATGGGCATGGTCTCGTTCCTCCTCTGCGACGTCGCGCGAGAGGCCGGAGTGGTGGTCGCGGCGGGGGTCCCGGTCGCCCGGATCGTACCCTGCCAAGGGGTGGTCCTCGAAAGCGGGGAGCGGATCGATGCCCCGTGCGTCGTCTCGAACGCCGATCCCCGGACCACCTTGCGCCTGCTCAACGGGCACGCCGAACCGGCCTGGCGTGCTCGGGTCGAGGCGATCCCGATGACCGGCTCCACGGTCAAGCTGAACGTGGCGCTCCGCGAGCTGCCGAGCTTCCGCTCGCGGCCGGGCACGAGGCAGCCGCACCACCTCGGCCAGATCAACACCCCGCTGTCCAAGGAGGAGTGGCGGACCGCGTTCCAGGTCGCGCGGGCGGGCAGGCTGCCCGATCGGCTCTGGACCGAGCTCTATTTCCAGACCGCGCATGACCCCAGCGTCGCGCCCGAGGGCGTGCACTTGATGAGCCTCTTCGCACAATACGTCCCCCACACTTTCGCCGAGGGCGACTGGGAGACGCGCCGCGAGGAGGTGAAACAGCGGGCGCTGAATTCGATCGCCCGCTCTTGTGAGAACATGCCCGATGCGGTCATCGACGCGCAGGTGCTCGGGCCTCCCGACATCGAACGAGCCGTCGGCCTGAGCGGCGGGCACATCTTCCAGGGCGAGTGTCTGCCCGCGTTCATGTGGGACCGTCGCCTGGGACCGCGCACGCCCATGCCTGGCGTCTTCCTCTGCGGCGCGGGGACTCATCCCGGCGGCAGCGTCATCGCGATCAATGGGCGCAACGCCGCGATGGAAATCCTGGCCGCCTCATGATCTCGCGGCCCCTTGCCGCCACACCATACCTCTTGGGTTCACAGATGGCTTAGCGTTCGCGGTAGACGATTCGACCCTTGGTCAAGTCGTACGGCGTGATCTCGATCGTCACCCGGTCCCCCGGCACGATCCGGATGAAATTCTTTCGCATCTTGCCGGCAATGTGCCGCCAGGATGCGATGTCCGCTCTCCAGCTCAACCATAAATTGCGTATTGGGCAGCGCCTCGACAATGCGTCCTTCGGTACGGATGGGTTCCTCTTTGGCCACGCGGATCTCCTGCGACGACCGATAACCTCCCGAGGTTGATGAGCTCGGGAACCAAACAACCGGAAAGGAATGCCTCGCACTGGCGCGAAGCACCACACTCGGCCCTTCCAGCCTCTTAACTCAAGATAATCGATCCGCACGGTCTTGACCAGCGCCGAAATATCAGAGTCCCGCCTGGCGGAAGGACTCATCACAAAGACACCAAGACCACTGAGGGGACGAGAAGACAATCGCTGGATCTTTTAATTGAACCACCATGTCCTTTGTGCCTTTGTGATGAATCTCTTTCAGGCTGGGCTTGGCACGCCGGCCAGCTCCTCGACGCCCACGCGGTGGCAGAAGTCTCCGAAGCCCTCGTCGGGGAGTCGCTCGGCCTTGAAGCGGGCGAAGACGGGGACCAACTCGGCGACGATGCGGTCGTGCGGGACGTAGTCCTTGAACTCGACGTTGAGGCGGTCGCCGACGGTCCGACCGCCGAGGAAGATCGTGTAGGTGCCGGGGCCGGGGGTGCCGTCGGGGTTCCGGGAGGCCGACCGGCCGACCAGGCCGATATCGGCGTTATAGGGCCGGGCACAGCCGTTGGGACAGCCGGTCATCCGGACCGTGAACCGCTCGTCCTCCAAGCCGAGTCGGACCAGCTCGATTTCGAGTTGGTCCATGATCGTCGGCAAGGTGCGCTCAGCCTCGGTCACCGCCAGGCCGCACGTCGGCATCGCCGGACAAGCCATCGACCATCGCCGGACTGTCGAGACCTGCTCGACGGTGGCGATCCCGTATTCCTCCAGCAGTGCCTCGATCTCCGGCCGCCAGGCCGGCTCGAGGTCGGCCAGCAGGATCGACTGCTGGCAGGTCAGCCGGGCCGGGGTCCGGTACTTGGCGAAGAGCGCCCGCAGCCCGCTCGCCAGCCGGAGCGCCCCGGTGTCCTTGATCCGGCCGTTCTCGATGGGGATGCCCAGGAAGAGCTTGCCGTCCCCCTGCGCATGCCAGCCGAGATGGTCATCCACGCCCATGATCCGCACCGGCTTCGGATCGGCGAGGGCATGACCGAGATATTCCTCGATCTTGGCGCGGAAGGCGGCCAGCCCCCAATCGTGGATGACGTACTTCAGTCGGGCGCGCTTGCGGTCGGAGCGGTTGCCGAAGTCGCGGAAGACCTTGAGCACCGCTTCGCCGATCTTGAGGATATCGGCGCGATCGACGTAGCAGAGGGGCACGCCCAGGAAGGGGAACGTCTTCTGGGCGCTCGGCGTCGTACCCAGGCCGCCGCCGACCAGGACGTTATAGCCGATCAGCCTGCCGTGCTCGACAATGGCCAGGTAGCCCAGGTCGTTGGCGTGAATATCAGTGCAGTTGTCCTCGGGCAAGGCGAATGCGGACTTGAACTTGCGGGGCAGGTAGGCCTTGCCATAGAGCGGCTCGATCGGGTCGTCGCCGGGCGTCGGCACCAGGATCGGTCCTTGGGGCGGGAGCAGCGCGTTGCCGATTTTCTCGCCATCGACCCAGATGTCCCAGTAACTCGACGACCTCGGGGCGCAGTGCGACGCGAACCGGGCGGCGTCGGCCTGCATCGCGTCGCGGACCTCGTCGCGGAGCGGCGCGGGGCAGCACAGGACGTTCCGCTCGACGTCGCCGCAGGCGGCGAGGGTCGAGAGCAGGCTCTCATTGACCCTGCGGATGGTCGCGGCCAGGTCCTCTTTGAGGACGCCGTGGAGCTGGAACTCCTGCCGCGTCGTGATCCGGAGCGTGCCGTTGCCGACCGTCTGTGCCAGGTCGTCGATGGCCAGATACTGTTCGGCGCTGAGCCGGCCGCCGACGACCCGAACCCGGAGCATGAACTGGAACGCTTTCTCCTTACCCTCGCGCTTCCTCTGGGTCCGGAGGTCGCGGTCGTCCTGCTGATACGACCCGTGGAACTTGAGGACGCTTGCCGCGTCTTCGCTGAAGTGCGACAGGCCGTTGCGGGCTTCATCCGCCACAAAGGTATGGAGATACTGGCTGGCAATCTTGATCGCCTCGACCTTGCTCGGCTTGAGGCCGCTACCGCTCGGGTCCATTTGCTCCACCTCCGAAACCCGCCCCTCTCTCGCCGCGCATCCCCAGGTCCGAGGAAAGGTTGGTTTCTGCGTAAAGATTGTAAAGTATAGGATTTTAGCGGTCGGGGGATCGCGAATCAATGTCAGCCTGGCAGGGAATCCGGGGCCTTTCGACGGTCTCAGGTTGGGCGGGCGGCCTTTGCGCCATGAATCCGGTTTCCTGGCGTGCCGATGTCACGCAGCGGATTTCGTGAAGCGGGCGGGACGTTGTCCGGAGGATTTCTGTGTGGGTAGCGTGCGAAAAACAGGCCGTGCAGTCTCCCCCCGACGGAGTTAGACTGGAGACGTCGCGGGGCGGGATGTTCATCATCGAGAGCAACTCATGGCCAACTACCGGTTGGAAGGGCCGAAGGAGGCCCGGATGTATGAGGTGATCCTGCCGAAGAAGCTCAACTATTTCGGCAAGGTCCAGCAGGTGCTGGAAGAACTCTTCGACGAGGAAGCGATCCGCGCCGTGCCGTTCATCCGGAAGTCGATCGCCAGAAACCGGCGGAGCAACGCCTCGTTCGACGAGGAGGCGTGGATCAAGACGCTCTGTCGCGCCACGCGCGGCTACTCGATCTACGAGATGGACGGTCGCTATCTCTCGGCGCAGGGGCCCATCGATGAGCGGGTGCTGATCATCCGCTTCATCTTCCACAACCCCGGCGACGCTGCCAACCCCAAAATCGACCTCCTTGCCGCGTCGCAGGAAGTGGTCCATCACCTGGTCGCCCAGCGGTTCGCCGCCGAGCTCGGGGTCGAGGAGGAAATCTGGTTCCTCGAATACAACAACCCCCAACTGGCGATCTGGCACAAGAACGGCACCGAGTCGTCGAGTGAAGAGGAGCAATCGTAACCAGCACCCCCCTGATCAACCGCTACCCCGCAGTCGGCCCGCGACTCATGTATGCCGCCTCGGAGCTCTCGCCCAAGCACGAGATTGCACAGCCCGGTCCAGGAGGTTGGTATCTCTCTCTACCGTCTGGAATTGTTTGACTGGACGCATGGATTTTTGGCTCAAAATGGCAGTTGCGGTCGAGGACAGCAATTCCCAGAGAGCGAAGTCGTTTTCCTCGGGCCGGCGATGTGGCAGGATGTCCACCCCCGTAGCATTGGTTCGGTCTCCTTATCTGACGGCTAGGCGAGAGGAGACGACAGAAACTCGGTTGTTTCTAACCCCCTTTGGGGTCGTTGTTCAAAAGGACATCGAGCCCGTCATCCTGTCCTGTGCCACCGTAGGAGTCGGCAACTGGAGCACGGGCGAGGCCCCATTCGTGAAGATCGGCTTCAGGCTCCTCCGGCCACCAAAGATGGCGATGTAGTTACTGCCCGGCTTGCCCGTGCTGTTTCCATCGAGGAAGACGCCCTGCTGGCTGGTCAGGCCGCCCGGCGCGAAGCCGTTGGCGATGAGTTCCTGGCCATGGCTCAAGGGGAGCCGCTTGAGAGGCGTCAGCGTCACGCTCTGGGTGGCCGGATCGTAGACCGCCGAGGTGATGGGATCCGGCGTCAGGTTGAGAGCGGTGAAGAACCGGTGATCCAAGCTGGTCGGTGCGAGGAAGTAGTTGGCGACATTCGAGGCCCGCAACGGGTCCATCGGCTGGCTGAACGTCAGGACGAGTTTGGCTGGCGTGCCATGAACGCCGAACCGCTGGAGGCTCACAACAGTCGGCGGCGTCGGGCCGGCGGCGACGGTACACAGCCGGCGCCCTTCGGCGCTCAAGGCTTAATGAAGAGGTCCGCTTCGGCGTACGGCGAGATCTCGGCCGGATCGGGAACACCAGCAGGGGGATTCGGATCAAATGGGGGCACATCGCGAGGACCTTCCGGAACTGTCATCCCCCCGGACCGATGGGTCCCCGAAGCCCGCCGATCCTCTCGGGCAAGGCGCCTCCGGCCGGGTGAATTGGGAAAAGTCCGCACCGGCATCCCTCCTCGACGGGTGCGGGACCGACTCTCCTCTACCATCGGCGAATCGCCCGGCTCACTTCAACACTTCTGGACCGAGCACCCGTCCTCCGTCGACGGATTCGTGCCATGGGGATGACGCGCACTCGGTTCCGGATATCCAAAGCCGCATCGTGCCCACCGATCCGATCCGGCCCACGAGATGCGGTTCGACCAATCTCCGCAGCGCGGGGATCGAGGAATCTGGCTGGGAATGACTGGCACGGGCCGCGAGTGCCCAAGACTGTGGGGATACGCCGATCCGGATTGGCGTATCCCGGGCTGTGTCACTTGGCCGATCGAGACGAGGTCGTTGTCGATGGGACGCCCCCGGGGGGGACGACCGTGGCCAACTCATCGATCACCGCCGTGACGTCCACGGTATCACGCACAGGGCAACAGCCCGTGTCTTCGCGTCGAGGTCTGGGACGATCCCCCGGAGCAGCACGGACCCGTCCCGGAGTATGTGCACCTCGATCTTGGAGTCGTGCAGCGGTCGATCCCAGTGGAGTCGCGAATAGACACGGGAGTGGACTTCCATGCGTTGGACGTCGACTCGGACGGCCTCGAATCGCTTCCTGACCGCCTCGGTGACCTCGAATGCGCCTCTCCGGAGGCCGCACCCACCTCGTCGAGCTTCTGGCCCGCCCGCTCCGCAAACCCCTGCTGGGCGAGGGTGGTGCCGACGACGGCACTCAGCAGGACCAGGCCCATGATTCCCGTCATCGCGTGATTGGTCCGCATTCGTTTGGCTCCCGTAAGGACGCGGAGGGTTTCGACCCACCTTCGCGGGATTCACGCCCCGAGCGGTCGAAGACTCGCGGCGCACGAAAAGCCCCATCGGGGCGAAGCCGCACACCGTGGGGCTGTCATCAGCCTGGCCGCTGGCCCCGTCGCGAGACAAACGGCCGATTCGGGGCGGCACTTTACAGAGGGGGGTCGCTCGTGTCAAGGAGAGTCCACGGAGCGACATGGTTTGCAGGGTCAACTGAGTTGGTATCATGAGGCGGCTCGAAGTCTGTGACTGTTCCCCCAGCCGACCTACATTCTGGAGAGGACCGCGAACATGGGTAAGGACGCCGCCGCCATCCGGGATCAGCTCCAGCCCCGCTTGGCCCAGATGGCTCGGGACTTGGGGCGGGAGGTTTATCCTGACGGTTTGTCCCGAGACACGAAGTTCTCGGAGTTGGAAGCCGTCGCCGGTGCCTTGGGGGACGAGATCGCACGGCAGATCATTGAGGCGAACGTTTCGGAGCAGGCCGACGACTGGCCCGAGGCGGAGCTCGGCGAATGTCCGGTCTGCGGGGGGCCGGCCCGCAAGGCCCCGGACGCGCCGCGTGCTTTTGACCACGCGAGGCGAGATCGCCTGGAAGGAACGCGTCGGCAACTGCCCCCGCTGTCGGCGGGCTTTTTTTCCCTCAGGGCCAGGCGTTGGGCCTGGATCGCACCGGCTTGAGTCCCCGCGTGCAACAGAAGGTGGTTCATGCCGGGGTCCACAGCAGCTCGTACCAGCAAGCGGCCCGGGACCTGAACGAACTGAGCGATCTGGCGATCGGGCCCAAGCCGGTCGAGCGGCTGACCAAGCGGATCGGTCAGGAGCGTCTCGACCAGCGCGACGCCGCCGTCGCGGCGTTCCAGGAGCGGCCGCTGATGGAGAAGGACACAGTGGCCGAGCCAGGGCGTCCCTGCCCGCCGGTGGCGATGGCGTCGGTCGACGGCGGCCGGTTGCAGGTGCGATCGACGGCGATGGAGACGTCGGCGTCGGCGTCGGAACGGTCCAGCCACTGGCGGGAGTCGAAGGTGGCCGTGCTGGAGACCTACCAAAGTGAGGTGTCCCCCACCGATCCCGATCCCGACGTGCCCCGCTGCTTCTTGGACCTGACGCGCACGGCGAGGCTGGTGCGCGGCCTGGGCCATGCTCTGCCGGGCGGCCTGGAGGTGGAGAGCGCGGGGCCGGACCCCACGCCGGACGAGCCGGCCGCTACGGGCCGCGATCGCGCCGCCCGTCCGGGACGACCCCAACGCTTGGTCCGCAGCGTGCTGGCCAGCCGCCTGCGCCGACGACTTCGGACCGATGATGCACCAGGCGGCCTGGGAGCGGAACTTCTTCGGGGCCTCGCGGCGGGCCTTCCTGGGCGACGGCCAGGCGGCCAACTGGACGATCCAGCAACGCCACTTCCCCTCCTTCCAGGCGATCCTGGACTTCGTCCACGCTCTGAGCTACATCTTCGCCGCCGCGTTGGCAGGCCGGCCGCGGGCCGAGGGGGCCGCAGTGTACGCGCGGTGGATCCAAGCGGCCTGGTCGGGTCAGGTCGAGGCGATCCTGCCCGAGTTGGAGACGCACTCGGCGGCGCTGGGAGCGCCGCCACTGGAGTGCACCGATAGTGACCCCCGAAAGCTGGTCTTCGAGGCCCTGCGTTACTTGAGGAACAACGCGGACCGGATGCGGTACGATGACTACCGCCGGATGGGTCTGCCGATCATGACGAGCGCGGTGGAGTCGATGATCAAGCAGATCAACCGCCGCGTCAAAGGCAGCGAGAAGTTCTGGTCGGAGCCGGGCGCGGAGGCGATCCTGCAACTGCGGGCCGACTACCTCAGCGAGACCGAACCGATGGCCGATTCTGGAAACAGCGAGAAGACGACGCCAGTGGACAGCGACCCACCGCCAAGCGGCATGACCAACCAGCCGCTTGGATTATTGTTCAGGAATTCCCAGCAATTCCCGGACAGCCATTTTGCAAGGAAAAACAAGGGGATCCAGAAAACGCTCTTCGCAAACTCTTGTACAGTATATCTTCTCCCTGATTGGTCTCCAACAAGGGAAATTACAGGGGATTTTGAGTATGCCACCCTGTTGACACTACTGAACACCTCCGGGAATTGCTGGGGAATTCCGGAATTCCGGGCCGTCCGGGCCTGGATTCGCCCTGACACGATTCTATAAAACTTACGGCACAGAACCGATGGCCGGTCGTGTTCGAGGTTCACTGAAAAGCTTTGTCTTTCCGATGTTTCCCGTCGGCGCCGAGATTCCGTCATTCACGCCCGAAGTTGCTGCTCTGCAACAACTTGATAGTGCCGAATTTTCGGCGCCGCAGCGACGTTCAATGACCACAGGCCACCACCCTCGCAGTGGCTACGTCTGGATCTGAGACGCTTCCCGGCACGATCGCGCCCCCCAGCGGGCACCACCGTCCCGGGAGGCGGATGAGAAACCGACCCAGGAGACACTTCTTCAGCCTCGAAGAGGCGGCTGCGCCAGGCCGTGCCGCCTCTCCGGGGCTGAAAGTGAAGGCTCGATCGGCGCTCAGTCAGTCACCGCGACCAGCGCGGGATCGAGGCCCGGCTGGACGAGCACCGCAAGATCGGCCTCGCGGCGGCAGTTGAGGAGCCATTGGCCGCAGGGCACCAGCAACGGGCGGACAAGCACGGCATCGACCGTGATCCCCACCACCAGCGCGAACCCGAGTTGCCGGAGCGAGGCGAGCGGGCTGGAGAGGAACGAGGCGAAGCTGCACGCGGTGATCGCCGCGGCCGAGGTGATCAGGCCGCCGGTCTGTCCGACCGCCCGCACGATCCCTGACCGGATCCCCTGACGCTCCGTCTCCTGGCGGACCCGGTCCATCAGGAAGACGTTGTAATCGACCCCCACCGCCACCAGCAGCACGAACAGGAAGTAGGGCACCTTCCAGTCGATCCCCTCCGCGCCCAGGATCGTCACAAAGGCCAGGTGCGTCGTCCCCAGCGCGAAGGTGTAGGTCAGGAGCATCGTCACGACCAGGTTGACGCACGCCAGCGGGTCGCGGAGGGCCAGCAGCAGGACCAGGAACACGCCGATCGGCACGACGAACCAGCTCTGGAACTGGTCGGACCGCGTCAGCGCGCGGATGTCGGAGGCGTGCGGCGTTCGGACCGGTGATTCTGGCCCGAACCTGCACCTCGTCCAGATCGCCGAGATACTCGTTGAGCCGGCGCCGAAGGGTCTGGACCTGGTCCATCGCAGGGGCGGAGAAGACCCGATCGGCCTGCGCAGCTCGAGCCGGGCGCGGTGGCCATTGGGAGTGATGTAGACGGCGAAGCTCCGGAGCAGTTCAGGGTGGGCCTGGACCGTCTCGGCGTTGATCAGCAAGTGGTCCAGCGCCAGGTGACCGACAGGGTCGTTGAGAATGGAGGAGACCTCGTGATGAGCGCGCTTGGCCCCCTCGGCGATTTGCCCGGCCCCCTCGGCGGCGCGGGTCAGCTCGCGGAGCATCGCCGCACGGGGGTCGTTGGCCTTGTCGGGACCGAGGGACTCGGGCTTGGGATGCCGGGCCTGGGCCTCCGACGTCGAGGAGAGGCCGGTTCCAGACAGGGCGAGCAAGGCGTGCTTCAGGTCCGAGGCGAGCACCACGCGGGCCGCCGGGTCTGCGGTATCCGACGCGCCGGCGGCGGGGCCGGTCAGGTGCAGGCCGGTCTTCTGCTCCAGCCAGAGGGCAGCGCGGAGCTTCATGACGCCATCGGTCAGCCCCTTATGGAGTTGGCCGGCCCCGTCGGCCATCCGCGCGAAGCCGTCGTTGACCTCGCCCAGCCGCGAAACGATCCGGGCCTGCGCCAGCGGCTGCGGGCTGCCCAGCGGCTGCGTCGCCGACCGAACCTCGCCCACGCGACGCTGGTGCGCCAGGAACCGGCTCACGTCGTCGATCAGGGCCAGGCCTTCCGACTGGCGGAAGTCGCCGTCCCACTCCAGCATCACGGTCAAGGGGGTGAGCATCCCCGGCTCGAACTTGGTCGCGAGCAAGCGGAGCGTGTTCGCCGCCTCATTCTCCACCGGCAACTCGGTGATGATATCCTGCACGATCGTCGTTCGCATCCCGAGCACGGCGAGCGGGGCCATCGCCAGGACCGTCACGCCCCAGCTCAACAGCGGCCGGGACAGAACCTTGCGGCCGAACCGGTCCCAGTACCCCGAAGACGGCGCCGTCAGACCCGCAAACGACCGGGGGCGAAACCGGGCCAGCAGGACCAGCAGCGCGGGGGTCAGCGTCAGGGTCGCCGCCAGCGTCAGCACCAGGCCGATCGCCACGCTCGGGCCAGTGGACGAGAAGAGCTTGAACTTGGTCGTCCCCATCAGCAACAGGCCGACGATCACCGTCCCGGCGCTGGTCACCAGCGCGCCGATCGCCCGGCGGAGCGTCACCCGCATCGCTCCAGCGGGGTTGTTCGGGTTGAAGTGCTCGCCGAACCGCCACGAGATGAAGAGGCAGAAGTCCGTCCCGCTGCCGAACAGAATCGCCACCAGGAACAGCTCGACCAGCGGCGAGATCTCCCACCCCGCCAGCGACATCCATGCCAGAATGCTCCGGGCGATCACCAGGCTGACGCCGATGGTCGTCAACGGGACGAGCGCCAGCCAGACGGAGCGGTAGACGACCAGCAGGACGACGAGCAGGAGGAAGACGGTGGCCAGCGCGGCGCGGTCCAGGGAAGTCTGGACGTTGTCCATAAAGTCCAGCCCCAGCACCGCGTCGCCGGACCAGTGGACCTCCAGCCCACCCGGAGGTGCGAGCTCGACGGGGGACGACTGGGCCTCGAGCCAGGCGACCGCCTTTTGGGTGGCGGGGCTGACGAACGACTTGCCCAGGTGCACGGCCATCAATTGGACCGTGCCGTCGCGGCTGACCAGGCGCCCGGCGATCTCGCGTTCGGAGCGCGGCCCCAGGACGCGGAGCACTTCCCCGGGGCAGCCGGGTCCCGTGATCCGGTCGGACAGTCGGCGGGCGTAGTCGTGATCCGCCTCGGTCAGTCCGCCGGGCCGGTGCAGCGCGACGATCGCCAGCGCTTCATAATACTGGTCGGGCCAGGACCGACCCACCTCCTGTGCCGCTCGGAGGCTCTCGGAGTCACCGGTCAAGAGCTTGGCTTGCCCCTCGGCCGCCAGCCGCGTCAGGTCGGGGGAGAGCAGGCCGACCGTGGCCGCCACTGTGAACCAGAAGCCCACGACCCAACCGGGCCGCCGGCTCACCATCGAGCGCAGGGAGTCCAAGAGCATCGCCGGTCACTCCTTATGAATAGGCCACCAGCGGGGTCGTCTTACGGGAGTTGTTCATCAAATTCATCGGGTGGGAGAGAGGTCTCGGATATCCTGTTACGAGATCCATCTCTGAAGAGGTGAGTGTACCTCGGGTCGGGGCCGAATGGACGGTGGTGAATCATTCCAGACCGTATTGGCTTATGATGACACCACTGTAGTCAATACGCCCCGGACGGTTCGGCCAGGTTGGAGAGATCGTGGCGTTTCGGGCGAGCGATCACCACAACGGCGGGAAAAGGTGGTTCCAGAGTGCCGATCAACCTTCGGTTAAAGGACCTGAGGCAGGCCTGTCGGGTCCAGGGGTGACTGCCGGAATCGCCTCTCATTCCGCCACAAGAGGCGCGCGAAGTTCCTTAAAACATGCATTATACACGAGATACACAATACACGAGTGGTTGTCGAGTTGTCCAGGGGTGATAAAACCGCGCTACCCGGGCTCCCCTGAATACTCCGATCCACTTGATCTTGTGACACACCAGAAAAAACGCGACAATACCATCCATCCATTCTTCGGGGGGGATCGCGTTGCGCCGTCCGAACCGTCCTCGATTCGAGCCGCTGGAATCGAGGGATTTGCCGGTCGGATTCATCGTCCCTCATCCGATTCCGAATCACGTCGAGCCAATCCACCTCGTTGCTCGCACTGATGGCGAACCCCCCGGCCTATCTACCGGGTCAACCCGAGAGCCTGAGGTTGACCGAGACGAACATCAGCAACCCCGTCGAGATCGTGTCGACTGAGAATGGCGTTGCCGACTTCTGGGTGACCCAAGGAGGGGGATCGAGGTCTGGAGGCAGTCGCAGAACGGGCCGCATCTGCGCTCTCCATCGCGCTTGGTGGCGTGCTGGATCCCCAGCAGTCCCGCATGTTCTCGGCCGTTTGGGACGGCCATTTCAACGAGGCTGCACCTTCGAATCCCGCAGGGCTTTTCATGTTCCACGGCAGTGTGGACGGCCTGGAGGCCGCAGCGGGCTCAGGGGCGGCAAGCAACCCCTTTCGTCAGCCGTCCCTCACTGTTGGGGCCGCGACCGGCCAGACCTCCTACCGCATCGGCCAGCCCATCCGCAGCGCCGTTACCGAGACCAACACCGGGCCCAACGCCCTCGGCGTTGGCGTCTGCGGTCCGAGTCCCGTCACAATCACGCGCCAGGCCATCGAGGTCTGGCGGATGCCGGACCTCGGGGTTTGTCCCGCACTCGCGCTCTTGCTGCAACCCGGCCAGAGCCGCCAGTACACGGTCCTCTGGCCCGGGCGGTTCACGGAGCATACCCGGCTGCCCAGGACCGGGCAATTCGTGGTTCACGCCACGATCGACGGGACGTTGGTGACGACAGGGTTTCGGATCGTGAGGTGAGAGGCACCGGAGGACGGAGAGCGAGAAGTTCGGCGGGAAGCTTAACCCCGAAACCGGAGGGGAAGGATCGAGGGCCGTCCCCCTCGCGAGGTACGAATCATTCGCGTCCCGGAACCATCGTGCCCACCGCCGCCCCCGGCGGTGGGCCCGGCGGGCACCAATGTCCCGGGATGCGTATCAGACTGCGCTGCGGCCAGAGATGGCGCACACGAGGGCGATGCAGAGACATGCCCCAAGGAATGCAACGAAGATGCTCCCCCAGAAACCGGCTGTCCCGTGCACGAAGAAGCTCAAGACGAACCCACCGACCAGGGATCCGATCAGACCGACCACGATATCACCCAGGATACCGTAGCCACCGTTCTTCATCACCATGCCGGCGAGCCACCCGGCGATCAGCCCGACCACGGCCCAGGCAATGACCCCTCCAGGCAGGAGGGCGATTTCCGCAAACATGACGTAATCCTCCCCTTCGGATTGCTGATGATGCGGATGGAAACCGCATCAGAATTCGACATAAATTATCCCCGCAAGAGCGATGCCAAAACCGAGAAATGGCTGGAGGAAAGCGGCGGAGCTCGACGCCACGGGATGATCGAGGAAATCCTTCGGCTCCTGGGCCCAAATCGATGACCGACCGGACCTGGTGCTGGTCCAACCACTTACAGCCAAACCACTTAAGCGACCTGTCAGGCAGGATGGCACCGATTTAGGCCCGTGAGCCGAAGGATCATGCCGTCGTCTGGACCAACACCTACGGCCAGGGACGCGTCTTCGGGACCACGCTTGCGCACCCATAACGTAATGATGAGTGATCCTCTGTATCTCGACATGCTGACACGAGGCTTGCTCTGGGCGTGCAACAAGCTTGACGAGAACGGAAAGCCCAAGCTGGGCTACGAGGCCGCCCGTCGCTGATGGCGCCCCCCCGTGAAGGTCCCTCACCCAGCCCTCTCCCTCCGTGTGAGGGCCTACGGGACTCCAGCTCTTTTTATCTTGAGTTTCAGGAATTTATCCACTTACGCCGACACACCCGCTTTGCCCGAGGCGAATCAATCACGTGGATTCGTAAATCTTATTGACGAGCGAATCTTCTCTCGGGCAGAAGAGGAATGAACACTGACGCGGCCCCTGACGAATCATAGAGAAAGGAGGGAGCCGTGTTTCTCGAACGGATCTTGAACAAGATGGCCTGGGGTCTTTCGCTGCTGCTCGGCCAGGCGTCGGCGATCCTGGGGCTGGTGATTACCGTGGGGTGGACGTTCGCGTTCGTCATGGCGCTGCCGAATAAGGCGGGCCACTGGGCGTCGGGACCACACGCGTTGCTGCCGATCGGGCCGCCGCTCATCGGCCTGGCGCTCGGCGGGCTTGGGTTGCTGATCGCCCGCTGGGGCCGAGTCCCCATCGCCCGCTTCTCGGTCGCGGGCCTGATCCTCAACACCCTGCCGCTGGCACTGGCGCTTCTGCTGCTTGCATCCGCACGTCGGCCTGATCCAGGCTCCCCAACCGACCTGGGTGCACGTCAGCTTCTGATTTTTTCCGCTGCGAACTTGGGCGACTTGGGTCGACGTGTGAAGGGACAACCCGGGCGCGTCCTGAGGTGCTTCGCCAACCGCTCATCGTCACAGAGGGCCGCGGCCCGCACCTGCAGGAGCGCCTCGGCTCCCTCCGGGTCGTTCCAGAACATCTCCGTCCCCTTGACCCGATAGTTCATCTCCTTGACCAGCGACTCCCTCCAGGCCGTCGTCACCGGCAGACCCTCTCGGCGGTACTCCGGGTACTTCATCCGACCCCGGTTGTTCTCCAGATAGGTGATCGTCTTCTGCAGGAGGGTCCGGGGATCGTTCTCCGCGGCGCCTTCAGGCGGTTCGCCCCGCCTGGTCTGCCAGGCGTGCAATTCCTCGAGCACCTGCACCACCTCCCCTTGCCAGGCGCCACGCATCCAGACCAGATCCTGAGCCCACGCGTCGCTGGCCACGTCGTGGACGGCCTTGGCGGCCAGGAACCGATAACTCAAGACGTGAAGGAAGTCGAGGATCGGTGTGAAGTCGGGGAAGTGCTGCTTCCAGATCGACCAGTTCCACGCCAGTCCGTCCCCCAAGAACGCCTTGGCCGGGGCTTCGGCGAACCGCCTCCGTTTGGCTTCGCGTGCCCTCTGCTTGCCGAAGTCCTTCGACTCCGCGATGCTGCCCAGGACGGTGCGGACCAGTCGTCGGGGATGCCACTCGGCCGGCGTGACGAGCCCGGCCGGCTCGGGGGATCCCTTCTCCGGCACTTCGACCACTGGGGCCGGCTGCGCCGAGGCCACCGACAACGCCGCGGTCTCGGCGATCTTCGCCACGTGCTTGGGGTCGCAGAAACAGGCCGGCGGCTCCGGCTGCGGATCCTGGTCGGAGAGCGTGCGGGAGCCGCGAATCAAGCAAGCGTTCTTGGTCTCGCGCCAGCCTTCCGCCGTGCGATGGACCCCGGGGCCGTGCCCCGGCTCGCGGGTGCGGATCCGGCCCCCATCGCACTCCACGACGGCCCACTCCGGTGGCGTCTGCGGACGCTGGGCCAGGGCATCGTCGGTCTTGGGATCGGCATCACGACGCTCGGCCAATTCCCGACCCACGTCATGCACGACTCGCTCGATGGTCTTGGCGGAGACGCCCCGGTCGCCCACGTCTTTCATCACGATCGCGCCGCGCATGAAGGAGCGCGTCTCGGCGGCGGCGACGGTGATCCGCTGCACCAATACAGGGGGTCAGTTCACGGGCGTCGAAGCCCAACGATTCCCGGAGGGGGGAAAAAGCCCCGGCGGCAGCCGGGGCAGTGACCCACCGGCTCCTCCACGGTGAGGGAGCCGTCGATGGAGGTCACCCGACGTTTCTGGCGCACGAGTTGGCACCGGGTACCGCACTCGGGACACTTGGCGGTGTCGGCCGCTCGCGCGGCGATCTGGCCCATCTGGCGTGCCTGAATCTGCCGGCTGAGTGGTTGCCCCCGTTCGTGCACGCGGGCCTCGATGACTGCGTAATGGGGGACTCCCACGATCGTGCCGTCGGCCTGATCGAGGGCCACGGAAACCTCCGCCGCCTCGCGCAGGAGTGGATCGAGTTTTTCCTTCAAGGTGACCGCCGTCCCATCCATGGATTGACTCCTTCCACGCCGAGACTCGCACCTCCAAAGCTCCACGGCGCCGCACTCTACCACGGAATCCCCAGGTTCTCCGATTGACGATTCCGGGCCTGCGCTGGAATGTCCAGAAGCTGGCGTGCACCCTGTGTCGACCGGGCACTTGGAGCGCGATTGCTGAAATCCGGATGATCTGATAACGTCCCTGGGAGCACCGCCAGGGATGTCTCGGCAACCCGCCATCCTCCGCGGGTCCGGGTTCCCCAACCGAGCAGGAGGCTCGGACGATGAACGCGACCGATGGCCCGGTCTGGTTCGTCGGCGACCTGGACGACCCCTGGGTCGGGGCGGTCGCCGACGCGGTGCCGGGATGCGTTCTTCGGCAGTCGTGCGCGGGGGAACTGTCCGAGGGCCTGTTTCGGAACTTGCCCCCACCGAGGGTGCTGGTCCTCCATCGTGCGGTGCTCTCCCCGAGGGATGCCGAGCGGCTGGCCCGGTTGCGGGGCGGCCCGCCGCCCGCACCCCGGATCGTCCTGTGCGTTGGCCCGTACGTGCGGCACGCCGATCTGGAACGCTGGTCGACGCTGGTGGATGTGATCGTGCCCGAGGCGACGGCGCGCACGAGACGATCGCGCAGGCACCTCTCCGCGGGACACGAGAGGCCTCTTCCCTCGGTTCCCCGGCCGCGGACCAGCGTCGTCAGCGGCCAGTCCGAACTGCGCCAGGTGGTGGCCGAGATCGTGGAATCGGCCGGCTATCCCGTCGTATCCGCGTCCGAATGGTCGGAGGCGGCGCCGGTCGGCCCGGCGGTCTGGGATGTCCCGGTCCTGGACCCAGACTGGACACGAGGGCTGGTGCGTCGGGCGAGATTCGGCCCCATCGTCGCGCTGCTCGGGTTCGCCGACCGCGCGATGGTCCGCCAAGCCCGCGCCCACGGCGACTCGGCTTGTCTGGAACTCCCCTGCGACCCGGCCGACCTGATCTGGGCCCTTGATAGGCTCGCCGCCAACCGCGCCGAGCCGGCGCCACGACGTCCCGCCGTCCCCCGCCTCGACGCTCCGGATCCCTGGCCGTGGGAATCAACAACCATCAATGAACAGGAGAACCAGGGAATTGATGTCCGATCCAAGACGCTCCGTCGTCTAGCTCACCCGCGGTGGCCGACCCCGGCCCCGCATCCTACAATGGAGCGTCGGCATTGCCTGAATATTTGCCTAGCCTCGATTTCCACGGAGGGGGTTTTGGCCCCCGAACTCACCCCCATCTGCTCGGAAACCCCTTGTTTTATAGGGTTTCCTCGTTCTTCCCGTTAGCCGATTCGATGACTTAAATTTCTGGACCGCCGGTGCTATCTTGGGGGCCCGTCCCTTGTTTCTCGCACAGCCCCCTGGAGTTAGCACCTTCCTCCCATGGCTATCAGTCCTCCTTCCGGCCTAACGGACGACCCCCAGGCCCGGTTCTTCCTGGCCCCCGAATCGCCGCTCCAACGACAGTACGAGGCCCTCCGCGCCTACTACGTCGAGCGACTCCCCTCCCACCAAGTCGCTCGCCGCTTCGGCTACACACCGGGGTCCTTCCGCGTCCTCTGTCATCAATTCCGCCACGACCCCGCCAAGCGCGCCGCCTTCTTCCCGGCCGCCGGCCAGGGGCCGCACGCCGGCGCCCGCGCGCGATCGCGTCCGCGACCTGGTCGTCGCCATGCGGAAGCGGAACCTCTCCGTCTACGACATCCGCCGCGAGTTGGCCGCCGCCGGGCACGACATCAGCATCAATGCCCTCGCGATCCTCCTCCGCGAGGAGGGCTTCGCACGCCTGCCCCGGCGCCTCGATGAGGAACGGCCCCAGGCCACCCGGCCCGAGGCGGCCGCCATGGCGGACGTCCGGGCGTTGAGCCTGGAGCCGCGCTCCTTCCGGACTCGGCTCGGCGGCCTCTGGTTCTTCGTCCCGCTGATGCGCGACATCCGCCTGGCCGAGGTCCTCAGCCAGGCCGATCTCCCCGGCTCGATCCCGATCCCCGCCGAGCAGGCCGTCCGCACCCTCCTGGCGCTGAAGCTGATCGGCAAGGAACGCAAGAGCCATGTCATGGACCTGGTCTGTGACGAGGGGATCGCCCTGTTCGCCGGCCTCAACGTCGTCCCCAAGCGCTCGTACCTGGCCGCGTACAGCTCGCGGGTCGATCGTCGCGCCGACTTGCGCTTGCTCGACGCCTGGTCCGACGAGGTGCATCGGGTCGGCCTGCCACGGGGCCGGTCGTTCGATCTCGATTTCCACACCGTCCCGGCCAATGCCCAGGCAGGAGCCGCTGGAGAAGCACTACGTCTCCAGTCGCAGCCGCAGCCAGAAGGGCGTCCTGGTCTTCCTCGCCCGCGATGCCACCGAGCGTGTCCTCTGCTATGCCCATGCGGGCATCCCCAAGGCGCAGCAGCCCGATGAGATCCTGAGGTTCGTGGACTTCTGGCAGGACCGGACGGGGAGCCCTCCCGAGGAGTTGGTGTTCGACTCGCAGTTGACGACGCATGCCCATCTCGAGTCGGTTGAACCGGCGCGGGGTCCGGTTCATGACCCTGCGGCGTCGCACCCGCGGCATGCTGAGGGCGATCTGGAGCCGCCCGGCCTCGGCCGTGGCGGCGGATCACCCTGAACAGCCTGACGCGGACCTACCGCACGCCCAAGGTGCTGGACGAGCGGATCCGGCTGAAGGACTACGAAGGGGAGTTGCGCCAGGTCACGATCATCGAGCTGGGGCCACGAGGAGCCGACGGTCTTGCTGACGAACGACTTCCGAGAGCGACTGCCCGGCGCTGGTGACCCGCTACGCGCAGCGGATGCTGATCGAGAACGGGATCTCCGAGGCGATCCAGTTCTTCCACCTCGACGCCCTGTCGTCGATGGTGGGCCTGAAGGTGGACTTCGACCTGCAGATCACGATCATGGCCAGCTCGTTGTACCGGCTGATGGCGGATCGGATCGGGCGGGAGTACGCCAAGGCGCAGGCCAAGACGATCTATCGCAATCTGCTGGACGTCTCCGCGACGGTCCAGATCGGGGACGAGGAAGTGATCGTGACGCGTGGACAAGCGGGCGCATAACCCGTACCTCGTGGCCTCGGGGCTGGCGGATCATCCGACCCCGATGCCGTGGTTCGGCAACAAGCTGCTGAAGATCAGATTCGCTTGATCGCACAATCGATCACTGCCTTGATCAGTGTTAGCCGGGACTTGTACCGTGGAAATCGAGGCTAGCCCCACGCCTTGGTGCGCTCGGCCCGTTCTCACGGGGTGCGATCGCGCCAGTGCCAAGGATTTCGGCGGAATTTGAGCGTTCCGGTCCTGGAACGTGCCCTGAGTTCCTCAGCCGAGGGCGGGGAACTGGGAGCCGGAGGCGTTTTTTCCGCGGTCGGGCGCTGTCTCACCGAACCGCCTCCTCTCAGGAAGGGCCGCCTCCAGGGCCAAGGGGACGGAGCGTGCCTCCGGAGGAGAACGCTCGTGGGCGGCCGCCTGGATCTTCCTGACTCTTCCTCCTCGGTCCCCCTGATCCTTCGGTGGGTGGCTCTGATCCTCCCGCGGCCGCAGGCGCTCCGAGAGCCCCGGGGCCGTGTGGGAGGGCGACGGGTCTGGGACGGCGCGGGGAGCGGCCGCCTGGGATGGGGCCGCAGCTCCATCATACAGATTTACACTCCAGCATCATTTGAGAATCGAACTCAGCGGGGTTCGAGCAGAGAAAAGGCCAGAAATCCCGCAGAATCTTTGGCACTGGCGCGATTGCACCCTTCTCACGCGGCCTTCCGTTCCGGCTCCGGCAGACGAATCTTGGGAAGTTCGCGGGTCTGCCGCCATAAGTTCAGTTCCCCATTTTCACGCGCCGCCTCCAATGCGGCCAACGACAGAACCCCCAGCGACGTCCCACTCATCCCTCGTCCCTTGCAACGCTCCGACACCGACCAGTCGTGGAATTTCTCCACGCGCGTACTCGCGATCCACAAGCCACCACGCTGCCGTTGCTGGTAATTCGGGATCGTCCCCCGACGTTTCTCCAGGTAGGCGATTAACTCCTCCAGCGCTTGGGGGGTCCTCACCCACTCCATCGCCTCCTGCAACAGCGCAATCGCCGCGGCCACCTCCCCGATCCACAACTGCCCCAAGACGGCGCGTTCCAGGGCCCGACGTCGATCCTTCGGGCCACCGGCCAGGCTGAATTGCCCATAACACCGTTTCTTCACATGAGACCAACAGACAATCATTACTTTGTGATCCAACCTCAAGCCCTCGAACCAGTCCCGGATCCACTTGGCTCCGTCACCCAGGACCAACAACCGCCGCTGTCCTCGCGGCACCCCCAACTCCAGGAGGAGGGCGGCCACTTGCAACCCCAGGTCCGCCGTCGTGGCCGAAGCGAGGCTGTACTGCCAGCCCGCCACCAGGACCACCGCCGTGTAGGTGCAGATCGCCTTGCGACCGGTACAGGGTTGGGCCTTGGTCTGGACCTCGTCGGGCGGGACGATCACGAATCCCTCGTCGACTTGGCGCGGGGTCTTCGCCTTCACCGGGCACACCGGCTCACAGCCGGGGAAGCCCGTCGCCGCCCAGACGGCCTGGGCTTGCTCCCATTCGGTCTGGGCCTCCTCCGACTCGTCGAGCGGGACGTCGCTCCACGCGTCGTCGCACGGATCGGTCTCGACCGGGACCAGCACCGCCTCACGCTCCGGCTCGGGGGCCTCCTCCAGGATCTCCGAGGCGCGGGCCCGTTGCGCAGCGACTAACCGCTCCCCTTCCTGGGAGAGGATCTCCAGGAGCGTACTCCGGCCCAACAGGTCCAGCTCCCCGGCCCGCTCCCCGATGTCGCCCTGGCTGTCCCCGGCCGATTGGTCGCGCATCAGGTCGCAGACCGCGTCGCGGAGGTTCTGAGTGAGGGGGATCTGCTCGGGGGTGTTCCAGGCGGTCGCCGACGGGATCTCGGTCCTGCCCTCGGCCTTGTGGCTGATCCGACTGCGCTGGATGGTGACTTCCCCGAAGAGGGTCTTGAACGGATAAGGCCGTGTCCCCCGCCGCTGGATCCCTTGGCCGTCCTTGCCGTGGCGGCGGCGGAAGACCAGATCCTGGTCGGCCGTCTCCATCAGGAGCTGGAACATGACGCGCTGGAGGATGAGGCCGGCCTGATGGACGCAGGCCTCGATGGTCTCGGGGAGGAAGTGGTCGTGTTCGGGCATGGGGAGGGTGATCTTGAGCCCGACTTGGAGTTCGAGGGCCTGGCTCTCGAGCTTGACGGGGCTGTCGTTGAGGATAACCTCGAGTTGATCGATCGCGCACACGGTGAATCTCCATAGAAGCAGTATGGGGGTTCATCGTGTGTGTTTTCGCCGATCCTCCTGGCGAAGTCATCTCCCTCGTGCCTCAATGGCGCCGAGAATCTCTTCCTAATTCTGTGCAATCTCAGTCGTTCCAAAATAAGTCCGACGGTCCGCTACAACGCAAGCTCATGTCCTACATCTCCTTCGGTGTAGGTGACATCGTCGGTCCCGAAGGCCTCCTCGACCACATGCAGCAACCAGAGCCACAGCGTCGCCCACCGGAGCCGTTCCAGTAAGATCACCCGACCGCCGCGGCGGGGCATCGCCAGCAGCGTGGCGTGCAGCCACACCCAGAGGTTCCGCAGTACCCGCGCGATTCCCATGTACCACAGGCGCACCTCCGGTCGGCGGGTCGTCGTTCGGATCCGCGCCGCGTGCATCTGGCGGTCGCTCGTCTCGATCCCGAACCGCAGCCGGTAAGTCGTGAACACTGCGTCCGGCGACGGCGGCTGAGAGCCCCAGGAGGCGTAGATCAACACCTGACGCCCGTGCCGCGTCCACTGCCCGCGATAGTTCCGGCACTTCACGCCGAGCGACACCGTCGCCGGCCGCCCCTTCGTGTCGGCCAGGGTGTAGGTCGACCAACCGCTGTTCGTCCACGTCCGGAAGACCGAGCTGCCACTGGGGCCTTTCGGGTGCTTGGGCGCGCGGCCGTGACAGACCACCGGCATCAGGAACGGCACCGCGCCGCCTGGAGGTAGCGAACGACCGCCACGCGGGAGAACCCGCGATCCAACAGGAGCAGTCGGGGCCGGATGCCCACACAGGCGGCCTGACGGAGCAGACGTTGGACCCCCTGCTTGAGCGACGCGCCCTTCTTGACGCCGGTCAGGGCCACGGTGGAGCGCTGCCCCTTGCGGATGACGGAAGCGGTGGCGTAGGCGTGGAAGTGGCTAGTGCCGCTCTGGGCCTGGCCGCGGTAGCTCTCGTCGGGGTTGCGGAAGGGACGGCCGTGGTAGGGGATCAAGGTCCAGTCGATGGCCAGCCTCTGAAGGCGTTTGCGGAGCCTTGGGCCAGTGTCCGGCCAAGGCGGCGTTGAGCTGTCGTTGCAGTGTGGCGTCGTCGGGCAGGGTGGCCACGAGCGCCTGGCGTGCCGTCTCGTCGGAGGGGGCGTCGCGGAGGCGTTGGCCGGCGTCGGACAACGAGGTGATCCGGGCCGCGGCGGCCAGCCGGAGCGCCCAGAGGACCTGGGCCGAGGTCTGGCGTTTGTAGTCCTTGAACTTCAGAGGGGCTTGCAGGTGCTCGGCGGCGAGGCGGTGGACCCGGTGGCGGTCGAGGATACGATGGGGTGGGCGCATGGCTCTCTCCGGTGATGACTCTGTCCTCGAGAGTCATTATTCGGGGGGAGCTTGCGTCGATCGGCATTTGTCCTTCGCCATGCAGCCCAATTTTGGAACGACTGATTCTGTGCAATCTCTCTAAAACCGCACACCAAGGCGTGGCGCTGGAATATTTGTCGGGCGTGTGTCGCATGCCGGAACCGCTTGTCTTGGTGAACACGACCGAAAAAACGCGAACTATGACCTCGATCAACGTAACGTCTCCCCCCCAACCTTTCCTCAGAAGGAGAGAGTGGCCCGAAGAATCCCCTTCCCTCTTGTGGGAGAGGGTTGGGTTGAAGGCAGCAATTCCCGGTCTGGTGTTTTTCCTCTGAAAAGTCGCGGTTCTTGGTCTCCCCTTTCGCACATCCATCGCGCATAATGCTTTCCTGAACTCTCCATCTTGCCACTGGTGCCAATGGAGTGGCTCGTCATGGCTCTCCTTCTTGGTCATGCACGGAAGAACCTGTCGGCTGATGCCCTCTTCCGACTGCTCCGCTCCCGTTTCGACTCCCTCCCTGACCTACGCTCCGGTGAGGTCGAGATCCCCCTGGGCGACACCCTGATGTCGGCCTTCGCGAGGTTCTCTCTCAAAGACCCGTCCCTGCTGGCCTTTGACCACCGCCGCCGCGACCCCAACGACAACTTCCGCACCATCTCTGGGATCAACCGCGTCCCCTCCGACTCCCAGATGCGGGCCATCCTGGATCCCCTCGATCCCGCGGACATGCGACCCGGGTTCCGCGACCTCTTCCGTCCCCTGCAACGCGGCAAGGTGCTGGAACGCTTTAGCTCTCTGGACGACCACTCCCTCCTGTCGCTGGACGGCACGACGGATTTCTCATCCCCAAGATCCCTTGCTCCTCGTGCCTGGTGAAGCACCATCGCAACGGCGGCGTCACCTCTTCCCATCAACTGCTAGGGGCCACCCTGGTCCATCCCGACCTCAAGGAAGTCCTTCCGCTGGCACCCGAGCCGATCGTCCAGCAGGACGGCCAGACCAAGAACGACTGCGAGCGGAATGCCAGCCGCCGCTGGCTCAAACAGTTTCGCCAGGATCATCTCCCTCTGCCGGTCATCGTCGTCGAAGACGCCCTCAGCGCCAACGCCCCGCACCTGCGTGACCTGCGCGAGGCCGGCGCACGACATCATCGGCGTCAAGCCTGGCGACCACGCCTTCCTCTTCCCGCACCTCCAGACCGCCGAGGAGGCCGGCCAGAGGCACGTCCTCACCTTGGACGATCCGGCGACGGGTGTGCTGCCTCATTTTCGATTCTGCAATGGCACGCCGCTCCACGAGTCGCACCCCGACGAGTTGGTCAACGTGCTGGAATCCTGGGAGATCCATCCCAAGGGGAAGGTGCAGCATTTCAGTTGGATCACCGACTTTTTGCTGACCCGGGACAACGTCTGGGACCTCATGCGGGGGGGACGAGCCCGCGGGAAGATTGAGCACGAGACCTTCAACACCTTGAAAAACCAAGGAGATCACCTGGAACACAACTAGGGACACGGCGAGCAGAACCTGTCGGTGGTGCTGGCCCTGCTGATGATGTTGGCCTTCCTGGGGGATCAAGTTCAGCAACTGTGTTGTCCCTTGTTCCAGGCGGCCTGGCACAAAATGAAGACCAAGTGCCACCTCTGGGAAGAACTCCGTCACCATTTTCGCTTGCTGGTGTTTGACTCGATGGCGGAGTTGCTGATGGCTCTGGTACGTGGCATCGCACCGCAGAAGCCGGTCTTTGAGAATTCGTCGTAGCCAGACGTCGCTGCGAGGGAACTGTCGCGTCGCTTTGGGAGGCGTTGAACCAAGGTCGCGTTCGCGGTGCGCGGTCAAGGCCCCCCTCAGGGGTCCACCGTCGACATTCCGACTCGTTCGGGCTCTGGCAAGCCCCGACCTGACCTCCTTTCTCCTGCCGAGGGTGAAGAGTTGTGCTGTCACTGTCAAAATGGGCGAAACAGGACGAGTCGCACTCAAGGGGCCGGGAATTGCTGAGGGGGGAGGATTCGTCCGGAGCTGGCGCGGCGCCGAGGGGGGCTACCGGCTGGCGCGACCGGCCGAAAGCCTGACCGTCGGCGAGGTCCTCCGCTTCATGGACGGCCCGATCGCGCCGGTCGAATGCGTCAACCCGGTCCGCTCCAAGGAATGCGAGTTCCTCGGTGAGTGCCCGTTCTTCGAATTCTGGTGCCAGGTCCGCCAGTCCATCACTGACGTCGTCAATCGGACCACCTTCGCTGACTTGGTCCGCAGGAACCGCTCGCGGGAGGAAGTTTACGTCGCGGACTGGACCATCTACTGATCGCTGCGCAAAGAACGTCAAGTAGTCGGAGCGTTCTGACACGGAAATCCTGCGGTTTACCGCATCAGGAACTTGATCTTATTTGCGCAGCGATCAGTAATCGCGACTTTGTGCAATTTCGTCGAGCGAGTCGACTCCCCCAGCGGAATCGACGTTCACCGTTCTTTCCGAATCTACGTGCCATACTGCACCTCCTCGAGGTGATGATGTGCGGGGTGATCGTTCGACCCGAGCGCCGCCCCCGATCCCGTGAGGGAGGACCCTATCCATTCCGGCGCTCTCCCGGAACGATATGGAACGGAATGCCCTGACTGAGAAGGTCGGACTTGGCCGCTCAGACGGATTGTCAAGGATCTCTGGACCCCCAGATGTTATCTCTCCTATGACTCTCTGGAACTCTTCGGAATCGCCGCGATCTCCTGCCCGGATACGGGCAGGACACGAGGAGACGCCGCCTGCGGCCTCGAAATCCCATCATTGACTGCTGATGCCGGGGCCGCATGGGACAGATGCCATCGTGTATGGGGAATTCCGCGAAAAATAGCGAACAGCACTGTCCCCGGCGACCATTCCTGCGTAGAATATCCGCGGTTGGAAAACGAATGAGTTCGCGACGTCGATCCCTTCGGAATCTGCTCTCGCTCCCCTCCCTCGCCTTTCCCACCTGCTGGGCCGCCATGCTGGCCCCTTTCACATCCGACCCGGAAAGCGAACAGCGGGTCGCCATGCCTTCGCTCAGGAGATTGATGGTGGGCAAGAAAGTGTATGTCGGGAACCTGACCTATCAGGTCGGCAGTTCCGACTTGGAGCAGTTGTTCTCCGCATTCGGGGACGTTCAGAGCGCGCAGGTCATCGAGGACCGCGACACGGGCCGCAGCAAGGGCTTCGGCTTCGTGGAGATGGGCAGCGAGGCCGAGGCCCAGGCGGCCATCCAGGGCCTTCACGACCAGGACCACAACGGTCGCCGCCTCACGGTGAACGAGGCCAAGCCGCGTGAAGCTCGCGCGGGTGGCGGCTCTGGCGGGGGCGGTGGTCGCGGACGAAGCGGCAGCGGCTACGGTGGCGGTCGCTATTGATCCGCCGCGCTCAGCGTTTTCTATGAGCAGCAACCCCGAGCATGGACGCTCGGGTTTTTTACGCGACCCATTATTCAGGTACGAGCTTTTGTCAATTCGCTCGCGTGGTATGTGATTCCTCTTCTTCATGAGGCGGGACCTCGAACGGGGACCCCGTCTCTCCCTGACAAGCTGAACCGGCATGTTCTTTACTTTCAATGGTCTCGTCCGCAGCCGGGGCATTGAAGGGCTGACTTCCGAGTTCTTCTCCATCGGAGGCTCAGCATGAGCATGCCCGTAACCATCCGGCCGAAGTCCGCGTATCTTGCTTGGGGTCCCTTGCTCTGGATCACAGGGTTGCACGTCGGGGCCCTCTTCGCGCTGCTCCCTGCCTTTTTCACCTGGCAGGCCCTTCTCATCTGCCTCGTCTTCCACTGGCTGACCGGAGGGTTGGGTATCTGCCTGACCTACCACCGGCTCCTGACCCATCGTAGCTTCGCCACCCGGCCCAAGTGGCTCGAATACTTCCTGACCGCCCTCGGATGCTGTGCCTCCGAGGGCGGGGCCGTCGGCTGGGTCGCCGACCACCGCAAGCATCACGCCCATTCGGACGACGAGCATGACGTACACAGCCCGAACCGCGGTTTCGGCTGGGCCCACATGCTCTGGTGGATGACCCCCGACATCACCTCCCGCCACTCCCCCGAATACTATCGGAAGTGGGCTCCCGACCTCTATCGCGACCCGGTGCACCGCGTCCTCGACAGGTTTCACTTCGTCTTCCCACTCCTGATGTTCGCCGGCCTCTATGCCCTGGGCGGTCTGCCCTGGCTCATCTGGGGCGGCTTCGTCCGGTCCGTCACGGTCCTGCACACCACTTGGCTGGTCAACTCGGCCACCCACGTCTGGGGCTACCGCACCTACAAAACCCACGACTCCTCGACGAACTTGTGGTGGGTGGCACTCTTGACCTTCGGCGAGGGCTGGCACAACAATCATCACGCCTTCCAGACCTCGGCCCGGCACGGCCTGCGCTGGTGGGAGGTCGATTTGACTTACGTGGCCATCCGGGTCCTGTCGATCCTCGGACTCGCCCATCGCTTGAAGCTCCCCAAGCTCACGCCGGCGACCCCCTTGTCCACGATGAGCCGACCGATGGGGCAGGCCAGTCATGACTGGCACGGACTGGCCGAGTCGAACGCGCTGAGCCCTGAGCGGATCGCGGGGGAACTTGCCTTGGCTACGAGAGCTCGTCGGGGGCAAAATCAATACCGGGGACCCGACTCATCCGAGATGGTGAGCCGGGGGCCCCGGTCGGTTTTTGTGGAGTCAGTCGCAGGGGAGGAGAGGCCCATGTCGGAGAGCCCAACCTTTCGACCGGCCAAGCCCTGGGGATGGGTCATCTGGGCTGTCCAGACTTTCATTCGAATTGACCTCGCTTGGCGCAATCGGCTCCATCTCGAACCGCGTGACCTGAAGGTGCTGCGGGACCTCCCGCAGAAGGCAGGCATCATCCTCGCCGCCAATCACGCCGATGAGACGGACTTCAAGGCCTGCTTGGAACTGTCCCGCCGCTCGGGCCGTCGCTTCCTCTTCATGATGAACCGCGAGGCGTTCGACGAGGGTTACGGGGTCGCGGGCTGGTGGCTCCAGCGCCTCGGGGCGTTCTCCGTGGAGCGCGGCGGCCAGAGTAACGAGGAGACGAAACGCTGCTCCATCGAGGCGGTGAAGCGGGGGCGGGAGGTGCTCGTCATCTTCCCCGAGGGGGAAATCTACTACCTCAACGATCTGGTGCAGCCGTTCAAGAGCGGGGCCGTCGACATCGGGATGCAGGCCGTGGTCGAGGCGCGGCGAACCCGACCGGATTGGACGGCCTACCTGGTCCCGATGGCCATCAAGTACCGTTACCGCGAGCCCATCGCGCCGATCTTGGAGCGGCGGACCCGCTTGATGGAGCAGCGTCTCAGCCGTCGCCTGAGCGGTCTCTTGCTCCAGCGGCGATTGGCCAATATCATGGCGGACCTGCTGCATCGCCATGAGTTGGCCCATCACCTGGAGCCGACCTCCGACCGCCTCTCTGAGTTGAGCGAGCGCATGCAGGAGGTGCGCAGGGCCATCCTCGCCCAGATCGAGGTGAAGTACGCAGGTGCGACCGTCAACTCCCAGATGCAGACGATGGACCGAACATGGCGGCTCGGTTCGTATCTGCGGGATCTGCTGACCAGGAGTGGGCGAGACGACGCCGAGCGTCGGGCGCAGCTCCACACCGACCTGGCCGCTTTAACGAGTGTCGGCCAGATGGGGAGCTGGCAGCCGCAATACACGGATGTGGACCCGTCGCAGGACCGGCTGGCGGAGATGGTTCTCAAACTGGAGCGGGAGGTCTATCGGACCAAACGGCCGCGTCAACTGGCCAAGCGCGACGTCTTCTTCCGCATCGGCGACCCGATCGACCTCGGCCGCTTCCTCCCGGACTATCTTCGGGATTCCCGGGCGGTCCGCCACGGTGTCGCCGAACAACTCCGTGACGTAATCCAGATCCTCATTAATTCCACCGCAATCCCGCCGACATGATGCGATCAGCTCGCCTGGGAGTTCTACCGGTGAGGGTAAGCACTTGTTCGAGTGAGCGTCACGACGAATTCCAGCGCCCTCGTTCTCATCGCCGCGCGAGTTACCTGGGAGGGAGGCGTGGGCGGCTTGCTTCGACGGTGAAGGAAAGTCGGGGTTAAAATCGAAACCGGGGACCGGCGGCTCGATGACGATGGTGAGCCGTGGTTCCCGGTCGATTATTTGGTGCGCCGCTCAACCGCTCAACCTGCCGGGTCCCATGGGGTGAGCTGGGTGGAGGAGAGTCTCATGAAATGCGGTTCCGAGATCCGCAAGATCGCCTTCGTCGGCGACTACCTGCCCCGCAAGTGCGGCATCGCCACCTTCACCCACGACATGTGCGCCTCGGTGGCCGGCCAGTATCCCGGACGCCGAGTGCTTCGTCGTGCCGGTCAACGACCGCCCCGAGGGGTACGACTACCCGCCGGAGGTCCGGTTCGAGATCGACGAGCAGGACCTGGACTGCTACCTCCGGGCGGCCGACTTCCTGAACTTCGCGCAACACCGACGTCGTCTGCCTCCAGCACGAGTACGGCATCTACGGCGGCGCCGGCCGGCAGCCACATCCTCGGCCTGCTGCGCGACCTGCGGATGCCGGTCGTCACGACCTTCCACACCGTCCTGCGCGAGCCGAACGCCGACCAGCGGCGGGTCCTGACGCAACTGGCCGAGCCTGTCCGCCCGGGTCGTCGTCATGACCGAGCGGGCGCGGACGTTCCTCAGCGAGATCTACGGCGTCCCCGAGGCCAAGATCGACCTGATCGCCCACGGCATCCCCGACACGCCGTTCGTCGACCCGAACCTCTACAAGGACCAGTTCGGCGTCGAGGGCCGGCTGGTGGCGCTGACGTTCGGGCTGCTCTCGCCGAACAAGGGCATCGAGCACATGCTCCGGGCGGTGCCCGGAGATCCTCGAGGAGTTCCCCGACTTCGTCTACATCGTCCTGGGGGCGACCCACCCGGACCTGGTGCGCGAGCAGGGCGAGCGCTACCGGCTGAGCCTGGAGCGGCTGGCCCGGGACCTGGGGATCAAGCAGCACGTGATCTTCTACAACCGGTTCGTCGAGCTGAACGAGCTGACCGAGTTCATCCGGGCGGCCGACGTCTACGTCACCCCCTACCTGAACCCGGCGCAGATCACCTCGGGCACGCTGGCCTACTCGTTCGGCTGCGGCAAGGCGATCGTCTCGACGCCCTACTGGCACGCCGAGGAGCTGCTGGCCGACGGCCGCGGGGTGCTCGTGCCGTTCGCCGACCCGCCGGCGCTGGCGCGGGAGATCTGCGGGCTGCTGCGCGACGAGCCGCGGCGGCACGCGATGTGCAAGCAGGCGTACCGGCTGGGCCGCGAGATGATCTGGGAGCACGTCGCCCACCATGTACATGGAGTCGTTCCAGCGGGCCCGCCTCGGCCGCCAGGACCAGCCGTTCAAGCCGCTGGCGGTGCGCACCCTCGCCGAGCAGCAGGCCGAACTGCCCGACTGGCGGCTCGACCACCTGGTGCGGATGACCGACTCGACGGGCATGTTCCAGCACGCCACCTACACCATCCCCAACTTCGCGGAGGGCTACTGCACCGACGACAACGCCCGCGCCCTGCTGCTGACCGTGCTGCTGGAGGAGCTGGGCCAGGACGGGCCGCAGGTCCATCGGCTCGCCACGACCTACGCCGCGTTCCTCCAGGCCGCCTTCGACCGCGAGCGGAAGCGGTTCCGCAACTTCCTGGGCTTCGACCGCCGCTGGCTGGAGGAGGTCGGCTCGGAGGACTGCCACGGGCGGGCCCTCTGGGCCCTGGGCGCCTGCGTCGGCCGGTCGCGGCGGCCCGACCTGCCGTCCTGGGCCGCCGCGCACTTCGAGCTGGCCCTGCCGGCCGTCCTGGAGACGACCTCGCCCCGGGCCTGGGCCTTCGGCCTGCTGGGCATCCACGAGTACCTCCGCCGGTTCAGCGGCGACCGGCTCACCGGCCAGGTCCGCGACACCTTGACGGCCCGGCTGATCGAGCTGTACGACCGGACGCGCCACGCCCGACTGGCCCTGGTTCGAGGAGATCCTCAGCTACGACAACGCCCGGCTGCCGCACGCCCTGATCGCCAGCGGCCGCGACGGCGGCAACGCCCGGGCCCTGGAGATCGGCCTGCAGCACCCTGGGCTGGCTGGTCGACGGTCCAGACGGCCCCGCAGGGCCACTTCCGGGCGATCGGCTGCCAACGGCTTCTACCGCAAGGGGCAGCGAGCCGGCCCGGTTCGACCAGCAGCCGATCGAGGCCAACGCGACGGTCTCCGCCTGCCTGGAGGCCTACCGGGCCACCGAGGACCCCGCCTGGCTGAACGAGGCCCGCTCCGCCTTCGAGTGGTTCCTCGGCCGCAACGACCTGGGCCTGGAGCTCTACGACCCGGGCACCGGCGGGTGCTGCGACGGCCTCCAGGAAGACCGGGTCAACCGGAACCAGGGCGCCGAATCGACCCTCGCCTTCCTCCTCTCGCTCGCCGAGATGAACCTGCTGGAAAGCTCCCTGGCGGCATTCCGCCAGGTGCGGTAGCGTCCTGCCGTCCCAGGGACGGGCCGCCATCCTCTGCAGCGAGGTCGGAAGTCCCTCACATGGACGTCAAGCGCACCGGGATCGTCCTCAAGCCGACCAACTCCCGCGTCGTCATCCGGCCGTTCGAGCCGACGAGCGAGCACCGGATCGAGAGGATCATCGCGCGCGTCGCGTCGCTCTCCGAGCCGGAGGTCGAGTGCCTGCTCGAAGACGTGATGCGGGAGTTCCGCGAGCGGCACCAGCGGACCCGCGAGTTCTTCCTGCACCGCTTCGAGCAGGTCCGGCAAGCACCTGCTGACCGACCAGCCGCTCAGCGAGAACCGGCGGCTGCTGATCGGCTCCTACTTCACCCAGGAATACGCGCTGGAATCGGCGGCCCTGTTCAACCCGTCGATGGTCTGGCACCCCGACCAGTCGGGCCTGCCCGACGGGTCGCGCCGGTTCATCCTCAGCCTGCGGGCCACCGGCGAGGGGCACATCTCGTCGATCACCTTCCGCTCCGGCGTGATCGACGCCGAGAACCGGATCCGCATGGACGAGCCGACCCGGTTCGTCACGGCCCCGGAGCTGGTGCCCAACGCCCTCTACGACAAGACCCTGTTCCACCGCAAGCTGACCGAGCTGGGGATCAACGGCCCGCTGACCGACCAGGTGATGGCCGCGCTGGGCGACCAGTTCACGCTCGACGACCTGGAGCACACGCTCCAGCAACGTCCTGCGGCACAACCGGGCCCGCCAGCGCGAGTTCGAGCCGGTCGCCCAGACCATGCTCGACGCTGGCCAAGGCCAACTACGAGATCCGCTTCGGCCCCGAGCTGGACGTCTCGGAACGGATCATCTTCCCGTCGTCGCCCACCGAGACCAACGGCATCGAGGACGCCCGGTTCGTCCGGTTCCACGACGACGACGGCCGGGTCCGCTACTACGCCACCTACACCGCCTACGACGGCCGGGTGATCCTGCCCCAGATGCTCGAGACCGAGGACTTCCTCCACTTCAAGGTCAGCACCCTGAACGGCCCGGAGGTGCGGAACAAGGGGTTCGCCCTCTTCCCGCGCAAGGTCAACGGCCAGTACGCGATGCTCTCGCGGCAGGACAACGAGAACATCTACCTGATGTACTCCGACATGCTCCACTTCTGGTACACCAAGGAGCTGATCGCCAAGCCGACGTACCCCTGGGAGTTCGTCCAGCTGGGCAACTGCGGCTCGCCGATCGAGACCGAGGCCGGCTGGCTGGTCCTGACCCACGGCGTCGGGCCGATGCGCAAGTACGCCCTGGGGGCGTTCCTGCTCGACCTCGACGACCCGTCGCGCGTGATCGGCCGGCTGGAGACGCCCCTGCTGGAGCCGAACGCCAACGAGCGCGAGGGCTACGTGCCGAACGTCGTCTACAGTTGCGGCGGCCGTGCTCCACGGCCGCGAGCTGATCATCCCCTACGCCATGTCGGACTACGCCAGCACGTTCGCCACCGTCCCGCTCGACGACGTGCTCGGCGGCCATGACCCGGGCCGTGAGCGCGATCAGCCCGGCGGCGATCATCGCGTCGAGCAGCTCCGCGCCGCGAGAACTCGGCGACCGCCGTGCACGCGTCGGCGGCCCCGTAGTAGACGAGCAGCGTCTCGCCGTCCCGGACCACCCCGGTCGGGAAGACGACGTCCGGCACGAAGCCCGCGACCTCGAAGTCGGCCTCGGGCGCGAAGAACGGCTCCGGCGTCCGCCGGAGCACCCGCGCCGGGTCGTCGGGGTCGAGCAGGAGCGCCCCGCCGTAGTAGGCCCCGACCTCGCCCGGCCGGGTCGGCTGGCGGTTGCCGTGATAGATCTCCAGCCAGCCGTCCGGGGACGCGGATCGGCGGCGGCCCGGCCCCCACGCGGCCGGATTGCCAGTCGCCGCCCGCGACGTGCAGGAGGCCGTGCCGGCCCCAGTGGATCAGGTCCGGCGACCGGGCGACCCACATCTCGGGCCGGGTGAACGGCGTCGCCGCAGACCGGGCGGTGCAGCGCCGCGTACGTCGCCGCCGATCCGCTCCGGGAACAGGACCACGTCCTTGTTCTCCGGGCAGAAGATGACCCCGTGCCGCTCGAACGTGCGGAAGTCGTCCGTCGACGCCAGCGCCGTCGCCGGCGCCGTGCCGCGAGACGGCCACGTAGGTGAAGTAGAACCGGCCGTCGAGCGGCGTGATCCGCGGGTCCTCGACGCCGAACTCCTCCAGCTCCCCTGCGGGCGGAACGCGACGTCGGTGACCTCCGCGACCGCCCGGCCGTCCCCGCAGCGGACCACGCGCAGGTGCGAGATGAAGGTGAGCCGGACCAGCCCGTCGGCCTTGCGCCGGACGACCCGCGGATCGATCGGCTCCAGCTCCGCGTCGGGAACCCAGTCGATCGTCAGGCCCGCCGTCCGGGTCCCAGCGCGGCAGGCCGGTGAAGCCCGGCCGCCGCTCGCGGGGCCGCTCGGCGACGCGGACCAGGAGCACGACCTCGTCCCCCGCCCGGACCGCCCCGGGGTTGAACACGCCGACGACCTCGAAATCGTCGCGGGACGGCGGGCACGTCCTCGGGCCGCGAGCAGGAGCCGCGTGTCGAGAGCCGCCGGACGGTCATCGGCTCGGCCCCCGGCCTCGGATGGGCCAGCGCGTCGGCCTCGCAGGCCATCGCCAGGGAGTCCCGGCCGTTGGCCTCGGTGACGACCCGCCGGTGGTTGCGGTCGCGGATCCAGGCGACCTGGTCGGCCATCATGCGACCGGAGCAGCTCGGCCGTAGAGCGGCGACTTCGCCTGGCCGTCGCCGAACGACAGCTCGATGATCTGGTAGACGTCGATCTCCTTGCCCCGGCCCCGGCAGGCGCGGTCCTTGCCGCCGTAGGACGCGGCCACGTCGAGCCGGGCGCCGGGGAACAGGTCGCACAAGGTCGCGCGTCTGCCGCTCGTCGACGAGCGCGTGGATCCGCGCCCGGGTCGGCACCCAGTCGTACAGGGTCACGTCGCCCCGCTCGAACACCAGCCGGAGTTCCTGCCGATCCATCCGGCCGGCCTGGTGGAAGCCGTGGTAGAAGTTGACCAGGGCCGCGTCGCCGTAGCGGACCGTGCAGTGGACGTGCTCCTCGATCGCGGTCCCCGGCCGGACCCCGACCTGGGCCGCCTCGACCCGGCCCGGCCCGAGCCAGCCGGCGAACAGGTCGAAGAAGTGGACCCCGTGCTCGACGAAGATGCCGCCGCTCTTGCGACCGGTCCCAGAACCAGTGGTCCGGCCGGCAGGTTCTCGTCCGAGGCGTAGTTCTCGAAGGAGCCGTGCAGCACCTCGCCCAGCACTCGCGGCCTCGACCAGCCGGCGCACGGCGTCGAACAGCGGGTTGTACCGCTGCATCAGGTTGGCGACCAGCAGCCGGTCGCGCTGCCGGGCCGCGGCGATCATCTCGTCGGCCTGCGCGACGGTCAGGGCCAGCGGCTTCTCGACGATCACGTGCTTGCCGGCCTCCAGCGCCGCCAGCGCCTGGGGATGGTGGAGGAACGGCGGGGTGGCGATGTAGACGAGGTCGACGTCGTCGCGCGCCGAGGAGCGCGCCGACGTCGTCGATGTTCTCGACCCCGAACCGCGGCGGCCGCGGCCAGCGCCGCCGGCCGGTGGGTGCCGGCCATGCCGACGAGCTTGACCCCGGGCACCTGGGTGAAGTGCTGCGAGCGCGAACAGGCCGAACCCACCGCAGCCGATCACCCCGAGTCCGACCTCGTCTCGACTCATCGCTGTAGCACCCCGATACCGTCCCAGGTCAGTTTTGCACCGCCTCAAGGTTAATCTATCGGGTCAGTCGGACGCCATCGCTCTTGAGGTCCCGCACGTTCATGGCCCTTTCAGCGGCTACGGGTTTCTCGGGGTTCCCGGCTGGAATGGGGGATCTCCGATCGCCCCACCGGACGAGCGGACCAGGCCACGGTACTGCGGTCCACCTCCGGCGATCCGCGCGGCCCCCGGACCGTCACCGCGCAAACGGGACCTCTTCGCCAGGGTAAGCAAGATCGCGGGAGGATGACGAGTGCAGCTTCCGACGATGCTGATCCACGAGATCGCTGAGCGTCCAAGTGTGTGCGTCCTCGGGGTAACCTCGTTCCCACGCTCCGCGCTTGTCATTACCCAACTGTTTGTACAGGAACGTGCTCTGAGTCGAAGAGCTACACGATTAACGGAACCTCTGAATTGGCAAGCACTTGTGCTCGAAAAACTTAGATTATCTGATAATAATTAAATATAATCATATAAAAATGTCAAATTTATTGCCTGGGATTCGGTCTCTATTAGCGATCAGGCGGCTGGAGCAAAGGGAGAGCTGTATTTTGTAAGTCTTTTGTTCCTATTGACTTGTGTCCTGTCCTGATGTCGTTCGCCTCCGGATCTACTATACAAACAGTTGGGTAAAGACAAGCGCTCCGCGAGGGAAAGAGGGGAAGACCTCCCGGCAAGGTCACGACACTCGCTCAGAACTCGTCGATGTCCAGGACGACCCGGAAGCCGATATCGGGAAGCCGCGAGAGGTATTTTTCGGAGAGTTGATAGTTATCACTGTCCTTCAATTCCTCGTAGAGCAAGGGTGCGCGATTCCTGGCAAAGCTGTGGCCGCGGAGGATGATCAAATCATCGGCGTCGGGCGCGAGGGGGATCAGGATCCCCGCTTGCGTCGAGTTGCGTGTCCACTCGAAGCCGTTGCCGGCCATGTCGCGGCAGAGGAAGGGGCTGATGTCCATGGGGGCCGTGCCGACCGGGAGAGGGCCTTCCGCCTCGCGATCGACGGCGATTCGGGTCTTGTCGCCCGGTCGCCAGGTTGGATCGAAGGGACCGCTCCGTCCGCTCGGATCGTGAAGGCCCGCCGCCTTGTCCCATTGATTGCACGTCGGGAGTCGGCCCTGGAGCCAGACGGCGAATTCGTGAGCCTCCCGCGCGCTCACGTTCAGCGCCGGGAGCCGCTCGTTCGCGTCTCCCTGTTTGTCCCCCGCGCGAGGGGTTGCCAGAACGGGTTGCCCTCGACCTTCTCGGGGTGGAGCTTGGCGAACTTGGCGAAGAGCGCGTTCCAGACCTTGTTTTCCATGATGTAGAACGAGTTGGGTTCGTCGGACTGTTTCTTCTTGATCAGCACAAACACCACCCGAGTGGGTTCCGGGGGCGGCAAGACGAGGGCGATCCGGCTGGGGTAGATCTTGCCGCCGATCCGCTCGAGCTTCGCGCCCTCCAGAGGGACAGTATTTGGACGTGGAGACTCGACTCGGGCGGGCTCGATCGTCAGCGGGACGGTCACCGTCTTCGAGTCCTTGCCCACGCCCGCGCGGAAGGTTATCAAGTCAGTCGTCGGAGACGGGACCACGACGAGGTTGGCGGCGACCTCGAACTGGACGTCATCCGGGCCCGCGTCGGACAACCGCTTGACCGTGGTGCCAGGTGGCGCCGTACTCGCAATCAATCGGGACCGCTCCCGTAAAGCGATCGCGCCTCAGGGAGATGATGATCGGCCGTTCCTCGCCGGCAGGCAGACTCAGGTTCGTCGGCACCGAGTTGAGGGTGAATGAGGGGGGAGGAGTCCGCGAGGTCGCCTCGGACGCCGCACGCCAGATCAGGCCGGCGAGGGCCGCCACCGCCATGACGACCCACGCCACGCGCCGCCAGGTCCAGGCGCGAGGGGGCTGCACGACGGCGTGTGGGGGCATGGAGGTCGCGGTCCGGCGGAACTCCTCGGCCAGTTCGCGGGCCGATTGGGGCCGGAGGTTGGGGTCCTTCTCCAGGCAGCGGAGCACCAGGCGCTCGACCTCGGGCGGGACCCGGATGTCCGGGTTCTTCTCGGCGAACGGCGGGGGCGGGGTATGCACGTGGTCGTAGATCAGCTTGAGAATCCGGCCGTCGAACGCCCGATAACCGGTCAGGAGCTCGTAAAGGATCAGCCCAACCGAGTAGATGTCACTCCGCGCGTCCAGCCCCCTCTTGTCCGCGATGATCTGCTCGGGGCTCATGTACCTGCGGCGTGCCCATGGGCATGCCCGTCCGGGAGAGACACGCGTCGGGCTCGGCGAAGTCGCTGCCGAGGATCTTCGCGATGCCGAAGTCAAGGACCTTCAGATGCTCCTTGCCGGGGAGCTGATCGTCGAGCAGCATGAGGTTGCTCGGCTTGAGGTCGCGATGGACGATATCCTGCTCGTGTGCCACCTGGAGCGCGTCGCAGAGTTGTGTGACGATCCGAATCGTCCAGTCCAGCGGCATGGGAACGCCCGGCACGAGCACCTCCTTGAGGCTCCGCCCTCGGACGTATTCCATCTCGATGTACGCCACGTTGCCGTCCGGGCTGACGAAGGCATCGTTCACCTTCACGACATTTGGGTGGGAGAACCGGGCCATCACCCTGGCCTCGCGCCGGAATCGCGCCGATCAGCTCGGGGTCGAACACGACGGCCGAAATGATGAGCTTCAAGGCCCGCTCGATGTCGAGGTTGAGGTGCCGGACCAGCCAGACCTCTCCCATCCCCCCCTTGCCGAGCTTGCTCACGACGAGATACTTGCCGAAGAGGGTCCGGCCCGGCACGATGGGACCTTCGGCCTCTCCCGCAGGCGGAAGCGTCCGCAGGGAGGGGAGCGCCTCGGGATCGGCTCCCGTTGGGAGCCGGGGCGTTTCCGCCGACATCGACCCGGTCGGGGCCAGAGTGGGGACGTCCGACCGATCGGACAGATCGGTGCTCAACCCTTCCTGCTCGTCTTCGGGGTGTTCCCCTCCATGCATCATTCATCCCCCTTGCGGCGAGTCGCGGAGGACCAAGGTGGTTTCCGAAGGGCGCGTGAATCTCGGTCCTCCTCTCCCGCGAAGGAAATCAGCGGCTCGGTACGGTGAATCCGGGGGGCGAGGCCGGGCCCCGGATTCGCGGCACCCTTCGATTCTATCACCCAACCACGGATAAAGTTAATTCATTTTTACCGAGCTTGGGTCCGTTCGCCGCTTGTGCCGCATCGGTCCGGCGATTGTAATATATTAGGGTAAGAGCCCCCATCGCCCAGGTCGAGAGGGGACGGAAAGGACGAGCGTCGTGAGCCTTCGATGTCTTGGTCACGCCTGGTGGGTCCTCCTCCTGTTGGCGGCGGTTGCCGCGGGCCAGGGCCCCGCCTTGCCGCCCGGGGACAATGAGCCGCAACTCCGTCTCGAGCCGGGCGGCCCGACGAGCCTGGTGACCGCGCTGGCGTTCAGCCCCGACGGCGACACGCTCTACGAGGCCGGTTGGGACAAGGTTGTCCGCGTCTGGGTGCAGGACGCGCAGGCCGACAGGTTCGTCCTCGATCCGCGGGCCACTTATCGGGTGCCGATCGGCCCCGGGCTAGATGGCGTGATCAACGCCCTGGCCCTGTCGTCGGAGGGGACGTGGTTGGCCGTGGCCGGCAACGGGAACGTCCGCGGGGCGCGGGGTTCCGCCGGCCCGGGCTGGTGGTGCCCACCGGCGCAATCTCGGACGAGATGCGTGGGGACCAGGGGTTGATCTACGTGTTCAACACCCGGGACGACTCCCGGACTGTCCGTATCCTGCGCGGCCACCTGGGACCTGTGTACTCGATGGCCTTCGCCCCCACCCGGACGGACAAGCCGCCGCTGCTCGTCTCGACGGCCCGCGAGCGAGACACCCTCGGCGCGGTCCGGCTCTGGGACGTGGCGCGAGGCGAGTCCCTGGACGGGCTCGGGAACTTGCCCGACCCCACGACCCGGCCGGGGCTAGCGGTCTGGCTTACGGGGGCGGGCCAGAAGCAAGTCCGCGTGGCCATTGCCTGGGGTGATGGGACGCTCCGCCTCTGGGACGCCGAGCGCAACGGTGGCCGGCCTGCGGAGGTCGTCGATGGGCGATACAATAGCACCGTGGCCCTCCTCCCGGCTCCGCCGCGACTCCTCACGGGGAGCTTCCGAGAGGGGCAGGGGCGTCTGACATTGCGGGACATCTCTGCGGGGTTGCGGCCCGCCGACCCGCGGTGGCAGGTGCCGTACCCCCCGGCGGGTGACCACGTGGACATCCCGAGGGCGGTCGCCCTCGTGGCCGAGCGGCGGGGCGCCGCGCCGACCTGGCCGCGGTCGTCCTGGTGCCGGCCTGGAGGGCGGGGCTGACCGGGCAGGCCGAGGCCCGCCTTGAGCTCATCAACCTGAGGCCCGAGGGCTTCGGCACCGTCAAGGCCCAGGTCCCCTTATGGCCGTTCGATGCGCAGCATCCGTCCCTGCCGGCACTGGCGGTTGCCCCGAACGGCCGACACCTGGCCGTCGCGGGCAGCCCGGACCGCGCGGTTGCGGTCTACGCGCTGGCCGACCTGCTCCAGGGCCGGGCGAACCCGCAACAGCTCCGGGGCGACGGAGTGACCTTCGGCCAGGTGGCGTTCGTGAAGCAGGACGCCGACTGGGGATTACGGCTGGGCGAACCGGCCAAGGACCGCCCTGGCGCGCCCGGCCGCGCAACGGCGCGCGACCTGATCTTTGACTTTGCGCAGGAGTCGGCTGACGGCCGACCAGGCGGGGTGGCGCGTCGCACGCCCCCGCGCCCGGCGCGTGGCGGGTGGACGAAGTGCCCGCAGGGCGGGACACTCAGGGGCAAGCCATCCCGTGGTCGCTCTGGGTGCGCCAGGGCCAGGAGCCGGGATGTCGGATCAGGCTCAAGCCCGGCCAGGTCATGACCGAATATGCCCTGCTCCCCCCTCGCCCCCCCCGTCGTGAGCCGATCGTGGCAATTGCCTACGAAGACATCGGCGAGCCCGGCCTCGGCCTCTACAACGGCCTCTCAGGCGATCAGTTCCGCCAGCTCACGGGGCACACGGATCGAATCCGCTGCCTGACGTTCTCCGAAGATGGCCGACTCCTCGCCTCGGCGGCCGAGGATCGGACCGTCTGCGTCTGGAGCCTCACCGACCTCGACCAGATCCTGGGCAAGCCGCGGTTGCTCGCGCATGTGGTCATCACCGAGGCGAACGGGGGCCTCGTCGTGGCCACGATCGACCCCGGCGCCCGCGACCTAGCCAGCGGGGAGTTGCGCCGAGGAGATGTGATCCAAGGCCTCGTGGCGGAGGGGACACCGCGACCCTTGGCCTCGATCTCGGATTTCTATCAGGCCCTCTCGCTCGTCAAGCCGGATCAATCGGTGACGATTCGACGGGTCGCGCGAGCGCCAGGGGCCGGCCGATGTCACGCTCCGGGTCGGGCAGGGCATCGACGAGCGGAAACCGCTCCTGTCCCTGTTCGTGGCGCGTGGCGACGCGCCAGAGCGTCGGGCGTGGATCGGTTGGAGCCCGCTCGGCCCCTATGAGTCGAGCGGCCCCGACGCCGAGCGCCTCCTCGGCTGGCATTTCAACACGGGCCGGCGCGAAGCCCCCACCCGGTTCGCCCTCGCCGACCAGTACCGCAAGCTCCGGCGCCCGGGAGCCCTCAAGGACCTGATCGACCACGGCGGGCCCGCCCCTCGGCCCGCCCCTGAGCCTCTCCCCAGGCCGGACATGAGCCTGATCATCGACCCGGACGGGGAGATTGATGACCAGGGTCAGGTCCTGGTGCGCCAGCGCCCGGCGATGCTCAATCTGGCGCTCCTCGACCGGCGGCTGGTCCCCGACCAGGTGGAGCGGATCGCGTGGAAGGTCGACGACTCTCCCTGCGCGAGCTGAAGCCGACCGCCGACCGGGTCTGGTCCGCCGACCTCTCCCGAGAGACATGGACCCGGGGCGTGCATCAGGTCGTCGCGACGCTGCGCACGCGCGAGGAGGTACCGCAGGAGTTCTCGGAGCTACGGCAATTTCGCTTCCAGCCCCCTCCACCCTCGCTGGAGGCCGAGGAGCGGCGACAAGCCCTGGTCGTGGAACGACCCGATTTCATGTTTCGGGCCCGGGTTCGACCTTCGCTCGGGCCCGCCCGGGTTCGCCTCATTCACCTCTCGAGCGACGGGCCTCGATCCCTGGGCCCCTGGGAGAGCGACAAGCCGTTGCTGATCGAGCAGCCCTTGACCTTGAAGCCTGGCGTTAACGAGATCGAGCTGGTCGCGGAGAACCGGGATGCGCTGCCCGGCTTCTCGAAGTATGAGACGGACCGGCTCCCTCCGCTGGTAGTGAACTACAACCGCGGGCCGGTCCGCCCTCCCGACATCGTCCTGAATCGGGTGATCGAACTCCGCGACGGGTCCAAGGCGGGCCCGCCGCTCGAGATCGGCCAGGGTGGGCCGATCGTCGTCACGGTCTCCAAGGTCCGGATCGAGGGCCAGATCAAGGGCGCGGAGAAGCTCTCCCTGGCGGAGTGGAGCGACGGCAAGGGAGCGTCCCGGAGCCTCGCCCGGTTCGTCCCCGACCGCGATGCGAGCTTCACCGTGGACGAGGAGCTGGACCTCGCACCGGGGCCTCAGAAGCTCATTTTTCGGTCCCGGGCCGCCGACAGCAAGCTGACGGAGGCCCACGTCACGCTGAACTACCGGCCTCCGGTGCCCGAGCTAGGCGACGTGACCCTGGAGCCGTCCGATGCGGTTATTTACCCGGATGAGGGGCCCACTCCGCGTCGAATCCACCTGAAGGCCCGCCTCATCGCGCCGGCCGATCGCCATCCCTTCACGGCCACCGTCCTGGTCAATGGCAAGGAACAGCCTGAGCCCCCCGACATCAACGAGCCGGCCGCGCTGCTGACCGCCGAGGTCGCCTTGCAGCCCGGATACAATGCGATCAGGGTCCGACTCAGCAACCGGTGGAATGTGGCCTGGGTGACCGAGCCGTTCGGAGTGACGTATCGGCGCCCGCCGCGGATCGTCGCGGTGGAGAAGCCCGTGCTGGGCGACCAGCCGTTCTTCGACCTCTCCGCCACGGTGGAATCACCGGACGATCTCCCCCTGACCAGGATCCAATTCCGGCTCCAGGGTGGCCGTCCCGAAGTCCCTGAGAAGGTGATCAACTCGGGGGAAATGCGCCGCGAGGGGGCCTCATGGATCATCACTGCGCGGGGCGTGCCGCTCGAGCCGGGCGAGAACGTGATCCGGATCTGGGCCTGGAACCAGGATGGCCCGTGCCGGGAGCCCAAACGCTTGGCGGGACTTGTCTACCAACCGCCTGCGCCTCCCCCTCCGAAACCCCTGGTCGAGATTCTCAACCCGGGTCGCGACATGCCGTGGGACGCGCCCTCGTTCCCACTCGAGTTCCGTGTCCGGTCTTCCAGCCCGCTGAAGAAGGTCGAGCTGGTCCGGGTCCGGTCGGCCGCCGACCGTCCCGTCCTGTTCACGGCCGACCCCACGCAAGCGCACAAGGATGCGCAGGGCGTCTTCGAACTCCTCGCCACCCGGACCGTGTCCCTGGAGCCGCGCGACAACCTCCTGCAAGTCGTGGCGGTCAACGAGGGAGGCGAGCGCATTGCCGGGGTGACCTTGAGCTACATCCCTCCTCCCGTCCACGTCGACATCGATCGGCTCGTGTCAAGGGAACGGAGCGAGGCCGTCCGAGAGGGTAACCGCTTCGCCTTGGCCATGCGGATGCCCAACGCGCGGGTCGAGCTGCAGGGCCGAGTCACCTGGTCGGACGCCGAGATCCGTCGGCACGAGGATGCCGCCCGGGTGGAGGTCTGGGTCAACGGCTTCCCGCAAATTCGCGCCGCGCTCCGGGCGCGTCCCGGCCACGACCTCGAGGCAGAGTTCCGGGCGCCGATCTTGCTCAACCTCAAGGAGAACCTCATCGAGGTCAAGCTGCCCGTCCTCGCACGCGAGCTCCGCGATCTCCTTCGCTTCCGGGTGGCGTGCGAGCACCCCGAGCGTCGACAGCGACTCCACCTGCTGATCATCGGCGTCGGACAGGAGGACGAGGACGAGTTGAGGGATCGGGCGTTGCAGGCCCTCCACGGCGAACTCCTCCCGAATTCGAAGACCCGGTTCAAGTGCCCCGCGTTCGACCAAGGTGAGATCTACGGCCCCCTGTTGCGTGATGTCATCAAACCTCGAGTCTGGGGCCAGCTCGCCCGGATCAAGAACGAGATCAATCCGAACCGCGCCGCGGCGGACGCGCCGATCGAGGTCGTCATGATCTACTACCAGGGTGGCGAATGGATCGAGGGGGGCAAGACCTCTCTCCGGCTCCGGACGGGCCTGGGTCGGAACGGTTGCGACGTCGTGGGGATCGATGAGCTGACCGGCTTCTTCGCCGGGTCCCGTGGGGCGCAACTCATCCTGCTTGACGTGACACGCTCGCAGAACCCGACCCCGATCCTCCTGTCGAGCCTCCAGTCCCGGCCGAGCGGTGATGCACCGATCGGCCTGCTCCGTTTCTCCTGGCTGGCTCAGTCCCACCCCTCCGTGCCGCCGATCGATGATCGATTGCTGGCTACCCTGGAGCAAGCCATCTCCAGGTCGCTCACTTTGAAGGACGTGGTCTCGCAAATCTCCAAGAAGCATCGCGAGTTGAAGAAGTTGTACCCGGACTTGATCTTCGACGACGAGATCCCCGAGCCGTTCTCGAAGCTGGTCGTCGGCGGGCTTGAGCCCGGCCGGTAACCTCCCACGGCCGCCCTTCGCGGCGGCGATCCTCCAACCCCTCGGATTCTCCGCTGCAGCCCGCGCGCTCGCCCGACCTACCATTATCGCGCCAATCACTCCAGTTGCCAGCTTTCTGATCCGATAAGAAAACCTGTCGTTATCCGTCGGGATAAACGCCCGGATAGGAGCCTGTCGCATCGCGACCGGGTTCGATTCGGCTCCGGGTCACGACCACGGTCGTGAGCCCGTGGTCGCGACGACCGCCACGGCCATCCCGGTGAAAATGCGACGGTCTCGGAGAAATGGATCACCGACTCCAGGATCTCCGTCGATCCCGGAGTCGGAGCCGGTTGTTGTTTACGAGGAGGATAATCATGCGCTCTCAGCCGAAACGGCCTACGCCCTCGTGGGCCGCTCTCGCGGGGATGACGATCCTGGCGTTTTTAGGCCGAGGTGCTTACAGCCAAGATTTGGGCGGGGACGATGATTCTCAAGTCCCGCGGATCGCACAAACCCCACAGGCGACCGTCCGGCCGATGGCGCCTGGCCCGTACGGGTTCCCCTCCACCCCCGATTTCGGGACGACTGCGGGGGCGCCCACGACGGGAGGAACGGAGTTCGGTCCTCCAGCCGCGCCCGCGGGGCCGGGCTCGGCCGCCTCGGCGTTCGAGGCGGCGCTGGGTCCCGAGCAGTTCGCGGCGCGGGGCGGGCCGGGAGTCGCCATCGCTGACAACGTCGGCTACATCGACAGCGCAATCATCCGCTCGCGCATCCGGCAGCGTTACGATTCGGCCTACGACAACAACCGTCCCGACCGCGCCGAGTTCTTCTATCCCAAGTGCGGCTGTTTCGGCAACCCTGACCAACGGACGACGCTGGGGCCCCTGTTCGATCGCAGGGCCCTCGGCCCACAACACGGAATGGGCCCGCGATACCCTGGAGAGCCGCGCGTCGATTATCAGGAAATCGCGACCTATCTGGAATATGCCGCTAACTCGAGGACGTCCGGTTTCATCGAAATGCCTGCGCGATTCGTCAACTACACATTCCACAAGGACACATATGGTTGGTCAGACATGAACCTGGGTTTCAAGCATGCCTTCGTGGCCAACCCGAACCAGTTCTATACCTTCCAGTTTCGGACTTACGTCCCGACCGGCTCCGGCGAGAAGGGACTGGGCACGAACCACGCCAGCCTCGAGCCGGCCTTGCTGGTGTTCCAACGGCTCTCAGAGCGGCTTTATTTCAGTGGCGAGCTGCGGGACTGGATTCCCGTCCACGCGACCAATTTCGGCGGGAACGTCCTCCGCTACGGGGCCGGCCTCGCCTACAACACCGTCCTGACCGAGCACGTCCGTGTCGCGCCGGTGGCCGAGTTCGTCGGCTGGTCGGTCTTGAGCGGGCAGAAATTGTCCCCAACCCCTGCGACCGCCGTGGCTCCCTTCGAAATCCAGTCGGCCGCCCATGACACGATCGTCAACGGCAAGTTCGGCCTGCGATTCGGCCTGGGCAACTACAGCCAGCCCGGTGGCGGCAGCAATCTCAATGACCGCCATAGCCTCTACATCGGGTATGGCCGAGCGCTGACCGGCGATCACTGGTACAAGGACATCCTCCGCGTCGAATACAACTTCTGGTTCTGAAGGATCATCCGAGTGGAGCCGAGACCACTGACTCCGCTCGCCGGGTCGATGCGATGGCCGTCGCGTCGACCCTCTTCGTGCGCCTCTCCGAATGGTGTAGGATGGCAATACAGGCGGCGTTTCAATGAATGGCGAATCTCTCCCGGATTTGCGGGAGGGAGTGGACCCCATTAATGCCGGGGTCCTCGACGGCAAGTGACGCCGCGGGTTCGCGAAGTGCGTGGCGGCGAAAAGGCCGCCCGAGCGCGGGAGGTGGACGAAAGAAGGCGATCGCGAAGACGTCGCCCGCCCAGGTCGGTTCTACCTCGTTGGCGGTAAGGGTCGGGAAGGCATACAGGTGGCCGTGCCGATCGAGCGTGGCGCCGGGCGAACCCTGCGTCACGACGTCCGTCGGCGCCAGGGTGCCGAGGCAGGCAATCGCCCCGCCATCCCCCATCCCTTCAGATCCAACCTCGCACTGTGGTGCGTCTTTCATTACTTTTGGGTTGCCAGCTCGGCGGGCTTGATACCCTTGGTGAAGCTGCCGAAACCGAAGTGGTGCGGGTGGTATGCGCCGACGAGATCGACGTCGCTCTTGTCGGGGATCTTGTCCTCCAGGCCGACCGCCCAGTAGGCGGCGTTGACCAGCAGCCGGCGCATGCCCTCGCTCTCGAGGTCTTCCGAGGCCCCCATCGTGGTCGTGAAGACGCGCCCGGCCTTGCCCTGGGCACCGGTGTAGGTCTTGGTCCAGGCAACCGGCATCATCGGGTTGTTCGTTCTTGCCGGCAACCGGCTTGTCGGTCGGTTTCATGCCTTCGAGGACCTGGCCGAGAACCAGCGGCTGGCTGTCGCCGGGCAGCGGCATCCGGACGCTGTAGACGTCGGTCGTGCCCCAGATGTCGCCGTCCTTGATGCCGCGGAGGATCGGGTGGCTCTCCGCGCCCGGCGCGATGATGCCCCGCGTGCTCTGCTTGCCGTGACCGCCGTGGTGGTTGATCCAGGTCTCGCCGAGCACCTGGCGGCCGAAGCCGCCGTCCCATTCCTTGCTGTTACGAGAATACCGGGCATAGGTCTTGCCGCGCTCGATGCAAAAGGCGTGCGTCGCCGTCCGCATGCCGATGACCGGCCGGCCCGAATCGGCATAGTCGACGATGTACTTCATCTGGTCGTCGGGCAGGTCGCGAAACCGAGTGGCGATGATCATCAGGTCGGCCGTCCGGAGCGCCTCCAGGCCGGGGATGTTGTCGCGGGTGTCGGGGTCGATCGTCCCGTCCTTGTCGATGGCGAACAGTACGGTGCACGTGAAGCCGTGATGCTTGGCCAGGATTTTCGCCAGTTGCGGCAGCGCCTCCTCCGAGCGGTATTCCTCGTCGCCGCTGATCAGGACGATGTGCGTCCCCTCGGCGGGACCGACTTCCCCTTTCACGACGAGCCACGGGTTTTCGGCCTGCACGTGGCCGCAGAATAGGGAGGCCAGCGCCACCGTCAATACGACGCTGCGCATGGCGGGCAAATTTCATTTTGGCCACGATTTTTCTCCTCAGATCGAGCACGGGGGTCGATATGAGATCCGCACCACATTGGCTTCCGAGCGGCGTGGGATCACCGGAAGCGTTTTCTCGCCGATCCATCCTCGATTGGAACCGGGTTGTGCCCTCGACGCCCCTTATCGGTCAGAGCCAGGGCCTGGAGTGTTGCCCGACCGGGATGGCGCCGGACGCGCGCCACGCGGTCGAGGTCGATCTCGGCGAGCGCCAGGCCGGGGCCGTCGGGGGCCATGGCGAGGACGCGGCCCCACGGGTCGAGGATCATCGCGTGGCCGAAGCTCTCGCGGAGCCCAGGGTCGTCATGGCGCCCGCACTGCGCCGGAGCCAGCACGAAGCACTGGCACTCGATTGCCCGCGCCCTCAGGAGCGGCTCCCAGTGGTCGCGCCCGGTCATCAGCGTGAACGCCGCCGGCACACAGAGGATCTCGGCGCCCTCGGCGACCAGGCGGCGGTACAGGTTGCCGAACCGCAGGTCATAGCAGACCGACAGCCCCAGGCGGCCCAGCGGCGTCCCGGCGACCACTGCGCGGTCGCCCGGCTTGACGGCCTCCGACTCCCGAGAGCGGACCGTCTCCGAGAGTTCGACGTCGAACAGGTGGATCTTGCGGTAGCTCGCCATGACCGCGCCGTCGGGCCCGAACAGGACGCTGGTGTTGTGGCACTGGGTCGGCTCGTCGCTCCGCTCGTTGAATGAGCCGAGCAACAGGTGGACCCCCAGCCGGGCGGCCAGCGCGGCGAACCGGCGGCAAGTCGGGCCATCGACGGCCTCGGCGGTCCGGACCTTCTCGGCGAGGGGGCCGAAGTAGTTGGTGTTCTCGGGGGTCGCGACCAGCCGCGCGCCGTAGCCGGCAGCACGCTCGATCAGCCGGCTAGCCTCGCGCCAGTTAGCCTCGGTGTCCGAGGTCGAGTTGAGCTGCACGACGGCGGCCAGGAACATGGAAACACCTCCCCGGCGGGCCCGGATTCACCCTGCGAAGGCGGCCGACAACTCGGTCGCGATCTGAGTGACGGCGCGGCGGCCCTGGTCGAGGCGGTTGGCGAAGTGGACGAACGCGTGGATCGTGCCGGGATATCGGGCCAGGGTCACCGGGACGCCGGCCGCGGCAAGCCCCCGCGCGTAGGCCTCGCCTTCGTCGCGCAAAGGGTCGTACTCGGCGGTGATGACCAGAGCCGGGGCAAGCCCGTGCAGGTCGTCGGCGCGGAGCGGTGAGGCATCCGGCTCGCCCCCCTGCCGCTCGTCCATGAGGTATTGCCGCCAGAACCATATCATCTGGTCGCGGGTCAGGAAATAGCCCTCGGCGTTCTCTCGGTAAGAGGGGGTGTCGAAACGAGAGTCGATCACGGGATACAGCAGAACCTGCATCCGGAGCGGTGGCCCCCCGCGGTCGCGCGCCGGCGCGACAACGGCGGCGAGGTTTCCCCCGGAGCTCTCGCCTGCGATGGCGAGCCGCCCCGGTTCGCCCCCGAACTGTCGTGCGTTCTCGGCCACCCAGCATGTGGCGGTGTCGACGTCCTCGACGGCCGCCGGATATTTGCTACTCCGGGGCCCGGCGATAATCGACCGAGACGACCATCGCGCGGGCCGTGTTGGCCAGCTTGCGGCAGAGGACGTCGCCGGTTTCGAGGTCGCCGCCGACCCAGCCACCGCCGTGGAAGTAGAGCAAGACCGGCAGGAGGCCATCGGCCCCAGGCCGGTAGATCCGGATCGGGATCGACCCAGCCGGGCCCGGAATTAACCGGTTGTCGCTCGCCGTGACCAACTCCGGAGGCCCGGACATCGTGCCGAGCATCGTCAGCACTTCCCGAACATCGGCTGGCGTCAGCTTGGCGACCGGCTTGCCACCCAGTGCCTCCAGCTCGCGCACCAACGCCTCGGACTGTGGATCGAGTGTCATTCGCCTCCTCTCCCGCAACCGTCGCCTGGACCTCTCGGTCGTGAGGAATAGCGTAGCTCCGATCGAGGGCGAGCACAACCCCCCCCCCCCGAGGCGGCACGAGTCCAACGGAAGGACTCACCATGGCGTCGGGATATGGAGGGGCCCGTCGCGGGATCGTCTCTGCGTCCTGTCGTCTCGACAGACTCAACGGACCGTCGCTGGGTGGAAGACGTTCCAGGCCGCCTTGGGGGCGGGTGCCTTCAGCGCCGAGCGGGGGTCGGGGCTCTTACCATCGGGCCCGACGGGTAGCGTCGGCAGGGCGACTTTGGGTTCCTCGCCGGTCAGCGCCTTCATGAACGCGACCAGGTCCTTCTTCTCCTGGTCGGTCAGGTTCAGAGGCTTCATGTCCTTGTCGAGATAGGGGTTGGCGTTGCCCCCCTTGTTGTAGTGCTCGACGACCTCTTCGAGCGTCTTCAGGCTGCCGTCGTGCATGTAGGGGGCGGTCCGGGACGACGTCGCGAACCGTCGGCGTCTTGAAGGCGCCCTTGTCGGCCGGGTTCTTGCACCCGATGGGAGCGATCACGAAGCGACCCGGATCGGCGAACTTGTGCTGTTTCTCATCCCAGCCGATGCCCAGGTTGTGGAATTGCTCGTCGGTGAAGTTGAACCCGGCATGGCAGAGGGTGCACTTGGCCTTCTGCAAGAACACATCGGTCTTGAAGTCGTCGTCCTGGTCGAGCCGGATGCCGAACAGGACCATTCCTCGCTTCTCGCTGTCATTCAGGGCCTTCAGGTCGCCGGCGATATACTTGTCATACTTCGCGTTGCCCGAGAGCGCCGCCACCCGCTCGAACGTGGCGATGCGCCTTGGCCATGCCGTCGAGCGTCACGTCGGTCCCGAAGACCTTCTGGAACTGCTCGCGATAGCCCGAGATCTTGCGGAGCCGATCGATGATCTGCTTGTACGACTGGTTGCCCATCTCGATCGGGTTCTGGGGCGGCCCCTGAGACTGGCCTTCGAGCGACGGGGCGCGACCGTCCCAGAACATCGACTTGCCATAAACGGTGTTCAGGACCGTCGGCGCATTCCGGCTGCCGACCTGCCCGTCGATGCCGATCGAGGTCTTCAACCGGTCGGTCCAGCCCTTCTCGGGATCATGGCAGGTGGCGCAACTGACCGTGCCGTCGAGCGAGATGCGCGGGTCGAAGTAGAGCTGCTTGCCCAGCTCAACCTTACCCTTGGTCAGTGGGTTGGCTGTCGGGACATAGGCGGTGAGGGGTTGCAGCCCCGCGGGGATGGTGACCTCGGTCAGAGGTTCGATCCTTGATGAGATTCGGGTCCGGTGCCTGCCAGAGCACGTCTTCGGGGCTTCCGCCCGAGGACGACTCGCCCCCCTTGACCTCCTCCCTTACAACATCGACGGCCTTCTGGGTGTCCACCACCCGGTCCGGGGTGATGAGCTTGCTCGTGTCGCCCTTGCTTTCATTCTCGGGCGCACCGGCCTCCCCGGTGCCCGTCGCCGCCACCATGGTGCGGTTCGTTGCCCGCCCCGCCGCAACCGCCCTGCAGGAACGGGGAGGTCAAGGTCAGCATTGCTAACCATCCGAGATCCCGGCGCATTCCAATCCTCCAGTCAATTCCCAGGTGAGATGCTCCCCGGGGGCGTCGTGAACAATACAAAGCGCTCCCCTGGGAGTATTCGAAATTCCCGTTGAATCGGGTCGGGCGCACGACCTCCCTTGGGCCCTATGAACCGCTGAAGTTGGACGTCCATTCACAGCGCAAAATCATTTTGCCGGCGCGAATGCGCTGGATCAGGTTGTCAGCAGATCCAGGGCCAACGGCCGCGCTGGGGCTATTTCTTCTTGGCGAGCAGGCCCTCGGCGTTCCGCTGGGCCGCCTCAACCAGGTCATCGAAGTGCTGCTCGACGTACTGGGGCGGGCCCCCCTTGAACGCCACATGCTGTGCCACGTCGATTGTCTCGACCATGTCGATCGCGTCCCAGGGGCAGACCTGGGCGCAGTGCTTGCAGCCGATGCAACGGTCCAGGTCGATGTCGCACCAGGTCTGCAAGCTCGAGTGGTCCTCGCCGGGGACCTTGTAAATACAATCGACCGGGCAGACTTCCAGGCACGCCTCGCACCCAGTGCAGCCGTCGGCGTGAATGACCGCCAGGATCTTGGGGATCACCTTACGAGGTTTCCCGGCCAGCGAAGCAGCAGCCATGACGTCGTATCCCGGATTGGTGAACTCGTCCCAGTGGACGAACGGCTTGGTTGACCAGGGGCCCCAACGCTGCGAACCGATAGCATAGCGAATCCCGCCGGCCCGGCAAATGAAAGACCGGTCGCTTTTCCCCGCAGACAGGGCTCCAACCGATAATGATTATCGGTATCGCAGCCATCCGGGTCAAGCTGGGCGCGGTCGATGACGTCCGAAGATTCACGAGGCGGGGGTCCTTCCCCCGGGTTCGACCATGAAAGATCCACTGCGGACCGGGAGGCTGAGATGAAGGGGTGGTGTCCCAGAATCGTTGCATGGCAGGCAATAATCTGCTGCGAAACAAGGACTTGTAACCTTGACGCTGATCAAGACAAGGTCCCTTGCTTGCAAGAGGCTCTGGCGACCGTGCAACGATTCTAGGACACGACCGGACTGGGCTGCTCGATGGGTTCTGCTCTCGTCCCCCGCACGTGTGATGGGGCGGCCGCTGTTCGATCAGACGGAGATCGGCCCCCCCAGCTCGATTGGTCCTCGTCCGGCCGCCAGGGGTCCCGTATCGGTCCCTGTGCCGAGAGGAGGAGAGAATGACTCCTCCGATGGAAACCCCATGCGGTGGCCCGGCGCCGGGGCGGCCGACGTTCCTGTTCGACCTGGACGGCACACGCGTCGACAGCGTCGACCCGCACATCCTGGCCTGGCGGGAGGCGCTGGAGCGGGCCGGAATCGAACGGTCCGTCTGGCGGATCCACCGCCGCATCGGCATGAGCGGCAGCCTGCTCTTGAACGCCCTGCTGCGCGAGACCGGGCAGGACGTGACCTCCGCAGTGCCCGTGATCACCCGAGACCTGGTGAATACGCCAAGCCCGACCCCGACCTGTTCCTGGCGAGTGGGGGAGGCGTCCGGGACCTGCTAGCCGCCCGCCGCGCGGGCCTTGGGAGCGAGTCTGCTCTCCGGCGGGTATGGCCAGGGCGAACTGGAGCGCACCGGTGCGTATCGCGTCTCTCAGGACCCTGCCGACCCGCTGCGGCACCTCGACGAGGTCGGCGTTCAAGTCTCACGATGATGCGGGGTCGAATGGGACGTGTCATCCGTGTTGTCTACCGATGTGACCGAAACGGCGCGAATCCGGAACATTCGACGTCGAGAACGCAATTTCATTCACTCAGAGCCCGTAGGACCAGCCGATTATCATGATGAGAGTCCGGATTATCCCAGATCCACCCGCAGGATGCGGAGGTGATCGTGCGTTGAGGGTACGGTCGGAGCTGGCCGTTGCTGGTCGCGTTGTGGGCCTCGCGGATCGGCCGCGGCGGGCTGGCGCAGTCGACTCCGCTGCCGCTCGCGCGGGAGGATCGGCCAGCCGCATCAGCCCCTGGAGACCGGGCGGCGCCACCAATCCCTGGGGGACAGCCGGTGCCATCCCCGCAACCCATCCCCGGCCCAGCGGGGATGGGCCTGCCCCCTGGTGGCATGGATGCACCACTGCCGAAGGGTCTCCCGATCAACCTCGCAACCGCGATGCAACTGTCCGGGGCCCGGCCGCTCGACATCGCCGCGGCGACGGCGCAGGTCGAGCAGGCGCTCGCCTTGCAACTCCAGGCCAAGGCCCTCTGGATCCCCAACATCAACGGCGGCATCGATTACTTCCGGCACGACGGCGTACATCAGAACATCTTCACGGGCCCGAATTTTCAGAAGGGGAGGCAGAGCTTCTTCGTCGGCGGCGGCCCCAGCCTGACTGTCGGTCTTACGGATGCCATCTTTGCCCCTCTTGCGGCGCGTCGAGTGGTCGCCGCGCGGCGGGCCGACGTTCAGACCGCGCGGAACGACAGCCTGTTCGTGGTCGCCCAAGCCAATTTCGACCTCCAGGCGGCGCGGGGGAGGCTCCTCGGCGCCGGGGCAACGATCACACGGGCCGAGCTACTCGTGAACTTCACCAAGGGGCTGGCCCTGAGCCTCATCCCACCGCTTGAGATCAACCGGGCGCAGACCGAGCTCCAGAGCCTCCGGCAGACCCAGCAGATCGCCATCCGCAACTGGCGGGTCGCGAGCACGCGGCTGGCGGAGGTCCTGTTGCTCGACCCGGCCACGCTGCTCGAGCCGATCGAGCCGCCTTTCCTACAGGTGACGCTCGTCCCCGCCCAGCGGTCTCCCGACGAGCTGATGCCGATCGCCCTGAACAGCCGTCCCGAGATGGCTTCGCGGCGCGAGCTGGTCGCCGCGGCGGAACAGCTCCTGCGCCAGGAGAAGAATCGCCCGCTGCTGCCGAACTTGGTCGTCGTCAGCCCGGCCACAACCACGGGGGTACTCGCGGCCGGCAATTTCTCCGCCGGAGCGAACCCGTCCCTGGGCTCCAACGGCTCCCGCTTCGATATCGAGGTCGCCGCAGTCTGGGAGTTACAGAACGCGGGGATCGGCAACATCGGCCGGATCCGACAACGGCGGGCCGAGCGCGAGGTGGCGTCGATCGAGCTGACGCGGATCATCTTCCGGGTCCAGTCCGAGGTCTCGCAGGCCGTCGCTCGGCTCGAGACGGCCCGGGTCCGCGTGGTGGAAACCGAGGAGGGCGTGCGCCAGGCGATCGAGTCGGCCGACAAGAACTTCATCGGCCTGCGCGAGACAACGCGGCCCGCCGGGGAACTGCTCCGCCTGGTCGTCCGTCCCCAGGAAGTCGTGCAAGCGATTGAGGCAATGAACGTTGCCTACCAGCAGTATGCCAGTGCCGTTAATGAATATAACACCGCCCAGTTCGAGCTTTACCGCGCCCTCGGCGAGCCGGCTCAATGGGTCACATGCCGGGCCGCCCCGGCACCCCCGATAGCGGGGGTGCCGGACCGGACTCACCGCGTGGGGCCTCGGCCACGGGGCGACCTGACAGGCCGCACTGATCGGGCACTGGAGAGTTGGCCCAGTTTGTTCACCACAGTGCACACGGAGCACACGGACAGGAAGGCAGAGTCATGGCTTGTGTTCATGCGGACGACCCCGATCAGGGTAAGGTCTGGTCGCTCGCTGCGCATCAGGCCGGTGGCCACCCGGCGCAGCTCATGATAGACCCGCGCGACTAGCTCGCCCCGTGCCGGTGCGTCCCCTGCCCGGAGCTTCTCCAGGAGAAGCGTCACATCCCGCCGCGATTTCGCCTCCCATTGGTCCCCCGGAAGAAACGACGAAGGGTTACGCCGGCAATTCTCACAGGTACTCTCAGGACGGGCAACGAGCGCAGACCCGAGTCAACGCGATCGAACAGGCGCCGACCGTTCCCCGGGGGACGCGTAATGATGGATGAGTTTCTTTTGTGGATAGCCGTGGTGGACGAGACTCCGTTAGTGTTGGGCCTGCTCCAACTGGGCGTGGAGCGGTCGCGCGACGCGATCCACACCACGACGATCCTGATGGCTTGATCGAGTCGCTAGGATTGAGCAGTAGGGGCGTCGCGGATCGTCGCGATCACGATCATCCCCGCATGGATGCAACACGAGATGGGCGGGGAGGTGCACGGGTGAGGTCACGATGAATCCCATTGTCTGAGCCCTGCGCCGGCCGGTAACAATGATGATGCTGGTGCTCGCCCTGGCCCTGGGAGGCATCTACAGCGTCGTTCGGATGCAGAAGGACATCTTCCCGGCGCTCAACCAGCCGGTGCTCTACGTCCTCCACGGCTACGGCGGGATGGACCCCAAGCAGATGGAAGGGCTCATTACCAACGTGTACGAGCTGTTCTTCCAGTACGTCAATGCCGTGGAGCACGTCGAATCAAAGTCGATCTCGGGCATGGTGATGCTCAAGATCTTCTTCCAGCCGGGGACGAACATGGCCGAGGCCACGGCCCAGACGGTCGCCTTTACCAACAAGGCCCTGTCAGTGATGCCCGTTGGCGCGTTGCCTCCGCACATCATCCGGCTCGACGCGGGCAGCCTTCCTGTTGGGTACCTTGTCTTCTCGAGCAAGGGGCGCTCCGTCGGCGAGCTCCAGGACTTGGCTCTGTTTCGGGTCCGTCCCATGTTCTCGGGCCTGGCGGGACTGTCGTCGCCGCCCCCCTTCGGTGGCAACATCCGGTCGATCGTCATCAACCTCGATCCCGACCGGCTGCGCTCCTACAACCTCTCGCCCCAGGACGTCGTCGACGCGATCGACCGGGGCAACTTCGTCAGTCCCTCCGGCTATGTGACGATCAAGGATCAGATGGCCGTCGTGCCATCCAACGCGAAGGTCCTCGACCCGCAGGAGCTGCGCAACGTCCCTCTCAAGCTGGGGCAAAACGTCTACGTCCGCGACGTCGGCACGGTCGCCGACGCCACCGACGTCCCCACCGGGTATGCGCTGGTCAATGGCCGCAAGTCGGTCTACCTCCCGGTGGTCAAGCGGGCCGACGCCTCGACGCTGACGGTGGTCAGCGCCGTCAAAGCCAACCTACCCCGGTTCCAGGCGGCCATGCCGGACGATGTCGAGGTCTCCTACGAGTTCGACGAGTCGCCCATCGTTTATCGCGCGATTGAGAGCGTGGGTGTCGAAGGGGCACTGGGCGCTGGGCTGACCGGATTGATGGTCCTGCTCTTCCTCCGCGACCTGCGTGCCGTGATCGTCGTCGTGTTGAACATCCCGCTGGCGCTGTTGGGCTCGATCGTCGTGCTGAACCTGACCGGCCACACGATCAACATCATGACCCTGGGCGGCCTGGCGCTGGCCATCGGCATCCTGGTCGATGAAGCGACGGTGGAGATCGAGAACATCCACACGCAGATGGAGCACACGCCGTCGATGTCCCGCGCCGTGCGGCAGGGAAACATGGAAACGGCGGTGCCGAGACTCCTGGCGCTCTTGTGCATTCTGTCGGTGTTCATCCCGTCCTTCATCATGGAAGGAGCGGTCCGGGCATTGTTCGTGCCGTTGTCGCTGGCCGTCGGCGCCTCGATGGTGACGTCGTACCTGCTCTCCAGCACGCTGGTGCCGGTTCTGAGTGTCTGGATGCTCGAGAACCGTCACGGGGCGCACGGCCGCGCCGGAGGGGAGCCGAGTCGGCCGGGGCTCTTCGTGCGATTCCAGGACAGGTTCGAACGACTGGTGTCCTGGACGGTGGCGCACCTCCGCTTGGTGGTCCTGACCTACCTCTGCGCGACCGGCGCCGTGGTGATCGGCGTGGGGGAGCGGCTGGGCCGCGAGCTCTTCCCGAGAGTTGACGCCGGTCAGTTTCAGCTCCGCGTCCGTCCGCCGCAGGGGACCAGCTACGAGCTGACGCGGATCGTGGCGCAGAAAACCCTGGACGTGATCGCCGAGGAGGCCGGCCCCGAGAACGTCGAGGTCACGATGGGCTACGTCGGGGCGACGCCGCCGCAGTTCGCGATCAATGCGGCCTACCTTTGGAGCCGAGGCCCCGACGACAGCCTGCTCCGCGTCGGCCTGCGCCCGGGGAGCAAGATCGGGATTTTCGAGCTGCAGGAGCGGCTGCGGACGGCCCTGCCCCAGAAGGTAGGCGCATGGTTCCGCCTGGAGCTGTTGCGTCTGGGACTGACCGCCGAGCAGGCGGAGCGGCGCATCAGTGACCTGGGTTTCTCCTTCGAGCCGGGCGACCTGATCGCTGAGACAATGAGCCTCGGCTCCCCCGCGCCGATCGAGGTCGTGGTGAGCGGCGCAACTTCGCGTCGCCAGCGCCTACATGGACAAGCTCCGCGGCGAATTCGGCGGGATCGGGTCGCTCCGTGACGTCCAGGTCCAGCAGTCGCTCCACTACCCGACCGTTCAGGTAACGGTGGACCGCGAGCGGGCGGGCCTCAGCAGCGTGACGGCCCGCGACGTCGGCAATTCGCTGATCGCGGCCACCTACTCCAGCCGCTACACGTCGCGGAACTACTGGCGCGACGACGCCAGCGGAACGTCGTACCAGGTCCAGGTCCAGGTTCCGCCGCCGAAGATGACCGAGGCGACCGACGTGGCTCTCATCCCACTGACGACCACGGCCAACCGCCAGGCGGCGATTCCCGACTCGCCTTCCAACCCCACGCCTCCACTCTTGATCCGCGACGTGGCTCGCGTCATGCGCAGCGAGATGCCTGGCGAGATTGATCGCTACAATGGCCGGCGCTACCTCAGCCTGACAGCCAACGTCGAGGGGGAGGACCTCGGCCGCGTGATCGACCGGATCGACACAGCGATCGCCCACGTTGGCCGGCCGCCCAAGCGGACCGAGGTCGAGCTGCGCGGCCAGGTCCAGCCGATGAAGGAAATGTTCCAGAGCCTGGAGGTCGGCCTCGCCGTGGCCGTCGTCGTGATCCTGATCATGCTGACCGCCTACTTCCAGGCCCCCCGGCTGGCCCTGGCGGCCGTGGCGTCGGTGCCGGCGGTCCTCAGCGGTGTTGTCCTGGCGCTCTGGGTCACGCGCACGACCTTGAATATCGAGTCGTTCATGGGGGCGATCATGGCCGTGGGCGTGGCCGTCTCCAACGCGATCTTGCTGGTCAGCTTCGCCGACCGCCACCGCCTCGAGGAGGGGATGCCGGCCGACCGATCGGCAATCACCGCAGCCAAGGGGCGGCTCCGCCCGATCGTCATGACGGGCTGCGCCATGATCTCGGGGATGATCCCCATGTCGCTCGGCCTGGAGGAGGGAAGCGAGCAGAACGCCCCGCTCGGCCGGGCCGTGATTGGGGGGATGGCCGCGGGGACCGTCGCCACGCTCCTGGTCCTGCCGGCCGTCTTCACGCTCCTCCTAGGCCGGGCCTCCAACCGGTCCCCGTCGCTCGACCCGGACGACCCGGCGAGCCGCCACTACGACCCCATCCATCCGACTCCCGAAGGCCGAACGGCGGCCGAGCCGTCCCACTCGCCCCGATCGCAGCAGGAGGCCGCACCCCATGCCGACCCCAACGCTTGAGCCGAGGAGGTCGCCAATCGATGGAGCCGTCCTCAAGGGCCCGGCGTTCATCGTCCTGGCCCTCCTCGTCGCCACCGGCTGCAGGCACTCCGACCGAGGCGGAACGTCGACGAGCCGCGTCGGTGCGGGGTCCGGGGGTGCGGAGGGCAAGACGGCCGGGGTCCGGGTCGTGCGGCCCGAGCGACGGGATATCCGGATGCTGGTCGTCCAGCCGGGGACGATCGAAGCCTTCGAGGTGACACCGGTCTATTCCCGGATCTCGGGCTACGTCGACAAGTACCACTACAACATCGGCGACCGCGTCAAGGCCGGCGATGTCCTGCTCGACATGTGGATCCCCGACCTGGTCGAGCAGCTCGGCCAGCGGGCGGCGGTGGTGAAGCGGGCCGAGGTCCAGATCCGCGTGGCCGAGAGCGCCTTGCGGGCCGCCGATGCGAAGGTGGAGACGGCCAAGGCCCGAGTCCTCTCGGCCGAGGCGGGCGTCAAGCGGGCCCAGGCCAGCTATACCCGCTGGGAGTCGGAGTACAAGCGGCTCGAGACGCTCGTCAACAGGCAGGTCCGCGACGTGCAGGTCCGCGACGAGACGTATCGTCAGTTCGAGGAAGCCGCCGCGGCGCGCGACCAGGCCAACGCCTCGGTCTCCGAGGCGACCTCCGCGCACGACCAGGCGGCCGCTGACCGCGACCGGGCCAAGGTCGACGTCGAGGCCGCACGCGTCGACCTGGAAGTTGCGCGGGCCGACGAGCGGGAGGCCCGCGTCAATGTCGAGTACGGTCGGATCAAGGCCCCTTACGCCGGCGTGATCACTCAGCGCAACGTCAGCCCGGGCGACTACCTTCAGCCCGGCGGCGGCTCGCCGGGCCGACCCCTGTTCGTCCTCGAACAGACCGACCCGGTCCGTATCTTCGTCGGCGTCCCCGAGCTGGCCTCCTACTTAATCCACGACCAGGACACGGCCCTCATCCGCTTCCAGGCGATCCCGGGCGCCACCCGCGAAGGCAAGATCGTCCGCTCGGGCTTCTCCCTCAACCCCTCCACCCGCACCCTCCAGGCCGAGATGGATGTCCCCAACGCCGACGGCCACCTCCACCCCGGCTGGTACGTCACCGTCACCATCGCGATCGACCGCAAGCAGGTCTGGACCCTCCCCTCCAATGCCATCGGCTGCCAGGGACAGCAGAACTACTACGTCTACCTCCAAGTCGACGGAAAACCAGTCCGCACCCCGGTCATCATCGGCCCGTCCGACGACACGTATACCGATATCCTCAAGAAGTATTCCCCCGACTCCAATACCAACGCCTGGCCGGGGTTCGACGGCACGGAGCGTGTCCTGATGGGGAATCTCGACGTCCTCGCCGAAGGGCAGTCAGCGACCGCGAAGGGTGGACAGCATTGAACGATCGTTCCGATATCGTAACACGCGGTGCCTATGCCAACATCTCTGGGTAACTTCTCAATAAGTCCGGGTGGAAGGCTCACTGAGATGGCCGTTTCGGGCCAACTTTCTCGGGAATTCCAGGGATGACGCTCGCACCATCGCGGAGAATGCCCGGACTTATTGAGAAGTGACGCCGAGGGCTCACATCCACCGATCAGCGGGCCAGCCCTTTTCGGGCTGATTTCGGGTGGTCCCCACGTCGGAGAGCAGGGCGAAGATCCTCAACTCGTCCCAGGGGTTCTTGGCCGTCCCATCGGGACTCAGGCTGAGGAGGGCAAGCTCGTCGGAAACGCGCGCGTCCGGTTCATCGAGGACGCTCCGGCGGAGGTCCTCGACCACGACTGCCTCGCGCCCATCAGACGCGTGCGTGAGGGGGTGGACATTAAAGAAATCGCCCACCCAGAGGAGAAAGTGCGACATCACACGCTCCCCGGTCGCTCACGGCCAACAGGAATACGGGGGAGGGCGCCTCCGGATGGAATCTCGGAGGAAGGTACGATGGCCACTCCCACCCCATATTGTAAGGCCAATCGCATCGGGATGACAAAGGATTTCCAATATCCTAAATTTCAGAAAAATCAAAAAAATATAACGGCCCGACAAATGGCTAGAATGCCGAGGTTTTTTTGAAGATGCTGCAAGTTGTTTCCAGGAAAGGACTTGGGCCGATATGTTTTACGCAAATGTAGACCTGTCAACAACATAAAGCATCTCGATTTTCGTCGGGTTTCTAGCCCTGTGTCGGGTCGTTGAAAAAATAAAGCCGAATCCTCGGCAGTGATCTTCGCAATCTCTGCGTGGGGCGTGGGGACGAGGGGAATCGACACCGACCCAGGCACGAGCTGCTCGCTTTGAATGGCCGCAGGGCGAAGACAGGTCACGCGAGTTGCCCCGGCAGGCCCTCGGGGCGTTACAATCAACGAGGGCACCGGGCGTGGATCACCTTTCAGAGTGGACGGGGCCGGAGGGTCGGGAGCGTGAGGACGAAGGACGAGATCGTCAAGGATTGGTTGCCCCGCTATACGGGGCGTCCCCTGGATGCCTTCGGGCACTTTATCCTCCTGACCAACTTCAGCCACTACATCGAGCTGTTCGCCGAGAAGTTCGGGGCCGAGATGATGGGGCGGGACCGGCCCATGCAGACCGCCACCGCCGAGGACATCACGATCATGAACTTCGGCATGGGTAGCGCCATGGCGGCGACGGTCATGGATCTGCTCTCGGCCGTCGCCCCCGGCCGTCCTCTTCTTGGGGAAGTGCGGCGGCCTGAAGACGACCAAGGTGGGCGACTTCATCCTGCCGATCGCCGCCATCCGGGGCGAGGGCACCAGCAACGATTACCTGCCGCCCGAGATCCCCGCCCTGCCGTCGTTCCGCCTCCAGAAGGCGGTCTCGGCCATGATCGTCCAGCACGGCCTCGACTACTGGAGCGGCACGGTTTATTCGACGAGCCGGCGCGTCTGGGAGCACGACGACACGTTCAAGGAATACCTCCGGAAGAGCCGGGCCTCGGCTATCGACATGGAGACCGCGACGATCTTCGTCGTCGGGTTTCGTCAACCACATCCCCAAAGCGGCACTGCTCCTGGTCTCGGACAGTCCGATGACGCCCGAAGGCATCAAGACCACCAAGAGCGATCTGGCGGTGACGGAAACTTATGTGCGGACCCACCTGGAGATCGGCATCGATTCGCTGATCGAGCTGCGCGACTCCGGGCAATCGGTCGAGCATCTCAGGTTCGAATGACCCGGCACCCAGGGCGACGGGCGCCGGCTCATTCCGGAGGATCGCGGCGATGATCGAGGACCAGTCGGGATGGGTCGAGAGCGACGGTGGTCGGGTCCATTACCTGAGCGCGGGGGACGAGGGAGGCCGCGCGGTCGTCCTCCTCCACGGCGCCAGTTTCACCGCCGAGACCTGGAAGCAGATCGGCACGCTGGACGTGCTGGCCGGGGCGGGATACCGGGCCTATGCCGTGGACCTTCCCGGCTTTGGCAAGTCGTCGTCATCCTCCGGCCCACCGCGGACCTGGCTCCGGACGCTGCTCGACCGGCTGGACATCGCGTCGCCGGTAATCGTCTCGCCGTCGATGAGCGGACGGTTCGCCCTGCCGTTGGTGACGGCGGAACCCGGTCGCGTCGCGGGATTCGTGGCGGTCGCTCCCGTAGCGATCCCGAGCCACGAGGATCGGCTCGGATGGATCGAGGTGCCCGTGCTGGCCGTCTGGGGCGAGCACGACCGGATGATCCCCCTGGAGCAAGCCGACCTGCTCGTGGGGGCGGTGCAACGAGGACGGAAGGTGATCATCCCGGGCGGCAGCCACGCGCCCTACATGAGCGACCCGGCGATCTTCCACGCGGAACTGCTGAAGTTCCTCTCCGAGTTGGCCCAAGAGTCCTGAGCCGGCCGCGCGCCGAGCCGAGCGATCGCGAAGGGCTCCATTGCGTGTCCTGGGCGAGTCGCGTACAATATCGGCTCGCGCATTCATGTCCTTTAGGGGCCCGGGTCGAGGGCCCGCCGCGGGGCCGTCCAGGAGGGAACCGTCATGAGTCTGGAGACCGCCGCGAGGCCCGCCCAGTTGGCCTCGGCCACGTTCGAGCATCCGCTCCCTCCGCTGCCCTCCCACTGGCACTCGCTGCCGCGCGTCTTCGTCCACCAGGCCCGGGCGCATCGGGGCCGGCAAGCGGTGGCCGACAGCACGGGGGTGCGCCTGACGTATCGCCAGACGCTGCTCCGCGCGCTGGCCCTGGGGCGCGTCCTGGAACGGACGCTCGGTCCGGCGCCCTTCGTCGGGCTCTTCCTGCCGCCGACGGTCCCGACCGTTGTCGCCAACGTCGCGCTGGCGCTCTGGGGCAAGATCCCGGTCAACCTGAACTACACGGCGAGTCAGGGCCTGGTCGACGCCTCGATCGACGCAGTGCGGGATCACGCACGTGCTGACGTCCAGCAAGGTGCTCGACAGGTTCAAGATCACGCCGAAGGGAACGCTCGATCCTCCTGGAAGACGTGCCCAGGCAGGTTCGGCTGGCCGACAAGCTCTGGGCGGCCGCAGTCGCACAGCTCGTGCCGATCGCCGGGCTCGGCGCGTTCCTGCCCGGGCTCCGCGACGACCGACTCGACGCCCCGGCCACCGTCATCTTCACGTCGGGCTCGACCGGCGACCCGAAAGGGGTCGTCCTCTCGCACCGCAACGTCCTGAGCAACGTCCACCAGATCTCCCAGCACCTCCATCTGCTCGAGGACGAGACGGTCCTGGGCGTCCTGCCGTTCTTCCACTCGTTCGGATTCACCGTCACGCTCTGGACGGTGCTCGGCCTGGGCAAGCGGGTCGTCTATCACTTCAACCCGCTCGACGCCAAGATCGTCGGCAAGCTCTGCGAGGAGCACAAGGCGACGATGATCGCCGCATCCCCCACGTTCATGCGGGCCTACGTCCAGCGCTGCGAGCGCCCGCAGTTCGCCACGGTCCGGCTGCCGATCCTGGGGGCGGAGAAGCTCAAGCCCGAACTGGCCCGCGACATCCGGGAGAAGCTGGGGATCGAGCCGCTGGAGGGGTACGGCTGCACCGAACTCGTCGCCGGTGGTGGCGGTCAACACCCCGCACGACATGGTGCTGCCCGACGGCCGGACCGTCGCCGGCAATCGGCCGGGGACGGTGGGGCTGCCGCTGCCCGGCACGGCGGTCAAGACGGTCGATCCCGAGACGGGGGCCGACCTGCCCCGGGGGACGGAGGGGATGATCCTCGTCAAGGGCCCGCAGGTCATGGTCGGCTACTTGAACCGGCCCGAGGCGACCGCGCAAGTGCTCAAGGACGGCTGGTACACGACGGGGGACCTGGGCTACGTCGACCCCGACGGGTTCCTCAAGATCACCGACCGGCTCAGCCGGTTCTCGAAGATCGGCGGGGAGATGGTGCCGCACCACGGGGTCGAGTCGGCGGTCAGGGAGGCCGCCGGCGGCAATGAGCACAGTCTGGCGGTCACCGCCGTTCCCGACCCCAAGCGCGGCGAGCGGCTGTGCGTGATCTACACCGAGCTCGCCGCGCCTCCTGCCGAGCTCTGCCGCCAGCTCCACGACAGGAACCTGCCCCGGCTCTGGATCCCCTCGCGCCGAGGACTTCGTCCAGGTCGAGTCGCTCCCGATCCTGGGCACCGGCAAGCTCGACCTCCGCCGGCTCCGGGAGATCGCCGTCGAGCGGCTCCGCGGTTGAGGGCACCTCGCTCGTGAGACACACCGGTCCCCTTCGCGATCGACCCATCAACCCACTAGCGCGCTCAGCCGCGTTCCAGGAGGGACGCGAGTCCTGCTTCGGAGTGCAAACATTGATGTAGTATATTTATGTTTTTATATTTAAAATTTCAAGTATAAGATTTCTGATCCTCGTTCATCGAGGGAGCGCGCGTCATCCCCGAAGCTTGTACCAGGCAACACCTTCGGGGAATACCTCCCGCCGGATCGAGAGCTCTGAAGTTTGAACTCTTATATTTTGAATTTTTAAGGCGGTGCGCGGACTCCCTGGACTGCGGATCAGGCACCCGACTTGACCGCCTTCGCACGTTTCCGAGGGGCGGAAAAGCGGTGATTGGAGCCCCGTGAGGGCGTCGTATAGAATGATACGGAGTGGGTTATTTCGCATCAAACCGCCTCAGAGCGGAGAGTCGGATGGAGGTCGTCCTTCGGGTCACGTCCGGTCCGCACGCGGGCCAAGAGTATGTCCTCGAACGCTCCGGACACGTACGTGGTGGGCCGGTCGAAGCAGGCTCAGCTCTGCGCTGCACGAGGATCGCCTTCTGTCCCGCGAGCACTTCAAGATCGAGATCAAGCCGCCGGTCTGCTCCTTAAAGGACCTGGGGAGCACCAACGGGACCAAGGTCAACGGGCTCGGGGTGGAGTCGGCGCCATCTCCGCGACGGCGATGTGATCACGGCCGGCGACAGCGCGTTCGCCGTCCAGGTTGAGCGAGACGCGGCTGGGCGGCCTGGAGCCGATCCTCTGCTTGGGCTGCGAGCAGGCCGCGCCGGTGGATCGGCATGCGGGTTCTGCTGGAGGACGGGCCGCCCTCCCGGCTGGCTCTGCGACGCCTGCCAGGCTCTCCGCCGTCAGTTCCCCGCCACCCACCCCGACTTCCTGATCGAGCGCCGGATCGGCGGCGGCGGCATGGGCGAGGTCTACCTCGCGCGGCAACTGTCGCTCCGCCGCCCGGTCGCCATCAAGATGATGGCCCCGACCGGCGCCGCCAACGAGCGGGCCAAGGAGTATTTCCGCCGCGAGATGGAGGTGCTCAAGGATCTGCTGATGACCGACCGGCCGGTGCCATCCGAACATCGTCGCCTTCTACGACATCTTCGAGATCGACGGCCAGTTCCAGTTGATCATGGAGTACGTCGCCGGCATGAACGCGCTGGAGTGGGTCGCGGGCCTCTCGACGCCACTGCCGATCCCGACGGCGGCCCGGATCGGCCGGCTCTTGCTCTCGGCGCTCGACTACGCCCACTCCAGGGGGTATGTCCACCGCGACATCAAGCCGTCGAACGTGCTGGTGATGGGCCCACCCCAGCGGCCACAGATCAAGCTCTCCGACTTCGGCCTGGCCAAGAGCTTCCGCGGGAACTCCGGTTTCAACGCGCTGACCCATCAGGGAGACATCGGCGGCTCGGTCGGCTTCCTCTCCCCCGACCACATCCGCGACTTCCGTGAGGTGAAGGAGCCAGCCGACATCTACAGCGCCGGCGCGACGCTCTATTTCCTGCTGACGCTCCATTATCCCTATCTCAACTTCAACCCGCACAAGGGCGATGCCTTCAGGCATGATCCTCGAGAACCCGCCGGTGCCGCTCCGGGCGCACCGCCCCGATGCTCCCGAGGCACTGGACCGCGTCTTGCGCAAGGCGCTGGAGAAGCAGCCGCGCGACCGCTGGAAGTCGGCCGCCGCACTGGCCGAGGCCCTGCGGCCGTTCATCGACGGAGGTTCATGATGCCACGTCGCCGCTTCTCGAGCCGAAGCCTGGACCTCCTGGATCCGCGGCCAGACCGCGCTCGCCGACCTGCTCGGCCTCGCCGAGGCCGACCGCGAGGGCAGCAATTCCCGGAAGTGTTCAGTAGTGTCAACAGGGTGTCACACTCAAAATCCCCTGTAATTTCCCTTGTTGGAGACCAATCAGGTAGAAGATATACTGTACAAGAGTTTGCGAAGAGCGTTTTCTGGAACCCCTTATTTTTCCTTACGAAAGGGCTGTCCGGGAATTGCTCCGCGAGGGCCAGGCCTGGCAAGCCCCCTGCGTGTTCAAATCTGAGTCGTTCGCCGAGGCGCGGCGCGTCGTTGAGGTCGAGCGTGAATGCGACGAGGTCCTCGACGTCGAGCCCTCCAACATCGACGCCCTGACCAACCGCGCCGAGGTCCGGCTACTGACCCGGTGCAAGGAGGCCGCGCACGACAATCTGTTGCGGGCGCCGGCCACCCTCGACCGCGACGCCGGCCACGCCAAGCTCCGCGGGCGGGTCGAGCAGTCGAGGATTTCACAAACCGTACCCTCGCAGGCATCTCGGCATCTCGGCATCGGGGTCTCGTGTTGGGCGTTGGCCTCTGATAAAATTACGATTGCGATGTCAGGTCCGAGCGTGGTCTCGTTGGGGGGTGGCTAGCCTTGGAGAATCTGGAGGCCGTGGCGATTGTCGGCGTCGGCCTGATCGGCGGCTCGATCGGCCTGGCGCTGCGCCCGTGGCCTCGCCGAACGCATCATCGGAATCGGGCGTGATGAGGCCAGGCTGGCCGAGGCCATCCAGCTCGGTGCGATCGATACTGCCACGACCGACCCGGCACGTGGGGTGGTCGACGTGGACGTGGTGGTCATCTGCACCCCCGTGACCCAGATCGCCGCTGACGTGCGCCACGCGGCCGAGCACGGACCGGAGGAAGTGTTGATCACCGACGCCGGAAGCACCAAGCGTCGGATCGTCGAGGCGGTCGAGCGCTATCCGCGTGCCTGCGCAATGTTCGTCGGCGGTCACCCGATCGCGGGCTCCGAGCGCAGGGGGTGGCGCACGCGGATGCGAATCTCTTCGAGGGCCGCGCCCTGTGTCCTGACCCCGACCGGGAGGACCCGCATCGAACGACTCCATCGGGCGCGCAGTTTCTGGGGCCGGCTCGGCTGCCGAATGATCGAGATGACCCCCGCCGCGCACGACGACGCCCTGGCGCGGACCAGCCACTTACCCCACGCCGTGGCCGCGGCGCTCGCCACCTCGATCCCCCCCGAGGCGATCCCGATGGCTGGCGGCGCCTACCGCGACGGCACCCGCGTGGCCGGGTCCAACGCCGAACTCTGGACCGCCATCTTCCTCGAAAATCGCGCCCCGATCCTCGACGCCCTCGGGACATTCCAGGATCAACTCCTTGCCTTCAAGCGTGCATTGATGGCCTGCGACGTGAACGCCATCCGCCTGTGGTGGGAGGCCGCCCGGGCCCATCGTGCCCTCTTCGAAAGCAGAATATGCCGTGTGAGCTCATCGAGGATTGAAGAGAGGCCCGTGCGCGTGACGAGGTAAGGATCGGCCCCCGACACAAGAGGAAATGAGAACCCTTGAGACCGTCATAAACTCGAGAAGGCCTCACACATAGAACCCTCACTCCAGCTCCCTCCCTCGGAAGAGGGCTGGGGATGGAGGCGCATTGGGGTAATGGTTGTCCTCATGTCAGAGCTTTCTAGAAATCCGAAGTTGAGGATCACGCCCCACCGCCTCGCAACCCCCTCGCTCGCCTTTCAATGAATGGTGTGAGTCATTTCCGAACCAACCACCGAGCGATCCGATCCTGAAAGGCCGTGCGCTGGGGGAGGATTTGAGAACGTGTTCGAAGATCGAGACCGCGAAACAAAGCGAGCCCTCTCTCATCATGCTATGGCACCTGCAAATTGATCCCGCCGCGGGCCGGACGGATCTCGAAGGGAATCGGATCGCGGCCGAAGCGGCCGACCTGGGATTGCCCGGCCCCTGGCGGGTCGCGGCCAGTCGGGGTTTCCTGGTCGAGGGCGCCCTGACGCGCGACGACCTCCAGCGGGCCGCCGAGACGATCCTGGTGGATCCCGTCGTCGAGACCTTCACCATCCGCCCGTGCGACCATGCCTGGGATTGGCCGGAGGCCGTCGTCCATGTCCTGCCCAGGCCCGGCGTGACCGACCCCGAGGCGCAGAGCGCTCTGGCCATCCTCCGCGACCTCGGCTTCGCGGCCGAGAACGTCCGGACGATCCGGACCTATCAGGTCGAGGGGCCGACCGACGCCCTCTCCCGCCTGATCCAGCGCGTCCTGGCCAACGACGCCGTCGAGCAGGCCGTCGTCGGCAGGCTGCCCTTCCACCAGCTCGGCCAGGGCCAGCCCTACCACTTCCAACGGATTGAGGTCCCGATCCGGGACATGGACGACTCGGCGCTCATGCACCTGAGCAAGTTGAGCCAGATCTACTTGAGCCTCGCCGAGATGCGGACCATCCAGCAGCACTTCGCCGAGCTGGGCCGCGACCCGACCGACTGCGAGCTCGAGACGCTGGCGCAGACCTGGAGCGAGCACTGCTCGCACAAGACCCTCCGCGGCCGGATCGAGTTCGAAGGCCGGGTCATCGACAACCTGCTCAAGCAGACCATCTTCCAGGCCACACAGGACCTGGATCTCGACTGGCTCGTCAGCGTCTTCGCCGACAACGCGGGGGTCGTCCGGTTCGACGACGACCATGACGTCTGCTTCAAGGTCGAGACTCACAATCATCCCTCCGCCATCGACCCCTACGGCGGCGCCAATACCGGGCTCGGCGGCGTGATCCGCGACCCGCTCGGGACCGGCCTGGGCGCCAAGCCGATCTGCAACACCGACGTTTTCTGCGTCGCCCCGCTCGACCTGTCGCCCGACGCCCTGCCGCAGGGCGTCCTGCACCCGAGACGCGTGCTCAAGGGGGTCGTCGCCGGGGTCCGTGACTACGGCAACCGGATGGGCATCCCGACCGTCAATGGCGCCTTGGTCGTCGATCCCGACTTCCTGGCCAACCCGCTGGTCTTCTGCGGCACCGTCGCCGTGCTCCCGCGCGGCCTGTCAAGCAAACGTGTCGAACCCGGCGACCGGATCGTCGCGATCGGCGGCCGGACTGGTCGCGACGGCATCCACGGCGCCACGTTCAGCTCGGCCGAGCTGACCGGCGAGAGCGAGATCGTCTCCGGAGGCGCCGTCCAGATCGGCAACGCGATCACCGAAAAGATGGTGCTCGACGCCGTCCTCCAGGCGCGCGACCGCCGCCTCTTCCACTCGATCACCGACTGCGGCGCGGGGGGTTTCAGCTCGGCCGTCGGTGAGATGGCCGAACACCTCGGCGCCGAGGTCGATCTCGACGCCGCCCCGCTCAAGTATGAGGGGCTTTCGTACACCGAGATCTGGATCTCGGAGGCCCAGGAACGCATGGTCCTGGCCGTGCCCCCCGAGAACTGGCCCGAGCTGCGCGAACTCTGCGCTCGCGAGCAGGTCGAGGCCACCGACCTCGGCCGGTTCGTTGATACCGGCCGGCTCACGCTCCGCTACCACGGGCAGACGGTTGCCGATCTCTCGATGGAGTTCCTCCACGACGGACGCCCCGCCGTCGTCCGCGCCGCCTCGTATACGCCCCCCGCCGAGCGGCCGATCGCGCTGCCCGACCGCGAGGACTGCACGGCGGACCTGATCGCGATCCTCGGGTCGTGGGACGTGTGCAGCAAGGAGTGGATCGTCCGCCAATACGACCACGAAGTCCAGGCGCGGACGGTAGTCAAGCCGCTCGTCGGCGTGCACGATGACGGGCCGGGCGACGCCGCGGTGGTGCTCCCCGTGCGCGGCTCGACGCGGGCGCTTGCCATCGCCTGCGGGATCAATCCCCGCTACGGCCGGCTCGACCCATACGCGATGGCCGGCTGCGTCATTGACGAGGCCATCCGCAACTGCGTGGCCGTCGGCGCCGATCCGGATCGGATCGCGCTCCTCGACAACTTCTGCTGGGGCAACACCGAACGCCCCGAGATGCTCGGTTCGCTCGTCCGGGCGGCCCAGGGATGCCATGACCTGGCGCTGGCCTACGGCACGCCGTTCATCTCGGGCAAGGATAGCCTGAATAACGAATTCACGCACGACGGGCAGAACCTCACCATCCCGCCGACGCTGTTGATCAGCGCGATCGGCCAGGTGCCCGACGCGCGGCAATGCGTGACGATGGACCTGAAGGAACGCGGCAACGCCCTGTTTCTGGCCGGGATGACCCGGCTCGAACTGGGCGGATCGCACTGGGCGCTGATCCGCGATCAGCCCGGGGGCCGTGTCCCTCGGGTCGATCCGGAACTGGGCAAGGCCCTGTTCCGGGCGGTCCACGCGGCGATCGGCCGCGGGCTGGTCCGGAGCTGTCACGACCTGAGCGAGGGTGGGCTCGCCATCGGCCTGGCCGAGATGGCCTTGGCCGGCGGCCTCGGCGCACGCGTCTCGCTCCATGACGTGTCGTGCGCGGCGGACGCCGCGCACTCCGTCGCCCTGCTGTTCTCGGAATCGCCCTCGCGATTCCTCCTGGAAGTCCGGCCCGAGCACGTCGAGGCCTTGGCCGGGGTCTTCGACGGCCTGCCCTTGGGCCGGCTCGGCGAGGTGACCGGGGAGGCCGACGTGCCTGGCTCCGACCCACCCCGCCTGACCGTGTCGGGACGCGATGCAGAGCCCGTGATAGACGTGTCGGTGAGTGATCTGAAAGCCGCCTGGCAGCGCCCACTCCGCTGGTGATCGGTCACGATCGGAGGACAAGTGATCCAAATAAATGGAATTCCTTACAAAATAGGGATTAATAAAATGCTACGCTTCGTCACCTTTGTAGATGGTTCGAATCTCGACGGCGTCCTGAAGCACCTGAACCTGCGCGTGGACGATTATGGGTCGTTTTACCGTCATGTGTTCGAACAGAGCGTCCATTACTGGGGCCGGACCTTCGCCGAGGGTTCGCCCTGGCCCACGGCGCAGCACTCTCGCATCTACTGGTATGTGGTCGGTAAGATGGACGAGTGGGACCTGAACGACCCGAAAGCGGAGTCGCGGCTCCGGTCCCGCTTCGAGCTGAACCCGCGGCTCCGTGACAGCTACCTCGAGGACGTCGCGCGGCGGACGCCCGACCTGCCCGGCGATCGCCGGGCCGAGGAGGCGTGGAACCTCTGCTTCGCCGAGACCCGCGAGTGGTACGAGAACAAGCGCCGGGCGCTGGAGCGGAAGAAGCGGTTCTATCACGGCGTCCAGGCCGCGACCGACTTCGTCGAGATCCGTCAGGAGGGTCACTGGAAGGTGGATCTGCTCCATCACACCCTGAACGAGAAGGGGCTCGACACCAGTCTGGCCGTAGACATGGTCGCGCTCCAGGACACCTACGACATTGCGCCTCTTGATCTCGGGCGACGCCGACGGCATCCCGGGGATCAACTACGTCAAGGGCCGCTCGAAGCACGTGGGCGTGGCCGAGTTCCGCCGCGGCGCCCCGGCGGACTTCCCCGCCAAGGGGGCGTCGTCGCGACTTAAGATCGCGGCCGACTTCGTCGTCCAGGTCTACGAGGCCGACCTGATCCGTCGCAACCTTGCCTACCGCGCCGAGGTGGATTATCCCAGCAGCGCGCCCTTTTCGCCCAACGAGAGCAATTATTGATCATGATACGTCCCCGAGCGATCGTCCTGCGAGCGCCTGGAACCAACTGCGACGAGGAGACGTCGGCAGCCTGGGAGCGGGCGGGTGCCGACGTCGAGACCTGGCACGTCGGCCGCCTGCTGGAGCTGCCCGAGGCGCTTGACGACTTCCAGATCATGTCCATCCCCGGCGGGTTCTCCTACGGCGACGACCTGGGCGCCGGTCGAATCTTCGCCACGAGACTGGGGACCGCCCTCGAGGACTCGCTGCATCGGCTGCACGAGCGCGGCGGGCTGATCCTGGGCATCTGCAACGGGTTCCAGGTCCTGGTCCGGGCCGGGCTGATCCCCGGCGGTCCGGACGACTGCATGGCGACGCTGACCCACAACGATTCGGGCCGCTTCGAGTCGCGTTGGGTCCGGATGGTCGCGACCCCTGGCCGCTCGCCGTTCGTGACCGACGCCGACCCGATCGAACTGCCCGTGGCGCACGGCGAGGGGAAATTCCTCCTGGCCGACCCCTCGGCGTTGCCCGCGCTCGAAGCCGCCGGCCAAGTCGTGTTCCGTTACGCCGACGAGGCCGGCCGGCCGACCCAGGCATACCCGGCCAACCCCAACGGCTCACCGGGTGCGGTCGCGGGCGTCTGCGATCCGACGGGCCGAATCTTCGGCCTGATGCCCCACCCCGAGCGGTACGTCGATCCCCTCCACCACCCCCGCTGGACCCGCCGCGCACCGGAGCGCGAGCCCGACGGCCTGCGGATCTTCCGAAACGCCGTCGCCGCGTTGCGTTCCTGAGCAGGACCCCGGTAGGCGGAGGGTGAGACCGAATTGGCTCACCCTCGAGAGGTGAAACCGTGCTCAACCAACTTCCCGGGATGGACCCGTGGGAACCGTGAGGAAATTCCCTCCGACGAATCATGGAAGGTCCCGCCCGGTGATGAGAGGCGGAGCTGGGCCTTGGAGGGGATGAGGGAGCGGAGACGCGAATTGTCGCGGCCCGCGTGACTCATTCGATCGGCCGCAAGAGCGTGATGAAGTGCCTGAGCGACTTGAGGATCTGTTCCTCGCCAACGACGTAGAAGTCATTGTGGCCGGCGCCCTCGATGGTGAACTTCATCACGGGGGCGCTGGCGGCGGCGGCAAGCTGGTCGAGCATGGCATGCGGGATGAGGTCGTCGCGCCGGCCGTGGCCCAGGAGGATCGGGCAGGAGACGCGCGCGATCTTTGTCAGGTTGTCGAAGCGGTGCCGCAGCAGGAGCGAGGCGGGCAAGAAGGGCATGGAGCGCCGGGCCATTTCGGCCATGCTGGTGAACGTGCTGAACGACACGAGGCCGGCTACCGGCTGGCGCGATGCCAAGTCGATGGCCACCGCGCCGCCGAGCGACCACCCGGCCGCGATGATCATCTCGGGGTCGACATCCTTGCGTTTTCGCAAGTGCTCATACGCAGCGTCGGCGGTAGCCTGGCAGCCGGCCTCGCTCGCCTTGCCGCCACTCATGCCATAGCCGACGTATTCCGGGACCAGCACGTTCAGACCGAGCCGTCGGAAGCGGTCGGAGAGCTCGAGGCGTGTCGTTGAGGCACATCGCGTTGCCGTAGAAGTAGAGCAGTGTCGGGCAGGAGGCGGCCTGCGAGTGCGGCCGGCCCTCGGGCGTCAGCGCGGGGCTGAACAGCACGACCACGCGGTCGCCGCGCGCCGTTGTCAGGTTCACGAGCTGCTCATCCGGCCGGGGGTGGACCACGGCGGAGGGTTTGCCCTGCGTCTCGGAACCCGGGAAGATCAGGCGTGCCTGGAGCGTGAAGAACACGGCGACGAGCCCCACGGAGACCAGCAGCGGGATGCGCAAGCCCCTCACGCTCCCTCGGCCCCCGCGCGATCGGCCCTGGGGCGGTGACGTGTCGGTGTCGCAACGCTCCTCGCGGGATTCCATGAGACACACGTCGATCGCCATCGCGAAACTCCCGAGATCAGGAGGCAGACGCCGACCACGGCGCGAGGTGCGCCGCGGTCGGTGGGATCGAGTCGTCTCGGCGATCGGACCATTCCACGGAGCGAGGGTGCCAGTGATCACGATGCCCTTTTTGACTCAGAGGCCGTTGCCGAAGCCGGCTGCGGACGTCGCGGTCGGAGCCGATGCCCTCGGCCGAGCCGTCCTTGCGGGGCGGGACGTGCGGGCCGCGGAGCACCGACTGGTTGCCCCGGGTGTGCTGCGTGTGGCCGCGGAGCGGGCCGCGGCGCAGCGGCGGCTCGCCCGAGTGCCGGCATGGTACCCGGCGGGCTCGTCTCGAACGGCAACTCGTATTCGGCGTCGAGGTCGTCGTACCGCGAGACGTAGCCGGGCAGCTTCGAGCGTTCCAGCTCGTCGGCGTACGAGGCGAGCACCGCCCCCTGGATCTTCTCGCGGCACATCGAGTTGATCGGGTGGGCGATGTCGGCGTGCAGCTTGGCGCGGCCGTCGGCGTCGCGGATGGCGCGGTTCTCGTCGAGGCGGCTGCCGCACTGGTTGCAGAACCGGCTCCGCAGGTGGTTCTTGGTGCCGCAGTTGTGGCAGCGGTCGGTCAGCTTCCGCGAGGGCATCGCCACGAAGAAGCCCTTGGCGCCCTCGATGATCTTCAGGTCGCGGATGACGAACATGTCATCGAAGGTGATGCTGCAAAAGGCTTGCAGCCGCTCGTTGCTGCCCGAGTTGTCTTCCATGAGCTTGATGCGGACTTCGGTGATCTCCACAGCCGGTACTCCTTTACGAGGCGTTCTCTGCTCTGCTCAGGGGCCGCAGGTCACGACCCGGACCCGTCCTAGTCCGAGCGTTTCAAGGCGTCGCGCGGCGGCGTCCGCCGCGTCCCGGTCGCGGCCGAGGCCGAAATAGGCCGAGCCGCTCCCGCTCATCAGGTGCCCGTCGAGCGACGGGCCGAGGCTCGCCAGGGCGTCGCGGACCCGCACCAGGGCGGGCCGAAGCGACTCGGCGACCGGTTGGAGCCGGTTGAACAGGCTCCGACCCAGGGCGGCCGGTCGCCCCTCGACCAGCGCCTCCAGAACCGGTCCGATCGGCCGGGGCCGCTCGGGCGGTGTCAGGTGGCGGTAAACATCGGCCGTGCTCAGGCCGATCGGAGGACAGACCAGCACAAAGTGGAGGGCCTGGGCCAGGGTCACGGCCTCCACCCGCTCGCCCCGACCGCGGCAGACGGCGGCCGGGGCATGCCGGAAGAACGCCACGTCACTGCCGATCTCCCCGGCCAGGGCGTCCAGCCGGCCGGGCGGGGTCCGCAAGTCCCAGAGCCGATCCAGGGCCACCAGGGTCGCCGCCGCGTCGCTCGAGCCGCCCGCCAGCCCCGCTTGCGCCGGGATGGCCTTGCGCAGCTCGATGGTCGCCCCGCGCGGGCAACCCGACGCGGCCTTGAGCCGCTCGGCCGCCTTGACGACCAGGTTGTCGGGCCCCGTCGGCAGCGTCGGGTCGTCGCACCGCAGCGTGATCGCGCCCCGACGGGTCGTCGGCGAACGTCAAGGTGTCGAACAGGTCCACGGCGACCATCAGCGACTCGATCTCGTGATAGCCGTCGGGCCGGCGGCCCAGGACCTCCAGGAACAGGTTCAACTTCGCCGGGGCGAGGACTTCCACGCCGTCGGCGACCGGACGGACGATCATTGGACCAGGGCCCAGCGCGACGGCCGTCGCGACGCATTCGAACGTCACGGGAGAAGAAGGGCGGATCACTCCGGAAACCAGGCCCTGCCCAACGCCGTTCGGCATTTCGGAGTTTGCCATCGTTTGACCTGAGTGCGGGGCGATTCTTTCCGCATGAATCCCGTTCGGCGGCTCTTCTAACCCGATCCGAGGTTCGCCGCAAGCCGAAAAAACGTCAAAGTCGAAATTCGCCAACGACAGGGCGACGCTGGTATTCCCGCGAAGTGGAGTCAACTTGCAGCAGGCAGTGAAGATGGCGAAGGAATTCTTGCCTCGTCACTGCCTATTGCATACTGTCTCCTCCCGAGCCGCCCCGAGGCCGCTCGCTGGACAGCGCGGCGGCGAGACGGCGCAACGGTCCGGCCTCGCCAGGCTGACCGAGCGCGTCATAACAGGCGGCCAGGCCCTCGATCGCGTCGAAGAGCGGCCGGTTCGCGGGTCGGTGGCGGGGCAGTCGACCCGAGAAGCCCGGCGGCAGGGCGCTCCGCCAACTCGTAGGCATAGCCGAAGTGGCCGCGCGCCAGCGTCGGGTCATTGTCGTCCTGGAGCGCGATCCGGCCCAGCGCAACGTGCACCCAGAGGTTATCGCCGCACCCCTGGAGCGCGTACCGGAGGGCGTCACGCGCCGCCTCCGTGTCGCCCGCCTTCCAGAACTCGATCCCCTCCTCATAGTCCAGTTCCATCTCGTGGACGCACCGGGGATGTACCAGCTCGAAATCGCCGCCGCTGATCCGGGCCAGGCCCAGGCCACCCCGCCGCCGGGGATTTGGCCCCCCCTTCTGACCTCCCCCGGGTCCATGGCCCGGCGCGGGAGGGAGGTTTCCCCGGCCTTGCCCGGGCGGCCGACCTGGACCTCGCCTTTCCCCTTCGTCTCGTCCTGACATCATTAACCCCCTCGAGGTCCTCGCGCACCGCGTCATCGTCCGTCTTCCGACCAACAATATCGTCTCCCCCGGCCCGAGGCGAGATCCGCGCCGGACTCCATACGGGGCGTGACGCCCTCGCCACTCTGCCATACAATAATTCGAGAACGATGAGCGTGTGCGCCACGCCCTGCGCAGGACAGGAAAAGACCTTGGAACCTCATTACCACCGGAGACCGACCCATGAGTCTGATCGTTCAGAGCACGGCCTTTGCCGATGGCCGCGCGATCCCGAGGCGGCACACCGGGGACGGCGAGGACCTCTCGCCTCCCCTATCGTGGTCGGTCTTGCCCCCCGGCACCAAGGAACTGGCACTGATCATGGATGATCCCGACGCCCCCCGCGACGAGCCCTGGGTCCACTGGGTCATCTACAAGATTCCGGCGACGATCCCCGGTCTGGTGGAAGGGATCCCGCCCGTGGTGAACCCGGCTCAGCCCTTGGGGGCCATCCAGGGCAAGAACACCTGGGGCACGATCGGCTTTCGCGGCCCCGCGCCCCCCAAGGGGCACGGGGTACACCATTACCACTTCAAGCTCTACGCCCTCGAGGAGGCGCTCGACCTGAAACCCGGACTGGAGAAAAAAGGCCTGATGAACGCCATGTCGGGGCACATCCTGGGGCACGGTGAGCTGGTCGGGATCTATCAGAGGTAGACCTTGCCAGACACCCGCCACCACCGCGGCTCCGACCCGCATGACGCGTCTGCGTTCGGCCCCCCGGCCTGGCCCGTGCTCCGCGAGGCGATGGCCGACCTATCCTGGCTGCTGGGACGAGGCTATGCGGTGACGTCGGCGCTGAAACTGGTGGGCGATCGCTGGACGTTGACCGAGCGTCAGCGCCTGGCCGTCCGCCGCTGCGCCTGCTCCGACGTGGCCCGGGCCCGACGCCACCGCCACCGGGTCGCCCCCGACGAAGTGCGCGGCCAGGCGATCGTCTTGGACGGCTTCAACGTGCTGACCACAATCGAGGCCGCGCTGGGGGGCGCGGTCATCCTCCGAGGCCGTGATGGGGCCGACCGTGACTTGGCCGGCGTCCATGGCACCTATCGCAAGGTCGAGGAGACCCGGCCTGCCATTGACCTGCTCGGCGGCGTGATGGCCGCGCTGGGAATCGCACACGGGCTCTGGCTGCTCGACCGCCCTGTCTCAAACAGCGGCCGGCTCCGCGCGATCCTCTCCCAGACCGCCCAGGAACGCGGATGGGACTGGCAGGTCGAGTTGGTCGTCAACCCCGACCCCTTGCTGGCCCAGTCGCCCGAGATCGTCGCCACCGCCGACAGCGCCGTCCTCGACCGCTGCGACCGCTGGGTCAACCTGTCCCGTCTGGCAATCGACGCCGTCATCCCCAACGCGCAGATTGTTGATTTCTCCCTCTGAATTCCGACCCCCTCTCGTCCCTCCGGAGATCGTCTCTTTGAGGACCTTGCCTCCTTCTCGGGCAATGATGGAGGTTTTCCGGGCAACCACTTCGTTGCGACCCTTCCGGATCATGAAAAAACGTGGAACTTAAATCTTTCCAAGTCCGCAATTAATGTCGATCGTGCTCGGCCACCTCCGGCTGTCCGGCATTATGGTTGCTAGGCTTCAGAATAATCGCTTGGGATCGTGCCTAACTCATCATACACGCCGCATTTCAACTCATACGAATCCTCAGGTTGAGGATTCGTCGTGCAATTCCCACGAGGGGATGAACCGACTGCGGGTTTGCTCGCCTGCCTGGGATGGCTCAAGGGCGAGTCGATGCAGTTTTGGAAGGACTGCCTGGAGATGACGACTATGAGCAAGGTTCTGAAGTCGCTGGTGACACTCGGGATGGGAGGGGTCGCCTTGCTCGCGTGGCCCTCGGGGGTGAGGGCGGAGGAGACGGCGGCCGCAGCGGCTGCGCCGGCGATCAGCGGGGCCGATACGGCCTTCGTGATGATCGCCGCGGCGCTGGTGATGCTGATGACCCCTGGGCTCGGCCTTTTCTATGGCGGGATGGTGCGGCGGAAGAACGTGCTGGCCACCTTCCAGCAGAGTTTCATTCTGCTCGGCGTCGTCGCGTTGCAGTGGGTCCTGTTCGGCTACAGCCTGGCATTCGGGCCCGACAAGCTGCACGGCCTGATCGGCGGCCTGGAGTGGGCCGGGCTCCGCGGCGTCGGGTTCGACCCCAACCCCGACTACGCCAAGACGATCCCGCACCAGCTCTTCATGGTCTTTCAACTCATGTTCGCGGTGATCACACCGGCGCTGATCTCGGGGGCGTTCGCCGAGCGGATGAAGTTCTCGGCGTACATCGTCTTCACGCTGCTCTGGGCGACGCTGGTCTACGACCCCGTGGCGCACTGGGTCTGGGGCACCGGCGGCTGGATCAAGGGTCTGGGCGCGCTCGACTTCGCGGGCGGGCTGGTCGTGCACATCATCTCGGGCATCGCGGCACTCTGCTGCGTGCTGGTGATGGGCAAGCGTAAAGGCCTTGGTAATGAGGAGATGCACCCGCATAACCTGACGATCACGGCGCTGGGGACCGGCTTGCTCTGGTTCGGCTGGTTCGGCTTCAACGCCGGCAGCGCGCTGGCGGCCAACAAGTCGGCGGTCGCCGCGTTTGTGAACACGAACACCGCCGCCGCCGCCGCCGTGGTGAGCTGGTCGCTGATCGAGTTTCTCCACAAGGGCAAGGCGACCGTCCTGGGCGCCTGCACGGGGGCCGTCGCCGGGCTGGTCGCCGTGACCCCGGCGGCCGGATTCATCACCCCGATGGGTGCCCTGGCGCTCGGCCTGGTGGTCAGTGGCGCCTGCTACGGCGCGATCCTGCTCAAAGGGAAGCTCTGCTACGACGACTCGCTCGACGTCTTCGGGGTGCACGGCGTGGGCGGGATGGTCGGCGCCCTTGCCGTCGGCGTGCTGGCCGCGGAGGGCATCAGCGACAACCCGGCCGGTCTGCTCGGTGGCAACCCCGCGCTGCTCCTCGCACAGGTCAAGTCGGTCCTCGCGGCAGTGGCCTACAGCTTTACCATGACGTTCATCCTGCTCAAGCTGGTGGACCTGGTGATTGGCCTTCGCGTGACGGCCGACGAGGAAGAGATCGGGCTCGATCTCACGCAGCACGGCGAGCGCGGTTATGTCATGGGTGCGGGCGAGCTCCTCGGCGGCTTGCCCGATCAGGAGCCACTGGTGGCCGCAACTGCCATCCCCCGCACGGTCGATCATCCGGTCGGCGTCTGATCGACGGACCCTCTCGAGTCCGCATCCCCTATCCTCCTCGATCCCTCCGGCCGGGTGCCACGGTGCCCGGCCAGAGGTTTTTTTCACGGCACTTCCTGTGTTTCGGGGACCTGATCACTCCAAGTCCGCCATAACTCTCTGAGATTGAAGGGCTTAGGCTGGGGAGCCGGGCTGGGGATCGTCCCAAAGTGGGGCACAGAGCATAGTGTACGAACTTGACACTTTACGGCACAATGCGAGGCACGGACTGGAGCATTTATCTCTCGTGATTCGCAGCAGTTGCGTCAACAACAGCCAAACGACTACAGTATGGTTCAAACGTGGGTAACACTATACGTAGCGAAGTCCGCGCTCATCCCGTTGAAAGCCTTTTTCACTGCTTAAATTAGATCAAGGACAGGCACGAGCGCTTACTGGAAAAGTGTTACCTTGGCCCCGCACGCTTTGAACCATGCCACGACTACTACTGAACAGTGTCAAGTAGCCTCCGGATCAATTTGGGACGGTCCCCCGGGCTGCTCGCAATCTCTGCCGTAAGTTCTTGCATGTTAGCGACTTAAGGCAATAATTGAAGGGCGTAGGTCCCTGAAACACAGAGAAGAGCCAAGATCAAAGTTCCTTGAGTCCTCCGACCAACACACAATCCCAATCCGCCGGCGCACGCGGCGTCTTCCTGCTGAGACAGGAGACCAGGGATGCGGAGTCCACATCGTCCGCGCAATTTTTGGTCTGATCGGCGGGGTGGTCTGCGGCGGAGCGGCCGCGGCTCTGGAGCCGACAGCGAGTGACGGTTCTCCCCGTTCGACTTGGACGACCTCCTCCATCGGAAGATCACGCTGATCATGATCGCTCTGGGCGGCCTCCTGTCATTCTGGATCGGCAACGTCGCGGGCTTCGCCGCCCGAGGGGACGTCGCGCAGGCCGGCTCTCGACCGAACGCCGAGAGAGCCGCGCGCGTGGGATCATCCTCACCGGCGGGCCGCCGATGGGCCATCCCTCCGCGGGGGATGGCCGCGCCCGAAGTCGGCAGTTTTCCTTCGGGACGAGCGACCGATAGAATTCCGAGCGGTCCCTCCGCACTTCCGCAACGCCCCGACCGATAGGTGGGACGCTTGGCCCGAGCCGTTTCGTCATGGAGGCCTTCATGTCTGTCACCGCCCCCGACCATCCCCAATCGGCGCCCTTGAGCGACCCCGAGCGTGCGAAGCAAATCCAGCAGGCGGAGGAGCTGCTGTTCTCCGGGCCGGCGCGGTCCGGGTTCGCCAAGGCGCTGTTCCGGGGCGAGTTCCGCGGCGACGTGCTCTTCCCCTATCCCGAGCTTCCACCGGCCGAACGTACCCGCGTCGAGGAGGCGGTCGGCCGAGGTCCGGCAATTCGCCGAGTCGAGCATCGACGCCGCCGCGATCGACCGCGAGGCCGACATCCCTCGGAGCGTCATCGACGGGCTGGCGAAGCTGGGCGTGCTGGGGATGACGGCGCCGCCGGAGTACGGCGGCCGGGGGTTCTCGCAGTCGGGCTATTGCCGGATCATGGAGGTCGATCGGCGGCCATTGCTCCTCGACGGCGGTGTTCGTCAACGCCCACCACTCGATCGGCATCCGGGCCCTGCTCCTCTTCGGCACGCCCGAGCAGAAGGCACGCTGGCTGCCTCCGCTGGCGCGGGGCGAGAAGCTCGCGGCGTTCGCGCTGACGGAGAAGGAGGCGGGCTCCGACGCGAGCAACGTCCAGACGACGGGCGATCCCCGGCGACGACGGCCAGACCTATCGGCTCGAACGGCACGCAAGCGGTACATCACCAACGGCGCGATCGCCGACGTGCTGACGGTGATGGCCCGGACGCCCGACCCCAAGGGGGGCGAGTCGAAGGTCACGGCCTTCCTGGTCACGCCCGACATGCCGGGCTTCGAGGTGGTCGAGGCCGCGGATGCCGAAGTGCGGCATCCGCGGGACGGCGACCGCCCGGCTGGCGTTCCACGACATGCCCGTCCCCGCCAGCAACATCCTCGGCCCGCTCGGCAAGGGCCTGAAGGTGGCGCTGACGGTGCTCGACTTCGGCCGGACCACCTTCGGCGCCAGCTGCACCGGGGCGGCCAAGGCGTGCCTCGCCGCCGCCGTCCGTCACGCCGCCCGCCGTCGCCAGTTCGGCCGTCCGCTGGCCGACCTCGAGCTGATCAAGAAGAAGATCGCGTACCTGGCCGCCATCGCCTACGCCATGGAGGCCACGACCTACGAGACCGCCGCGCTGATCGACCGCGGGGCCGAGGACTACATGCTCGAGACCGCCATCCTCAAGGTCTCCTCGACCGAGATGCTCTGGCAGGGGGTCTACGAGACGCTCCAGATCCACGGCGGCCAGGGCTACTTCACCGACGAGCCCTACGAGCGGATGATGCGCGATGCGCGGATCAACACGATCGGCGAGGGGGCCAACGAGGTCCTCAAGGCGTTCATCGCGCTGGTCGGCATGCGCGACATCGGCGAAGGGTTCAAGGCGACGCTGGAGGGGCTGAAGTCGCCGTCGCGATTCGTGCCGACCCTCTGGCGGTTCGGCCGTGAGCGGCTGGTCCGGCTGGCGCGGCCGCCCGCGATCAGGGTCGCCTCGACACTGCTCCGCCCCGCCGCCGACGCGCTGGCACGCCGCGTGGCCCGGTTCGCCTGGGCGGTCGAGCGGGCCCTGGTCCGGCATCGCGAGGCGATCCTGGAGCGACAGTACGTCCAGGAGCGGATCGCCGACGCCGCGATCGCGCTGGTGACCGCCTCGTGCACCCTGGCGCGGCTCGACCACGACCTGGCCGCGCAAACCGCCTCGGCGCTCGACCGCACCGCCGCCCAACTCTATCTGCGGATGGCCAACCGCCGGTTCGACCAGGCGCTCGCAGGACCTCGACCACAACGACGACCGCCAGACCACTGAGGCGGCCGAGGCCGCCCTGCGTCATTTCGCCTGATGTCGGCCATCGTCCCAGCCACCGGATCTCGTCCGGAATGAGCGACCCTTCTTGACCCGGCAGACGCCGACAAAGGCCCTGGATTCCCTCGACAGAACCGCCCGTCCTTTCTGCATTGGGATTTCACGATCGGGGGTCGGCCGCCGCCGTTGTCGACCCCGGCGACAGGTTTTCCGGCGCAAAGTGACCGTCACTGTTCTAAATTCATATTAAAACGGTCTCGACGCACGGGGCAAGGAGTGAGATCCAAGGAAGCTCGGACCATGAAACCTCCTGTTCAGATGGTCTGCGGGAATTGTTTGCAGAGCGTGGAGCTGAACCTGGAGAGGTTGTCGGAGGTTCCACGGCTCTGCCCGATCTGCGGGGGCACGATCGATTTCCCGCTGAGCGAGCCTCGAGCAGGTGACGCAGGACTCGCCCCGGCCGCTCCCACCCACCGTCGATCCCGACGCGGCGACGCCCTGGATCGAGAGGTGGAGCAAAGGATCGCTCGGGACCATGGGGCGGTTCCAGCTCCGGGAGTTGCTGGGGGATGGCGGGTTCGGGCAGGTCTATCTGGCGTACGACCCCCGGCTCGATCGCGACGTGGCCCTGAAGGTGCTCAAGCAGGCCACGCCAGGCGAGCGGGTGATGCAGCGGTTCTTCCGCGAGGCCCGTGCCGTGGCGCGGCTGCGCCACCCAAACATCGTGCCGATCCACGACGCCGGATGCGACGACGGGCCGGTGCTGGATCGCCTATCAGTACATCCCAGGCCGTGCGCTGCGCGGCTGCGCGACGCAGCGGATGGACGTGGCCGCCGTTGTCCGGGTCATTCGCGACCTGGCCGACGCGCTCGACCACGCGCATCGGCAGGGGGTCTTCCATCGCGACCTGAAGCCCGCCAACATCATCATCGACGAACGAGGGCCGGCCCCACCTGACCGACTTCGGTCTGGCGCGGCGGGCCGACTTCGATTCGGACCTGACACGCGACGGGGCGATCCTCGGGACCCCGGCCTACATGAGCCCCGAGCAGGCCAGCGGTCAGAGCAATCTGGCCGACGAGCGGAGCGACGTCTACAGCCTCGGCGTGATCCTCTTCGAGCTGCTCTGCGGGCGAAGGCCGGTCAACCTGCCGAGCGAGGCCCCCGCCTGGATGTCGCCGAGACCGCATCGCTCCCTCTCCCCCTCTCCGCTCGATCGACCGCACGATCCCCGCCGCGCTCGATCGGATCTGCCGGCAAGGCGCTGGCCGATGATCCCGAGGACCGCTACCCCGACGCCCGCGCCCTGGCCGACGACCTCGAGCGCTGGCTCGGTCGCCGTCAAGGGGCGACGGCCCTCTTGGACTCGCTGGTCTGCGTCGTGCTGGGAATCGCCGCTGCCCTGCTCCTGATCGGAGGACTGATGAGGGGCGCGTTCGTGTCCTCCGAGGCCCTGACGACGCGGGGCGCCTCCACGTTCCTGGCGTCGACGACGCGCCCCATCTCGCCACCCCGGTCGAAGGACGAGGCAACTCCCCAACCCGCTGCGCCGGCCACCCCGCCCGCGCCGAGGAAGGCCGAGGCCACGGCTGTCCTGGTGGGTAACCGTAAGACAAAGACATTCCACCTTCCGACGTGCAAGAGCGTGTCCACCCTGTCGCTCAGCCATCGAATCGACTTCGCCAATCTCGTCGAGGCGGAGGCCAAGCGATTCGTCCCGTGCAAGATCTGCCATCCCCCGACGTCCCACCCAGACGAGGCCGGCAGGGGCATCAAGCCCCCGGAATGATCGCGGTGCATCCTTCCCCGGCTTGACCCGCGTCGTCCGCCTTCCGATACTGTTGACGATGAGCGATCGATCCACGCGACTGCGAAAGGCGGTCCGTCGTTCTTCCTCCCCCTCTTTGTGGAGCAGCGGACCGGACACCCGTCGCGGGCTCGTGTCTCAGGAGGTCACGAAGGTCGGGGGCCGCATGGTTCAGGTCGGCGTCGTGATTGTCCTGGGGACCGTCCTGGTAGTATTGGCGGTCGTGCTGGTCGGCTGGGTGAAGGCGCTGACCGAGCTTCGGCACGGGGTGGCCGCCTTGGGCGCGGGCCGGCCCGCGCGGCCGATCCTGGCACGCGTCGGCGGCCCGGTGGGTCGGCTGGCGCAGTTGTTCGACACGATCGCCCCCCAGCTCGAGGCGCGGATTGCCCGGCTGGAGCAGGATCGCCAGCAGCTTCGCGCGGTCCTCAGCGGAATGGCCGAGGGGGTGATCGCGATCGACGCCCGCCGCCGGCTCCTGTTTGCCAACGCTAGCGCCGACCGGCTGTTCGGGCTCGACGGCAGCCCGGTCGGCCGGCTCGTTCCCGAGCTGATCCGGAGCCCGCAGGTCCATGAGGCGGTCGAGGCGACGCTCACCGGGCCGGGGCCGTACCAGGGGGAGATCGTCCTGGCCACTCGCGAGGCGATGCTCCGCGTCCACACCCGGGTCCTGGCCGTGCATGGCACTCCCCTCCCCGGCTTGCCGCCGCCCGGAGCGGTCCTGGTCTTCCACGACGTGACCGAGCTCCGCCGACTGGAGCGGATGCGCCAGGACTTCGTCGCCAACGTCTCGCACGAGCTAAAGACCCCCCTCGCCTCGATCAAGGCGTACACTGAGACTCTCCTCGACTGGGCCCTGCACGACGAGACCCTCAACGTCCGGTTCCTGAAGCGGATCGAGGAGCAGGCCGACCGGCTCAACCAACTGATCCTCGACCTGCTGAGCCTGGCCCAGATCGAGTCGGGCCAGGAGATCTACGAACACAGGCCGCTCGCCCTGGCGCCCCTGATCGTCGCGTGCGTCGAGTCGCACCGCGACCGCGCCGTGGCCCAGAGCCTGGCGCTCGGTCTCGAGCTCGGACCGCTCGACGACCAGACGCTCGTCCTGGCCGACGAGGAGGCGGTCCGCCAAATCATCGACAACCTGATCGACAACGCCATCAAGTACACTCCCGACAGCGGCTCGGTCTGCGTCTCGTGCCGGCTCTCGGGCGACGAGATTGCCATCGAAGTCGCCGACACCGGGATCGGCATCCCCCGCGACGACCTGCCGCGCATCTTCGAGCGGTTCTACCGCGTGGACAAGGCGCGGAGCCGAGAGCTGGGCGGGACCGGGCTCGGTCTCTCGATCGTCAAGCACCTGGTCCAGTCGATCGGCGGCCAGATCACCGTCACCAGCCGCGTCGGCGCCGGCTCGCAATTCACCGTCCAGTTGCCCCGCTTCTCCCCATCGTCGGCCCTCAGCGAGGGGGAGCTGCCCCGGACGTAAGGACAACCAACCCGGAATCTCTCGGCCACCTCACACAATCTTCACACAAGATCGCTACACTTGGTCCGAAGTCGCCCCTGGGACAGCTCACCGGGTCGACCCTCTCCAACCGAAAATCCTCGAGGAATCCATCGCATGCGCATCAACTGGAACGTGGGACTTGCGGCGGCCCTGCTCTCTCCAGCCCTGGTCGGTTGCAGCGGCCCCCGCGAGGGGGAAAGCTCCGCGCCCAAGAAATTGTCGTCGATGGCTCCAGCACCGTCTTCCGGATCAGCAGCGCCGCCCAGGAAGCCTACAGCAGCGTCAAGCCCGACGTGACGGTCGTCGTCGATAACCACGGCACCGGCGGCGGCTTCGGCCGCTATCTCAAGGGCGAGGTGGACATCGTCGATGCCTCGCGGCCCGCCAAGCCCGACGAAGAGGCCGAAGCCAAGAAGAACGGTCTCGACTGGACCCGGTTCCTCGTCGGCTACGATGGGATCACCCTCGTCGTCAACCCCAAGAACGAGTTTGCCAAGTCGCTGACCGCCGAGCAATTGAGGAAGATCTGGGAGCCGAGCAGCAAGGTCAAGTCCTGGAAGGACGTGGACCCGTCCTGGCCCGATCGCAAGATCGTCCTGTATTGCCCCGATAAGGACTCGGGCACGTTCGACTTCTTCACCGAGGCGATCGTCGGCAAGGCCAAAAGCCAGCGGAGCGACGTTCAGGCCAGCTCCGACGACAACATCCTGGTCAAGGGCGTGGCCGGCGACGAGGACGGCCTGGGCTATTTCGGCTTCGCCTACTACGTCGCCAACAAGGAGAAGCTCCGCGCCGTCGCAGTCCAGAACGGCCCCGACGCCAAGCCCATCCTGCCGAGCCACGAGACCATCCTGGACAAGACCTTCACCCCGCTCTCGCGGCCCCTGTACATCTACGTCAAGAACTCGTCCCTGAAACGGCCTGAGGTGTACGAGTTCGTGAAATATTACCTCGAGAATGTCTCCAGTCTGGCGGAGAAGGGTGGATATGTCGCCCCGCATGCCGACGACCTGGCCGCCAATCAGAAGGCGTTGCCGGCACCCCCGTCGGCGTCGAAGTAAGGCACTGTCATGAAATAACTTGAACATTCAGGCTGCCTTGGGTGGCTGGGGTCTCGAAGACGAGACCCCGGCGCTCGCCTGCGACAACGCCTCAGCCGGGGTCTCGAAGACGAGACCCCAGCCACCCATATTTTCACGGAACCACTCATAGATTGTTCAAGTTATTTGTTGACAGTTCCTAAGCGTCCCTTCTTGCAGGAGGAGGCGGTAGGCAGAAGGCGGTGAAGCGGGGAGCATTTTGAGACGCTTGTCTTCACCACCTACCGTCTCTGCCGATTGCCTCCTCTCTCTCCGCCCAGGAGGAATCGGTGTCCGCCATCACCAGTCCACTGCCCGCCGGTCCTCGGTCCGTCCTCTGGGCCGGCCCCTCGCGGTTCCGATCGTTCACCGAGATCGGCGTTGGCGCGTTCCTGCTCATTTGCGCGACGATCACTGTCCTGACGACGGCCGGCATCATCCTCGTGCTCGGAGTCGAGACGCTCGAATTCTTCGCAAAGTCGAAGGTCAGCCTGCTTCACTTCCTGACCGGGACCGAACTGAACCCCGAGGGGGGACAATACGGCATCCTCCCGCTGATCTGGGGGACGTTCGTGATCGCCGTGGGCTCGTCGCTGATCGCGCTACCGATCGGGCTCTTCAGCGCCATCTATCTGAGCGAGTATGCCCCGAGGCGCGTCCGGGCGGTGCTCAAGCCGGCGCTGGAATTGCTAGCAGGCATCCCGACGATCGTCTACGGCTACCTCGCGCTGCTCCTGGTGACTCCCGCGCTGAAGGCGGTCTTCGAGCCGCTGGGGATCCTCGTCTCGACGTTCAACGTGATGAGTGCCTGCATCGTGGTCGGGGTCATGATCATCCCGATCGTCTCGTCGCTCAGTGAGGACGTGCTCTCGGCGGTCCCTCGAGGGCTGCGCGAGGCGGGCTATGGCCTGGGGGCGACGAAGTTCGAGGTCTCGACCCGGATCGTCCTTCCAGCCGGCCTCTCGGGGGTGATGGCGTCGTTCATCCTGGCCATCAGCCGGGCGATCGGCGAAACAATGGCGGTGGTGCTGGCCGCCGGGATGCGGCCGCAGATCTCGGCGAATCCGTTCACCTCCTGCGAGACGATGACCGCCTACATCGTCGCGGTGACCGGGGGCGAGGCCTCGTACGGCTCGCCCGAATACCTCTCCCTCTTCGCCGTCGGGATGGCGTTGTTCCTGATCACGCTCACGCTCAACTTGCTCTCAGACATGGTGTTGCGCCGCTATCGCGAGGTCTATTAATGAGCCGGGCGGAATCCTCCCTCTTCGAGCCTCATCGCCGGCTCCGGGTGCTTGCCGGCCCGGTCTTCGGGGCCATGTGCTTCCTGGCGACACTGACGGGTGTGGTCGTGCTCTCGGTGTTGCTGGGGTCGGTCATCGCCATCGTGCTGCACCGCTCGGGACGTCACCCCTGGTACGACGTGGCGAGTAACACCCGCGACCTGTTCGACTTCCTTTACGCGCTGGTCACGAAGCATCGCTCGCGCGACCCGGCGCAGGCCGGGTTCCGGATCGGGAGCGCCGGCAGTCTCTGGCTCTTGGTCCTGGTGACCGTCTTCGCCATCCCGTTCGGCGTCGGCGCGGCGGTCTTCCTGGAGGAGTATGCCCCGCCGGGCCGGCTCCGTCGGACCATCCAGACGAACATCGCCAACCTCGCCGGGGTGCCGTCGATCGTTTACGGGATCCTTGGCCTGGCGCTGTTCGTCCGGGCCTTCGGCGTGTCGGGCCTGGCACTGGGCCCAACGCTCTGGGCCGGCGGGCTGACGCTGGGACTTCTGATCTTGCCGGTCATCGTCATCGCCACGCAGGAGGCGCTGCGGACCGTGCCGAACTCGCTCCGCCAAGCCGCGCTGGCGCTGGGCGCGACCCGCTGGCAGGTCATTCGCGACCACGTCCTACCCGGGGCGATGCCGGGCATCCTGACCGGGACGATCCTCGGCCTGTCGCGGGCGATCGGCGAGACCGCTCCGCTCCTGATGGTTGGCGCCGCCGGGTCGATCCTCCGGCTCCCCCGAGGGCCGGGAGACCGCTACACCGCGCTGCCCGTCGAGATTTACAATTACGCCAAGGAACCCAAGGACGAGTTCCAGACCGTCGCCGCGGGAGGGATCTTGATCCTGGTGTTCCTCCTGCTCACGATGAACGCCACAGCCATCGTCATCCGGAACCGCTACAGCCGTTCCGTCCGAGGCTAAAACCGTTATGAGCCTTCCCGAAATCCCCGTCGTCCCGGCGTTGTCGGCGGCCCCGGTCCCCACCCCAGACTCCGCCCCCGCCCCGGCCCCCGCTCCTGCTGAGGCCGGCGCCGTGCTGATCGTGCGTCATCTCTCGGTCTGGTACGGGACGTCGCTGGCGCTGAAAGACGTCACCATCGAGATCTCCCGCAACCAGATCACCGCGCTGATCGGGCCCTCGGGCTGCGGCAAGAGCACGCTCCTGCGCTGCTTCAACCGGATGAACGACCTGATCCCCGGCTCGCGGATGGAGGGCGAGGTCCTGTTCGACAGCCAGGACATCACCGCCCCCGACATCGACTCGGCCGCGCTCCGGCGTCGGATCGGGATGGTCTTCCAGAAGCCGAACCCGTTCCCCAAGACGATCTATCAAAACGTCGCCTGGGGGGCGCGGATCAACGGCTACCGCGGCAACATGGACGAGCTGGTCGAGCGCTCCCTCCGCCGCGCGGCGCTCTGGGATGAGGTCAAGGACAAGCTCCTCCGCTCGGGCCTGGAGCTCTCCGGCGGCCAGCAGCAACGGCTCTGCATCGCGCGGACGCTGGCCGTCGAGCCCGAGGTCATCCTGATGGACGAGCCCTGCTCGGCGCTCGACCCGATCTCCACCGCGCGGGTCGAAGACCTGATGGACGACCTCAAGACCGAGTACACGATCATCATCGTCACGCACAACATGCAGCAGGCCCGCCGCGTCAGCGACATGACCGCTTGCATGATGCTCGACGAGGCCGCCAAGGAAGGCCAGCGCACCGGCGTCATCTCCGAGTACAACTCGACCGACCTCCTGTTCACCAACCCCAAGGACGCTCGAACCGAGGCCTACATCACCGGTCGGATCGGCTGAGCTCCATGAACGCGTGGCCCGATGACTCAACCGCACGAGAACCCCGGTCTCGCGACCCTGGTCGCGTCCGATGGGAGACGGCTGTGGTGCGGACACTTTCGGAGTCGACTCTCCCGTTGCCTTCATCGTTTCTTCACAAGATCATCACTCCCCAGTCACAATGGCTTCTAAAATGCCACGTGCAAAAGAGACTGTAGCAGCGTTACAGGGGCCGATTTGAGGATCGCTCGTCAGGAACCGGGAGAATCGACTCGGGACCCGCTCAACGACTCCGAGTTGGCCCCCAATTCGGCGAATGGCTCGATCCCAAGCCTGATTGCGTAAACCTTGCCAAAACCGCCCGGTAACGCTGCTACAGTCTCGTGCAAAACCTGGTTGATCGCGGAACGGAAGACCCACCACGAAGCTGACGCTCCATGCCCAAACCCAAGATTCTGATCATCGAGGACGAGCGACCGCTGGTCGAGGTCTTGAGTCGCGAACCTGGAGCGCGAAGGGTTCGAGGTGCTGATGGCGTACGACGGCCAGGACGGCCTGCGGCAGGCGCAGTTGAAGCTGCCCGACCTGATCGTGCTCGACCTGATGCTGCCGGTCAAGCCGGGCCTGGAGGTCTGCCGCGAGCTCCGGACGGGGCGCGGACGCGCGACATCCCGATCATCATGGTCACGGCCAAGGCCGAGGAGTCCGACCAGCTTGTCGGCTTCGCCATGGGGGCCGACGACTATGTGACCAAGCCCTACAGCGTGAAGGTGCTGATCGAGCGGATCAAGAAGGAGCTGCGCCGACGCCAGGCGCAGGACGAGCCGGCCGACGGGGTCGCTGATCGAGAGCCAGGGGGTGGTCATCGACCGACACAGCCACCGCGCGTTGTATCGCGGCGAGGAGCTGCCGCTGACGCCGACCGAGTTCCGGCTGCTCGAGGTGTTGCTCCGCCAGGCGGGCCGCGCCTTCACGCGCTTCGAGCTGATGGATGCGGCCATCGGCGAGGATGCCGTCGTCCTGGAGCGGACGATCGACGTCCACATCAAGAGCCTGCGGAAGAAGCTGGGCGACGCGGCCGACCTCATCGAGACCGTCCGCGGCGTCGGCTATCGATTCCATGAGCCGCGGCTGGTGGAGTCCTGAACTCGGGGCGGACCTCGTTGGGCGGGCAGGGCGCGATCTTGGGCTGCGCCGACATGCGTTCGGGGACGAGTTCGGCGCGGACCACCGCGACTTCGCGCGGGGCGTCGATCCCGAGCCGAACCTGTCCCCCTTCCAGGCGGACGACGGTCACGCAGATGTCGTCTCCGATGAAGAGTTTTTCCATCAACTTCCGGGTCAACACCAGCATGGCACGGTTCCTCTCGGGGCGTGGATCACGGTTCCCGTCCGCGTCGGCTCGTCACGTTCTCCAGGCAGGGGAACTCGGGCGCTCAACAGGAATCTAGGTTACAACTTCTCCGTCGGTCCACTCCGGCGAATTTTCCCGCGTACGCTCCCTCTGACGGCGGTCCGGCATCCGTGGGGAAGACGTCCGTGACTCACGTATAAGACGAGTCTCGGGCCGATCAGTGACACCCTCGACCTCTTCGAAATTCGTTCCGTCTCCGGCCAACAATCGCCCGCCCACACCAATCGCTCCACCTGCGCCGGACTCTCGTTCGATTATTGACGGCAGTGGCTATAATGAGTTTCGGGTTCAGCGACGGAAGATCTGCCTTCGCCGCGAAGGGTTGACCTGAGATGAGGGAACGATGTCCCACGCTGCCGTGATCGTCATCGGGTCGGGTTCCGCAGGGTTGACCGCCGCGCTTTACGCGGCGCGGGCCAACCTGGTCCCCCTCGTCTTCGAGGGCAAGGAGCCGGGCGGCCAGTTGACCTGGACGACGCCGTCGAGAACTTCCCCGGGTTCCCCGACGGCGTCCTCGGGCCCGGACCTGATGGACATGATGCGGCGGCAGGCGCAGCGGTTCGGCGCCGATTGCCGGTTCGAGACCGTCTTCGAGGTCGACCTGTCGCGCCGCCCGTTCCGGGTCAAGACCACGGACGACCCCAGCGGCGACCCCGAGGCCGCGACGTTGCGACTACACGGCCGACGCCGTGATCGTCGCCACGGGCGCCTCGGCGCGGACGCTCGGCCTGAATCAACGAGATGCACTACAGGGCTACGGCGTGAGCACCTGCGCCACCTGCGACGGCGCACTTCTATCGGGGCAAGCAGATCGCCGTCGTCGGCGGCGGCGACTCGGCCGTCGAGGAGGCGACCTTCCTGACCCGGTTCGCCAGCAAGGTCACCCTGATCCACCGCCGCGACACGCTCCGCGCCTCGAAGATCATGCAGGAGCGGCTCTTCGAGAACCCCAAGATCGACTTCGCCTGGAACTCCAGGTCTGCCGAGTACCTCGGCGTCGACGAGCCGCTACAGGGCCCTGACCGGCGTCCGGCTGACGCTCGACCAAGGACGGCTCGACCCGCGACCTCCCGCTCGACGGGCTCTTCCTGGCGATCGGCCACTCCCGAACACGGCGGTCTTCGAGGGGCAACTGGCGATGACCCCGGACGGCTACCTCCTGACCCGCGACCGCGCCTGGCCTGGCGAGGGACATCGACGCCCCCGACGGGCTGGTCGACCGGATGGCCAACTACGGGACGGCCACCAGCGTCGAAGGGGTCTTCGCCGCCGGCGACGTCGTCGATACCCACTACCGCCAGGCGATCACCGCCGCCGGCTCGGGCTGCGCCGCGGCCATGGACTGCGAGAAATGGCTCGAGGCGACCGGCGGCCGTCGCACTGATGGCCGCGAGGTAGGCTCGTCGTCTGGTCACGACCACCCAGGCCGGTCGATTCGTTTCGCGGTGCGATTCCCCCCTGAATTTTCGGACTCTTTCAGCTACAATACTCTTGCGAGGGCAATCGAAGTTCACGAGGTCCGTGCCGCATCGGGCCGTCCCAGGACGGTTCTATAGGGAATTGAGATCGCGTATGGAGAGTCGACCGCCGCAAGAATCGCCTCGCCGACCGCCTGGCGGGCGCAAGCCCAACGGTTCCGGCGGGTCGCCGACCCCTCCCTGGCTCTGGCTGCTTCTGATTGCTGGGCTTCGGGCTGATCTTCTGGCAGTTCATGCCCACCAACGAGATCCCGGTCGACTACACCCCTGGTTCCTCGACCAGGTGGACAAAGACAATATCAAGAGCCTCTCGCTCCAGGGGACCGAGGCCCGGGGCGAGCTGCGCAAGGAGCAGTCGTACCAGCCTCCCGTCGGGCGAGCCCGCAGACTCATCACGCAAGTTCATCACCTACTTCCCCTCGGAGGAGGCGATCGATCCGGTCGTGACGAAGCTGCGCGAAGAAGCCGACGCGCCGCCGATGTCGAGCCGCCGGCCGGATCGAGACCAACCCCCCGCACGGCGAGCCAACAGCCTGGTCTGGATCACCCTGCTGCTGCCGACGTTCGTGATCCTCGGGCTTGATCTACTTCATGATGCGGCGGGCGCGCGACCAGTTCGACGGCGGCATCCTCGGCAGCTTCGTCAAGAGCCCGGCCAAGCGGCACGACAAGTCGAAGCAGCGGACCACGTTCGACGAAGTCGCCGGGCCTGGAGAACGCCAAGAGCGAGCTGCAGGAGATCGTCGAGTTCCTCAAGAACCCCGAGAAGTTCCAGCGGCTCGGCGGCCGGATTCCCAAGGGGGTGCTCCTGGTCGGTCCGCCCGGCTCGGGCAAGACGCTGCTGGCGCGCGCCGTGGCCGGCGAGGCGGGCGTGCCGTTCTTCTCGATCTCGGGCTCCGAGTTCATCCAGATGTTCGTCGGCGTCGGCGCCAGCCGGGTCCGCGACATGTTCAAGACGGCCAAGGAGAACAGCCCCTGCATCCTGTTCATCGACGAGATCGACGCCGTCGGCCGGGTCCGCGGCGCGGGCCTCGGCGGCGGCCACGACGAGCGCGAGCAGACGCTCAACCAGATCCTCACCGAGATGGACGGCTTCTCGCCCAGCGAGAGCGTGATCGTCCTGGCCGCGACCAACCGCCCCGACGTGCTCGACCCCGCCCTGCTCCGCCCCGGCCGGTTCGACCGCCACGTCACCGTCGACCTGCCCGACCAAGAAGGGCCGGCTCGAGATCCTCAAGGTCCACACGCGGAACATCCCGCTGGCCCCGACGTCGACCTCGACAGCGATCGCCCGGGGCACCGTCGGCATGAGCGGCGCCGACCTGGCCAACCTGGTCAACGAGGCCGCCCTGCTGGCCACCCGCGAGGACAAGGCAGGCCGTCGACATGGCCGACTTCGACGCCGCCCGCGACAAGATCATCATGGGGGCCAAGCGCGAGGAGGTCATCACCGAGAAGGACAAGCGCGCCACCGCCTACCACGAGGTCGGCCACGCCCTGGTCGCCTGGCTGACCCCCGACGCCGACCCGGTCCACAAGGTGACGATCATCCCCCGCGGCCGGCGCCTGGGCGTCACCCAGTTCCTGCCCGAGGAAGACCGCGTCAGCTACAACGAGAGCCAGATCCAGGCCGAGCTGGCCGTCGCTGCTGGGCGGCCGGGCCGCCGAGCGGCTGGTCTACGACGACCTGACCGCCGGCGCCGCCGAGCGACCTGAAGCAGGCCACCCGCCTGGCCCGGATGATGGTCACCCAGTGGGGCATGAGCGACCGGGTCGGCCCGGTCTTCTTCCGCGACTCCGAGGAGCACCCGTTCCTGGGCCGCGAGATGAGCGAGCCCCGCGACCACTCCGAGCACATGCGCAGATCATCGACGAGGAGGTCGGCCGCATCCTCCGCGAGGCCGACGACCGCGCCTACCGCCTCCTCGAAGAGCACCGCGAGGAGCTCGAGCGCCTGACCGAGGCCCTGATCGAACGCGAGGTCCTGACCGTCGCCGAGATCGAGGAGCTGATCGGCAAGCGCGCCGGCTCCGCCCGACGTCGACGCCGTCGGGCGACGAGGTCGCCGCCTCGATCGACAACCCCGTCTGAGGGCTCGGCACTGCGGTGAGTCGAGCACGAGCTCCAATCGCGATCGCGGGATCGGGCCTGCATCTGCGCTCGACCCACGCTCGCGGGCTGACCGTTCGCCGTGTCCACGATGCCTCGACCCGGTTCCCGTCGTCTGCGCGGGGATGGTCGTGGCCGACCACGTCTGCCCGCCGATCGACCACCTGCCCAGCGGCCGGGGAGCTGGTGGCGGTCGATGAGCTGGTCCTGAACATCGGCGGCGGCGCCGCCAACACGGCGGTGGACCTGGCCCGGCTGGGCGTCCGCGCGGCGATCTGCGCCCGGGTCGGCGACGACATCTTCGGCCGGTTCGCCACCGAGACGCTGCGTGGCCCACGGGGTCGACGTCGCGGCCCTGACGGTCGACCCGACGCGTGCGACGAGCCAGACCCTGATCGTCAACGTCCGCGGGCGAGGATCGGCGGTTCATCCACTCCGTCGGGGCCAACAACGGGCTTCATCGCCGCCGACCTCGACGCCGTGCTCGACCCGCCGCCGCGCGTCCTGCACATCGGCTATTTCCTGATCCTGCCCGGGCTCGACGCCGAGCGGGCTGGCCGAGCGGTTCGCCGCGGCGCGCGGCAGCGGGACGCTCACCGTGCTCGACGTGGCCACGCCCGGACCCGGCGATTACCTCGAGCCGCTCCGGACCGTCCTGCCCCACACCGACGTCTTCGTCCCCAACACCGACGAGGCCGCCCTGATCCTGGGCGAGACCGACCCGGTCCGCCAGGCCAGGACCTTCCGCGACCTGGGTGCGCGCCGGGTCGTGATCACCCGCGGCGAGCGCGGCGCCGTGTCGGTCTCCGACGAGCTCCGGGTCAAGCTGGGCACCTATCCCGTCCCGTTCGTCGACGGCTCCGGCGGCGGCGACGCCTTCAACGCCGGCTACATCGTCGGCCTGCTCGAAGGCCGCTCCGAAGCTCGACTGCCTGAAGCTCGCCAGCGCCGTCGGCGCCAGCTGCGTCCGCGCCGTCGGCACCACCGCGGGCGTCTTCACCCGCGCCGAGGCCGATGAATTCCTCGGCCAGCACGAATTGATGGTCGAGGCGATTTGAACGTAAAGATTCGCCGAACCGGTCAGGAGGGTCTCTCTTGTTTCCGCATCCTTCCCACTTTCGGTGAAATCATGGGACTTACGTCAAGGGCCACCACTGTACAGTAAAGATTCGCCGAACCGGTCAGGAGGGTCTCTCTTGTTTCCGCATCCTTCCCAGTTTCGATGAAATCATTGGACTTACGTCAAGGGCCACTACTGTACAAACGGGTTCGGCGGTCGTTTACATTTGAACGGGTTCGGCCCGTCATTTCTCCTGTCCGCTTTAAGATTTCAAAGCGGACAGGAGAAATGAGGAATCAAATATCCAGGATCAGCTCGGCCACCCACCCCTGTCCCTCGCCCTTCAAGGTCAGGCCATGGCGGGTGACGGCCTTGACCTCGTGGTCGAGGACATGCCGATCGCGGTCGATCGGCTCGCCTCTGATCTCGCGCGGAGGCTTCGGGAATCGTCGCCGCCGTCCAGGTGAACGTCGAACTGGTTGTAGAGGCGGTGCTGGGTCTCGCACCGGAAGATCAACTCGTTGAGCCAGGCCGCGAGCAGTTCGGCTGGCGTCTCCGCGGCGAGGGTGACGTCTTCCCTCTCCAGGGCGCGGATGTCTTCTCGGTTGACGACGATAGAGTCGAATAGCCCTTCGGCGGCGGTGCGGAACAGCTCATCCAGGGCGCCGGCGCGGACCCTGAGCCCGACGTCGGCCGTGTGCTCGAAGACTTCGACGGTCCCCATCGTTGCGGCCCTCAGTCAATGCCGGAAGTGGCGGCGGCCGGTCAGGATCATGGCCATGCCGTGCTCGTCGCAGGCGGCGAGGGTCTCGTCGTCGCGTTTCGAGCCGCCGGGCTGGATGATCGCGGTGACGCCGGCGGCGGCGGCGGCGTCGGGGCCGTCGCGGAACGGGAAGAAGGCGTCGGAGGCGAGCACCGACCCCTCGGCGCGGTCGCCCGCCTTGTCGACGGCGATCCGGACCGAGTCGAGCCGGCTCATCTGGCCGGCGCCGACGCCGACGAGCTGCCGGCCCCGGGCCAGCACGATCGCGTTGGACTTGACCGCCTGGCAGACCCGCCAGGCGAACCCGAGGGCCACGCGCTCTTCGGCGGTCGGGGCGCGTCGGGTCGCGACCGTCCCCAGCTCGGGTCGGTCCTCCATCGTGTCCCAGTCCTGGACGAGCAGGCCGCCCTCGATCCGCCGCAGGTCGAAGCCCGCGGGCGCGGGGATCTCGGGACCGATCGGGGCGTCCAGGTCGAGCAGCCGGACGCTGTTCTTCCAGGTCGGCTTGGTGGTCAAGAGGCCGAGGGCGTCGGGCTCGAAGCCGGGGGCGACGATCGCCTCGATGAACCGGCCGGGTCCGCACAGCCGCTCGGCCGTCGCGCGGTCGACCGGCCGGTTCAGGCCGACGATCCCGCCGAAGGCGCTGACCGGATCGCCCTCGTAGGCCCGCTCGAACGCCTCGGCCAGCGCCTCGGCGACCGCCGCGCCGCAGGGGTTGTTGTGCTTGAGGACGCCGCGGCGGGCTCGGCGAACAGGCGGACCAGTCGCAGGGCGCTGTCGAGGTCGAGCAGGTTGTTGTACGACAGCTCCTTGCCGTGCCGAACCTTCGGCGGTGGCCAGGTTCGGGCCCTGCGGTCCCCGGCTCGACGTAGAACGCGGCCTGCTGGTGCGGGTTCTCGCCGTAGCGGAGCACCGCCCGACGTTCGAACCGGAGCGATGGGACGCGCGGGAAGGGATCGGCCGTGCCGTCATCGCCCTCGGACGACCGCGCCAGGTAGTCGGCGATCGCCCGGTCGTAGCGGGCCGTGTGCTCGAAGACCGCCAGCGGCCAGGCGGCGGCGGAAGGCCAGGGTCGTCCCGCCGTGGGCTCGCAACTGCTCGATCAGGGCGGGATACTGGTCCGGAGACGGTCACGACGGCGACGTGCGCGTGGTTCTTGGCCGCGCCCCGGATCAGGCTCGGGCCGCCGATGTCGATGTTCTCGATCGCCTCCTCGAACGTGACGCCGGGCCGGGCGATCGTCGCCTCGAACGGGTAGAGGTTGACGACGACCAGGTCGATCGGCTCGATGCCCTGCGCCTCGAGCGCGGCGAGGTCGTCGGGCACGTCGCGGCGGGCGAGGATGCCGCCGTGGAGCTTGGGGTGGAGCGTCTTGACCCGGCCGCCGAGGATCTCGGGCTGGCCGGTGTAGGCCGAGACCTCGGTCACCTCCAGCCCCGCCTCGACCAGCGCCGCGCGGGTGCCGCCGCTGGCCAGCAGGTGGACGCCGCGCTCCGCCAGGACCCGGGCCAGCTCGACAAGCCCCGCTTGTCGGAGACACTCAGCAAGGCCCGGCGTACCGGAACGACAGCGTCCATTCGGCAAACACCTCTTGGGAGACCGGAGCCAGGAGTCCTCAGCCAGGAGAGAAAACGCGTCATCCTCACTCATGAAGGATAGCCGCTTCCTCCGCGGCTGGCTACCGACGACTCCGCCTTGACGACTGAGACGCTCCCCGAACGATCGTGACCACCACCGGGGGCGGCGGTGCTCCCTCGGAGGCGGCCCGCCGCCCCCGGCGGGCACAAATGTCCCGGAATGTGTCTGACGACTCTTTCGGAGCCGCCTCCTCTCCACCCGGGGCGGGGACCACGGCACCTTCGCCGGACGGCGGGCTCGGTGGGGTGATAGGCTCGGCGACGGGCCCGGTGGGCGGAGCAACTCAGGGCGTGGTCTCGCTGCCCACCGGCGAGACGAAGCCGAAGGGGGGAGTCTTCGGGTCGCGGAGCGGTCGAGGCTGGGTCTGGCCGATCTCGCGGAGGCAGATCACCAGGCCCGAGGGCGTGGCGAAGTACATCCGGTCGTTCAGCTCATTGGTCGGTGCCAGGACGTACTCGCGCAAGTTCAGGCCCGCGCTGATAAGTCGCGCGGGGGTCGGCGAGGATTGTCCCCTTGGCGCGATCGATCAAGAACAGGTCACCGTCGGGCGACTTCAGGTAGATTCGCGTCCCGCTGATCGCGAGCAAGTTGCCGCCGTGGATCGGTATGCTCCAGCGAGAAGTGCCGGTGCGGGGGTATTCATTGACGTCGAGCGCGTAAGTATCCCCGCCTTGTTCACGACGTACACGTCGTTGTCTGAGACGAGCGGCTTCTGTAACACCGGGGCCCCCGAGGAGAAGGTCCAGACGACGTTGGCCGTGAAGAGATCGACCGCGTAGACGTTCTTGTCAGCCGAGGGGATCAGCAGCAACCGCGTCCCGTAGGTCCCCAAGGGGGCGTCGATCTCACCGCCGGTGGCGATCCGGTAGAGCATCATCGGGGGTGACTCCAGCGCCACGTAGACCCGGCCATCATGGCTGCCGAACGCCACCACCTGGCCAGCCGGCACCGGCCGCGAGATCACCGGCCCGTTCGTTTGCCAATTCCAGAGGGGATACTTGTCTGTGGACCGGAATGCCACCACCTGGCCTGTGCTCAGGCCGACCATGACCTCATCCTCGTCGCACGCCACGGGGCTCGAGGGGGCAAGGGAAAGGTTCTCGGTCCAGACCGGGCGCCCCGTCGCGCGATCAGGCGCAAACAAGAAGTCCGCGCTGGCGACGAACACCAAGCTGGAGTTGGCCGCCGCGGGCTGCGCATCCCTCGCCCGACGACCCAAGCTCGCCATCCAGAGCAACTGGCCTGTCTCCGCGTCATACGTGTAGAAGTTCCCGTCGTCCGTCTGAGCGAACAACAGACCTTTGGCCATGCTGATCTCGATCAGCCGCTCGGCGCCTGCCAGCGGCACGGCCGCGTACCACTGCCGGTACAGCCCCACACGACCCAGCGGCGTGAGCGGCTTGTTGTCGAAGATAATTCCCTGGCCCGGGACCAAGTCGCGAGAGTATGGGATTTGCGCCCGAGTCGTCAAGGTGGCCAGGACCACCAGAACCCAGGCCTGGACGAGTCGGCGGGACATGGTCCATTCCTTTCCGTTGCAAGCGCGAATGACTGTACGTCATGAAGACCGCTCTTTCCTCCCTAGCCGACACTCAAAGCCTCGTCAAGCTGGGTGGGACAGGAACTCTTGTGAATTTTCCGAAACTTTGAACAATTCTTGGCGAGCGGTCTCGCTCAGGTTCGGATCATCCGGATTCTCTCGAGGGAATTGTTGCGGGTGACAGATCAGGGAGGTGACTGCGTTGACCCTGGCCTGGAACCTCAGCACTGAGGTCAACGACCGTTAATACGAGGAAGCTGTGCTGGATCGACGCAGCCGCCCACTGCATCGATCGCGCCGCGGGAAACGCCGCGCTGGGCTCGCCGATGGTTCCCGGAGCCTCCGAGGCCTGAGACTTCGGGGTGTCCGTCTCTTGTCTGGGGGTCTCGGTCATCGTCCTGGGAAATCGGGTTGAGAGGGGTCCGAATTGCTCGATTATCCCGGATCGCCCCGCTGAGGCCATTGTCTTCCCCCCGGTCGGACAAGAACCGCGCGGACCGCGCGGGCGAGCCCTCAGGCCGGCCCGCGCGGTCCGTGCGAGGGGTTGAATGCGTCACGGGCATCGTCGACCCGGTCAGCTCTCGAACTGCTTGGCGATCCGGTTGGTGGGGACCGCGTCATCGAGCACCGACTCGTCGAGGAGATAGTGCATGAGGTAAGCGTCTTCGCCCGTGTCCTGATAGTGCTCGCGGACGACCTCCATGGCGCGGAATCCCTGGATGCGGAAGAAGAGCTGCGCGGGCAGGTTGGTCTCGCGGACGCAGAGCGCGATCCGGGTCCGGCGATGGCTCGAGAGCTTGCCGACGAGCTTGGCGATCATCTGGCGGCCGACCCCCTGACGGCGGAACTCGGGGTGCGTGGCGAAGTCGAGGACGTGGAGCTTGTTCTTGTGCAGCTCGTAGATCATGAACCCGACGATGCGCTCGCCGTACTCGGCGACCATGCCGATGCAGTTGCGCTGGCGAAGGACGCGGAGGAATTCTTCCTCGCACCAGGGGAACTCGAAGCTGGCGTGCTCGATGGCCAGTACCTCGGGCATGTCGCGGCGGATCATCCAGCGAATATGGACGCGGACCTGAGCCTTGGTGGTCGGGACTGTGCTCATCGAGCCTCCTTCCATGGAATGGACGGACGGAGACCATCCCCCGCAGCAGGGGCGGTCGGCGAAATCAGACCCGCATCATCGGCACGACGGCCAAGCAGGAAGGGACGCCTCAGCCGAAAGGACCCGGTCCCTTCAGGTCATCAGGGCCGGACCGGCCCCCGAGGCAGGGCGGATTCTAGCGAAGCCCCTACCCCGTGCCAAGCCCGCTTCCCGGCCCAATCCCGCCGTGCGCCGCAGCCGATTTTCCGGTCGGCGAACCCCGCCAAACCGAGCGCCGGGGGAGCCGATTCACTACTCCGCTCCCCCGCCGGAGGAAGGTATCGGCCAGAACCGGACGGGTTCGTTAGGATTATGCGCGTTGAAACGACGGCTTGCCTCGGCGGGTTCGGAAACCCAGTGCGAGAGATGAACGGTCGCATCTCTCTTGCGAGGAGGATGCGCGTTCAACAGTCTCCTGACTGTGGGCTCCCGTCGACTTCGGACGTTCAGAACCGGCCGAAGGAATACTGCGCATTGGCCGGGTCGAAGTCCTCTTCGCGAAGCCCGACGTTGGTGCGCAGGTTCAAATAGGTGTATTCCTCGACCAGGTCGGGGGCGGCGCCGGGGAGCTTGGGCCAGTCGTAGGCTTCGAAGCGGATGGGCAGGCCGTGCTCGTGGTCGATGAAGAGCTTGACCACGTGGAAGAGAAAGTCGGGCCGTTTCCGCGGGTGGACCGACTCGATCATGGTGCAGGGATGGCCGCTGACGAGGACGTGGGAGTGGATCGCCACGCGCGACTCCTCGGGGGCCAGCTCGCGTGCCCAGTGCTTGGCGACGGTCTCGATCAGCAAGCCGATGCCCGCCTCGGTGATCGGGTGGCGGTTATCCTCCATGGCCATCGATCCCCTGGGGTCGAGGTGCATCGTGCCGGCGACGAGCCTGCCCAGCCCGACGTCGTGCGCGATGATCCGACCGCCATGACGGCCGGCGACGTAGATGGCCTCGCGCCCGCGATTGGGCTTCTGGAACTTAAAGTAGATGCTCGTTGGCTGCGTCCGCACCTTCATCGTCATAATATGCGGCGCGGTGAGCCGGCCTCCGATCCGCTCCCGCTTGTGGAAGACGCACGTGTAGTCGCGGACGTGGGCGAACCGCGCATGGCACTCGGCGATGGCCCGCTTGGCCAGGGCGATCGGGTCGGGCTGCGGCACGGAGGCCACATGGGGTGGGGCTATCAGGGACTCCGTGGGATCGTGGGGGATGTTGAGCGGCGTCGAGCGGCCCACGATGCTCGCGACGCGGGGGACATCCTCGTTCGCGTTCGCCGTCGTCGGCTTGGGTGGATGACTCCCGGCGGGTTCGCCCTCCGGGGCCTTGGTTTGGACGATGTGTCGGTCCAGGGCGGTCTCGAGTTCGGGCTTGGTCGCCCTCGTGTCATTCAGGGCCAGGAGCCGCGGCAACGGGCCTTCGTAGTCGCGCGGGGCCATGGCCGTGGAGTAATACCACATTTCGGGCGGCACGAGCGGCTCATCCCCCCGACCGTCACGAATCAGGGGCATCGACAGCCCCAGCGCCCCGAGTGCCGGCAGCATCCGGCCTCCCCAGATCCGACACCACGCCGAGAACCTCGCACGCACCCCGGGTTTCATGACCATACAACATCCCTAATCCTGGCAGCTCGGCCAGCGGATCGCGGGGGGTTGACCCCGTTCATGACTCGCGGACATAACTTGTGGGGAGGAGATCCAGCCAGGCGGTCCGCTCCTCATCTCTCCGGTCGAGGGCACCCGAGGCTCGGGACAGAACGGTCGAAGAGTTTGCGGCACCCAGGTGGCTTTCCCATACGGTAGCAATATAACATGCAACTTTAAAGCCATCAAAATTGTGGTCGTTTTTTTCCATTCGCCCCTAAAATCATGGGGTGGTGGCGGTTGGTGGGGCCTCGCGACCTCGGGAATGGCCTGGCCATTTGTTGTTTTTTCAAGTGCACAGCCGAAGTTACAAGAGGTGCGCGAGGATTATTGGAGGCGATCCCTGACCCTTCCGGAGAACCAGGATGCCCACGTCGGATTACGCGATCAAGTCGATTGAATCGGCGCCATTTGCCGAGATGTCATACGTGATCTGGAGACCTGGTCGGTCCGAAGCTCTGGTGATCGACCCCGGTTTCGACACGGACTCGCTCGTGACGTTGCTGTCGCGGGAGGGTCTGCGCCTGGCGGCGATCCTGAACACACATGGCCATGCCGACCACATCGCGGGCAATGCCGCGATGAAGGCGGCATTCCCCGAGGCGCCTCTGATCATCGGCCGGAACGAGGCAGCGCCTGCTCACCGATCCCGATGCGAACCTCAGCGCCCCGTTCGGGCTGCCACTGTTGAGCCCTCCGGCCGACCGGCTCGTGGCCGACGGTGAGCGGCTCGATCTGGCAGGCCTGTCGTTCGAGGTCCGCGAGATCCCCGGGCACAGCCCCGGCTCGGTCGTGTTCGTCTGCGACCAGTGCACGCCGCCGTTCGTCTTCGGGGGCGACGTCCTGTTCGCCGGCTCGGTCGGCCGGACCGACCTCGGCGGCAACGGCCCGCAACTGCTGGCCGGCATCCGCGCCAAGCTCTTCAACCTCCCCGACGAGACTCTCGTCCTGCCCGGCCACGGGCCCGTCACAACCATCGGTGCCGAGCGACGGACCAACCCCTTCGTCGGCGAGAATGCGGGCCTGTATCGGCTGTGGTGAATTCGTTTACCTCGGCCGATCCTCTGCCCATCGCGTCTGATCCCTGGGAAAGCGCCGGAGATCCTCCCCCCCCGAGTGATCCGCCGCGCCGGATGAGCCCCTCATGAACCTCTGGGCGATCGCCGACCTCCACCTGTCGCTGGCGCGACCCGACCAGCGCAAGCGCTACGCGGAGCGCTGGCGCGACCACGCGGCCAAGATCGAGCAGCAGTGGCGCACGGTCGTCCGGCCCGAGGACCTCGTGCTCCTGCCGGGCGACCTCTCGATGGCGCGGAACCATCGCGAGGTGCAGCCCGACCTGGCCTGGATCGACCGCCTGCCGGGGACCAAGGTCCTCTCAGCGGGTAACCACGATGCCTGGTGGAACGGCGTGGCGAAGATCCGGCCGCTGCTCCGCCGCTCCATGCTCGCCGTCGGGGGCGACGCCGTGGCCACTCATGGAGTGATCGTCTGCGGGACCCGGGGCGTCCCCGTGCCGCCCGACGAGCCCCAACCCGCGCAGGTGGCTGCCTCCGACCGCGAGCGGGCCGCGCTCGACCAGGCGCTCGAGCACGCGACGCGGCTCCGGACCGGCCGCGAGCCGCTCTACGTGCTCTGGCACTATCCCCCCTTCGACCCGCACCGCCGATCCGGCCCCTGCGTCACGCGGTTCGAGGCGGCCGACGTCACCGCGTGCATCTATGGCCACCTCCACATCCAGGGCCAATGGTCACTGGCTGTTCAGGGGGACGTCCGGGGCGTCCGATACTTCTGCGTGGCCGCCGATGCGATCGGCTTCCGACCCCGCCGCGTCGATCCCTGCTCACGATGACTCATCCCACGGCCGGACCAGCGACTCGTCCAAATCGGATCGTATTGGGAAGGGATGTATCAGGCGCTCGATGATTTCGAATCTGGAATCGCTCGTGACAATCCCCTCCCACCCCTCCGGGACTGTCGCGGTCCGCTCGTCGCGATTGACACCTTCATGACAACGGAGTTGGGTGCGATCCTCGGCGATCGATCCCCAGGTTCGCCAGGCTCCCAGAGGCACAAGCCCGCAGCCTGCCGGGCTCAACGGACCAGGTGCCCTGCCGTCAGGATGACAGCAGTTTACCGACCCCGGCCCGTTCGCACCCCGATACCGATTGCGGGCGACACGAGCCCAACGATGTCCAGCGAGAGCCGCAGCGATTACGTGAATTTTTGCAATCTTTACGATTGTGGCAACTCCGGCTCCCATTTTTACAATGGTGGGCTCCGGAAGGGCGGCAATGTTAACAATCCGATCCCGCGCCGAAGGGCCTCCAACCCCCATTAATCAAGGCGGAACTATCAGTCTTTCAAGAACTTGCAGCTCGCGTTCCGTCCTATCGAGGGCCATTGGCACGCGACGTGCTTCACACAAAATCAGGGCCTCAAGTCGGCGTGGGCCGTCGCGAGGAGATTAACATCGGGTACGCCACCATAAGCGGGAGATTTCCATGCTGGTTTTGAGCAGGAAGCTGGGCGAGAAGATCGTCATCGGTGACAATATCGTCGTGACGGTGGTCAAGATCGACCGCAACCAGATCCGGATCGGGATTGAAGCCCTCAAGAGGTGCCGGTCTACCGCGAAGAGATCTCGCCGAACCGTGTCGAGAAGGCAGAGAAGTCGCCAGCGGGCATCGCGGCATTGTCGCGTTAATCCGGGCTCGCTCCGAGGCGGGAGGGAGGGATTCTCCGCGGCCAGATTGTGCGCAAGGTCGTTGTAACATGTGTAAGGCGGTTTTCGCCGTCAAACCCGCCAGCGAGCGACATACCCCCAAGGGCTCGACCATGACCGGTCCGTCGTAGCCTCCTTCTGCCAACCGGTCTAGGAGCGATCGTGAATCGATCGCGCCATTTTCGCCGGGCAAGCCCCGGTCGCCGTCCCCTATCGTCCATCGATTGGGAGAGGCCACCGCGGGCAAGTCGGCGAGATGAACCCAGACGATGCGATCGACGCCCCAGGCCAAGCCCACCTCGATGGTGTCGCATGTCGCATCCAGGTGAAACCTATTGAGGCGGATGCCCAGGCTGGGCACTTTGTTCGGGAGCGTTCCGAGCCAGCGGTTGAGGTCAGCTCGTCGCGTCACGAAAAGCCAGCCGTGCCCGAAGCGAAACGACACGACGCCGACGACTTCCAGGCCCAGGCGACAACCGTGATCCGCTAAGATGTGGGTGATCGCCCCGAGCCGCCTGAGGTGCAGGTCGGCGGTCGCGGTGAGACGGGCGATGCATCCCGCCTCCCATTCGGACCATTTGGGCGCCTCGGGCATGACCCAGATTGCGGCGCGCACCAGGACCAGGACGTCTGCCGCCGCGGTCAGCCGCGAGAGTTGCTCCAGGACGTGCACGAATCGCGTCGCCTCCCCCCTCCAGGCAACGGACAAAGGCTGGGCTCCGCCCCGGAGGCCGAGGTTGCCTATCCGCGCCCGAACCTCCCTCAGGTTGCCCCCCGCGTCGAGGAGGTCGCGGACCAGCAGGCCCATACCCTCGAACCCAGCAACCGAGGCCAGCTCGAGCGTCGCCTCGGCCGAGAGACCCAGGCCCAACGCGCGGGCCTTCAGGCTCGGAGATCTCGTGCTGGAGTCGGCCCGGTTCATCCGTGATCTGATCCCCACGTACGCAGATCGAATCCCTGCTCATCGGAAACGCGGGATTTTCCGCTTGACATCTCATGAGGGGGGGGATTGGAACCCCCCGATCGCAGGGACAGGAGTCCTCCATCTCCGCGAGGCGGCGCTCACATCCGGCCCGATTGGACGTTGCCGATCGACGGCACCTTAACACGCCGTCCGATTAGCGCCAAGACCGTAAAGCCGAGCGAAGGGCGCACCCGGCCCTTGGCGCGACACGAATGAACCCTCAGAATCAAGCGCCCAAGATGGTCCGGAAGCGATCGCGGGCAATGGCGCGGCCATCGTCCCCGGGCGGATTGAGCGGCGTGAGGCACTTGCAAATATGGTGGCGACCTGGATCGAGACGGCGGCGAAGGGGCGGCATGGCGGGCCGGTCCGGGCGGGGATGTGGTCGGCGGTCGTCATCGGGACGCATCCGATCGAGGCCAACCAGAGCGTCTGGCTCGAGATCGCTGGCCGACGACGTCGCCCTCGGGCCGTTGCCCGGCCTACTGGATCGAGAACAAGGGGGTCAACAGCCTCTGGCACGTCCCGATCCCGCCGCAGGCGGTCGGCGTCCGGCTCCATTACCGCTCGGTGGCCGAGCACGAGGGTCGGAGACGGTCTTCAGCCCCTACCAGGACACGATCGTCCGGCCCAACCTGCCCGACCGGACCGAATCGGCCGAGATCCGTCGCGGTCGGTCCCGAAGGGCTGGTCGGCAACCGGATGATGACGGTGCGGGTCGACGGCCGGGGCTCGACCTACGACATCTACTTCCCGACCGTCGGCCTGCACTCCGACGTCCGCCCCGCCGAAGGGGGACCTGCCGCAGAGCCGCTCGCACTTCCGCGCGATCGTCGGCGGCCTGGCGGTCGGCCGGCGGCTCGACTGGTTCACCGAGCGGCTCTCCTGGGAGGCGTTCCAGCACTACCAGGGGGCGACCAACCTGCTGATGACCGAGCTGACCTGGCGGAACGGGCCGATCCGCGTCCTGGTCACCGACTTCGTCGCGATGGGCGAGCTGCCTGCCCCGGACGGCGGGCGGGACCGAGTCGCCCGGCCAGTACATCAAGCGGTTCCGGATCAAGAACGAGGGGACCGAGCCCCGCCGGGCGCTGTTCGGCGTCTACGTCCAGGCCGAGGTCAACGGCGGCGTCGGCGAGCCCGGCCTGAGCTGGCACGACGGCGACCGGACGCTGCTGGCGACCAACCGCGGCCACGGCCACGCCAACCGCAAGCTGGCGCGCGACGCGACCGTCGAGTTCGCCGTGGCGCTCGACGGCCGCGGCGACGTCCACTGCGAGCCGACCGGCCCGAACGAGGCGATCCTGCTCCGCTGGCTCGACCTGCCGGCCGGGGAGCCGGTGACGGTCGACCTGCTGGTCAGCGGCGCGTTCACCGGCTGGAGGGGCGACCCGGGGACCTTCGAGCACTGGCTCCGCCCCGCCCTGGCCTGGTTCCGCAGTCGCCGACCTCGACCAGGTCGAGCAGACGACGGCCAGGAGTGGGACGGCTTCGTCGAGCCGATGCCCGAGCCTCCACTTCCCCAAGCCGACCTACGCCGTCAGCCTGCGCCGCTCGGCCCTGGCCGCCGCGCTGCACGCCGACGCCGAGTGGGGGGCGATCGCCTCGGGGTTCGACCGCGGCCTGAGCGCCTACTGCTGGCCGCGCGACGCGATCTGGGTCGGCGGCGACGCTCGAGCGGCTGGGCCACCCCGAGATCGGCCGGGGCGTCTTCCAGTGGCTCACGAAGGTCCGCGGCCAGAACCGGCCGTTCCTCTACTGGTTCCAGAAGTACTCGATCGACGGCGGCCCGAGTGGGAGACGCCGGCCGTCGACCAGACGGCGATGATCCCCTGGGGCCTGGAGCGGCACTACCGCCGGACCGGCGACCTCGACTTCGTCGCCGCGTGCTGGCCGATGGTCGAGCAGGCGGCCGCGGTCTGCGGCGGCGCGTCGGGCCACCCCGGCCTGCGCTTGCTCGAGGACCTGAACCTGGTCAGCTCGGCCGGCATCTGGGACCAGCGCTTCGGGGCCTTCCTCTACTCCGAACGCCTGCGTGGTGGCGGGCCTCCGCGCCGCGGCGCGGCTGGCCGAGCAGCTCGACCGGCCCGAGCCGCGCCGCGACGCTGGCAGGCGCTGGCCGACCGGATCTGGGAGACGGGCATCCTCGGGAGGTCCGCCTCGAACGGCGACGGCCCGGGCCTGGTCGATCCCGAATCGGGCCGCTTCCTCGAGGCGCGGCGGCTCTCGACCCTCCGCGGCCTCTGGACCGACCACCCCGAGCTCCTGATCGACCGCTCGCCGGCGCTGGACATCAGCCTGCTCGGCCTGGTGGTCCCGTTCGGCCTGCTGCCCGCCGTCCGACCCCCGGATGGTCCGGACCGCCGAGGCCATCCTCCGGCAACAACGCCGTCAGCGGCGACCCGAACGTCCTGACCCGCTGGTCGCTCGACCCGGCCGGCCCGGCCGGCGCTTCGCGCCGAGCGAGTCGCACAGCCAGGACGTCTCGAGCCTGGCGACGCTCTGGATGGCGCGCTACCTGATCCAGCTCGGTCGCGAGACGGGCCAGGGCCGGCACTGGAACCGCGCGCTGGCGATGCTCGACGCCATCCTCGGCCGCCTGCTCCCGCTGGGCCTGGCGCATGCGCCCGTCGTCCGCGCTCGAGCGACGCACCGCGATTCGACCTCGACGGCCGCCGCGGGCGTCTGGGGCCTCCACGCGATGCTCATCGAGACGATGCTCGACCTCGCCGGGCTCGACTACGACGCCCTCGACCGCCGCCTGACGCTCGGCACCGGCCCTGCCCAGCGCCTGGCCGCACATCGGGCTGAGCCAGACATTCGCCTGCGGCGAGGTCTCCTATCGACTCGATCGCCCGATCGGCGGGCACGGTCTACCAGCTCAGCCTGAAGACCCGGCTGAATCACGCGGTGACACTCCGGGCCGCCGTGACCTGCCCCGGCCTCACTGACCTCGGCCCCTGGCAATGCCCTTCCCGAAATCCCACCCCCCGAGTTCGAGTACCGCACCGGCCGGCTCTCCTTGACGGTCGAACTCCCCGCGGGAGATTCGACCTCGATCTGGACCTGGGGCTGAACGGGAAATCCGTCACGCCGCGCAGATTGGCTCATGGCCCATGTGGCCAGAATTGGGATCGTCCCACACGGGCCAAACCGAGGTTGATACTTATCAGGAGTGAGCTCATTCCCAGCAGGCCGGTCACCGGGAATCGGGCAACCTCGACCGGATCGTGAATCCGAGCCGCTCTGAGGTCTCCTCAGGAACGAAAAACCCCCGAGGGGCTGCCGGGTGAGCCTCCCTCGGGAGATCACAGACTTGGGATGATCCGCGGCGTTCACGCGTTGATCAGGGCCGGCACGAGCTTGTTGGCGACGGGGCTGCCCAGGCCCGTCACGGGGTCGTAGCCCGTCGATGCGGCGAGGCCATTGGAGCCGGTCGTGATGTCGAAGAAATTGCCCCCGGCGTTCGTGTACGACGTGCCGCCCGCGAGCTTGTAGAGCAAAGGGTTGAGGCCGGAGGTGAGACCGCTCCCCAAGGATGGCTTGCCCACCGCGGCGCGGCCCTGGTTCGCCAAGGCGACCAGCCCGGCCCATTGCGGGGCACCCGCGCTGGTGCCACCGACCTGATACCAAGCCCCCCCCCCGAGGACGAGTTATAGACGTAAACGCCCGTGTTGGGATCGGCGTTGTAGGCCACGTCGGGAACGCTGCGGTACGAGGCGGTGACGAACCTCGACTGATACCCGGGCCGCGTCTCGAAGGCCGAGACCCCGCCACCACTCCCGCTCCACGCCGACTCGATCAGGCGATTGCCGCTCGCGTCGATCTGGAGGCTGGACCCACCCACGGCCGTCACGAAGGGCGACACGGCCGGATAGTCCACGCCGGCGCCGCTGTCACCGGCCGAGGCCAGGAAGGTAACCGCCGGATGCTTGAAGTGCGAATCGTAATACGACTCGAACCAGAAGTCCGACCCGCCCCAGCTCATCGAGACTTCGTTCGCCCCGTGCGACACAGCGTAATCGACCGCCGAGAGAAGATCGGAGAACGAGGAGGACGGCGCCTCAACCAGCAGGATCTTCGCCCCTGGTGCGATCGCGTGCGCCCATTCGACGTCCAGCGCGATCTCGCTGGCCCATCCCGAGTCATACGCCGGAGTGCTCCCCGACGAATATGCCTTGGTGAAGTTGGCTGCGGGCAGGCCGAACTGCCGGTCGAACCGCTGGAGGTCGCTGGCGATGGTCGGATCGTCGTAGGCGTCGACGATCGCGATCGTCTGCCCCGCGCCGGTCTGGTTCAACTGATCGAACCCATAAGCATGGCGAATCTGCACCGGCGTGTAGGGTGCGAAGGCCGCGATCGCGTGGGGCCTCGTCCCGGGACTCGAGAGTGGTCGCAGAGAGATCGACACCGACGCCGAACCGCCGGGGACGCCGTGATGGCCCCGAACGTGATGCTTCTGGTACTGGACAAGGGCATGAATCCCGGCAGGCTCCGCCGCAGGCCGCAGAACCTCGGCCTGGGCATGGATTGACGGCGAAAGGGTGCTCAACAACTGACGGCCTTCGAGAGTCTCGACCTTCGAGGCCCCGGCGACAGGACGGACAACGAACGGACACGGGAAAGTCGACGCACGTTGATGTAAACTCCGGTTGGATCGCGAGTGACCATCGGAAAAATGCCGATGGCTCAGGAGGTCAGCAGGTGGGTGGCCACCACTCAGCCACCCCAAGTGCCAGGAAATCAAGGAGTTGTGGGATTACAAAGCCCTCCGGTTCTCCCAATGTTACGCAGTCCGGGACGTGGGTGCCTGCCGGGGGCAGCGGGCCTCCCTGAAGAGAGCACCGCTGCCGCCGGCGGTGGCCACGATCGTTCCGGGAGGCGTGTGTGGCCCTCTGAGCCGATCGTTTTACGGGCCCCATGGTTCAGGGCCCAACGCGATACGATCACTTGATTTTAAAGAACTAGGAGTGCCTTGAACAACAGTTGCTTCCAAAAGAAAAACTTACCAGAAATTGCGTCCTCTCATCAAGGGGGCAAGGGCTTCCTTGAAAGCGTTTAAGCGCTTGCGGATCTGGTTGTTGATGGGATGTTCTGATCAGCGAATTGCTTCGCGAGTTGGAGCCGGATCAGTCCGGCACCCCCGGTCGGATGGCGGCGTTTGAGTTCTCAAGCAGGCTGCAAGAAGGGGGACGTTGCTCGATGGAACGGCGTGGCCGCACACGTGAGAGAGGAGGATGAGCCCCTCGGCTCCCCGCGCGGGAGCGTCGCCAGATCTGCCGGACGGTGTGGGAGGATCGTTGGAGTTTGGAGGCGTCCACGGCGTGCTCTTGACCGAGTTGATGACGGCGGACGATCTCCTCACGGATGGACACGGGCAGGGCGCGCGACCTTGGGGCCACTCCTGACAAGAGGTGTTGAAACCATTTCCAAAAGGAGATAGTCGCCCTGAGAATCCGCTCCGACAAAACTTAATTTCGCGTCGGGGTGTAACCTGGTTGTGTGTGACACAGGGCCAGCCCCAGTGTGCCCAGATCTCCCACGCGCTAGAAATCGCGTCGCGTTACTCCTGTACAGGTCATGACCACCCCGCAGCCTATCGTGAGCATGGTCTCCGCCCCCCTTTCTTCCTCGAGGACCGAACCGTGCGACGTCCACCCGAGCAAGCCGAGTCTCCTTCCCCCTCACCGGCCTTTTGCCTTAACACCCAAGGCCCACTCGACGAGAGGCCCGACCTTCCCCATCGCTGGAGACCGGGGACTCTCCCGAAGGCCAGCTACCCCAGCGCGATCTCGAGCCGGTCACCTGATCGGACGCGAGGAAGGTAACGATTATTACGGTTATTAGAGAGTGTGGGTTATTCTGGTAAGATGGTTCATTGCTAGCGGGGAATGTATCCGATATGAGGAGGCAAAGGAAGGCCGCTGCGGAGCATGTGGCTTTCGGCCTCGGGGAGCTGCCCAACGCCGGCCCCAGGTCCGAGACTAAGGAGGGTCATCGAGACCATGACACGTCACCTCTCACGCTGGTTACTGGTCTTCGCGTTGGCGTGCTGCCTGGCGCCGCGGCAGGCGCATGCCCAGGGCCCGACGATCGACTCGGGGCTCCGCTCGGTGCCCGGTGGGAACACCTCGATGCTCGGAGTGGCTCCGGGTGCGGGGGGAGGGATCCTGGGTGACAACCCCGGCGGCGGCATGCAGATCCTCGGGGGGCGCGCCGGCCCGTCGGTCCCCCACGTCCCCACGTCGGTCTCCAATCCCGGGGTGGCGGCGGGGCCGACCGCCAATCAGATGGGGATCGCCGCACCCCAGCCGCAACCGACCCCGGTCGCGCCGCTCTACGGCTCGCTCTCGCTGCCCGATGTCGTCGAAGATGAGGGACCTGCGACCGGGATGACGCTCGACATCGCGATCGACCGCCTCATCCGGGAGAGCCTCGACCTCCACTCCAAGTTCTACGAGATCCCGCAGGCGCAGGCCGACATCCTCAACGCCGGGCTCCGCGCCAACCCGGTCTTCTACGCCGACGGCCAGCTCATCCCTTACGGGCAATACACCAGAAATCGGCCCGGCGGCCAGTTGCAATACGACGTCAATATCTCGTATCCGTTCGACGTCTCTCACAAGAGGCAAGCGCGGATCTTGGTCGCCACGCGGGCGAAGCGGGTCCTCGAGGCGCAGTATCAGGACGCGGTCCGGATGTCGATCGACGTCCTTTACAGTGCGTTCGTGGATATCCTGGCCGCCCGCCAGACGGTCCGCTACTCGCAGAAGAGCGTGCAGGGGCTCGACAAGGTCCTCTCGGTGACCCAATTGCTCTACGAGAAGGACCAGGCCACACGGGCCGACGTCAACCGGGTGAAGATCCAGCGGGAAGCTGCGGAGATTGCCTTGCTCGATGCCGAGGAACAGCTCCGGAAGACCCAGCGCGCGCTGGCGGTCCTGCTGAACCTGCCGCCCGCCGAAGGTGATTCGCTCGCGGTCCGCGGGTCGATCCTCGATCGCTTCCCGCCCCCTCCTGCCATGGACGAACTGATCCGGATCGCCTTGTCCGTCCGGCCCGACATCGTCTCCTTCCGGCTCGGGATCAAGCGCGCCGAGGCGGACGTGCGGCTGGCCATGGCCAATCGCTTCACCGACGTCTACCTCCTCTATCAGCCCTACACGTACCAGAACAACCAGCCGTTCGGCCTGAAAAGCCCGACCTCGTGGGCCCTCGGCGTGACGGTCCCCTTGCCGCTCTACAACCGCAACCAGGGGGGAATTCAGCGCGCCAAGCTCAACGTGACCCAGACCCAGATCCAGCTCGCGACCCTCGAGCGACAGACGATCACCGACGTGCAGCAGGCCCTGAAAGAGTACGAGGTCACGCGCCAGGCCGTGCAGCGCATCGAGCGCGACGTCTTGCCCCCCGCAGAACTGGTGCTCAACGACACCTATCGACTCTACATCGGCGGCGAGGTGAACGTCGTCATCTATCTGAATGCCCAGAAAGATTACAACGATGTCGTCAAACAATACCTCGACACCATGGTCCGACACCGCCGGAGCATGCTCGCGCTGAACACCGTGCTGGGTCAGCGAGTATTGCCTTGAATGCGCTGGGGCGCGGGCGGGGATCGACGGTCAGGACGAGGCCACACGGAGAGCCTTTCCCCAACGCCGTGGAGCTTCGCTTGCCTCGGTGACGGCGACGGTGAACGACCTCGTCAACCAGTCAGGCGATCGGGCTCTTGACCATCTTACATCAGGAGGTCGACTCCAGTCGTGGTCACGCAACGGTTTATTGCGTTCCATCTATAATTCAATCTTGACAATTATTAATAGTGATCACCGATCGAGACACACAGCCGTGAATGATTTGTCGAGAAAGCAATTCTCTAGTTTAATCAATCGAGATTTTCGAAAGATTATTAATTGTCTTGAATAATTCCGAGGGTTTCCATTGTTTCCCCGAGGCCCCCACCTCGAGCCGGGCGAGTCGTCCCTCGGGATCGATCACCGCCGTGCAGAGATTGTGGATGATCTCGTCCGGGCGCTGGCCGTACATGAGGCCGAGTGGCGCGGCGACCTTGGCGAGTTCGTCGTGCGAGGCAACCGCGAAGGTCCAGAGCGGCGGCCGCGCCCCTTGGATCTGAGCATGCTTGCGGAGCACTTCGGGCGTGTCGTGCACGGGGTCGAAGCTCACCGAGAGCAGCCGGACGTGCGCCGCGCGGTCGGGCAGGCGCCGATCTTGTCGGCAAGCTCCTTGAACTTGCGATCCATCAACGGACAGAAATCCGGTAAAGGGCAACGGGTATAAATAAAAGTGATCACGACCACTTTTCTCCGCAGTTCAGACAGCGCCAGGGTCCGGCCCTCTGACGTGGTCATGGTGAAATCGGGGACCATCTGGCCCGGCTCGAGCCGCCGGGCCGCGGGCTGAAGTCCCGCGGACTTCCCCTCGGGTCCCGAATCCCCCGGGAAGGCCGGGACGGGCCGGGTCACGAAGAGATCCACCAACTCGTAATCCTTCACCATCGCATGCTCCCACTCGACCCGGAGCATCCCTTCCACCTCATCGCCCGGATGCAGGTCGTCCAGGAGCGCCCGATCTTTCAGGGTGAACGGCATGGTCATCGCGCCCATGAGCCCGGGGATCTCCTCGTGATGGATCGAGACCACCCCCGAACCCGGATTGACCTGACGCACTTCGCCGACAAGCCGATAGGTCTTGGCCGCGGGAGCCGGACCCCCGGCGTGGTCCGGCCCTGCTCCCTGCGCGGTGGTCTCCGGCGCAGCGGTCTGCGTACGAAGGGCCGACCTCGAGACCTGCGCGACGGCAGCCGGCTTCGATGCCCGCGCGGCCGGTCGCGCGGGTTGCCCGCAGCCCATGCATGACCCGAGCGATCCGAAGATAAGAATGCCTAGCAATGCAAATTTCATCAGATTAACCTTGATGAGCGTTGAGTCGGGTTGCATCGCGTCGGGTGGGCCGGGTGGGAGGACCGCCCGATCGGTCCGAGACGGCCCCGAGGGCATTTGAGAGGCTCGGATCAATAGGGGAAAGCCTCATCGAGGGGGCTGGCGGCGAGTTCCTGGAGGAATCCAGCGAGCCGGGCGACGACGATCTCGGTCAGCGCCGCGCCCTTGGCGGCGGTGGCCGGCCGAGGGTCGCCCGCGCCGGAGTTCGACGTCAGGAGATGCCAGGGGCGGGTGATCTCGACCCAGCCTCGGTTGACGGCCTCGAACCGGGTGGGGACCATGGCGCCGGGGTCGGCCTGGTCCGGCGCGACCAGTTCGGGGAAATGCGCCAGGCCCATGCTCGTCTCCATCTCGCCCGCGTGATCTCCGGCATCCTCGAAGAGCGTCGGGTAGCGGTCGGATACCATCTTGTACCAGTTGCACAGGAACAGGTGGACCGGCGTGATGCGGTGCAGTTCACGGAGGACCCACTTCAGGTCGTTGCCACCGTGCCCGTTCAGGAGGACACACTTGAGGATGCTGTGTGTTGCGAGTGAATCGACCAGGTCGGTGATGACCCGCGCGACGGTGCTCGGGTTGAGGTTCATGGCCAGCGGGAAGCGCATCAGGTTGGTCTCGGTGCCGTAGGGCAGCGTCGGCAGCAGGAGCACGTGCGCGCCCCGCTCGTGGGCGGCCGCACAGGCGCGCTCGGCGATCACCTCGACCTGGAAGGTGTCGGTGGCGTAGGGCAGGTGGAGGTTATGCGGCTCCGTCGCCCCCAGCGGCAGGACAGCCACCTGGAACGGCGGTTGCGACTTGACGGTTCCGTAATTCAGCTCGGCGAGCAGCCAGGGGCGCATGGTTTCTCGCGGCCGAGGGATGGGGCTCGAACGGGCACGGGCGGAGGTGTCGGGACGCGCGTCTCGGCGCCCTCGGGGCGTTCGGTCCTTGCTCCTCGGTCCTCTCCAGGGCCATTGCGATCCGAGTGGTGGGTCCGGTACGATCGGGTCGTGCGGTCGAAGAGACCGCGTTGCTCCCATTAACCGTGGAATGGCCGCCCGATGCAAGCCTTTGAGGCCACGAACTTTTATTTTGATCAGGCCGCGACGCTGCTGGACCTGACCGACAACATGCGCACGTTGATGATCACGCCCGATCGCGAGTTGCGGGTGGAGGTCGCCATCGAGATGGATTCGGGCCAGATCGGCAATTTTATCGGCTACCGCGTCCAGCACGATAACGCCCGGGGGCCGTTCAAAGGGGGGATGCGCTATCACCCCCACGTCGATCAGGACGAGGCGCGGTCGCTCGCCAGCCTGATGACCTGGAAGACCGCGGTCGTGGACCTCCCGTTCGGTGGCGGCAAGGGGGGCATGAACTGCGACCCGAGCAAGCTCTCGCGTGGCGAACTCGAACGCCTGACGCGGAAGTTCGTCCAGCAGATCCACGACTTCATCGGTCCCGACAAGGACATCCCCGCTCCTGACGTCGGCACCGACGCGCAGGTGATGGCCTGGATCATGAACGAGTACGCCAAGTACCACGGTTTCCATCCCGCGTGTGTCACCGGCAAGCCCGTCGAGTTCCACGGCTCGGCCGGGCGCGAGGCCGCCACCGGCTACGGCATCGTGATCATCGCCCGCGAGATCCTCAACCGGCTCAAGAAAAACGTCGCCGGGACCACCTTCGCCATCCAGGGCTACGGCAACGTCGGCTGCAACACCGCACGCTTATTGCACCAACAGGGGGGCAAGATCCTCGCCGTCTCCGACGCCTACGGGGCCATTGTCAACTCCGAGGGGATCGACATCCCCGCGCTCGAGAAGCACGTCGCCGTCAACCGCAAGCTCGTCGGCTTCCAGGGAGGCGACGCCAGCACGAACGAACAACTGCTGACCATGCCCGTCGAGGTCCTGATCCCCGCCGCGCTCGGCGGGGTCTTCGACGCCACCATGGCCAAGACCGTCCAGGCCAAGGTCATCATCGAGGCAGCCAACGGCCCCACCTGGCCCGCCGCCGACGAGGTCTTCCGCGCCCGAGGCATCCCCGTCGTCCCCGACATCCTGGCCAATGCCGGAGGCGTCATCGTCAGCTACTTCGAATGGGTCCAGAACCTCCAGCACTTCCGCTGGTCGCTCGAACAGGTCCAGCGTGAGGAAGAGAAACGGCTCGTCGAGGGCTTCGCCAAGGTCTTCGAACTGGCCCAGCGAAAGTCCATCTCGCTGCGGACCGCCGCCTTCATGCTGGCCATCAACCGGGTCGGCCGCGCGCGTCCTCGGAGGGATCTAAGGGCTTGCGCAGAAATAACCTTTACAATTTGTTCTTGGTCGTTACGCCAGGATCTGCGATCACAAGGGGATGCAAGACACCTACACGATCGCACGAATCCGGCGGAAGTATCAACTCCTGGTCCCCGAGATGGACGAGCGACGCCGCAGGCAATGGGCGGCGGCCGAGGTGCGTGACCTGGGCTGGGGCGGCGTCTCGCTCGTGGCCCAAGCCCCAGGACTGTCTCGCCCCACGATCACCACCGGCTTGCGCGAACTCGATCGACCGATCGCGGAGCGCGCGGCCGAGGCGGCACGCATCCGGCGTCGTGGTGGCGGTCGGCCTCCGTTGACGAAGACCGACCCGGGATTGCTGGCGGCCTTGGAGTCGCTGTTGGAACCCTCGACGCGCGGCGACCCCATGTCCCCACTCCGCTGGACCTGCAAGAGCACCCGCCGCTTGGCCGAGGAACTGACGCGGATGAAGCATGCCGTGGGGTCACGCACCGTGGCGGCGTGGCTGCACGAGGCGGGATACAGCCTGCAGGCCAACCGCAAAACGCACGAAGGCTCTTCGCATCCCGACCGCAACGCCCAATTCGAGTTCATCAACGCCAGTGCCGGACGCTTCCTGCTCCGGGGCCAACCCGCGGTCTCGGTCGATACGAAGAAGAAGGAACTGGTCGGCGATTTCAAGAACGGCGGGCGGGAATGGCATGCGCAAGGCGAACCGGAAGAGGTGCGCGTCCACGACTTCCTCGACAAGACCCTGGGCAAGGCCATCCCCTACGGTGTCTACGACATGATCAACAACCAGGGCTGGGTCAGCGTGGGCCTCGCTCACGACACCGCCCAGTTCGCGACCGCCAGCATCCGCCGCTGGTGGGATGAGATGGGCCAGTGTCGCTTCCCCAAGGCCAGCGAATTGCTCATCACGGCCGACGGCGGGGGGAGCAATGGCCATCGCACGCGGCGTTGGAAGGTGTCGCTGCAGGCGCAGGGCCGATGACCTCGGCCTGACGCTCTCCGTCAGCCATTTCCCGCCGGGCACGAGCAAGTGGAACAAGATCGCACATCGGCTGTTCAGCTTCATCACGCAGAACTGGCGTGGTCGGCCGCTGGTCAGCCTCCAGGCGATCGTCAGCCTGATCGCCAGTACCACGACGAGCACGGGGCTGATCGTGAAGGCGGCCCTGGACACCAATCCTTACGAGACCGAGATCAAGGTCAGCGACGAGGAACTCGCGGGACTGCGACTGCAACGGCACGAGTTCCATGGCGATTGGAACTACACGATCTCGCCGCGAGCCAAGAAATTGTAAAGGTTATTTCTGCGCAAGCCCTAAGAGTGCTGAGTGGGCGAGTTTTTTCTCAGCACTCAGCACTGGTCTTCGCTCTGTCGTCCATCCCCTGCCATCTCCATGAACCCTCACGAAACCTACGAAAATCCCTTGATCTCCCGTTATGCCAGCCGGGAGATGGCCCAGCTCTGGTCGTCACAGAGCAAGTTCTCGACCTGGCGACGGCTCTGGGTCGCGCTGGCCGAGGCCGAGCGCGACCTGGGCCTGAACATCTCCGAAGCCCAGATCAGCGAACTGCGCGCCCAGATCGATGCGATCGACTTCGAGGCTGCCGCGCGCCACGAGCGGCGTCTGCGTCATGACGTGATGGCCCACGTCCACACTTTTGGCGACGCCGCGCCGACGGCCAGGCCGATCCTCCACCTGGGCGCGACCAGTTGCTACGTCACCGACAACACCGACTTGATCCTGATCCGAGAGGCGCTCGGACTGGTCCGCGACCGGATCGTCGGCGCGATCGACGCCCTGGCCGACTTCGCCGCTCGCTGGAAGGACCTGCCCTGCCTCGGCTACACCCACTTCCAACCCGCGCAACTGGTCACGGTGGGCAAGCGCGCGACGCTCTGGTGCCATGAGCTGGTCCTTGACCTCCAGGAAGTCGAGCACCGGCTGAGGGAGCTGAAATTCCTGGGCGTCAAGGGGACGACCGGCACCCAGGCGAGCTTTCTCGCGCTGTTCGAGGGGGATCACGCCAAGGTCGAGGCGCTGGACCGCAAGGTCGCCGAGGCGTTCGAGTTCGATCAGACGTACTCCGGTCTCGGGCCAGACGTACACGCGGAAGGTCGATTCCCAGGTGCTCGCCAGCCTGTCCGGCATTGCCGAGACCGCGCATCGGTTCGGGACGGACCTGCGGCTGCTGGCGCACGAGCGCGAGGTGGAGGAGCCGTTCGAGGCCGAGCAGGTCGGCTCCTCGGCCATGGCGTACAAGCGCAACCCGATGCGCGCCGAGCGGATCTGCTCGCTCGCGCGGTTCGCGATGGGCCTGGCCCCCGTCGCCGCCCAGACAGCGGCGACCCAATGGCTGGAGCGGACCCTCGACGACAGCGCGGTCCGACGGCTCGTCCTGCCGCAGGCGTTCCTGGCCGTCGATGCGATCCTGAGCCTCTTCTTGAATGTGGTCCCCGGCCTCGTCGTGCATCCCGCAATGATCGCCCGGCACGTCGCCGAGGAACTCCCCTTCATGGCCACGGAGAACTTGCTGATGGCGGCGGTCCAGGCAGGGGGAGATCGGCAGGACTTGCACGAGCGGCTCCGGACCCACTCCCTGGCCGCCTCCGAGCGGCTCAAGCAGGGGGCCGGCGACAATGACCTGATCGAGCGGCTCCGCAACGACCCGGCCTTCCCGAAGGTCGATTTCTCCCAGGTCTTGGACCCGAGCCGCTTCCTCGGCCGCGCTCCCGAGCAGGTCGTCGATTTCCTCAAGCGAGAGGTCAAGCCAATCCGGGAGGCCTATCCCGACCTCCTGCGACAACGGCGCGAGATCCATGTCTAATTCATGAGTCCGCCGACGATGTCCGGTTTCTTCTGGTCAGGCGGAGCCGCGCGGGACGATTTCCCCCCACCCCTTGGCTCGGAGTGGGGAGTGCTCTTGCCAGCAACGGATCAATGATCAGAAAAGAAAGAACCGCTGGTCCGTCCCGACCCGGAGGCTCACCCCCAAGGGGAGGAGGACAGGAGTGCAGAGTCGGCTCCGGCTTCGGAGGAGGGGCGATCAGACGCGGGCGGCCTGGCGAGCTTTCCGGAGGCGCTTCAATTCCTCACGTCGGCGGCGCTCACTCGGCTTTTCATAATAGGCCTTGCGCCGCATCTCCTTGCGAAGTCCACTACGTTCGCAAAGTTTACGGAAGCGGCGGACCGCTTCCTGGATCGATTCGCCGGAACGAACCCGTAACTTCACCACTGGCAAGACCTCCATCACCCTCAAGAAAACCTCGCCCCGCCACCACGTGCAGCAGCGAGCCACAGCGGGAGAGCCGGCGAATCCCGGCGAACCCAAGAAAAGGGAAGTGAAACTTAGATGATATCGGATGGCGCGGTCGATGCCAAGCCCCGAGTGGGAAAGACGCGAACGGGTACGTACGTCTCAGTAGCCCCCGCCGCCTTCGTTGCCGTAATTGCCCCGGCCCCCGCCGTAGCCGCCACCCCCGCCGTAACCGCCACCCCCCCCATCACTGTAGCCGCCACTACCACCACTGCCCCCGCCGTAGCCGCCATCCCCGTAACCACCCCGGCCACCACCACCACTGCCGTAGCCACCCCGCCCACCGCCGCGTTCCTCACGGGGCCGCGCCTCGTTGACGGTCAAGGGACGGCCTCCGTAAGGCTTGCCGTTCAAGTCGTCGATCGCGGCTTGCGCCTCGTCGTCTTTGGCCATCTCCACGAACCCGAACCCCCGACTTCGCCCATTGAACTTATCGATGATGACCTGTCCGCTCGTGACGGTTCCATAAGTCTGGAAAAGCTGCACCAGGTCGTCGCCGGTGGTGTCGTAAGGCAGGTTGCCCACGTAAATGTTCTTGCCCATGATCGCTGGCCTTCTTCAGAATCCGTCCGCGTCCGCTCCGTTACGGGACGTCGGTGCGTCATCTCCGAGGCTTCGACAGAAGCGTGCCAACGATCGGCCGTCATGCGCGTACGTCCTTCAGCACACTTCATACTATCAGATAATATGTCGGCTTTCGGGGATAAACTCAAGCGAAAATCGCCATGACCTGCCGGATTCAGGGTTCCCTCATCCGAGTCGGCGGCGGCCCGGAGTGTCCCGGGTCGCGTGCGGGTGGGGCGGGGCTTGGGCGGATCGACTCACGCCCGGTCGCGGTCGATCCGGGGCATCAAGCTGGCGGAGTCGAGGTGGTTGGGGCAGGCGTCCTGGGGGGCGTCGAGGTCGGCACCCTTTCCAGTCCCGATCGGCCTCGGGCAACTCCGCGTACAGTCACCGCGCCTCGCCGCGATAGCCGTAGTGGTCGTGGTAGGTCAACAGCCGGGTCAGGTCGCCGAGCGCGGCGGAGGTGCCCGCAGCCCGGGCGCAGCGCCCGTCGCAATCGGCACCAAAAGGTTGGGCCGGCGGCCAGGCATGCGTCGCGCAGTACCTCGATCTCGGCGCGTTTCATCGGCTCCTTGGATGTCGCGGCAGCCAGGCTATCCTCGAGGATCTGATCGGTGTACCGCATCGAGACGCAGCACGAGCTGATCCGTTCGTCCGACCAGATCGCCTGGAGTATAACCCCTGGTAGGGAGTCAACCCTCGTTGCGTGAGCGTGCGGGAGCCGGCGGGCGAACTCGGCCCAGTCGCTGCTGGACGGCGACCTGCTTCATCGAGATCAGTCCGATCCCGCGCCTGGTGGCAGGCGTCGAGCGCCCGGATCAGTGGGGCAGTCCTTGTCGAGCCAGGGGGAGTACTGGACCATAGATCGCGTCGAAGAAGCCGCCTTCAGCGGCGTCCTGGAGATGCTCGGCGCGGTCGGGGTCGTGGCACGAAAAGCCGACGAAGCAGGCCTTGCTCTGGGGCCACGCCGAGCGAGTCGTAGCCGTAGTCGCGGCCGATCCCGCGGATCAGGAGCATGTCCACGGAGTCGGTCCGGAGCCGTTCGAGCCGCTCGTCGAGCTGTGCGATCAGCTCGCGAAGCGTCCGCGGGTGGTCCTTGGTGACCAGGAAGATCTTTTTGCGAACCTCGGGCACCGCCTGGAGCCACTTGGCGATGGCGGGCTCCGACCCGTCGCAGTCAACGGTGTCGTTTAGGAGCGAATGCCGGAGTCGTACACGAACCGGAGCAGACGGTCCAGGCCGGGGCTCTTCCATGTCCCCAGCGTCAGGATCGTCACGTCCACACCGGTCTTGCCCAGGGGACGGCGGGAATCATCGGCTTCGTCGCCGAAGGAAGAGCGGCATGGCTCTTCGAGGCCCAAGTCAAGGCTGAGGTCGTCGCCGCGGTTCCAACTTGGAGCATGCCGCGCCGATGGACCTCCCTTATGCGTCATTTTCGTGGTGCATGTGCCCATCTCCGCGACAGGTCCCCCGAGATTCGGAACGAGGCCACACAGTGTTTGACGATTGTTAAACTAATCGTTGCCGCTCGGGTTGTCGAGGAGAATACGGCCCAGCTGCATCAAGAGCAGACAGCCAGCGCCTGCTCGTCCAGGGCATGCCGCACGATCGGCAAAATCTCCTCCCTGTAGACGGGGACGTGACCCGGCGCCTCGATCCCCAGGCGGACCTGGTTGCGGTCGATCTTGACGACCGTGATCACGATGTCGCCGTTGATGACGACCTTCTCGTTCAACTTCCGGCTCAGGACGAGCATGTTAGCCTCCGTGATCGTTCGATCTGAAGTTCGGGCGATTCCGTCGCAACCCGAGTCGCCGGTGAATCCGGGTTTCTCTCGAGCCGCGAACGCGATTCAAGAAAAGCACCGAACGTGCCGACACAACCTTCGGGACATGAAGTTTGATCGTAAGTCCAGGATCGATTGTTATTAAAAATTTTTTCAAGTTGAGCGGCAGCGCTGCCGGAGCTTGACATTTTGTCCAGTGAGGGCGCGAGCACTTCCCAAAAATACCAACCGGAACGTAAAAAATGGGAACGGAGGGCAATCGTCCTCGCGGAGGGATGGTCAAGGCGCCTGCGAAACGCTAGGATTTGCACAAGTCGGCCCGTCCGGGGCCTGGGCGCGGAGCGTTGGGGGATGGTTCGGAGGTCGCGGCGTGCGGGTGGGGATCGGTCACGACACACACCGGCTGGCCGCGGGCCGGCCGCTGATCCTGGGAGGGGTTCGCATCGAGCACCCGCGCGGACTGGTCGGGCACTCCGATGCCGACGTCGTGTTCCACGCAGTGGCCGACGCCCTGCTCGGGGCAGCCGCCCTGGGCGACATCGGCGAGCATTATCCCAATGATGACCCCCGCTGGGAGGGGCTCGACAGCGCCCGGCTGCTCGGTGAGGTGGTCGCCCTCGTCCGCGAGGCCGGCTGGCGGCCTCTCAACTGCGACGTGATCGTCCACGCCCAGGAGCCCAAGCTCACCCCGCACAAGCCGGCCATCCGCGTCAACCTCGCCCGCCTCCTGGGCCTCGCTCCGGCCGCCGTCAACGTCAAGGCCAAGACCGGCGAGCGGGTCGGGCCCATCGGCCGCGCCGAGGCGATCGCCTGCGAGGCGGTCGTCCTGGTCGAACACTGCTGACACTGCTGAAGCGGCGCGTGTCCACCACGCCGAAAATGGGAACGGCGTGTCGCACATGCCCTACGAAGTTGATGGGACCCATGCCACTCCGCGTCTATAACACACTGACCCAGACCAAGGAGCCGTTCCAGACGGTCGCTCCCGGCAAGGTGGGCATGTACGTCTGCGGGCCGACGGTCTACTCGCCCAGCCACATCGGCCACATGGTCGGGCCGGTCATCTTCGACACAATCAAGCGATACCTGGTCTATCTCGGGTACGAGGTCACCTGGGTCGTCAACATCACCGACGTCGATGACAAGCTGATCGTCCAGGCGCAGAAGGACGGGACGACGGTCAAGGACCTGGCCGAGCGGGTCACGGCCGACTATCTGGGCTGCCTCCACGCGCTGGGAGTCGACGGCATCGACCACATGCCCCGCGCCACCGAGCACATCGCCGAGATCATCGCGATCACTCAGGGACTGATCGACAAGGGGTTCGCCTATGCGTCGGCGGGCGACGTCTATTTCGACGTGACCAAGGCGCCCGAGTACGGCAAGCTCAGCCACCGCGACCCCGAGGAGCTGCAGGCGGGCGCCCGGATCGAGCCGACGACGTTGAAGCGGCACCCGGGCGACTTCGCCCTCTGGAAGGCGCTCGAAGCCGGGCGAGCCCGTCGTGGGAGAGCCCCTGGGGGCCGGGCCGGCCCGGCTGGCACATCGAGTGCTCCGCCATGAGCATGAAGCTCCTCGGCGCGCACTTCGACATCCACGGCGGCGGCCTCGACCTGGTCTTCCCCCACCACGAGAACGAGGTCGTCCAGTCCGAGTCGTACACCGGCCAGCCGTTCGCCACCTACTGGCTGCACAACGGCCTGCTCACCAAGGACGGCAGGAAGATCTCCAAGTCCGACCCCGGCACGATCGTCCTGATGAGCGACCTGCTCCAGGCGCACGCCCCCGACACGCTCCGTGCCCTGTTCCTGACCAGCCACTACCGCCGGCCGATCGACTACGGCCCGTTACCGGCTCGACGAGATCGCACGTGGTCTTCAGGCCTTCCAGCAAGCCTTCGAACGGTTCGAGCGGCTCACCGGCGACGAGCTTCTATCCAGCTCGCCGCCCCGACCCGCCGCGGCGACTCGACACGGCCGCGTCCCCGCTCCTCGAAGAGATCGCCGAGCATCGCCGCCGGTTCCTGGACGCGATGGACGACGACTTCAACACCGGCGGCGCCCTCGGCGAGCTGTTCGAGATGGTCCACGCCCTGAACCGCTTCGCCAACGGCCTGACGGCCGGGATCGTCCGCCCTGCTCGACGAATACCGGCGCGGGCATGATCGTCCTGAAGGAGTTGACCCAGATCCTCGGCCTCTTCCGCCAGCCACCCGCACAGTTCGCCGGGCTGGACCGTCGCCGGTGTTGGAGTCGACGTCCATTCGCTGGTGCAACAGCGTACACAAGTTCGGAAGGAGAAAAACTTCAAGCTGGCCGATGAGATCACGCGTTGAAAGCCCGGGCATCGTCCTGGCAGCTGGGCAGTGGCATCACCTGGCGAGAGAATCCGTTGCCCGAGATACAGGACACAGAACGAAGTGGAAAAGAGTCGAGAACGGAGAGAGAACAAGATCTGCCATCTGCTCTCTGTGGTGAAACCCGATCCTATTCCTGTCCAAGGAGGGCGATTCTTCGATGGCGACGACTGCGCAGCGATCCTCGGGCCGAAGGGATCGGACCGCCCCGTCCTCGGGCGGGTGGTCGGGATCGACCCCGGCCTGAACGTGACCGGCTACGCGGTCGTCGAGCCGTCGGCCGCAGGGGCCGTTCGTGGTCGAGGCGGGCGTGATCCGGCCTCGGAGCGCGAAGGTGTCGATGGGACGGCGGCTGGAGCTGATCCACCAGGGGATCGTCGAGGTCCTCGACGCGTTCCCGCCTCGGCGCTGGCGCTGGAGCAGGTGCACAGCCATGTCAAGCACCCGCGCACGGCGATCTTGATGGCGCACGCGCGCGGGGTGATCGTGCTGGCCGCCGCCCAGCGCGGTATCCCGGTCTTCGGCTACGCCGCCGCCCGGATCAAGAAGACGCTGACCGGCAGCGGCAAGGCCCCCAAGGAGCAGATGCAGCACGCCATCCAGACCGAGCTCGGCCTCGACCGGCTGCCCGAGCCGCACGACGTCGCCGACGCCTGCGCCGTCGCCCTCTGCCACTACCAGATCGACCGCAACCGCCGGCGCGCGGCGCTGAGCTGGTCGGCACTTGCCGGGCGTTCCGCGGCCTGACCCGCTTGACCTGAGTGTCGCGGATCCCTTGACGATGGCACAGGACGTCAACAGAAATCGGAATGCGCAGTTGTTTCACATCTGGCGATCTCGGATCTCGACGACTCGGCCATCTGCAGATCAATGCGGGGCCAGGCGGGCGACGGAATCACACCGTGATCATCACGCTGAACGGCGAGCGGCGCGAGGTGCCCGGGTCCATGACCGTGGCCGGGCTCTTGCGACACCTCGGGGTCAAGCCGGAGCATGTGGCCGTCGAGGTCAACCGCGACCTGGTCACGCGGAGCCGACACGAGCAGACGCCGATCGCCGCGGGCGACGTCCTGGAGGTCGTCACGCTCGTCGGCGGCGGGGCTCCGGCAGCCGCCCGAGCCGAGGCCGCTGACGATCGGCACGCACACCTTCCGGAGCCGGCTGTTCGTCGGGACCGGCAAGTACGCGACCCTCGAACTGATGCGCGACTGCCTCGACGCCAGCGGGGCCGAGGTCGTCACGGTCGCCGTCCGCCGCGAGCGGCTGTTCGACCGCGAGGGGCGGAACCTGCTCGACTTCCTCGACCCGAGCGGTACACGATCCTGCCCAACACCGCCGGCTGCTTCACGCGCCGAGGACGCCCTGCGGACCGCCCGGCTCGGCCGCGAGCTGCTCGATGGGCTCGGCAACCCCGGGGCCGACTGGGTCAAGCTCGAGGTGCTGGCCGACACGAGGACGCTGCTGCCCGACCCGCGTCGCCACGCTCGAGGCGACCGACGTGCTGGTCGACGGAGGGCTTCCAGGTGCTCTGCTACACGAGCGACGATCCGGTCATGGCCCGCCGGCTCAAGGCGGCGGGGGCGACCAGCGTGATGCCCGCCGGCAGCCCGATCGGCAGCGGGCAGGGGGTCCTGAACCCGAACAACATCCGGATCATCCTCGAGGACCTGAAGGGCGACGACCCGACCTACCCGGTGATCATCGACGCGGGGGTCGGCACGGCCAGCGACGTGACGCTCGCGATGGAGCTGGGCTGCGACGGCGTCCTGCTCAACACCGGGATCGCCGGGGCCAAGGACCCGCTCCGCATGGCGCACGCGATGCGCCTGGCGGTCGAGGCTGGGCGGCTCGCCGCCGGCGCCGGGCGCATCCCCAAGAAGCTCTACGCGACGGCGTCGAGCCCCACGGAGGGGGTCATCACGAACCGTTGATCGTCCGTGGGAAAGGGGATACCAGCGATGAGCGCAGGCAGCAACACGTCGGCCGATTCCACCAAGATCCCGCTCGTCATCGATGATGAGATCATCTTCCTGGATCATGTCGTCCACGTCGAGCTCCAGTACGAGGACATGAAGAAGGCTCACCTCAACTTCCCGCCTTCCGTCCGGATCACGTTCGGGGGCGGCCATGCCATCGAATTCAGCGGCGACCGTGCCAACCGCCTCCGGAACTGGTTCAAGGGTCAGGGCAACGCAATCGTCCTGTAGATTCGAGAAGGTGGAGGGCATCGGAGTCTCACGAAGCCTGGCCGGACCTCGACGGATGACGAGTCCCCGGAGGAGAGGAGATATCCCGCGGAGTCCAGAAACCCTCCGCGTGATCCTCACCATTTCCAATGCGAGAATTCGAAATATCAGATCGTCGGATCAGCGCATCCTGTTCCCGGGACGCGTGGGACGACTTCCCGGACGTGGACCGGTGGGAAGGTCCTTTCCTTGAGCGATCCTCACTCTGAGCGCCTTCACCCCAGGCCCTCTCTCTTGCGAGAGGACTGGAGTGAGAGCACCTCGGGGTGACGATGGTCATGGCGTGAAAGCCTCTTAACGAGCGGCGCTCGAAGGATGGTCGGATGTCGAAGCTCGATCCCGCCCCGATCCTCGGCCCGGCGGCGCCATCGCCCGCCGGCTGCCGAGCTACGAGGCGCGGCCCCAGCAGCTCGCGATGGCCGAGGCCGTCGCCGGGCGATCGAGGAGCGGGCGCACCTGATGGTCGAGGCGGGCACGGGCGTCGGCAAGAGCTTCGCCTACCTCGTGCCGGCGATCCTGGCGGCGGCCGAGTCGGAGAAGAAGGTCGTCGTCTCGACGCACACGATCAGCCTCCAGGAGCAACTGCTCCAGCAAGGACCTGCCGTTCCTGCGCGCGGTGATGCCGCAGGAGTTCACGGCCGTGCTGGTCAAGGGGCGGTCGCAACTACATCAGCCTGCGGCGGCTCGACGCGGCCGCGGCGCGGGCCGGGGCGACGTTCCAGAACGCGAGGAGTTCGACCAGCTCGCCGAGATCCGCCTCTGGGCCGGCCGGACGGGCGACGGCAGCCGGTCCGACCTCGACTTCCGCCCGCTGCCGAGCGTCTGGGACGCCGTCGCCAGCGAGAACGGCAACTGCCTGGGCAGGAACTGCCCGCGCTACAAGGATTGCTTCTACTTCAAGGCCCGGCGGCGGATGTGGTCGGCCAACATCCTGGTCGTCAACCACGCCCTGTTCATCACCGACCTGGCCCTGCGGCGGCCGGGGTCGGGCTTCCTGCCCGACTACGACGTCGCGATCTTCGACGAGGCCCACACGCTGGAAGCGGTCGCCGGCGAGCACCTCGGGCTGCAACGTCACGAGCGGCCAGGTCGAGTACATGCTCGCCGCGGCTCTACAACGACCGCACGAGCAAGGGGCTGCTCGTCTATCACCGGCTCGACGAGGCGATGCGACCAGGTGCAGCGGCCCGCGATGCGGCCGACGACTTCTTCGACGACGTCGCCGACTGGCAGACACACGGGCGCGTCCAACGGCCGGCTCCGCAAGCCGATCGCCTGGCCCGACACGCTCGGCGAGGAGCTGCGCAAGCTTGCCGACGGCGATCGGCACGCGGGGCCGACGCGGTCGAGGCGGAGGAGCAGCGGATCGAGCTGATCGCCGCCCAGGACCGGTGCGAGGCGCTGGCGGCCGTCGCTCGGCACCTGGCTCGCGCCAGGAGGCGCCGACAGCGTCTACTGGATCGAGGTGGAGGAGGCGCGCGGCCGCCGGGTCACGCCTCGCCTCGGCGCCCGCTCGACGTCGGGCCGACCCTCCGGCGCGAGCTGTTCGAGCGGGTGCCGACCTGCGTCCTGACCTCGGCCACGCTGAGCGTCGGCTCGCCGCCCCGGTTCGACTTCGTCAAGGTCGCGGCTCGGGCTGACCGCCTGCGCGACGCTGCAGCTCGGCAGCCCGTTCGACTACGCCCGCCAGGTCACGATCCACCTGCCCCGGAACCTGCCCGACCCCTCGGAGCAGGCGCGCCGAGTTCGAGCGGCAGGCGATCGGGGCGATCCCCCACTACCTCGAGAAGACGCACGGCAAGGCGTTCGTCCTGTTCACGTCGTACCGGATGATGCGAGGCCGCCGCCGGGCGCTGACCCCCTGGTTCGCACGAGCGGAACATCGCCCTGTTCGCCCAGAGCGACGGCATGCCCCGCTCGAAGATGGTCGAGGCGTTCAAGGCCGACGTCAACAGCGTGCTCTTCGGCGCCGAGAGCTTCTGGCAGGGGGTCGACGTGCCCGGCGAGGCGCTGTCGAACGTGATCATCGTCCGGCTGCCGTTCAGCGTCCCGAGCCACCCGCTCCTGGAGGCCCGGCTGGAGGCGATCCGCCGCCGCGGCGGCAACCCGTTCCTCGAGTACCAGGTGCCCGAGGCCGTCATCAAGCTCAAGCAGGGTTTCGGCCGGCTGATCCGGTCGAAGGCCGACCGCGGGATCGTCGTGATCCTCGACCCCCGCGTCCTGACCAAGCCCTACGGCCGGACCTTTCTGAACTCGTTGCCCGACTGCCCGAGAGTCGTCGAGATCCTGGATCCCGCCACGCCGGACTGCTGAGACGCATCCCGGCAAGATCTTGCCTCCTACCGGGGGCGGCGGTGCTCCCTTGGGGGAGGCCAGCCTCCGGCGGGTACATACTTCCCAGGCTGCATATCACTTGGCAGTCCAGGCCGGACCATCCATGGGAACGTCCCACACGGGCCAAACCGGGGTTGATAATTATACTTATAGGAGTGATCTCATAGCCAGTAGGTTGTAAGATCGACCCAGCATGCTTATGCTTCTGCAACCCCTTCAGAGGAGGAGTCGGGCTGAGTCGGGGTCGAGATGGAGCGTGGCTCCTGGGTGTCGACGCAGCGCGGTGGCGGGGCACGCTTCTCCAATCGGGCCGTGCAGGGTTGCCAGGACGGCTTCCGCCTTCCTCGGGCCAGGGACGACTACCGAGATGAACGGCGCGTTCAGCACGCCGGGATGGTCAGCGTGTACGCGTGCGTCGGGACATCTTCGAGACGTTGGAAACAGCCGTCGTTGAGCTGCTGCTTGCGGCAGGCGGAAGTCGAGCCGGACGACCTTGACCAGGACGGGGTCGAGGAAGTCGGCAACGGGCGGGTCATTGAACGCGAGGTGGCCGTTCTCGCCGATCCCGGCGCAGACGATGTCAGGGGGCTCGGTCAGCAGGATGTCCTCGTAGTTCGAGGCAGGTCTGCAACGGCCGCTCGGCCTGCTCGCCGGGGATCAGGCGGAGGTCGGTCGTCGGTCATGCCGGCGAGCCGGAACAGGTGCTCTTGCAGGTAGCGGCGGAACGAGGCGCGGGTGGTCGGGGTCGAGGCCGAGGTATTCGTCCATGTGGAAGCCGACGACGCGCGTCCAGTCGACCGCCCGGTGGGCGACGAGGCCGGCGAGGAACTCGTCCTGGCTCGGCGCGGCGGCGAAGATGATGTGGGCGCGGTCGGCCTCGGCCTGCCGCGCGGCGATCGCCCGCGCGACGTGCCGCCGCGGCCTGGCCCATCCGGGCGCGGTCCTCATAGACGACGACGTGGAGGGAATCGACGGTGAATTGCGGCAATCGGACGTGGTTCGGGGAGGCTCATGGCCGAGGCCCTCGTGGCGGGGACGGGGTCGGTGTTCCGATGCGTCTCCAGCGTATCGCGCGGCGACCGGGCAGACCACGGGCGACCGACCCTGGTCCCCGATCAGGCCGAGGCGGCCAGGGGGCGAACCTTGCTTCGGGGCAGGTCGCGGAGCTCGACGCAGAGGCGCTGGCATTCGACCAGGTCCACCAGCATCGACTCCGTCAGGAACGACTCGGTGGGGCCTTCGGCGGCCCACTGGAGCTGGTCGTGGCACTGGTTCATGTGATCGATCAGGTCCTTCATCCAGAGCAACGTGGTTCGCCGATTTTTCATCTTTGGGCCGTCCCTCACTCACGGAAACCTCGATCGCCCGTTCCTTACGCATCGGCCGCAAGGCTGATCCCTCGACGGCGGGGGGCGTTGTTGGCCTAAACTCAAGGCAAAGCCCGTGCCGGGTGTCCCTGGGGCGGCCTCGGGCACGCCTGAAGCCGATTCGCGAACGAAACTTGAGGAAAAATCTCCGGAACTCTGTGATTGCTCGGCCGGGCCGTGGATTTGTAAGGTTTACATGCAGGACGGGCCGAGGAGGGCACGCCTTTCCTTTCTCCGGCGGACGCGCTAGACTGGGGAGGGTTGGAGTTCGATGGCGAGGGTCGATGCATGCTGCCTTTGCGCGACGTTCTCGACGACCGAAACGCCTGAGCAGGGTGGGTTTCGGAGCTGGCCGAACGTCGTGACGCGCTGGCTGATGGGTCGACGGGCCGATCGCGAGCGATCGGAGTCGCCCTCCGTCCCGGTCGCCCGGTTCCGCAACGTCTGCATCAGCCGCGAGGCGGGCGCGGGGGGCGGCACGATCGCGCGGATGGTCGGGATGCGGCTCGATTGGAAGGTCTACGACCACGAGCTGCTCGAAGGGATCGCTCAGCGCATGGAGGTCTCGGTCGAAGAGGTCCGGCCCTTCGACGAGCTGGCGCCGAGCGTCATGCAAGACTGGATCTTGCCGCTCCGCGAGGAGCATTATGCCCCCCAGGAGGCCTATCTCGACCACCTGGCCAAGCTGGTCGAGGCGATCGGCCGGGCAGGCGAGTCGGTGATCGTCGGCCGGGGAGCGAACTTCCTGTTACCGAGGGAGGAGACGCTCTCGGTCCGGATCATCGCTCCGCTCAAGGCCCGCGCCGCGCGACTGGCCGAGCGGATGGGCGTCTCGTTCCGGACCGCGCGCCGCGCCGCCCGCGACCTCGACCGCCGCCGCCACCAATTCGACCGGACGATGTACCGCGCCAACTCCACCGACCCGCACAACTACGACCTCGTGCTCGACTCGAACAGCCTCGGCCTGACCATCGCCAGCGAGATGATCGTCCGCGCGGTCGAGGCGGGCCTGCCTCGCGCGTCGGGGGGGAATGGACCGTCTCCGGGCGTTCCTTGAGACCCGCGCCCCAGCCCTCTTACCAGAGGGAGGCCGGGGTAAGGGCGCTCTGGTTGAGTGCTCCAGGAGGCCGCGTCTCACGGGGCTGAGGCCGTGGAGTTCGGGCAGCGCAACGATCGTCAGGCCGTAGCGGTCGGCCAGGGCGATGACCTCGGGCTGGTCGATGACGATCGTCTTGCCGGCCTCGATCGCCAGCACCCGGGCCCGGGCTCTGTGCAGGTTCTCGATGGTCGTGACGCCGATGGTGGGCACGTCGAACCGCATGTCCTGCTGCGGCTTGGCGACCTTGACGAGCGTCCAGCCGCCGGCCCGGCAGAGCTGGCCGGCGCGCTCGATGCAGCGGTCGGTCCCCTCGATGGCCTCGACGGCCAGCGCGGCCCGCTCCTTGACGGCGACCGACTGGCCGACGTCGAGCCGGCCCATCTCCTTGGCCAGGTTCCAGCCGAACTCGATGTCTTTCTGCTCCGCCGGCAGTCGGGCGCGCGGCGGGTGAGGATTCCTTCTTTCACGAGCAGCTCCGGGCAATAGTCCAGGGCCGAGGCGAACGTCATCCCGTCGCGCTCGAACTCGGCGATGACCGCGAGCAGGATCGAGTCGTCGCGGTTGTCGGCGCGGCAGCGTGCGGTACCACATGTGGAACATCCGGAGGTCGGGCCAGAGCTGGACGATCCGCCAGGGCGTGTACATCACGTTCTTGGTGACTTTGCCCGCCATGACGATCTGCTGGACGCCCCGGCGGCGGAACGCGCGGATCATCCCGCCGAGCTTGGCGACGCCGACGACCTGGAACGACTCGCAGAGCGTCGCGCAGCTCGTCGGGCGCCTCGTACTGGATCCCGACGCAGGCGACCTGCAAGCCCTGCCGGCGCGCCGCCTCGGCGAACAGGATCGGGAACCGGCCGCTCCCCGCCAGCAGGCCGATCGGTCGATCCGGCCGCGTGCGGCCGAGCGCGTCGCGAGGACTCGCGGTCTGTTCGAGCGAGACGCATGGCATCGGACGAGATCCTTGCGATCGAGTGAGCTTCGCCGATCGACGAGCACGGGCTCGCTCGAGTCCGCCTCGGACTCCGCTTCGGGTCGGTCTCGCGATCCGAGCCGGCACGGCCAGGCGGCTGTCAGCAGGGCGACTGCGCAGCGAGCTCGCGGAGCTGGCGGTGCATCTCGGGAAGCCGGGCGATCATCTGGAAGATCCGGCGCTGCTCGCGGACCGGGATCGCCGGCGAGCCGAGGACGTGCTGGCCGCCGGGGATGTTGCGGTGGACGCCCGCCTGGGCACCGACGATCACGCGGTCGCCGATCTCGGTGTTGTCCTTGATCCCCGCCTGGCCGGCCATGACCACGTAGTCGCCCGTCTTGCAGCTTCCGGCGATGCCGACCTGGCCGCAGAGCAGGTTGTGGCGGCCGATCTGGTTGTTGTGGCCGATCATCACGAGGTTGTCGATCTTCGGTCCCCTCGCCGATCCGGGTGGCCTCGAAGGTCGCGCGGTCGATCGTGCAGTTCGGCGCCGATCTCGACGTCGTTGCCGATCTCGACGCCGGCCGGTCTGCGGGATCTTGACGTGCCGGCCGTCGATCATGGCGATAGCCGAACCCGTCGCCGCCCAGCACGGTGCCGGCGTGGACCTCGACGCGGTCGCCGAGGATCACGTCATGATAGAGCACGGCGTTGGGATGGATCGACGCAGTCGCGGCCGAGCCGGCAGCGGTCGCCGATGACGACGCCCGGATGGAGCGTCGCTCCGTCGCCGATGACGGCCTCGTCGCCGACGTAGACGAACGGGATAGATCGCGACGTCCTCGCCGATCCGCGCCGTGGGGGCGACCCAGGCCTGGGGATGAACTCCGGTCCAGCGCGGCTGCGGCGGCGCCGTCCAGATGGCTCCGGACGGCCAGGAAAGCGAGGATCGGGTCATCGACCTCGATCACCGGCAGGCGCGGGCCGGCGCGGCGGCATGCTTGAAGTGCGGCCCGACGATCGCGGCCGAGGCCGGCGAGGTGCGGAGCAGCTTGGCGTACCGCTCGTTCTCGATGAACGTGATGTCCCCGGGACCGGCCTCGCCGACCGGCCGCGCCGAGCTGGATCGAGACGCTCCCATCGCCCACCAGGCGACCGCGGACCAGGGCCGCGAGTTGTTCCACCGTTGCGACCACGTGCGACTTCCTTTCTTCCTTGAAAGGAATGGACGGGCAGCGAGATCTGAGGGTGATCACCCCGTCCGTCGAACCAACGGATCGGCGTTCGATCGTCCTGGCGGTCGGTGCGGGATGGTAACCCAAGTCTCCGAGTCCAGCAAGACGAGTCATTTCTCGTGGGTTATATCGGCGCGTCGAGGCTTATTTCCCCACTGGTTCATGATCCTGCGTCTGTTGATAGATCGTCGCTTGCAGATGGCAGAGGGTAAAGACCAGAGGCCAGCGAGGTGTGTCCCCTGGTCTCCATCTTTTCTCGAAACTTCGACAACTGTCATGGTCCGGCTCTACAATGTGCCCTCTTTCATCTGGAAGTGCCCGGAACGCCAGCTCAAGCGCGCCGGAGGGCCACCAGCTCGGCCAGGTCGGCCACGAACGGCAGGTCCGCTGGCTGCTTGCCGTGGCGATCGATCAAGAGGCCGCGGAGGCCCGCGCGGTCGGCACCACGGACGTCGTTGTCCGGGTCGTCGCCGACGCAGAGAACGCGCTCGGGGGGTAGCCCGAGACTCTCACAGGCGGTCTGGAAGAAGGCGGGATGCGGCTTCCGGAAGCCGACCTCCGACGAGATGATCAGCGGCTCGTCGCCGTTCACGAGTTCCGGCAGGCCCGCGACGACGCCCCGCAGTCGCGCGTCGAAATTCGAGGCGATCCGCACGGCGAGCCCCGCGTCGCGGATTGCCCGCAGCGCCGGGCCGACGTCGGCGAAGCAGCGCCACGCGTCGGCGCAACCGAAGTGGTCCCAGAGTTCCGCGAACGCCCGCTCCGGGTCCGGTACCTCGGGGAGCACATTCCTCACGATCCGGCGCCAGCGGCGAGACTCGGAGGGCTCGTCGGTCACCAGCGGCCCCCGCGCCTCATCCACCTCGTCATCGCGGAAGGAGCGATGAAACCGCGACCGGACCACCGCGCGATCGAGCTGGACCCCCTGGCGACGGGCCGCCTCCGCGTACACCTCGGCCACCGGAGGGGAGGGATCGATTAACGTCCCCACGGCGTCGAGGATGATACCTTCCATACCTTCCCATGCAGATTTTGTGAACATCGTCGTCGCACATCCCGATAGAAAGCTGTGTGGGAATTATTCTCCCCCGCCGTTCGCGTCTTTCACCCCGTGGCCGAATCGACCCGGGCAGCCTGCCGTCACTCAGTCAAGGATGGACCTAGAGTTCTGAGAGGGAAGGACCCTCAACTTGACGATCCTAATGTTCCCTTCCCCCGGAGAACGGTTTATGCACGAGTCAAGACACCGATCACCCGCCATCGATCGATCCCATACCGTCCGGACTATCCCCGATTCACAGGCACGAGCCCTCGACCGCCGCCACTCGCTCGACGAGCAGCAACGGGCTTTCCAGAGCTCCTACCCGCGCCCCACCTGTTTCGCCACCGCCGGCCCACCTGATCGGAGATCCGGACAACCCCGTACGGCCGCCGGATCAGCTCGGGTTGCCGGTCCGCTCCGGGCCTTCCGAACGACGAGTTGCTTGCCTCGAACCCAGATGGCCCGGACCGCGACTTCCTCGGGGATCAACCCCTCCCCCGCATCGGCGATCCCTTCGACCCGTGGGTCTTCGAACTCCACCAGGCCGGAAGGGCGAAGCGAGGTCAGGCTCCGAGCCGAGGAACGGGGAAGTGACGAAGGCGCAAGAGAAGTGCGCGCCCAGAGGAGAGAGGGCGAGCGTGCTGATCGGGGGGAGGAAGATACCGGAGAACAGGAAGATCGCGCCGATGGCCAGGAATCCAAAGAGCAGGAGCAACATAGCCGTCACCCCCTCATTGGAGTAGGCAGTCGGTCGTGAAGAATAAGAGCGCTGCTATTCGTCCCTTTTCACTGCCGACTGTCGACTCCAGCAACCTCCGCGCCGGCGTCATCGCAAGGGCCGGATCAGGCCGGGCGTGACGTCGATGTCGAGGTCGGCGACCTGGCCAGCGGCGAGCTTCGCGAGCGCGATGCCGGCCATCGCGGCGTTGTCGGTGCAGAGAAAAAGCGGCGGGATAAAGAGCTCGACGCCAACCTCGGCAGCCATTGCCACGATCCGCTCGCGGAACCGGGCGTTGGCCGCGACGCCCCCCCCGACTCCCAGGCGTCGCATCCCGGTGCGCCTCCAGGGCCTGGCAGGTCTTGGCGACCAGGACATCGACCACCGCCTCCTGGAAGCTCGCGGCGACGTCGGCGACCACCTCGGGTGCGACCGGGCCGCCCGACGTGCGGGCATCCTGGCCCCGGAGCGCGTAGAGGACGGCCGTCTTCAGTCCCGAGAAGCTGAAGGCGAGCCGATCGTCGTGCAGGTACGGCCTCGGGAACGCATAGGCCAAGGGGTTGCCTCGCCGCGCGGCCCGCTCGATCTCCGGGCCGCCGGGATAGCCCAGGCCGAGCAGGCTGGCGACCTTGTCGAACGCCTCGCCAGCCGCGTCGTCAGTCGTCCCCCCGAGGAGCTCGGCGTCGATCGGACCCCGGCAGGCATAGAGGCTGGTGTGTCCCCCCGAGACGACCAACCCGAGGCACGGATAGACCTCTTGCTCCGGGGACGCGAGCTGGCAGGCGTAGAGGTGGCCTTCCAGGTGATCGACCGCGACGAGCGGGATGTCGAGCGCCAGCGCCAGTGCCTTGGCCGCGGTCAGACCCACGACCAGCGCACCGACCAGCCCCGGCCGAGTGGCGACGGCGACCGCGCCCAGGGATTCGGGCGTGACCCCTGCGCGCCGCAACGCCTCGTCGATCACTGGCAAGATCTGCCGGACGTGGGCCCGCGAGGCGATCTCAGGGACCACGCCGCCGAATCGCTCGTGCAGGTCGAACTGCGATGCAATCACGCTTGAACGAATCACGGGAACACCGACGGCGGGCGGCCGAGGCCCTTCCAGGACGGCCGCCCCCGTCTCGTCGCATGTCGTCTCGATGGCCAGGAGCACGATCCGGTCGTCGGGCATCACTTCTTGGCCATCGACGCTGCCAGCTTCTCCTTGATCACCTCGACAGCCTTGTTGAGCTGGCGATCGATGAAGGGCTTGGCGCTCGCATGCTCCTTCTCCTTCGCCGGGTTGTCCTCGCGCGGTTTCGGCTCCCCACTCTTAGACTCGGGCTTGGTGTCGCCGGGCTTGTTCGCGTCGGACTTGGTGTCTCCGGGCTTGTTGTGCCGCTTGCCCACGGTAATCAGGTCGCGATCTCGGGCGCCAGGAACCAAGTCGCATGCTGGCTGGGCGTCAGCTTGACTTCCATGCCGGGGTTGGGCGAGACGCCCCACTCGTCGGAGTCCTTAGCATTCTTGAAGCGGTGGATGTTCTTGCCGGAAGGCCGCTGGTAGGTGGCAACTGTCAGCTTGAGGACACTCTTGCCATCCTCCAAGTCGATGATATTCTGCACCGAACCCTTGCCGTACGATCGCTGGCCGACGACGATCGCGCGGTTGTGGTCCTGGAGACAGGCCGAGACGATCTCGGCGGCCGAGGCCGAGTTCTGGTTGACCAGCACGACCATGGGGAAGTCGTCGAAGGTCCCTTCCTTCTGGGCATCGTACGTCTTGCCGTCGGTGTTGCGACCCTTCGTGCTGACGATCCGGCCCTCGTCCACGAAGAGGTCGGAGATCTCGACGGCGGCGCCAAGCAGGCCGCCGGGATCGTCGCGGAGATCGAGGATCAGCGCCTTCATCCCCTCACTCTTGAGTTCAGCCAGCGCCTTCTTTAGCTCCTCGGCGGTATTCTGGATGAAGCTGGTGATCCGGACATAGCCGATCTTGTTCTCCTTGTCGAGCATGAAGTCCCAGGAGTCGTCGGGCTTGCGGCCATCGCCGAGGATGCTGGGCATGTCGATGATCGCGCGATTCATCGAGAGGGTCTCGGTCTTCTCGATCCCCTCGTGCCGGACAGTGAGCTTGACGGTGGTACCGGGCCGGCCGGTGAGGACCTCAACAGCCTTGTCGGGGGTCATGCTCTCGGTCGTCTGGCCGTCGATCTCCATGATCAGGTCGCCGGCCAGGACTCCCGCCTCATAGGCCGGAGTGCCAACCATCGGCGCGATCACCTTGAGCCGGTTGGACTCGGGGTCCATGCCCACCTGGATGCCGATCCCGCCGAACCGACCCTCGATCTGCCGCTTGAACTGCTTCCATTCTGTGGTATTGATGTACGATGAGTGCGGGTCGAGGTTCTGGAGCATCCCCTTCAGGGCGCTTTCGAGCAACTCGCGGCGATCGACGGGCCGGACGTAGTTGGTCTCGACCTGCTCGACGGCGTCCACAAAGACGCCGTACAGCTCCATCATCTCGTCCTTGGGCTTGGCCCCCTGCGTCGCCTGCCAGCAGAGCAGGGAGACCGCGCCAATCATTACGATCGAGTACAGGTTCCGGCGTGGCATGGATGAGTGCCCTCCTAGGGGCGTTGGCTCTCAATCGCAAACAAGACGGCCTGACAGTTCCGGGAAGGCGAACGAGCGACCGCGCCGGATGTCTTAATCTTACTGTAGTCAATTCTTCGAGATTGAAGCAAGCGCGGACCCCTTCACGACGTCGGCTTCAGTCAGGTTCCTCCATCCTCCGAATCGGCCGGAGCCACCGGTGTTGCCCGGCGCCCCGAGGACGGCCGCGACGATCCCGCTGGCGACACACCTCGGATTTTCCGCAGGCGCTGCCGATATTACTCGATCGAGACGTCACCGACAAAATTGAACATCCGTTCACATGCATCGGACGAAGTTAATGGGTAAATCGGCTATCCTGACCTCGTAAGTCCAGTAAACACAGAGAGCTGTAGTCGATTTTGCGCTTATTTCCTATTCGACCGAGATTACCACTCAAGACTTTGGTCGGTGACGTCTCCCTTGGTAGACCCTCCTGTTCTGCGATGACGGCCTCCGTGCGTGAAACAGGGACCAGTTCTCTGCTCATGACACCCCCTCTCCACCTTCGTCGCTATCGTCCTCCGAGATATCGAGGTCGGCTGAGAGGATGGCTCCGATGTCGTGCGCACCGTGCAGAACTCGCACGACTTCGATGCCGTCCTGCAACGGACGGTAGAAGATGAGGTGCTTGCGGAATCCCGAGACGGGAAAGCACCGAAGCTCGGGGTAGGCCGGGTCGTCCGGCTCGTAACGGGTTCCGATGCCTGGCATCCTGGCGAGCTGCTCGAAGGCTCTGTCTACGGCAGCAATGAAGCGGTCAGCCGCGGCAAGGCTTGTGACCTGGGCGATGGAGTCGGCAATTTCGACAACATCGAGAACCGCCGCCGGGTTCCTAACGACCCTCGGCATCGCTTTGGCCCTCGGTTCGTCCTTGTCGTACGGCATGTCGTCGGCGAACCTCGCGGCGGATGTAGTCCCAATCCTCAGTGGTCATTGGCGTTGCCGGCCCGCTTTCAAGCCCCTCGTGGAGCTTGGCCTCAAGCTCCTGCTTGGCCTTGCGCTTCTGAACCTCACGGATGATCGAGCGGAGATACTCGCTCACCGTCCCAAAGCCCTCCTTTTGGGCCTGTTCTTCGACGAATTGCTTCATAGGGTCGGGGAGTGAAATATTCATGGTGGCCATACGGAATTCCTCCTTGTCCCCATGCTAGCATCTTTGGCAAGATTTGCCAAACAGCCCCAGGAGCGGCTCCCGATAGCGCTAAATAATCTCCTTTATTCGGCATCAGCGCCAGGGACAACTGGAGTTTGCAAACTTTACCGAGACTGTGTAAAATCCAGGCTGCGGTGGATCATTTCCCGAGGACCACCCCGGTCGTTACCGGACAAGGGATCGGACAACCCATCAAGTGTAGGATGACCTCCGAAACGTTGATCTTAGGCCGAACCCCTTGTTTTGGAGACTGTAGCACCGTTACCGGGCGGTTTTGGCACGGTCCACGCAATCAGGCTTGGGATCGAGCCATTCGCCGAATTGGGGGCCAACTCGAAGTCGTTGAGCGGGTCCCGAGTCGATTCTCCCGGTTCCTGACGAGCGATCCTCAAATCGGCCCCTGTAACGCTGCTAGAGTCTCCCCTTTCGAGGAGTTTCCATGAGTCGGGAGGAGTCACTCGGCGACGGCCCGTGGACCCTCAGCGGGATCAAGGCACGCCCGCTTGCCGCTCATCCCCGACCTGAGCTGGTCGGAGCTCCGCGACCGGGCGTCTGACGGCGATGGTACCTCCCCAGTGGCGGGGCGACCGCCGCGCGGTGGCCTCTGGGGCCGCCGCGCGGGGGCGGTCCACAGCGGCCTGCGGCGCTGGCTCGGATCGCGGGTCCTGCTCGGGCTCCCGGACGGGATCGATCCTAGCGACCCCCGCCAGGCAGGTTGGGCGGTGATCGTCGCCGCCGACGCCCTGCCCGAGGCGCGGGCTACCGCCGAGCGACTGCTCGAGCACCGCAGGCGCGTCACCGGCGTGCCCGACGACCGCTCGCAGCTCCTGGACTATCCCTCCGGCTGCCCCCTGCGGATGTGGCTCCGGATGAACGGGTTCCAGGTCTCCGATATCGAGCCGACCCGCCTGCCGTATTACGTCATGCTCGTTGGGCGACCCCGGTGCCATCCCGTTTGAGGCCCAGACCCTGCTCGACGTGAACTACGCGGTCGGCCGGCTCGCGTTCGACGACCAGGCGGGATACGCCCGCTACGTGGAGAGCCTAATCGCTTATGAGACCGGGCCGACCGCCCCCACCGGGCGAGGTCGTCTACTGGGGCCGCGCCACGTCGACGACCCGTAAAGATTCGCCGAACCCGTCAGGAGGGTCTCTCTTGTTTCCGCATCCTTCCCAGTTTCGATGAAATCATTGGACTTACGTCAAGGGCCACTACTGTACAAACGGGTTCGGCGGTCATTTACGACGACCCTGCCACCGCCCTCAGCACCGACAAGTTGCTCACCCCGCTATACTCAGGTGTCGACGCCGTCGGCCGCCAAGGTGAGTTGTCGGCGATCGCTGGCGAGCGGGGGTTCCGGTCGCTCGGTCTGATCGGGCGAGACGCGACCCGGGCGCGACTCTGCGAGGTGATCCACGGCGGCTGCCCGGCCGTTCTGTTCGCCGCGTGCCACGGCCTGGGCTGGCCCATCGGCCACGCCCGGCAGTCGACCGATCAGGGGCGCTCGTCGCCCAGGAGTGGCCCGGCCGCGGCTCGGCCCCCGGGTCGGGGCATGCCGTGACTGCCGCGGACGTCGAGCCCGACGCGCGGCTGCACGGACTGATCGCGTTCCTCTTCTCCTGCTATGGCGCAGGGACACCGGCCGTTGACTCGGTCCTCCGAAACCCACAAGGGGCGCCGCTTACGCCCCCAACAATGTTGCAAAAAACCTTGCTGGGGGCGGTCCTCAAAAGGGGATGGGCTGACCCGGTACACGATCCGGACCTCCTGCTCGTCCACCTCCACCCTCTTGACCAACGCCCGAATGATCTCACGTCGCGTCAGCCAGTCCGAGCCTTCCAAGCCCTCGGACAATCGCTTCGCGAACTCCTCCAACTGACCGATTACCAACCTCAATTCCGCCTTCGTGTTCTCCTCGTCGGCCCTCTGTTGGTGCTCCTCCTCCAGCTTCGAGAGCCGCTCCCTCGCCGCCTTGACCTGCGGCTCGAACTCCGACCGGTCCAGCAGGCCGTCCCCGTAAATCGAGCGTCCATCTTGACGAAGCAGGGCCAGGAAAATACCGAGGCGAGGAGAAAAGCGGGCTCAAAAACCCCGATCATGGTGATGGCGACGATCGGCGACGTGAGAAAGAGAGACGGCTGATTTCGAACAACGATCCGACAAACGGCTAGAATGCCGAGGTTTTTTCGAACATTCTGCAAGTCGTTTGCTGAAAAGGGTTTGCGGAGGATCTAGTCCTGTAAGTCCTTGCCTGCCAATCTCTTATGGCATCACGGTTTTCATCGGGTTTCTAGCCGTTTGTCGGGTCATCGATTTCGAAATAAGTCATTCGCTTGCAGGAACTCCCAGCGCGGCCTCGACCCCTTCAGCACCCACGACTGGCTCCTTACAGGTGAATCGCTCGCAGATGTAAGTCGTCGTGCGGCCGTCGCGGGGCAGGCGGTCGGCCAGGAGCGGAACGGTCGGGGCGAGCGCTGAGGCCTGCGCGGCGGTCGCTGGGGCGACGACTTTGTGCGGCAGGAACCGGAAAGCGATCGCCTCGATCGCGGCGCGGAACTCGTCGGGGTGGTCACCCGCGATGATGGCGTACTCGCGCGGGGCGGCCAGCAAGAAGTCGAGCGCGACAAGACTTTGGCCGACCGCCATGGGCGCCTTCTTGAGGATCATTTGGACCGCCTCAAGGGTCTTCCGGCCGGCTTCCGTCAAGTCGTCGCGTCCGGTCAGCACGCCCAGGCGGAGCAAGGCGGTCGCGGCCATCGCGTTGCCCGAAGGGGTCGCGTTGTCGTAGAAGTCGCGTTGGCGGGCGATCAGCGCTTCGTGGCTCTGGCCCGTGTAGAAGAAGCCGCCGTGGTCGGGATCGGCGAACTCCTCGATCATCACCCCGGCCAGCTCCAGCGCCGAGGTGATCCAGCGCGGCTCGCCGGTCGCCTCGTAGAGCCGCGTCAGGCCGTCGATCAGATCGGCGTAGTCGTCGAGGTAAGCGTTGAGCTTGGCCTGGCCGTCCTTGTACGTGTGGAGCAGGCGGCCATCCACTGTCCGCATCCGGTCGAGCAGGAAGGCGGCGGCCCGCCGAGCGACGTCGAGATAACGCGCGTCCTTCAAGATCCTGCCGCCCTCGGCGAGCGGAGCGAGCATCAGGCCGTTCCAGGAGGTCAGGACCTTCGTATCCTTGCCCGGCGGCACGCGGCGGTCACGGACGGCAGCAGCCGGGCGCGGTCCTCAACGAGTTCCGCACGCACTTCGTCCTCCGGGCGACCCAGGAGCTTGGCCGCTTGCGCTCGTCCTGGGTAGGTTCAAGATGTTCTGGTGCTCCCAGTTACCCTGCTCGCTCACGTCATAGACATAGGCGAACGTCTTGGCGCGCTCGGGGCCGAGCACCTCGTTGACCTCGGCGAGCGTCCAGACGTAGTACTTGCCCTCCACGCCCTCGCTGTCGGCGTCCTCGGTCGAGTAGAACGCCCCCTCCGGGTCGGTCATCCGGCCGAGAACATAATCCATCGTCTCGCGGGCGACCTGGGCGAATCCCGGGTCGCGCGTCGCCTGGTACGCTTCGAGGTAGACCGACGCGAGCAGGGCGTTGTCGTAGAGCATCTTCTCGAAGTGTGGGACTAGCCATCGCGCGTCGGTCGCGTACCGCGCGAAACCGCCGCCCAGGTGGTCGTAGATCCCGCCGCGCGCCATCTTGTCGAGCGTGTGGCGGGCGATGTGCAGCGCGTGGACATCGCCGGTCCGGGCATGTTGGCGGAGCAGGACCTTCAGGTCCATCGGGTGCGGGAACTTGGGTGCGGAGCCGAACCCGCCGTACGTCGGGTCGAACGCACGGGCGAGCGCCCGCGCGGCTTGGTCGAGCAGCGTGGCCGACAGGGCACCTTCCGAGAGTAGGGCCTCACCGGTCGCCTGGAGCTGTTCGGTCATCCGGCCCGCGATCTGATCAACGTCGCCCCGGCGTTCGATCCAGGCCCGGTGCAGCTCGCGGAGAACGTGCGGGAAGCCGTGCATCCCGCGGGAATCGACGGGCGGAAAGTACGTCCCGCCGTAGAAGGGCTTGAGGTCGGGAGTCAGGAAGACCGACATCGGCCAGCCGCCGTGCCCGTCGTTGAACGCCTGGACGGCCGCCATGTAGATCTGGTCGAGGTCGGGGCGTTCCTCGCGATCGACCTTGATGTTGACGAAGTACGCGTTCATCAACGCCGCGATCTCGGGGTTCTCGAAGCTCTCGCGCTCCATGACGTGGCACCAGTGGCAGGCCGAGTAACCGACCGAGAGGAAGATCGGCTTGTCCTCGGCCTTGGCCCTCTCGAGCGCCTCGGATCCCCAGGGATACCAATCGACCGGGTTGTGCGGCGTGCTGGAGCAGATACGGGCTGGTCTCTCCGGCCAGGTGATTGGCGGGACGATCGGCGGTAGAGGCGGTCATGGGTGCGAGTCTCGGCTCCAGGGGAGTGGGGCGGATCGCGTCGCGCCCCGTGACGGTTTGAACAGAATTATGACAAGCAATCGCCACGCCTGCCACCGGCGGTTTTTTCCGAGCGACCCGCGTGCACTCCCTGGTAGGAGGCCCGGACCTGCGAGGGCGCGGGACGATCCGAGCACCGCGACGATCCGATCGGCGGCGCGGCCTGAGGCCCCCGGCACAGCGACCCGGTCGCGAAGCGCGACCAGCGCCGCAACCATCTCGGCCGCGCGGCCGGGTCGTCCAGCCACTTCCGCGCCCATTCGGCCAGCGCCACCGCGATGTCCCTGCTGGTCAGGTACTCGGGGTACAATTCGGCGTCGGCCAGCAAGTTGACCAGGCTGATGTACTTAGCCTTGATGAACTTCCGAGCGAGCCAAAGGTCGAATGCCCGCATCTTGTAGAGCACGACCGACGGCAGCGCCTCGACCATCAATTCGAGCCCGACCGAGCCCGAGACCGCCCAGGCGACATCGGCCAGGCGGATCAGCTCGGGGGTTCGCGCGGCGTGGACCTCGAGTGGTAGGGGGACGCCGACCTTCGCGATGATCTCCCACGCCAGCGCGTGATGCCTCTCATGGAGGCAGGCGACCACGAACCGGACGTCGGGCCGATCCGCGAACAGCTTGGCCGAGGCGTCGAGCATGGTTGGCAGATTTTTCAGGAGTTCTTGGGTCCGCGACCCGGGCAGGATCGCCACGACCGGCCCGCCCCGGCGGCGCTGCTCGGTTAAGAAGGCGTCGTCGAGCGTCCGCTCGGCGAGCTCATCGAAGTAGGGATGCCCGACGTGGGTCACCCCTGGCACGCCCCGAGCGCGATACCAGTCCGGCTCGAAGGGGAGGCTGCACAGGACGTGGTCGACGAACTTGCGGACCTTCTTGACCCGCCATCCCGCCCAGGCCCAGATCTGTGGCGGCACGTAGTAGAACACCGGGATGTTATGCCGCTTGGCACGGCGGGCGATGCACCAGTTGAAGCCGGGGTAGTCGATCAGGATCACCGCATCGGGCCGTGCTTCGCGGAAGTCGCGATCGGCCCGCGCGAGCAGGCGGAGGAACGTGGGCAGGTTGAGCAGGACCCGGACGAACCACATGACCGCCAGCTCGACCAGTGGATACAGGAGTGTCGCTCCGGCCTCCGCCATCCGAGGCCCACCGAAGCCGACGAACTCCGCTTCGGGCAGGCGTCTCCGGAGCGAGTGGATCAGGTTGGCCGCGTGCAGGTCGCCGCTCGGTTCGCCCGTGGAAATGAAGATACGCATCGATTCGCGCTCGCGTCCGTGCCGGAAGGTAGCGGTCCGGGGTCCATCCCACACACGTGTCAACCTAGCAGATGCCGACCGGATCTGGAAGCCGACTCGATGGCCTCGACGGATTCGGCCTCTTTTGTGTCAGTGACAATCGGACAGGAGCCCGATTTGATCACGTCCGCGCGTCGTTGGGAGCGGGCTCCTCGTCGTCTGGCTCGGGCACGTCCGGGAGGTTCAGCTCCTTGATCCGGCGATAGAGCCGGGGGCGCGAAATGCCGAGCAGCTCGGCGGCGCGCGACTTGTTCTGTCGGGCGCGTTGCAGGGCGTGCTCGATCAGCCGCCGCTCGACTTGGGTGAGCAGGTCGTCCAGCGGGATGACCTCGGGGGGGAGCGGGGGTGGGTTGTAGGAGGCACCGAGGCTGCCCCGGATCGTGGCGGGGAGATCGTCGATCTCGATCACGTCGCCTTCGCCGGTCGCGTGCCCCTCGTCCACGACCCGCGCCAGCTCGCGAAGGTTGCCCGGCCAGTCGTAGGCGAGCAGGACGGAGAGCGCCTCGGCGGCGAACCCGCTCCGTTGGCGGCCGCCGCGGAGGTTGGCGCGCTCCAGCCGGTGCTGCGCCAGCACGGGGAGTTCCTCCAGGCGTTCGCGGAGTGGGCTGAGGCGAATCACCAGAGTCGTCAGCGCGTGGAACAGGTCGGCGCGGAGCCGCTCGGCCCGTAGCGCGGCCTCAGGGTCGCCGACGGTCGTCGCCAGGAGCCGCACCCGCGCGTCGAGGTTCGCGGCCAGCCGGCCCTGCAAGTCTCGGGGCAGGTCGAGGATATCGCCGATCAAGAGCGTCGAGCCGTCGGGCAACGCGAGCCGTGCGGACTCTGTCCCTTCGAGAACGCCGAACAACTCGCGTTCGAGCACCTCGGGGGGCAGCGTGGCGCAGTCGAACGGGACGAGCGGCGCCTGCCGCCTCGCGCCGAGCTGGTGGATCGTTCGCGCCACCAGGCGCTTGCCCGTCCCCGGCTCGCCGACAATCAGGACGGGGATCGACGTCGCGGCGGCCGCGGCGACCTGATCGAGCAGGCGACGATGCGCGGGGCCGAAGCCGATCAGGGTGTCAAACCCGTGGCGGGCGTGGAGCCGGATGCGGACCTCGAGCAGTTCGACTCGGAGCCGCTGCGTCTCGGAGTCGGGAGCGTGCGGCGGGGCGTCGGCCCGTCGGACCAGGCCGAGCAGGCCGAGCAATCCCCCGTGCTCGTCGCGGAACGGCCAGAACTCGATCCGACGCCACGCCGTTCGCCGCTGGTGTGCACGATCAGGGTCGGTCCCGCCGTGGGGTGCCCGGCCAGGGCCTCGGGGGTGGGTAGATGCTTCCCCCCAGGCCGGCCAGGTCGCCGGCGCGGCTCGGTCCGTGGGCGCGGCAGACCAGGCCCACTACCGATTCGGCGGGATGCCCCGTCAGCTCCTCCCAGGCCCGGTTGACCCAGAGCAGCTTGAAGTCGGGGCTAAGCCAGAACATCGGCTCGCACGCATGTTGCCAGATTCTTTCGAGCTTCGCTCCCATCCGTGAAGACGCCATGATGCTGACCGCGTACTCCGGAGAACGGGAGAGGGAGACCAATGAGTGTGTTCAAGATCTCCCTGGTCGGACTCGAAGGCAAGGAAAAAGTCGATGGCGGTCGGTTCGGTCGGATCGTGCGGAGCCGGTCCGCGCTGACGGGCGAGCTGGCGCAGGCGTTGGCTCGGCACTCGCTGCTGGCGGCCAGCCTGCCCGAGACCTTGCCCGCCGACCCCGACCCCGAGGCGCTCAAGGCCGTCGTACGGCTGGCGGTGCGCGACGGCCTGGGCCGCGCGGCATTCCTGGTCTGGATCGCCGCGATGGACGACGACGACGCCGAACAAACCTCAGAGGCTGTGAATTTTTCGTCAAACGTACACTGATACGCCGGAACACTATTCGGCGTAACACCTGATACAGCCAACAATTCCGAATCGGCCTATTAAAGCCGCTTAGTGTACAAATGACGAAAAATTCACAGCCTCTCAGCCCTCGGTGCGCAGATAATCGCCGGGCAGCACCAAGGACCGCGGTGGCCCCGGCGAGTCGACGTCACGGGTTCCAGTTACCCCTGAGGGAATCGGCTCCACGACCAGACCACCTGGCCGATGATCAGGTCATCGGGGATGCTGCTGAGCTCGATCGGAATCAGCGGATACTCTCTGTTCGGCTGGTTCGGCCGAAGGATCAGGTGCCGGCCGCTGATCTCCAGCCATCGGATCACCGGCTTGCTGCCGGGCTCGGGTCGGGCCGCGACGATCCGCCCCTGGAGCTGTTTCGCGTCGTGCCACGTGAGGTCAATCGCCACGATCGAATCGGCCGGCAGGACCGGATGCATCGCGTCGTCCTTCAGTTGGACGCCCACGGTTTCGTCCGGGTGGGGAACCCATTCGCGATAGGCCAGCATGTATCTCTCCACCTGCGAGGTCTCGATCCCCCTCGCGGAGAGCTCCTCGAGAGAGACCAGCCCCACCGCGACGAAGTCGGAGAGCGCCTCGGGCGGCAGGTCCTCGGGTGCGACGATCACGACGTCGTTCGGCTCCTGTTCGAGCCGCTCCAAGCCGCGCCGGATCAGCTCGATCGGGGGTAACCCCGAGAGCGTGACTTCGTCTGGACTTCGGAGGTATTTGGGGCCCTGACCGGAGAGGAGCCAGACCGGGCTCGTCCCCGTTTGGTCGATGAACGACAGCAACACCTCGGCCGGGACGGTCACTCCCGTTTCGTAGTTGTACCAGGTCCGCGCCGGAAGATTCAGCCGTCGGGCCAACTCGGGGCCGCCATGTTCACCATAGAGTTCTTGACGGATATCTCGCAGACGGCGGGATAATGAGGCTTTAAGGTTGACACGGACTTTGGGTGTTTTTTTTCGAGCCACGGCGCTCAATCCCGCGAACGGGGATCCCCCTAGTCACCACACCGACCTTCATGACATCATGACATCGCGGGTAGGAAAGGCCTGTCTATAGAGAAGGCCGCCACTAGTTGTCAAGAGAGAAGAGAGGTCGCTGCGTGATTTTTTCCGGCTAGACCATGCACCTGACGTACTCACGCCTTACAATTTCCCAACTTAGCAAAGTAAATGGCCGAGGTCACCCAGGGGTGACGCTTCGGCCTAAAAAAGTGGGGGCGGCGTCGCGGACATTCATCGCGAAACCGACGAATGTCCCTTTTTCTCAACGCTTACCGTTGCTCCCTGGCGTGGGATGGGGATGTGGGGGGTCAGAAAATTCCCAGCTCGTCGCGTGCGGCGTCGCTCATCCGGTCGGGCGACCAGGGAGGCGACATGACGAGCTTGACGTTCGCCTTGGAAATCCCCTTGAGCGCCTCGAGTGCCCCGACGGCATCACGGAGGATCTCAGGGCCAGCGGGGCACGCGGGCGAGGTCAGGGTCATCTCGACGTCGATCTCGTCGTCGTGCGTCTGAATGGTGTAGACCAGCCCGAGATCGACGACGTTGAGGTTCAGCTCGGGATCTTTGACGGTACGGAGAGCGGACAGGATCGCCTCTTGGTCGACCATCGGCGGAGCTCCCTGGTTTGGCAATCAATCGTTGAGGGCGACGTAGACGTCGTCACCGCGGACCTCGACGGTGTGCGTGGTCACTGGCTCGAAGGCGGGCAGGCAGAGCGCCTTGCCGGTCCGGACATCGAAGCGGGCGCCGTGCCTCGGGCAGCGAATCTCGGCGCCCTCGAGCTCGCCCTCGGCGAGCGGTCCGCCGTCGTGGGTGCAGATGTCGTCGATCGCGTAGAACGTCCCAGCGACGTTGAAGACGGCGATCGGCCGGCCATCGACCTCGGCGAGGGCCTTGGCCCCGGGGCGGAGCGCATCCCGGATGGTTACCTTGACGAATTCGGCCATCTCTCGGTGTTCCTCACGAGGGGGACGAGACGGAGCCCTGGCCGTTCGTCGTCGGTGGCGCCGAGGCCCGCGCGATCGCCGCGCGGGTGACCTCGGCCTTCACCCGTCTGAGAACGCCGGTCAGCCCACGGATCCGAAGCATGCCCAGGATTTCGGGCAGGCCGATCCGCTCAATCAGGTTGTCGCGGACCTGGAGGACCTCCTCGACCGTCGCGCCGTTGAGGCCCTCGACCAGCAGCGCGACGAAGCCTCGGACGGTGGGGGCCTCAAGGGGGGCATCGGCGAACAGCGTCACGCGATTGCCCTGCAGCTCGACAAACAGATAGACCGGCGACTGGCATTCCTCGACCCGGTGCGTCGCGTCCTTATGCGCGGCCAGCCGCTCGGGAAGCGGCGGGAGGTTCTTGGCGAGGTCGATCAGCAACTCGATCCGTTCCTGGCGGTCGGCGTCGCTCAACTCGGAGACAAGGGTGTCCAGGGGGGACATGGGATGATCCTGCAAATCGTCTCTGATCGGTCGGCTCTCATCCGGGAACAGAGAGAGAGTCCTCCCGGACCGCGCCTGCCATCATTCTAACACAAGACAACCGACGAGGAACATCGCGCCCCTTTAGGCGCCCTTGGCGATCGGGGCCCGCACGAGGTTGCCCCACTCGCACCAGGAGCCGTCGTAATTGCGGACCTTGGGGTAGCCGAGCAGGTAGGTCAGGACGAACCAGGTCAGGCTCGACCGCTCGCCGATCCGGCAGTAGGCGATGACCTCGTCGCTGGGCTTCAGCCCGACCTCGCTCTCATAGAGTGCCTTCAGCTCCTCGGCCGACTTGAACGTGCCGTCCTCGTTGACGGCGCGGCTCCAGGGGACGTTCTTGGCGCCCGGGATGTGACCGCCTCGCAGAGCGCCCTCCTGGGGATAGTCTTCCATGTGGAGCAGCTCGCCCGTGAATTCCTTGGGGCTGCGAACGTCGAGCAGTGGCTTGCCCGCCTTCGAGTGGGCCAGGACCTCGTCACGGAAGGTGCGGATCTTCTCCTCGTGGCTCGCCTGGACCGTGTAGTCGGTGCGAGGGTAGTGCGGGACCTCGGTCGTGGTTGGCCGCTTCTGGTCGATCCAGAGCTTCCGGCCGCCGTTCATGATCCGGCAGTCCTTGTGACCGAACAGCTTGAACGCCCAGAAGGCGTAGCAGGCCCACCAGTTCGACTTGTCGCCGTAGAAGACAACGGTCGTGTCGTTGGCGATCCCCGACCGCGGCAGATGGCGGCGAACTTCTCGGCATCGATGTAGTCGCGGATGAGCTGGTCCTGGAGGTCCCCCTGCCAGTCGATTTTGACGGCGCCGGGGATGTGGCTCATGTCGTAGAGCAGGACGTCCTCGTCACTCTCGACGATTCGGACCTTCGGGTCGTTGCGGTGCCGCTCAACCCAGTCGGCCGAGCCGAGGACCTCGGGGTTCGCGTACGATGCTGCCATAGTTGGGCGGACTCCTGCGGGATTCGTAGACAATGAGGCGTGCGTCCCACCGCGCGGTTCACGCCGGCGTCGTGGTGCCGAACTGAAGCTTGTCGGTGACCGCCTGGCGGAGCGTCTCCTGCACGGGCTCCAGGGTGATCCGATCGTAGACGTTGGCGAAGAAGCCCTCGACGATGAGCCGGATGGCGGTCTCCTTGGAGACGCCGCGCGACTGCGCGTAGAAGATCATGTCGTTGTCGACCCGACCTGCGGTGGCGCCGTGGGTACAGCGGACGTCGTTGGCCTCGATTTCGAGGCCGGGGATCGAGTCGGCACGGGCGGTCTCGGACAGGATCAGGTTGTCGTTTTTCTGATAAGCGTTGGTCCGCTGGGCATCCTTCTCGACGCGGATCATTCCCTTCCAGACGACCCGCGACTTATCCTTCAGCCCCCCCTTGTAGAGGAGGTCGCTGATGGTGTGTGGGGCCTGATGGTCTTGCCGGGTGATGTAGGCGAGGTGCTGTCGGCCGCTGGTGAACATGACGCCGTTGACCTGGGCCCGCGCCCCTTCGCCGGTCAGGGCGACCTCCTGGTTGACCTTGGCCAGCCTCGAGCCGAGCCCGCCGACGGTCCATTGCAGGGCGGCGTCGGGCCCGACCAGGGCACGCTCGCGGCTGAAGTGCCAGGTGCCGCCGTCCCAGTTCTGGATGTTGACGAACCGGAGCCGCGCCCCCCGGCCGACGAAGAGCTCGACGGCGCCAACGTGCAGCGCAGGCGCGTCGGCCCGGTCGCGCCCCGATGTCTCGCGGACCAGCGTCGCCTCGGCCCCCTCTTCGAGCATGACGAGCGTATGATCGAAATCGACCCGCCCATCGCGGGCCAGCCCGACCAGGCTGAACAGCGGGGCCTCGACCTTAACACCCCTAGGGACATAAAGCAACGTCCCGCCGGTCCAGAATGCCGCGTGCAGGGCCGCGAAGGCGTCGTCGCGCGGCGTCACGGCGTCGGTCAGCAGGAACTTCTCGAGCAGCTCGGGGTATTCCTTGACTGCCCGTCCCAGGTCCACAAAGACCGCGCCGCCCAGCTTGGCGGGGTCGGCCGTGTGGATGGCCTCGGCGTTGAGCTGCGCGATGCCGGTGGCGTAGTGCGTGCTGAGGGCCTGCCAGAGCGGGTCGATCGCCGCTCTCGTCTCGGCGTTGGGCTCGCGGCGGACCGGCGGGCCGAAGGCGTCGAGCTTCAAGGCCCGGATGTCGGTCCGTCGCCATTCCTCGTCCTTCGCGGTTGGCCAGGGGGTCGCCTGGAACAGGGCGAACGCCTCCTTGCGGCGCTCGAGCAGCCACTTGGGCTCATCGCAGGCGTGGAGGAAGGTCTGGAAGGTTGCCTCGGAAAATCCGCCGGTGGCGGGAGTGGTCATCGCGGATGCACTACTCATCTGGTGATTATCTCATCAAAGTCCGAGCCAGGTCCGTACGGCGTCCTCAACCTGAGCGAATTCATCCGCCTTGAGAACGCCGAGCTTTCGAAATCACCTGCGCTTCCGGGACGGTAATCGAGTTTGGGGCGTCGAAAGCGCCGGGCTTGAGAAACGGTCATTTCAGATTGATCTCGAATCGTGTCCCCCTCGGACTCGTCGGATGCGGGGTCAGTGTGACGATCGCCCGATCGGAATCCAGCGGTTCAAGGCTAAGCACCAGCCCAGGCGGACCTTGCCGAAGTATCCGAAGATCGACCAACCACACCTCGACACGACTCGCATTCATCCTAGGCCATCTCGCGGGCATCATACTTCCTGGAACGAGGACAACATGCCCACGAAGGCGTGGCTCACATTGAATTCCTGGTGGCGTCGGATCGCTCCGAGATGTGATACGCATTCCGGGACGTTGGTGCCCGCCGGGGGCGGCGGTGCTCCCTCGGGGGAGCACCGCCGCCCCCGGCGGTGGGCACAATCGTTCCGGGAAACGTGAAAGTTGCGGTGAGAGGGCGCCGTCGATACATTCCCGCAATCGGGACAGACCTCAGGACCATCCGGGTTGTGGGAATTCGGAATGCTGTCACTTTCTGCTCGTGACCATCCTCCTCCCGCCGGATGCAGCTATTATCCCACCGACCCTTCCATCTGGAGCTGGATGAGCTTGTTCATCTCGACGGCGTACTCCATGGGCAGTTCCCTGACAAGCGGCTCGATGAAGCCGCTGACGATCAGGGTCGAGGCTTCGGCCTCGCTCAGGCCGCGGCTCCTCAGGTAGAAGAGCTGCTCCTCGCCGATCTTCGAGACACTCGCCTCGTGGCCGACCTTGACGTCGTCCTCATCGATCTCGATGTAGGGGTAGGTGTCGGAGCGGCTTTGCGAGTCGAGGATCAGGGCGTCGCAGACGACGTTCGACTTCGAGCCTTTGGCGCCATGGGCGACCTTGACGAGCCCGCGATAGCTGGCGCGGCCGCCGTTCTTGCTGATGCTCTTGGAGATGATCCGCGAGCTGGTGTAGGGCGCGCCGTGGACGACCTTACCGCCGGCGTCCTGGTGCTGGCCCTTGCCGGCGAAGGCGATCGAGAGGATCTCGCCCCGCGCGCCCTTGCCCATCATGTAGACGGAGGGGTACTTCATCGTCAGCCGGCTGCCGAGGTTGCCGTCGACCCACTCCATCACGGCGTCCTCGTGGGCGACGGCGCGCTTGGTCACGAGGTTATAGATGTTGTTGGCCCAGTTCTGGATGGTCGTGTAGCGGCACCGACCTCCCTTCTTGACGATGATCTCGACGACCGCCGAGTGGAGGCTCTCGGTCGAATACATCGGCGCGGTGCAGCCCTCGACGTAGTGGACCTGGGCGCCTTCCTCGACGATGATCAGCGTCCGCTCGAACTGGCCCATGTTCTCGGCGTTGATCCGGAAGTAGGCCTGGAGCGGGATATCGACCTTCACGCCCGCCGGGATGTAGACGAACGAGCCTCCCGACCAGACCGCCGTGTTCAGCGCGGCGAACTTGTTGTCGTGCGTCGGGATCACCGTTCCGTAGTACCTGCCGGACCAGGTCGGGGTGTTCGCGCAGGGCGGTGTCGGTATCGACGAAGATGACGCCCTTCTTCTGCAAGTCCTCGCGGAGGCTATGGTAGACAACCTCCGATTCGTACTGCGCACCGACGCCGGCCAGGAACTTGCGCTCGGCCTCGGGGATGCCCAGCTTCTCAAAGGTGTTCTTGATCTCGGCCGGGACGTCCTCCCAGGTCTTGCCCTGGCGATCGGCGGCCTTCATGTAGTAGTAAATATCGTTGAAATTGAGGTGGCCGAGGTTGCCGCCCCAGGTCGGGGTCGGCTTCTGCCAGAAGACGTCATGCGCCTTCAGGCGGATGTCGCGCATCCACTGGGGCTCGCCCTTCATCTCCGAGATCTGATGGACGATCTCACGGTTGAGCCCCTTGCCGCTCTTGAACGCGTAGTGGGTCTCCGAATCATGAAACCCATACTTGTAGTCGTCCTTGATGCCTTCCACCTGACTGCTCAGATCGGTCGCCATACGTGCCTTCCTATCTCCTGAAGGGTGCCCAGCCCGAAACGAATCCCGGTGCGCCGGCGCACCCCACGTTTGACTCAAAATGCCAGTTGCCTGGAGGAGGTATGCTGCTGCTCCATCTCGTCCTCGTCCCTGGCGGCCTCGGGATATTTCTCGCGGACCCAGTCGTAGCCCTGCGTCTCCAGGACGTCGACGAGCTCGGGGCCGCCGTTCTCGACGATCCGGCCGCCGAAGAGGATGTGGACGAACTCCGGCCTGATGTAGTTGAGGATCCGCTGATAGTGCGTGATCACCAGGATACCGGTCGCGTTCTTGGCCGCGACCTTGTTCACCCCTTCCGAGACGACGCGGACGGCGTCAATGTCGAGGCCGCTGTCGGTCTCGTCGAGGATCGCGAACGCGGGGCGGAGCATCGCCAGTTGCAGGATCTCGGCCCGCTTCTTCTCGCCGCCAGAGAACCCCTCGTTGAGGTAGCGCCGGGCGAACTCGGGGTCCATGCTCAACTCGTCCATCTGCTCGCGCAGTTCCTTGCGGAACTCGCGCATCGAGATCAAGTCCTGCCCCTCCTTGCGGTCGGGGTGACGGATGTTGGTGACCGCGTGCCGGAGGAAGTTCGCCACGGTGACGCCGGGGATCGCCGTCGGGTACTGGAAGGCGAGGAACAGCCCCGCCTTGGCCCGATCGTCGGGCTCCAGCGCCAGCAGGTCGCGGCCATCGAGCGTCACCGTACCCTCGGTCACCTCGTAGTTGGGGTGTCCCATCAGCGCGTAGCTCAGGGTGCTCTTGCCCGAGCCGTTCGGACCCATCAGGGCATGGACCTCGCCTTGTCGGATCGTGAGGTTGGCCCCCTTCAAAATCTCCTTGCCGTCGATGGCGACGTGCAGGTTGTCGATCGAAAGCACCTTGCTCATCAGTCTCCTGCCCTGTTGGGACCGGGTTGGAAGAACGGACCGCAGAACTGAAATGTCAAGATATTAGATTTGAGGTGTCCCATGCGTCGAAGATCCGATCATTTGCCCTCGCGCAGCCGTCATCTCACACGGCCTTGGCCGGGCTGTGATCGACGATCGGCTTGGCCTCGAAGTCGCAGGAACGGTGGCCGTCGAGCCGGCAGTGGCTCAGCCGGAGCCCTCGGCCGAGGACCTTTTCGAACATCTTCCGCTCCATGGCACAGACCGCACGATCGACCTCGGCCAGTTCGTAGTAGGGGCACGAGTGCTGCTTGAGCATGGGCATCATGCCACCATCGCCTCGGGTGACCTCGGCCTCGATCCCCCGACCGTTCAGCAACGAGCCAAGCTGGACCAACCGCCCCTCCCACTCGTCGCCAGTGACCTGCACGCGATAGAGTTCGGCCAGCCGCTCGGTGATCCGGCCAAACAGGACCCGCCGTAGCTTGCGGTCCTCGATCGTCCGCATCATCTCTTCCCAGAGGACCACGGCGAGGTCGGTGTAGTTCTGCCCGAGCCGCTTGTGAGCCTCGACACTCGCACAGTATGTGTGCTTCGGCCGGCCTCGGCCCCCGTGCTCGACGCGGCGCTCCACCATCCCCGAAGCGACCAGTCGCATCAGCCGGTTGCGGACCGCAGTGGGCGTCACTCCCAGCCGCTCCACCATCCCGGCCACGCTCATCGGCCCGTGGCGGCGGATCAGGTCAAGGAGTGAACGATCCGAAGACTCGGTCATGGTCGCCCCCCAGAGAGCCAGCATGAGGCGCCTTGATCCGGATGACAGTACGCCCTAAATCACTAGAGTCGTCACCGACAAAATTGAACATCCGTCCACAATCCATCGGATGAAGTTAATGGGAAAATGGCCATCTTGACTTCGAAAGTCCAGTAAACACAGAGAGCTGCAGTCGGTTTTGCGCTTATTTCCTATTCGACCGAGATTACCACTCGGGACGTTTGTCGGTGACGTCACTGGAGGAATTCTAGAGAAACCACTCCCCCTCGTCTACCGGCCTGCGGCGATTTTTCGACATTTTCGCACAGAAAAATGCGAAAATTCAGGAGATTGTAGCACGGTTACCGGGGTCCGCGAGCACCTGCTGCGCCTGGCCGCCCAGATGGATAAGCTGGCGATCCTCCGAACGGTCGTCGGCGCCCGAGGTGAGCACGCCGCCGTCCAGTGCCTGACGGGCTACCCCGCGGCGGAAGTCAGCAGCAGGGGTGCCGGCCCAGCCTGGGGGCGGTCCTCTTGAAGCTCCAGGGGTCGGTGGACTCGACCGTGCCGCCGTTCGTCGGCCTCGCGCCCCGGATGGGGCATATGCACTGGGCCGACAACGGCGACCCAGGCTACCTCGGCCTGACGTACTGCGCCGTTCATCCCTAACATGGGGGCCGACCTGACCCGCCTGAGTCGAGGGACTTGAGCGTTGGCCACTTCGACAACCGCAAGGGGCTCCTCCAGAGCTTCGACAGCCTTCGCCGCGACATCGACATTAACGGCGCGATCGAGGTGATGGACACCTTCACCCGCCGCGCCTTCGAGATCCTGACGTCGAGCACGCTTGTCGAGGCGCTCGACGTCACCCGCGAGGACCCGAAGCTCCGGGACAAGGACGGCTACGGCGAAATGGAGAACGTGGGCGACGGCGGTCCGTGCTGCATGGATCACTTCCTGATGGCCCGACGGCTCGTCGAGGCCGGTGCCCGCGGCGTGACCATCGGCTTCGGCCGTTGGGACTATCACAGCAACAACTTCCCGCAGTGCCGCGAGCGCCTGCCCAAGCTCGACATGGGGCTTGCCGCGCTGGTCGAGGACCTCCACTATCGCGACCTCGACAAGGACATCTCGACAAGGACATCTCGGTCGTCGTCTGGGGCGAGTTCGGCCGGACCCCCAAGATCAACAAGAACGCCGGGCGCGACCACTGGCCGAGTGTCTCGTGCGCGATCCTGGCCGGGAGAGGGTGCGGACCGGACAGGTCATCGGCGCTACCAACTGGCTCGTCGAGAGGCCCAGGAACCACCCCATCACGTTCCAGAACGTCTTCGCGACACTCTATCACACCCTGGGGATCGACCCGGTCATCACCCTGCCCAATCAGTTCGGCCAGCCGCTCTGACTGCTCGACCAGCGCACGCCGATCCGCGAACTCCTCTAGGTGCAGATCGGTACCCTCGGCGACCGGTCCCGAAAAGGGACACCCGTCTCCTCGCCTCGAGGAGACGGCCCTCTTTACCCTCAATCGAGCCCGACACCGCCCAGGTGCTTGCGTTTCCTGGGATTGCGGATGCCGTGCCGCTTGGGCCGCCGGCCCTTGGCGATGGGGGAAGAGTCAGCTTTCTTCCGCCACTTGTAGGATTTCCGGTGCCTGGTCTTGGTCTTCATGGCGCGAGCAATCTCCTGACCCTGAGTGTGTCCGCCTGGGCGATAATGCGATTGTGGTTTCAACCGACGTGTTGTGTGATCCTGTAGCCTGCCTCCTTGCGCAACGGACGGCAGGCGGAAGCTGACCCTACAAAGAGGGGAAAGCGCACAACAGATCCTTAGATCCTGCATTGCATTATGAAGCGTCGCACGGAGCAATTCAACCCGACCCGGCGTGTCAGCGGGTACCCGATCCGAGCGGGCCTTGCGGCACCGACGCGCCGATCACCAAGCGGGCACTTCGCGGGGTCACGACCTTCAGGCGGAAGAGGTCGCTCGGCCTGCTGAGCTGTCCGGACGGATCCCAGGCGCGGAAGCGGAGGTCGTGGACCCCGTCGCTCAACGGCTGGCTGACGGTCACGGAGTAAACCCCGGCTTTGTCGACAGTCCCCTCGCCGATGACATTTCCGTTCACGTCGAGGACCTGGATGGTGATGCCCTCGGGCGACCCGGCCTTGGTGACAGCGCCGGCGAGATATTGTCCGTTGAACTTCGGCGTTGGGACGCGAGTGATGCCAAACCCCTGCTCGCCGTGGCCTCCATCCTTGGCCGCCAGTGTGGGGACATCCGGCCGAGTGATCGGACGGCCGACTTGCAGGGCCGTCTGGAGCACGAGCGAATAATCATTCGTCGCCAGGTACACGGGCTGGCGGCTCAGCGAATCGATCAGCGCCAGGTCGTTCATGTCGCGCTGGAGGTTCGCCGACTGCTCGGGAGTGGCTCCCGCTTCATTCAGGACGAGTCCGAACGCGTGATTCAGGCTCTTCGCGCTGTCGACGCTCAGGCTCTTCGTGGGCAGGGCGACGCGCTGGTTGTGGTTGAAAAAGTCGAGGACCTTGGGGGGAGGGGCATGGAGATCGCCCACGATCGCCTTCAGGTCCGTCTGGAGCTGCGCGATCTGATCGCGGTTGAGGAACCGGCCCGGCTGGAGCTGGTTGAGGTAGAATGGAAGATGCTCGATTCGCTGGATCTTTTCCTTGTACGTAGCGGGAAAGTTGTTCGTCGGCGTGGAGCTGGTGCCGGTAAACACATTCGACGTCGTTGACGTCGTTGACGTCGTTGACGTCGCTGAGGAGTGACCGAACAAGCTGAGCAGCGCGCGGCCTTCCAGCCCTTCGGGGGAGGGGATAAAGCGGCGGCGGTCCATCGCGCAGATCTCCTTGGCCGGGGGAACACCCAAGAAATGGCACCGGGGACAATCCTTCGCCCCTGGCAGGCAAGTTCATACCAGATCGGCTCAAGTCTGACCAGCCGGGTTCCGAGGATCGCCCGGGTCCCCGATCGTCGGGAGGGATCCGGTCGCGAGGTCCTCGGCCGATCGCTGCTCCAGCGCCATTCGCAAGTACGAGCGGGGTTCGACGTCCGTCAGGCCGAGCACGCCCGCCAAGTCGAGCACCGCGCTTTGCGCGGCGGGGAGGTCAGCCTCATCCCGGGCGATCGCCTCGACCTCGGCAAACTCGCCGATCCCCTCGGCCACGTCGAGCACCACCTCGACCGGCCGGCCTCGGTGACTCAGGTGGAACGGCTGACGCGCCTTCCGGATTACGGCGACTGGCCGGAACCCCAGATTCGTGAGCAGCCGAAGCCAGCGCTCGAACGACTCGGCCCCCTCGCCTAGGGGGAGCTCGATCTCCTCGCGCGTCTTGGTCGGGCCGTCCCGACGGGGTCCTTTATACGTGATCCGATTCGACCCGCCCACGCGACGGAGCCGGAGCGCCTCGTTGGTCCCGCGAAGTCGCGCCGCCGGGTGGCTCAGGTAGGCGTCCTCTTGCGTGATTTCCGGGCCCGGCACGGCCCCCAGCGCGGTCAGGCGTCGGGCCAGGTCGGCGTGGCCGGTCGTCCGGTATTTGACCTCGACTTCGAAGCTCATGCCGAAAACCTTAACGCCGGCGAGTTCCTCGGGTCAAGCGGGCCGCGCAACTGCGCGGCGCCGCGTCGGGGTTGGGCTTGACGGATCGGGCGAGAGGCCCTAAATTCGTGGTTTCCCCAATGGGGTTGTGCGCCCCGAAGATCGACTTGCGTCCCCGCCAGGAAAGATTTTCGAGCTCGTCCGAGGACACCAGGTTTATGCCGCGGAAACGATTTGGTCGCAACCGAAAGAATCGCTGTCGGTTTTGCACTCCTGAGGGCTGTCCGCGCCCGGCCTATGTCGATTATAAGGACGTCGGCCTGTTGAAGAAGCTTTGCACCAATCAGAGCAAGATGTTCTCGCGGAAGCGGAGCGGCAACTGCGCAGCCTTCCAGCGTGCGGCGAGCGACGCCGTCAAGCGCGCCCGGTTCATGGCGCTGATCCCCTACGTGGGCGAGTGATCCCGAACGCTCGGGACGCAGGATCGTCCCTGACTCGCGCCAGCCCACCGCGACCGGCCTCGGGGACCCGCTCCTCCCTTTGAGATCTCAAATTGGAATCGGCCGTGGATCTGAGTTTCGACGCTTATCCCTTCCTCAAGAAGTCCAGGAACTGGTCATCCAGGGTCTTATAGGGGATGCCGAGGCGCTCGTCGAGCGACCGTCCCGAGTCGCGCCGCAGGCGGCCGCGGTAGGCGTCCTTGACATAGTCGAGGAACGGGTCGCGATAGGACTCGCTCCGCGTCTGCATCAGGAAGACGGTCAGCGCCATGGCCTCGGCGTAGTGCAGGTGCACGACGTCGTCGCGGTTGAACTCGTTCCGGCCGAGCCGGACGAGCCGCTCGGTGGGCACGAACTCCTGCCGGTCGATGAGGCGAATTTTCGCCCCGACGATCCTCGGCCCGACCAGGCCGCCGACGCGGAGGGTTCCGTCGGGCGCGGCGACCACGGTCTCGAAGTACGTGCCGAGCCCCTCGAAGACCCAGTAATGGCCCGCGTTCCTGTCGCAGGCGTGGGGCCCGGCCAGCTCGAAGAGCAACTGGTGCGAGACCTCGTGATAGAGCGTGGCCGACGCCGCGATCGCCCCCTTGGGGTCACGGAAGAAAAAGGCCGGGACCCGTCTTCCCTTGCCCGGCTTCGGGGGGATGTAGATCCCCAGGCTCTGCATGATGCTCGGTCCCTCGACGGGTGTGAGGAAATCCCCGTATTCCTGCTTGGTGGCGAAGTAGCAGACCAGGTGCGGGTCCGACGACCGCTCGCCCACCATCGCCCTGTCCTGGAACCGCTGCGCCAGGGGGAGCCGATTGCCCGGCGCGATCACGTCGGCAAGCAGCGCAGTGAACAGCTCGTGGAACGTCTCGAGCTGCCGGCCGAAGGCGATCGCCTCGGAGAGCGGGACGTTGGCCCGAATCTGGAAGTGCTCGGTGTCGATCTTCCAGGCATCTCCCAGAGGCGGTGCAACTCATTGGCTTGGTCGGCGGGGAGCCAGCGCGTTTGCCTCCGCCCCGGGACGGTCGGCGCGGGCAGCTCGCCCCGCTCCAGGTGGGGGACCCACGTGGCATCGATCCAGCCGTAGGTCGGATGGTTGACCATCTGGTGGCGGAGGTTGCGGGCGGCAAATGGGGTGGCCCAGCCGCCGTCATGGGGGACGTAACCGAGCAGCCGGCGCGCCTCGGGGTGGTGGGGTTGGCGGTCGAGGACGGCTCGGAGGCACTCGTCGGCCAGCGCGTAATGCTTGGGGGTCGATGAAGCGGCTCGTTCGGCCAGCGCAAACAGGCCCGCGCGGTGGCCGCGCGGATCGCCTGAAGCTCGGCCCGCCAGAGGGCGGCGGTTGGCCGCTCTGCGGGGATGTTGGACAGGCCCTCGGCCGGGGCGGAGACGACATCGGGCAGCGGGACGAACCGGGTCGCGCCTCCTGGCGGCGGCGACGGCTCGATCCGGGCAAGGACCTCGGCGGCGGCGACCGATTCGCCCTGGCCGCGCAGGCGGTCGGCCAGCGCCTTGAGCTGGGCCGTCTCCTGGTCGTGGAGCGCCTGGCGCTCGCGTCGGAGGTCGGACGCGGGGCTCGCGCCCGAGTTCGGGGGGGGGACTTGCAAGACCAGAACGACCCCGACCATCCAGACCGAGGTGATCATCGGTGATCCTCTCCAAAGATCGAGATCGGTCGACGAGAGGGGGACGGTATCCCGAAACGCTCCACTTCGACCTTACATTGTTGAGAATCGGGGGACCGGGCATCAAGCGCTTCAGGGTTCGGCCTGGACAGGCAGGGCGCTCCGGCGCACAATGCGCGGCGACTGAACCGGTTGGGGATGATATGAGTCTGAATATGAGTCCCACAGGCGAAAGGAGACGCCCCGTCATGAGCCTCTGGCGTCGTGGCATCCCCTCCGCGATCACCCTGGCCTTCGGACTGGCGCTGGGCTGGGGTTGGGCCAGCCTCCCAAGGCCGGTCGCCCGCGCCAGTGGCGGCGATCGCTGGGGCGAGTCGATCCTGATGAGCGGCCCGGTGCTCGTCCGCTACAACGAGGGCACAAAGGTCCAGATCCCCCAGGATGCCCTCTATTACCTCGACTACAAGGGCGGTCGCCTCCTGGCCACGATCCCCTCGTTCCGCCACCAGTCGCCTGAGGCGATCAAGATGCTCGACCGCTTCGCCGAACGCGACCTCGTCGCCGATTTCAAGATCGACCTGGACAACGGTCCCCGGCCCCACTTCCTGATGACCACCGGTGCGCTCGGCAGCTACAGCGAGGGCTGTTCCCCCCTGTTCGTCTTCGAATCGACGACGAACCAGGTCGCGGTCTACACGCTGACCCAGCAAACGGTGGGGATCTGCTCGCAGCCGAATTTCGAGTTGGTCGAACTCCGCTCGATCGACCGGCCGACGCTCCCCCCGGCGGTGCGCTGAAGGGCCTCACCGCGCGATCGGCCCCTCGGCCCTGGGCACTCGCAGCCGTGCCGTGTATCGGGATCACTGCGGCACGACCACGCGGCCGCCCGGCCCCCCCGGCCTGATGACTCCCTGTCCTCCCTGTCCCCCGCCTCCCGCCGGAACCGCACCGCCGCTCGCAGGGGCTGCGGTGGCCCCTTCCTCTGTCAGGATCGAGTCGGTGCCGTAGGGCCGCGCCTCCTGGTGGTAGAGGAGCCACTCGCCCCTCGGGTCGAACACCTTGGCGTTGCCATATTCGCCGAACGGGTCGCGCTTGGGTGACGCGTAGTCGGCGAAGACCTGGCCGGTGGTATTCTGGAAGAACGAGAGCCACTTGCGGTCGAGCCCGAGCCCGAACGGGACCTCGGTCCTGTAGTCGATCACGCCGAAGACCTTCTTGTTGACCGGCGCGGTCTCGTATGCCGTCAGGATGATCGCCACGGTCATCATCGCGGTGACGAGGCCGAAGACGATCCGGCCCAGGTGATAGATCAGGGTCGGAAACCGGACCATCGTCGGTGCCAGGCTCTCGGTCGTGAGCCGGAGCACGACCAGTGCCACGAGGAACAAGGTCATCAGGCAGAGCATGTCGGCGTATCCCTGCAGGAACTCGACGTTGCTCGACAGCAGGGCCGCCAGCGGCTCGTAGAAGTTAAACGCGATGATCCCCGCGAACATGACGTTCAAGCACATCAGCGCGGCACCCAGATCCCTTCGCTCATCAGGGCAAAGGTGATTCCCGCGATGATCAGGCAGAGGACCAGGTTGACGGCGAATTCCATGGACATGTTCTCCGGCTTGGGTGCGCGCGACGCAACGATCGGGAGCGGGTTGAGGGGCCCGGACTCGTGACTGGGCCGACGACTACTCGACGACCCGGAGCAGCTCCTCAATCGACGTCTTGCCCTGGATGACCTGGCGGAGGCCGTCCTCCTGGAGGTAGATCATGCCGTTCTTGCGGGCCTCGGCCTTGAGCGGAGCGCGTTGATCGAAGGGTTCTCGCGGATCATGTCGCACATCGGTTCGGTGATGATCAGCAGCTCGAAGATCCCGGTCCGCCCGAGGTAGCCGGTGCCGCCACACTGGGGGCAGACCTGCTGCGGCTCGGTTGGCCGGCGGTAGAAGACGTCCACCTTGTCGGCGGGCAGGTTCGCCTTCTTGAGGAACTCGGGCTTGGGCTTGTACGGCTCCTTGCACGCTTCGCAGAGCACGCGAACCAGCCGCTGGCCGAGCACCGCCGTCAGCGCCGAGGCGATCATGAACGGCTCGACCCCCAGGTCGAGCAACCGGATGAGCGCCGTGACCGTGTCGTTGGCGTGGACGGTGGAGAAGACCATGTGGCCGGTCTTCGCCGCCTGGCAGGCGATCGTGGCGGTCTCCTGGTCGCGGATCTCGCCGATCATGATCACGTCGGGGTCCTGGCGGAGGATCGACCGGAGGCTGCCGGCGAAGGTCTGGCCGCTCTTGGTGTTGATCTCCATCTGGGTGACATTGTCGAGGTGGTACTCGATCGGGTCCTCGACGGTGATGATGTTCTTCTGGAACCGGTCGATCTCGCGGAGACAGGCGTAGAGCGTGGTCGTCTTGCCCGCACCGGTCGGCCCGCAGCAGAGGAACATGCCGTGCGGCTGGGTGACCAGGCCGCGGATCGCCTGGATGAGCTTGGGGCGGAGCCCGGAGTCTTCGAGCTTGGAGACCCCGACGGCGTTGTCGAGGATCCGCATGACCAGCTTCTCGCCCGACTTCGAGCCCGAGGTGGCGACGCGGAAATCCAGCTCGCGGCCTTCGAGCTTGGCGCCGAAGGAGCCGTCCTGCGGCTTGCGCTTTTCCGAGATGTCCATCGCCGAGAGCACCTTGAAGACGTTGATCACCGCGTCGCCGGTGGGCCGGTCGAATGGCTCGGCGGCGTGGAGGATGCCGTCGATCCGGTAGCGGACCGAGAGCTGTTCGCTGGTCGGCTCCAGGTGGATGTCGGTCGAGCGCCGCAGGACGGCGTCGTAGACCAGCTCCTTGGCCGACATGTACGACCGCGACTCCTCGGCCTGCGCGCACCCGCGAGGGATCTTCCTTGGTCGTCCCCTGGCTCTTGCCGATGAAGACGATCGGCGGCCCGGTCTTTTCAAGGGACGTCTTGTCCCGGTTGAAGAGCGGCCTCATCCCAGCCTTTCTCAGCATGTCGTTCATGACCTCGCCCAGATGGTAGGGGGTCAGCACCTTCTGCGTCATCGGGGACGGTCTGGTTGCGGATGGAGATATAGATGAGGAGGGGGACGAAATAGGCCAGCAGCAGCAGGGTCAGGCCGAGCGGATAGATCGGGATCGCCCAGACCAGCGCCAGGCCGAGCAGCCCGGTGAAGAAGATGATGCAGTTCCAGACCGCGAACTTCGGGTTGTTCAGTTCCTTGGCGTCGTCGTCCACCCAGTAGGTCGTCCAGGCCCAGAGCAGGTAGATGGCAACGACGGGGACGAACTTGAAGAGGTTCAGATACATGCCGGGCCCGCGGTGCGGGTCGATCAGCTCGACTGCGCGAACACGGCGCCGATGGGCTCGGCGGCCTCGACCCCGGTCGCGGCGCCAGGAACAAGACGGCAAACGTCGCGAGGACGAGGCGCGGACGGATCATCGCTTACCTTTCTGTTCTTCCCAGACACTCCTGCGGCCCGACTCAAGGGCGTACGGCCCCGGCCCGGGCGCGACGGCACGCCCCGGAGGGGCCGCCGGGGCACGCGCCGGCCGGTCGAGAGAAGATTCAGAGAATGCCCGGTTGCGCGATGGTAATGCCTTTGAGCGCCATTTTCAAAGTACTCGACGTTCGGCGCCACCTCGAACGCGGTGGCGCGCTCGATCTTCTCGGCCACGACCAGCTGCCGCAAGCTCTCGGTGAAGTCCAGCATCCCCTCTTCCTTGCCGATCCGGATCGCGTCGCCGAGCTTGGTGTCTTCCTCGTTGAGGATCAGTTTCCGGACGTGGGGTTCGTCCGCATGATCTCGATGGTCGGGACCCGGGTGATCCCCTTGGCCGCCAACTCCTTGGTCGTCGGCAGCAGCTTCTGGGCGATGACCGCCTTGAGGTTGAAGGCCAGGTTCTGCCGCAGCGCCGAGTGCATGTCGCGGGGGAACAGGTCGAGGATTCGGCTGATCGTCGACGGGGCGGTGGAGGCGTGGATCGTTCCGAAGACCAGGTGGCCGGTCTCGGCCGCGTGCATGGCGGCGCTGAAGGTTTCGCGGTCGCGCATCTCGCCGACCAGGATGATGTCGGGGTCCTGCCGCACGGCGTGCTTCAGGGCGGTGTCCCAGTCCATGACGTCGATGCCGACCTCGCGCTGAGTTGATGATCGACTTGTCGTCCTTGAAGGTGAACTCGATCGGGTCCTCGATCGTGACGATGTGCATCCGCTCGCGCTCGTTGATGTACTGGAGCATCGAGGCGATCGTCGTGGACTTGCCCGAGCCGGTGACGCCGGCCAGGATGACGATCCCCTGATCGTACTGGTGATCTCGGCCATGACGGGGGGCAGCCCGAGCCCCTCGAAGTTGGGGATCGTGTTATTGACGCGGCGGGCGACCAGGCTGAGCCGGCCCCGCGCCTTGAACAGGTTGACGCGGAACCGGGTCTCGAGTCGCCGTCGAAGATGATGTGGGCGAAGTCGATGCCGCCCTCCTCGTCCAGGATGTGCGTCTGCCTGGGGAGAGGAGCGGGAACATCAGCCGCTCCATCTCGGAGGCGGTGAGGGGCGGCAGCTGCATCTGCCGCAGGACGCCGGCCAGCCGCATGGCGCCGGGGAGGCCGACCTTCAGGTGCAGGTCGGAGCCCTTGTACTTCATCACCATCCGGAAGAGCTTGTTGGCCTCGGGCTCGTTGCTCGTGCTCGGGATGTCTACGGAAACCGTGCCGCTCGCCATGGGCTCACACTCCTGAATTCGAGAAGTGGCCGGCGGCCCAAGACCGACAGCCAGCAAGGATGCCGATCCGGTGATGTGTGGGGCAGGTCGCGCCAGGATTCGCTGGTTCGTTCTCTACGTCCCCCGCCGCTGGCCCGTGGCCCCCGGCCCCTGTTCCGGGCTCACGAGACGGACCGGCACGCCATGCCGGGCGAGGTAGTCCTTGGTCTCGGCGATGGAGTGCTGGCGGTAATGGAAGATGCTGGCGGCCAGGGCGGCGCTGGCGCCTCCCTCGCCCAGAGCAGCGCGCAGGTGCTCGGGCTCCCCGGCGCCGCCCGAGGCGACCACCGGGATCTCGACCGCATCGGCGACCGCCCGGGTCATCGGCAGGTCGTAGCCGTTCTGGGTGCCATCGGCGTCCATGCTGGTCAGGACGATCTCGCCGGCGCCCAGCCGCTCGACCTCGCGCGCCCAGGCGACCGCCTCCAGGCCGGTCGGCACCCGGCCGCCGTTGATGTGGACCTCCCAGACCTCGCGGCCGTCGCGGTCGACCCGCTTGGGGTCGATGTTGACCACGATGCACTGGCTGCCGAACCGCCGCGCAGCCCGGCGGACCAGCTCGGGGTCGCGGACCGCCGCCGAGTTGATCGAGACCTTGTCGGCCCCCGCGTTCAAGCGCCCGGATGTCGTCCAGCGATGCGGATCCCGCCGCCGACCGTCACCGGCATGAAGCAGACCTCGGCCGTCCGGCGGACCACGTCCCAGATGATCTCGCGCCCCTCGTGGCTGGCCGTGATGTCGAGGAAGACCAGCTCGTCGGCCCCCTCCTCGTCATACCGCGCCGCCACCTCGACCGGGTCGCCCGCGTCGCGGAGGTTGACGAAGTTCGTCCCCTTCACCACGCGGCCATCGTTGACGTCGAGGCAAGGGATGATCCGCTTGGCCAGCATGCGCGAGTCCAGTTATTTCCAAGGTGACGAGGGCCCGACATCCCGGTCCCCGCGCAGACACCTGACGAGAAACCATTCTATCCCAGAAATCAGGCCGATCCTAGGGCCGAGACGCGACTCGGGTCATGAGATCATGAGAGGGTGAGGGTGTCGGAGCGGTTCCGAGGCTACGCCTCGCCAGTTCCTCCTGCCGTTGCGCGACCCAACTCCATTTCCCTAAGTTGCTAGCTAACAAAAATTAGTAATTTCATAAATTTATGGGAGACGTTGGTCGCGTCTTCGCGACCCCGGCTTGCCGAGGCCGCAGGAACGTTCGAATTTCTTATCTATAACACTGCCGAAACGATGGCTCCTCACGACTCACCAATCGTCCCCACGGCGGGAAGAGGCGGCCTGCGACGGCCGTTCAATCGCTGGAATGGGGCGCACTCGTCGGGAGACGCTTGAGGAGGACCAATTGATGGCCGGTCTCATCCACGATGATCTCATCGAATCGCGGGGCGATCACGTGCCGCCAACCTTCCTCGCGGAGCAGGCCATCCGTGATCCAGCCGGTCGCGTCGCGCAGGGTGATCGTGAAACGGTCGGCGAGGAGCCGATAGGCAAGTGTGGCCACGAGATCGACGTGATGGCATTGCCCGAACGCGTCGGCGCTGGCCCAGAGTTCCTTGAGGGCCGTGCCAAGCGCGCACGCCGTGTCGAAGTCGAGCGTGGTCCGCCCGACCAGGAGGCTGCGGAGCTGGGCGATCTGCCGGAGCAGCTCGCCTTCGGCGTGAGTGTCGAGCCGGATCTCCCCCGCGGCGTCGTGCCGCTCGACGTTTCGCCGCCAGGCGTCGGCGTCCGTGATCGCCTGGAAGATCTGGTCGGGAATGTAGGGCTTAGGAATGTAGTCGTCGGCGCCGGCGCGGAAGCTCTGGAGCCGGTTCTCGGCGGCGACGCGGGCGGAGACCATGACGACGGGGATCAAGCTGGTCGTCTTCCGGGTCTTCAGGGCCTTGCAGACCTCGTAGCCATTGATGTCGGGGAGCATGAGGTCGAGGAAGACAATGTCGGGGGGTTGGCGACCGACTTTTTCCAGGGCCTCGCCCCCGGTGAACGCCGAGTCCGTCCGGTAGCCGTGGAGCTGGACCAGCAGCGACAGGAGGTGATTGGCCTCGGGCTCGTCTTCGACAATCAGGGCGGTGGGCATCGAATAACCCTCGTTTGGGCCGTTTTAATGGGGGCCTGCATCCTGCGCCGCTCGTCGCCAGCCGGGTCCCCGCGCGGGGACTCAGGATCTGGTCGGGGAGCACTCTCCGTCACCATCCGAACTCGGGAGGAAATGACGGGGCAAGCGAACAGTGACCGTGGTCCCTTGGTTCACCACGCTCGCGGCGCTGACGGTGCCGCCATGCAGCTCGACGAACTTCTTGACGATCGAAAGCCCCAGCCCCAGGCCACGCTTGTTGAAACCGAAATCGCCCGAGGAATGGCGGCTGGAATCGAACTGAGTGAAGAACGGTTGGAACAGGTGGGTCAGTTCCCTGGGTTCCAGGCCGATCCCGCGATCGGCGATCCGGATCTCGGCCTCGTCGGGCGCGGCCAGCGTCGCAGTCAAGGCGATCTCGCCGCCATCGGGCGTGAACTTGATGGCGTTGGTCAGGAGGTTCACAATCGCGGCGTCGATCTTGTCGGCATCGACCTGGAAGGTGCCGAGATCCTCGGCGATCTCCAGCTTGAGGTCGAGGTGGTGCGCCTGGATGAACGGTCGGACCTGATCGACCCCACTCCGCAGCAGCGCGGCCAGGTCGAACGGAGCGCGTTGCAGCGTGCGGCGGAAGTCGTCGGTGCGCATCAGGGTCAGCGTGTTGGTGACCAGCCGGGCCAACTGCCGGGCGCTGGACGAGATGCGGTCGATCAACGCGCGGTCCTGCGTTCGCGCTCGGGGTTCATCAGGCGGAGCAGCTCACTGAGGCCCAAGACCAGCGTGATCGGCGTGTTGAACTCGTGGCTAGCGACCTCGATGAACGCGCTCTTGAGCTGGCCCGCCTCGGCCAGCTCCTCGTTGGCTTGCGTCAGTTGCCGGTTGGCCGCTTGCAGCTCGGCGATCAGCCGCTTCCGTTCGGCGAGCAGCTCAAACTGCTCGGCCCCCTGGCGGAGGATCCCTTCGAGCTCAGTGGCATCCCAGGGTTTGAGGATGTAGCGGAAGATGTGGCCTTCGTTGACGGCGTTGATCACCGCCTGGATGTCGGCGTACCCCGTGAAGAGCATTCGGATTGCGTCGGGCTGGAGCCGTCGGGCATGGCTCAGGAACTCATCACCCGACATGCCGGGCATGCGCTGGTCGGAGAGGATCAGGTGGATCTCCTGATGGCCGAGGATCTCCAGCCCCTGGGCACCACTGCTGGCCGTCAGGACACGAAACGTCCGATGGAACAGATGGCGCAGGCTCTCGAGCACATCCACTTCGTCGTCCACGACCAACAAGGTGTGTCGCCTCTGATCCATCCACTGATCTCCGGCGCGAATAGCGCTTCAAACCGGCCAGGCAGGGACCCGACCTCTGGATCGCGGCGGGGCGGCCCGCCGCTCCGCGATCCTGGAACCACGTGACGGGTCTCACTCCTCCGCGGCAACGCTGACCGCGATCCGCTCTCAACCTTTCATTCTAGCTTCAGGGGCGAATAAGACCCCCCGTAAGTTCTTCGGTGACTCGCGCTCAAACGTTCACTCGCCCGACCAGTTTGCCTGCCCGGGGCGCCCTCGACCCCCCCCCGTCCAAAGGGGCCGATTTCGCGTGGGCAACCGGCGTCACGTCGGGTTGAACCGGTCACACTCATGCAGGGCTCCACGGCCCTCGTGGGCAAGAGGATCGGGTGCCCGGACCCGGGCGCGGCGAGTTCCGGTGCGTCGACCTCGGCCTCCGAGGCACGCCGCGCCCGGCCCCGGACACCCCTCCCTGCTTCATTGCATAAGGCCTCTCTCGGTTTTTCGTCAAGATGAGAAGGAGGAGGACGAGAAGCCTCCGAGCCGTTGCACCTCACTCTCCAACACCGAGACGCGCGATTGGAGGCTCTCGACCAGGTTTTGGAGTTCTTCGCGCTCTTGCGCCAGCTCGGTCAGGCGATCGTACTCCGCTGCGGCCTGGCGAACGGCGGCTTCGAGCTCCTCGGGCTGCCACGGCTTCTTCAGGAAGCCATAGATGTGCCCCTGGTTGATCGCGGCGATGATCGACTCCAGGTCGGCGAAGCCAGTGAAGAGCATCCGGACGGCCTGGGGATACTTCGACTTGACTCTGGCCAGCAGCTCGACGCCGGTGATCTGGGGCATCCGCTGGTCGGACATCACGATGTGGACCTCCTCCTCCTGCATGACCCGGTACCCCTCCTGGGCGCTGTTGGCCTTGAGGACCCGGAATTCACGACGGAGCAGGTCGTGGACGGAGTCGCACACGTTGGGCTCGTCATCGATGATGAGCAGGCAATGCTTCCTGATCGGCTTCATTCCGGGCCACTCCAGGCGTGAGGCGGTCGAAGGCGGCCGCTCATGAGGGCTTCAGGGGCAGGACGACGCGGAAACAGGTCCCCTCGTCGGGGCGGCTCTCGACCTCGATTCGGCCACCGTGGCCGGTGACGATCCCGTGGCTGATGGACAGGCCGAGGCCGGTCCCCTCGCCCACGGACTTGGTGGTAAAGAACGGGTCGAACAGGCTCTTCAGATTCTCGGGAGCGATCCCGCAGCCGTTATCGGAGACGCACAAGACCACCTCGTCGCCCTCGTGCCGCGAGCGGAACTGGACCGTCCCCCCTTCGTTCCGGCCCGTGGCCTCGACCGCCTGCACCGCGTTGATCAAGAGGTTGAGGATCACCTGGCTGATCTGCGAGGGAACGCAATTCACCCGGGGCAAGTCGCCATGCTCGACCACGAGCTCGATGCGATGGCTCCGCATCCGCCCCCGGATCATCTCCAGCGCCGAGTCGAGGAGGTCTCTGATCGAGGCGGACTCCAACTTGGGGGGCGACGTCCGCGCCAGGCTCCGGAGGCTCTGGACGATGTTGGCGACGCGCTGCACCCCCTCACGAGTCCGGCTCAGCATCCGCCCGAGGTTGTCGCGGACGTATGGCCAGTCGAGGTCCACGCAGAGCTCCTCGATCGTACTGAGCACGTCGGGTTCGGTGGCCGCCAGCGCGTCCTTGGTCGACTCGTACAGGGCGATCATCTTCAGGACGCACTTCATGTCGCGCTCGAGCACCGCCAAGTTGTTCGCCACGTAGGCCAGCGGGTTGTTGATCTCGTGTGCCACGCCCGCGCTGAGCAGGCCGATGGAGGCGAGCTTCTCCGACTGCATCAGCATCGCCTGCATCCGCTGTCGCTCGGTCTGGTCCCGGATCGATCCGATGAACTGCACCTCCCCGGCCAGTTCGACGGCGTTGAGCGACAGCTCGAGCGGGAACTCCTCGCCCGACTTACGGATGCCGCGGATCTGGACGGTCTTGCCGACAATGTGCGGGTCGCGGGTCTCCAGGTAGTGCTGGAAGCCGTCGCGATGCCCCTCGGGGAACTCGCCGGGGATCAACTGGGTGATGGGCTGGCCGAGGATCTCGGCGGCCCGGTAGCCGAAGACCTTCTCGGCAGCGGGGTTGAACAGGGTGATCCGGCCCTGGCGGTCAGCGACGACAACCGCGTCGAGGCAGCCCTCGGTGAGCTGGCGATAGCGCGCCTCCGACTCGGTCAGGGCGCGGTTCTTGTCCTCCATCTCGTGGGCGTTCCGCATCTGCGCCTCGGCGAACTGACGGCGGGTCTCCTCCAGCGCCTTGCGCTCGGTGATGTCGCGAATGACGGCCAAGACGGCGAGCTGGTCGTCGAACAGGATCGTCGAGGTGTTGATGTCGACGGGGACGACGCGCCCGTCCTTGGTCCGATGCCGGCCCTCGCACGAGAGGTGCCCCTTGCTCAACTGGCTCTTGAGCCGTTCCTCGTAGCCGGCGGCGAACTCGGGATCGTCCACATCATTGGTCGTCATCCGCAGCAGTTCCTCCTTGGTGTAGCCCAGGAGACGGCTGGCCGCCGGGTTGGCGTCGAGGATGCGACCATCGGGGGCGTGCACGAACACGGCGTCTTCAATCCCCTCGAACAGCGCCCGGGAACGGCGCTCGGAGGCGACCAGCGCGGCCTCGGTCCGCTTCCGCTCGGTGTTGTCCTGGACGGTGCTCCGGATGCCGACGATCTGACCCTGGGCGTCGCGCTTGTAGCGTTCCTCGATCGAGACGATCAGGCGCCGGCCCTCGCGGGTCGCAAACGTCCGCTCGAGTGTGCGGAGTGGCCGCTTGCCCTGGATCTTGTCGGGGAAGGCCTGACGGGCCTGGTCGCGGAACTCCTCCGCGACGAAATCGAAGACGGAACTGCCCAGGAGCTCCTCACGGGTGTAGCCGAGCATCTCGCACTCGGTCCGGTTGATGTTCAGGATCCGCCCCTCGGTGTCGATCTCGTGATAGCCCACGGGAGCCTCGTCATAGAGCCGCCGGAACTGATCCTCCGACTCGCGCAGCGCGTTCTCGACCTTCTTCCGCTCGCTGATGTCGGTGACGAACGCGAAGAAGCCCACCGGGTTGTTGTGCTCGTCGAGATCGAGGTCCACGGCGACCTCGACAAGCACCATGCTCCCGTCCCGGCGACGATACTCCTTCTCGTAGCGCTCCGACTTGCCGGTTGCCTGGACCCGGTCAAGCGTCTCGTCCATCGCCAACTGCCAGCGCTCGGGCGTCAGGTCCATGACCGTCATCGTCAGCAGTTCGGTGACCGAGTAGCCGGTCAGCTTCTCGAACGCCCGGTTCGCGCAGGTGATCCGACCTTCGAAATCGATCGCCGCGAAGGGCTGCGAGGTCCGGTCGAGCAGTCGGCCCATGAGTTGCGTCAGCGTCTCCGCACACGCGAGCATCTCCGTGGCGCCGCGGCGTCTCATCTGGTTTCTGCGACGAATCGTTGCCGAGGGTGCTCGGCACGCGGGGCGCGGCATTCACATTGGGAAGAGGATCCACGGAACGTCATCCCTTGCAGCGAAACGGGGAGGGCTCGCTACGTTAGAAGTATATCCCGGGCACGTGGCGAATGGACCAAGCCATCCGCCCATTTTTTCAATTCGTCCGCAAGCCCCGCCGGCCGGGGGAGTGCCTTTAACGGGCGAGGTGGACCGCACAGTGGAGATCCGGTCACGGACGGTCGAGAGAGTTTCGCGTCCAAGGTGGTCTTGACCGATCGCCGCGCGGTCTCCACGATGAAGGGAAGGCGGGCAGGACGGTTCGTGTCCGTGCCGGGCCTCGAACTCTCGACGGCACAGAATCGGACATGCCTGCCTTCACCCATCACATCTTCGTCTGCGGCAACGTGCGTGCTCCCGGGCACCAGCGCGGATGCTGCGACCCCGAGGGGCAACAGGCCCTGCGCGAGGCCTTCAAGAAGGAGTTGAAGAAGGCCGGGTTCGGCCCGCTGGTTCGCGCCAATCATTCCGGCTGCCTCGAACAGTGTGAGCATGGCCCGACGGTGGTGATCTACCCGCAAGGGGTCTGGTACGGTCATGTAACGAGTCGAGGACGTCCCCCGGATCGTATCAAAGACGCTGATCGGCGGCGAGGTCCTCAACGACCTGGTGATCGCCGACACGTGCCTGAACAACGCCGCATGTCCGCATCGGCGAGCGTCTGAACGAGACTGAGGTCCACCCGTGGTCCCACTGCTCGAGACCATCGAAGAGGCGCGTCGTGCGGTCCGGGACGCCCGGGCGTCGGGGAAGGTCGTCGGCCTGGTCCCGACGATGGGGGCGCTGCACGACGGGCACGTTCACCTGATCGAGCAATGTCGGGCCGAGGCCGGGCCTCGTGGTCGTCTCGATCTTCGTCAACCCGACCCAGTTCGGCCCGAACGAGGACTTCGCGCACTATCCCCGGATGCTCGACGCCGACCGCCGCCGCGCAGCGGCGGCGGGCGCCGACCTGATCTTCCTCCCGAGCGTGGCGTCGATGTATCCCAACGGGCTGGCCTCGACCTTCGTCGAAGTCCCGGGTCTGTCCGACGTCCTCGAAGGCGCCAGCCGTCCGGGGCATTTCCGGGGCGTGGCCACGGTCGTGCTCAAGCTCTTCGAGATCGTTCGCGCCGGACCTCGCCTTCTTCGGCGAGAAGGACTTTCAGCAGCAGCTTGTCATCCGCCGGATGGTCGCCGACCTGAACCTCCCGGTCGCGATCCGGACGGTCGCCACGGTCCGCGAGCCCGACGGCCTGGCCCTGAGCAGCCGCAACCGCTACCTCGACCCCGACCAGCGCCGGGCGGCGACAGTGCTCTCGCAGGCGCTCCGGGCCGCGGGGGGGCCGTGGCCGCGGGCGAGCGGCAGCGGCGACCGGGTTCGACAGATCCTCCGCGAGACGATAGAATCAGAGCCGCTGGCGCAGCTCGACTACGCCGAGGTGGCCGACGCGGAGACGCTCGAGCCCCTTGCAGAACTGGCGCTGGACCGTCGTGCGGCGGCCTTGGTGGCCGTTCGGGTTGGGACGACCCGACTGATCGATAACGCCCTCCTCTCGGAATAGCCCGGATGCGGCTCAAGTGCCTCAAGAGCAAGCTTCACCTGGCCACGGTGACGCGGAGTGAACTGCACTATCACGGCAGCCTGACGATCGACCCCGAGCTGATGGAGGCCGTCGGCCTCTTCCGTACGAGGCGATCCTGGTCAGCAACGTGGCGACCGGCCTGCGGCGCCGAGACGTACATCCTCCCCGGGAACGGGGGGCTGGGCAGATCGAGCTGAACGGCGCGATGGCGCGGCTTGGGGCGGTCGGCGACCGCGTGATCATCATGGCCTTCGCCGAGCTCGCCCCCGCCGAACTCGGCGGCCATCGGCCCCAGGTCGTGGCGCTCGACGCCCAGAACCGGATCGTCGAGCGGATCGACTATCCGCCCATCCACGTCGAATCGAGCCGATGCGCGATGAGACCGGTGGTTTGTCGCGCCGGCCACGAATGATCGCTGGGGCCCCCCATCCTGCGGAGGGCCTTCAGGGAGGACGCATGCGGCAGGTTCTTTTCACGATCCCGATCTTCGGTGGAATCAAGATCTTCGGTTACGGCATGATGCTGTTCCTCGCCTTCCTCGGCGTCGACGAACCTGGCCGCCTGGCGCGCCCGCCGCGAGAAGCTGGATCCGGAGCTGATCTACGACATGGCGGTCTGGGTCTTCTTCGGCGGCCTGGTCGGCGCCCGGCTGTTTTACGTGATCCAGTACTGGGGCGACCGGGTCCGGACGCTCGGCGACATCTTCCGGGTCTGGGAGGGGGGGATCGTCCTCTACGGCAGCATCATCGGCGGGACGACGGCATTCTTCCTTTACCGGCTCCTGCGCCCGTTCCCGCTCCGGCCTTTCCTCGACGTGATCGCGCCCCTCGCTGGCGCTGGGGATCGCTCTGGGACGGATCGGCTGCTTCCTGAACGGCTGCTGCTATGGCGACCGTGCGACCTCCCCTGGGCCGTCGCGTTCCCCAAGGGATCGCCTCCCTGGATCCAGCAGGTCCACGACGACCAGATCGTCTATCCCAACGGCTCGCCCCCCTGGGTCGATTATGACGATCACGTCCGCCATCGGTCCGTCCGGGCCGCGAGGTGGTCGCTGCCGGTGCATCCGACGCAGCTCTACTCGGCGATCGACGGGCTGGTCCTGCTGTTCTTGCTCTCGGCCTATTATCCACTCCGCCGCCGCGACGGCGAGGTGATGGCGCTGCTGATGGTGACCTATCCGATCACGCGCTTCCTGATCGAGTACCTCCGCAACGACGAGGGGGTCGTTCTTCGCCGGCATGACGATCTCGCAGAAGATCAGCGTCGCTGCTCTTGCTGCGGAGCGGTCTGGGCTTCTGGCTCTTACCTCGCACGCCTGCCGAGGACGCGTTACGTCGATGACCGACCTGCTCACGGCGCGCTAGCGGATCGGCGTCCGGGCGAGTGAAGCCGTGCAAAGCGGCGCACGCCTCCGGCCGCAACCCGCTCTCCCCCGGCTCCCTTCAAGGGACCCGGATGTGGTCCAGGATCCGGCCGAGGATATCGTCGGCGGAGAGGCCCTCGGCGTCGGCCTCGTAGCTGAGGATGATCCGGTGGCGCAGGACGTCGCGCGCCAGGCTCTTGACGTCGTGCGGCGTGACGTAGTCGCGGCCGGAGAGCAGGGCGTGACCCCTCGCGGCCCGGACCAGGGCGATCGTGGCGCGCGGGCTGGCCCCCAGCTCGAGCAGCGGGGCCAGGGCGAGGCCGTACGGCCGGGATCGCGCGTGGCCCGGACCAGGTCCACGACGTATTCCTTGATCGCCGGCGCCACCCGGAGCGAGGCAGGCCAGGGCGCGGAAGGCGAGCACGTCGCCGGGGCCGAACAGCGGGGACGGGTCGTCGCCGACGCGCCTCGGACTGCGGTCGCTTCGGTCACGCTCGGCAGGTCGAGCATCGCCAGCTCGGCCGCACGGTCGGGGTAGCCGACCGTCAGCTTCATCAGGAACCGGTCGAGCTGCGCCTCGGGGAGCGGATAGGTCCCCTCGTGCTCGATCGGGTTCTGAGTGGCCAGGACCCAGAAGGTTTCGGGCAGGACGATGGTCTCGTCGCCGATGGTGATCTGCCCCTCCTGCATCGCCTCGAGCAGGGCGCTCTGGACCTTGGCCGGGGCGCGGTTGATCTCGTCGGCGAGCAGGACGCTCGTGACGATCGGGCCCGGGCCGGACGTCGAAGGTGCCGGTCGCCGGGCGGTAGACCTGCGTGCCGGTCAGGTCGGCGGGGAGCAGGTCGGGGGTGAACTGGATCCGGCGGAAGGGGAGGTCGAGGGCCCGCGCCAGGGCGCGGACGGCCCGGGTCTTGGCCAGGCCGGGGACCCCCTCGATCAGGACGTGGCCCCCCGCCAGCAGCGCGATGACCAGCCGCTCCAGCAGTGGCCGCTGGCCGACGACGGTGGCCTCGAGCCGCTCGATCAGGTCCGAGAGCCGCGCCCCGCAGCGAGTGTCGGCATCGGCGAGGGACCATCGGCGGACATGAATCAGTGATCCCCACGAGTCGCCGTCGCGACGCGAAAGATGCCGCTCGCCGGGCATCCCGGGGTGGTCGGGACCCGGCCCGCTCCGTCCGCCAGGCGCCTAGACTTGGATCCTTCGGACGCCCCATCATCCTCCTCAGGATATCGGCTGCGGCGTCGCTGGACGCCCTTCTTCTCGGCCTTGGCAGGCGTGGGAAGACCTTTCGGCTTGGCGTAGAACGGGTTCGACTCGTCGAAGAAATCCTGGGTCGGCCTGGCCGCAGGTTCGTTCTCCTCGGGCTGGTCCTCGAAGGCCTCCGCCTCCCCCAGACCTTCCGGGAGTTGCTCGAATTCCATATTGTCGAGCGAGAGAGAAGACGGAGAGTCATCCGAATCGGGCACGGCCGGTTCGGTCGACTTCAATGCCCTCGACATCGACGCCACCGGCGAGGTTGGCTTCGACGCGGCCGGCTCGAGCCGACTTCGATGCTCCCGCATCCCTGAAGGCGGTGATCGTGATCGTGTCGCCGCCAGTAGACGCCCGAGGGGCGGTCCGGGGTGGGATTGGCGTGCTCGGCGACCAGCCACGATTCGATCTCGTCATGGCTGAAATCGTCGGGGGAACGCTTCTTGGTCCGGCGGACGGACTTGGCTGACTTGCCCGCCAGGCCGGGGCACCCTGGATCGAGACGGCGAACGTCAGCGGGCCGACCTGGACGAGGTCGCGATCCTTGAGCGTGTACGGCTCGGTCAGCCTCTTGCCGTTGACAAACGTCCCGTTACGGCTACCCAGGTCGACGACGATCACCCGATCCGCCGTGATTCTGAACTCCGCGTGTTCGCGACTGACCTGCTCGCTATTCGGCCTGAGGTGGCATGTCTCGCCGCGGCCGATTCGAAAGATCGGGCTGGCCAGAGGGATGACTTTCCCCGCCGGTTTGCCCTGGACGACGATGAGCTGCACTTTCATGAGAAACCGTCCCGACCTTGAGAGTCAGCAGCGGAGAGTTGAGTGATGGAACGGCACCGGGGGCGGGCCGGTCACCTCCCGAGTATGGACGGACACATTGAACTTCCCGATGAGATTGGTCGTTCGAAGACTCGAATCGGATGCGGCCCGTCGCTCCGGGGATGGGCCACATCGAAGGCCCCGATACGGGCGACGACCCATGTCTCAATTGGCAACGCCTTCCTCCCGCTTGAGCAAGGATTGAGGCTCTACATTGTGGTTGGCAATGAGGGAGATCTCTCGAGACTGCCCGGGTCAATCTTCTCGATTCTACCCCATATCCACTCGAGTTCCAAGGGATCAGACAGCATCTTTCGATCGACCGGACTCGGCGGACGACCGCGGCCGCGGGCGAGTGGATTATTATATATTTAACTATAATCACGTCAGTCTATTTTTTCCAGGTCCATGTGGGGTTGCGGTAGACCTCCGCGTCCCGTTTCCGGGCAAGATCACAGATCGCGGACGAGGCGAGGCGGGGCTCGGGGAGCAGGCCCAGCGCCTCGGGGATCCGTTCGTGGAGGAGGGCGGCCCATGACGGCACATCGAGGGGAATGCGAGCCAGGTCACCGACGCCGGGCAATTCCGGGGTGAGGGGTGCTCGCGTGAGCAAGACCGAACCGTGCTGGAGCACCGCGCCTGAGCGACGCCGCTGGGCGCTGCCGACGATCTTGACGCCACCGACCACGATATCCTCGGGATCTTGTTCGTGAAAGCATAAAAATGGCCGGGTGCTCGACCGGGCCTGCCGGGGACCCTCCGCGCGGCTCGGCCGCGACGCCTCGGGCGCGGAGCAAGGCGGCGATCGCGGCGTGGACGGCGTGGTAGAGCGGCGGCGCGGCCTGGGCCAGGGGATGTGCGCGGGACGACCAGCGCGTAGGTCACCTCGTGGTGATGCCAGATCGCCCCGCCGCCGGTCGGCCGGCGGACCAGGGGGACACCCCGCCAGCGCGGGTCGGCCTCGACCTCGGCACCTTCTGGAAGTAGCCCAGGCTCAGCGTCGGGACGTCCACTCGTAGGTCCGGAGCACGCCGAGTGCGGATCGTCGGCCACCGCGTCGAGCAGGGCCTCGTCGAGGGCCATGTTGGCCGGCCCGTCGGCCGACGCGTGGGGCAGGATCTGGCAGGGGATACGCATCGATCGTTCACGAAGGCCGATCATGGGCGACGTCGAATGCGGGCAAATCAGGAAGCGGAACAGGCGCCGCCGGGTCGCCCCGTCATGTCTGGCCGGGGAGCCGTCCCACTTGAGGACCGGCGTCTTGGCGGCCTTGACCTCGTCGGGCCGGCTGATCGGGCGTGGTACAGCGGGGCGTCGTGCAGAGCCTCCGGGTCCTCCTCGGCGATCGCCAGCAGGACCTCGGCGAACGCCTCGAGCGTCTCGCGGCTCTCGGTCTCGGTCGGCTCGATCATCAGCGCCTCGGGGACGATCAGCGGGAAGTAGACCGTCGGCGCGTGGACGTTGTGGTCGATCAGCCGCTTGGCGATGTCCATCGCGCGGATGCCCCGCTCGCGGGCCAGCGCCCGCGCCGAGGCGACGAACTCGTGCATGCAGCGCTCGCCGAACGGCACCGGGTACACGTCGCCGGACCAGCGCCATCAGGTAGTTGGCGTTCAGGACCGCGTGCTGCGCGACGGCCTTGAGCCCATCCGGCCCCTGGCTCCGGATGTAGCAGTAGGCCCGGAACAGCACGCCGGTGTTGCCGAAGAACGCCCGGACGCGGCCGATCGACTTGGGCCGGTCGTGGTCGAGGCGATAGGTGCCGTCGTCGCCTGCGGGCGACGAGCGGGGCGGGCAGGTACGGGGCCAGCATGCTGCGGACGGCGATCGGCCCGGCGCCCGGGCCGCCGCCGCCGTGGGGGCCGGAGAAGGTCTTGTGCGGGTTGTAGTGCATCAGGTCGGCGCCCATGTCGCCCGGCCGCACGACGCCGAGGATCGCGTTCATGTTCGCGCCGTCGAGGTAGAGCAACGCCCCCCGGTCGTGGAGCAGCTGCGGCGATCTCGCCGACCTGGGGGTCGAACAGGCCGACCGTGTTCGGGTTGGTGATCATGAAGACGGCGACCTGGTCGTCGAGCTTGGCCTTGAAGTCGTCCAGGTCGACCAGGCCCCGGGCGTCGCTCTTGATCGTGACCGCCTCGAACCCGGCCAGGTGGGCCGAGGCGGGATTGGTGCCGTGGGCGCTGTCGGGGATCAGGACCTTGGTCCGCGTCTCGCCCCGGTCGCGGAAGTAGGCCGCGGCGACCAGCAGCGCCGTCAATTCGCCCTGCGCCCCGGCCGCCGGCTGCAGGCTGACGGCGTCCAGCCCGGCGATCTCGGCGAGGGACTCCTGCAGCTCGAAGAGGATCGCGAGCAGCCCCTGGAGCGTGCTCTCGTCCTGATACGGATGCTGCGCCGCCAGGCCCGGCAACGCGGCGAGCCGCTCGTTCCGCTTCGGGTTGTACTTCATCGTGCACGACCCGAGCGGATAGAAGTTCGAGTCGATCGACATGTTCGACGTCGAGAGGTTCGTGTAGTGCCGGACGACGTCGAGCTCGCTCAGCTCGGGCAGCGGCGGCGGCGACGTCGGCCAGGTGTCCGGCCGGGATCAGCGTCGTCCAGCGGCCGGTCGGGCACGTCCGAGCGCGGGGAGGATGGCCGTGGCCGGCCGGGGCGGCTGGACTCGAAGAGCAGGGGGGGCGGGTCGAGCTTGTACATGGGTCTTCTTCATGTCCTCGGGACGATGCGGTCGGGCATGACCGCAAGCTGATGGCCGGTGCGAATTTCAATACCTGAGACTCATGGAGGGATCCCGATCGGCTCAGGCCGCTACCGCCATGCCTCATCCGGCACGATGATTTTCTCTAATCTCAAATGCTGTTGAGGAATTCTTTGGCACTTTTTTCGCCAGCTGGCTCCTCGGATGATGCCGGGGTTACGTTTGCTCAGGAACTGTCAGGAAATCTCTGGACGATTCAGGCGGTCTTGGGTGGGTGCGAGACCGCGTCGCAGGCATCCACAGGGGTCTCGAAGACGAGAACCCAGCAACCCGGGTATTTGATTCACAAGCATTAAAATTGATGGATTGTTCGAGTGATTTCTGGACAGTGCCTCAGCGGATCGCTGGCGTGGCGCGGAGGATCTGAAGCCGCCCCCCAATTCAGGCCTGCGAACGTTCTCGAGGGCCTTCGCGTAGGCCTCGGCCAGCCCGTCGATCTCGGCTCTGGACCGCTTCTCGGTCACGGCGACGAGGATGCCGTCGGCCAGTTCGGGATACCAGCGGCCGAGGGCGATCCCGCCGTGGTAGCCGAGCCGGCCGACCTCGGCCAGGACGCGGCCGGGGTCCTTCTTCGAGCGGATCACGAACTCCTTGAAGAACGGCCCGTCGAAGGCGAGCGACAGGCCCGGGACCGCGCCAGCTGCTCGGCCGCGTAGTGGGCCTTGCGGGTCGAGAGCTCGGCGGCCTGGCGGAGCCCCTCGGGCCCGAGGGCGGCGAGGTAGATGCTGGCGCGGAGGGCGAGCAGCCCCTGGTTGGTGCAGATGTTCGAGGTCGCCTTCTCGCGGCGGATGTGCTGCTCGCGGGTCTGGAGGGTCAGGACCCAGCAGCGCTTGCCGTGGCGGTCGGTCGTCTGGCCGACGATCCGGCCGGGCATCTTCCGGACGTACTCCTCGCGGCAGGCCATGATGCCCAGGTACGGTCCGCCGTAGGCCATCGGGTTGCCCAGGCACTGCCCCTCGGCCACCACGATGTCGGCGCCGTAGTCGCCGGGGCGGTGGAGCAGGCCCAGGCTGATCGGATCGACGCTGACGATCGCCAGCGCCCCCTTCGCGTGCGCCGACCTCGACGAGCGCCTCGACGTCCTCGAGCTGGCCGAAGAAGTTCGGGTACTGGAGCGACCACGGCGGCGGTGTCGTCGGTGACGGCCTCCGGCAAGCGCCTCGGGGTCGACCCGGCCCCCCGCCGCGGCGACGGTCACGAGCTCGGGTTCGAGGTTCGCCAGATAGGTCGCCAGGATCTGCGCGGTACTCGGGGTGGACCGATCCGGCGACCACGACCCGGCCTAGCCGCCGTGTGACGCGCCAGCGCCATGAGCATCGCCTCGGCGACGGCCGAGCCGCCGTCGTAGAGGCTCGCGTTCGAGACGTCCATGCCGGTCAGCTGGGTGATCAGCGTCTGGTACTCGAAGGTCGCCTGCAAGCGTCCCCTGGCTCGCCTCGGGCTGATAGGGCGTGTACGCCGTGTAGAACTCGCCGCGGGCGGCGAGGTTGTCGACGACGGCGGGGATGAAGTGGTCGTAACTGCCGCCGCCGAGGAAGCAAGGGCGGCGATCGGCCCCGTGGTTCCGCGCCAGTCAGCTCGCCGACGTGCGTCGTCAGCTCCAGCTCGCCCAGGGCCTCGGGGAGGTCGAGGGGCCGCTTCAGCCGGTAGTTCCGGCGGGATCATGTCGAAGAGCTGGTCGAGCGAGTCGAGACCGATCGCCCCGAGCATGACGCGCACGTCGTCGGGCGTGTTCGCGATGTAAGCCATTGTGTCTCTCTGTCCAACCTCCGGCCCACGGCTGGGGAGGATCACCCAGGGCGGAAACCGGCGCATCGTCGTGCGGCGAGGCAGACCCTCAACCTGTTTTACACAAAGATGGGGTGATCGGCCAGATCGCGAAGAGATGCGCCGTCTCCGCAAGGTCGAGATACTGCAACAATCGGCGCCTCAGCGGCTGCGTTTCGCGGACCGCGCGGGAGGTCCTCAGTGCGCCTCGTCGGCGACCTTCCGCTGATAGGCGTCGTGGTCCATCAGCGTCGATATCGCGGTCGGGTCATCGACCCGGACCTTGACCAGCCAGCCCTTGCCGTAGGGGTCCTCGGCCAGGAGCTGGACGTTCCCGCCACCGCGGAATTGACCTCGACGACCTCGCCGCCGACGGGGCGTAGAGGTCGCTGACCGCCTTGACGCTCTCGACCTCGCCGAAGCTCTTGCCGGCGGTCAGCTTGGTCCCGACGGCGGGCAGGTCGATCATGATCAGGTCGGTCAACTGATCGACGGCGAATCGTGAGATGCCGACGGTCGCGATGTCGCCGTCGAGATGCACCCATTCGTGCGTCGGGGTGAATCGGAGAGATTTCGGGTCCATAGAGGGCAAAGTCCTTGAGACGCGAGGGAAACGGGTGAATCAATCAGGCGGCGGGCGTACCGGTGCCGGCCGCGGCGTCGCGGCGGTAGAACGGCAGGCGGACGACCTGGGCGGGTTCGTCGTGGCCGCGGACGTCGACCGTGAGCCGCGGTGCCGAGCGCCGAGGCGGGCGGGTCGACCAGCGCCATCGCCAGGCTCTGGTCGAGCGTCGGGGAGAAGGTGCCCGAGGTGACGGTCCCGACGGCCCGGCCGCTGGCCGGACCGCGGCACCCCTGGCGGGCGATCCGCTTGCCCTCCAGGCGGAGGCCGACCCGGGTCATGCCGAGGGTTCGCCTTGAACGCACGGAGGGCCTCGCGGCCGACGAACTCGCCCTTGTCGAGCTTGACGGCCCAGCCGACGCCCGCCGCGTAGGGGTTGATCGCCTCGGAGAGCTCGTGGCCGTAGAGGGGCATCGCCGCCTCGAACCGGAGCGTGTCGCGCGCCCCCAGGCCGCAGGGAAGGATGCCGTGGCCGCGGCCCGACTCGAGCAGGGCCTCCCAGACCGTTTCCGCCTTGGCGGCGGCGACGATCAGCTCGAAGCCGTCCTCGCCCGTGTAGCCGGTCCGGCTGACGACCGCGTCGATCACGTCGAGCAACCGGCCCATCGTCGCGTGGTAGTAGCCGAGTGAGGCCAGCGGCGCGTCGAAGAGGGGCTGGAGGGTCGCGAGCGGCCTGCGGCCCCTGCACGGCGATCATGGCGGTATCGAGCGTCCGGTCCATGAGCGAGGCGTCCGCCCCCGCGCGGTGGCGTTCCAGCTGCTCGACGACCGCCGCGCGGTTCGAGGCGTTGCAGACCATCGCGTAGCCGTGCGGGAGGCGGTAGACCAGGACGTCGTCGATCAGGCCGCCACCGCCGTTGGCCATCAGGCTGTACTGGATCTGGTTGCCGCCAGCCGGGCGACGTGGTTCGTGGTGACCCGTTCGAGCCAGGTCAGGACGTCGGGCCCGTCGAAGGTGAGCCGGCCCATGTGGCTGATGTCGAACAACCCGACGCGCTCGCGGACCGCCTGGTGCTCCTCGACGATCGTCGTGTACTGGACGGGCATCGACCAGCCGCCGAACTCGACCAGCCGGCCGCCATGTGCCTGATGCCACCCATGCAACGGTGTCTGGAGCGTGAAATCGCCGGACATGGCGTCATCCCTTCGCGCCGTCAGAGCCGGGACGGGTGGCGGAGACAGCGCGTGGTGATTGTAGCCCGATTGACCCGGGCGCGACAACAGACAATCGCGCGAATCGAGCCGGTTGGTGGTGTCCCAGAAGGCCTTGATCATCGTTTGGGCCACTGCACAGCCGTCCTCATGAACGATGGGCCGATTCCATCAGGCTTTGCTTCAATCTGGTGGTCAGACGCCCATACAAAGTGGCCGAAACGGGGATCAAGGCCTCCCAGAATCATTGCATGGCAGGCGATCTTCGGCTGTGAAACTAAGGACTTGTAACCTCGACCGCCGATCAGGGCAAGGTCTCTTGCTTGCAAGAAGTTATGGCGACCGTGCAACGATTCTAGGACACGACCGAACTTTCGAGAATCTTCAGCCCGGATTTCCAGATGAGTAGAGATCTCGCGAGCATTCACTTCGGGGCGAAGCTTGACAGGGGATGGGCCGCATCATTTTAATATAGCGTAATCTGCTCCTTCGACGTCGATCTTGATCGTCATGGTTCCGATCCGTTTTTTGTCCAGACCAGTACCACTCGACTTTGTCCCTCACGCAGCGGACGCCAAGCCGTGAATCAAGGCATCGAGAAGCTCTCTGGGGAATTGGATCAGGTCGCTACTTTCGTGGGACCCTGTGCTAATTCGTGCCTGCCAGATCCGGCTGCGGATCAGGCGCAGGCAGTCGGAGAACGTGGGCTCCTCCTGGGCGTACCACGCCGTCTCCTCCGCCGACAACCGACCCGCCTTGTGACACCGCACCGCCGCCAGCACCACCAGCGAATACAAACCCAGCAACACCGGCGTCGTCCGCTCGATCGCCAGGTCGGACCATTGTCGTTGTGTCTCCATCCCCAGGTGCGCGCGCCTCTCCTCGAACGTGACCTCGACACTCCAGCGCAGACCATGGAGCGCATCGAGCGCTGCGGGGAGCATCTCTTCCTCTGTGCAGAGAGAGCCCGCATCCTCCAGCGCGCCCTCGGGGTCACGCGCCAGCACGGAGCGGATCGCCACCGGATCCTGACCGGCCGTGTCCCACAGCCCCGTCCGCGAGAACAGCCGCATCGGCTTCCGCTCGGCCCCATACCACTCGACTTCCCGATCCTCCCAGGGGGTGTCTTTCCGCCGGGCCCACTCCTGGAGCTTGACCTGGCGCGGTCCTTTCTTGGGCTTGGGAGCACGCTGGCCGGCGGGTGGCACGCCGGGGGGATCATACAACCCCGCCTCGAGTCGCAGGCGACAGATCCTCCCAGCGACGTCCGCGGGGCCGTCTCCGGCTCATCTTCAACCCCACGGGCGCGAGGCGTACCCACAACGTGCACCTCCTGCACGCCGCGATCCCCTGGTTCAACCTGAGGCGTGCGAGCGAGTTCCTGATCGACGACGCGACCGTCGACATCGCACACGGCTTTCTCGAGCTCTCGCGACAGATCACGTCGGTCCACCCCGACGCCCCACTCCAGGCAAGGGCCTCGAACTCTCGTCGCTGAGCGGGCGACCCCTCGGCACCCAGTCGGTTCCACAAGTCCAGGAGAACAGCTATGTTCCGACGACGATTGACATGCACCCTATTCTCGCTGCCCGTGCTTCTCGGCCTCGGGGAGGCTTCGGCCCAAGAGCGCGCACTCCTGTATCGCGTCCTGCCGTCCGAGGAACTGAACGCCATTTGCACGAACATTTGCAACGTGACGAGGGAGCAGGTCCCCTACGATCACCTGACTCGAACTACGAAGTATTTCGTTCGCATCGCACCCCGGAAAGTCATCCTCACCGAGAGCGGCGACCTCCGTGACGATGCCATCCTGGGCACGCGGCCCTTCGTCTTTCTCACGACCCCCGAGAGCATCTACGGCAAATCCCTGCTGGAGATCTACGAGGACATCGGCTACGAGGCGGAGGACATCATCCATTGGCAGCGCGATGAGGACATGGTGGCGATCCTCTTTCGCTACCCGGTGGGGATCTCCCTCTCGGGAGTGCTGGATGGCCGGCTACCCCAACAATGGAGCAATTGGGTTTATTCTCCGACCTGGGATAACATGTTTGCTCTCTTCGAACAACTGACGGAAACCGCGACCCTCGAGCCCCAGAAGCGAGGGGAGTTCGCGCCGAGCGGACCTTCTTCCGATCCGGGGCGGAGAAAATGTTCGTCCTGGGCTTCCCGGAGCGAGGCAAGGAGAGGATCAAGAAGGCCTCATACACGGAACTCAAGGCGATCGGTGGTGCGGATTGGGTGTACCGCAGCCTGTTGGAGAGCAAACTCAGCGTTTTCGAACACTTTCGCGGAAATGGCCGGACACACAATGAGGTGCTCGATCCCGAAGGCGTGCAACCCGAGGCGGGCTTAATCGAGTTCGTCGGTCCGAATCGAAAGCTCAAAGATCTCCCCGAGGTGGCGATCATCCACTTGGGTCGTCTCAACATCGAAGATACCTACGGCGTGAAGGCTGCGTCGTCACCGGGGAGGAATTGACATCTTCGTTTGCGGCCACCTTTAAAGCCCTGCGGCCCGGACTGGTCGTAGAAAGCGACTGGCTCATGTCGGGCACCTGGTGGGAAGGTGGTTTACAACCATGTCCGTCCAGCTTGATAACTCAAGGGGATCTGACCGCTTCACTCGCCTGCGGAGGCGACCATGGACTTCCCGAACACCGAGTTGATGCGGTAGCGGCAACAACCGCACGAAAAAACTGATTATCACGGATTTCGGGGATCAGATTCTACAAACCCTAGAAAACAAGGCTCAGCGTTGATTGCCTGGTGTCTCAGGCCAAGGTGAACGCCTCGTCAGCACCGATGATTCGGCGCTATCAAGTCGTTGAAAAGAGAAGAAGTTCGTGCTTCACTGACGAATGATCGCCGCCGGTCGGTAGAAGGCTCCCCGAAATCCGTGATAAGCAGCCGATGGCCATGCTTGCGCCTTCGCGAGGGTGGTACCTTCTTGCGCCGAGGGAATCGCCCCTTTCTCCTCTGGGGCGATTGGACAGGCGCCGATTCGCAGCGCAAGACTCAAAGCATGGCGATCAGGTAGACGGACGGACCCATCGACCGCCTTTCACGGAGGGGTTTTTCCCCGTGTCTTCAAACCGGACGCGGCGTCAGACAATGCAGGAGGGTCTGGAAAGTCGGCTCGTGATGAGCACGAGCTTACCGGCTGACACGATCGGGGTCGTTTCGGGATCGATCCCATCTCCCCATGCGGTGGCCGACGTCTCGGTGGCCATCTCGCCGAGGAACATCAACGGGCGGCATTCGATCGTCCTGGGGGAGTCGGTGTCACCCGCCCCCGGCAGCGGGCTCGCACCCACCGTGGTCTCCGCGCGAGGATCGGACGGTAAGCCGCTCCCGATCCAGCGGAGTGCCCCGTTCGTCCCAGGTCGGCACGGGAGCGAGACGGTGTTCATTACCGATGGAAAGCCAGGTCCGCTGACCATGAGCGTCGCCGGCCGCGCTGGTATCACGGGGTCGTTCCAGGTCCGGACCTCTCTCCCCGGCGCCATCAACGGCACCGGCCAGGTCGCGCTCGAGGATCTGAGGGCCTTCGTGAGGTTCTTCCAAACCAATGTCCATGACGCCCTGGACAGCCCCGCCGCCGATGCCAATCAGAACGGCCGGATTGGCGCCGTGGACGGGAAGCTTCTGGTCCGGAAACTGAAGCCCCTGACGTCGAAGATCCCCCGGAAATCAACCTCGCCCTGGCCCCCAGGATCAGGCGCACGATCACACCTCGAAGAACTCGGGAGGCCAGACGCTCAAGCAAGATGTTACCATCCTGGGGCGGACGACCGCTGGGTCCATCGTCTTCAGCGACAGCGGCCCGGGCGATTACACCTTCACCGGCCCGGTCCTGCCCACCGACGCGCACGGCAATTTCTCGATCAAAGTGCACAACCGAGAGAGACTGAACAACTACGACTTCCTCGCGGTGGATCCCTTCGGCCAGCAGAAGATCCTCGACTTCCAGATCCTCTGGATCGCCTTCACCGCGGAAGGCTCGACGCTCAAGTGACGGGCTCCGCGCCGAGGGTCTCGATGATCCTCGCCGTCGGACGTTTGGCCGGAGTAAAGCCCCGGCAGGCGAGCCTTTTCTTCCTGGGATGTCGAACCATCAACCACTGCCAGAAGCCGTGGTTACTGATCGCTGCGCAAATAAGATCAAGTTCCTGATGCGGTAAACCGCAGGATTTCCGTGTTAGAACGCTCCGACTACTTGACGTTCTTTGCGCAGCGATCAGTAGGACAAGGAAGGCCCCCCGAGGGGGCCAATGACGTCGGGAAGCCCCCGTTGGGGGCGGGGAGGTCAGTCGAACCCTTCCCTCGGCTTGGTCGGCCTCTCGGAACGGTCCCCGCAGGCGTTCTCCCTGGCTTTACCCGAATGGCCGAAGCGTTCGCGTCACGGCCGTGCCCCGAAACCGTTTGTCCCCTGGATCGCTTCCCTGATCGAGGGGCAAAGCCCGAAGGCACGCCGGATCGCTCGAAGCGCTTCGGGGGGTCGCAAAGATGAGGCTCTCGCCACCCGTCCAGTAGGTTGACACAAGAATTTGATGGCTCTAGGATTGAGCGATCATGAAACCGGACAAATACAAGAAGCCCTTCCGGGCAAATCCGGACAGCGGGCGGCGCCGCCGCCAGATCGCGCTCGAGGCGGCGCGGCGGATGTTCGACGCCATCGGCCCGGATCTCGCCGAGGAAACGGGCTGGCTGAAGGACGCGACCGCGGGCGACTACTATACCGCCAAGCGCAAGGCCGCCGCCGTCTTGGGGCACCGCGTCCGGCCGGGTGATCTCCCTTCCGATTCCGAGGTTCGGCGCAGGTCATCGCGCTGGCTCGATCGCGCGGCGACGTCTCCCCGATGACGGTCGAGCCCGACGACGCGGGGGGACTCGGGGCGATGGCCGACCACCTCGACCGGTTCGCGATCTACAAGATGCGCCTCGAACCGCTCGAATCGGTCAAGCAGAACGCCCGGTCCCACCCCGAGGGGGACGCGCTCTATCATAGCCTCCAGGTCTTCGAGCTGGCCCTCGAGGCGCGGCCCTATGACGAGGAGTTCCTGCTGGCCGCGCTGCTGCACGACGTGGGCAAGGCGATCGACCCCCAGGATCACGCCGCCGCCGCGGTCGAGGCGCTCCGGGGCGCGGTGACCGAGCGGACGTCGTGGCTGATCGCGCATCACGAGGACCTGCTCGCCGCGCGCGAGCGTCCCCTCTCCAGCCGCGCGCGCAAGGCCCTCGGAGACTCCGAGCTCTTCGAAGACCTGAAGCTCCTCCGCGACCTGGACGATGCCGGCCGGATTCCCGGCGCCCCGGTGGGCACGATCGACGAGGCGCTCGCCTACCTCCGCAGCCTGGAGGACGAGGATTACCTCGATACCCTGAGCCCCCGCGATTTTTCAGGTCCGGGATCGTGACCTGTCAAGCCGGCGTATGGTAGAGTCTCTGCCGACCGCTGATGATGCCGGTCCGTGGCGCGCAACGCGCGATCCCGGTTTCGGGGGGAGTGACCATGGCCGACGTACCGACCCTGTTCTTCGATGTGGGTGGCGTGCTCCTGACCAACGGCTGGGATACCAGCGCACGCCGTCGTGCCGCCGAGCTCTTCAAATTCGATTTCCAGGAATTCCAGACCCGCCACGAGATGCTCAAGACGGCGTTCGAGACCGGCCGGCTGAGCCTGAAATCCTACATCCAGCGGGCGGTCTTCTTCCGTCCACGATCGTTCACGCCCGAGGACTTCACGGAATTCATGTTCGCCCAATCGCAGCCCCTGGGCGACACGCTCGAATGGGTCCGTGCGCTGGCCAGGTCGGGCAAGTGCCGCCTCTACACGCTCAACAACGAGTCGCGCGAGCTGCACGAGCACCGGGTCAAGGCATTCAGGCTCGACTCGATCTTTCAGGGCTTCCTCGTGTCGTGCTACCTCGGCCAGGCCAAACCCGACGAAGGAATCTACCTGAACGCGCTCGGGATCGCCGCGTGCGAGTCGAAGGACGCGATCTTCATCGATGACCGCGAGCTGAACGTCGAGCCCGCCCTGGCGTTGGGCTTGAACGCCATTCTGTTCGAGGAGCTAGAATCACTCCAGGCCTCCTTGAAGGCGGCGGGATCGAATTCTGATGCGAGCGATGCCGGACGACCCGGGGTGGATCGAAGGATGGCAATCGCCAAGTCGCTCGCGTACTTCGTCTCGGCCGGACTCTGCGAGATCGGTGGGGGCTACTTGATCTGGCTCTGGCTCCGGGGTGGCAAGGGGGCCTGGCTCGCCCCCATCGGTGCGCTCGTGCTCTTCCTCTATGGGGTCATCCCCACGCTCCAACCCGCCACGTTCGGCCGGGTCTACGCCGCTTACGGCGGGGTTTTCGTCGTGCTCTCGCTCCTCTGGGGCTGGCAGGTCGACGGCGTCGTCCCGGATCGGTTCGATCTGATCGGCGGCCTCATCGCTCTCGTCGGGGTCGCCGTCATCATGTACAGTCCGAGGGGCGGTTGATCACCCAATCAACCGCCACGGCCGTGATCTCACCCCTCGCAGACCACCTCGGTCAGGGTCAGCAAGACGCCCCGCCGGGCGAATTCGGTCAGGAACTCGGCCTCGGCGGCGGTATCGATGGCGCGGATCGCGTCGACGACGAGGGCGACCCGGCAGTCCCGGTCGAGCAGGCCGGTGACGGCGGCCTTGACGCAGTAGTCGGTGGCGACACCGTAGACGATGAAGATCGGGAGGGCGCGATGGTAGATCCCGATCACGCGGTCGGCGTCGGGGTGGCTGAACAGGTCATATTGGCGCTTGTGCAAGGTCAGGTGAGGGGGCAAATCGCCCTCGAGATGAGCGTCGGCCTCGAGCACCCGGCTGCCGGTCCAGGCCGTGGCCGCGACCCGCTCCTGGCCGGGGGTCCCGCGCAGGCAATGGGGCGGGAAGATCCTCAATTCCTCGTCCTCGAGGGTGTGGGCACAGGCCGTGGCCAGGACAGGGATGCCCCGCGCCCGGGCGAACTCGGTCAGACGGCGCAGGTTGGCCACGATCGCCTCGGAGTCGGGGACGTAAAGCGCGCCGCTCGGTTCGAGGAAGTCGCGCTGGGTGTCGATATCGACGAAGACCAGGGGACCATTTCGGATCATGAGGCGTCGCCCGTCGTGATGGGGGAAACCGTCCCACACGAACGTTGATCTTGAGGTCGTCATTGAAGGGCGTCAAGTCTCTCGATCGCGCCCGAGGTACTGCGATAGCACGGAGGCTTTGATGAGATCCGGGTGCTGCAGTACAACCGCGAAGAGGAGAAGCTGGAGCGACAGGACGTTGCCGATCGCGGGATGCATCGGTTAGCATGCTTGCAGAGGCGGAGAGATGGACGTATTGGGGCGGGGAGGCGCGGAGTCAGACCCGGCGGGTCGGGCGGTGTCGGGACCATGGCTACGTCATCCTTGCGACAATCCGAAGAGCCCCTGGATACGACCGTCCGGCTGGTGACCCCGGAGCGGATCGTGTTCCGATACCCGCTCGCCGGTCCGTTCCGCCGCTACGTCGCGTATCTGATCGACGTGGTCCTGGTTTTCGTCGCGGTCGTCGTGACCGGGATCGCCCTGCTGGTCCTGTCGCTCGGCTCGCTCGCCGGTCTGGGGCCAATCTTCGTGGCTTACTTCGTGATCATGTGGGGCTATCGGGGGTTCTGCGAGGTCGTCCTCAACGGCCAGACGCTAGGCAAGCGGATCGTCGGGCTGCGGGTCGTCTCGGACCGGGGGGTCCCGATCACCCCGGCGCAGGCGGTGCTCCGGAACCTGGTCGGGTCGCTCGACGGCACGGTTCCTTACTTCCTCCGGCCCGACCTGACGAGCATGCTCCTGCTGTTCGGCCTGACGAGCATGCTCCTGACACGGAAGTTCCAGCGACTGGGCGATCTGGCGGCCGGGACAATGGTGGTGGTCGAGGAGCGTCGGCCCCGTTATGGGGTGGTCCGGGTCAAGGAGCCGGAGGTCGAGGCGCTGCTGCCCTGGCTGCCGCTTCGAGTGGCGGCCGGCCCCGAGCTGCGCGGGCGCTGTCCGACTACGTCAAGCGGCGGGAGCGATTCTCCAAGGGATCCAAGGGGCTGCGCGAGGAGATCACGGAGGATCTGGCGAAGGTGCTCCGACGGCGGTACGGGCTCCCTGCGGACGCCTCGTCCGACGCCGTCGTCTGCGCTGTCTATCACCGTGTCTTCCTGGGAGAATAGAGGGTGAGGGTCGCCGACCGGTTGGCGCAGCGCGAGGCGTCGTGGCGCGAGCTCGACGCGCTGCTGGACAAGCTCAGCAGGCGCGAGCTGCCCCACACCCGGGCGTCGCAGGTGGTCCGGCTCGGCGAGCTGTACCGCGCCGCGTGCACCGACCTGATGCTGGCCGAGGCGCACGACCTGCCCCGCGATACGGTGGCGTACCTGCACGCGCTAGTCGGCCGGGCGCACAACGCGGTTTACCGCGCCCAGGGGTTCCGGTTCAGCGACTGGGCCACGGCGCTGTTCGCGATCGCGCCGCGGCAGCTCCGCTCCGATCCGGCGCTGCGGCTGGCCGCGGTGGTCTTCTGGGGCGCGTTCCTGATTTGCGCCCTGGTGTCCGCCGCGCGCCCCGAGTTCGCCCCCAAGGTCGTCGGCGAAGATTTCGTCGTGACGATGGATCAGATGTACGCCGAGCCGGTCGATGCCACGCGCAAGGACGGCCTCCAGCGGAGCGACACGCTGATGGCCGGCTTCTACATCGAGCACAACACGACGATCGGCCTCCAGTGCTTCGCCTGGGGGCTCTTCTTCGGCCTGGGGAGCCTGTACGAGCTGCTCTCCAACGGCGTGATCCTGGGCACGCTCTTCGGCCACATGGCCGTCAGCCCCGGCGCGAAGAACTTCTACACGTTCGTGACGGCCCACGGGCCGTTCGAGCTGACGGCGATCGTCTTCTCGGGGGCCGCCGGGTTAAGGCTCGGCTCGGGCCTGATCAACACGAAGGGGCAGACCCGTCTGGCGTCGCTCCGCCGCGAGGCGAGGCGCGCCCTGCCCATCGTGGGGGCGTCGGTCGTCCTGTTCATCCTCGCGGCGTTCCTGGAGGGTTACGTCTCGGCGTCGTCGCTCCCCTACGACGCCAAGGCGGGAATCGCCCTCAGTCAGCGCCGGCCTGCTGGCGGCGTACCTGACCCTGGGAGGGCGGAGAACAAGGTCGAAAGTCTGATGGCCCGTTGAGACGCTTCCCAGGACGTTTCTGTCCACCGCCGAGGGCGGCGGGGCTCCACCCAGAGAGGCCCGCCGCCCTCGACGGGCACAAACGTCTGGGGGTCTGTATGAGAGATTGGAACAAGTGACGCCCAGGTCCGAACGCGCCCTCACCCCCGAATCTCGCCCACGAAGGATCTCGTCAATTCGATGTCAGATCGGCTTGTCCCGGGGCGCCTCGGCCCGGAGGAGGTCTCCCCCGTTACCCCGGGGGGCTCGTGTGCCGGGAGTCGTCGGGTGCTCTTTCGGAAGGCGTTTGGGAGAGGGGCTCGGACGCGTGTGGGCCCGGCGCTGGATCAGCCGGTCGAGCGCGTCCCGATCGGCCCCAGCACGGGCACCCTGTCCGACCCGCGCGTAGGCGTCGCCCCGGTAGCGGTAGGCGCCGATGTGTTTCGGGTCGAGCCGGATCACCTCGGTGAAGTCGGCGATGGCCCCGATGTTGTCGCCCGCGTGGTAGCGAGCCAGGCCGCGGAGATAGCGGGGCAGCGGGTCGGCGGGCCGGAGCCGGACCGCCTCCGAATCATCGGCGAGAGCCCGGTCATAGGCACCGAGGTTATGGTGGACCTCGCCCCGAGCGAGGTAGGCATTGGCGTCGTCGGGCCGGAGCCGGATGGCCTCGGTCAGGTCAGCCAGGGCGCAGTCGTTGAGGCCCAGCGCATGATGGACCCGACCTCGGGACAGGTAGGCGTTGGCGTCATCCGACCGGCGGCGGATCGCCTCGGTGTAGTCGGCCAGGGCCGCACGATACCGCTGGTCGAGATGATGGGCGATGCCCCGGTAGAAATGGGCATCGGGGTGCCCTGGTTCGTGCCGGAGCACCTCGGTGAACGCGGCGACGGCCTGGGCGTACGCACTCCGAATGAGGTGGACCCTGCCCCGCTCGAAGGCCGTCGCGGCCGATTTCGGCGTGGGACTGGCCGGGATGAGGTCGTTTGCCTCGACCAGCTTGATCCCGGCCTCCGCGGGAGATTCCGGTGAGGTCTCCGGACCCGAGATCGCCCGGTCGAGCGAGGCCAGGACCGACTCGTCGATCGTCTGGTCCGTCTCGGGTCTCGAGGCCTCGGCCATCGTCCCGCCGACGGCCTCGGGCCGCATCCACTCGAGGACAGTCAGATCGATGTCGGTCGCGGCCGGAGGGGCCGATTCAGGACGCGCACTCGATGGCTCGGAGGCCCGGACGGGTGCCGGTGAGATCGGACGGAAAGGCACGCGACGAAGGACGATCGCGGGGACGGTCGCTGCGAGCGCTCCGCCGAACGGTCGCGCGACGGAGATCGATCGGTCGGTGGGCGAACGGTCCCTCGCGACGACGGCCAGCGCGAGCCCGGCCGCCACCCCGCCGGCGACGCAGACGTCCCGGAACCAGCTCCGAGGCATCCGGACCGGTCCTCTGGGCGAAGGATTGGGGAGCTCGGAGTCGAGGGAATGGCCGCGCTGCTCGACAAGAGCGGAGTCCGCCGAGCCGACCTCGGGGGTGGCGGTCGAAAGGAAGAACGGCCCGGTGATGAGGGCGGAGACGTCCTGAGGATCTTGCCCTTCGAGGACGTCGGGGACGGTACCCTCTCCGGCGGATCGGAGGGTGGCGAGGAAGGCGCGACAGGTGGGCCAGCGTGCTCGGGTTCTTTCGACAGCGCCCGCGCCACGATCGGCCGCTCGGGCTCGGGCAGCGCGTTGAGGTCGGGCGACGTTGAACATGTGCCCGGCCGTGATCTCGGCGGCGGTGCCGCCGAACGCCAGTCGTCCCCCCCGGAGGTGGCAATAGGTTGCGGCCAGGCTGTACTGGTCGGACTGGCGCGAGGTCTGGCCCTTGAAGAACTCGGGTGCCGCGTAGGGGAGCGTCCAGGATCCGGTGTGGCTCGCCACGCTCCCATCCATCGCCCGGACCATGCCGAAGTCGGCCACCTTCGCGGTGCCGTTGAAGAGCAGGATGTTCTGCGGCTTGACGTCGCGGTGCTGGACACCCACCCCTTCGCGGCCATCGACCGAGTGGCGATAGGCGTTGAGGAAATCGAGCCCGGTCGCCGCGTCCTCCAAGTCACCGAGCAACTCCCCACGCGGGATCCCGCGACCCTGCGCGACCGCCTCGAGGAAACGGTCCCAGAGCGAGCGGTCGGCCAGCTCCATGCCGATGACCAGGAAGTCATCCACCTGCCAGGCCCCGAAGATCGCCAGCAGGTTCGGGTGCCGAATCCCCCGGAGGATCTCGAGGGACCGAAGCTCGCCCGAGGGGTTCTTGCCCGAGAGCCGCACGAGCTTCAGCGCCACATGGAAGCCACCCGGCGCCTCGGCCTCCCAGACCTCGGCGAATCCGCCCCAGCCGCAGCGTCGGATCAGGCGATACCCGGGGATCGGCTGGGCCGCCAAGAGCGCCGAGTGGGCACCTACGCTGGGTCTTGTTGCTTGCATCGTCTACCTCGAACGCAAACCGGCCATGGGTGTGGCAGGGTCGGCGGCCTCTCTCATCGAGGCGACATCACGGATCGGAAGCGGGTGCCGCGTCGCCCCATGCACGCCCTCCGTCGCTGGGACGCACAGCAATGTTCATTCTGGTCCGGAGACGATCGGTTTGACAACTCGGAAGCGGCCGTTCCACAGAAGGGCAGATGGGAGATGGGGTTTTCGGGTTGGGAGTTGGTGAACACCTCTCCCCAACCCCAATCTCCTGTCCTTGATGTCAGTTGTTCGCTCCTCGGTCGAGCGCCGTTTTCGCGGGTAATGGATCGAGAGCATTGGCGGCTGAGACGAGTTCGGCCTTGACCTCGGCGGCGAGCCGGTCGCGGTTGAACCGCGCAACGTGGGCCAGGCCCCGCGCGATGCGTTCGGCCCGTTCGTGGAGATCGGTGGCCAGGACGTGTAGGGCGTGCGCCAGGGCCTCGGAGTCGGGCGCGTCGAGGTACCAGGGGGCATTTCCGCCCGCCTCGACCAGCGCACTGTTGCGGAGGGTGACAACGGGGCAGCCGCTGGCCAAGGCCTCGACGATCGGGAGGCCGAAGCCTTCGTAATCGGAGGGGTAGACGAGCGCGAGGGCGTCGGCCATCAGCCCGTGGAGGATGGCCTCGGGCACGTGCCCGGCGCGGATCGTGCCCGAATCGGGGCCGGGCAGGGCCGCGCGATCGTCGTCGGGGCCGACAAACACCAGGTGGTGCGTCGGGTGGCGCCGGCGGTGCCGCGCGAAGGCGTCGAGGATCGCCGGGATGTTCCGCCGCCGCGACCGCTTGCCGACGAAGAGGACATACGGCGCGTCGTCGCCCAGGCCGACGGCCCGACGGGCGTCGCGGACCGCGTCGGAATCGTGGGGCAGAGGGCGGAATTCGGGTTCGGGCGCGAGGGGGATGACACGGAGCCGGTCGCGGGGGACCCCGTGGACCCGCGCCGCGTCGCGCACCGTCGCCTCAGAGGGGACGAGGACGCGATCGGCCCGGCACGCCGCCTGGCGATAGCGCCAGCCGAACCGCCAGCGAACGTGCCACGGGAAACGATCGGGGACTACCCACGGCAGGGTATCGTGGACGATCAGAACCGTCCGGCCGCGCCAGGGGAGCGGGACGAGGTTGGCCGGCGCGAACAGGAGGTCGTCGGGCCGGAGCACCCGGCCCAGCCCGAAGCACTCCCAGGCGAGCCCCGGCCAGCCCTCGCCGACCACGACAGCCTCCAGCCCTGGGGCCTTCGGCACCCGCCCCCGCCCGCGCGGGTCGCGCAGGACGACCACGGTCGTGGCCAGCGGGAGACCCGACACGGCCCACGCGTCGAGCAGGCTTTCCAGGCATCGCCCAACCCCCGTCCGCTCCGCCGTGAGCCGCTGGCCGTCGATCACCAGGCGCATCATCAGGTCCCTTCTCGGATGCGTGAAACGACGGTGCCGGAAGCTCAAGGTTGACCCGCAAGGGTCGTGAACATTTCCGATCCCGCCAGCGTAAGGATCCTGTTGCACATCACATCGATCGACACGACGGCCGTTCGAAGAGTCCGTTCCCGCCCCGTGGCACTCTCCGAGAGAGCGGGGAAAATGGTCTGTGAACCCGCGTGGGAGGACTCGTGTCCTCATTCGTACCACGAATTCGGTCGAAATCGAAGGGCAGGGGGGGGAATGACATTCGCTTCCCGCTCGAGGTGTGATAGAATACGATGGTTTTCAACATTTAAGGTTTGCACCCCACCGGCTTGAGGCCGAGAACACCACCTCGCGAGCCATCTGCCCGTTGGTCTCAGGGCGCTGAATGACTTTTCCGCGTCCGGTTTGTCTCCGGTGCGGTCCCCGTGGCGCGACAAGGCCGACACGAATGCAAGCTGCGTCCGAGACGAAGAACGGACGACCGATCGGGTTGTCCCGTCCGCGCCGCAAGTCGGGGTTACAAGGAGTTCAGTTTGCAGACAACGACAATCGAGGCTCCGTCTGAAGAGGGATTCCTCAGCCTGGGGGTTTCCCAGACGACCCTGGCGGCGCTGGGCCGCGCGGGGTTCCGCGAGCCGAGCCCGATCCAGGCAGAGATGATCGCCCCGGCGATCGCCGGGCGCAACTGCCTGGGCAATGCTCCGACTGGGACTGGCAAGACCGCAGCATTCCTGATCCCAATCCTGGAGCAGATCGACGACTGCGATCGTCGGCCGCAGGCGCTGGTCCTGGCGCCGACCCGCGAGTTGGTCGTCCAGATCTGCCACGAGTTCGAGAAGCTCGGCTACGGCCGCCGCGCCCGGGCCGTCGCGGTGGTCGGCGGCGAGTCGATTTTCCGGCAGCAGCGGTTGCTGGCGATGGGTTGCCAGGTGATCGTAGCCACCCCCGGCCGGTTGATGGACCTGATGGCCCGACATACCGTGCGGCTCGACAAGGTCCGTATGGTTGTGCTCGACGAAGCCGACCAGATGCTCGACATCGGGTTCCGCCCCGCAGTCGAGACGATCCTCCAGGCGATTCCCAAGCCGAGGCAGACCTTGCTTCTGTCGGCCACGATGCCGCCCGAGGTCCGCGAGCTGGCGCAAACCTACCTGATCGATCCGGTGGACGTGCGCCTGATCCGCGACAACGAGGACGCCACGATCCCGGCGATCCGGCAGTCGTACCTGATGGTCGTCCCCGATCGGAAGTTCGAGCTGCTGGTCAAGCTGCTGGAGCGCGAGCGGCCGGCGCGGGCGATCGTCTTCTGCCGAACCAAGCGGGGGGCCGGTCGCGTTGGCGATCTGCTGAGGACCTCGGGGCACCGCGCAGAGGCGATGCACGGCAACCTCAGCCAGCCCCAGCGCAACCGAGTCCTGGCCGCGTTCCGCTCCGGCCGGCTGACCACCCTGGTCGCGACCGATGTGGTCGGCCGAGGGATCGACGTCCGGGGCGTGTCGCACGTCATCAACTTCGACCTGCCCGACGACCCGACACACTATGTCCATCGGATCGGGCGGACCGGCCGGATGGGCAACGACGGCGTCGCCATCTCGCTCGTCCTGCCCGACCAGGGCAAGCTGCTCGATCAGATCGAGCGGTGCATCTCGCGTGATCTGGAAGGCGACCAGGTCGAGGGCGTCCCGACTCTGCCCCGCCCCGTGGGCCACCGACCCAAGCCGAGCTCTCCCTTCCGCCGAGGCCCCACCTGGAACGGCCGCCCCCCTCATCAGCGCAACGTCCCATCGTTCCACGGTGTCCGACGCCGACGCAACCGCGAGGCGCAAGGGGCGAGCCGGACGTGAGCCAACCTTGAAGCCGGATTTCTCTTGCAAGGCCGCGAAGGTCGTGAAGAGTTCTTTCTTTGCGACCTTTTTCTTCGCGCCCCGGGTGCTTCTGCGAGAAAAACCTCGTTCCTACCTAGCCGCTTCATCCCCAACGACCGAGCGTGTCTGGAGAAGATTGCTCAGCCCAGCTGTTGAAACGCGGCGTCGAGCCGTGGTGCTCCAACTCGTGAGTGCTGAGGATTCTTTTCCAAATTCCGGCTACTGAACACTTGTCTCCACACACTGAACATCGTTATAATCCAATTGTTCGCTCGGACTCGCGGATGTGAGTGGGTCCGGGCGAGTGGCGTCGCTCCGGTGACCCCCGGGTCGGACAACGGGGTGGACGACCGGAGCCTCACCTGGCACCCGGTGTTTGATGACAGTCGAGGGCGGCGGGGCGACATCCCGCGACCCGCTCGATCCTCCGGGGGGCGTTATCTCATGACTCAGCATCCTGACCTGTTTGCGGCCCTCGCCGCGCCTTTCGATCCCAGCGAAGTGAAGGTCCGGTCGCAAACCGGCCGCCAGCTCCACTACATCACAGCGCGGACGGTGATGAACCGACTCGACAACGTGCTCGGCCCCGAGAACTGGTGGGACGAATACCACCCGTCGGAGAACTCCGTCCTCTGCAAGTTGACGATCCGTCTGCCCGACGGCTCGACCTTGACCAAGTGTGACGCGGGGGGCTATGCCGGCATGGCAGACCAGGGCGACGACGACAAGAGCGGCTATTCCGATGCCTTCAAACGCGCTGCGGTCAAGTTCGGGGTGGCGCGCTACCTCTATCGTGACGGTGTCCCGACGTTCGTCCAGGAGCGAACCCCCGTCGTCGAACCGACGACGACCCCACCCGCCCCCGAACCGATCGCTACCCCGGTCCTTTCGGCGGTCGCGGAGTCCCCCGCTCAGGGTCCGCGGACGATGCTCGCCCACGGCAACCCAAACCCACCCCGGACCGGCCGGGCGCTCTTCGCCTGGACCAAGGACCAGGAACAGCGTTACGAGGTCGGGCTTCTCAAGTATCTCAATAGCTGGGCCAAGCTCCAGGAATTCCCCGGCCGGATGGTGGACTGGGACGCCGAACAGGTGAGCCTGGCCTATCAAGAAGCGTGCCGCAAGCTCAACGCGACCCAATCGGCAAACTCCGAGGCGTACGAGGAAGCGCTCTCCAACTGATCCACCGCGGCCCGGGCCTCCCCTTCTCTGGGGCTCGGGCCGATTCGCTGGGAGGCTCTCCAAGATGGGTCTTCGCGCAACGGCGCACGGGCGCAAAGGAGGTACTCGTCCTTTGCGCCCGTGCGCCGTTGCGCGAAGACCCATCAGAGGGATTCACTCCCTGGGGGCGGGGCGCCGATGAAGCTTGGGGAGACCGTCTCGAAGACCCGGCCGGGGTCGTGGGCCGGCTCTTGCGCGAAGGACTCGACCCATTCGTGAGGGCCGGTCTTGGCGACCCACTGGTATTTCTCGCTCGTGAACTCGATCCCAAGCCACGTGCCGAGCTGCGTCAGGTCGTCGTCGAAGGCCGCGCGGAGCCGCTGCACAGTCTCGGGCATGAGCTTCGGCCGTTCGCTCTTCATTCTCCAGAGCACCTTGAATCGCTCGTTCCAGCGCCTCGGGACCAGGCGGCGCCGGACCATGCTCAAGAGCCGGACGTTCACGATCGTTTCGCGGAGCGTGCTCTTGCGCATCTGCTCGCAGGTGACGTTCTGTGCCTTCATCGAGAAATCCCACCGCGGCTGCCCCTCATATCCGATGAACCGGCAGATGCGTTCCAGAGTCCGCTGCGGTTGGCTGACGAGGTGTTCGAAGAAGACGGGCAGTACGTTCTCCGGACCGAATGCCTCGCGATAGGGCTCCATCTGCATGCTGTAGAGGCTATAGGCGATCAGTTCTGGATGCTGTTCGATGGCCTCGTCGATCGAGACGTTGATGTTTCCCCGGATGTACTCATGGAGATACTGCGAGACCAGGCGGTCGATCGGGTCGCGCATGATGTAGATGAGCTTCAGCCGTGGCAGCAGCCGGCTCATCCGATCGACCGTCCTCAAATACGTCGGCCTCTTGGTGTAATGCGTGCTCGACTCGCCGCAGAGGGCCTGCTCCTCCGCACCCTGGAAGAGCGCGCGATACCAGTCCCAGCCCTTCGCGTAGACGTCGTCATCGCTGAAAAAGTTCGGCTCCTTGGGCCGGCTCATGAAGAGTCCCGGCTGGAGGGCCAACTGCTCGTGTAAGGTGCTCGTGGCACATTTCATCGCGCCGATGATGATGAAATCCGGCTCACGACTCATCGTTCTGGAACTCCGGCGGCGCTGAAAGGTGCGTGTCTTCATCCGACGAACGCCTAATATCTCGCTTGGTCCTCGTTCCTCGAGCGAACGGACACCCGACGGCCATTGCAGGAAGCGAGCCGATCCCGAGACCCTCGCCTTCCGGCAATTGACCCCAACTGTTTACTAGGAACCTCCATTTCCCTCAAGGCCAATAAACCCGCGGCAATCCGCTCCCAAAACCCATACGGTTCGATCGATTGTGACCTCAGAAACACCTTTCGGAGACGGTCGGTCGGCCCACCGGAGTGCGCCGGCCGTCACGTCCTCTGGAAAAGAGCGTCCATCGTTTCGCCATCGTTCCGTATTTCGCTCGGATTGTAGCGATCGCTCCCATTGAGTAAACTGCGCCATAAGAGAGGGAGAGGGCAGAGGATTCGACAAGATGGACCCCTCCGAATGCTCAGGATGGACCCACGCGTCCTCGCGGATCGGAGAGACCGGCGACAGGTCGTGGGCCTCGCTTTCTTTCAGACCGAGTTCTCATCTCCGGCTCAACCATCCCAGATTATGATTGGGGATTCGGCTCGTGGGGCATCGAGCATGAAGGTTGTCGTCATCGCGTCCGAGGCGGTGCCATTCGCCAAGAACGGAGGTCTGCCGGATGTTGCCGGCGCGTTGCCCCTCGCGCTCGAACGCCTGGGACATTCGGTGACGCTGTTGCTCTCCTGCCACCGCCCGCTCTGGGGATCGGAAACGACCCTGACGGCCACCGGCCTGTCCTTGCAGATCCCGGTCAGCACCAAGATGGTCGAAGGATTTGTCTCCACGATCCGGCTACCCCACTCCGATGTCGCGACATATTTGAGCGATCAGCCCGACGATTTCGACCGCGAATAGTTTTATCAGATCGAGGGGGCCGATGATCGCGACAACTGCGAGCGGTTCATCTTCTTTGACCGCGCCGTGCTCGAGGCGATTCGGTTGATCGACCTTCGCGCCGACATCCTGCACTGCAACGACTGGGAAACCGGCCTGATCCCGGTCGATCTCCACGAACTGGACCGGCCGCAGCCGGGCTTCGGCGCGGTCGGGACGCTCCTGACGATTCACAACCTGGCCTATCAGGGGAGCTTCCCGCCAGGGGACATGGAGCTGACGAGGCTCGACAGGCGGTTGTTCAACGAGCGTCAGCTCGAATTCCACGGCCGGCAGCTGCTGGCCATGCCCTACGACGCCAGGACCGTCGCGACCGGCAAGGCGGCGTGCAAGGCCGCCCTCCAGCGGCGGGCGGGATTGCCGGAACGCCCGGATGTGCCGCCTTTTGCGCAAATCGGCCGGCTCGATCCGCAAAAAGGTTGGGACCTCCTGGCCGAATTGGCCGATCGCTTGTTAAGTCGTGACGTGCAACTGGTCGTGCTGGGGCAGAGACAGGGCCGCTACCACGAGTTGCTCGACCGCCTGGCGACCGAGCACGCGGGCAGGCTGCGGGCGTTCCTGGAATTCTCCAACACCCTGGCACACCGGATCGAGGCCGGGCGCCGACCTGTTCCTGATGCCGAGCCTCTACGAGCCGTGCGGTCTCAATCAGCTCTACAGCCTCGCGCATGGCACGGTCTCGATTGTCCGGGCCACCGGCGGGCTGGCCGACACGGTCGTGGACGTCACCCCGGAGACCCTCGCCGACGGGACGGCGACCGGGTTCAGTTTCCAAGAGCCGACGCCCGAGGCGCTCCGGGCCGCCATTCAACGTGCCCTGGCCCTCTGGCCCGACCGTGCCGCCTGGAGTTGGCTGATCCAGGCCGGCATGAGGAGCGACTGGTCGTGGGACCACAGCGCTCGTGACTACAGCCAGTTCTACGAGGAAGTCCGCCGCCGTGCCCTGGGGAACGAGCAGCGACGCCATGCGATCGGGACCGCCATCTAGGGACGGTCAGGGAGGATGGTCTGTGTCCGAAAGACCAATCGCGCGTGCCGAGACGATGGTCACCCTTCGGCCCAAGCCGTTGGTCGTTCGATTCTTGGATGAGGACTTGCCATGACGAAAGTCTCCCTGGCTCTAATGTGGCATCAGCACCAGCCCTATTACCCCGACGACGTCGCGGGCGAGAACCCGATGCCCTGGGTCCGGCTCCACGCGACGAAAGACTATCTGGGAATGGCGCTCCACCTGGAAGAGGTCCCCGAATTCCAATGCACGATTAACCTCGTCCCCAGCCTACTGGTGCAACTCGACGCCTACGTCCATGGCGCGACCGATCGGCACCTCCGCGTCTCGCGGATGCCCGCCGACGGGCTTTGCCAGGACGATGCGTACTACCTGCTCGACAACTTCTTCATGGCGTATGCCGACGCCATGATCCGCCCCCACCCGCGCTACCACGAGCTCTACATCCAGCGCGGCCTGGGGATCGAATCCGGGCAGCAGGCGCTGCCCCGGTTCCGCGTGCGCGACCTTCGCGACCTCCAGGTCTGGTCCAACCTCGCCTGGTTCCATCCGCTCCTCTTCGAGAAGGACCCCGAGCTGGCCGAGTTCAAGGCCAAGGGCCGTCGCTACACCGAGAACGAGAAGCAGTGGCTGCTCGACAAGCAGCGTGACCTGCTGGCGCAGGTCATCCCGCTGCATCGCAAGCTTGCTGAACGCGGTCAAATTGAGTTGACGACCTCGCCATTCTACCATCCAATCCTGCCCTTACTCATCGACAAGCGGCTGGCCCGGGAGGCCATGCCCGACGTCAATCTGCCCGCCTACAAGGACGGTTACGTCGAGGACGCCGAGGTCCACGTCGCCCGCGCGGTGGAGAGCCACCGCGCCCAGTTCGGCGAGCGCCCCAGGGGCATGTGGCCGAGCGAGGGGTCGGTCTGCCAGGCGATGATCCCGCTCCTGGCCAAGCACGGCATCCAGTGGATCGCCACCGACGAGGAGATCCTCGGCTGCTCGCTCCACGGCAAGGTCGGGCGCGACAGTCGGGGCCACGTCCGGCACCCTGAGCTGCTCTACCGCGCCTGGAAGGTCAGCGAGGCCGGCCATGATCTGGGGATCATCTTCCGCGACCACTCGATGTCGGACCAGGTCGGGTTCCACTACCAGCGGAGTCCCGGCCACGTCGCCGCAGCCGACTTCCTCGGCAAGCTGCACGCGATCGGCGACGCGTGCCGGTATAACCCGGCAACGCTAGTGCCAGTGATCCTCGACGGCGAGAACTGCTGGGAGTATTACCCCGACGGTGGCGTGTCGTTCCTCCGCTCGCTCTACCACGGGGCGGTGCGCGACCCGCGCGTCCGGCCGGTCACCGTTGGTGAGTTCTTGCGCGAGCATCCGCCTTGCGACACCCTCCACCGACTCTTCGCCGGGAGCTGGATCAGCCACAACTTCGCCATCTGGATCGGCCACCACGAGGACAACCGCGCCTGGGACGCGCTGCACGCCACCCGGCAATTCCTCGTCGCCGAGGAGAAGACCGGCCGCCACAACCCCAAGGACCTGAGACGCGCCTGGGACGAGATGTACATCGCCGAGGGCTCCGACTGGTTCTGGTGGTACGGCGATGACCACTCCAGCGCCCTTGACGCCCTGTTCGACCATCTCTTCCGCAAGCACCTGCGGAACGTCTACCAGTTGCTGGGCCACGAGCCTCCCGGCTCGCTCTTCACGCCGATCTCGCAGGCGGCCCCTTACCGGCCGATCCACGACGCTCCCAACAGTTTCCTCCGAGTCAAGGTGGATGGCCGCTCGTCCTACTTCGAGTGGATCAACGCGGCGCGGTACGTCTGCGGCAATGAGCGTGGGACGATGACGCTGGTGGCCAAGGGAATCTTGCAGTGCATCTGGTTCGGCTTCAGCGTCGAGCGGCTGCTGATCCGGATCGACACCGAGGGCGGCCCGGCGAGCGAGCGGCTGGCCGAGGTCAGCCAATTGCGGATCGGATTCGTGGATCCGGCGGCGTGGGAGATCCTGGTCCACGCGCCCATGATGCACCGGCCGGTGGCGCACATCCACCACGCTGGCGAGCTCTCGAGCAACGGGACCACCGTCGAGGTCGCCACCGGCCGCATTGTCGAACTCGGGGTCCCCTTCTGCCGGCTGGGCCTGAAGGACGGCGACCCGATCCGCTTCTACGTCGAGCTGCTCGGCGGCGACGCTAGCCTCGACCGTGCCCCGCGCGAGGGGATCTTCGAATTGGTTGTCCCCACGCCCGACTTCGAACGGATCATGTGGCAGGTGTGAACGCTTTGTCTCGTTTCGCTTCACGGAGTAGGCGGTAGGCAGTGAAGAAAGATCCCGCAAACCGGGAAATCCCCATCGGCCTGGCGTTCGATCGTTTTTCCTGCCTACCGCCTACCGCCGACTCCAAGGAGGCCAAGATGCCCGAGTTGCGGAAAGATCCGATCGTCGGTCGCTGGGTGATCATCGCATATGAGCGGGCGAAGCGGCCGCACGACTTCAAGGGGGAGGAGCAGCAGGTTCAGGGGGGCCTCTGCCCCTTCTGCGAGGGGCATGAGGAGTATACCCCGCCCGAGATCATCGCCTACCGTGAGCGCGGCTCGCGGTCCAACGGGCCCGGCTGGCGTCTCCGCGTGGTGCCGAACAAGTTCCCCGCGCTGAAGGTCGAAGGCAACCTGAACAAGCGGGGCGACGGTATCTATGACAAGATGGCCGGAATCGGCGCACACGAGGTCATCATCGAGAGCCCCAAGCACCATATCAGCATTGCGACGCTGTCCGATGACAACTTCCGCGAGGTCCTCTGGGTCTACCGCGACCGCCTCGTGGACCTCAAGAAGGACTCACGACTGGTTCACGGCATGCTCTTCAAAAACGTCGGCACCGCCGCAGGCGCCAGCCTGGAGCACTCCCACAGCCAGTTGATCGTCACGCCGATCGTGCCGATCTCGGTCTGGGAGGAGATGACCGGCGCCCTGGAGTTTTTCAATTACCGCGGCCGTTGCATCTACTGCGATATGGTCCAGCAGGAGCTCTCGACCGAGAAGCGAATCGTCCTCGACACGCCGCACTTCACCGCATTCTGTCCGTACGCCAGCCGGTTCCCGTTCGAGACCTGGATCGTCCCCAAGCGCATTCGAGCCACTTCGAGAACATCCCCAAGCCAGGGGTGGACGACCTGGGCTCGATGTTTCGCCTGATCATCAACAAGCTGGAGCAGTGCTCGACAGCCCAGCCTACAATTATATCATCCACACCGCGCCGTTCGACCACCAAGAGCTGCCGCATTACCACTGGCACATCGAGATCATCCCCCGGCTGACAAAGGTCGCGGGTTTCGAGTGGGGCTCGGGCTTCTACATCAACCCTGTGCCTCCCGAGGACGCCGCCGCTTTCCTCCGCGAGATCGAGATCAGCGCCGAGCGAACCGTACTGCCGGCCGGGCACTCCGTTTCGGTCGCCTGAGAGCCTGTGAAACTTTCGACTAACGTACACTAGGTTGTCGGGCCTTCATTTTACCGAAACTCTTAGCTTTCAGTGACTTGCGTCGATGAAGCTCAAGACCCGGTGTGTGAATCAAATCCGATTGTTTCACAGGCTCTGAGTCCTCCAGGGGGAAGGACACCATGAGCACGACGATCCCGATCGGTCCGGCGATCGGCCTCAGGGCCGCGTTGTGTCCCACCATCCCCTCGGAGTCGGAGTACGCAAGTAATAATCTTTGACCGGTTCGCGCGGACCCTGACTGTCGATCGAGATACCCCTGACAGCCCGGTCTTGAACGTGGTCTCCGAGGATCAGACCGATCAGACGGCGCTGCTTCCCGGCTTCGAGTTGCCGCTGGCCCGCCGTCTGGCGGCGGCCGACGCCTGGCGCCGCCGAGGGATCGACCGCCCAGTTCCGCTTCACCACCGCATCACCCGCATATTCATGCGGATGCGACCAACGTAAACGGTTCCACGCTTCGCATATCCGGATGGCATCTTGAGTCTACTCCCACGTTCTCACGGCCTTGCGCCGATGTGACCGGGCGCCTTGCCGAATCCACGTAAGAATTCGCGAAGGTCGGTGTTGGAGAAAACGGGCCGTCATTCAATAATAATCTCGACGTATGCGGGCCCGCGCAGCGCCCCGAGTCCGCGATGGCACCCGACCTGTCCTCGCAAAGGGCTTCCCATGTCCGGTGTTCGCCTGATCCTGGCCTTGCACAACCATCAGCCCGTGGGCAATTTCGACGGCGTCTTCGAGGCGGCCTACCGTGACAGCTACCTGCCGTTCCTGGAGGTGTTGGAGGATTATCCCGAGATCCCGTTCGCGCTGCACACCTCGGGGCCGCTGATGGAATGGCTCGTCGAGCGCCAGGGCGATTACGTCGCGCGGGTCCGCGCGCTGGTTGAGGCGGGTCGGGTTGAGATCCTCGGCGGCGGCTTCTACGAGCCGATCATGACCATGATCCCGCACCGCGATCGGGTCGGGCAGATCCGGAATTATTCGAATTACTTGCGGGACCTCTTCGGCGCGACGATCCGGGGCATGTGGGTCCCCGAGCGGGTCTGGGAGCAGACGATCGTTACGTCGCTGGCCGAGGCGGGCATCGAATACACGATCCTCGACGACTTCCACTTCCAGCGCGCCGGGCTGACCGAGTCGAGCCTGTACGGGTACTACCTGACTGAGGATGACGGCCGGCTGCTCAAGATCTTCCCCGGCTCGGAGCGGCTCCGGTACACGATCCCGTTCCAGGAGCCTCATGCGACGTACGAGTACCTCCGCCAGCTCGCCGAGCAGCATCCCAGCGCGACGGTGGTCTTCGCTGACGACGGCGAGAAGCTCGGCACCTGGCCCGACACCTACGACCATGTCTACAAGCACGGCTGGCTCCGCCGCTTCTGTGACATGCTCAAGGACAATCGCGACTGGATCCAGATGACGACATGCGCACGAGCCGTCGATGCGACGCTGCCGGTCGGCAAGATCTACCTGCCCGACTGCTCGTACCGCGAGATGACCGAGTGGGCCCTGCCCGCCACGCGGCTGGCGGCGTATCAGGACGCGATCAAGCGGAGCGGCAATGACCAGGTTGCCGAGCGGCTCAAGCCGTTCGTCCGCGCCGGGGGATTCTGGCGGAACTTCAAGGCACGGTACAGCGAGAGCGACGAGATGTACGCGCGGATGCTCGAGGTCTCACGTCGCCTGGCCGCCGCCGAGGCGAAGGGCGACGCCGATCCCGATTACCTCGACGTCGCGCGGCAGGAACTCTATCGCGGCCAGTGCAACTGCTCTTACTGGCACGGCGCCTTCGGCGGGCTCTACCTGCCCCACCTCCGCAACGGGATCTATCGCAGCCTGATCGCCGCACACAACGCGCTCGACGAGGCGGAGGGCAAAACCGGCCCCCGCGCCGCGATCGAGGTGGCCGACTTCAACCTCGATGCCCGCAAGGAAGTCCGCCTCGAGAACAGTCGGTTGATCGCCTATGTCCGCCCCGCGACCGGGGGCCACGTCTACGAACTCGACGTGCGCGACGTGATGGTCAATGTCCTGGCCACTCTCGACCGACGCCCCGAGGCCTATCACGCCACGATTCTCACCGCCGCCACGGACCCCGTGGACGGACACGGACACCACGACGGTCCGGCCAGCATCCACGACCGCGTCGTCCTGAAGCAGGAGGGGCTCGACCGACTGCTCGTGTACGACCGCCATCCCCGCAAGTCGCTCGTTGATCATTTCTATCCCCTCGACGTCACCCTCCGCGACCTGATGGCCTGCCATGACATCGAGCGGGGCGACTTCGTCGTCGGCGCCTATCCCGAGTCGAAGGTCCAGCGGAGCGGCCAGCGGGTCGCGCTCCTGATGGACCGCACCGGCTGGGCCGACGGCCACCCGATCCGCGTGCGTAAGGGGATCGAGCTCACCGCCGACAGTCCAACGCTGGACGTCCATTTCGTCCTGGAAGGACTTCCCCGCGAGGTCCCGCTTCGCTTCGCCGTCGAGTTCAATCTCGCCGCGATGGCCGGACACGCGCCCGATCGCTACTATACCGATGGCTCGGGGACGAAGCTCGGGACGCTCGACACGCGGCTCGATCTGTCCCACACCAGCGGCTTGACGCTGACCGACGAGTGGCTCGACCTCTCGGTAAACCTCCAGTGGTCGAGCCCGGCGGGCCTTTGGTGCTTCCCGATCGAGACGGTCAGCCAGAGCGAGTCGGGATTCGAGGGCGTCTACCAGGGCTCGGCCGTCATCCCCCACTGGGTGATCACCGCCGACGCCTCCCGGCGGTGGGAGGTCCACATCCGCTGGACGATTGACCGCGCCCTCGCCGCCACCGCCTTCACCCCCGAGCGTCACGCGAGCCTGGCCGAATCCGCGACGGGTGAGTGAGGGTTCAAGAGGCTTCTTTGCCTTCACGCGACCAGCGACAATGATCTGGCCCTTTCGCGCGGAAATCGGAGCCGGTCCGGGCGTCCCCGGTGGACGCCGCGGCGATCGTCCGGCAGGCGCGTCGGCTCCGGTTCCGGGTCCGGGCGGCGGCGGTCTCGCTGCTGGCGGGGGCATACCACAGCGCCCGGCCCGGGCTCGGGCTGACCTTCGCCGAGCTCCGCGCTTACGAGCCAGGCGACGACGTCCGCTACCTCGACTGGAACGCCACGGCGCGTCAGGGCAAGCCCTATGTCCGGCGTTTCGTCGAGGAGCGTGCGCTGACGCTCTGGCTGATTGTCGACGTCTCGGCGAGCCTCCGGTTCGGCCCCGAGGGTCGCTCCAAGGCCGACCGCGCCGCACAGGCCGCGGCGCTGTTGGCGACGGCTGCGATCCAGAACGGCGACCGCGTCGGGCTGACGCTGGTCAGCGACCGAGTCGAGGCTGAGTTGTCGCCCGGCGGCGGGATGCGGCATCTGGCCCGGCTCGTCCGGACGCTAGTCGCGACCACGACTGTTGCGCGGCGGACCGCGCTGTCGGTCGGCCTGGCGCGAGTCCGGCGGGCACGCCGGGCGCTGATTGTGGTCCTCAGCGACTTCCTCACCGCCGAGCCGGTCGGCCCCTGGCGTCGGGCCTCGCGGCGGCACGAGGTGATCGCGCTCCGCCTCATCGAGCCCCGCGAGGAGGCGCTCCCGGCCACCGGCCTGATCGCCCTGGAGGACGCCGAACTCGGGACGCGGCGGGTCGTCGATTCGGGCTCGGCCCGCGTCCGCGACGCCTACGCCGAGGCCGCACGACGGCGGCGAGGCGATTTTCGCCGCTGGTGCGCCGCCGGCGGCCTGACCGGCTTCGAGATCGCGACCAACCACGACCCGATCGGCCCGTTGATCCGCTTCTTCTCGGGTCGTGCAGCCCCTCGGGGCGCGCCGTGAGCTCGCCCTCGAAGGCCGTGCTGGTGCCCCCGCGACCCAACCTCGGCCCGGAGCCAATGCTCGCTCCATGGTCGTTCACCGCCGCGATCGTGGCGACTCTGATCGTCCTCGTGCTCGTGATGACCACTCTCTTGGCGATGCTGGCGTATCTGCGGCGTTTCGCGCACCGCGACCGCCTCCGCGCCGAGTGTGCCGCGCGGCACGGCCTGCCGAGAGATTTCCCCGAATCTTCCCGTGAAAGGTGGATTATCTTTTCGAGGGCGATCCGCCAGGCGCTGGCGACACGATTCGGCCAGGCCTGGGGCGCCAAGACGACCGAAGAGATCGCCGCCGAGCACGCCCTGGCCGACGTCCTGGGCCCGGAGCGGAGCGCCGAATTAATCCACCTGCTCCAGCAGGCCGATCGCGCCAAGTTCGCCGATTCCCCCGTCGCCGATCCTCCGGTTCCGCTGCCCTACCTCTCCGATCTCGTCATGGCGCTGACGAGCACGGCCGGGGAGAGGTCGAGGATCAGGGGGAAGTGATCCGACCCGATCGAAGGCCCCAATCGTCGCTCGAGAACGGCGAGGTCGTCCGACACGAACGCGTGGTCGAGTGCGATCCGGTAGGGCCAGCCGGTCGGCCAGCTCGGCTGCCGTCCAAACCCGAGACGGCTGTCGCGCAGGCCGGCGCGGCGGAGGAAGTCGGCGAAGTGGGGCGAGCCCTCGGTGGAGTTCATATCGCCGACGACGATCCGCGAGACCCCGGTGCGCCCGATCCGATCGGCCAGCGCGGCGAGTTCGGGGGTATTCTTCCGCGCGAACGGTATGCTGGGATGGATCAACCAGAGATGACGGGTCCGGCCACCGTATTCGAACGTCGCGTGGACACAGGGACGTGTGCCCGGCATCGGAGATTCAGGAGGGTCGATCGACAGGGGTCCGCGCGAAACCAGAGGGCCAAGCCACCCGCGCCGGTGGGAGCCTCGACGCGGTAGGGGAACTCGCGCCGGATCGCAGCAAGACCCTCGGGCCAGCCGGGTCCGAACTCGACCAGCCCGACGATGTCGGGCCGCTCGTGCCGGATAAGCCGGGCGAGAGCGTCGTAGCGGTCGTTGTCCCGGAGCACGTTGGTCATCAGGATCCGGACCCGCGTCGGCGAGCGCGGGTCGGGCGCGACCGGATTGCCCCACTCGTACCGCAGCAGTGCGGCTCCCTGAAACCCGGCGAGCCCAGCCAGCCCCATCATCAGCCACCGCAACCGTCGCCGTCGCGCGACGGCCACCAGCGCCACCACCGTAACCGCCAGCGCCGGCTCGGAGAAATGAGTGAACAGATCGACCCGCCAGTCGAGCCGGCCGAACACCCGGGCCAGGGGATGGATCAGCGCCAAGAGCATCGGCAGTAAGCAGGAGACAGCGGGCAGTAAGAAGAGGGACCGCGCTTCGATAAGATCCTGGCGCTCTGTGTCTTCCATGTCTTCACTGCCTACTGCCTGAGACGCGTCCCGGAACGATCGTGTCCCCCGCCGGAGGCGGCGGTGCTCCCGCGGGGGAGGCCCGCCGCCCCTGGCGGGTATCACTGTCCCGGGATGTATACGAGTCCTTTCGCCGTGGATGAATTCGCCGAGTTGAGTCGAGCGTAACGAGGCCCCTCACAGGCCATCATCGTGACCTCGCTATGCTCGACCCACCCGATGGAGAGAGACTTCACGGGCCTACTTGATCTCATCCTCCCGGAACCGGACTCCCATCATCTCGGTCTTGTTGATGCCGGTCCGGAGTCGGACGCGCCAGGTCATCTCAAGAGGCTTGCGGTCCTGGATGTCGGGGGCACTGACGATTTCGGTCACGTAGGACTCGCCGGGTCTGAGCTCGCGGAACTCCTGGCCGAGGATCGACCACTCGCTCGCGACGGCCAGCGGGAACATCTCGATCTGGCGGCCGTCGGAGGTCACGATGAGGCTATCGAGGATACCGCGGTCGCGTTCGCGGAGGAAGGCTTCGTCAAGCGGGGTGAAGATGGCGTCAGTCGAGATGTTCTTGAGCCGGAGCTCGAGCCGCAGGGCGTTGCCGCCGCCCTCGCGATCTTGAACCGAGTCGAACGTGCGCTGAAGCTTCACGAGGCCCGAGGAGACGCCCAGCGGGGTGGCCTCCAGCGAGCCCATCCGAAGGGTCTTACCGAGGGTCGTCAGGTGGTCCGCGGTGATCGGCGGTGGAGTGACGACCTTGCGCGACAGGTCGGCGCGACGGCCGGGGTCGGGGGTGGAGGCCGTGTTGGCCGGCGGGAAGAGGTCGTCGTCGCTCTCGTGGCTCTTCCGACCATCCCAGAGGACCCAGATCAGGCCGATCGTGACGGCACTGGCATAGCTCAACAACAACATGAACGGCCACGAGGCCCCGCGCGGCGGCATGTCGTCCTCATCCTCTCCGACCTCCTCTTCCTCCTTCTTTTTCGGCGCCGCGGACTTCGCTGCGGAGAGGAACGGCGCGCCAGGTTGAGGTCGGGGAACGCTTTGAACGAGCCCGAGGCGACCGATGGCAGAGGTGGAGGCGGCTCGATCACGGGTTCGATGGGCACCGCCGCCGTGAACATATTCAGCGCCGCGACCGCGTCGAACGATTCCGGCGAATGCGCCTCGGGCTCCAGTTCCGCGACCGGCGCGTTGGGAGAGGGCGTCGGCGGCTCGGACGCGGCGCCCCTTGTCCGACGAGATCGTGCCCAGCATCGGGTCAGGCTTCACCACCGAGGGTGACAACAACAGGCTCAGTTCGTCGTCGCTGGTGGTCACCGCGCCCGGGGGACTCGGCTCGCCCGCCGTGCCGGCCGTGATCTCGAGCGAGGAGGGTGGGGCGTGCCGCGGGGCATCGGGAGGCGGCACTCTTCGCCCAGGATCGATCGTCTCGCTGGCCATGGGTCTTCACCCTCCTCGAAGGATCGACTCGCCTGCACCTTGACCTTCCCCGGGGTGAGGGTCATCCGACCCGATGTCTGGGATTCCTCAAGTGGACAGCCCTCTCAACCTCTCCCCCGGCAACACCGAATACCTGGGCAATTCTGCCCTATGATACCAATCCACGCTACGAAGGGCGATTGATAACATGGTCGGGTCGTGGTGGTGAGGCAGCTCGGCCAGGACGGCGATCGCATCGAGGTGTCGGGCCAGTTCGTCGGCATTGGTGGCCTCGGCGAGGGTCCCGGCGTCGGGCTGGGCGGCGTTGAGCACGACGCCCGCGACCCGGAGCCCGCGCCGGAGTGCGGCCTCGACGGTCAAGAGCGTGTGGTTCAGCGTGCCGAGTCCGCGCCGGGCCACGATGATCAGCGGGTAATCGAGCGCGACCGCCAGGTCGGCCAGCGTCGTTTCGTTGGCGATCGGCGTGAGCAGTCCGCCAATCCCCTCGACGATCATGATCTCGGCGCGCTCGCCCCACCAGGCCAGCGCGGCGGCCATGGCGCGCTCCACGGGCGCCCGCTCCAGGGGTTCGCCCAGCCGCCGGGCCGCGACGGCGGGGGCTAGCGGCTCCTCGAAGATAATCGGTACGACCCACTCGCGCGGGGTCCCGCCGCCGAGGGCCTCGCTCAGCACCTCGGCGTCGTCGCACCGCCAATCCTCTCCGGCGCGAACCGCGCCGGTGGCCATTGGCTTGAGCACCCCGACGCGGCGACCCTCCTCAACCAAGACCCGCGCGATCGCCGCGGCCACGCGGGTCTTCCCGACTCCCGTGTCGGTCCCGATCACAAACAGGCCTGGTAAGGCCATCGGAGCCATCCCCGTCGAACCGTCGGTCGTCAGGTGGGCCGGTGCAGGGAGGACCGCCCTCCTGCTCTCCCTCCGTCACCTCGCGCACACATCGTAGCAGCACGTCGAGCATCTCGTCGAGTTGCCCGATGGTGATGGCCAGGGGGGGCATGATAACGAGGACGTCGCCGAGCGGGCGGACAAGCACGCCGAAGTCGCGCGCCCGGTTGCAGACGCGGCGCGCCGACCTGCGCGGTGGAGGGGTACGAGGCCTTCGTGGTCTTGTCGGCGACCAGCTCGATGCCCGCGATCAGTCCGCGCTGGCGAACGTCGCCGACGTGCGGCCGGGCGGCGAACTCGGCGAGCCGCTCGGCGAGCCGGGCGACCTTGGGGCCGAGCCGTTCCAGGGTCGCCTCGTCGTCGAAGACCTGCAAGCTCGCCAGAGCGACCGCCGCGCCGAGCGGGTTGCCGCCGTAGGTATGCCCGTGTGAGAAGGTTTTGCCCTCGGCCGCGGTCCCGAAGAAGGCGGCGTACACTGTCTCGGTCGTCAGCGTCGCCGCCAGCGGCAAGTATCCGCCGGTGATCCCCTTGGCCAGGCAGAGGAAGTCGGGCGTCACTCCCTCCTGCTCGCAGGCGAACAGCGTCCCGGTTCGGCCGAAGCCGACCGCCACCTCGTCGGCGATCAGCAGCACGTCATGCTTCCTGCTGATCGCGCGGAGGCCGCCGGAGGTATCCCTCGGGGTGGACGATCATCCCGGCCGCCCCCTGCACCAGCGGCTCGACGACGATGGCCGCGACCTCGCCGGGGTGCGCCTCGAGGATCCGCTCGACCGCCCCGAGGCAGGCGATCGCGCACTCGGGCCGCTCCAGCCCGAGCGGGCAGCGGTAGCAGTACGGCATTGGCGCCGGAGCGCGGGGAAGAGCAGCGGCCCGAAGGTCGCGTGGAACCGCTCGACCCCGCCGACGCTGACGTCGCCGAGCGTGTCGCCGTGGTACGCCCCCTCGAGGGCGACGAATCGCGTCCGCCTGGGCTCGGGGTCGGGCTTCTGCCGCCAGTACTGGAACGCCATCTTGAGCGCAACCTCGACGGCCGTGGCGCCGTCGTCGGAGAAGAAGACACGCGTCAGCCCCTCCGGCGCCGCTCGACCAGCCGCCGCGCCAGCTCGATCGCGGTCGGGTGGCTGACGCCCAGCAGCGTCGTATGCGCCACCTGCTCGAGTTGCTGCCCGGATCGCCGCATCGAGCGCCGGGTGCCGGTGGCCGTGGACATTGCACCAGAGCGAGCCGACCCCGTCGAGATAGCGGCGCCCCTCGACGTCGAAGAGGTACACCCCCTCGCCCCGCTCGATGATCAGCGGGTCGGCCGCTGCCCAGTCGGCCAGCGGCGTGAACGGGTGCCAGAGGTGGCGCGTGGTCCCAGTCGCGCAGGGTCTCGGTCGGCGTGGTCGGCATGGTTGCATCCCCGATTCTTCCGAAGGCAGAAGGCAGATGACAGTTGGGAAATTGGAATTTCAATACATTATAACATTTAATAATTTGTATACGTTCAAAAATATATTATCTGTCATCTACCTGCTGTCCTCGGCAATCACCCGCGGCTTTTCCTCATCCAGACGGTGGTCCCCGGACCGGCGGTGAGTTGGCGCGCGGCGTCGCCGTTGACGACGGCGACCTCGATCCAGCCGAGGCTGCCGGGCAGCGCGATGAGGGTGCCGGGGGGGACTCGCCGTAGGTCCGGTTCAGGCCGTGGATCACGGCGCCAGCGACCTCGATGGTCCAGGCGTCTCGGGCGATGGGATCGAGACGTTCGGTGGCGATGTTGGTGATCAGGTTGCCGAACGAGTCGCGGAAGATGATCTCGCCGACGAAGCCGTTCTCGTCCCGGGTCGGCTCGAAGCTCTTGAGGGTGATGAGCTTGGTGCGGACGGGGCCGAGTTCGGCGGGGTCGCAGCCGCGCAGCAGGTGCGCAGCGGCCGGGGCGAGGATGTCGCGGCCGTGGAAAGTCGACGAGAGCCGAGCACGGCGGATGTTCGGGTTGGTGATCTCCCAGATTCCGGTCGGCGCGTGAGCCGGGACCACGCCGCTGATCAAGCCGTTGTCGGGGAGCACGAACCATTGATCGGCCAGTGCGACCGCGATCATCCGGCGGTCGGTCCCCACGCCTGGGTCGATCACCGCCAGGTGGACCGTCTCCTTCGGAAACGAATCGACGATCCCGGCGAGCACGAACGCGCCTTCCAGGATGTTCTGCGGCGAGATGGTGTGGGTCACATCGACAGTTGCGTCCCGGGCGCCAGGCCCAGGATGACTCCCTTCATCGCGGCCACATACGGACCGTCGGTCCCGAAGTCGGTCGTCAGTGTCAAGATTCCGGGCCGCGACATGCTCCTGACTCCTAAGAAAGCCCCGAAGAGGAGGAGAATCCCGCCTCCCTCCGAGGGGACGGGAATCTGAGGCTTCGTCGGATCCCTCCGTGTGCGTGCGAACGATTCAAAGTGCGTGGGACACCCGCTCGGGCGCTCGGGCGCCGCCTCGGGGCCTCGCGTCAGACAATCCGGATCGTCTCGCCGGTGCCCGGGGAGACGGACCGCACCTCGTAGCTCGCGGTGACCCGCGACGAGATCCCGCCGCGCGGCGTGAACTGGCCGATCACCCGCATCCGCCGCGGCCGGCAGGCCGCGACCAGGTCGTCGAGGATCGTGTTGATCGCATGCTCGTAGAAGATCCCCCGATTGCGATACTCGAACAGGTAGAGCTTCAGACTCTTCAACTCGAGGCACGTGGCGCCCGGGACGTAGGTGATGACGATCGTGCCGAAGTCGGGCTGGCCAGTCTTGGGGCAGACCGCAGTGAACTCGGGGCAGGTGATCTCGATCTCATACTCGCGGTCGGGGAACTGGTTGGGAAAGGTCTCCAGCGGCGGTGGCATCGGTCGCTCCTTCTGGGACGATCGGGACGGCCCCGCCTCGTAAGGGCCACATGACATCCCCTCGGAGAAGGCATTGTAGCAAAAGCACCCAACACCTGGCACGGCCTCCGGGCCCGCGCCGAGGCGATCCATCGCCCTGCCCTCGAGCGCGGCTCGTCGGTCGGATCGCAGGTCGAGCGTCGCGTCCCCCGGGTGGACGGAGCTGTCGGCGGGGGTCCGTTGCAAGTCCTGATTTTGGTACACTCTTGATTCGGCGCCACCTTGTGGGTATCTGTCTAGAGAGATGCCTCGGTGCCTGCCTCGTCTGGGTGGTCCGTCGTGATCCGGTCCGGAACCCGCGAGGCCGCTTGCGGGACCGGCCTGGATGTCATGCCGCTCCTCTGCCCGGTAGGGTACGGTTCCGAGCTTGGACAGGAGTCTGCTCGATGTCGCAAACTTCCCGGCGTCATCTCCGCCTCGAGAACGTCAGTGGGGTCACGGTCGTCAGCTTCGTGGACACCAAGATCGTGACCGAGGAGAACATCCAGGAAGTGGGTGACCAGCTCTACCGCCTGGTGGAGGACGAGGGGCACAAGCTGTTGCTGTTGAATTTCGGCAACGTGCAATACCTCTCCAGCGCCGCGCTGGGCAAGCTGATCAACCTTAAGAAGAAGGTCGGCGCGGTCAAAGGCAAGCTCAAGCTCTGCTGCATCCACCCCGACCTCCTCGAAGTCTTCCGGATCACCCGCCTCGACCAGGTCTTCGAGATCTACCCCGAAGAGCAGCAGGCCCTCGACAAGTTTTGAGGGGGACGACTCGCCACGAAGGCGCGAAGAACACAAGACGAGGGTCATCAGAAAAGCCTTTCTGAGCCTTCTTTGTGTTCTTTGTGTTTCTACCGTGAAGCGTCATGGAGTGCCATGAGTGAGCCGTCGCTGACGCCGATGATGCAGCAGTATCGCGAGCTGAAGGCCCGCGACCCCGACGCGCTCCTGCTCTTCCGGATGGGCGACTTCTACGAGCTGTTCGGCGAGGACGCCGAGCGGGCCGCCGCGCTGCTCGGGCCTGACGCTGACGACGCGGGACAAGGGACCGAACGCGCTCCCGATGGCGGGCTTCCCCCACCCCGCACTCGACTCCTACCTGGCGAAGCTGGTCGCAGGCGGGCCAGCGCGCGGCCGTTTGCGAGCAGGTGGAGGACCCGAAGTTCGCCAAGGGGCTGGTCAAGCGCGAGGTCGTCCGCGTCGTCACGCCGGGCACCCTGACCGACGAGGAACTGCTCGACCCCGAAATCGACGAACTACCTGGCCGCCGTCGTCGAGGTCAAGGGGAAGCTCGGCCTGGCCTGGGTCGAGCTCTCGACAGGCCGGTTCTCGCTGACGGGCGTCTTGCGGACCGAGCTGGCCGACGAGATCGCCCGGCTCAACCCGGCCGAGGCGCTGGTCTCGGAGCTGAGCCTCGACGCCCCGTGGGTCCGGATGCTCCGCAACCAGCCCAGCCTGGCGATCACGACCCGGCCCTCGTGGGACTTCCAGGCCGAGCAGGCGCGCACGACACTCTTCGAGCACTTCGGCACAACCACCCTGGCCGGCTTCGGTGTCGACGACGAGGCGATCGAGGTCCAGGCCGCCGGCGCGCTGGTGGCCTATCTCCGCGAGACGCAGAAGTCGTCGCTCGGTCACCTCACCCGGCTGAGCCCCTACCACCGCGCCGACACGATGGCGCTCGACGAGATGACCCGGCGGAGCCTGGAGCTGACCCGGACTCTCCGCGACGGCAAGCGCGAGGGCTCGCTGCTCCAGGTCATCGACCGGACCGTCACGCCGATGGGCGCCCGCTTGCTGGCCGACTGGCTGACCTCGCCCCTGACCCGCCCCGACCTGATCGCCGCGCGGCACGAGGCCGTCGCGGAGCTCTGGCGCGACTCGACTTTGAGGGCGGAACTCCGCGTCGCGCTGAGCCAGGCGTACGATCTCGAGCGGCTCGCCGCGCGGGTCGGCCACCGGCCGCGCCACGCCGCGGGACCTGGTCGCGCTGGGCCGAACCCTCGCCCTGCTCCCAAGGATCAAGGCCCGGCTGACCGCCCGGCGGGCGCGGCGCCTCTCCGAGCTCGAGGCCGCGCTGGAGCTCTGCCCCGAGATCCGCGCCGAGATCGACGCCGCACTGGTCGAGAACCCGCCCTTGCCCCTCAAGGAGGGAGGCCTGATCCGCGACGGTTATCACCCCGAGCTCGACGAGCTGCGCGAGACAGCCCGCGGCGGCAAGTCGTGGATCGCCAAGTATCAGGCCGAGCAGGTCCGTCGGACCGGCATCGACAACCTCAAGGTCGGGTTCAATCAGGTCTTCGGCTACTACATCGAGATCTCGCACGCGCAGGCACGGGGCAAGTCGATCCCCCCCGACTTCATCCGCAAGCAGACGGTGAAGAACGCCGAGCGCTACATCACGCCCGAGCTGAAGGAGTACGAAGACAAGGTCCTCAAGGCCGAGGACCGCGCCAACGCGCTCGAATACGAGCTGTTCGTCACCCTCCGCGACCGGGTGGCGGCCGAGGCCCCGCGGTTGGTCCAGGCGGGCGGCGTGCTGGCGCAGGTGGACGTCCTTTGTAGCCTGGCCGAGCTGGCGGCGCGGCAGGGCTACTGCCCGCCCGAGATCGTCGCCGAGCCGGTCCTGGAGATCGAGGCCGGCCGCCACCCGGTCCTCGACGGCGTGATGCCCCCCGGCGATTTCGTCCCCAACGACACGGCTCTCGGCCCCGACGCCGGCACCATCATCTTGATCACCGGCCCGAACATGGCCGGCAAGAGCACCGTACATCCGACAGGTCGCTCTGATCGCGATCCTGGCGCAAATGGGCAGCTTCGTCCCGGCCTCGCGGGCGCGGATCGGCATCGTTGATCGTCTCTTCGCGCGCGTCGGCGCCAGCGACGAGCTGAGCCGCGGCCAGAGCACGTTCATGGTCGAGATGACCGAGACGGCCAACATCCTCAATAACGCGACGCCGCGGAGCCTGGTGATTCTCGACGAGATCGGCCGCGGCACGAGCACCTTCGACGGCGTCTCGCTCGCCTGGGCGATCACCGAGCACCTGCACGACCGCGTCGGCTGCCGGACCCTGTTCGCGACGCACTACCACGAACTGGTCGAGCTCGAGAAGACCAAGCCGAGGCTCCGCAACGCGAACGTCGCCGTGCGCGAGAGCGAGGGGGAGATCGTCTTCCTCCACCGGATCGTGCCCGGCGGCGCCGACCAGAGCTACGGCATCCACGTGGCGCGGCTGGCGGGCGTCCCGGCCCCGGTGCTGGACCGCGCCCGCGAGATCCTCGCGTTCCTGGAGAAGCAACACGGCCCCGACCCCGGCCCCCCCTCCGGGCCGATCCGCAAGGTCAAGACCGGCCGCGCCCTCCAGAACAGCCTCTTCGCCTCCCTGCCCGACCCGCTGCTCGACGAGCTGCGCCAGGTCGACCTCGCGTCCCTGACCCCCGAAGCCGGCCTCGACCTGCTGAAGCGCCTCCGCGAACTGGCCGGATGAGGGGATGCCGGGGCACGAGAGGAAGGTCTCAGACTAGACTTTCGGACTTTTACAAGCGTCGAACACCTTCCTCGTCGACAGAGGCTTTGTTTCTAGATTCGGCAGCGTTTGCCTGTCAGCGCGGCGCCGAAATTTCGGCGCACAGGTGTTAGTACACTAACAATTATGCGACTGTGGCTTCGTACCGGGATGCTCGAAAAACAAGGCAACCGTGACCTGCCGCTTCCATCAGCACGACGTGCCTCAAAAAAAGTCCGAAAGTCTAGGGCGTGTGGACAATATCTGGGCAGGATGCAAAATCTGGGCTAGAGCAATAACACCATGATTGCAGCCACATGAACGAACCCCAGGAAGTTCCGAGCCGTCTTCTCATCCCGTGTCGCCACCCGACGGTATTGCTTGATCCGGTTGATGAACCGCTCCGCCAGGTGCCGCTCCTTATAAAGATGCTTGTCATACTCTCGCTTGAAAATGCGATTCTTCCTCGGCGGGATCACTGCGGCCGCTCCGCTGGCCTCGATGGTCGCAACGAACTTATCCCCGTCATATCCCTTATCTGCGATCACTGCATCAGCATCGTGACCTTTGACCAATGCAGCGCCTTGATTGATGTCGGCCTCTTGTCCCCCGGTCAGGATCAACTCGACAGGGTTGCCCAACCCGTCTACAGCGATGTGCAGCTTGGTCGAGAAGCCGCCGCGCGAGCGTCCCAAGGCTTGGTCGGCGCCCCCCTTTTTTACCGCCCCGGCGGCGTGCTGGTGGGCCCGGATCACGGTGCTGTCGAGGCTCAGCCACTCCAAGTCAGGGTCCTTCAGCTCCTCGAAGACCCGGAGCCAGACGCCCTTGGCGGACCAGCGATCGAACCGCCTCCAGACCGAATTCCAATTCCCGAAGCGTTCGGGGAGGTCACGCCAGGGGGCCCCGGTCTTGGCGATCCAGAGGCCGGCGTCGACGAAGAGACGGTTGTCTTTGGCGGTCACGCCTGGGTCGCCGGCTTGGCCGGGGAGGAGTGCTGCGATCCGCACCCAGTGTTCATTTGTTATCGAATGACGGTACATGGTTGAGTGCGCGATCAGCCTGGAAACGCGAGCTTTGATACCCTCCTTACGAAGTTCACCCAGGTTTTGTCCACACGCCCTAGTCAGAGGGTGTTTAGAAAGCTTATGCTGGGGCCAGTCGGCGGACCCTCAAATGAATCATCGCCAACCGGACCATTGCCACGCCGCTTTCGACCGTTCCCTCGTAATCCTTGCTCAGGCGGCGGGCGCGATTCAGCCAGCCGAAAGTCCGCTCCACGAGCCAGCGCTTGGGAATGACCTCGAACCCGGTCGTTTGATCCGACCGTTTCACGATCTCCCACTCCACCGGGCGGCGGGACCGAAACCGCGCCACCCTCTACACCAATCGACCGGCGAAGCCGCCATCGGCCCAGACCTTGCTCACCCAAATGAACGGGGCCTTCAAGGCCCTGAGCACGGCCTTGGCTCCCTCCCGGTCCTGGACGTTCGCCGGCAGGAGCACCAAGGCCAGGATCAGGCCCACGGTATCGATGAGCAGGAAGCGTTTCCAGCCCGTGATCCCCTGGGCCGCATCGGAGCCGCGTGGGCCACCGGGCTCGGTTGTCTTGACCGTCTGGCTCTCCAGGATGGCGGCTGTCAATTGGATATCACGGCCCTGGGCGTGACGGACGGCTCCCCGCAAGCGGTCGTGAATCCGCTCAAGGGTGCCGTCTCGGCGCCAGTTCATGAAGTACCAGTAAACGATCTGCCACGGCGGCAGATCCTGGGCCAAGGCCCGCCACTGACATTCGGTGCGGGCGAGGTACAGCAGGGCATTGAGGATCTCGCGCCGGGGAGACCGGGCGGGTCGTCCGCCGGGTTTGGGCGTCGGGACGAGATCCTTGACGACGTTCCACTGACTGTCGGTCAGATCGGATGAGTAAGGCATTCGTGAGGTCATACCCATTGGTACGCTTGAACAGCAGGCTTGGTTCGGGCTTTCTAGACATCCTCTAACGGAAAAAGGGAGGTTGCTAGTCGAGGCTTGGCTTGCAGGTGATGAGGCCAAGTATCGAGAGGCGATGAGCAAAACGAGTTGAATATTGGACATAGGCACGCTTTCATAGATTGATGTCTGCGCTGAATCGCCCCCCGCGCAACAAAAACCCCAGCCCGACTGCTGGGGTGGATTTGCTCCAGTGCTACTGGGTTCAGCAACGGGGTAACCACAAAGCAGACCGAGATATAATGATCTTGCTCCGAAAACCGTATGCTACTCCTCGTTGGGTGGTGGCACAGGACCGCCGGGCGGAGGCACGGGACCGCCAGGTGGCGACACAGGGCCGCCAATACGATTGCCGTTCCAGTAGCCGCTGGGCTGGCTCCCGAAGGCGCCGTAGCCCCATGTGCCCGTGAAGGCTTGACCGTCCTGGCTCAATTTGAATTGGAACCAACCATTTTGCCCGGCGAAGGCCCAGTTGCCCGTGATCGAGTTGACGGCGCCGGTATTCTGATCGCGGTAGAAATTGACTGAATTCAGTTGACCGTTACTTCCCTGGACGTTGTAGGTGCCCTGCTGGCCCTGGAACTGAATCCGGGCAGCCGTTGCCGGTCCCTGGTACTGCCCGTAATTCGACTGCCAGGCGGAACTCTCAAACTGGGCGGTCGCCTTCCCAACTGTACCCAGGTATGTAAGACCGAACACCACCACACCTACAGCGAGACCGATCATCTTACCCGCATTGCGACTCATCGGATGCCTCCCTTCTTAGGCCCGTAAAATAATAAGCGTTACTCTGTAATTTTTTGGGTTCTTCCGGCTTTCCTGTGGGTAGATTTACCTGAACAGGCGTATCGAATCTACGAGATCCGCCTGGAAATCAGGCGCTTTTTGAGCCCTGCGGTGGGTAAAGTTCCAGCCCCCCACAGTGAAAGAAAATCGCCGTCTTCAGATGCTCCCGGTGGCGAAAACCATAGGCGTTTTTTTAATCGTTTGGATCTTTGAATTGAGCCCCTCACTCGTGGCGTTCGTGATCCGATGATCGAAATACGTCAACACATTGTCCAGGTGCCCGTGGATCATCCGCGCCACCTCCACCACCGGCTTCAACCGCGAATGTGTCGCCCAAAAGTACCAGTGCTTCCAGTGCCGCAACGCCCACCCCTTGCGGCGGTACTCCCAGAGGTCGCGCAACTCCTCCTTGATCGCCCAGGCACGACCGGTCTGAAGCCTCAGAGCACGAAGGCCCGCGAGCCGCTCCGCGCCCGACTCCCTCAGGTTCTCCTCCGAGGTCAACCATACATATTTCGTCCCCTTCAGCGTATCATCCCCCTCCGCGTGCAACCGGCGGTGCTCACTCCGGCGCACCCGATCGACCGCGTCCGTCATATGCTTCATGATATGAAATCGGTCGAAAACGATCTTCGACCGCCCGTCGGGAACATGGGCCACCGTCGACGAGACGAACGGTTCCCACATGTCCATGGCCACCCCCTCGATGCCCGCCAACTGCTCCTCGGAGAGGGACATATAGTAGGCATCCAGGCTGGTTTTCTTGCGGTCGTCCGCGATGTACTCCACGGTCGACCGATCCAGGTCGCAGACCAGTGTGACATAACGGTGTCGCCTGGCTACCGCCTTCTCGTCCACACCAAGGTGCGCGATCACACGCTTCGCCTTGGAGAGCAGGCCGCGCGCGACGGCACGCTCCATGACGTTCCAGGCCTCGTCCCAACTGACCCGAAGCAGGCGGGTGGCGCCGAGGACGTCGGCCTCGAGCAGCACGTCGATCGCGTGCCTTTCGAAGGGGAGAGTGAATCGAGAGCCGGGCAACTCCCAGGGGACACGGACCTGTCGGATACCGTGATCCCGGCAGGCAACCCGAGGGGGTCGGGCGTGCAGCCAGGTCAGGCAGTTGTCGTGATCGAGGTGTCTCCAACTCCTTGAGGGGAGATGATCGTAGATCGGTGAACGGATCGCACACTCTGGACATGTGAAGACAGCGTTGCGTCGATGCGCGAGCCAAACGTCGATCTTTCGTTCCTTCGCATCGAGAGAGACGTGCCCCACCCTCCAAGGCTGTTCCAGACACAAGAGCCTTGAGAAGAGATCAACATCGCGCATGGAAATGACCCTCCTTTTGGCTATTTGTACACCAAGTTTTACCCACAGGAAAGCCGGAAGAACCATTTTTTGATGCTTGATCGTGTAGTTCCACTCCCCGTGAAAGTGATGAGGGTGCAGGTCCACGCTTGCCAGTTCCTCATCTTTGACCATCACCTTGGTTGGATAACTCTCCGAATCGAGGTCCGCCCGTACACGCAACCCCTTCTCCGCTGTTGTTGCTCCGATCAGTCGGGTAGGGTGCCCGTCGAGTTCGCGAAGACGCAACCACCCAGGAGCGAGGCCGCCCACGACATCCGCGACACACCCAGGCAGGGGGTTGCGTCATCGAAGACTCGACGCACCCGACCCAGCTGAAACACCGGAAGAGCGTCGTCTTGAATCGAGTCATCCGCTCGATTCTAATGTGGTAGGAGTTACGCAGTTGATGGCCTTTGTCCACTAGATGCAAAGATTGATGGGTAATCTAGGCAGCCTGGGTATCTAATAGACAGCCTGTCTAACCCACCTTCAACTGTCCATCTGGCAACCAACTGCGTAACTCCTATGTAGTATCGGATCAACCGGATGAGGCTATCCAGAGGATCGGACAGCTCTCATCTGGAAGAATCCCGGGTCTAGGGAGAGAACGATGAAGACGATCAGGGCCCTCGGGCTCGTGGCTGTGCTCGCGTTCGGATCGGAGGTTGGCGCGTTCGCGCAGGAGAGGCGTCCGGTGGATGTGGCTAAGGAGCCGGATGTAGCCAAGGAAGTGAGGCATCCGGCGGATCAGGACAAGGATGTGCGGCGAGACATCGGCGGCGAGAGCAACGGCAATTGGGGATGGCTTGGTCTCCTCGGTCTTGCCGGTCTCGCTGGCCTGTTGGGTCGATATCGGGATGGTGCCAACCGCAGCGGCCCCAACTACACCCGGGACCGCAAATAAACCGCCCGAAAAGAGCCATATTTTTCGCCGCAACCCAATGCAGAAACATGAGTTGCGACCTCCTCCGACCTCGCTGGTCGCAACCCATGTCCCGTCAGAAACCTCCGGCCACTTTTCCGGGCTTTTGGGATGGTTTCTCGACGTCGCCCGCTCCCGTCCGAGGCTCGCCACCCTTGGCGCCAACTTATTCAGCATGCTTCGCGCGTAAGGTGGAGAGGGTTTCTCCCGAAGCGGAAACGGGTATGGTGATTTCGCCCTCACCAGTTTTCAAGGCGATCTGAACGTCTCCGGCCATGACATTCAGCGAACGGTCGTCATTGGAGGTGATGACCGTTCGTCTCCCGAATTGCCCGGCATCCACGGTGCTGATCGAAGCTACGTTGGCGAGATCTTCCTTGGTGAACTCGACAACGAGCGGCCCGCCTGGCTGGGACAGGTCTCGGTCGTCGCGCGTGGCCAGGCACCTGGTGTAGTCACGGATGCCTCCCAAGGCATCGGCCGCATCCACATGGATCGCCACGTGTCCGTCGGAATGTAATTCCAACATGGCATCGCGCTGGTTGCGCATGCCCTTGATTGCCACGGCTTTGGCGCCGCCCCCGTCACCGACCTCGAATATCGTATTCAACTGCTGGCCGCCAGCATACGCGTAGCCCGGCAATTGGGCGCTTTTCTCCCGGAGCTCGACCACCTTGAATGAGCCCGTGCTGACGACCTCTCCTGTGAGTGTTGGGGCGGGTATGCCTTCGGACTGAGGTTCAGCAGGCTTGGACTCCTCCCGCACATCGTGCTCAAGCCTACGGATCTGGCCCATGACGCCGGTGGCGTTCGGTAGCATGTCATCAGTAATCTCGTTGGGCTTGAGGAGCCTGACCCAAAATTGATCGTTTTGGTCGGGGCCCTTGTCCATCTCAACCCGAGCATACCCCTGTTCCTCGCCCAGCGCATGCGCGGCCTTGTGCGCGTGCTCAGTGCGCCCGAAGGGCTGATTCAGGTACACGCCATGTTGGTATTGCTTGAAGAATTCCGGGCTCCCTATGTTTTTCAGCCCGGCGTTGATACGGGCCAAGGACGCCTCGATCGTCTCCTTGTCGAGCGGACTCATGGCAGCACCTCCCCAAATGAAAGAATCCCGCCAATGCGAAGGTTTGCACAGTGGGTCCTTCGTGACCAGGCCGGGCTCGCCCATCGTGAGCGGTCCACCGACTTGAAACTAGATTAGATACGAGGGTAACTCGGCCCGTCAACCAAAAATCCTTGAATAAGCCGTTCAGGGGTAAGCGTCACGATTGTGGGTAGAAAATTAACACTCCCGAGGAGTGAGCGAAAGTCAAGAGGGAAGCCCGTTCTGTCGCACGGTTTTCCTCTAGGATTTGCGGGTCTTGCGTAAGATAGGGCGTTCCATCTCGCACTTCGTGGCCGAAGATGAATCCGCCTCGGCCGAGGGTCACTCAGCCGGCGAAGGACGGAGGCACAAGTGCAAGGAGAAGTCAAGGGCCAAGTTACGTCAATTCGGCTCCTTTGCCATCCTAGACAAACGCTATCCCCACAAAGATGACGCTTACCCCCGTTCAGCCGGTGGGCGTCACGAATGTTGGTGGAAAATTTGTACAGTAGCCGGCTCCTGTGCATGCCGTCCTTAACCAAAGCCGCCATCGGGTTTTGCGACAAGGCAATCGGGCTCAATTCTGGAGCCGAGTTGCATGACAAAATGAGCACTGCTCCTTGAAAAGGGTTCCGAGCCCAGCCTGCGAGGCTTTTCTCCGAGAATTCGTGCGTAGTGAACATCCGATCCACCAACTAACGTGACGCTCACCGGTCATCGAAAGTGCCTTTGCTGAAGTTTCGGCGGAATTTGCCCAAGGGCGCGGCGCCGAAATTTCGGCGCACAGGAGTTTGTTCACTAACAATGATTTGATTGTGGTGGCGCAACGGATCGCTCGAAAAGAAAAGCCAGGGTTGTCTGCCGCAACATTCAGCACACCGTGCCTCGAAAAAAAGTCCGAAAGTCTACTGACCGCTGCGCAGAGAAGTTAACTTTTCTCGATCTTCAATCCGGCCTGAGCCAAAGAACGATCGAATCAGCGCCGATTTTCGCGGGGGGATTAACTTGCCTAATCGATACTCAACTTTCGTGATGTCGTGCGGCAGGCATACCCCTGACGCGCGGGGGTCGGGATATGACCCGGGGCTGTCACGGGCAGGCCAGGTGCACCGAACGATTGCCCAGCCACGGGACCGGGGGCGTCGGCTTCGTCAGACCGGCCTCTTTCAAAAGCGGGTGGTGCGCGCGTTTGCTCAGGCGGACGATCACACCGTCCGTTGTGATCTCGATGTCGCCCGGCGTGTCGACGAACTTCCGGAACAGACGCGCAGGGCCAACACGTGCAAAGCCTTTCAGGCGTTCCGCCAAGCTCCGGTACAGGAGGTCTGCGACCACGGTCAGGGTCAGGTCGAAGTCCACGTTCAAGCGGACGTCACTGCACAGGCAATCGAGGTGGAAGAACGTGATCTGTTCACCGAGTTGATTCTCCACGTGATTCCTACTGGCGTCGGTCTGGATGGTTTCGCGGGCCGTCCGCGGTTTCGGGAGGTCGTTGGCCAAGAGGAAGGTCGGCGACTCGTGTCCCAGACCGGTCACAATCCGTTGCCGCAGGTCGCCGTCGTAGCCCTCGAGCCGGACGCGCTCGTCGACGTAGTGGATCTGGCGGCGCTTCCCCTTGGCTTGGGTGACCTGGCAGTGCTGCCAGGTCTCCGCGGGCAGGCGTTCCACGCGCGCCAGCATCCCAGAACCGCGACGGCGGATGGTGAGGAATCCGATCTTGCGTCGGTTCAGTTCGTTAAGGCCGGCGTAAGTGGTCGCGCGCGAGTCGAAGAGCAGCCGGGCCGGATAGTGCCCGGTCTGCTCCCGCCAGGAGTCGGCGAACTTCGGGACCATCGCGTCGGCCTCGTCCCGCACGAGGTTGGCGGTCGCGTAGCAGATCACCCGCCGGCCGGCCACTTGGGCCACAAACGCCATGACCGAAGGGAGTGCGCGGTGTCGCATGGGTACCCAGTGATTCTCCAGGTCGGGCTCGGCGCCGCGGAACGGGATCGCGTGGAAGTCGAGGTTAAAGCTCAGGGGCGGGTCTCCCAAGGGGGTCTTTCCGATCAGGGCGGCGACCAGCCGCTCGGTCATGGTGCGCTCGGTCTTGTACGAGTAGTCGGTCGCGAAGGTGGTCTTGGGCAGGACATTGAGGCCGGCGAACAGCCCCGCGCCCTCGTCACAGCACAGATCGCTGATGTGACTGACGCGGCGTTTGCCGAGGAGTTTGGGGGTCAAGATCGCCAGCAGCGTCTGCAGCGGCGGGATCTGCTCGGAGCCGGGGAGGCCCGCGGCGGTGACAGCGGCGGGCAGGTCGAGTTCCAGGAGCATGGGGAGGAAAAGGAAGAGGCCGGCGACCTTGCTCGAGAATCGTCGCCCGGCCTCGAGCGACCGCGTGCGGACGTCGGCAATGTCGGGAACCACCGAGCCATCGCAGGCGATCTCTCCCGGTTGCGGCGTGGGGCGGCGATTGCGAACCGTGGTCAAGCCCGCTCGGTGGAGGACGCCGAAGAGATACGACTCGCTGACCTCGAAGCCCTCGCATCGGAGAGTGGCGTGGATGTCGGCGAGGGTGGCGTCTTGGCGACGGAGTTCACAGGCTCGCTCCTGGATCGCGGCGTGCTTGGGCGCGGACTTTCGTCCTAGCTGCTCGGTGAGGAAGAAGGTGCTGATGTCGGGATCACTCGCGAAGTCGCGGATGATGGCCCGGACGGTACCGACATGGAGCTGATACTGCTGTGCGAGTTGTTGGGCGGTCGCGCCCTCGAGGAAGGAGGCGCGGCAGATCTCGTAGCGGCGCTGGGTCGGCGAGTTGGGTTGCTGGAAGAGGCGCGCGAGTTCAGGGGATCGGGCCCTCGCAGTTGAGTCCCGAATAAGCAGGTTGTGATCGGCCAAAGGATGCAACGGTGCGGGGCTAAAACCCTGCTGGACGATGGGAACGTCTGATGGGAAGAGAAGCAAGAAAGAAGGGATTTTGGCGAAGATGCCGAGGTGACGATGGGTGAGGAAAGGAGTTGCGGAGGGGACGGAAATCGCGATGTGCTTGCTCGAATGGGACTCGCGCGGCGGACCTCGAGATCCGCTAAAATCCGGGGAAATCGAAAGGCTCGCCGGAGAGAATTGAGTGCCGAATAGGCAAATTACGCAGCCGCGAAAATCGGCGAAGAGGTTCTCCGCGGGGTCATGGCCGAGGGGGTGGCACAGGAAGACGACCTCGACGCCGCAGTGCGTGAGTTCTTCAAGGATCAAAACTTGATAGGCATACTTGCGTGAGAACCGATCTGGATCGAGGACGGAGAGGCGAGCGATGGCCCCGGCGGCGGCCTGGTCCCGGAGGCGCTCGAGGCCCGGCCGGACCAGCGTGCTGCCGCTCAAGCCGTCATCCACGAACCGCAGTTCGGGATCGCATTCCAGGGCGTCACTGGCGAGCCGCTGCGCGATCGCTTCGAGTTGGCTGGCGATCGTGTCCTCCTTGGCCTGTGGTGCCGAGGAGACCCGGGCGTCGAGCGCCACGCGGAGGTGATGAGTGGCCCTGGTAAGTCAAGCTCCTACGGCGGAAGGTCGAGGATTCTCGGTCCGAGTCTCTGCCCTTGGGCGATCGCCCGGTCGGTCGTGCGGCCATTCCGGGCGCCTGGAGACGAGAGGGATCAAGGCTTCGTATGCACAAGCAATGGATTGACTCTGAAGCCGAGTGAACTCGAAGGGGCGGTGGACGGGAGTGCTGAGCGCGCACCTTCGTGGAGAGGTGATCATGTTGACTCCTCCTCTCCGAGACCGCGGCCGTCAGCCTGCCTTGGATGGGGATCGAGTCGGGGCTGCCATCCTTGCCCGGACTTCGGTCGGAGCCGCGTTCTGGAGATGACAGAGTCAGGGATCAGGGACGTTTTTGCAACATTGTTGGGGGCGTGACCACCCCGCCCTGCAGCGACCCCCTCTCCGGGTGCGTGACGCACCCGTCCTCGAGGACGCCCGCGTTGAGCCATTTGCCGATCAGTCGCAGCAGCACCCCCTCCCGCACCCGACGCTGGAGAAAGTCCCGCAGGTGGCCGTGGTCGATCGTATCGAAAAATTTCGGATCTCGACGTCCACGATCCAGCCGCCCCCCATCGCCATCGTCTGTCGCCCGAGGCTGTCCAGCGCCTGATGCGCCGATCGTCCGGGGCGGAAGCCGTACGAGCAGTCCACGAAGTCCTGCTCGTAGACCGCTTCCAGCACCATGACGACCGACCGCTGGAGCACCTTATCCTCGGAGGTCGGGATCCTCAGCGGCCGGGTCGCGGTCGCCGCGCCGGCCTTGGGGATGTGGACCCGCCGCACCGGCGGCGCCTGGTACGTGCCGGACTTGGCTCGGTCCCGCAGCGACTGAAGGTTACCCCTCAGGTCCGCCGCGTAGGCCTCCCCGTCTTGTCCGTCCACGCCCACCGCGCCGGCCTTGCGGGTGCGGTCGAACGCCTCTGTCAGCCAGTCGAGGTCGATCAAGTAGGCCAGAGTCGTGAATCCCAGCGCCGGGCTTTGTCGAGCGAGTTGCGCGATCCGTTGTCGTTTCCTGGACATGTCCATGGGTTTCGAGGCACCCGCCATGTTTCCCTCCAACGGTCTCATGACACGGCGCCCCCTTCCCTCCGCCGGGTCCCTCGGGATGGTTCCCCGGCCTCCACGGTAGGAGGGGACGCTCCGACCCCCGTCCGTCCCTTTCGCCGCACTTCGTTGCCTTCGCTTGGCGAGACCACCCCTGCGTCGGTGGTTTGCTCCCAGCGACCGCCGACGCGCCGTCGTGGGCCTCGGGGAGTTGATGTTCCGGTTCCCGAGCCGGACTTGTCGGTGGAGACGGACGGGTCTCCCAGGTTCCCAGGGACCCCTCGTGTGCCTTGGCCCTGTTCTCCGACCCCGGCGGGACCGGGCACGCCAGGCCATTGCGGCGTGTCGGCGTGGTCCCCGCGGCTGACAAGGGCGAGGACTCCCGCGGAAAGCTTTCGAGGCTCAATCGCACGGCCTGGGCACTCGCTGTCTACGCTTCGCAGTGAGGGTCGCCCCTCCCCACGCCAGACTCGCTTCCGGCTGCTGGCCAGGCTCTGCCGGGCGGGATTCGTTCACCCGCAGGGTTCCGATGAAAGGTTTCCGAGGTTCGAGTCTCGTCCTCCTTTCCTGAGCTTTCCTCGCGCAATGTCGGTTTCTGTCGCGAATGCCGGCGGTGGGATTCGAACCCACACGGGGGTTCCCCCCCGGAGGATTTTAAGTCCTCTGCGTCTGCCATTCCGCCACGCCGGCCGCTCCGTCGATCCCGATGATTGATGTCGCTCGCAAACGCCGGCCGCAGGATCGGCTTGGCCAATGCAAGAATGGATCATACCAGACTGCTTCGCGAACGAGTGTGAAAAAATGGGGCTGACTGGGGATTGACAGGGTATTATCGTACCGTCTCACAAGCAACTTGTATCGGGGAGTTTCCGGCTTGGGACGACTTCGCCGGGATGTTGGTCGTGTTGTTCAACCCCCCTCTCTCACGGACAACTCGTCCCTCCCGGTTTCCTCATCGTGGCATGGATTGCGGCCGGCATCCTGGGCGACAACCGCTTCGCCCTGCGCTTGTTCCCGCTCGTCATTCGGAACCGTCGCGGTCGTATGGCCTATCACCGGCTGAAACCTCGACACTGGAGGGACTTCAACCCGCATGGCGATCGCCGCCCTACGCGGAGCTCCCGATCGGTTCGCCTTCCCGAGCGGCGAGGTGGCAGGCTTCAGTCCGTGGTGAGGGGCGTGATCTCCTCACCGGGACAGAGTTCTGATGGGGCGTCCGAGGCGGTCGCGCAGCTCGGTCGCGGGGTCGATGCCGAGCGCCCGATAGATCGTTGCGGCGAGGTCGGCGGGCGCGAAGGCGCGGCTCACGGGATAGCCCCCACTTGTCGGACTGCCCGACCCGACCACCTGGCCGCCCCAGACCCCGGCCCCGGCGAAGGCCGCCGAGAAGACCCGCGGCCAGCAGTCGCGGCCGTCGCGGCCGATCGTGTTGACCGTGCTCTGGCCAAGCCGCGGCGTCCGGCCGAACTCGCCCGTCACAACGAGCAGCGTCTCAGCGAGCAGACCGGTCGCGGCCAGGTCTTCGAGCAGGGCCGACACGCCCTAGTCGAGCGGCGGCAGGAGCAACTGCTTGAGCCGCTTGAAGTTGCCCGAGTGCGTGTCCCAGTTCTGGACCCGGCCCATGTTGGCCTGGACGATCGGCACGCCCGCCTGGACCAGCCGGCGCGCCAGCAAGAGCGACTGCCCGAACATGTGTCGCCCGTAGGGGTCGCGGACCCTTGGGTCCTCGCGCTGGATGTCGAAGACGCGAGCGACCCGGCCCGACAGCAGCAGCGAATCGGCCAGCTCGCGCTGGTCGGCGAACGGGTCGCGGCCCGAGCGTGCCCCGAGTGCGTCGCAGCGGGCGTCGAGCTTGTTGTACAGCTCGCGACGGCGCCGGAGCCGCTCGACGCTGAAGCCGACCGGCATCGCCAGCCTCTCCACGCGGAAGTCGGGCTGGTTCGGGTCCTACCGGATCTGCCAGGGGTCGTGCTTCGGGCCCAGAAAGCCGGCGTGCTGGCCCGGCCAGATCGGCGACCTTCCATCAGGAAGGTGGGCAGCAACACGCCGCTGGGGATGCCGTCAGAGCGGGAGTGGGCGTAGTCCAGCGCTGAGGCATCACAAGGATAATAGTCGTTGCGCGAGGCGCTCTTGTCGAAGAACGCCCTCGGCTGGGGATGGCCCGTCAGGACCTGGTGCGTGCCGTTGAGGTAATTCGTGCACGGTGCGACATCGTCCGGGCGATCGCCAGCTTTTCGGCGTGGGCCGCCAGCCGCGGCAGGTGCTCGCGGATCCGGACGCCGGGCACGTTCGTGCCGATCGGCCGGAACTCGCCCCGGATGCCCTCGGGCGTGTCGGGCTTCATGTCGAAGCTGTCGAGGTGGCTGAGCCCGCCGGTGAGGAAGACCAGGATCATCGACCTCGCCCGGGGCGTCGAGGACGAGCCGACTCCGGCGACCTGGCCCTGCGCCTGCCCGGCCAGCAGGCCGAGGAGACCCATCCCCAGGAACTCCGAGTACCCCACTTGAAGGAACTCGCGACGCACGATGCCGAAGGAATGGCTATGGCGTGTGGTCCTCGTCGGCTCTTTGCGGCTTGGTCGAGACGAGGCCCCTTCGAACCTCGCGGTTGTACAGATCATTCCTCCACGATAACTTTAACATCCGAGACCGGCAATCATGAGGTCGGGACGAGGCGGCGTTTTCGAGTCTACGTTTCTCAGAGACCCTTCGCGATCATGGCGCCCTTGGTTTTTCGAAATCCTGAGGAGCTGACCCCTGCACTGAGGTCAGGTGTCGAGCCATGTCTCTGAGGTTGACATTGCAGGCTGTATCCCATATGATAAATTTATCAAAAGGCTCATGATGGGCAGGTCTATGGAACGGTCAAGGTGGCCGTGCAATGCATAGGAATGCATTGCACGGCCTTTCTTTTTCCCGGACCTCTGACCGATCCCCGACCCTGGGTCGACGGGGCCTCGAGCGATGGCTGGTGAGGGCTATCATCAAGTTGGCTGGGACCGCGTGCGGAGCCCTCATGCCTCTGATCAAGTTCCTGGAGACCAGGTCGGAAACCCTCGTGGATACGATTCCGCGTACCTCAACATCGTCCTCGACTCGAATCGGTACCTGGTCCCGGCCCTGGCCGTGGAAGGGGGGACGCCATGAGCGGAGCATACCTCGAAAACCGGACCTTCGACGAGATCCGCGTCGGCGACTCGGCGAGCCTCGTCCGGACGCTGACCAGCCAGGACCTCCGCCTGTTCGCGGCGGTCTCGGGCGACGTCAACCCGACCCACGTCGATGAGGAGTACGCCCGGCAGCTTCCTCTCGGGCCGGCTGGTGGGCCACAGCCTCTGGAGCGGGCGCTGATCTCGGGCTGTGCTCGGGACGCAGCTGCCCGGTCCGGGCACCGTGTACGAGTCGCAGGACCTGCGGTTCCTCGGCCCGGTGCGGGTCGGCGACACGGTGACGGCGACCGTCACCGCCCGCGAGAAGCGGGCCGACGGCCGCATCGTGGAGTTCGATTGCCGGTGCGTCAACCAGCACGGCGAGGCCGTGGCCGCGGGCATCGCGGTCGTCCGCGCGCCGGCCGAGCACGTCCGCGTGCCCTGGCCGGAGCCCCCGGAGGTGGCGGTCCAGGAGCACAGCAAGTACGAGGCGCTGCTCGAGCGCTGCCGCGGGCTGCCGCCGGCCCGCGCGGCCGTGGCCTACCCGTGCGACGAGGCGTCGCTGGCGGCCGCCGTCGAGGCGGCCGACGCCGGGTCTGATCGAGCCGGTGCTGGTCGGGCCACCGGACCGGATCTCCAGGCCGCTGCCACTCGCACAGCTTCAACATCGCCCGGTTCCGCGTCGTCGAGGCGCCGACGACCACGAGGCCGCCGCCCGCGCGGTCGAGCTGGTCCGCAAGGGCGAGGCCGAGATGCTGATCAAGGGGGCGCTGCACACCGACCTACTGATGCACGAGGTGGTCCAGCCCGAGACCGGCCTGCGCACGGAGCGGCGGCTCAGCCACGCCTACATCATGGACGTCCCGACCTACCACAAGCCCCTGGTGCTGACCGACTGCGCGATCAACATCTACCCGACCCTCGAGGACAAGGTCTCGATTTGCCAGAACGCGATCGACCTGGCCCACACCCTCGGGGTCGCCCTGCCCAAGGTCGCCGTCCTCTCGGCGGTCGAGACGGTCAATCCCAAGATCACGGCCACGCTGGAGGCCGCCGCCCTGTGCAAGATGGCCGACCGCGGCCAGATCACCGGCGGCCTGTCGACGGGCCGCTGGCGATGGACAACGCGATCAGCAAGACCGCCGCGGAGGTCAAGCACATCCGGTCCGAGGTCGCCGGCGATGCCGACGTGCTCGTGGTGCCCGACCTGGAGGCCGGCAACATGCTGGCCAAGCAGTTGACCTTCATGGCCAACGCGGACGCCGCGGGCATCGTCCTCGGGGCCCGCGTGCCGATCGTCCTGACCAGCCGCTCCGATAACGTCCCAGCTCGCCTGGCCTCCTGCGCCGTCGGCCTCCTCGTGGCCCATGCGCAGTCGGACCGGCGAGCGGCCCGCTACGGGCTAGAGAGAAGAGGGGCCGCTGCGATCAGGGGCGGAGTGAAGAGGGGTCTGGGCGGAGTCGTCTTCGGAAATGGGGGAAGGCGGCATCTTGCGACATCTGTCACAGGATCGGATAATGAGGCGCGTTACCCCGCGTTCCTCGGCCTCTTCCATGTCTTCGAGACTCCCATGAACGACTCCATCGCGAATGCTCGACCTTCGTCCGCGCCCGGCTGGGGCGTGGCCCTGTCGGCGCGGGGTCGACTCCGTTCCTGACTCTGATCGCGGCGGCGATCTCCTACATCTTCGCGGCGTACCGGCGCGTGCCGATGACCACCGGGGCGCTGACCGTGGCGCGTCGCCGCGCTCGCTTTCGTCGGCCCGAGGACCCTGGACCTCGAGGACCTGATCGCCCCGCGTCCGTGGCCGATTCTGGCGATCGGCGTCCTGCAAAGGTGGCTGGATCTGAGGCGGTGGGATCCAGGTCGCTGCCTGGGGGACGCGGCGTGCTTCGTGGTCGCGGCGATGATTGGCCTCGCGTCGTGGTGGACGGCGTGCGAGCGGGGCGCGCTGGCTTTCCACCTCGCGCTGGCCGCCGTGATGCTGATCGGCGCGGTGTTCGCCGACGTGCTGGGGCGAACCCTCCAGCACCTGGGGATGGTGATGCTGGCTCTGGCTTCGCTGGCCACGCTTTAGTGCGGCCCGCGGTTGTTCGCGAGCGTGCCGCTCGATCTCGTGGGCACCTACCCGCTGCTCTCGGCCGCGCTGGCCGTCAGCTCCGGTCTCCTGATCGGCAACCGTCTCTCCTTCGCGGCCGCGCTGGTGAGCCTGACCGCCTGGTCATCGGTCGCCGACTGCCGCGCCTACGTCTTCTTGCGACAGGTCATTCACGGGCTGGATCAGATCGCCTGGGGGATGGCATTCTTCGTGCTGGCGGCGCTGATCAGCTTGAGGAAGACCGGAGCCTGGCAGCGATGGCTCGCACGGCGGGAGGGCGAGGGCTCTCGATCGCTCGGGTGAGCGGAGGCGGGTCAGGGGAGAGGCACCCCGGTTGGAGGATTCGAACGTGAGGGGTGCCTCTCCTGTGATGAACCGGTGACGAGCCGATCAAACCAGGTCCTTGAGCGCCTTCATCGGGACGGCTCGGACCACGTTTCGCGCGGGCTTGGCCTTGATCGTCATTGGCTCGCCAGTGAATGGGTTCTTCCCCGGCCGCGCCTTCGTGGCGGGCTTGCGCACCACCTTGAGCTTCAGTAGGCCAGGGACGACGAACTGGCCAGGGCCCTTTTTGCTCAACTCCTTGCCGATCAGCTCGGTGAGCGCGGTGAAGACGCTGGAAATATCCTTCTTGCTCAGTCCGGTCTTCTCGGCCAGCGTGGTATAGACCTCGGCCTTCGTGGCCGGCTTGGGGCCCTTGGCGGGGGCGGGAGTGGGAGTAGGAGCCGGAACGGGTTTTTCGGCGGGTGCGGGGGCCGCTTTGGGTTCGGCGGCCTTGGGTGCGGCTTTCTTGGCCATGGGACGATTGGCCCTCCTGTCAGAGATCGCTGCCTGACCTCGTGCGAACCATTCGGCCTCCCCTCCCCAGTGAGGATGACGACCGAGGCTCCTGCGGAACGTTTTCGACGATTATGTCGAAAACATACAGGAAAAATCGGGATTTGACCTCATTGCACCCGGTTTTTCCCAGGTTTTTTTGGCCTCGGACGTCGAAGGAGTGCGGAAAGGGCCGGCTCTGAGCCTCGCGCTTGGCATGGGAGTCCCCCGTGAGAAAGGGAGACGTTGCGCCGATCCCGGCGGCGGCACCGGCTCATCCTCACGTACACTCCGCTTGGGAACGAGAGGGATGATCGTCACCGCCGGGCCAGTGGTCTCACGAGACCATCGGCGGGACGCCGGTGCCACCGAGGGGATCCCACCGTCCCAGGAGCGGCTGGCCCTCTCGACGTCGGGCAACCCCTGCTGGTGAGCCCTCTCAGACGGCGACTCGCTGTTTCCTCGGGTCGAAACCCATCAGGAATCGCCCGGTCGCCGAGATCATCGACACCGAGAACCCAGCCCCGGCGTATGCCTCGGCGCTGCGGACTGCCTGGCTGAAATCGCTGAACGTGCGGTGCATGTGGAACGTGCCGTCGCTGATGCGGAGCAGGATCGTCGGACTGGCGGAAATCGGCCTTCTGGACATGGACGTCAATCCTTCCTGAGAAGCAGGCGCTCACGGCGACGTACGCCCCTTACTCTGAGCCTAGATCCCCTTCGAGGATCTGGCCAAACGGTTTCTAACTTCCGATCACACGCGCGGGGCGGATCGCACGTGCCCTCGAAGATTCCTACGGTAAGATCGTAATTTCGCGTCGCTCCGAACGTGGATTTTCCACGTCGAAGCCGCTCGGCCTAACCCAACCTTCGCACTTGTCACTGTATTTCCTCGTGTTTTTCAGGGCCTATCGCGTTTTTCAGTCTCTCTATTTTCCGGGAAACAATCAGCTCCAGATCTTGATTGGTTGCATGATCTCTGGAGAAACATTCAGTAGTCGGTATAGTTCCAAGTGCTCCGGTTCGGGTGTCATCCCCTTGCGGATACGGAGCACCTTCCCCTCCGACGTTGGCAGCACGATCGTCGCCACCTCGTGGTTCGCGAGGGTCTCGCGTACCATGGCCCCTGAGGTGTGCATCCCCTGGTTCAACAGCGTGGTCTCAATCGCAACCAGTAAACGATACGCATACACACAAAATATAATATGTGCGTCCATCCGGTGCTCCAGGTGATGAAAGATCGGTCGCTCCGCCCACCGGGTTTTCATCATCCGAAAGGCATTTTCCGCACGTGTCAACGTTATATAAATCAGCCATGCCTCGAGGGCTGAGAGGTCCGTGCGGTCCGTCCGCTGCAAATATCCCCCATCCAGCAACTCGGCCTTGGCGTTCTTCTCGGCGTTGGGCTCGCGCCCAGTTTCCCGGTGGTCGGGTCGGAACGGATCGTGTGAGAGGGCGCCACTCAGGGAGAGCGCTCCTTACAGTCGCCCGATCGCCTGCCCGAGGGCGAGCTCGCGTTTCCGTCGGCCCTTCTCGATCTGCCGTTGCAAACGGTCCAGATCGGCCAAGATAGCGTTCTTCCTGCTACTGACGAATGGCCCGGTCCTTCTCCACCCGCTCTTCGCCGGTGCAGAGCACGATCATCTCACCGTCGTGAAGGACCGGTTTGACTCGGACGACCGATTTCTTCTGGAAGCGGTTCAGAGGCGAGGGTGGGCGGGGTACCTATTCGAAGCCCTCGGCGTCCTCGAACTCATCGAGCCACTGGTCCCGCTCCGGTGGCCGGGCCACGACCAAGTAATGGAGCGTGCGCCGGCGGATCTCGGCAAGGTTCTCGGCGTGGGCCATGCCACGATCGACGACCACCGTGGAACCCTCGGGCAGGCCGACTTGCGTCGGGAGCAGATCGAGCATCCGGCCCAGCATCTTGCGGTCCTGGGCGTTGCCGTCAAAGACCCACCCCTCTGAAAGGGGATCGTCCCAAAGCGGGCCGATAACGCCATTTTCAAGTCAGCAATTCCCGGAGGTGTTCAGTAGTGTCAACAGGGTGTCACACTCAAAATCCCCTGTAATTTCCCTTGTTGGAGACCAATCAGGTAGAAGATATACTGTACAGAGTTTGCGAAGAGCGTTTTCTGGAACCCCTTATTTTTCCTTACGAAAGGGCTGTCCGGGAATTGCTGTTTTCAAGTTGACACTTGGCAAGATTCAGCCAGCCCCCTCTTGACTCTTTTGGGGGATGGACCTCAAGTGTGCGGTTGCAAACGGAGCCGCACCCAAGAGGACCCACCCCCCATGCGTACCATACCCTTCGTTGCCTGGATCGCCAATGCCACCGCGCGTTTCACGGGCCCCCACCGTGCTGTTACCGAGCAGGCCCAGAAGTCTGGTTGCAGCCGCCAGTGCGTGTACAACCATGCCCGGCAGGCCATGGCCGCCGTCGAGGCCGAGCACAGCGGTGGACCCACCCGAGAGGAACTGATCCGAGACAACGCGGCCCTCCGCCGGGAGAACGCCCAACTGTGGGACTGGCTGTTCCAGACCATCGAGTTTCCCCTGGTCAAGCAACAGGAGTTCGCTGTCACGGCCCTGGCCATGGGTCTGAGCCTCAACCAACTTGGAGTCTTGCTGGCGATCCTTCTGGGCACCCAGACATGTCCCGGTCGCTCCACGCTTCATCGCTGGGTCCAAGCCGCCGCAACCGCCGCCGGTCGGATCCTCAAGGAACTCGATCGCTCCTGCCAGGCGTTCGTGCTGGTCGGCTGCCTCGATGAGATCTTCTTCCACCGCCGACCGATCTTGGTCGGGGTTGAACCCCACAGCATGGTCTCGTTCGTGGGGAAGAAGGCCGACAATTTGCCAGGGTGCGACCTGGTTCGGAGAATTGAAGCCCTGGAGTTCGTTCCGTTCCAGCAATTCCCGGAGGT
>CAWDND010000071.1:0-44729 GCA_963803395.1 uncultured Planctomycetaceae bacterium
GGTAGAACTGCCGCCAGTTCGGGTCGATCTTCTGGCAGAGGACCTGCTGCACCAACGGGGCCACCTCGCGATGGGGCCCCACCGCAGTCGGGTCCGAATTCCGCGGGGCAGCACCCGCCGCAGCCACCACAAACGCACCAAAGCGGCACACAACTCCTCGGGCACCGAAAGTTGGCAGAGCTGATGGTGGAGCTGATCCAAGAAGGTGAACAACTCCGTCGCTTGGAGCAGCCCACGGACCTTGGACCATTCGGCGCCTGACAACAACGGCAGGGCCAACGCGACCTGCTCTTGCACCCAGGACCGATCATTCACGAGGACCATCAGGACGAAAGAGACTCAGGGCCGGCTCAGCCCGCTTCCAACCCGTCTCCGCCTGCTCAGACCGCTGGAAAGCGGCCGACGCCTTCTTCCAGGCCCGCGCGGGCCGTGACAGCTGAACCCCACCGTCTCGGCCCTGCCGTTGCGCTTGGTCCACCGCTCGGGTGGCGGCCTCGGCCTGCTCCAGGAGCCCGCTGCCCACCCGATTCCACATCGTCCTCAGGACGCCGCGCTGAGCCTCCTGCTTAGTGTGGAAGACATCGAGCGTCTTCTCCAGCGAAGCCGACTCGCTCTGGCTCCCGCGGCGGTACTGTTGGAACTGGGCGATGCCCGCTTGGAGTCCAGAGCCCGCGTCGCAGACGACCGAGCAGAACGAACTCCAGGGCTTCAATTCTCCGAACCAGGTCGCACCCTGGCAATTGTCTGCCTTCTTCCCCACGAACCAGACCATGCTGTGGGGTTCAACCCCGACCAAGATCGGTCGGCGGTGGAAGAAGATCTCATCGAGGCAGCCGACCAGCACGAACGCCTGGCAGGAGCGATCGAGTTGCTTGAGGATCCGACCGGCGGCGGTTGCGGCGGCTTGGACCCAGCGATGAAGCGTGGAGCGACCGGGACATGCCTGGGTGCCCAGAAGGATCGCCAGCAAGACGCCAAGTTGGTTGAGGCTCAAGCCCATGGCCAGGGCCGTGACAGCGAACTCCTGTTGCTTGACCAGGGGAAACTCGATGGTCTGGAACAGCCAGTCCCGCACGTAGGCATTCTCCCGGCGGAGGGCCGCGTTGTCTCGGATGAGACCCCTCTCGGGTGGGTCCACCGCTGTGCTCGGCCTCGACGGCGGCCATGACCTGCCGGGCATGGTTGTACACGCACTGGCGGCTGCAACCAGACTTCTGGGCCTGCTCGGTAACAGCACGGTGGGGGCCCGTGAAACACGAGGCGGCATTGGCGATCCAGAGCAACGAAGGGTATGGTACGCATGGGGGGTGGGTCCTCTTGGGTGCGGCTCCGTTTGCAACCGCACACTTGAGGTCCATCCCCCAAAAATCTAAGAGGGGGCTGACTGAATCTTGCCAAGTGTCAACTTGAAAATGGCGTTATCGGCCCGCTTTGGGACGATCCCTATACTCACGGCCGACTTACGCCGTAACACGGGGAAAGTACGTCACTTACGGCGAAATCAGGCAATATAACGTGCCCTGTTTGAACGACCTTCGCCATTAAGGGTGGCCACTCCGTGATTTATGGCGAATTTCAGAGCAGTATGAAATATCCGGGCTAACTCATAGCACTCATGGGGGCGGACTTCTGATCGTTCCCGTTTGGGACATGGTGACCAGCGGTCAGGAGACGTCTCCTGAGCTTTACCTTCACCCCATCGATGCGAATAATGGCCCATCAAGAACACACTTCGGACGAGGTCAACGCTCCGAGAACGTGCATTTCTTGCGATAATCCAAGGAGTCCAAGGATTTACGATTACGAGAAGCTTGCAGCCAAACCGGTTGCACCCAGATTGGAACTACTGAGGTAGGATAAAGGGGTGACCTGAATGCCACGAAGTTAAGCCGTAACTTCTTTTCCTAGCAACTCTTTACGGAGATCGGCGCGCGGTTTCGTCATCCGCGGGTATTTTTTGGGACGTCGCTTCACGACTCGGGGCTCGACTCGGCCCGGGCGCGCCGGGTTGACCAGTAAGTCGCACAAGTTCCCATCCCCCTCCACCCCCACCATCCAGCGAACCGCATCGAGCAGGCTGACCCGCTCCGGCACTACCCCCTGGACCCGCGCCGATTCCACCATCACCGACCGTACCAGGTTGTACACCAGCGCGAACACCGCCAGTTCCTTCAGCACCCCATCCACCGTCTTACACTTCAGAATATCCATTTTCATAGTAGTTTTCAAGTGATTGAAGTTGATCTCCACCTGCCAGCGCCGGTAGTACAGGTCCGCCACCGCCGACGCCGGGTACACCGCCGCGTCCAGCAAGGTCGTCACCAGCGTCACCTCGCTCACCCGGAATCCAGGCGTATGCACCCGATACCGCAACTCGCGCACCGTGATCTCCTCCGGCAGCTCGGCGTACGCCGCCACCGTCATCCCTCGTGGCTTGGATTTCGGCTTGTACCAGACAACGATTTGATCCCACTTGCCTTGCGCCTCCACCCACCGCGAGTGCGGCAGGCACACCGGGGCCTTCGGCGACCCCTTCCCCTTCGACTTCGACGCCTGCGGCCGACCTGGGGTGAAGTCGATGATTTGCTTCTGGTGAGCGCGGAACACCCCGTGCAGCTTGCGGTTGAGTAAAATCGCAATATGAGCGAATGAGCAAAAGCCGCGGTCCCCGAGGACAATGTCGCCGGCCGACAAGTCGGCGCTGACGACGGCGCAGCGGGACATCTCGTGCGACCGCAACGGGGCCTCCTCGACCCGCAGAAGCATGCCGGTGGCGAGGTCGAAGAGCGCCAGGAACTTGGCCACCGGGAACCCGCAACCGCGGCGCTGGCCGCCGGGTTGGCCGAACGTCGCTTGCAGTTCGGGAGTGTCGGACATGGAGAAGCTGGACCCGTCGAGCAGCCAGACACGGTGTCCGAACCATGTCGATGCGTCACCGGCTGTGCGGCAGGTCTGAGCGACCCGCCCCATGAGGCGGTGGAGGACGCCCAAGGGGAGTCGCTTGCGCGCGGCGCAGTAAGCGCTGTCGGTGAAGTTCCAGCCTCCGAAGTGGACGGCGTGTTGACAGGCGGTGTTGCCGTGGAGGATCTGGAGGATGAAGAGGTAGACGGTGGTGACGGGGTTGAGCAGCCGCTCGCGCCAGGAGTACTTCTCCTCGTTACAGGCGAGCTTGATGGCATCGGGGGTCAGGTCGTCGGCGAGGTCTTGCCGGAGTCGATCCAAGATGGTGACAATACGAGGCGGCAGCATGGGAGGGCTCCGTCGGGTGTCTCAGGGGGTGAGTCCAACCACTAGGATGCCGGGAGCCGCTCCCATGCTCAAGAGGCTACAAATCGTTCACGAGTCAGGGTTTGTGCATTAACTTCGTGGCATTCGGGTTACCTGGCGACCCCCATTCTGTGGCAGACAGGGTTTTCGGCGGTGAACATGGGCGGCGGGTACAAAACATACAATCTCTATCATCCGAAAGGGCTATGATGACGGACTCCCAAACGACGCCGATGCCCGGAGAAGAACTCAAGGCGGAAAAGATGCCGGGGCACTGGCTGCTGGCCCGCTTGGGAAAGCGAGTCCTACGTCCAGGTGGGCGACAACTGACCTGCCGTATGATCGAGGCTTTGAATGTCCGACCCTCCGATGAGGTCATCGAATTTGCTCCTGGCCTCGGTGACACAGCTCGCCTCACTCTAAAGCGGAATCCTGCCAGCTACACGGCGGTTGAACGTGACAAAGACGCTGCTGCAATCGTGCAGAAACTTCTCTATGGACCAGAACAGCGCTGCGTGGTGGGCCTCGCAGAAAATACGGGGCTACCGGACGCATCGGCTACCGTTGTCTACGCCGAAGCCATGCTCTCGATGCAACTTCCCCAGCAGAAGTCTCAGATTGTTCGAGAAGCGTACAGATTGTTGAAGTCTGGTGGACGTTACGGCATTCATGAGCTTTGCCTGATTCCCAACGACCTCGATGAAAGCACCAAACTTGAGATTCAGAATGACCTCTCAACAGTCATCCACCACGGAACCCGGCCTTTGGCGATTGCGGAATGGCACGGTCTTCTCGAATCCGAAGGATTCTCGGTTCAGTCAGAAGCTCAGGCTCCGATGTACCTGCTGGAGCCTCGGCGACTCATTCAAGATGAAGGACTTCTCGGTGCCATTCGTTTCGGAGCCAACCTCGTTTGCAATCGGGAGGCACGCCGCAGGATTCTGGCGATGCGGCGAGTTTTTGGGAGGTATCGCGATCATCTGGCGGCGGTCATGTTGATCGGGCATAAGAAGGAGTAGTCTCCCCCATGAAGACAGCCTACACGCACATTAATGATCTGGCCGAGGAAGCCCAGCCGCCTGAGAAGGGCATCCTGAGCCGCACCCTGTACAACGATGATCGGGTCAAGGCAATAATCTTCGGCTTCGCTCAGGGCGAAGAACTGTCCGAACATACCGCCTCGATGCCCGCCATCCTGCACTTCCTCCAGGGAGAGGCGAAGTTGACGCTGGATGACGACACAGTGGCAGCCAAGCCCGGAACCTGGGTCCACATGCCAACCGGTTTGCGGCACAGCATCCAGGCGAAAATCCCGGTGGTCATGCTGTTGCTGCTGTTGAAGGAGTCTCGACCGTGAAGGATGACTTCATCGCCATCCCCGACGACCACGTCCCGTAGAGTGGGCGCTGCCCAGCACAATCATTGATGGATGGTGAGCAGTGCCCACTCTACGGGACTTTCGGAACAAGCCGCTGAGTTGGTACGCGCAAAGATACCTCGCATTTCCCAGGCCCTTGGCTGCATCGGCTCCTTCGTCAGATGCGGACAATACCCGGAGACACCAGGTCCGAGCAGTAATCGCAAACTGCTCCTCAGAAACAAGTTAATCGTCATGGTAGTGCCGTCCTTCACCCTTATCGGTCATGATCCAGTGTCACGTTCCAGTACGCTTCACTGAGAAAGAGCGACCAACTGGCGATCTTCACGGTTGAGGCGTGATAAAGAGGCTTCCAGACCGGCCGGGTGGGAGACTTGCGGAGCTTCAGCCCGGCCTGCTCGGGGGATCGGTTCGCCTTGTGGGCGTTGCACGCGACGCACGCCAGGACGCAGTTCTCCCAGGTCGTCAGGCCCCCTTGCGACCGGGGAATGACGTGGTCGATCGTGAGCTCCTCGCTCCCCGGACGGGCGCCGCGGTCCTGACAAGTCGAGTGGTCGCGCTTGAAGACGTTGCGGCGGGAAAACGTCACCGCGTTCTGACGCGGACGGTCATGGTGGGTTAAGGTCAGGACCTCGGGCACCCGGAGCCGGAACGTGACCGTCCGGATGAACATCTCGCCCTCGCGAGGCGCCAGCCGGGCCCAATCGGCCCAGGTGTACTGGCGGAAGTCGTCAGGATCGACCACATGGGCCGATTCGTTCCAGAGCATTGTGAGCGACCGGGCCACCGTGGCGACGTGGACGGGCTGCCAGTTCCGATTCAGCACCAGAGTCGGTCGATTCAGGACTCCGCTGAGCATGAGCGAAAGCCTCCCGACGGGGACAGGCGATACGCCGGGCCGAAGTCCACCCCTTCCCTGCCGGCCCCGCGCAGAATCGGATATCTTTTCCTAAAAATATAGCCGATCGACTTGGTGCGAGTCACCAAGGAAGTCAATTCCCTTGGGCCGCGGGCGGCGGATAGAATCCGAAATGTTAAGTTGTCCACCACGAACACCCACGAGGCTTCCGGATCCGTGCGGCTGGTTTGCTCGATGGGGCTGGCGAAGTCGGCCTCCGTCCGCGTCGGGCCGAGGGTCGGAGCGATCCACTCCCCGGTCGTCACCTGGAAGTTGCCGATCAGGGTCAACGTCCCGTGCCGCGTGGATTCGAACTGGACGCTCGGAGCGCTCGGGGCATCGCCTGGGTGGGGGCGTTGCGTCCAACGCCTGCAGGCCCGTCATCTCGTCGATGCAGACCGTGTGCGTCTGAGGGTCCTTCTCCCACGCGGGCACCTCAAGGTAGGTCTCACAGACCGTCTGGACCTGCTCCCGGAACCGCTCCGGATCCTTCTCGGTGGTGTTGAGCCAGGACCGGCTCTGCGGGGGCTGCGCGCGCTCACGGAGATCGCGACCCACCTGGGACTCCGAGATCGACGCGACGAGGCCCCGTGTGATGACCTCATCGGCCAGTTGGTGGGCAGTCCGAGATGCCGTATGTTGTTGACAGGCCTACACTTGCGTAAAATCTGTGGGCGCAAGTCCTTTCCTGGAAACAACTTGCAGCATCTTCAAAAACCTCGGCATTCTAGCCGTTTGTCGGGCCGTTGTAGAAAAATGGTCTAGCAAACACTAAGGGAAGTCCTTAAACCAGGACGCGTTGTGTCCAGCAACCGCGTCCTAGTCGAAGGAGCTTCCCGATGAACATCATAGGCACAGTGGCCACGGCGTTGCAAACAGCCCTGGGATCGGCGGCTCGACCTGATCGGTCGCCGGACTGGTGTCATCCAACGCCAACGGAAGTTCTCGGGGGCATCTCTGCTCAAGATGGTGGTCCTGACCGTGCTCAAGTCCCCCAACGCCAAGACCGACGACTTCGTCGCGACCGCCGCCCAACTGGGCGTGACCGTGACCCCTGTGGCGGTCGAGAAGCGCTTCACCGACAAACTCGTCTCCTTCCTGCGAGCGAGTCTGGAACACATGCTGGAGCACGCGGTCGCGGCCGACCCGGTCGCCATCCCCCTGCTGGAGAAGTTCACCTCCGTCGAGGTCAGCGATAGCACCACCGTCACCGTGCCCGACGACTACGCGGCCGAATTTCCCGGCTGCGGCGGCAAGGCGGACAGCGGCAAGGCCGCCGTGAAGATTCAAACGACCTGGGACTTGCGCACCGGGAAGTTGACCAAGCTCGAGGTGCAACCCGGCCGACACAGCGACGCCAAGAGCGAGGCGGCCGAGGCCCCGGTGCGGCGCGGGTCGCTCCTGATCCGCGACCTGGGCTACTTCTGCCTGAAACGGTTCCAGAGATGGGACGCAGAGGGAGCGTTCTGGATCTCGCGCCTGGCAACCAGGCACGGCGGTCTTCAACGCGGACGGACAGCCGCTGGAGCTGCTGGACTACGTGCGGCAGCACCAGGGGAGCCGCCCCCTCGACAGGCCGATCTTGCTGGGTGCCGAGGAGCGCCTGCCCTGTCGGCTGATCGTCCTGCGGGTGCCGCAGGAGGTGGCCGACCGGCGGCGACAGAAGGCCTACGAGAGGGCCCAGAAACACGGCCGCGTGCCGGGCGAGGAGCAGTTGGCCTGGTGCGACTGGACGATCTGGGTGACCAACTGCCCGACGGAGTTGTTGACCTGGAAAGAGGTCGTCGTCCTGTACCGAGCGCGCTGGCAGATCGAACTCCTGTTCCAGCTCTGGAAGTCGCACAACCACCTGGCCGCGTTCCGAGAGACATGGTCTGCCGTGGAGCGGATGGCCGTGTTCTGGGCGAAGCTGATCGGCGTGATCCTCCAGCACTGGCTGCTCCTGACGTCGACCTGGTCCAACCCGCGCCGCAGCCACTGGAAGGCGGCACAGGTGATCCGCCAATGGATCGTGTCGCTGACCGGGGCCCTGGACGACGTCGACGCTCTCATCGGGGTCTTGGCGGGGATGACCGCAACGATCAATGCCGTCGCCCACAAGAAGCGACAGAGGAAATCCCCGAGTTCGTTCCAACTCGGGATCCTCACAGCGGACCCCACGGCATCGGCAGGAGACCGGATCGATGAAGGCCGAGATCATCGCGATCGGGAGCGAGCTGGTCAGCGGGCAGCGGCTCAACACCAATAGCCCGTGGCTCAGCCGGGCCCTGGCGGCCGTGGGCATCCCGGTTCACTTCCACACGACGCTGGGCGACGACCTCGACGAGAACGTCGCCGCGTTCCGGATCGCGACCGGGCGGGCCGACCTTGTCCTGATGACCGGCGGCCTCGGCCCGACCCAGGACGACCTGACCCGTGAGGCGCTGGCGAAGGTCGCGGACGAGCCGCTCGTCGAGGATGCCTCGGCGCTGGAGGCGATCGCGGCGATGTTCGCCCGCCGGAACCGCGTCATGGCCGAGCGGAACCGGGTCCAGGCCCTCTTCCCCCGCGGCGCCGAGCCGCTGTCGAACCGCGTCGGCACCGCGCCCGGCATCTGGATGCGGGTCGGCGCGGCGAGCGTCGCCTGCTTGCCGGGCGTCCCCTCCGAGATGCGGCTCATGTTCGACGAGCAGGTGCTGCCCCGGCTCCGCCAGTTGGGTGGGATCACGCGCGTGCTCGTCCACCACAAGATCAACCTATTCGGCAGGGGTGAGTCAGACATCGAGGCCGACGCGCTCGACCTGACGGCACGAGGCCGGACCCCTGAGGTCGGGATCACCGCGCACGAGGCCACGATCAGCTTCCGGATCACCGCCGAGGGGACCACCGAGGAGGAGGCCCGCCGCGCCATGGAGCCGACCCTGGCGACCATCCGCGAGCGGTTCGGCAGCCTCATCGTCGGCGAGGGCTCCGACGACGTCGCCGAGGCGCTGGTCGCGCAACTGGCGCGGACCCGCTCCACCCTGGCGACCGCCGAGTCGTGCACCGGCGGGCTGATCGCCTCCCTGATCACGTCGGTCGCCGGCGTCAGCCCCTATTATCCCGGAGGGGTCATCAGCTACGCCAACGAGGTGAAGTCCGAACTGCTGGGCGTCGATCCGAGGCTGATCGAGGCGCACGGCGCAGTCAGCCCTGAAGTCGCCGAAGCCATGGCCGCCGGCGTCCGCCGGCGGCTCGGCACCGATCTCGGCCTGAGCGTCACCGGGGTCGCCGGCCCGAGCGGCGGCAGTCCCCAGAAGCCCGTTGGCCTCGTCTACCTCGGCCTGGCCACCGCCGATCGGGTCGAGTTCCGACGCCTCGACATCGGCCCCGAACAGCCGCGCGATGTCATCCAGTGCCGCGCCGCCAAGGGCGCGCTCAACTGGGCGCGTCTGGCCCTCCTAAAACGCTAAGCTCGACTTGCCCTTTTCGAAGCTCGATCAATCGGGAAAGCCTGGAAAATCAGGTAATTTCGACCTTTTGAACGCCTCCTTTTTCTGCGGGGTAAAGCCTGCAAAACCAGACATCCTGTGCTCACCAAAAAGGGAAAAAGTCGAGCTAAGCGTTGTTGGCGGCGTCGTCAAGTTCTTGCCAATGCGTGTCTCGGTCAGCCCCGTGATTTTCCATCGAAACCCCTCTCAAGCGATGGTGTCTCGTGCAGCGGCACCTCGGCACAGAGGTGACGTTCGCAGACGACAGAAGCAAGGCATCCGTTCCCCTGCCCATGCACGCCGCTCCTTCGTGCCTCCGTGGTGAAGCTCTCCCTCTCATTTGACGGGTACGGGTTCGATGGGTCGGATCACGGTGATGGACGAGGCGACGTCCTGCGCTGGCTTGTGACGAAAATCGATCTCGACGAAAAGACCGGGTCTCAGATCGCCCGCTCTGAAATGCGTCGGCTTGGCCGATTTTTCGGAATGCTTCCGTTCGGTCTTGGATGCATGGGATTTGCGCCGCTGGGTCGTGGTTCGCCGTGCGGGCCTCCTCGGGGGTCCTGTATCCCCTGCTCGTCTCATCGGAGACGAGGCGGAACCTGGTATGGACCCTGGTCTCCGGCCCGAGGTCAATGACGACCAGGGTAACTTTGTCGGCGGGCTCGCCCTTGGTCGCGACCGAGTTCGCACCCTTGGTGGCCTCGGCCTTGGGAGACTCCGTCGGCTTTTCGACGACTTGGTCGCGGGCCCAGTCGCGCCAGACGGCGGCGGTATTGATCGTGAGCCGGTGGGAGACCTTGCTCGCCCGGCCTTTCTTGGCCTCACCTTCGATGGTCGAGCCGGAAGAGGCCCCCTTCGTGATGGGCTCGACCTTGAGGATGACGCCGGAAGCCCGCTCGGCGTTCGGGTTGGCGGGTTTGGGCGAGGCCGAACCCTCTCGACCCCTGCGCTCCTGGGCCTGGGTGAGTGCGGAGGCCGCGACGACCAGCGAGGCCGCTATGCTGAGGATCGTCCTGCGACGCAGAAGTCGACTCATCGATGTCGCTCCTTCCAAACGTGTTGTGCGGGCGAGGTCGGGACGGCGTCCCTGAACGCTCCGCCGAGGTTATTGCAACTTCGAGGCCGGATTCAGGTCAAGACGCTCGTCCCAGACATCCCATCCGGCCCAGAATCGGACGGCGTCGGGATGGTGCGTGCGGAGCCAGAGCGTCGCGTGGTCCAACAACCGGACCCGCGTGGGCCCCTTGGCCCGGAGCGCCTCCAGGAGCGGTCCGGCCAGCTCGCAGTCGGGACCGTCGCGCGCGGCCTCCCGCGCGAGCGTCGCGGCGGACCCGGGTTCGCGACGTCGCAACCGGCCGCGAGGGCAAAGATCGTCCAGAGCCCGATCGTCGGGTCGCGGTGGCCGGCGAGCGCAACGAGCGGTGCCCGAGGGATCGGGAGCCTCTGCCCGGCGGCGGAGGCCAGGGGACGGGTCAAGAGCAGGCGGAGCCAGTCGGGCCAGCCCGGGGTCTTCACCACGATCTCGGCATACCCCCGAGGGTCGGCCGAGACCGCGTCCGCAGTCAGCGCCTCGGCCAGCAGGTAGCGCGCCAGGTCGGGGAGCGGCTTGCGGAGGCACATGTCCCAGTACTGGCCCGGATTCAGCCGCCGGTCGCGGCTCAGGGCTTAGGCCGCCCGGATGCGCTCGGACTCGGGCGGTGGCTGTCGTGGAGCACGTAGATGCAAGACCAGACGTCGCGCATCGACCAGACCCCTTACGCGAACCAGCCGACCAGCGCCCCAACGATCACCAGGCCGGTGATGCTCAGGGTGGAACAGACCGCCTGAGCGTTCGCGCGCTGCTCACTGGGGCGGGTCGGCCGTGACGATCGACAACGAGGGAAACGACACGGGCGGCGAGTCGGACGGCGGTGGGATGTGCAGCGGCATGGTCATGAGTTCCCGGAAGTGAACGCGCTGCACGACAGTCTAGCCGAACCCGAGAATTCGGACCTCCACCGTTTGACGCGCCCGGTTCGCGGAATTAAGCTTGCGCGGATGGTTGCCTTCCCCCGAGGCTCCTGTCTCCCTGTCCCTCAATGACGCAGCCCTCCCGTCGCGTATCGAGCCTCAGCCGGTCCCGGGTGTCCGCAGGCCCCAGGTAAATCCCATGAAATACCAACAAATTTGCTGGTTCCTCAATGATGAAGCCGGACCCACGACCGTAGAATACGCGATGATGCTGGCGTTGATCCTGTTGGCGATCTTCGGCGCGATCCATTCGGTGGGCAACTCGACAGCGGAGCTCTGGAGCATCGATGCTACTCGTATCTCGAACGCGCTGAGCGGCGGGAGCGAGCCGTAAGCACCCGCCTCGCGTCAGCGACGCGAGGGCCACCCTCCGCAGCCCCGGCATGCTGGGCTCGCCGCGAATGACCGGCGAGTGGTAAAATGGAGACTCGCGGGCGCATCGAGCTCGGTGTGAGGCCGGGCGCGGCGCCTCTCCTCAGGAATTCGGTCGGTCCAGCGGATCGGGTTTCGCCTCGCGCGCTCCGGGACAATGAAGCTCAAGCGACAGCCCGAGGACTTCCATGTCGAAGAGTTGCCCCTCGTCGCGGGGGGTGATCGGGGCCGGTTCGCGTTCTACCGGCTCGCCAAGCGTGGGATGGGGACGCTTGAGGCGATCGAGGCGATCTGCCGCCGCTGGAACATCGCTGGGCGGCGGGTCAGCTACGGCGGCCTCAAGGACCGGCACGCCGAGACGGTCCAGTACCTGACGATCTTCGACGGTCCCGACCGCGCCCTGCAGGAGGCGAGCTTCGACCTCGAACCGCTGGGCCGGCTGCCGGGCCCCTACGGCCCGGCGCAGTTCCGGGGCAACCGGTTCGTCGTGGTGCTGCGCGACCTGTCCTCCGCGGCGCTCGCGCGGGCCATCGGGGCGATCGGCGAGCTGCCCTGCGACGGACTCCCCAACTACTTCGACGACCAGCGGTTCGGGTCGGTCGGGTTCGGCGGAGGATTCATCGCGCAGGCGTGGCTGGCCGGCGACCATGCAGCGCGCCCTACGGCTGGCACTGGCCGAGCCGAACCCCTCCGACCGGCCGGGCACGAAGAGGGAGAAGGCCATCCTCCGCGAATGCTGGGGCCATTGGCCCGAGGCCAAGGCCCGGCTCGAGCGGTCGCATGCGCGGAGCCTCGTCACCTACCTGGCGGACCACCCCACCGACTTCCGGGGTGCCTTCGCCCGGGTCCGCCGCGAGTTGCGCTCGCTCTACTTCTCGGCGTTCCAGAGCCATCTCTGGAACCTGCTGCTGGGCCGCTGGATCGAGCGGACGACCTGCACCGACCAGCGGGTTCCGATCGACTTCAAGGCCGCCACGCTGCCGATCCACCATGGCCTCGACCCGGACCAGGCCGGGGTGCTGGCCGCGCTGCGGATCCCTTTGCCGGCATCGCGGACCCCCCTCCCTGAGGGCCCCGCGCACGAGGTCGCCCTGGAGGTGCTCGGCCCGCTCGGCCTGTCCTGGAACAACCTCCGCGTCCGGTACCTCAAGGACGTCTTTTTCTCAAAGGGCACCCGCCCCGCGCTCTTCTTCGCCGAGAACCTGGAGCACTCCACCTCCGCCGATGAGCTGCAACCGGGCCGTAAGAAGCTCCGCCTGGCGTTTGAACTGCCCAAGGGGGCCTATGCGACCCTGGTCGTCAAGCGCATCACCGACGTGGTGGTTGCGGAGAAAGATTTCGAAAGCATCGGGGACGGAGCGGCGCCGGGAGTCGATCTCCCACGACCGTGATGAAAGGTGACAGATGCCCCTCCCCCGCTTCCGCCTTCGGAGCCTGATGAGAGCTGTGGCGGTCGAGACGGCATTGACGGCCAGGATCGCGAATATCCAAGAACCATTCCACAGCGGGACAGAGCCGACCCGAGTTCAAGCCGGATCACTCCCGAACCCTCCCAATTTCACGCGGAGCTCATGCTCGAAATCCTCTTCGAAGACAATCATTGCCTCACCGTGAACAAGCCCGCAGGCCTCTTGACGCAGGGAGATGTGACCGGCGAGCCGACGCTCCTCGACGTCGCCCGGGCCTATCTCAAAGAACGCTATCACAAGCCGGGCAACGTGTTCGTCGGACTCGTACACCGGCTCGACCGGCCGACATCGGGGGTTGTCCTGCTGGCGCGGACCAGCAAAGCCGCCGGGCGGCTCTCGGAGCAGTTCCGCGAGGGGATGATCGAGAAGACCTACTGGGCGGTCGTCGAGGGTAATTGCCCGGAGGATTCGGGCGAATGGACCGATATGCTCTCCAAGGATGAGAGACGCAACGTGATCCGGGTCGTCGACCGAGGGGTCACCGGGGGGCATGAGGCACGAGTCACGTTCCGGGTGCTCGAGTGCGACAGGAAGACGACAATGCTCGAACTGCGGCCCTTGACGGGTCGGAGCCATCAGCTCAGGGTCCAGCTCGCGTCGCGCGGACTGCCGATCGTCGGCGACCGGAAATACGGCGCCTCGATCCGGTTGCTGGCGCTCGACGGCCACCCTCGGGTCGCACTGCACGCCCGACAGTTGAAGTTCACCCACCCGACACGGACGGAAGTGATTTCGGTTTCCGCCCCGGTCCCGGCAGACTGGCCCGCTTCCGGGAACGGAACGAGGGGAAAGCCGACCGGCTCCAGTACGCGAGGGGAACCCCCAGCCCGGTGAGAAACAGCGCGATGAAGGACCGCCATCCCGTCGAGTCACGGACCGCGAGGGAACCGACGGGTTCTTCGGGAGTCTGGGCCACGTCGGAGGGCACTTTCGGTGACTCCACCTTGGCCTCGGGCTTGGGAGTCGCCGGGACCGGAGGATTTGGCTGAGGTGGAGCCACGGGCTGCGGAGCAGGTGCGGCCCCTGGCCTCGGGGCCTTGGGCTTCATGCTTTCCAGGAGCGTAGTGACCGGCGCCAGCATGCCTTGTCGTTCAGGCCAAGCTCCTCGGCCTCGCGGGTCACGGCCTGCGGGTCCATCTTGTCCACCGTCATCCGGCGGATGTACCAGACGGCGCCGGCTCGATTCCCATCGGTATCGCAAAAGTAGACGGTTGCGCATCGGCCAGGGAGAGTTCGAAATTGAAGCGAGCCATATGTTCGAAATCCAAAGTCTTGAGGCCAATCGGCAGGGCGACATAGCGCATTCCACGTTGATCGACTTCTGAGAGGAACGCCCGATCGACCTCGTTGATCTCACGAAGGTCGAGGATCGTCTTGTACCCCTTCTCCACCAGCCAATCGAGTCCGACAGTCGTCGGCAGGCTCCCGCCGGCGAGTTTGGGCTCGACGACGAGGAAACGAAGCAATCCCGGCTGGACTTTCACGTCCGCCGGAGCGGGGTTCGAGGCGGGGGTAGCTTCGGCCACCTCGGCGGTTGACACCTTTGGGGCCGGAGCCGGGGCGGGTCCGAGGGAGGCGGTCGGTTGGGGCTCGGACTCGGGGGGAGGACCGGCCGAGAGCGGTCTGTCGTTCCGGGTCAGCTCCTTGGGCAGTTCGAGGGGCGGAAGGTTGTCCAGCGGGTTCATCTCGGACGTGGCCCGTGAGGAAGAGGTCGCCCCCCGCGTCGACCGGGGGGTCGGCACAGGGGGCGGGATCAGCGCTCGAGCGAGATGATCACCCCGCCGGACGCCCGACCGGTAGCGCGATCGGGCGGCCTCATAGTTGACCTTGCCGGTCGAGGACTTCGCACCCTGTGAGGGGGCCGCCTCGGCGGGCGGGCCAGGTTGCGCCTGTGGGATCGGCTCGAGTTGCGACGGCAATGATTCGGTCGGGCCGGAGGGTAGCGGCGCGCCACTCGTGGTGGCGGGAGGGATCACGGCTGGGGTCCCGTAATCAACCACGGGCACGTCTGAACCGATCGCCGCCGGGGCCGCACCATTGCAGCACGCACCGGCGGGTGCCGCGCCTCGGAACACCCGCGTGCTCAACGTCCTCAACCGACTGCATGGCCCGCAGGGGCCGAAGAATCCCGACTGACAACCCGTCTGCGCCAGGCTGACCAGAACCAGCAGCAACATGGCCAGAGGTTGACGTCGGATCGAGCCTCGAAGCACCGGGGCTCCTCGGGAGGAACCGCCGGTCCGAAACCATCGCATCGTCGTCATTGCTGGAATCTCCCGTCTCCCGACACCAGCACCGCATCCCCAGGGTTTTTCCCGCCCCCGACTCGCTCCTCGGAGATCCGTGCCAGGGTTCGGGCCGGGGAAATACCACCGCCAAGTTCACCGGTAGGGCAGACGCCACTGGGCCGTCGCGTCTGCCACGCCGAGTGGGGACCGAACAACAGGTGCCCGGTATGGCCCCGGCCTGAAGAGTCGCCGCAAGGGGATCGGGACCGAGGGTTCCGGGAGGCGGTTCGCATCGGGACGCTCGCGGATGTCAAACTCAACTCGTAGGAAACAGATCCCTGACGCGACGAGGGGGAGAACCCCGCCCGCCGTTCACGTCGTTCAGGCGGCACTCCGGCCACATCCTCGATTCCAACCATCCGTCCTCGCCCGGCGGTCCCGCCGGGGGAGGCTTACGGTCGTCTGGGTGCGGAAACCGGGTGACGACCTGGGCATTTGGATCGTCCATGAAACTTAGCCGACGGTTCGCGCGGTTGCCAAAAATCGCGGCGAATTTCTACAATGTTTCCCGGCCCGATCTCGCGAATTCCGCAAACTTTCTCCAAATTCCACCTGGACCAAGGCGGGACCATGCCCGAACCCTGCCCACGACCGGGAGCCGCCGACCACGCTCGACGAGGGTCCTGGATCGCCGCCGGACTGGTGGGTCTCCTCGCACTGGCGATCTTCGCGCATGATCTGGCCGCCGAAGCGCTCTTCGTGGACGAATCGGCTTATCTTTCCCAGACCTACTTCGCCGACCTTTGGCTGAACGGCGACACCAACAACCCCGCCTGGTTGGACTATCCCGCGTATGACCTCCCACCGCTGCCCAAGTACATGATCGGCCTGGCGCTGCGCCTGGGTGGCTACCGCCGTCCTGCCCCCTCGGCGGCTCGGGCATGGTACACCGACACGTCGAGCCGTTTCGATCCCCCGGGGCGCTGGTGGTCGCACGCTGGCCCTCGGTGCTCTTCGGTGTGCTCGGCTGCGTCGCGATCTTCGGGCTGGGATCACTGGCACGCGACCGCCACGTCGGCGCACTGGCCGCTTTATTGCTGATGTTCAATCCGATCTATCGCTTGCACGCGCGTCGGGCGATGTCGGATGTGCCCGCCGAGGCACTGATCCTGCTGTCCGCCTGGGTTACACTCTGGGCCTGGCGGCGTCGGCTCGCAGGTGCGCTCGGGCCCGGAGTTTTGGCTCGCGTCCGGGGTCGCGGGGGTCCTTGCGGGCGTGGCGGCGCTGGCCAAGCTGAATGGAGCCCTGGCGATGATCATCGTTCTCGCTTGGGCCCTCCTGGCGCTGGCGCTGCCGCATGTCGCGATCGGACGGAAACTCGCGATCGTCTCGATGGCGGCGATTGCCGGGATCGTCTCGCTGATGGTGTTCGTGGCGCTGAACCCGTTCCTGACGGCCCGGCCGCGTGGCGTCTTGCGCCCGTCGCTGGCAACCATCGCCGAGTTGAACGTCACGCGGCGCGCGAAGCTGCTCATCGAGCACCGGATGGCCGTCCCTCGCGACCAGAAGATCCTGTTTCCGCACGACGCGCTGCGCACCCCGGTCGAGAAGCTCGCAGTGCTGCTCGTCCAGGGCTTCGGGAGGTTCGGGCCGTTCGGCCCGCGCCATTCGGATTCGAGGAGACGTCATGATGCGGCCCAAGATTGGGGCGCCCTGGTCTGGATCCCCTGCGTTGTTGCGGGAGTCTCCTGGTCCCTGGTGCGGGGCCATCGCCAGTACGCCTCGGGAGAGCCGCCGACGGCCTGGGCCATCCTGGTCGAGTCGGCCGTCGCCCTGACGCTGGTGACCGCCTACCTCCCGCTGGCCTGGGATCGCTACTTCCTCTCGATTCAGCCCGGCTCGGCGCTCCTGGCGGCGGGAGCGGCCGTCGCGGCGGCGGATTCCCTCGTTCGGAGCCGCTCGAGAAGAGCTCGCGAGGGTGACGATCGATCCTCCCAGGGATCCAGCACGGTAACCCTCTTGTGAAGGGCGGGAATCGAGCGCCAGAAGGAGAGTTCCTGTCAGAGGCGCAACGCTTGCGAAGGAGGACGAGAGAAGCTCTTCGAAAAGAGACTGCGGATCACACCGCGTTGGATCCCTTTCAAGGTGTCCTCCTGTGCGAATGCTGAGACGTCCCGAGTCCTGGGTCTTCCTCATCCTGCTGGGCAGCTTCGCGTTCTTCTGGCACTCGCGCGACTGGAACAGCGCCAGCCGCCTGATGCTGACTTACGCGCTCGTGGATCGCGTGACGATCCGGCTGGATGGGCTCGAGGACCAGACCGGCGACAAGGCGATGTTCCAGGGGCACTATTTTACCGACAAGCTGCCCGGTTTCTCGTTCCTGGCGGCGGGTCCCTATGCGGTGGCCAAAGCGGTCCTTCGACTCCCCGACCACCCGTTGAACCGGCGCGGGATCGCCTACTGGCGGGCTGACTACTGGGTGACGCTGGGGACGTCGGGGGTACTCTCGGCGCTGACGGGAGCCCTTCTCACGGACATGGCGCGCGATCTCGGCTGCGGGCCGAGGCGGCGGCTTCTGCTCGGGCTGGCGTATGGCCTGGCGACGCCGGCCTATGCCTATGCGACGATGAGTTACGGGCATCAGGCCTCGGCGTTCGCGCTGCTTGCATCCTTCGGTCTGCTCTGGCGGCTCGACGCGCGGTCTCCCGCTCTCCGGATGGTCCTGGCGGGGTTCCTGGCGGCCTTTGCGGCGGTGATCGAGCTCCAGGTGGGGCCGGTCTCGGCGATCCTGAGCCTATACCTGCTCGCGCAGGTCATCGGGCGGCGGCGGCGTGTCTCGGCGCTGGGCGACTTCGCGGTCGGTGCCCTGCCGCCGACGCTCCTGTTGCTGGGCTATAACCAGCTCGCCTTCGGCTCGCCCTGGGACATGGGCTACTTCCACCACGCGACCGCGATCTTCGCCGAGGTCCACAACCGCGGAACCCGCTCGGGCTCCAGCATCCCGACGGGAGCCGCGCCTGCGAGTTGCTCTGGGGAAGCCATCGCGGCCTGCTTTATTATGCGCCCGATCGTGGCGCTGACGCCCCCAGGCTGGGTGGTGCTCGTGGCCCGCCGCTCATGGGGGATGGCGGCGGTCACGTCGATGGTGATGGGGGCGGTCTTCCTGGTCAACCTGAGCTATCCTCAATGGACCGGTGGCTGGTCCACCGGCCCACGATTGCTGGTTCCCCTCCTACCGTTCGCCCTGCTCCCAGTGGCCGCGCTGCTGGCGGTCGGCGGACGGAAGGCGACGTGGACGGTGGTCGTGCTGATGTTGGCCGGGGGTGTGCTCATCCTGCTCTTTCAGGGGGTCGGGGTGCGACTCCCGCAAGACATCATGAACCCGCTGCGCGAGGCCGTCTGGCCCCTCTGGCGGGGCGATCCGGTCCCGCCCTGGGCCACCGACGGCCGGTTCACCAGGAATCTCGTGGAACAGTGTTTTCCGAGGACAGTCACTCGGATCCCGGAGCGATGGCGCTGGATCCAGTTCGTCCCGCTTGTCGTCGTCCAGGCGCTCGCGATCGCGGCCTATTGCAAGATGCCTGAGGCCAGGTCGCCGGAAGGCCAGTAGAGTCTTTCGCCTGTGTCTTGACCAGGGGAAAATCGCGGCTTCCAGGCCGACCATCGAGGACTTGGCGAAGGATAAGAGGCGTGATAGACTGGTCTATGTCAACCAGTCTAATCTCATGGAGGTCGCATGGATTCCACCGTCGGTTCCTTCGAGGCGAAGACCCATCTGCCCAAACTCCTGGAGCGGGTGGCCAGAGGCGAGAAAATCACCATCACCAAGCATGGCAAACCCATCGCAATGCTCGTGCCGCCCCCCGTGGAGAGCACCAAGGATATCAAGCAGCTCGTCAAGGAGATGCTTGAATGGCGGGACACTCATGGCCCAATGCTCGGCGATGATCTAACCGTGCGGGACCTGATCGAGGAAGGTCGACGTTTCTAACTCGATTCTAAGGAAAGGAATCCGCTTGGCAACGACAGCGCAACAGCTTGTGCTCGACTGTTCGGTGACGCTCGCTTGGTACTATAAAGACGAGGCGGACCCTTACGCCGATGCCATCGTGGGTCTCTTTCCCAACCTTGAGGCTTGGGTGCCTGGCCTCTGGCCGCTTGAGGTCGCGAACTCACTCCTCATGGGCGAGCGCAGGAAGCGGAGTACGCAGGCCGACGCGCAGAAGTGGCTGCCCTTCCTGAATTCGCTCGGCATCAACATCGATGGCGAGACGGCGGCCCGAGCGTTGAGCGACATTCTTGCCCCCGCACGCGCGCCAAAGCCTCTCCGCCTACGACGCCGCCTATCTCGAACTGGCTCTCAGGAAGGGGCTCCCCCTGGCGACGCTCGACAATAAGCTCAAGACCGCCGCCGCGGTCTTCGGCGTGCCCCTCTATCAGGTGAGGCCATGAGCCGAGAGATCGTTCTCCGTCAAACGGTCTTCCTCAGAGATGGTGCCACTCCAACCAAGCTGGGTGTGAGGCGGGCTGGTCGAACCGATCCACAACGAGAATGGGATCAAAGGGTTAGAAAAACGTGTTACAGAATCTGCGGGGACCGTCCCAAATTGATCCGGCGGCTACTTGACACTGTTCAGTAGTGGTCGTTTGGCTCTTGTTGGCGCAACTGCCGCGAATCACGAGGGATAATGCTCCAGTCCGTGCCTCGCTTTGTGCCGTAAAGTGTCAAGTTCGTACACTATGCCCTGTGCCCCACTTTGGGACGACCCCAATCTCGCTTTGAGCCCAATCACGGGCTAAGAAGGGTCTTGGGACATATGGAAGACTCGATTCCGCTCAAAAGGTTCTTCGAGGCCGTCGAGGAGCGGCTCTCCGCCTGCTCGGCGGACGAACTCCGCGCCATTCTCCGCACCATGGCGCAAGACGTCGCGCCGAAGGACCGACCGGAGTTCCTGGAGGCCCTCGAGCCGCGCGAGGGAGTCCGTGAAGCGATCCAGAACGCCTTGCGACAGGAAGACTTGCTCTCGGAGATCGACGACCTGATCGACTCGATCCAGGCGGAAATGGACGATGCCGAGGACACGTACGACCGCTACGGCGAGAACTGGGACGACGAGGACAGTCTCGGCGCGTACGAGGAGTTCGTCGCGCCGCTGGCCGAGCTCTTCGACCGGACGGCCGGTGTGTTCGATTGCGGCAACCTGCCGCTGGCGCGGGAGGGCTATCGCAAGCTCTTCGAAGTGTTCGAGATGGAGGACGATTTCGGCCGGGGGATCCAGGCGAACAATTTACCGAACACCGACATCCGAGGAGCGCGCGGCCGATACCTGCGTGCCCTCTATGAAAGCGAAGCGGCCGAGAATCGACTGGAGAGACTGTTCGAAGAGATGGAGGAACTCGGGGACATCCTGGGGAATGAGCAGGTGATGCTGGAGGACCTGATCCGGGTTTCGACCGAGCCGCTCCCCGACCAGGAGTCCTTTCTTCGTGCATGGATTGCCTTCCTCCGCCAGCAGAGGCGGCGCCAATGCGGATCGCTGGCTCCGGGAGGCGGTCCGCTTGCTGGAGGGGACCAAGGGACTCGAAGCTTTCGCCCGCAAGGAGGGCAAGAGGCATCCGCATGCCTACCTGGACTGGCTCGACGCGTTGCAATCCGAAGGGAAACCCGCCGAGGTCGTGGCCGCCCGCGAGGCCCTCCGGGCGTTTCCGGCGGATCGGCCGATCCGTGCCGCCATCGCGGACCAGCTCTGCGCCGCGGCCCGATCGCTCGACGATCCTGAAACCGTTCAGGAAGGCCGGTGGGAGGCATTCACCGCCAGGCCGACCCTCGGGCGCTTGCTCGACCTCTGGGAGGCGGGACCCAAGCCTCAGCGCCTGACTCGGATGCGCCAGGCCGAGCGCCACCTGGCCAAATACCTCGAACACCAATCCAGTCAAACGAGCCGGGTGCTCGACGCCGAGGTGGACGACCGCCTGGATGCTCCCGCCTGGGTCTCGCGGTCCCTGCTCGCACACGCCCGGATGCTCGGCGGCCATTGGGAGGTAGCCCAAGCCATGGTGGCCAATGCACCAGTCCTGGGATGGAGCTCATCGGAGAATCCCCAGGGCGTGGTTGTCCCGACCTGCCTGGTCCTCCTCTCGGGTAAGACGACGGTGCTCCCCGCCAACCTGGCCCGCTTGTGGGACTGGACCCTGGGAAGCTGCGCGTTTTTGTCATCCTATGGGGGGCAATCCGAGGATCAGAAGCGTCTGAGGGCGGCGTATCTGGAGGCCCTGCCGCAGATCCGGTTGAAGGAGGCCCAGGCCGAATCGCTCTTGCAGTGGTGCGTCGCGATCGCCGAACAGCGGGCTACCGCAATCGTCGAGAACCTCCGTCGCAAGAGCTATGACAAGGCGGCGGTCACCGCAGTGGCCTGCGCGGAGGTCCTCCGATTACGCGATCGAGGGGAGGAGGCCGACGAGTTACTCGAACGCCTCCGCACGCGGTTCCCCCGGCATCGATCCTTCCAAGACGAATTGAAGTCGGCGGTTGCGAAGCTCGGTCGCGAAGCCTCTTGAACCTGTAACGTGCCCCATGGCTAAAGCCAGGGGCTTTCCAGCTCAAGGTGTACCCGATGTACTAGCGGCCGACCGGTGTACGTCCAGCGGAACGGCTTGGCGAACACCCGTTTGAAGTAGGCGATGAAGTTCAACAGCTTGCGCGCCAGTCCGCCACCGAGGTGAACGACCCCCGACGGATCACCTTCCGCATGATCACCCCGAAGATGACCTCGATCTGGTTCCACCACGAACTGTGCTTCGGCGTGTACACGAACCGAATCCGGTGGCTCGACTCCGCGAGGAACGCTTGGCGGCTGGCCACCGACTTCAGCACCCCGCGCACCCCCTTCTTCCCCAGCTCCGTGGTGATCCCGCACGCCTGCGCCACCAACTTCACCAAGCTCTCCGAGCCAGGGATGTTCAAGTTATCCACCACGAACACCCACGACGCCTCCGGGTCTGTGGCCACCGTCTGCTCGATATGGCTGGCGAAATCAGCCTCCGTCCGCGTCGGCCCGATCGTCGGCGCAATCCACTCCCCCGTCGTCACCTGGAAGTTCCCGATCAGGCACACCGTCCCGTGCCGCGTGTCCTCGAACTCGATCAGCGCGGGCTTCCCCGCGATCATTGGCAGGGTGGGGGCGTTCTGCTCCAGCTCCTGCAGGCCCGTCATCTCGTCGACGCAGACGGTGTGCGTGTGCTCGGTCCGCTCCCACTCGGGTGCCGCGCGGTACGTGTCACAGATGGCCTCGACTTGCTGGGCGAACCGTTCCGGGTCCTTCTCGTGTGTATTGAGCCAGTACCGACTCTTGTGGGGCTGCAAGGCGGCCGCGCGGAGGTAGCGGCCCACCTGCGACGACGAGATCGACGCGACGATGCCCCGTTTGACGACCTCGTCGGCCAGTTCGTGCGCCGTCCCGTGGGTGAGGGGCCGGCCGGACTTCGCGGGGGGCTCGCACGCGACGGCGAGGATCTGGGTGACCTGCTCGGGAGTGAACGTGCCGGGGCGCCGGGACGGGGTTCGTCGCTGAGGACCGCTTCGAGGGCGCGTCGCAAGACGGCGCCGGACTCGCTGCACTCCAACGCGATGAGCTGATCCCAGGCCTGGGCCCACCGCCGTCGCCAGCGTCCGACCTAGCGGCGTGTCAGGCCGACCTGGTCGGCGATCTCCTCATTGCGGAGGCCGTCGAAGGCCAGGCCGATGATGGTGGCCCGTAGCCGCGAGGGGACCGTGACGAACTTGCGCAGGATCTGAAGAATCTCCTGCTGACGTTCGGTGATGGTGATCTTGGCCGCCTTACCCAGCATGGTGAGAGACCTCCTGGTGACTGAGAATCTAGTGCCGCGGCAGTCAAAAAACGATGAGTTGGGCTTGCTCCGCAACTTATCATGGGATCAAACGTACACGACGGCTGTCAATCGATTTTTGATAAGTTGCGGGCCCCTTGGTCATTGGTCCTTGGGCTTCCTGTTCGCCATCCAGCATTCGCGGCCTGCGTGGAACAGGGCGTCGGATGAGGACCCCCTCGATTCCCCCTTCCACGAAGGCTTGGCGGAGGCGGTGGACCGTGATCGCTCCGATGTCCAGGGCCGCACTGATTTGCAGGTCCGTCCACGCGGGACCGAGGGGACTACAGTCGGCCTTCAGCAGGATGCGGGCCCGCGTCAATTTGCGCGGCGGCCTTCCCTTTGGCGATGAGCGATTCCAGCCGTTCGCGTTCTTCCACCGATAACCGCACGACAAATCTCTTGTTCATGATCGGACTCCCATCCAGTTGCCAGCCTGATCGTCAGGCATTGGACAAAAGACCGAGGAACATATCAATAGCAGGTTGACAGGGCACTACTAATCCGGGTAATCTTAGCGTAACGGTCAACTTCCTGGGCTCTCAACTATAGACTTGCCGGTCTAGGTGTATCGACCGTGGACCGCCCGGAGGTTGAGGCCAATTGCTGCCGCAGCTCCGAGCGGGTGTCGGAATTCCACCCCGGCGGGCGGGCGAGGGGGGAGGGAAAGGGTCGCGCTCCGGTCGGGGTTCGCGCGGCCGGAGCGGGCTCAGGTCTCCAGGTAATCCCCCGGCCGATACTCCCGGCCCGAACCGGCGCGGATCAGCCCTTCGGAGCCGACCTCGTCCCGCGCGGTGTGGGCCACGACGACGGCCGTGCACGGTCGAGGGGAGTTGACCAGCCAATCCTGGAACGCCGGGTTGCCCAGGAGCTGCAGCGCGGCGGTGCAGTTGGAGGTCAGCGCGGCGGCGAACCGCTTCAGGTCCCCTCGGGAATGAAGGCGGCGAACCGGTCGCGGGCGGCGAGTTAGAGGCTATCCGGAAAGCCCGGCCGATTAGTAACTTCTCAATAAGTCCGGGCACTCTCCGCGATGGCGCGAGCTCTCATCCCTGGAATTCCCGAGAAAGTTGGCCCGGAACGGCCATCTCAGTGAGCCCTCCGCCCGGACTTATTGAGAAGTTACAAGGGGGCGTCCAAGGGGTCCCTCCGTGATCGTATGGTCAGTGAAATCCCAGGAACACATCGACGACCCCTGTTGTACGGAATTTTCCACCAAACATTCGAGACGCTCACCCCAGGAGGGGCATGGTTTCCTTTCCGTGTTGCAACGTAAGGAGAGCAGTGTTACGTTGCTTCGGGGAGGGCGCCCCCCTCTCCGCCGCGCGGCAGATCGGGGCTGAGCCGCGTCGGCGCGCGGCTTAGAAGGCTATAATAACTCTGGAACGGCAGCACGAGCGGGCCTTTGCCCTCTTCCATCGGCAGAAGGCTGATACCGCCTGGCCCGATCGTGAACTCGCGGGTGACAAACTGATGTTCGCTGCCCCGCGCCTTGGCCACGGTGATGGCGCGGGCAGCGAGGAGCCCAGCTCCACGAAGTTCAACAGGATGAGGTTATCCACGATGGAGCTGATGGCATAATCCGGCATGTAGTGCGTCACACCAAACAGCTCGGGATTTTCATAGTTGAAGAATGTAGTCATGAGATTGTGTTTGCTATAGGCCACCAAAGAGTGGATGAAATCGCGGTACAGCGCCTGATCCCCGATGGCGTTGCTATAACTCGTCATGCCGTCAATGAGCAGCCGCTGTATCTTGTGCTTCTCAATAGTCCGGATGATGAGATCAAAGTGAGCATCAATCTCCAACTCTTGCGGAGAATCGTAGAAAACCTGGATATTCCCCTCGTCAATCTGCTTTTTCAGATCGAGGCCCAGGGTCTCGGCATTGCGCAGGATTTGTGCCGGGTGCTCATCCAGGGAGATCAGCAGGCCGCGTTTACCCTGTTTCAATGCTCCTTCCAGCAGCAGCTGCACGCCGAGCACGGTCTTGCCGGCGCCGAGATGCCCACGACCATGGTGGTGGATCCGTCGAAGATACCGCCGCCGATCAGGGCATCGAGTGGCTCGCAACCGATGAGCGAGCGTCTCGTGACGGAGGTAGGCTGTGCCAGGAGGCCACGCGCCTGGATCTGCACGCGGCGAAACACCTCCAACCCCTTGCCGCCGGTGATACGCAACGTGTGTTTGCCGACCTCGAAGTCCTGCCCCCGGCTTTTCATGATTTCCAGGCTGCGGTGGATACTCCGGTGGAGATGTTCGCGCTTCAGGATGATCACGGTGTCCGCGAGGAATTGCGCCACCTCCAAGGCGGCGGACTGCTCCTGGTGAGCGAGGACCTCGTGGGAGAGCATCGCGGTCAGGTTCTCGCGTTGCAGCCCTTCGATGAACTGCTGTAACAGCTCGCGGTAGGAGGGGGCCCCCTTGCCGCCGGCGCCGTTGCCAGTCGCGAGCGTGTGTAACAGCGAAATGCCGTCAACGAAGATGCGCCGCGCACCAATCTCTGCCGCGGCTTCCAGCAGCAGGCTGTCCGGCGAACGCAGCTCCTCGTCGAGAACCTGCGGACTCGTGAAGATGATTTTCAGCTTGTTCCGCTGCTGCAGCTCGTCCAGATTCCAGCCGAAGCCCGTGGCATCCCGGATGAGCTTCCTCGGGGACGTCTCAAAGACCACGATGATGCCGGGCTCGTCATGCTCGGTTATGCCCCGGTAGATGAACTCCACGCCTAGCAGGGACTTGCCCGTGCCGGCCTCGCCTTCGACCAGGATCACGTTGCCCTTGAGAATCCCGCCCAAGAAGATCTGGTCAAGGCCATAAATGCCCGTCTGGATCACATCGCTCTCAGTCATGATTCACTACTCTCCTCGCCATGCAAACGGACAGCTTTTTTGTTTTGGTCAGGCCGGTCGTTGCCCCGCAGCCTCCGGCCCAGAAGCAGACGCACAGTGTGGCTGTCAGCGAGGGTCATGAGCCGCACCAAGGCGTCGCGACGCGTAGGGTCTGCCGGTGCGGTCAATTGGTACAAGCGCACCCCTTGGAAGACCCGCGAAGGCTGCACGAGTCCTGAGGATTCCAGGCTGTCCAGCACGGCGACGACCTCGGCCGTCGCATCGCCCAGTAAGCGCGCGATGCGCTCGGCCCTGACCAGGGTGGGCTGATGGCGGTACAGGAAGACCAGCACGTCCCACTGGCACAGCGATTCAATGCCTAACGTCTTGAGCCAGCCTTCGACCTGAAGATCTGGTTGGTTGTCCTGGGCCATCGATCAACCATGAGGATGAAAGCCGGCGGTAGTAGACAAAAAACCATTGCCCGGCCCGCACAGGCTATTTTATTAGAAACCAAGAACCACGCAACAGTGTAAGGCTCGATTGTTGCTTACACCGGTCGATTTGTCGACGGATGACACGTTGGCCTTGCTTGTTCCACAGGTCATTCCCGCGCTGCTTCAGGAGTGCTCGCCAATCTGTAGCAGCTTGCAATCATCCGCGTTCAAACTTGCAAACAGGCATGTTCGCCTGCCCGAATTAGCTGAAAATAATGAGCACTGAAAACTCACATTATGCGGTCATAGTCTTCCCTCGCCTATCACACCAGCCCTATCTTGCCAAGCCTGCCGTACTGTATGGCTGGACACATGGCCGGTGATCGGTCATCCTCTCCGGCGGGAGGGCGGAGCCATGCGACGAAACAAGCGGCTACGGCCGGATGACCTGGTAACCTCCCAGGAAATCGCCTGCTGGGCCTATTGGGGCATCGAGTAGCAACGGATACTGTTGGCGAATTCCCGTGGGCAAATCAGCCACCACCGGCAGAGCCGGTGGTATGAGGAAGGCCCCTTGAAGGCCGCCCCAGGTGTAACTTCTCAATAAGTCCGGGCATTCTCCGCGATGGCGCGAGCTCTCATCCCTGGAATTCCCGAGAAAGTTGGCCCGGAACGGCCATCTCAATAATCAACCACGCCCAGAGGACGTGGTATTAGGATGGCCCCCCCGAGGGGGCCGGTCACATGGGGTAGCCCCCTTCGGGGGCGGGCAGGACAGCCGACACCGGCCTTAAACCCTCACCGCCGCCTCGGGCCAGTCCTTCGTGTCTCCCCAACGGGCCTGCGGGCGAACCGATCGTCGTCATCAACCGGGGTTTCGCAATACCGTCGGCTCATCGAAGCCAGTCCGACCCGAGGGGCAAAGCCCGCAGGCACGCCGGATCGCTCGAAGCTCTTCGGGTCACACGGCCAGAGGCCGTGGCTTCATGAGGTAGTGAGCCCTCCGCCCGGACTTATTGAGAAGTTACTTCAAATCGACGGGCTCCAGCCGGGCGTGCATCAATTGATCGGGCTCCACATAATGTGTGCGAATGCCGAGTTTCACGCAGATCTGCAGCATGCCGGTGTTTTGCGGCAAGATCACGGCGCTGAGGCAGGGAATCCCTTCGGCGCGGCCGATGGTGACGAGTCGGCGGAGGATTTCGGTACCGAGCCCGCGCCGCTGGAACCCGTCGCGGACCTCGAGGGAGAACTCGGCCTCGTCGATTCCATACAGCCGGCTCAACCGTCCCATCGCGATAATCTCGTGCTCCCCGGTCTGCGTGTCCTTGTAGTCGGCCACCAGCACCATCTCGCGATTATAATCGATGAAGCAGATCCGGGTCAGCCGCTCGTGGGCGATCCGCCGGCTCAGCTTCAAGGACTGGAAGAAGCGCAGGTAGACGGAGTTCTCGGACAGCTTCTCGTGGAACCGCACCAGCAACGGCTCGTCCTCGGGCCGGATCGGCCGGATCGTGATGGTCAGGCCGTCCTCGGCCGTCCACGAGGTGACGTACTGGGTGGGATAAGGGAGGATGGCAGTGCGGGGGAGCTGGTCTGCATCGACCTCCGCCCCGTGCAGGATCACTCGGGCGTCCAGCGCGATCAGCCGCTCGGCGCGGCCAGCAGCGGGTTGATGTCGATCTCCTTGATCCGAGGCTGTTCGACCACCAGCCCGCTGAACCGGACCAACAGCCGCTCCAGCACGCCAAGGTCGACGGGGCGGCGACCGCGGATCCCCTGCAAGGCATGGAAGATCCGAGTGTGCTCCATCATCCGCCGCGCCAGCGTCGTGTTCAGGGGCGGCAGGGCCCGCGCGCTGTCCTTGTACAGTTCGTGCAATTGCCCTCCCGCGCCGAACAGGAGCACCGGGCCGAACTGCGGATCCTGGCTGCTGCCGATGATGACCTCGTAGCCGTCGTGCCGGATCATCGGCTGGACGGTCACGCCCAGGAAGTGCTCGGCGCCAACGTGCCGGCTTACGGACCGCTCGATCGCGCAAAAGGCACGGCGCACCATCCTGGAATTGATCAGGTTGAGCTGCACTCCGCCGACGTCGGTTTTGTGCGTGATCGTCCGGGAGTTGAGCTTCAGGACCACGGGGTAGCCGAGTTCCTCCGCGAGGGCAACGGCCTGCTCCGCCGTGGTGGCGACCCGGGCCGACACGGTCGGGATGCGGTACGACTCGAGCAGTTGCTTCGATTCGGCCTCGGTTAAGTGGGTCCGCCCCGAGGCCAGGACGGAGGCGATCAGGTCCTCGGCCTCGGCGCGATCGGTGCCACTGTACTCGGTGCCGGCCAGTTCCGGCGTTTCGTACATGCTGCGGAGGTTTTGGCTGTAGCGCCACATGTTGTTGAAGGCGCGGGCGGCGGTGTCGGGGTAGGGGAACGCCGGGATGCCGGCGCGGTTCAGGATCGACACGCCAGCCGCGACTTCGTCTCCCCCCATCCAATTGGCCAGCACCGGCTTGCCGGCGATGGTGCCACGGGTCTTCACCTTGTCGGCGGTCAGGGTCGGGTCGATCATCGCCTGGGGCGTCAAGATCACCAGCAGGCCGTCGGTGTTCGGGTCCTTGGCGACGACATCCATCGCCTCGACAAAGCGGTCGGGGCCCGCGTCGCCGAGCACGTCGACGGGATTGCCGTGACTCCAGGGCATCGGGAGGATGCGGTTGAGCGACTCAATGGTCTCGGAAGCCAGGTGGGCCAGTTGGCCGCCGCCGCCGATCAGGGCATCGGCGGCGAGCACGCCGGGGCCGCCCGCGTTGGTCAGGATCGCCAGACGGGGGCCCTTCGGCCGCGGCTGGGTGTTGAGGATCTCGGCCATGCTGAACAGTTCGGAGATCCGGTCCACGCGCAACACGCCGCATCGGCGGAAGGCGGCATCGAGCACGTCGTCATTGCCGATCGAGGACCCGGTGTGCGCCGCCACCGCCTGGGAAGCTCCCTCAGTGCGGCCGGGCTTGATGACGATGATGGGCTTGGTCAGCGCCACCTCGCGCGCCGCCGAGAGGAAGTACCGCGCGTCGCCGATCGACTCCATGTAGATGATAATGCTCTTGGTTTGCGGATCGTTGCCGAAGTAGTCGATCAGGTCACCCCACCCGACGTCGAGCATCGACCCGACCGAGACGAAGGCGCTGAAGCCGACGTTGGCCCGCAAGCTCCAGTCGAGCACCGCGGCGCCAAGGGCCCCACTCTGGCTGAGAAAGGCGATCCTGCCCGGCCGGGCCATGGCGTTGGCGACCGTAGCGTTGAGGCTGGTCATTGGGTTCATCACCCCCAGGCTGTTCGGGCCGAGGACCCGCATCCGGCCGCGCCACGCTTCATCCATGATCCGGCGCTCGAGCTGTGAGCCTTCGACCCCTATCTCCTTAAACCCGGCCGAGATGATGATGGCCGCCTGGACCCCGGCCTCGACACACTCGCCGATCAAGTCCGGCACCATTGTTGCGGGTGTGGCCACGATGGCCAGATCGATCGGGTCGGGCACGTCCCCGATGCGTGGATGGGCCTTGATCCCCAGGACGCGCGGCCGGTTCGGGTTGACGGGGAAGACGGTCCCGCCGAACGGGCTGTCGATCAGGTTCCGGACGATCGTGCGGCCGACGCTGCCGTCCTTCTCGGTTGCACCGATGACGGCGATGTTCTGGGGCTTGAAGAACGGCCCCAGCCCCTCGATTTTCTTCACAAACGGGTTGGAAGCCAGAGTTTCCCTGGCCAGGTCGCTCGTCGTGCTCATCTCCCGTTCCTCAGGCCATGATTGGGGGCGTTCGCCCGATTGTCTTGAACTCTCAGGGCCCCCAGCGGGCCGCGGACGAGCACTTGAGGCTCTTCCGTTTTTAAGTGCAAGACGGGTCGAAAAGGGCCTTCAGGCCACTGGCCATCTGACGGATCTGCTTGATTGACCAACCGATCGCCTCAGACGCACGATTTACAGCATGTTAGAAAAGTAATGCACGCGGCAGAGGGAGTTCCGAAGCGTGGTACAAGCCTCGCAAGAACTGTTGATCGTCTTTGACCGCGGTCAACTCGGCGACCACCCTGCCGTTGAGTTCGGCCGCATCGTGCGGGGCGTAATTGCACAGCCGATCATACTTCAGCCAACCCCACAACGGCTCGGTCGGGTTGAGCATCGGTGCCCAAGGCGGCAGGGCCTCGAGGCACAGACGGTCTGCGAAGTGGTCCGTGAGTCGGTGGATCGGGTCGCCCTTGTGCATAGGGCCACCGTCCCAGACGACCACAAACCGCCCGTCCAGGTCGTGCCTCATCGCCTCCAGGAAGGCGGTCACGTACCAGTTGTCGAAGTACCCGTTGACCAGGGTCTGGGAATCAAGTCCCAGCCGATCGCGGTGCGGCGAGAGCCACAGGGCCGCCGCGAGGGAGACTTTCTCGCAGGGGCCACGCCCCCCGCTCTGGACGAAATCCGGAGTCTGTCCTCGCGGCGCCCAAGTCCGCCGGACCAGCGGGGCCATCAGCAGCCCGCTCTCGTCGATCAGGGCGAGGTGGGCGTGCTGCCGTCGGGCTTTTTTTTCAACGGCCCGATACACGGCTAGAATTCCGAGGTTTTTCGAAGAAGTTGCAAGTGGTTACCTGGAAAGAACTTACGTCGATAGGTCCCGCGCAAACTCTGGGCTATCAACCACTTGTGGCATCTCAAGTTTCGCCTGTTTTCTAGCCGTGTATCGGATCGTTGTTTTTTTTCAACGACCCGACAAAAAGCTAGAAACAAGCGAGAAAGCCCTCGTGCCGCAACTTGTTTGCGAGGCAGCACTTGCGAGACTTCGTGTTCCCCAAGCATTTGCGGGCAAACCACTTGCACTTCCCCACTGAAACGTTTGTTTCTAGCTTTTTATCGGGTCGTTGTTTTTTTTGATGCGCGGCCAGTCGGCGGCCAACCACGCGGCGATCTCTTCCGGATCGCGCTGGCGAGGGACGCGCCGGGGTTTCTGCGGGGTGAACCCACGACGGCGAAGCCAGACGGTCAGGTACTTCGGGTTGAGGGCGACGCCGAACTCCTGGCGGATCTGTGGGCCACCCTCGGCCCGGTCCACAGGTCGGTCGGGAAGCCGTGCTCGGTCGGCTTGTCGGCCAGCCACCGGCGGATGACCTTCTCATGGGTGTGGGTCAACTTGGGCGGCCGACCCGTGGCGGCGCGGGCCGCCAGACCGGGGGTTCCCCGGCGCGGAAGGCAGCCACCCAACGTGAGACTGTCGTACGAGGGACGCCGAGGAAGTCGGCGACCTCCTCGATCGGGTATCCCTCGAGGACTCGCTGCACGGCCAGTTGCCGTCGGCGTTGCAACTCGTCGGACGAACCAGGGGATCTCATACGACATAGGATACCAACCCCGAGGTCGGATGTAGCATTACTTTTCTAACTTCCAGTAGGTCCAGGATCAGACGCGTCCATAGGCTGTCGGCTGACTTCAGCCCGTACGCCCGCTTGGTGATCACCCGCGCCTTGTTGTTGATCCCCTCCACCGCCGCACTCGTCTGATGCGCATCGAAGGAGTTCAGGATCGCTGTCTTCCACCGGTCGTAGGTCGCGAAGAACGGGCCGAGGGCCAGCCCCAAATCTTCGGTCGCTTCTTCGAGTTCGTTCACAACGTCAGAAGACGAGGTAAGGCGTTGCTGAGAGCGTTGAACGGGCTCTTGGTCACGTAGCTCCCCGGAATCCGGGAAGAGCCTCGGCTGATTGTCCCGCCGCGTTCTGGCGTACATACCGAACCAGAACCAGGACGCGACCGTTCGCCAGAGCACCAGAGACCCGCCAGGATGACCACGAAGCCCAGGACGATAAGCACCAGCGGCATCAGGGGGGTGAGGAGACCAATCAGGAGAGCGAGCGCCCAGACGGCGATCCAGGCTCGAACCAAGAATCCCATGAGGTTGGTGAATCCAAGCCTGGCCATGACCGACCGGAACTTGGCCGCGGCGGCGGCGACCTCGTCAACCGGGCCATAGGATGGTCGGGCATCCCTGGGTCGGGTCGGCTTCTGGTCGGGGCGAACGGTGGCCGCCGCGAGGGCCTGCCGTGAGCGAACAATGATCTCCTCGGCGCCGATCGGGTCGGCCGGGATCATCCCCTCGGCCATGGTGAGCATCGTCTCGGCCGTCGCGATCTCCTTCGGGTTGGAAACGGTGGAGAGGCCAGCCTCGGCGGACTGGTCGAACGACTTCCGCAGCGCGGCCAGCTCGCGCTGACCCGCCTTCAGGGCGTCGCGCGCCTGCTCGTGCCCCCGGTTGAGGCGGTCGAGCCGCTCCTTGCACGAGTTGGACTGGCGGATCAGCTCATCGATGTCGCCCTCCTCCAGCAGCTTCCTGGCCTCCTCCGCCTGCTTGATCGCCAGTCCCGAGCCGGCACGGATGAGCTTCTGCGCCTGATCCCAGACCTCCATGGCCTTGAGCCAGCGGTCCCAGAGGCCGTTCAGGTCGGCCTCGACCTCGTTGTAAAGGGCCAGCGTGGCGCCGGACAGCGGCGCCGTGAAGTCGGGGTCGGTGGCCGGCAGTGTCTTGTGCCGCTGCCGCAGGCCGTCGAGCTGATCCATCAGGGCGACGGCCTTCTCGCGGAAGCCCTTGAACTGCTCTGCCACGGTGCCCTGGAGGTGGCGCTTGCGGTAGTAGAGCAGGACGAGCGCCGCGAGGCCCCCCAGGCCGAGGGTCCCCAGCAGGGCCAGGGGCACGGTGCGGGTGTAGAGCCGGTGCCGGTCGAGCCGCACCCGGGCCTCGCGAGCCTCCACCTCCTCGCGCTGGCGGACCAGGTCCTTGTCGTGCGCGGCGATCCACCGGTCGATCTGCGCGACCAGCACGCGCAGTCCCTGCGCGTAGTCGCCGGCCCTCGCGTAGGGGTAGAAGTGTTGGGACAGCAGGTCGCGCTCGATGTACGGGTCGCGGAACCCGTAACGCTCCTGGAGTTCCTCACCCCCCAAGACGATGATCTTCTTGTTCTCGATATCGACCCCGATGATCACCGAGCGCCGCCTGTCGAACTTCAACCGTTTCTGTCGCGCCTGGTCCTCCCAGCGTCCGACGAGCGTTTCCAGGTAGTCACGAGTGGCCCGCCGACCCGGCCCGGCCGAGCGGAGGATCACGACGTAGTAGGTCTGGGGGGATGTGCGCTCGAGCTGGGCGATCTCGTCGCGGAGCGACCTGTACTCGTCGTCGACGCCGATGACATACACTCGCTCGCTGGTCAGCTCCGGGATCGGCGCACGGACCTGAGCATCGCTCGCACGGGGCCAGAGCGCGACCGAGATGCATAGAAGTAGCCACACCCGTCCGGCAGGCATCCGGGTCGGCTCAACGTGGTGGGGTGAAAGATGCGCGTCGCTCATGGTGGTCGTTGGAGAAGGCCGGGTCGAGGTCCGCACGCAGGTCCACGGCGTCGCCTACGGTGGGCCGCAGTCGGGACCATTGAGAAAGCTTAAGATGCCATAACGCAAGAGGTTATGGCTCGCCATTTTTTTGTCCGGGGACTTTCTCACAGCAGGCAGGCAGACTGGTAGACAGCGCGGACACTTTGCCCGGCAAAGCTAGCCCGTGATGCCGCAGTAAACTTCAATAAGGCAAGCGCTTCCGCGTCACTTACTGTCACGGTGTCCACTCCTGAAACTGTGCACGCCTGTCCGCCCGCCACGAGAAAGACCCTTTGTCCGTTTGCTGGCGGAACCCCGTGATCGCGTCGGCGGGGCAGCCGTCCGCCGTCCCGACGCGGGTCCCGCCCCCGCGGCGGGCACTGGGGACACCGGCCGACCCGACCGGGCTCCGGAGACAGATTCAGGGGCTCGCGCGGGGTGCCGGGCGACCGAGCTCAGCCCCGGAACTTCGTCTGCGGCTTCGCCTCGGCGACCTCGAACACCGTATGCATAATGTTGTAGGCGGTCAGCTCGCAAAGCAGCTCGGTGATCTCCTCGTGCAACTCGTCTTCGAGCTTCGGCTCGATCTTCTTCAGGTGCGTGACGAGCCGCTTCTTCTGCTCCTCCAGCTCCTTGGCCTCGACCTTGCCGTCGGCCATCGCCTCGAGGAACGTGTTGAGGCGCTCGGTGTACTGGTGGATCATCGGCTCGCCGGAATTGGCGTCGAGCCAGCTCACGCGGCCATGGGACTTGGCTCTCTTGCCCTTCTTGTCCTTCTCCTTGTCCATCTCGTCGCCCTTCTTCTCCATGATGGAGTCTCCTGTGGTTGGTTAGTCCTCGATCAGCCGGCGGATCGTGGCCATGCGCTCCTGCAGCTTCGCGCGACCGTCAGGCTCGGCGACCCGCGACCGCCAGTCGTCCGCCAGGAACGACATCGAGGTGCACTCCAGCACTGCCGCCAGCTCCTGCTTCTCCTTCTCCAGCCCTTGTGCCGAGGGGATGAAATCGTCGAGGGCCTGCTCGAGATCGGACCTCGCGAGCGTCTCGCGACCCTCGGTCAGGGCCCGGCGCTTGGCCGAGAGGACGATGCTTTCCAGGTCGGCGCCGCTGAGGCCGCGGCCCGCGACGCCGTCGGGAATGGCGTCCGGGGCTAGGTCTGCCTTGTTCTTGCGGGCCATCACCTTGATCATGTGCCGCACCTCGGCGGCGTCCCGCGGGGCGAACAGCGGCAGGTGGACCTCGGCCCGCCCCTGGCGCTTCAGGTCGACCGGCAGCAGGTCGGGGCGGCTGGTCAGGAGCAACCAGATCAACTTGCCCCGGTAGCGGGTGTCGCCCATCTGGCCGGCGATCATCGAGAAGACGCGGCTCGAGGTGCCCGAGTCGCCCTGGGCCTCGCGGGTGCCGAGGGCGGCGTCGGCCTCGTCGATCACCACGACCACCGGGCCCATCGCCCGAAGGACCGTCAGGACCTGCTCGAGGTTCCCCTCGGTCTCGCCCACGTACTTCGAGCGGAAGTTGCGGAGCTTGACGCACGGGATGCCGACCGAGCCGGCGAAGCACTCGGCCAGGTAGGTCTTGCCAGTGCCCACCGGGCCGGAGATCAGGTAGCCCATCGGCGCTGCGTCGAGCCGGCCCTTGGCCAGCAGGGCCGCGTCGTCGATCAGGCGCTTCTTGACCGCGTCGTTGCCCACGAAATCATCGAGGGTGTGGGAGGGCTCGACGAACTCGACCAAGCCCCGGGTCTGTCGCTCGATCAGGTCCTTCTTGAGTCGCTTGAGGCTCCGGCCGTCAAGCTTCTGCCGTGCCTGCGCGGCGTGGGCCAGCAGGCGCTCGAGGTTCACCAGGTTCAGGCCACTGGTCAGCTCGGCGAGCAGGCGCGGGGTGGAGTCGGTGAGGTTGCCGAGCGTGCCATCGCGGCCGTCGTACCAGGTCGCATACGACTCCCGGGCCGCGGCGTCGGGCATCGGCACCGCGATGCTCGCCACGTGGGCGCTGCCGACCAGCCGCTCGTTGACCTCGGAGAGCTGGTCGGCCAGCAAGCAGAAGGCGATGTTGTGCCGCTTGATGTAGGGGTTCTGGGCCCACGACAACAGCCGAACCAGCCGCGAGCCCTGGGTCCCGGCCATCTGGCTCAGCTCGGCCGAGGGGACGATGTACTGGGCGTGCTCGACGATCACCCCGAGGCCGATCCGCCGGTGCGGATCGGCCTCCATGACCTCCTGCTGGACAAGGCGGTCGATGAGGGCGAGGATGGCGTCGGGGTCGCGGGGCCAGGTCTTGGGCTCGCCGACGCGGGCCTCGAGGGCGGCGATCATCTTTCGCAGCCGCTCGCCATCCGCGCCGGCGTAGGGCCGTAGGCCGTGGCTCAGGTCGTACCGGAGGACGACGTCCCAGGTTCCGAACAGCTGGGTAGTAAGGAACTCCGGCAGGCTGCCGAAGGGGCCATCCTGGCCCCCGCCCAGGCGCAGGAGGTCGTGGACGTTGCCGTGCAGGAGGAACAGACAGGTGGTCCCCGAGAGGTACTGGTCGGTGAACTCGCGCGCCCAGTCGGGGAACCACGGGGGCACAGGGCGGGCCTCCGCGGCGGGCAACAAGGCCTGCCCTGGTTCGGGGGGGGTGGACACGGGTTGGCTCTCCCTGGCGGCGGGGTTCAGATCTCGGGGAGCGGCTCGAGCGTCTTGGTCGCCGGCCCCAGCTCCTTGGCGGCCTTGCCCGTGCCGGACGTTTCAGGCGTGGCCAGCCCCTTCTCCTGCTCGAACGCGCGGAGCGCGTCCTCGGCCATGGTCGACTCGATGGCCAGCTCGTGCTGGATGTCCTCGAGGCCTTCGCCCGACATGTCGGCCGCCACGCGGACCCGGGCCCGGTTGCGATCGATCTGCTCCTGGATGATCTGCTCGGCCTGGCCGAAGTCGGTCATGACGTTGAAGTTGAACTGGGTAGCCAGCTGGGCCATCTCCGACTCGGCCCGGCTCATCTTCAGCTCGGCGTCGTACTTCGTGATCTTGTGCCTGACCTCGTCGAGCTTCCCGACCGCGTGCCGGATCTTCATTAAATTATTCTGATACGCCTGCTCGTGCAGGGCGAGCTGCTTGTCGTTCTCGGCCAGGTCCTCCTTGGCCCGCCTCAGCTCCAGTGCGAACCGGCCGGCCGACTCGCGGTCGCCGGCGTTCAAATACGTCTTGACCTTGGCCTCGAGCATCGCGACGTGCTTCCGCTCGCCATCGACCTGCCGGAGCACCCGCTCGACCATCGCCCGGTACTGCGCGAGGCCCTCGCGACCGGTCCGCAGCTCCTCGACCGAGCGGTCGTACTCGTACTGCATCTCGGCGATCGGGTCCACGCCCCGGATCGCGTTGGCCACCTTATTAAATTGCGCCTTGATGGCACGCCAGATCTTGTCGAAGAACATGCCTGCCTCCTTCTCTTGGGTGATCGTGCGAGGGGACCGTCGTCGCCATATGCTAGTGGGTGGACGCCGTCCCATCCACTCCCTCGTGCCGCGAGCTCGGAGATCCCTGCGAAAGTTCCGAGAGAGGACCACTCGGAAGAGTGGGACAATCGGCTCCATGATCGTTGCCCATCGGCCGTACTCGCTCATAAACACCTTCACTCCAAAGGCCGAGGCCTGATACCGGCTGGCCGATCAACGCCTTCATTCCAATGGCCGAGGCCTGATAACAGTCGCACAACAATCAACCGTGGAGTTGCAACAAGCGAGCCAAAACAGTCCTCAAGCAGCCGATTTTACTTGAGATTGGGTAAGATAGAAAGGATGGGTCACCATTCACGAAAGTTTACCCCCACCCATGCATCTCTCCCTTTGCCCCAGGTTCTCTGAGGTGAATCGCTCGAGCGACGCGTTAACGAAGTTCTTCGTCATTTCGGCACCGAAATTTCGGCGCTGATAAGTACTTGGAAAGCAGGAACTTCCAACCCAGAAGGCGACCGACGGATGGTTAGCATTGTCAGCATTCCTGGCCTCCGGATTCACATGTTTTGATTGAATCCGAACCAAAGTCCACGGTTGATTGTGGTGCTACCCCCATATCACGGTTCATGAGAATGGTTTCGCAAGCGGCGGGTCCACGGGATTCGGGACGCCGACGACCCGGCCCTGAGCAAATCTTTGTTCTGATCCGATCCGGATCAGACCTGCGTGTTGATCAGCAGGAGGATGGCCGTCGTGAGGACGAGGATGCCAAGGATCCAGGTGCAAAGGCGGAGGGCATGGAGCCGGATCCGCCGCCACTCCTCATGCCGAGAGGCGGAGTAGACGAGGCTGATGGCCACAACCAGGGGCAAGACAAACCAGTAGATATGGATCATGCCGAGGATCACGCCGGTCCCTCCGCTGTCAGGCTGTGGTGTTCAGGTTCGCGCCGGCGACCCCCTCGGCAGGCGCGGGGTCGTCTTGGTCCGCGAAGGCGGGGCCCTCGTAGGCGTCGTAGATCGCCAGCACGTTCAGGAGTCCCGCGACCGTCGTGTAGATCGTGCCGATCTCGACGAGTTTGCCGAGCCGGGAATGGAGACCGTTGATCGCGTTCTGGGCCGGCTCGGCCATGAAACCCCAGAAGACCGGGCCGAGGTCGAGGTGGCGCAGCGTCCCCTGGATCAGCGCCGGGAGCGCGGGCAGTCCGACGAAGAACTGGCCGACGTAGTGCAGGCAAAACTTCTCGGGGTTGTTCAGCGGATTCACCCACCGCCAGTAGACGATCTTCCCCGCCCCGAGCGCGAACCCAAGGCAATACAGGCTGAGGATGCAGATCGCATAAAGGGTGCCCTTGCCGGATCGCCCCTGATAGAAATGCCCCAGCCCCGGGATGAGCCAGGCCAGGAACGCCGCCTTGTATGGATTGCGGAGCGGGACAGAGGTTTGGGGCATGGGCGGGAGATGGGTTCGGGTTGGCGATACCGCAGGACAATTCGGATTCGAACGCACCACTCGGGCGTCGATCCCCACAACTCATGTTAACACAGAGCAGCCTCTGGGTGCCACCCCGTCCGACTGCCATCAGGTGCGGACCACCGCGCCGCCGCAACTCGATCCCGCCCCCGCCGTGCAGCCGTAGCAGTGCAGCCCGGTCGCGATCCGACGCTCGGCCAGACGGGCCGGGTCGAAGTCATCGATCTGCTGGGGGAGGTCGTCCGCCAGGCTCAGCTCGAGCATCTGGTTGAAGTCGCAGTCGTAGAGGCGGCCATCCCAGCCGACCGAGAGGGTATTCCGGCACATCACCCCCTCGGCCGCATCGGGGTTGTACGCGTCGATCAGGCGGCTCATGTAAGCCTCGTACTGTTCGGTCCGCAGGAGGAACTCCAGGAACCGATTGATCGGCATGTTGGCAATGGCAAAGAGATGGTTGAAGACCACCCCATGGCGTGACAACAACTCGCGTCGGAAGTCCTTCTCGATCCCGGCCTGACGCCCGGGTAGGAACGCACCCGTCGGATTATAGACCAGGTTCAGTTCCAGCCCGGTCTCCTCTTGGCCATAGCCCAGGTCGTTGAGCCGGCGCAAGGCGGCGATCGACGCCTCGAAGACGCCCTGACCGCGCTGCGCGTCGGTATTGCGGGCGAGAAAGGAGGGGAGCGAGGCGACGATCTCGACCCGATGCCGCGCCAGGAACTCGGGGAGGTCGCGGAAGCCGCCGACCATCAGGATCGTCAGGTTGCAACGATCCATGACATGCCGGTCGAGCTCGCGGACCCGCTCAACGAGCCAGCGGAAATCAGGGTTCATCTCGGGGGCGCCGCCGGTCAGGTCCACGCGGGGGATGTCTGTCGGCGCGAGGGCCCGCAGGCACGCCTGCATCGTCGCACGGGTCATCACTTCGCGGCGGTCGGGGCCGGCATCGACGTGGCAGTGGTGACATGTCTGGTTGCAGAGCTTGCCGAGGTTCATCTGGAGCGTCTCAAGCCCCAGACTCTTCAAGGGGAACAGGCCCGACGCCGACATCGCGGCCTCGAATGGGCGGAAGTGGCCCGAGGGGCGCAAGATCTCCCGCTGTGCATCGACCACTGCCAGCCGATGTCCCTGGCCAAGCAAACTTTGAGGCATTCTCGTGCGTCCCGACCCACCCCTCGGGCCCTCTCACCGGTCCGGTGCCAAGGTGAGAATGCCCGTCTTCAATAACACCTCATCCTATCACATGGAGAGCTTGTCGGCGATGCCCTTCATCTGGATGCCGTGCGCCAGCGTGGCCCCGGCCCGAAGTGCGGCGGCGACCTGAGGCGCCTCAGTCATTTGTTCCAGGTTCGAGCCGTTCTCGAGGCTCGACCGCGTGTAGACGTCGATGCAGTAGGGACATTGCAAGGCGTTGGCGACCGCCAGAGCGATCAACGCCTTCTCGCGGGCCGACAGCGCCCCCTCCTGGAATACCTCGCTATACCATCCCTGGAACTTTTCCCAGAGCCCGGGGGCGCCGAGCGAGAGGTCGTTCAGTTTGGAGAGGTCTTCGGATTGATAGTAAGAAGACATATCGATCTCGCTGCTCCTACGATCTTTGTGCGGAAGCCGTCCGTGGTGTCCTGCGAGCGATCCTTGGGGACTCTTTGGATTTCAAGGCTTGCACGAGGTAACGAGAAAGCGATGCCCGAGTGAGAACTCGTTATGGCTAGGCAACTTGAATGCGCCGATCTTTCGTCGTCCTCCGAATCGTTGTCAATAGCGGTGGGACAGCACCAGGTTTTCGAATCACTCACGAAAGCAAGAGTCCCTTGAGAGCCGGGGCCGTTCGATCGACGATCAGAAGCAGATTATCGCGCCTGACTGCATGGATTGCACAGAGGTCCCTGAAACGCAGGATGAGCCACCAGGATTGCTGCGCATGGTGCCCAAAGCGCGACGACCTCTCCAGGGAGGCGGCAACTCGGGACAATCGACTTGGTGTCGCCTTGTGACGCCCTTTCCGCCGGGTACACTAAAGTGGCTGATCGGATGGGGCAGGTAAAGATGAAGGGACTCAACCTCGGGCAACACGAGGCAAATCGCTGAGATCTCTTCAAAAAAACCACATGAAATATGGGATTCATGGGAAACGTAAGTCCGAAGCAAATCGACGAGTTGGGGGGATTCGCCGGTCGGTTCCGGGCCCCCGAGTGGGGCCTGGTTGCCGGGATCGTGGTCGTGCTGGGGCTGATCTACGCCCTGGAGCCATCGCACGCCTTCTTCTCGCCGTACAGCCTGCGGAACCTGATCCACAACGTCGGCCTGTTCGGCGTGCTGTCGGTCGGCGCGGCGGTGGTGATCATCGCCGGCGGGATCGACCTGTCGGTCGGCGCGGTGGTGCGCTCTGGCGTCGGTCGTCGAGCGCCAAGCTGGTGACCGAGTGGCTGCGCGGCGCTCGACGTCGGTGCCGCCGTCGTCTGCGGTGGTCGCCGCGGCGATCGCGCTGACGCTGCTGATGGGCCTGGCGATCGGGCTGCTGCACGCCATGATGATCAACCAGTTCCGGCTGCCGCCGTTCATCGCCACGCTGGCGACGATGGCCGGGCTGCGGAGCCTGGCGATCGATCCTGAGCGAGAACAAGTCGATCAACGTCCCGTTCGACGCCTACCGCGTGCTCGGCAGCAACCCGTGGTATACGCGTGCCGATCTTCGTCGCGGTCGCGATCGCGGCGAGCATCGATGATGGGGGCGACCGTGCTGGGACGGCACCTCTACGCGCTGGGGGGCAACGAGACGGCCGCGCGGCTGAGCGGCTGCCGACGCAACGGCTCAAGGCGGTCGCCTACGCCCTCTCGGGCATGCTCTCGGCGCTCGGGCGGCATCCTGTTCACCGGGCAAGGACGGCCAGGCGACAGGCGGCTGGGCGTCACCTACGAGCTGTACGCGATCACCGCCGCCGTCGTCGGCGGGTGCAGCCTCTCGCGGGGGCGTCGGCTCGATCCGCGGCACCGTGCTTGGCCTCGCTCCTGATCCAGATCGTCATCAAGGGGACGGCGATCGTCGTGAAGCCCTTCACCTTCAACGTCGGGCGCTGGGTCTTCCGTTCCAGGGGATCGACAGCACCCAGGTCGAGGGGCTCGTTCTGGGCACCGTGATCGTCCTGGCCGTGGCATTCAACCAGCGGTTCCGCGCGGACTTGATGAGAAAGGCCGTCGGTCACGGAGATCACGCATGCCGAGACCGCTTTGGAGAGAGGAGCTTCGCGAATTGGGAGCAACTCCATGACTCTCCATTACATCATGGTGATTCGTTGGTTGGACGAAGACTTTGTCGTCACTCTTTCTGCTACTCTCCGACGTGCACCAGCCTTGTACCCACGGTACGACGTTCGAAGATGCCGTCCGGAACGGTCATGATACGTATCCCGGGACGTTGGTGCCCGCCGGGGGCGGCGGGCCGCCCCGCGGGAGCACCGTCGCCCCCGGCGGGGGGCGCGATCGTTCCAGGACGCGGATAAGGTCCTGGAACTCCTGATCGACGACGATCCAGCGCGAGGCAAACCCATACCTGACCCCTGGCCGATGCTGGTCGTGTCCGCCTGAACGATCGCGGGACAAACGTCGATGCCCGACTCCGCGACCCCGGACAACCCCGGCTTCTGGCAGCGCAGCTCGGTCCAGCGCATCGTGCATCGGGTTCTCGGCCGTGCTCGCGGTCATCGGCTGGGTGTGCTCGGCTACGTCGTGCTGGGCTGGAACGCCTTCGACGCGCTCTTCATGGTGGTGATCACGATCTCGGGCGTGGGTTTCGGCGAGGTCCGGCCGATGGGCACGCACCGGCCGAGCGGATCCACACGATGCTGGTCATCGTGCTGGGGATGGTCGCCGTTGCCTACACGCTCGCGGGCTTCATCCAGTTCCTGACCGAGGGGGAGATCCAGCGGCTCCTGGGACACCAGCGCATGCGTCGGCAGATCGAGATGCTCAGCGGCCACACGATCGTCGCCGGCTTCGGCCGGGTGGGCTCGCTGGTCTGCGAGGAGCTGGCCGCGGCCGGAGCTGCCGTTCGTCATCATCGAGCAGTCGACCGAGCGGTCGCCGAGATCGAGCGCCAGGGGTACCTCCACATCGTCGGCGACGCGACCGAGGAGAAGGTCCTCCGCGACGCCGGGCTCGACCGGGCCAAGGTGCTGGTCACGGCCATGCCCTCCGACGCCGAGACCGTCTTCATCACCCTGACGGCCCGCCAGATGTGCCCCATGGTCATGATCGTGGCGCGGGCCGAGCAGCCGAGCACGCTGAAGAAGCTCCGCCAGGCGGGGGCCAACCACGTCGTCCTCCCCGCCGCGATCGGCGCCCACCGGATCGTCTCGCTCCTGACCAACCCCACGGCCGTCGAGTTCGCCGAGCTGGTCACCCAGCGCTCGCAGCCTGGCGATCGAGATGGACGACATTCCGATCCAGCCCGGCAGCCCGCTCGAAGGGCCAGACCCTCCGCGACGCCGACATCGGCCGCCGCACCGGCGTGATCGTCATCGCCGTCAAGCGCGCCGACGGCCGCGTCGAGTTCCCCCCCACCGGCGACGAGCCCTTCGCCTGCGGCGACAGCATCGTCATCCTCGGCCGGCGCGACGAACCTCGACCAGTTCCGCCGCCAATTCGCGATCTAGCGGAGGATGTTCTGATGGGTAGCATGCCCATGTCTCCGTGGGCATGTGGAGGCGCGATGGTCCTTCCGGGGGTCATGCTTGCAGAGATCATCGAGGCCAAGCGGCGAGGCGACCCCTCACAACAACCGGCGGGCCGAGCCACTCGCACAGCAGCGCCAGTGATTCCCGGGACGGACGGACCCACCAGCCCCAGAGTCTCTCGACGAGAGTGCGGCGGCGTCCCGCGTCCGGGCCGAGAATCTCCCTGCAAGCAGTAGAAGGTCCGGAGGTGTCTTGCCGGCAAGAATGGTAGCGGACGTGGACGAGCATGGGCATGGTTCGCAACGGGCACGCTCAACCTCTCAGGCACGCTCGTCGCACACGACCCTCCGGACGGCGGCGATCCTGCACGCCGTGGGAGACGTCTCGATGATCGGCGACCCGCTCGCCGCGTCGATCGCGACCGAAACGAGTCGTCATGGGCGTCCAGACCGTCGGGGGCACTGGCCATGTAGGCCAGCACGAGCGGCCCCCGACGGGGGCGCGCGCCAGGGCGGACCGGCATATCTCTCACGACGCGACCTCGGCCCGGGCTCTCGGGACCATTCATGGGACAACCGAGTCGATCGTCGTGCCGTCGGGGCTGAGCTGGAGCCACCAGCGTTGGGAAATGTCGCGGTCGCACCCGACACTCAGCAATGTGGCCAATAAAAGCAACCTTGAATATTAAGTATTTCAAGGACGCTTTTCGCCGATGTTTGACTTCGCCGACCGGAGGGCGACGAGCGATCCGCCGGGCGAGGTCCGGCGTGTCGCGCACACCCTACGCCTCGCCGTCGGACGCGGCGGGTTCGTCGCCGACCGGCTCGACCCGGATGCGGCGGATCCGCGTCGGGTCGGCGTGGAGGACGATCAGCCGATGACGGCCGACGATCACGGAGTCGCCGGTATTGGCCAGGCGGCCGAGCAGGTCGAGGATCAGGCCACCGGCGGTCTCGACGTCGGTCTCGGGAATGACGACCCCGCACGCCTCGGCGAGGACGTCGAGCGGGCAGGTCGGCGTCGACCTCGAACACCCCATCACCGACGGGTGTCACCTGCGGTGTCTCACGGTCGAACTCGTCCTGGATCGGCCCGACCAGCTCTTCGAGCACATTCTCCAGGCTCACCATGCCGACCACGCTGCCGTACTCGTCGAGGAGCATTGCCAGATGGACGCGGTTCCGCTGAAACTCAACGAGCAGGTGGTCGAGCCGGAGCAACTCGGGCAAGAAAGGGACCTTGCGTGCCCACTTGCGCAGGTCGGCCGGCCCGTTGCTCGACGTTCCCGCGCGGAAGAGGTCCTTGACGTGGATCATCCCGATGACGGTCGTCAGGTCGTCCTCGCAGAGCGGGTAGCGTGTGTGGCCCGCCTGCCGCGCGATCCGGAGGTTATCTTCGAGCGGTCGCGAAAGGCTCAGGTAGACGATGTCCGGGCGCAGGACCATCACCGGCGCACGGTCTTTTCCTCCAGATTCAGGACGTTCTCGATCATCATCCGCTCGTTCCGCGACAGGTGGCCCCCAGCGGCACTCTCGG
>CAWDND010000072.1:0-76395 GCA_963803395.1 uncultured Planctomycetaceae bacterium
CAACCCGTTTGGCTGCAACGCCCGTGTGATCGTAAGCCCTTGAACTGATGCGAGAAAGCACCTGTCCCAGAGATCGTGCCCTGCCCGGTGGTGCATTCGATGGGCCATTATTCGCCGTCAGTGCTGAAATGTGAGGCTCAGGGGACTTATCCTGGCCGCTGAACATGTCCCAAACGGGAACGGTCAGGAGTCGGTCCCCATGAGCGATCCTCAGAGTAATCCCCCCGTCGCGGGCTGTCCACCGACGGTCGAGGATCTGCAATGCCAGATCCACGAGCGGCTCGACGCGATCATCGCGTACTGCTTGAATGACCATGGGCCCGCCTCTTTCCTCGACTTCGAGACGGCCCTGCTGGGGCTCCTGCGGTCGCTGGGATGCTTGCTGATCCAGCTCTTCCTCCGGGCACGCCATGATCGGCTCGACCCCGCCGCCTGGAAGGCCCGCGGCTATCGCGTGGCGGACCCCGCCGCCGAACGGACCCTCAAGACCTGTTGCGGGCCGGTCACCTATGTCCGGGCGTTCCTCGTGCCGCGGCAGGGCGGTGGGCCCGGTGCATCCCCTGGACGTGGCCCTGGGCCTGACGCGCGACGCCTTCAGCCCCCTGGTGATCGGCTGGTTCTGCCGCTTGGCCACCCGGATGAGCTTCCGGGTCGCCAGCGAGCTCGGAGGGATGTTCCTGGGGGCGGCGCCGCCGGGTTCGGCGATCGAGGAGTGGGTCCTGGGACTGGCCCGGCCCGCTTATGTCTACCTGAGCGAAGGTCCCCTGCCCGAGCAAGAGGGGGAGGTCCTGGTCATTGAGATCGACGGCAAGGCGGCTCCCACGGCCACACCGCAGGAACTGGACCGGCGCCGTGGCCCGCGGGCCCATCACCGACCGGGCTGTCGGTGTCAGCGGCATCGGGGACGGGCGAAACGATCGCGTCGGGGTCGGAAGAAGCGACGGAAGAAGGGGGACAAGAGCAAGAACGGTCGGAGCGTCACCTTGGTGGTGATGTATACGCTGCGGCGAGGTGAGGAGGGTCGGCTGCACGGCCCGCTCAACAAGAAGGTGTTCGGGACCTTCGGCTCGCGGCGCCGGCGCGGGAGTCGGCGCGGCGCAGGCGATGCGCCGCGGCTTCCCCCCCGGGACCGCCAAGACGGTGCAGGTCGTGGTCGATGGCGAGACGTGCCTGGAGCAACGTCTCCGGCGGCTGTTCCGCGGCGCGATCCTGACGCTGGACATCCGGCATGCGCAGGAGAAGCTCTGGGAGGTGGGTCGGCTCTTCCACCGCGAGGGGAGCGCCGAGTTGACGTGCTGGGTCGAGGAGTTGGAAGAGCTACTCTACAAAGGGCATGTGCGGGCGTTACTGCGACGGTTGGAACAGGAGCTGAGGAGGATCAGCCCGCGCGGCCCCGGGACGAAGGAGAAACGAGCGGTCCTGAAAAAGGTCATCGGCTACCTGGAGGCCCGTGTGAAGCTGATGGACTATGGCCGGTTGCGGAGGGAGGACCTGGTGATCGCCACGGGTGTGGTGGAAGGCGCGGCGCGGTACGTCGTCGGCGAGAGGTTGGATAACAGTGGGATGAGGTGGATCGAGGAGCGGGCCGAGGCGGTGTTACTGCTGAGGTGCATCGAGGTCAACGGTGACTGGGAGGCCTTCATGAGATGGAGCCAGGAGCGGCGCAACCAAGAACTTGAGCTTGGACAGGTGGTTCAGATCCGGAGCAAGAAGCCCATCCAACTCCCTGAGGCAGCATGAGAACCATAGACTTGCAGCCAAACGGTCTGCACCCATAACAATACGACCGAGGGATTGTGGACTGGGTGCAACCCGTTTGGCTGCAACGCCCGTGTGATCGTAAGCCCTTGAACTGATGCGAGAAAGCACCTGTCCCAGAGATCGTGCCCTGCCCGGTGGTGCATTCGATGGGCCATTATTCGCCGTCAGTCGCTGAAATGTGAGGCTCAGGGGACTTATCCTGGCCGCTGAACATGTCCCAAACGGGAACGGTCAGGAGTCGGTCCCCATGAGCGATCCTCAGAGTAATCCCCCCGTCGCGGGCTGTCCACCGACGGTCGAGGATCTGCAATGCCAGATCCACGAGCGGCTCGACGCGATCATCGCGTACTGCTTGAATGACCATGGGCCCGCCTCTTTCCTCGACTTCGAGACGGCCCTGCTGGGGCTCCTGCGGTCGCTGGGATGCTTGCTGATCCAGCTCTTCCTCCGGGCACGCCATGATCGGCTCGACCCCGCCGCCTGGAAGGCCCGCGGCTATCGCGTGGCGGACCCCGCCGCCGAACGGACCCTCAAGACCTGTTGCGGGCCGGTCACCTATGTCCGGGCGTTCCTCGTGCCGCGGCAGGGCGGTGGGCCCGTGGCGCATCCCCTGGACGTGGCCCTGGGCCTGAGCGCGATGCCTTCAGCCCCCTGGTGATCGGCTGGTTCTGCCGCTTGGCCACCCGGATGAGCTTCCGGGTCGCCAGCGAGCTCGGAGGGATGTTCCTGGGGGCGTGCTGCCGGGTTCGGCGATCGAGGAGTGGGTCCTGGGACTGGCCCGGCCCGCTTATGTCTACCTGAGCGAAGGTCCCCTGCCCGAGCAAGAGGGGGAGGTCCTGGTCATTGAGATCGACGGCAAGGCGGCTCCCACGGCCACACCGCAGGAACTGGACCGGCGCCGTGGCCCGCGGGCCCATCACCGACCGGGCTGTCGGTGTCAGCGGCATCGGGGACGGGCGAAACGATCGCGTCGGGGTCGGAAGAAGCGACGGAAGAAGGGGGACAAGAGCAAGAACGGTCGGAGCGTCACCTTGGTGGTGATGTATACGCTGCGGCGAGGTGAGGAGGGTCGGCTGCACGGCCCGCTCAACAAGAAGGTGTTCGGGACCTTCGGCTCGCGGTGCTCGGCGCCTGGAGTGGCGCGGCGCAGGCGACGCGCCGCGGCTTCCCCCCCGGGACCGCCAAGACGGTGCAGGTCGTGGTCGATGGCGAGACGTGCCTGGAGCAACGTCTCCGGCGGCTGTTCCGCGGCGCGATCCTGACGCTGGACATCCGGCATGCGCAGGAGAGGCTCTGGGAGGTGGGTCGGCTCTTCCACCGCGAGGGGAGCGCCCAGTTGACGTGCTGGGTCGAGGAGTTGGAAGAGCTACTCTACAAAGGGCATGTGCGGGCGTTACTGCGACGGTTGGAACAGGAGCTGAGGAGGATCAGCCTGCGCGGCCCCGGGACGAAGGAGAAACGAGCGGTCCTGAAAAAGGTCATCGGCTACCTGGAGGCCCGTGTGAAGCTGATGGACTATGGCCGGTTGCGGAGGGAGGACCTGGTGATCGCCACGGGTGTGGTGGAAGGCGCGGCGCGGTACGTCGTCGGCGAGAGGTTGGATAACAGTGGGATGAGGTGGATCGAGGAGCGGGCCGAGGCGGTGTTACTGCTGAGGTGCATCGAGGTCAACGGTGACTGGGAGGCCTTCATGAGATGGAGCCAGGAGCGGCGCAACCAAGAACTTGAGCTTGGACAGGTGGTTCAGATCCGGAGCAAGAAGCCCATCCAACTCCCTGAGGCAGCATGAGAACCATAGACTTGCAGCCAAACGGTCTGCACCCTTGTGGGACTGGGGCACGGAACTTTTTGCGGAGCTTCCGTGGAGTCAGTAAGTGGTTCCTGGGCCAGTACATGGCCATGTTCGAATGGTCATATAACATGAAGGAGGCGACCAAAGCCGTTCTGCGGGCGATCCTGAGAATCAAGGTCGCTACTGATTTGGGCCCATGAGCCTAAATAGTTTGACCCGAATGGCATGTAGTTCTGACCCGAATGGCATGGATGCCCAGGGGAGTGCCCGGAGCACCGGGGTACCGATTAGACGCGCGTCACCGCCTTAGCCGGCCGAGAAAACTCTGAGGTGTTGTTGTTCGGGTCGGTGGACGTCGCAGTGACGACCTGGCCCACGGGGACGACCCGCGTGGTGTGGAACATGAACGAGACGTTGCCGAGGGCATCGGTCTTCACGAGCTTGAAGCCGAGGAGAAATTCCGGCCCTGGTCGTCAGTCGGGCTGGAGAAGAACTCGACCCGGAAGGTGGTGTTCGGGGTGCTGTTGAGCGTCCCCGTGATGGTTGTGCCGGATGAATTGCTCGTGGCGGAATTGAGCACCGGGAAGTTCTGGAGATGGTTGGGGCCGGAGTGGGGGCCGCCCGGGGTGTTCGGTGTCGGGCCGTCGTTGCCCAAGTCGATGCCCAGCACGGCGTTGGCAAAGATCGAGTTGCCCAGGATGCCGTTGTCGACGCTGGTGTCGGTGGGGTTCGATCCGCCGGTCACCGGATCAGCACCGATGGTCACGCCGTTGACGCCATTGTAGGTGATGATATTGCCCGCGTCGTCGTCCGTCCCGCCAACGAGGTTGTCGGATGCGCCGTTGAAGATCCGCACGCCGTCGCGCCGGTTGAATACGATCAGGTTGCGCTGGATCGAATTGCCGGTGTTGGCCCCACTCTCGGCATCGATATTGCCGATGCTAACGCCTTCACCTGTGCTGGCCGGGCTGCTGGGGAAGACGCTGGCTAGACCGTTGTAGGCAATGAGGTTATCCCGGACCGTGTTGCTGTTCGCGCCGTCGTTAATCCGCACGCCGGACGTACCATTTGGAATAGCAACGCCAAGGACGGGGGCACCGATACGGTTGTTCTGGACCAGAGTATAGTTGGATTACATTACGATATTAAATATTTTGATATAAGTTATATATCTAGAAAATAACTTATTTTAATTTTTAAGATTTCCGAAGAATTCGTGCCCCCTCAATCTCTGCCCTGCGGCGTATTGTGTCTCCCGCCGGAACCATCCTGACTATCCTTGCAGATCGCAACCGGGAACGGTAGGTTGACGACGGGGGATGGGCGTCTCGATCCCCCGGTCGGCGCCGGTGGCAAACCGAAATCCTTCCGAGGGAGGGATTCCCGGATCACTTCGATGGAGCGGGCATCAAATCGATGAGTAAGACATCCTACCGATTCCCCGAAAGGTTCGTCTGGGGAGTGGCCACGGCGGCGGCGCAGATCGAGGGGGCGGCGCGCGAGGACGGCAAGGGCGAATCGGTCTGGGACCGCTTCGCCCGACGGCCGGGTGCCATCAAGACCGGCGAGACGCCCGAGGTGACATGCGACCACTACCACCGCTTCGAGGACGACGCCGCCTTGATGCAGGACCTCGGGATCGGTCACTATCGCCTGTCGGTCGCCTGGCCGCGAGTCTTCCCCGAGGGGGATGGCGCGATCAACCCGCTCGGGCTCGACTTCTACGATCGGCTGATCGACACGTTGCTGGCACGCGGGATCACACCCTGGGTGACGCTTTTCCACTGGGACCTGCCGCAGGCGCTCGAGGACCGGGGCGGCTGGCTGGCACGGGTCACGGTGGACGCGTTCCGCGACTATGCCGAGGCTGTGGTCGGCCGGCTGGGGGACCGGGTCAAGGGTTGGTTCACCCTCAACGAGATGCCCTGTTTCATCGGGAAGGGATACGGCGACGGCTCCTTCGCGCCCGGCCGGCGCGAGGACGCGCGGTCGATTAACCAGGGCTATCACCATGCGCTCCTGGCACACGGACATGCCGTCGTAACGGTCCGCGCCCTGGGTGGCCAGGGGCGCGGGTCGGCCTGGTGCACAACCACCTGCCGCCACCGCCGATCCCCGTCACCGAGACCGAGGCCGACATCGCCGCGGCGCGGGCCGAGTATGAGCGGACCAACCGGCAGCTCATGGCCCCCCTGTTCCTCGGCCGCTACCCCGACGTGTTCCTCGAGGAGGCCGGCCCCGACGCGCCCCGGGTCGAGCCGGGGGACCTGGAGCTGATCGCGCAGCCGACCGACTTCCTCGGCCTGAACCTGTACGCAGGCGACTTCGTCCGCGCCGGCGCGGACGGCCGACCCGAGGTGCTGGGACTCCCCCGACAGTTCCCCAGGGGAGACCTCGGGTGGCTCAACGTGACGCCGCAGACGCTTTACTGGGGAGTCCGGCTCGCCGCCGAGCTCTTCGGCGTCCGGACGTTCTTCATCACCGAGAACGGCGCCGCGTTCGACGACCAGGTCACCCCCAGCGGCGAGGTCATCGACCTGGACCGCCGCGAGTACCTGCGCAACTACCTGATCGGCTTGCATCGCGCCGTGGCGGAGGGTTACGACGTCCGCGGCTACTTCGTCTGGACGCTGATGGACAACTTCGAGTGGGCGGAGGGCTTCGCCGCGCGGTTCGGCCTGGCCCACGTCGATTTTGCGACGCAACGGTGCACGCCCAAGCTCAGCGCGCGCTGGTACGCGCGTGATCCGGGAGAACCGGATCGTCTAGGACACTCCGGCGAATTAAGGTGGTGTCCTGCGATCATTGCGTGATCCCCGAGGGCGTGCCCTCGCTGGGCAGGGTGTAGCGTTGCTCGATCGCGGCGCGGATCGCGGCGCGGCTCTCCGCGGGCGGGACATCCGACCGCGCCTCGATGCGCTCCACCTGGGCGCCCAGCTCGTCATCCTTGATCCCCTCGCGGAACCAGGTCGAATAGTCCCCCCGCTTAAGGTGATACGTCCAGGTGTCGTCATCGACCCCATCGGCCAACTGGAGGAAGATCACGAGGTTCTGGGCCCGAAGGTTGAGCTTGCCGTTCGGTCCCCGGAACTTGAAGCTCCGCAACGCCCCGAGGTCACCCTCGGCGTACTTGCGCGAGTGACGGCTGGCGCTCCGTGCGGGGCGGCTCGCTCCGGACCCGGACCGGGGCGGCGCCCGTCCGCCGCCGCCACGCCAGGACTTCGCCCGACGTGAGCTTGTCGATCGACGTCGGCGCCGGAGGCCGCTCGCCGACCGCCTCGCAGAAGGACCGGATGGTCCGGTCGGGCGACTCGCCCACAGCCAGGAGCAGGTCCACCGACGACAGGATGGACGGGGCGATGCTCTCGGGATGCACCGTGATGGAGAGCATTCCGTGCAACTCCTTTGGGAGCGTCAGTGCCGCCGGGTCCCACGTCGAGGGGAGCAGGTGGTGCGTTTCGTCCAGGACGATCCAGTGCGGCCGGCCGGTCCGCGCTCGAAGCTCCAGGAGTCTCGGCAGGAGACTTTCGAAGAAGGCAGGCCGATGCCCCAGCGCAATCCCCAGCAGGTTGACCACGACATTCTGTCGGGGCGAAGCGAGCAGGCCGAGCACCTCCTCGAGGGTCGGTGCGCGGTGGGGGTCGCCCAGCACCACGGCGTTCTCGAGGGTCGCGTAATCCCCCTCGGGGTCGATGATCACGAACTGGTAGCCCGGCTCCGCCAGGCGCTCCAGGAGCCCGGTTGTAATGGTCGATTTGCCGCTGCCGGAGGTGCCGGCGACCAGGACGTTGACGCCGTACGGCTCGATCCGCTCCTCCCTGCCATCGTCGCGCGTGCCGAGCAGAATGGCATGCCGTCCGAGCCGGGGCCCGAGTTCGCACAAGTCGCTCTCGATGAGTTGATCGATCAACTCGGCGACCCCGGCGCCGTGGTCGCCCCGGGTGACGATGTCGGCCCTCTTCTTGAGCATTGGCAATGCGTTATCGACCGCCGCGGAGACCTCACAGAAGTTGAGGAACGCGTGGTCGTTCTCAGCGTCGCCCACGCCGACGACGTTGTGCGGCGACAGGCCCAGCTCGTCGAGCACGGCGGCCAGGCCCGTCGCCTTGTTCACGCCCGAGGGGAGGACCATCACGGCAGCCTTGTTGAAGATCACCTGCAACTCGAGCCCCATGTCATGGATCACCTCGAGCACCGTCGTCTCGTGGGGCACCCAGGTGGCGACGATCACCCGGCCGACCGAGACCGGATCGACACCCCGCTCGCGGAGCGTCGCGACGAACGCGTCGGGCGGCGCTCGCCCAGCGCCTTCTCCTCGCGGCTCTCGGGCCGGTAGAGCAGCGCGCCGTTTTCGGCCACGACGCGGTCGAACAGTTCGATTTGGGGGAAGATCCCGAGCAGCTCCCCCAGCTCACGGCCGGTGACCAGGATGAGCTTGCGGCCCGACTCTCGGAGCCGTTCGAGCGCCTCGAGGGCCGGCTCGTCCACCCGGCCGTGGTGGGCCAGCGTCCCGTCGTAATCGGTGGCGAGTGCCAGGAAACGCATGGGGTTGATCGCCTTGAACACGCTCACACAATGAGGATCGATGGGCGCTCCTCCTCCACCCCAACCCTTCCCCGCAAGGGAGAGAGGATTGGAATGGGGGGCGTTGCTCGACGTCATTTTGGGCGCGTTGCTTGAGCCATCGGATCAGGAAACACTGGAAGCCGGCGTCAGGTGGCGCTCGAACCATTGCCGCGCCAGCCGCGCGACCTCTTCCAGGGCTCCGGGTTCCTCGAAGAGATGGGTCGCGCCGGGGACGATCTCGAGCTGGGCCTCGGCGCGGAGCTGGGCTATCGCCTGACGGTTCAGGGCGATCACCGGGGTGTCGAGGCCGCCGACGATCAGGAGGGTCGGGGCCTGGACCCTGGCCAGCGCCGGTCCGGCCAGATCGGGCCGCCCGCCCCGCGAGACGACTGCGCCGACAAGGTCCGGCTGCTCGGCCGCCGCCACGAGCGCGGCCCCGCCACCGGTGCTGGCGCCGAAGTAGCCGACGCGGAGGTCGCGCGTCCGGGGCTCGGCGCCAGCCAGGCGGTGACCCCGACGAGTCGCTCGGCGAGCAGGCCGATGTCGAAGCGGAGATGCGCCGTGCGCTGGTCCACCTGTTCCTCGTCGGGGGTGAGCAGGTCGATCAGCAGGGTCGCCAGCCCCCCCTGGCGGAGCGCCCCGGCCACGAAGCGATTGCGGGGACTATGCCGGCTGCTCCCGCTGCCGTGCGCGAAGAGGACGACCCCGCGGGCTCCCTCGGGCACGTCCAGGTTGCCTTCCAGCGTGACCGGGCCGGCCGCGACCTGAACCAGCCCCCCCTCCTCCGGTCCCTTCCCGCTCCGAGCCATACGTCGAGTCCTCCTCTCGAGCCGTCGCGGACGCCCCCGGATCCGTGATCCACGGTCCCCATCCCTCGCGATGGCCGCCGTCCACCGCGCGATGTCCTCTGGGGTCATCGAGCCCCTGGGTTGGAGCCGCGCATCTTGATATCCCCATCGCTCCAGGTCAACCAGGTACTGCGCCCGGGACAAGTGCGTGCCCCGACAGATCCGCTCCCCGGCCGGGGTCGATCCCCTCTCTTCCTCCAGGCGCCGGAGGAGGTCCCGGATCCTCCCGTCCGGGGCACTCGCGCGTTCGCCGGGGTAGATGTAGCCGAAGTGGATCAGGTGGGCCAGGAGCACCCGCCAATGTTCGCCGAACCGGCGGAGCAGGCGTGCCCAGTCGAGGCTCTCGCCGTGGGCCCGGATCAGGTGCGCCACATCGGCGCCGTCGAACCGCTCGCGCTCCATGACGAAACCTTTGGTCCAGATGACCTCCTCCGGAGGGATGAGCCCGACGGGAAGGTCCAGAACCTTGTCCTCGACGGCATGCACGAACCACTCGTCATCCACCTCGGCGAGGGCGTTGCCCGAGCGATAGATGACGTCAACGAAGACGTCCTCGTGGAAGACCTTGCCGAGCCAGTGCGGGTGCGTCCGCTCGGTCCGGTAACCGGCCGAGGCGAACAGGTTCAGGACCCGCTCGAAGTCGGTTGGTCGGACGAAGATGTCGAAGTCCTTCGTGTGGCGCTCGATCCCCGTGTAACGCTCCAGCGCAGAGGCGCCGCCGACCAGGAATGGCACGCCGGATGCCTTCACGGTCATCAGCGCGGTACGGTAGAACTCACGCGTCCTTGGATGGAGCTCGGCGATCATGGGTCTCCTCGGAGATGTCGCACCCACGGCGGGAGGCCGAAGACATCGGAATCCCTCAGAAGAACGCAAAACGGGTGCCACAAAGACACGGTCGGAACCTGACGCTCACGAGGGGAGGAGCTGAACCGATGGCGACGACAAAAGAGGCGGTGCGCGTGGCGGCGATCGGCGATGTCCACTGCGGAAAGGCGTCTCAGGGGGCCTTCCAAACGCTCTTCTCACAAGTCTCCGAACTCGCCGACGTGCTCGTGCTCTGCGGCGACCTCACCGACTACGGCCTGCCCGAGGAGGCGGAGATCTTCGCCAAGGAACTGACCACCGTCAAGGTCCCCATGGTCGGGGTGCTTGGCAACCACGACTTCGAGTCGGGCCAGCAGGAGGCCGTCCGGCAGATCCTGGTCGACGCGGGCGTGACCATGCTCGACGGCGAGTCGTGCGAGATCGGGGGGGTGGGGTTCGCCGGGGCCAAGGGCTTCGCCGGCGGGTTCGGCCGCGGGACGCTCGGGGCCTGGGGCGAGCGGGCCATCAAGACGTCCGTCCAGGAGGCCATCGACGAGGCGCTGAAACTGGAATCGGCGCTGATCCGGCTCAAGACGCCCCATCGGATCGCCGTTCTCCACTACTCCCCCATCCGCGACACCGTCGAGGGGGAACCGCTCGAGATCTTTCCCTTCCTCGGTAGCAGCCGGCTGGAGGAGCCGCTCGCCCGCTACCCGGTACACGCCGTCTTCCATGGCCATGCCCACAACGGCAGCCCCGAGGGCCGCGCCCGGGGCGGCGTCCCTGTCTACAACGTCTCGATGTCGCTGATGAGGAAAAGCTTCCCCGACCGACCCCCCTTCCGAATCCTGGAGATCCCCAGGCCGTGAGGGGCCGGCCTCAGCCGAGCCGCCGAGCAACACGCATTCTGCAAACAATCGGCGCGAGCGAAAAGCGAATGGAAGACGACAAATTAAGGAAGAGGACAGATCCTTTCCGCTCGCTTGCCCCTTATCTCACGGCTCGTGTGTCCCGGAGCCCTGCGGATGTTCGGCAAGTTCGAGCAGGTCGCGAACCTCATCGTCGGTCGTCTGCGAGAAGTCCTCGTACCAGAGCCCGACGGCGTAGAACGGCTCGGGCGTCCGGGCGCAGACGACCTGATCGACCTCTGCCTCGAACTCCTCGCAGGTCGAGGGGGCCGCGACCGGGACCGCGACGATCAGGCGCCCGGCTTGCTGGCGGCGCAGCGCGACGACCGCGCTGCGCATGGTCGTGCCGGTCGCCAGGCCATCGTCCACCAAGATCACGGTCCGACCCCGCACGTCGGGGGCGGGGCGATCGCCGCGATAGAGCCGCGACCGGCGCTCGAGTTCTTCGTGCTCGGAGGCCGCCACGGTGTCGATTACCTCATCGGAGATCCGCAACGCGCGGACGACTTCTTCATTGAGGAACCGCACCCCTCCGGTTGCAAGGGCACCCATGGCCAACTCTTCGTGGCCCGGCACACCGAGCTTGCGGACCATGAAGACATCGAGCGGGACCTTCATGCACCGGGCCACCTCGAAGCCGACCGGCACACCGCCGCGCGGCAGGGCAAGCACAAGAACGTCCGGACGGTTGGCGTACTCGGCAAGCCGTCTGGACAGGTCGCGCCCGGCTTCGGTCCGGTTTTGAAATCGCCCGGTCATGGCTTTCCTCTTCTTCATGACGATCGCCCCGGCCACGTCCGGGCCCGCGCGACGAGAGGGCCCGGCGATGACCTCCCGATGCGAGATCCCGCCATCGCCACCCTGATCAAGCAGGCGTGATGTCATCTCCCTCGATGTCACCCCCTGGGATCCGTCTGATCCGCTTCCTGGAACGATCTGGCCCACCACCGGGTGCGACGGTGCTCCCTCGAGGGCGGCCCGCCTCCCCCGGCCGGCACCAACGTCCGAGAGCGGCCGTGCAGGAACGTCGTGGGTTGCGTCGTCGGAGACCTCGGGGGACCCTCCCTCCGGGGTCCGGCGAGGATGGGTTCCGAGCAGGCTCAAAGACCGGTCCCCCGCACCGAGGGGCCAGGCCTGGCGACGGTCGGACCCTCACCCCGGGGCGCGCTGTCGAAGGCGTCGGAATGCCTCGTCTCCCGACGGTCGGCCCCCCGACCGCGTCCAACGACCGAGCTTTGGCCCTCCTGCGAGGAAAACGCGGCGATTGCACGCGACCAGGCCGACACCCAAGGCGCCAACGGCCAGGCCGGTCAGACCCCCGCCGCGCCACCTGGAGCGCCAGCACGGTGCCGGCCGCGCCCACGAGGAGTTGCGTCGCCGGCGACCAGTTCTCCTGGAAGTGCCCCGCGCGTTCGTCGGCGCCGGCACCCCACCTTGCAGCGCCGAGATTCCCCCCGCCCGATCGTGGACATCCAGGTGATTGTCCACGCCGGTCACGCCCCGGACCGAGGCGACCGCGGAGAGCAGGTGCGCGACCTCGCCGGCAAGGATCGGACCGCGCAGCGTCACGCGTCCCTGCCAGACTGTAACTTGGATGGCACGGGGATGGGAAACGACGCGCCCGAGCTTCGACCGCACGCGAGCGACCAAAACCCTGTCCGTTAGAGCCTCGTGGTGGAGCAGCGCCTCCATCTCGGCGATCATCCCATGGGCCCGGTTGCTGAGGTCGCGCGTGGCCTTGCCCATGAAGTCTTCCAGCCCGTTGCACGTGTGCACGAACTGATCGCGAACTGCGCCCGGCGCCGCCGCCCTGTGCCGGGATCGAAGAGATACATCAGGCCGGCGCCGAGTCCCAAACCCTTGAGTAGTCCTCACGCGTTACCCATGATCGTTCCTCCCTCAACGGAGGGAAACCCGCCCTCCACGCGGCAGCGAGCGGGTTTCCGGGCCTCACGTCCCCCGTCTTAAGTCTTGGTCGCTGGCTTCTGGACGGGCGATGCCTCGGCCGTACCACCGCCAATCCTGATCTGCTTCGGCTTGGCGTGCTCGGCCTTGGGGAGGGTCAAGGTCAGGACACCATGCTCGAACTTGGTCGACGCCCGGTCGGCGTCGATCGGGGCACCCAGGCTTAGCGACCGCGCGAACGAGCCGAACCGGCGCTCACGCAGCAGCCAGTTCTGCTTCTTCTGCTCCTCCTCGGCCTTGCTCTCGCCTCGGATTGTCACGGTCTCGCCATGCACCGTGATATGGATGTCGTCGGGCTTAATCCCGGGCAAGAGCGCGTGGATGATGTACTCGTTCTCGGATTCCGAGACATCCAGGGGAAATGCCCCCTGCACTGCCCCGGCGGTACCTGGCCGGACGTAGCTTTCCTGCAAAAGCGCGTTCATCGCCTCGCGCAGGCTGACCGCCTCACGGAAGGGATCCCAATGCTCGATCGCCATGGATGCTAATCTCCTTTCCAATAGGAATCGACTTTCCTGGCCATGGTCGCAAGCGCTCGGAAAGCGACCTCAACCGCCCCGACTCATCCTGGGGCGGTTCCCGCCGTCGGAAGGACTGAGGGCCTCGCCTGTCGGTTGGACTCGGGAGACCGACTCGGGACTCGGGATGAGACCATGAAGTGAATCGTTCGCCGAGTTTCTCTGTCCCGCCATGCCTCGGAGAAGCCCTCGTGTGGATAGGGAGGTCGCCCGCAAATTTCAGGCCACGGGGATGAAGAGAACACTGGCCCGAGGCCGGTGCGGTCAGAACGGGCATCCACTGTCTGAAGACCGATGTCATCCTCATCAGCCTTCAGCGTTGAAGGTGGTCTATTGATCGCACCGGCGGGACGCCAGTGTTCCTCCAATGAATGAGAATACCACCGGCGGGACGCTGGTACCAGAGATGAAGCACACCGGCCTGAGGCCGGTGTCACCAGAAAGGGCGAGAACATCCCGGAAGCACCGCCATCCCGGCAGTGAAGGTCCTTGCCTGGAATGGGTCTGAGGTCCAGGTCAGACGCCCCGCCGCGTCACTCCGCAGGGTGCGAAGGTCGATTCGTCGAAGAGGGTGACGCGATTCCGCCCCTGCCGCTTGGAGCGATACAGGGCCATGTCGGCCTGCTGCACAAGCGAGGAGGCATCCGGGGAAATGGGGGTGAGCGTCGCGACACCGAAGCTCCCGGTGATGGGGCAGAGCGCCCAATCGGCCGACTCGATCGCAACGCGGAGCCGTTCGGCGAAGGCTCGGACGGCCGGCGTGTCGGTCGCTGGCAACAGCGCGGCGAACTCCTCGCCGCCATAGCGAGCCAGCACATCGTGCGCCCGCGCCCCCATGCGGAGGAGCCGGGCGATCCCGCGCAGGACGCCGTCGCCCGCCGGGTGACCGAAGGCGTCGTTGTAGGCCTTGAAGTGGTCCACATCGAGCATGACCAGCGAGAGCGGCCAACCCCGGCGGCTCGCCAGCGAGGCGTGCATCCGCAGCGCCTCGTCGAAGCGGCGGCGGTTGCTCAGTCCGGTCAGCGGATCGGTCGCGGCCAGCTCGGCCAGCTCGGCGTTCTTCCGTTCCAACTCCTTCTGCCTTGCCAGGATGCGCCGGGCGATCTCCAGGGCGCGGCCAGCTCGCTCAGGTCGAGCGACTTGGCCAGGACGTCGTCGGCCCCGGCGCGGAGCCCTTCCAGGCGGTCCACGTCGCCACCCTTGCCGGTGACGAGCACCACGTAGGTATAATGATCCACCCTCCTGGCCCGGATGCGGCGGCACAGTTCCAGGCCATCGAGGCCCGGCACCATCCAATCCGAGATCACTAGCGACACGCGGCTGCGACGGAGGACGGACCAGGCCTCGTTGCCGTCGGCGACCGCGATGACCTTGTGCCCCATTGCTCCCACCAACAGCATCAGGGCTCGGGCCGTCTGGGCGTCGTCCTCCACGACCAGGATCGTCATCCTCTTGTGAGCCGACGCGGTCGCCCGCGACGTGCCGGAGGGCTCCTCCCTCTCGATCTGCGGGAGCCGAGATGGGCGGATCGACCGGGCGCGAGGCGCCTCGTCGGAGAGGTTCTCCGCGAGCGATGCGGAACGACGGTGGGCGATGCGCCGGAGGTGGTCGAACAGCGACGCTCGGGACCGAATCGGCGCTGGCTCGGCGGGGACGGTCATGACGTCGTCGCTGAGGAGGAGAGGATTCGATTCGTGGGCGTCGGGCAGTTCTTTCATCCTCGGATCCCTAACCCGGCAGAGCCGGAACCAAAAAAGATAGTCATCTTTATATAAGTAAATATTATAATCTATATGTTTTGACGATGCGTCTGAAAAACTTGGAGGTTTTCGAAAAGCCGCTCCCAACCCTTATGCCACAAGGACTTAAGGCATCGGACCTTGTAAGTCTTTATAGCGGCGCGGAAAATCTCAGCTCTAAGGGACTAAATCGCTTAGCCGGCAGCGGGCCTCGATTTCGGTTGTGAAATCGGATCATGTTGCCGAGAGCGATGAATGGCGGTCTGGCCCGGGGTCCCACCAGCTTTGGGGGGACTTCAAGCAAAAGCTAGGTCACGTTCCGACGCGCCTGCCAAACCTAAGGATCGAATCCGGTCAACGAGAGTGCGGGCGAGAAATCCGCTTCCTCATACAGCATTCAGGCTCCTGCGCGATTCTCCCTTCGCAGTGATGGCGAGCGCCCACCCCGCGCTTACCCGTGGCGAGAGGGGGATCGATGACCCCGCTCTTGTCGCTGTTCACACCCTGGAACCCTCGAAAACAAGAAGTTTCGCATCCGACGACAACAGTAATACAGGCGTCTTACGGTTGTCAGGTGTTCTAGAACCCCTTGTTTTTCCCTGTCCCGACCTGTGAACGGCTACCCTTTCTTTATTCGGGGATCTTTGACGGGTAGGTCGAGCTCCGCGAGGACCGCTCGTCATGAACCCCAGGGTCCTGCCGCTCTCCAACGGTGGCGGAGCAGGACTTTTTGGCCTTCTAGACCGACTTTTCGCAGTTGAAAACGAATGAAGCAAGGAACATTCCCTGCTTTGCTCTCTTGCCCAGCTTCACGCCGTTGCCTTCATCAGCGGACGACCCGTAAACGTTCAGCGGAACGGCTTGGCGAACACCCGATTGAAGGACTCGATAAAGTTCAACAACTTGGTGTGCCAGTCCTCCACCGAGCTGAACGACCCACGACGGATCACCTTCCGCATGATCACACCGAAGATTACCTCGCTCTGATTCAACCACGAGCTGTGCTTCGGGGTGTACACGAAGCGGATCCGGTGACCCAGATCCGACAAGAACTTCTGTCGGCTGGCCACCGACTTCAGCACCCCATCCACCCCCTTTTTGCCCAACTCCGTCTCGATCCCACACGTCTCCGCCACCAGCTTCACCAAGGTCTCCGAACAAGGGGTGTTCAGGTTATCCGACCCATCACGAATACCCACGACGCCTCCGGGTCCAAGGCCACTGTCTGCTCGCTGTGGCTGGCGAAAGCGGCCTCGGTCCGCGTCGGACCGATCGTCGGCGCGATCAACTCCCCCGTCGTCACCTGGAAGTTCCCGATCAGGCACAAAGTCCCGTTTCGCGTGTACTCGAACTCGATCAACTCACGCTGCCCCGCGATCCTCGGCCGGGTGGGAGCGTTCCGCTCCCGCGCCTGCATGCCGGTCATCTCGTCCACGCAGACCGTGAGGCTCCATGGCTCTTCTCCAACGCAGGCGCCGCCAGGTACGTGTCACAGACGGCCTTGGCCTGCTGGGCGAACTTCTCCGGATCCTTCTCGGTGGTCTTGAGCCAGTACCGACTCTTGTGGGGCTGCAAGGCGGCCGCGCGGAGGTAGCGGCCCACCTGCGAGGGCGAGATCGACGCGACGATGTCGCGCGTGACCACCTCGTCGGCCCACTCGTGCGCCGTCCCGTGGGTGATCGGCCGGCCGGACTTCTCGGGGGGCTCGCAGGCGACGGCGAGGATCTGGGTGACCTGCTCGGGGGTGAATTTGCCGGGGCGCCGGGCCGGGGCTCATCGGTGAGGACCGCCTCGATGGCCCGGCGGAACGCGGCGCGGGTCTCGGAGCCCTCGATGGGGATGAGGCGGTCGAAGGCGCACGCCCAGCGTCGCCGCCAGAGTCCGACGGGGCCTTGGGCCAGGCCGACCTCCTGGGCGATCTCGTCGTTGCGGCGGCGCTCAAAGGCGAGCAGGATGAGGGAGGCGCGTGGTCGGAGCCGGGACGGAGCCGTGACGGCGTTCCGCAGGGTCTGAAGGATCTCTTGCTGAGGTTCGGTGATCGTGATCTTGGCAGCCTTACCCGGCATGAGGAGCGCTGCTTGGTCAGTGGGAAACTGGCGAAGCCGGGTAATTTTAACGTGACAGTCAACTTCTTAGGGTCTCAATTACGGATTGTTGGTCTAGTGAGATTCGCTCCTGCTGGAGGCAGGGCTGCTGGCGATCGCCTTCGCGACCTGGGGGTTGTGGCTGAGAGGGGCGCAGTGCGAGCCGTCGCGGGGGGTGGTCTGACTGATCCGGTGGCTGGTGTTCCGGCTGATGTTCCTGTCGGGGATCGTGATGTGACCTCCGGCGACCCGGCATGGCGGGCGTGGAAAGCGATGCACTACCACTACGAGACGCAGCCGTTGCCGACCTGGACGAACTGGCACCTGCACCAAGGACCGGTGTAGTTCCAGACGCTGTCGGCGGGGTGATGTTCTGGGCCGAGCGGATCGCTCCCCTGTTCGTCTTCGGGCCGCGACGGCTCCGGATGCGGGTCGATTCCCGAAAAGGGGCGGTTGCTCTTGGGTCTCGATAGCATAACCTACGATCTGTCTGTCACCCAGCACCCGAGAGGCGACCATGGAGTTCCGCAGCCAATCCAAGACCGCCCCCCTCGTCCCTTCCCTGGCCGAGCACCCCGCGAAGTTGAGTCAGCAGGTCGATGCCCTGAAACCGCAGTGGCTCGATCACTCGATCAGTTGAACCGCGACCCCGCCAGGTTCGTGCGCCTCGAGGTCGAGATCCACGACCACTTCCGTCGCCTCGCCGACCAGATGGCCGCCAGCCTTCTGGTCGCAGCCAGGATTCCCGATGACCAGGCGGGGCCTGGAAAAAGGGGGCGCCGACCGGGCCGAGCGCTCACGACGCACCCCGCAGGCGCGGCGATCTGAGACTCCGGCTCTTGGGCGGCCTGGTCTTCTGGGTCGCCACGATTTCCTGTGGCCCCCGATCCCGAACCGGCCGGGGTCGGGGCCGCGAGGGGACCGGAGCCTCTCCCGAGGTGGCAGCCCTGAGCATCCGCAAGGGGGCCACGCCGGCCCTGCACACTCAGGTCGGTCGCTTGACCGCCGGGCTCCCCTCGATCGAGTTGGCCCGCGATGAACACCGCTACCAGGTCTGCAAGCGCCTATGGGCATGCGGCTTGCGATGACAACCCTATCAGGGTGGGCGTCGCCCACCACAATCATCGATGGATGGTGGGCGGTGCCCCATGGCGATAAGCTTGGAAGGTATACGAGCCGCAAGTGCTCTAGATGATTAAACATAAAACTCATGTGATTGCGTTGATTCACGCCCGCGAAGGTCGTGTTCTCCCGAGAAACAAGCGGAATTTCGGGTTCTTCCGTTTTTAAGTGCAAGACCAGTCAAATAGGGCCGTCAGGCCCTTGGCCATCTGGCGGATGTGCTCGATCGAGTAGCCGATCGCTTGCGACGCCCGATTCAAGTCCAGGATCAATCGGTCCCACAGACTCTTCGCTGACTTCAGTCCATAGGTACGCTTGGTGATCACCCGAGCCTTGTTGTTGATCCCTTCCACCGCGGCACTGGTCTGGCGGGCATCAAAGTAGTTGAGGATCTTCGTCTTCCAACGGTCGTATGTCTCGAAAAACGAACCGAGATCCAGACCCAGTTGGCCGCACTCACGGCGAAGTTCCCTCAACCAGCGCACGGCCGTGATTCGGTCGCGCGCTGTATCAAAGATCTCCTTGAACCGGAGACGAACCTTGTACAGCGGCCTCGGCGCCGGGATCTTCTCAAAGAGGGCCTCCAACGCTTGCTTCTCCTCGGCACTCAAACTCTCGGGATCGCGGCGGAAGGCCCACATTTGGGACCGAAAGGCTTTTCGCTGGTCCTTGGTCAGCTTCGCCTTGTACCTCTCGAGTGATATTTTTTTCGCAAGCTGTCAACCACCTCGTTGAACTTCTTAGCCACATGGAACCGATCCGTCACGGCACGGCTGTGGGGCAACCTCAGGGCGCACGCCGCCGGATAAGCCGGCCCCATGTCGACCCGATGGGTGCGGACCTGTTGGCGTTGTTCCTGCGTGAGCCGATCCAGGCATTTCAGCGCCGCCGTCGTGTCTCTGCCACGCTCCACCGCCAAGATCTGCGGCCGCGTCGGGTCGCTCAGATCGGTCATTAACGTCACGTAGAGCCGATGCCGCTTCTTCAAGCTCAATTCATCCAGCCCAATGTCGGTGATCACACGCTGGGGATCGATCTGTCGATCCTCGGTCAATTGATTCTCGACGATCCGGTCTACCGTCTCGGCCGAGATTCCCAAGCGACGGGCAACCTCCTCCGCCGTGCTGCCGATCAGCGAGCGGAGCACGAACTGCTCGAAGCGATAAGTGGAGGATACGTCCTTGCGTTTGAACGGGGGGATAATGTGCTGCCGGTAGTTACACCGCGCACAGCGATGGAAGGGAGCTTGGTAAATCCAGAAACAGGGCTGCTCCCACAGGTTGAGGTCCCTGATCGCCTGGGGGATTGTTTTGAACTCGATGTGGGCGACGTCGTCGTGGCCACATTTTTCACAACGGCATCGTGCGGGCAAGGGCCACCGCACCTCCAAGCCATGGCCCTCCTGATACCGCTGGTAACCGGTGATTTCCACCTCGGGAGTAAGGTCGACATCGATGGTGATCCTAGCCATGGCCCCTCCGTGATCAGAGACGTCTCCTGATGCATGCTAACAAAAGGACTGGCTACGACAAAACAGTGAGAAATCCCAGGCCTCGCACTTTAAAACGGAAGAACCGAATTTCGTTCAGAAAGTGGTACAACCTTACTGCCATTGGGCGGTACCCACCCTACGAGACTACGGCGAGCCAGGAGAGGGCACGGCAAAGCTGAGATGATGAGCACAATGAATACAATGGAATCTGGTCCATTCGTCCCGAGTCAACGGTCCGAGAATCGGGTGGGCGGGTAAGGGATCGGTCACCGAGGCGAAGCGGGTAATGGCTTTACGGAGGGCGTCGGCCTCCGTACGGTCGTCGAGGTCGGGTGGAGGCAGGAGTGAGGGGTGGGGGATCTGTACGCCCGCACGCATCCTGCCCGAGTCGAGAAGGCGTTGGCGGACGCCCTCTGGCACGGGCGGGAATGCCGGATCGGGGCCTCCCTCCAGTAACCACTGAATCGCTGAGGCGAGATGCCTGCAGATCTGCCCCAAGGACCATTGGCCGACCGTGATGTAACCCCTCATGAGATCTTCCACGTCGGCCATCACGTCGTCGAGGTTGGCAAAGGTCAATTTTCGTCGTTCGGCCATTTGACATGATCCTTCCCCGGTCGCAGACCGTGTGTTATGCCAGCGGGGGCGTAATGCCCACCCCGCGAGGCGAGTTCGCCGCCTCGCGGCCGGAGTCACGTCGTGTGGGCAGCGGGATTGACTCGGCAAGAAAGATAGTCATGTAGGATTCAGTTGTGGCACTGCAGCATACTCGATGTACTTTTGCTTGAAGTCGCTGGCAACTTGTGCCGGGAGTTTCGCCAATTTCTGCATGAACCGGTGCAGTTTCCCTTGCAGTTCCTCACGATCTTTCGGCAGGCCATCCGTATTGACCTACTTTCCGCACATCTCGTTGGTATTTTCCGCGAATTTCGGAGGGCTGTCCGCAGAGGTGATTCCAAGACAGGAAGCGGTCGTTCCCCCAAGGTTTTTCGGAGTTTTCTGCAGATTCGTGAGCGGTTCCCTCTTGAAAAAACTATTTTGTACCGCGAAAAGAATAAAAAGTCAAAAACAATCAATCGAATCAGCAGAAAAAATTGGACCGTCGGCCCTCCTCAGCCGACAACAGTCGGCCGAGGGATAAGAGCAATTCCCTGGGCAATCGACAGGGATGATCATCGTAGATAAAATTATGATGAAACCGAAATTCAAAGATAATTAATAGAGTCGAGATGTGCGGAAAGTAGGTATTGATGTTCGCCTTCACATCGCAATTCAGGTACTCATCCGGATTCCGTTCCGCGCGTACTTCGGCAAGGAGAAGACCTCGATTCGATCTGTCTTGTCCGCTAACCACTGTGCCACCGCCGCCGCTTCATGAACGCTCAGGTCTTCCCATTCCCGCTGAACCAACACACCTTCTCACGGAACGACAGAGAGAGGAAAAGCCCTTGAAAGGGGGTGGATAGTCCCATCCCAGGCTCAACACCTGGTGGGAATCGGTGGGAAGTCTCCTTTTTCGCCTGATTCCCGGCTCCTTCCCCCATCAGACAATCTGCGAGAGCCGGTTGGCCAGCCGCTCAAGTGCCGGGCTGCGATCGTACGGGTCGAGGTGGACGTTCAGCAGGCTGAAGCAGGACGTGTTGGCCAGAGCGGCTTTCAGCGCGGCGTCCAACTCGCCCTCGTTGCGAACCTCCCAGCCTCGCCCGGTGCCGAGCACCTCGGGGATCTTGTGGAACTTCCACTCGTGGATGTCGTTGAACGTCCCGTCCAGGAGAAACCGCTCAGTGGTGTAGCCGTGGTTGTTCACGACGATGACGATCGGGTTGAGCGCCGTACCGCGCGATCGCCGAGAGCTCCATGCCAGTCATCTGGAACGCGCCGTCGCCGACGATGACCAGGACGCGCGAGTCGGGGCTGGCCATGCCAGCGCCGACCGCCGCCGGCACGGCGAATCCCATCGACGTGTAATAGGCGGGACTGATGAACTCGGTCCGGCGACTCATCGCCAGGTCGACAGCGCCGAAGAGTGAATCGCCGATGTCGGCGATCACCGTCATCTTGTCGTCGATCATCCTGTTGAGTCGCGCGAACAGCCGGCGCGAGGTGACCGGCGCCTCGGGCTGGGCGACCCAGGTGGAGGAGAAGGGGTCGGGCTGGGGCGGGATCGGCGTCCGGGCCACCTGGAGCTGCCGCGCCGTCAGGCCGCGGATGAAGTCGTCGAGCCGGACGTCGCTGTAGTGGTGGTGCCGGATCCGCAGGTCCTCGCTGGTGGCGTCGATGCACCGCGACGGGTCGAGCTTGGCGGTGAAGATGCCGAGATTGATGTCGGTCAGGAAGCACCCGAGCATGAGCAGGCAGTCGGCCTGCTCGACGCACTCGATGACCTCGGGGCGACACATGGCTCCCTCGTAGACGCCGGCGAAGAGTGGGTGTCCCTCGGAGATCACGCTCTTGCCCAGGATGGTCGTGGCGATCGGCAGCCCGGTCTGCTCGGCCAGGGCGATCAGGTCGTCCTGGAGGCCGAACCGGTGGACCTCGACATCGGCCAGGATCATCGGCCGGCGGGCGGCGGTCAGCATCGCCGACGCCTCGTCGAGCGCCTCGCGAAGCGCCTCGGGGTCGCTCGGCGGCAGCCCCCGCGGTGCCCGGTGCGGCGTGATCTGACCGCGCCTGGACCTGGTCGCGGGGGACCTCGATGTAGACCGGCCGCTTGTACCGGATGGCCGCCTCCAGCACCCGGTCGATCTCGTTGAACGCGGTCAGCGGGTCGTCGAGCACGGTCGAGGCGACGGTGATTTTCTCGAAGACCTCGAACTGCGTCTCGAACCCCTTGACCTTGTGGTGCAGCAACGGGTTCCGCTCGCGCTCCGAGACCCCCGGCGAGCCGCTCAGGACGATCACTGGCGACTTTTCGGCGAAGGCGCCGGCGATGCTGTTGCACAGGCTCAGGCCGCCGGCGCAGTAGGTGACGCAGACGCACCCCAGCCCGTGCAGTCGCGCATAGGCGTCGGCGGCGAACCCGGCGTTGTCCTCGCGGGTCATGCCCACCAGCCGGATCGGGCTGCTGTCGATCATCTTGTAGAGCGTCAGCACGTAGTCGCCGGGAATCCCGAAGACATGCTCGACCCCCAGGGCGTGCAGCCGATCGATCAGATATTGGCCGACGGTCGGCACGACCGGCTCGGGGTTTCCGTCGCGGGTCGCTGCCGGAGCGGATGAGATGGCCATCAATCGTCTCCTTGGCTGAGAGGTGGGGATTTCCATCGCTTCGCAGAAATTATGGACGCCGTTCGCCGATTCCTGATTTGAAATCTGAGATTCATGCAGGAGTTACGCAGTTGCCTGTCCTGGCAAGGTGAACCAGGGCCGCGCAAGCTAGCGTCGCACCGGGGACCACCCCGGGGACGTTCCCAGCGCGTCAGCGGTCCCCGGGCCTCCCGGGGGATCGGGCGCTCGTAGATGTAGACCCACACGCGACGCCCCGCGCGGGTGATCGCCGGGACGCGGCGATACAGACCTTCGTCCACCCCTTCATACGGATCGAGCCGCTCGACCAGTTCGCCGGGAGTGACGGTCCGGACGTAACCCTCGACCCATCCGGCATCGGGGTCCTCGCAACCGACGAGGGCCGGATACGGACCGAGGTCGAACAACCGTCCTCGGACCGCGTCGGCCACCCAGCCGTCACGGGCCGCCGCGTGCGGACCTTCGGGCGCCAGCGTCCCATAAGCGAATAATAACATATTCATGAGTTGTCGCGGGAAGGGATTGATGGGTCAGGTTCGCGGATGGACGATTTTTTGCCCTTCGAGGCCCTCACACAATGACCATCAGGGTTCCGATGTGCCCTCACCCGACCGGGAGAGGGGTGGGGGCTCTTGCTGTGAGAGGGGATTTGGGAATTTAGGCTGCCTGAGGAACCTCTCCCCCGATCTTTTGTGAATCCAGGCAATATCGGCGCGTCGGTTCTAAACGCCGGACCATAATATGAATCATTGCATCCGAATCATGGCCTCACTCGTCTCCGGCAAGACCTCGTACTCCTTTTCGAGAACCGACTTTTCGTGTACGCCGCGTAACTTCTCAATCTGTCCGGGTGGAGGGCTCACTGAGATGGCCGTTCCGGGCCACCTTTCTCGGGAATTCCAGGGATGAGAGCTCGCGCCATCGCGGAGAATGCCCGGACTTATTGAGAAGTTACAAGCCCTTTTCAGAAACAGTGGTTATGCTCCGTTGAACGGTATTGGCTTTAAGGGACCGGCGCTTTTGGTATCCTCCTGGCCGAAGCGACCTTGGGGGTACGAGACACGACCCCTGCCTATTTCTTGTTGTGATCAAGGATTGCGGCCTTTGATCACAGGGTGGAAAACTTGGAACTACTGAGTCTGATACACATTCCGGAAAGTTTGTGCCCGCCGGGGGCGAGGGGGCAAGATCTTTCTGGGAGGGTGCAATCGCGCCAGTGCCAAAGATTCTGCGGGATTTCTGGCCTTTTCTCGGCTCGAACCCCGCTGAGTTCGATTCTCAAAGGATGCTGGAGTGTAAATCTGTATGATGGAGCTGCGGCCCCATCCCACGCGGCCGCTCCCCGCGCCGTCCCAGACCCGTCGCCCTCCCACACGGCCCCGGCGCTCTCGGAGCGCCTGCGGCCGCGGGAGGATCAGAGCCACCCACCGAAGGATCAGGGGGACCGAGGAGGAAGAGTCAGGAAGATCCAGCCGGCCGCCCACGAGCGTTCTCCTCCGGAGGCACGCTCCGTCCCCTTGGCCCTGGAGGCGGCCCTTCCTGAGAGGAGGCGGTTCGGTGAGACAGCGCCCGACCGCGGAAAAAACGCCTCCGGCTCCCAGTTCCCAGCCCTCGGCTGAGGAACTCAGGGCACGTTCCAGGACCGGAACGCTCAAATTCCGCCGAAATCCTTGGCACTGGCGCGATCGCACCCTTCTGGGAAGCGTCTGACTCCTCCTCGTCATGCGGGGCAGAGCCCGGCCAGGTCGCGGATGGCCGCCTGAGCGACGGGCCCGGGACAAGACCAGACGAGAAAGAAGAGCGCCTGCCTGGCCCAGCGTTGCGCGGGCTCGGTGCGGAGGAAGCCGGTCCCTTTGCGGGCGGTCAGGTAGGCCTGGGTGATCCTCAGGACGAGGGCGTTGGCTTGGCTCCGGATTTGTGCGGAGGGGGGTGCGTCGGAGGCGCCCCGGGCGGCGGCGATCAAGGCGGACCATTGCTGCGTCCAGGCGTCGGCGAGCGCGTCGGCTGGCTCGGCCAGCTCGTTCCGCCGTGGGGCTTCGGCCAGGAGAGCGGCCAGGGCCGCGCGAGCCTGGCCCAGCGCCAGGCGCCGAGGTCTCGAGCCCGCCAGTGCCCGCCAGGCCGGGGGTGGCCATGACTTCGTGCGAGGGGCCGGCGAGCACGTCGGAGGCGGTCACCGGCACCTCGTCGCAGGTCACCTCCGCGGTGCACGACGCCTGCAACGCCGCCAGCGGGAACGAGGGCTGGACCGTCAGCCCGGCGCGGTCGGCGGGTACGGCAATCAGGAGCTGTCGGCCGTTATCAAGCACGGCGCCTGTCACGATCACGTCGGCCCGCTCGGCGGCGGTTACCCAGGGCATCGCGCCCTTCAGGTGAGAGACGCCCGGCGCCGACTCGACGGCCTTCAGCGCGTGCGACCCGTGCCGGCGCGAGGTGGTCAGTTGCGAGATCCCGACGGTCGTGAATGCCCGGCCGGCGGCGATCGCGCCGAGCCAGCGGCGGGCGCCCTCACGGTTGGAGGCGGCGCAAGCGGCGGACCCCCGCATCGTGCTGTGTGAGGATGAAGGCGGCCGTCAGGCTCCCCTCGGCCACTCGCGCATACGCGCTCGATCAGCGCCGGGTGTTCGCAGTCGGCACCGCCGACGTCGCGGGAGAGCGACCAGTGCGTCGCCCCCGCCTCGATCAGGATCGACCACAACGTGCCGGGCCAGGTCCCCGCCTCATCGGCCGGCCCGTCTGCCTCGGCGAGCTGAGCGGTCATCGCGGCGAACCGATCGTCCTCGGCGCCGGTGTGCTCGGTCCAGGATGGAATGGGCGTTGCTTCATGGCTCATGATGGTAGTCTGACGAAAAATCTCCGTTACGCCAACCGGAAAAGGTGCAACATCGATGTCTCCCCCCTTTTGTTACGACCACCCTCGCCCGGCCGTCACGGTCGATCTCGTGGTCTTCGCGGTCCTCGATAGCGAGCTACGGGTGCTGCTGATCTGCCGGAAACACGACCCGTTCGCGGGACGCTGGGCAATCCCCGGCGGGTTCCTCAACATCGACGAGCCGATCGAGGCCGCGGCGCGACGCGAGCTTCACGAGGAGACGGGTCTTGATGTGGTCGGACCGGTCGTGCCGATCGGCGTCTTCGGCGACCCGGGGCGCGACCCGCGCGGCCGGACGATCAGCCTGGCCCACGCGGCGGTGCTCCGCCAACCCCAGGTCCGACCCCAAGGCGGCGATGATGCCGAGGAAGCCTGCTGGATCGCGCCCGCTCCGACGCTGGAGCTGGCGTTCGATCACGACGCGATCCTCGACACCGCCCTCGGCTGGCTCAGGCGCGGCGTGACCGAGGAGGCGCTTGGTCTGGCGCTCTTGCCGGTCGAGTTCGGCGATGATGAGGTCCGGATGCTCTACTGCGCGATCGGCGCGCCGGCCCGGCTCGCGGTCCCTTGGCGCAAACGCATGGAGCGAGAACGGCGCATCCACCGCCTCTCCGGGGCGGACGGCCGGTTCCACTCGATCGTGGTCCCTGAGGGCGGTTATTACTGAGCGTAGCAAAACGACGGAAAGTTTTCCTAGCGGTCGTCAGTCTGTGCGCGGAGACGAGCATCACGTTCCGAGCACCATGTCAAGTGGCACGAGGTACAAAGCCGTAATGCACTGCTGACATGTGCGTTATGCTCGTGGCACCCTCGGGTGTTGTCTGCGCTTTCCCCGGGCTCCGACCGGGCGCACAGACTGGCGACCGCTAGGAAAAAATGACGCGGGAATCCAAGGCGGAGTTGACCAAGGCCGAGCGGCAGGCGTTCCGGTCGCAGATGTGGGCCTTTCGCCGTGATCCGGAGGGCTTGAGGGCCGAGGAGCGGCAGGCGTTGGAGGGCCTCTTCGAGAAGGTCCCGAAGCTGAAGGTGCTGTACCGAGTCCGCCGCCGGTTCCAGGAGATCTTCGACACGGCGCGCGACCGTATCACGGCGGCCCGCTGGCTGAGGCAACTCCGTCGTGAGACCGAGCGCTTGGGCCTGGACCTCGGCCCGTTCTTCGCGCCCTACGAGCGGTGGAAGACAGCGATCCTGAACGACTTCGATGCGCATCAGACGAGCGGGGCGGTGGAGGGGATCAACAACAAGGCGCGGGTGATCACCAAGGGGGCATACGGCGTGAAGTCGGCCGACACTCTGTGGAAACGCCTGATCCTGGACCTGAATCGTGCGTCGGAGGCGAGAGGTCGATCGAACAGATCCGCCGGATCGCCCAAGGCCTGACGGCCCTTTTCGACCCGTCGTGCACTAAAAAACGGAACAACCGTGGACATGTTTAGCCGGCCGGACGATACTTCCTGGAGGAGGACGTTCCACTGGGGGCGCTCCTTGGGGTTGTCGGCCTCGTGGCGGCGGCCTCCGCTATCGGTGTAGTACATAGGAGGGTCCAGGTCGGGCCAGCTCTCTTGAGGAATTCCTCGATGGTGCGGACTTGGCGGGTTGGGTCTGCTTCGTATTTGCTGGTGCGGAGGTAGGCGGCGACTGGCAAGTTGATATCTCCAGAACGTTCTGGACGATCTATACTCTGTTTCACTATTACAACACGCTTTAGACAAGGAGACACGCTATGTCCCGTCCTGGCTCTTGTGTGGCTTTTGCTAGCTGCGCCAGCCAGCGGAGGTTGCACGCAGAGAGCTCAGTGTATTGGTATATTATTAGGCTGCCTGGAGAGGTAGCCCAGGAAAATTTATAACGCTGGCGTAATCATCTTAAAAGGTGGGGGTTAAGCTGGTTATAGCAATGACTTTGACTTTAAGTGAAGTTGGCGCGGCGATAGCTGTATCTGGCGGGATCTTAGGATTCCTTATAGCGGAGATCAGTACTCTGGGTGGCGATCCGGCAGCGATGCGTTTAACGGCCATCGCCAGTCTCGTGGTGGCCGCCGGCGGGTTAATATCTACCTTAGGCAGTCAACTTACCGGTTTCATGAAGGTGTATTGGGAACAGAAGCAAGAGGATCGGCGGGCCAAGCAAGAGCGGCATGATTTGGCTAATAAGCTGCAGTCTGCTTATACCGAGATTGATAGCTTAAAAGAGGCTTTGGAGCAGACTCACGCGGGCATCGAGCAGCATCGGCAAGGACTCGCTGATCTGGCTGCGTCTAGTATTACTTCCCCGACCCTGGTAATAATCAAGGATAAGCCCTCCCAGTGAGTAATCATGCCAGATACTTATGGATTTTGATTCCCGCCGTGATTGCGATGGGTTTCACGTTGGTTTGTTCGTATTATATTGCTGCTAGGTATTTGCGGGCGTGGTTGCGGCACGCTCGGCTCTTAACGTCCAGACGTTCCCCTGAGACGTGCCAGGGACAGTGGTTTGCCACAATTATAGAATCGTAGTCCGGCCGCTGAGATTGTGGTGGACCATACTGGCCATATTACCTTGACGAATTCTAAAACTGAGAGTCTCTTTGGGTACACTAAGGCTGAACTAGCTGGGAAGGATATAGAGTCCTTAATCCCGGAGCGGTTTAGGGGTAATCATCCTGATCTGCGGGAGAAATTCTTCCAGGTGCCAACGAGTCGTGCGATAGGCTTGGGGAGAGACCTCTATGCCCTGCGCAAAGACCGTTCAGAATTCCCTGTAGAAATTGGTCTGAGTCCCGTTCAGATAGGTTCAGAGCTGACGGTCCTAGCTGTGGTGATAGATCTGACCCTTCGCAAACTTCAAGAGCTCCAATTACGAGAAGCGATCGCTCGTGCTGAAGCTGCTGCTTCCGCCCGGGACCATTTCTTAGCGGTGCTGTCGCACGAACTGCGGACACCGCTGACTCCGGCATTAATGCTGCTAGAGAACCTGGAGCACAGTCAGGGGCGGGCAGTGGAGGAAATGGCAGCAGATATTAAGATTATTAAGCGTAATATTGAGATAGAAGCCACTCTGATTGATGATTTATTGGATCTGAGCCGGCTGTTGAAGGGGAAATTGACGCTGAAGTTGGCCCCGTTGGATTTGCATAGTGCTATTGCCAATGCTGCGGAATTCTGCAAATATGACCTGGAAAGTAAGCATCAGAAGCTGGTGCGCAATCTGGTAAACACCTCGCCCTTTGTCCTGGCTGACGCTACGCGTTTACGCCAGATTCTCTGGAACATTATTGGGAATGCTGTTAAGTATACTCCAGAGGGGGGCCAGATATCAGTATCCACCCGCTATCAGGGTGCGGGTCAGGATACTGTGGAGATAGAGATAAGCGATACTGGGATTGGGATGACGCCGGAAACGATGGCGCGGATCTTCAACCCTTTTGAGCAGGGGGAGCGAGTATTAACTGAAGGTAGAGGTGGTCTGGGGTTGGGCTTATCAATCAGTAAATCACTGGTTGAACTACACCACGGTACAATCACTGTGGCCTCTGCTGGATTAAATACTGGGTCAACCTTTACGATCACGTTGCCTGGTGCGGTTGCACCTATAACGAACCGGGATCTGGATGTAGCTGGGACTGGGGGTGCGTCTGAGGGCTTGAGTACTTCCAGTACTCAAAGTACCTGGGGATCGTAGTATAAGGTTACCGTGTACTCTCTTGGTGGTGGAGGACCATATCGTCACGCGGGAGACTTTGACCAGGTTGTTGCAGAACCGGGGATATACAGTATTGGTGGCTGGGAAAGTGCGGGAAGCTTTACAGATCTTATCTGAGGTTCAGACTGTTGATTTCTTGTTGTGTGATATTGGTTTGCCAGATGGGTCTGGTCTTGATATTATGCGCAAGTTGAAAGCGGCTGGGGGGGTACAGCGCGTCTCTGGGATAGCGTTCTCGGGTTTTGGTACAGACGCGGACCTGGTAGCCTCCCAGGAAGCTGGCTTTGTAAGACATCTGATCAAGCCGCTCGCTGTAGCAGCGTTGGTGCGGGCGATTGAAGAAGTGAGGTTGAGTGCTTCACAGGACACTTGTACTGGGTAGGTTACTTCTACTGTATCCCGGGCTACGCATGGTATAATTTCTTTTGCACCAATTGTTTTCGTCGAGGAGGCAGCCTGGAACGGAGGAGAGCATGGAATGGCGATACGAAGCGCGGTTGGAGGAGATGTTGGAGGATGCGGATGTCTCCCCTGAGATGTTGGGGGGGATGCTCACGCGATTGGAGACGTTCGTCCACCCGTTCGCGGCGGCGCTCGACGAGCCCGCGCAGCGACGCTACTCCCTTGAGTACATGACCGGGCTGCTGTCGAACCTCGAGCACAAGACCGGTGAGACGATCGCCTATCTTCATGATCAGCAACGGCAGGGCATCCAGAAGTTCATCGGGCATGTGCCTTGGGATCACCAGCCCTTGCTCGCGACGCTGGCAGACCAAGTCGCCGCGCAGTTGGGTGAACCCGACGCGGTCATCGTGTTCGATCCTTCGGGCGTTCGCCAAGAAGGGGGTGAAGTCCGTGGGCGTGGCGCGGCAGGGGTGCGGCCGGCTGGGGAAGGTCGACAACTGCCAGGTGGGCATCTCCATGGCCTACGTCTCGCGGAAGGAACATGCGATCGTTAACACACGTCTCTACCTCCCTGAGGAATGGGCCAAGGACCGGGGGCATCGGGAGGAGGCGGGGGTGCCCGAGACGATCGCGTTCCAGACGCGCCATGGACTGGCGCTGGAGATGCTCCAGGAGTGTGGCGGGCGGCTGCCGCACGCCTGGGTCGCCGGGGACGATGAGATGGGCCGTCCTTCGAGTTTCCGGCAGGGCTCGCGAGTGGTTCGGATCTGGAGGGGAGATCGGTGGAAACAACTCTGACCGCGATCGGGAACAGTTTCCGATCCGAGGGTCGTCTCAACAAACCGGGGCTGGCCGAGTTGTTTCGGCAGCTCGCGAGTCCTCCTGAGTCAGAGGCCGCGAAAGGCGACCGCTTGCGACATGGCGAAATCCACCTTCATCTTGTCGACGAGGGGGGCCGATCGCTAGGCTAATGTGTTCTCCGCCAGGGTGTTCGGTCTCCTTCGAATCCGGGATGAGGACAGGTATGGAACGAGTCGCGGTCGGTCTGCTGGGGCTGGGGACCGTCGGTTCGGGCGTGGCGCGGCTGCTGGGAGAGCAGGGCGAGCGGATCGCGCGGCGGGCGGGCCGGCGGCTCGAGCTGAAGTGGGCGGCCGTCCGCGACCCCGCCAAGCCCCGGAATGTTTCGCTGTCCGATGACCCGGATCGTGACCGACCCGCGCCGGGTCATCGACGACCCCGAGGTGGACATCGTCGTCGAGACGATGGGGGGGATCGAGCCGACCCTGACGCTGGTGCTCGAGGCGCTGGCGGCGGGCAAGGACGTCGTCACGGCCAACAAGGCGCTGCTGGCCGAGCACGGTCCCGAGGTGTTCGCGCAGGCGCGGCAGGTTCGGCCGCGCGGTCGCCTTCGAGGCGAGCGTCGGCGGCGGCATCCCGATCGTCCAGGCGCTGGGGGTCGCGCTGGCGGCCAACCAGGTCCAGAGCCTCGCGGCGATCGTCAACGGCACCTGCAACTTCATCCTCACGCTCGATGACCCGCGAGGGACTGGCCTACGACGCGGCGCTCCGCCAGGCCCAGGAACTGGGCTACGCCGAGGCCGACCCGACCCTCGACGTCGACGGCACCGACACCGCGCACAAGCTGGCGATCCTCGCGCAACTGGCGTTCGGCGCGAGCGTCACGACCGGCCAGATCCCCCGCGCAGGGGATCGACCGGCTCCAACTCGCCGACATCCGGTACGCCGCCGAACTGGGCTACACGGTCAAGCTGCTGGCCCTGGCCAAGCTGTCGGAAGCGGGGCTGGAGCTGCGGGTCGCGCCCGACGCTGGTCAAGCAGGGGACGCCCGCTGGCCGAGGTCCGCGGCCCGTACAACGCGATCCGGGTCGTCGGCGACGCCGTCGGCGACACGCTCTTCTACGGCCGGGGTGCGGGCATGATGCCGACCGCCTCGGCGGTCGTCGGCGACCTGATCGACGTCGTCGTCGGCCGCGCGGCGCTGACCTCACGCGCGCTGAACCTCTGGGCCGACGTCGGCCCCGCCCCGCCTGACCCCCGCCAGCCAGGTCCGGAGCCGCTACTACCTCCGGTTCACGATCGCCGACCGGCCGGGCGTGCTCGCCGCGATCGCGCAGGTGCTCGGCGACGCACGCCATCAGCATCGCCAGCGTCATCCAGCACGACCCCGGCGACGACGCCCCCGACGACAGCCCCGTGCCGCTCGTCATCATGACCCACCTGGCCGTCGAGGCCGACCTGACCGCGGCCCTGGCCGAGATCGACCGGCTGGACGTCGTCCAGGCTCCCAGCGTCTGCCTGGGAGTCGAGGAATAGGAAGCAGCCGCGGGTGACGCGGAGAAGACGCGGATAAATGAATCGAACATCGAAAACATATTTTGAAATGTTATTATTCTTATTCTGTGTCATGTTGCCGGGTCGACCTCCTCGAGGTTCCTTGCCATGACGACCAAGTACGCCATCGTGATTCCCGACGGGGCCGCCGACGAGCCGCAGGAGTCGCTCGGTGGGAAGACGCCGCTCCAGGCGGCGCGGACGCCGGAGATGGACCGGATCGCCCGCGAGGGGGTGCTCGGGCCGGTCGCGGAACGTCCCCGACCGGTTCCTGCCGGCCAGCGACGTCGCGACGCTGAGCCTGTTCGGCTACGACCCGGTGCGTGTACTACACCGGCCGGGCGCCGCTCGAGGCCGCCGCGATGGGCATCGCGCTCGGGCCCGACGACTGGGCGGTCCGCTGCAACCTGATGACGATCCGCGACGGCCTGCTGAGCGACTTCACCGCCGGGCACATCACCAGCGAGGAGGGGCGGCGTGCTGATCGCGGCGCTCCAGGCCCGACGCTCGGTCGGCCGAACGTCGAGTTCCACCCCGGCGTGAGCTACCGCAACCTGATGATCTACCGCGGCCAGCCGGGCGAGCGCCGCCGTTCGCCGACGACACCCTGACCACGCCGCCGCACGACGTCCCCGACCAGCCGGCCGCCGATCACCTGCCCCGGGGGACCGGCGCCGAGCTGCTCCGAGCGAGCTGATGCAGGCGGGGAGCGACGTGGTCAAGAGACCACCCGGTCAACAAGGCCCGGCTCGCGGCCGGCAAGCCGCCGGCCAACGCGATCTGGCTCTGGGGCCAGGGCAAGGCGCCCGGCCTCGCCGAGGTTCGCCGACCTCCACGGCCTGAAGGGGGCGATCATCTCGGCCGTCGACCTGGTCCGCGGCGTCGGCGTGCTCGCCGGCTGGGACCGGATCGACGTCCCGGGCGCGACCGGCTACCTCGACACCGACTACGCCGCCAAGGGGCGGTACGGCGTCGAGGCGCTCGCGCGACCACGACCTCGTCTGCGTCCACGTCGAGGCCCCCGACGAGGCGAGCCACGAGGGCCGCGCCGACGCCAAGGTCGAGGCCCTGGAGCGGATCGACCGCGACATCGTCGGCCCGCTCCGGCGGCCCTGGAGACGTACTGACCGCTGGCGGATCCTGGTCTCGCCCGACCACGCCACCCTGCTGCGCACCCGCGCCCACGACCGCGGCTGGGTCGCCTGGGCGATGGCCGGGACCGGCCTGGCGGGCTCGGGTCATCCTTACGATGAAGTCTCGGCCCGCGCGGCCGGCGGGCCGACGCTGGAGCAAGGATTCCGGCTGATGGAAGCCGTTCTTGAAGGCTGTAGGGCGCGTGTCGCGTCGCCGATGGTCCGGATCGGTGCGCGTCACGCACCCGTCGCAGGGCGGAGTTTGCAACGTGCCTCTCCTGGTCCAGAAGTTCGGCGGCACGAGCGTCGCCGATTCCGACAAGATCCTCGCCGCGGCCCGCCGCGCGATCCGGCGCACCAGCGCGGGCGAGCAGGTGCTCGTCGTCGTCTCGGCCCGGGGGCACACCACCGACGAGCTGATCGAGCTGGCCAAGGAGATCACCGAGCGTCCGCCGGCGCGCGAGATGGACATGCTCCTCTCGACCGGCGAGCAGGTCAGCGTCGCCCTCATGGCGATGGCGATCCAGGCGCTGGGCGTCCCGGCGATCAGCTTCACCGGGGCCCAGATCGGCATCGTGACCGACAGCTTCCACACCAAGGCCCGGATCCGGAACATCTCGACCGAGCGGATGGTCCAGGCGCTGGACGAGGGCAAGATCGTCATCGTCGCCGGCTTCCAGGGGGTCGACGAGAACTACAACATCACCACGCTGGGCCGGGGCGGCTCCGACACCACCGCCGTGGCGCTGGCCGCCGTGCTCGGCGCCGACGCCTGCGAGATCTACACCGACGTCGACGGCGTCTACACGACCGACCCCCGGATCGTGCCCGAGGCGCCGGAAGATCGACCGGATCAGCTACGACGAGATGCTCGAGCTGGCCAGCCTGGGCGCCGGCGTGATGCACTCGCGGTCGATCGAGTTCGCCAAGAAGTACGGCGTGCCGATCCACGTCCGGAGCTCGTTCTCGGACGCCGAGGGGACCTGGATCGTCGCCGAGGCCGACGCGCGGCGGCTGGGCGTGACGGTCACCGGCGCCGCGCTGGCCAAGGACGAGGCGCGGATCACCATCCTGGGCGTCCCCGACCGGCCCGGCGTCGTCCACACGATCTTCCGCACGATCGCCGCGGCCAACATCGTCGTGGACATGATCGTCCAGAACGTCGCGACGGACGGCACGACCGAGGTCAGCTTCACCGTCGCCGCGGGCGACCTGGCCGAGACGCTGATCGCCGCCGAGAGCGGCCGCGAAGGCCATCGGCGCCGCGGGGGTCACCCACGACGCCGAGGTCGCCAAGGTCTCGGTCGTCGGCCTGGGGATGCGGACCCACACCGGCGTCGCCACGACGATGTTCGAGGCGCTGGCCGAGGCGGGGATCAACATCCAGATGATCACGACCAGCGAGATCAAGATCAGCGTGCTGGTCGATCGTGCGTCGGCCGCGGCGGCGCTCCGCGCCGTGCACCGGGCGTTCCTGCTTGGATCAGCTGGGACAACGGGGTCACCGCGCCGTTCACGCTCCCGCCCGCCTCGTCCCGGGCGCCTGCGCCGACCGCCCGAGACCGAGACCGGCATCGCGACGCAGCCGACGACCGGGATGGAAGACCTGGTCATCTCCGGCGTCGAGCTCGACGATCGCAGGCGCGGGTCACGCTGTTCAACGTCCCCGACCAGCCCGGCTACGCCGCCCGCGTCTTCCGCACGATCGCCGAGGCCGGCGTCTTCGTCGACATGATCGTCCAGAACGTCGAGCACGGCGGGCAACACGCACCTGTCGTTCACCGTGCCCCGCGAGTGCCGCCGGGCGAGCCGCCGAGGCCGCGCGGGGCGTCGGGCCGGGCGAGGTCTCGGTCGAGCCGGAGCTCGCCAAGCTCTCGGTCCTGGGCGTGGGCATGCGCACCCACACCGGCGTCGCCACCCGGATGTTCGGCGCCCTGGCCGAGCGCGGCATCAACATCGCCCTGATCAACACCAGCGAGGTCCGGATCAACGTCGCCACCGACATCCTCCGCGGCCGCGAAGGGCTCGCCTGCCTGAGACGGACCTTCTCGCTGCCCGATGGCGAGTGACCGGAACACGTTCCTGTCCCTACCGGCAGCATTTAACCTCGATGCCGGGGATCTTGAGGAGCCTGCCCGCGTCTGCGTGGGCAAGGGCACTCAGGCATGGGCCACCGCGCCACGGCAGGGCGGCAAGGCGGGGCGGTTTGGTCCAGGGTTGATCGGCCACGCGCCTTGGATCACAATGACACGTTCGGCGGATCCCAATTTTCTTCGCTCTCAGAAGAGACGACTCCCGTGGCACGCGACAAGGTGGTACTGGCCTATAGCGGCGGGCTCGACACGTCGGTCGCCGTCAAGTGGATCAACGAGACGTACGGGCTCGACGTGATCGCCTACACCTGCGACCTCGGCCAGGGGCAGGACATCCAGGCGATCCGCGAGAAGGCGCTGCGGACCGGCGCGGTCGATGCGATCGCCGAGGACGTGCGCAACCTGTTCGTCGACTTCTTCGCCTTCCCCTCGCTGATGGCCGGTGCGGTTTACGAGGGGAAGTATCCCCTGGCCACCGCGCTGGGCCGACCCTTGATCGCCCAGTTGATGGTCCGCGTGGCACGCGACCACGGCGCCGTCGCCGTGGCGCACGGCTGCACCGGCAAGGGGAACGACCAGGTTCGCTTCGACGTCACCTTCCAGACGCTCGCGCCCGAGCTGAAGATCATCGCGCCGGTGCGCGAGTGGAAGTGGACCCGGACGCAGGAGCTGGAGTTCGCCGCCAAGCACGGCATCGAGGTCGAGGCGACCAAGAAGTCGATCTTCAGCACCGACCAGAACCTCTGGGGCCGGTCGATCGAGGCGGGCATCCTCGAAGACCCGTGGGTCGAGCCGCCGCCCGAGACCTTCCAGTGGACGATCGATCCCCGGAGCGCTCCCGACGAGCCCGAGGAGGTCGAGATCACCTTCGACCGCGGGCGTCCGGTCGGCCTGAACGGCCGCGACCGCGACGGCGTCGAGCTGATCGAGGAGCTGAACCGGCTCGCCGGGCAGCACGGCGTGGGCCGGATCGACCACATCGAGAACCGGCTCGTCGGCATCAAGTCGCGCGAGATCTACGAGGCCCCCGCCGCCATCGTGCTCCACGAGGCGCACCGCGAGATCGAGTTCCTGACCCTCTCGAAGGACGCGCTGCGGTTCAAGACACACGTCAGCCAGGCGTACGCCGACCTGATCTACAACGGCCTCTGGTTCAGCGCCCTGCACCAGGACCTGATGGCCTTCGTCGTCTCGAACCAGCAATACGTCTCGGGCACGGCGCGGGTGAAGCTCTTCAAGGGGCATGCCATGATCGTCGGCCGCAAGAGCGACCACAGCCTCTACCGCCACGAACTGGCCACCTACGAGGAGGGCGACCAGTACGACTCGTCGGCCGCGCAGGGCTTCATCAAGATCCACGGCCTGTCGCAGACGACCCAGGCCAAGTACCAGATGCTCAAGGGGGCCGGCCGCTCCCCCCTTGAGCTGCCCAGCATCATCCCACCGCCGCCCCGAGAGAAGTGAGCCTGTCACTCCACACGACGTTCGAGGACCCTGGTCGTCCTTGTCCTCACGATCACGATCGAATGGACGGGCTTGTGTCACGTCTTCCAAGGCGTCAAGGTGAGCGATCGTGAGGATGACCGGGAGCATAACGATCGCATTCCCGACGTCGCGGTCTATCTCCAGGGTAACTAGGCGAGGGCTTGCGGTACGTACTGGTTCGGCGGGCCCGACCTCACCTTCGAGATCGTCAGCCCCAATGAACGATCGCTGCCGCGAGAAACACCCCTTCCACGCGAGCATCCGGACACGCGAGCTGTTGATCGTCGATCGCGACCCTGGGCCCTCGATCTCTACCGGCTCCAAGGCGACGCTCTCGTCCTGATCGGCACGTCGGACCTCGCGCAACCGATCCTCCTGGCCAGTGCGGCCTTGCCGATGAGCTTCCGCCTCGTCCCGTGGGCGAAACGCCCCCGGATCGAGGTGGTCCATGCCAACGGCGTCCAGCGCTGGCTCGTCTAGCGTGCCAACGAGGGCCAGACGCTTTCTCCCGGCCTTCCGATCGCGGGTCAACCGTTGCCTAAACCTCGATGGAAACCGGAACCCTGGTTGGAACTCCGGGCCGAACTCAAGACATCGTCGGAGCTACCCCCAGCCCCGATCCCGAAAACCCCTCTCTGTGAGGCAGGATGACGCGCGGCTGGGTGGCCGGGGCAAAGCGCGTGCAGCGCGCGTGACTCAGATCAGAAGGCCCCCTACCACCGGGGCACTCGCTGCACGCGCTTTGCCCCGGCCTCACCCCGCCGGATCGGCGTCGGCTGCCTTTACCGGAGGTGCACCGTCGGGTAGTCGATTGGCTGCTGTGGGAGGCGATCCAGCAGTTCTCAACCAGGCAACTCAGAGGCTCTCCGGGAAGGGCCATGTTTTTCGCCCTAAGTCGTTACTAGGAAGTCGGTTGCGCTTGGCTGGCCCGCAATCTTCGCAACCCCTTTTCCTACAGCGACTTCCGGCCATTTGCCTGGGCTTCCCGGAGAGCCTCTCAGATCGTCTCGGTCAAGTCATCGAAGCGTCTCCGACACGCCCTGCACTCGTACTGCTGCCGCGCCGGTTGGGCCTCGTCCCACCCCTGTCCAGTGACACGGGGTGAAGTGCAGTGAGGACAGGTCACCCCGTCGGGCCAGCGGATCTGCCGGACGGCCTCGACGCATTTGCTCTCGTCAATGAGGTTCTGGATGCCCAGAATCATCCCTGCTTACATGATACCGGAGACAGGAAAGGATTCGCCGCCTCGCTGAGGTGGTCGCAAGGGAATTGTAAGCCTCGGAGTGGGCGTCAAGGAACAACCCCCCGAAACGCAGGATGAGCCTTCCCTTTGACCGTTCAGCCGACTCTCAAGTATGATATGGCGTATACGATGCTGATGCCGAACAGTTGCAGTTTTTTTTGGTAATTCCCTTTGACCATTCAGCCGACTCTCAAGTATAATATAGCGCGTACGATGCTTGTGCGACCCGGCACCGAGGGCGACGACAATGACCGACCCGCTCGGCTCCCCTCTTGTAAGCACCAACCGACGGCGTCCCCTGAGGATCCTACTGGCCGACGACCAGGCGCCGAATCGGCTGGTGGTTCGGAATCTGTTGCGTAGCCTCTCCTAAAGCATCGACATCGTCGTCAACGGCCGCGAGGCCCTGGAGCAACAGGAATACGACGTCGTGCTGATGGACGCCCTGATGCCCGAGATGGACGGCCTGGAGGCAACCCGGCAGATCCGCCGGAATCGCCCGGAAGAACAACGGCCGAGCCTCATCGCCCTGACGGCCGACGCCACGCCGGAGGACCAGGAGATGTGCCGCGCCGTCGACATGGACGACTTCATCGTCAAGCCCCCGAGGACAAGCGACTTGATTCGGGTCCTGCGCTATCATGCCCAAACGGATCAGGACGAGACGCCCAGGGCGATGATCGGTGTTGGCCATGGGTGACTCCACCCGAAAGCTCGACCTCGATCGCGACCCGAACCTGAACAAGTTACCGGTCCTCGGATTTATAAACCCTGCTCACATGCTGTTTGAGTCTTGAAAACAGGGCGGATTTGCGAGGCTGGTAGGGGATTATCAACCTGAGGATCGATAGCCCCTCGATCACGCCGTGGCCGATCGCTCGCCCGAGGACAACTGGCGACCGATTCGCGCCCCCATCCCCGGCCTTGACGACGCCGCCTCTCCGCAACCGGAGTGTGAATCGGAATCGTATGCCCAGCTACATATCATAATAATCGTTCAATTCTCCGAACTTCGTCCCGCGGTGCGGATGAGTTGGCCGGCCCTCGGAGTGAGTGGACCTTCCCTTGCTGTCGGACAGAGGCAGAGATCGAGGGAATGCTCTGCACCGATCCCATCCTTTTTTAGGTTTCTTAGAGGCTCTCCGAGAAGCCCAGGTAAATGGCCTGAAGTCGCTGCAGGACAAGGGGTTGCGGAGATTGCGGGCCAACCAAGCGCAACCGACTTCCTGGTAACGACTGAGGGCGAAAAACATGGCCCTTCCTGGAGAGCCTCCTTAGATTAGAAACGATCCGAAAACGCCTTCTAGAACGCCGAAGACGCTGGAAAATCAAGGGGCTTAGGATCGTTTTCGGATAGTTTCTCAGGGGGTCGGATCACTGCAAGGATATGCCATCATGCTGGATGTCCTGGCCCATTTGCTCGACCCCTCCGGGTTCGTGCCACGCAGGCTATGCGGGGCTTGGACGCCGCCACTCGTCTGGCTCCATAATCTCTCTGACACCCTCATCTGGCTGGCCTACCTCGCCATACCCCTGATCTTGATTTACTTCGTCCGCCGCCGTCAGGACGTCCCCTTCAAGTGGATGTTCTGGATGTTCGGCATTTTCATAACTTCATGTGGGCTCACCCATCTCCTGGAAGTCGTCGTCTTCTACGTGCCGATCTACCGATTCATTGGTGTGGTCAAGCTCACGACGGCCCTCGTCTCCTGGGCCACGGTGATCGCTTTGATTCCCACGGTGCCCAAGGCCCTCGCCCTGCGAAGCCCCGAGGAACTGGAGCGGGAAGTCGCCGAGCGCCGGCGGGCTAACGAGGCCGCCGAGGCGGCCAGCCGGGCCAAGGGAGAGTTCCTGGCGAACATGAGCCACGAGATCCGCACACCGATGGGCGGCGTCATCGGCATGCTCGAACTGCTCCTCGGCACGCCGCTCGACGAGACCCAGCGCGACTACGCCCTCACGGCCCGGAACAACGCCGAGGCGCTGCTGACGATCCTCGACGACATCCTCGACCTGGCCAAGATCGAGGCGGGCAAGTTGGTCGTCGAGGCCGTCGAGTTCAACCTTCGCGACGTCCTGGAGGAGGTCGTCGACTTGTTCGCGGCCCAGGCCCACCAGAAGGGGCTCCAGATCGCCTGCTGCGTGCCGGCCGACTTCCCCGAGCGGGTCGTCGGCGACCCGGTCCGGGTCCGGCAAGTCCTGGTGAACCTCGTGGGCAACGCCGTCAAGTTCACCGACCGGGGTGAGGTCGCCCTGGAGGCGGAATTCCTCGGCGCGACCGACGCCGGAGCGAGGCTCTGCCTCGCGGTCCGGGACACCGGCATCGGCATCCCCAGGGCACGCCAGGCCGCCGTCTTCGAGAGCTTCACCCAGGCCAATGGGGGCATCACCCGCCGGCACGGCGGCACGGGCCTGGGCCTCACGATCTGCCAGCACCTGGCCCACTTGATGGACGGCCGGATCGCTCTGGAGAGCGAGTCCGGGGCGGGCAGCCTCTTCCGCCTGGAGCTGACGCTGCCCAAGCCCCCGGAGGCGGTGGAGGGGCCGAGGCCGCCCGGCGCCCTGGACGGCCTCCGCGTGCTCGTCGTCGACCCGCACGCCACGGGCCGCCGGGTCCTCGGCGAACACCTCCGGGCCTGGAGCTGCCGGCCCGAGATGGCCAGCTCGGTGGCGCAGGCGAGGGATCTGGTGCGGTCCGCCGACCCGGCGGACCGCTTCGGCCTGGTCCTTGTCGACGCGGAGCTCTCCGCCGAGGACCGGCGCTGCCTGCTCGGGATGGTTCGGGCCGAGCCTCGGATCGCCGCGGTCCCGCGGGTCCTGCTCTGCTCCCCACGGACGCCGGCCGGGGGGAATGAGGACCAAGGGTGGGCTGTCCTCTTCGACGCCTCGCTGAACAAGCCCGTGCGCCGCTCGCCGCTGCTCAAGGCGATCGTCCGGGCCCTGGATCGGCATGAGGACGATCCCCGGCCCCGGCCCATCGCGCCGGCCGCCCCGCCGCAGTTTCCACTGCGCATCCTGGTTGCCGAGGACTACGAGACCAATCGGAAGGTGGTCCTGCAGATGCTCGGGTTGATGGGCTGCCGGGTCGACGCGGTGGTCAACGGGCTGGAGGCGGTAGAGGCGGTGCAGCGGGCCGACTACGACGTCGTCCTGATGGACTTGCAGATGCCGGAGATGGACGGCCTGGCGGCGACGGCGGAGATCCGTCGTCGCGAGGCGGCCAGCGGCCGGCATACTCCCATCCTGGCCTACACGGCGCATGCGATGGAGGAGGACCGGCTGCGCTGCCTGGAGGCCGGCATGGACGGCTACCTCGTCAAGCCGGTGCGTCAACGGGATCTGTACGAGGTGCTCGCGAGACGGTCCTCGGGCAACCTGGGGCGAGCGTGCACGCCGGTCGAAGGCCCGCAACTCCCGGGGGCAACGACGACCGCCGCCGCGAGGGGGTTCCGATTCGCCGAGCTCTACGAGACCTACGGGGGAGATACCGGGTTCGTCCGCGAGCTGCTGGCGTCGTTCCTGGTCGCCGCCCCCGCGGCCGTCGTCGGCATCGGAGAGGGCCTGGCGGCAGGCGATGCGGGCCGGGCAGCGACCGCGGCGCATGGCCTGAAGGGCATCAGCCTGACGATCGGGGCGGAGGCCCTGGCCGACTCCTGCCGCGAGCTGGTGGTGGCGGGCCGGCGCGGCGACTTGCCTGCCGCCCACGCCGCGTTCGCCGAGGCCCATCGGCACTGGACTGACCTCAAGCCTGCTCTGGAACACCATCTGGGGGAGCGGAAGCAACCGTGCGAAAACTCACGGTAAGCAGGCTTGATTCGGGGGCTTAGGCGACCGATGTATAGAAACCTACCCCGAGTTGAGCTATGCTGGCCTGCCAAATGATGCGAGACCCTTGGTTGATCTCTCACCGTCTCGCCTTCCGGGGGGACCACCGTTATGGAAGCTTCCGCCGAGCGACTCGACGCCTTGAGCCGGTCGGGAGCCAGACGGCTGACCGGATCTCAACGCCGACTGTTCCTGGCCGAGGTGGCCACCGAACTCTGCGGCGGCAGCGCCCGCCAGACCGAACGACGCTTCGGCTGGGGACGCGACACCGTCGCGAAGGGACTGCATGAGTCGCGTTCAGGGGGTGCGCTGCCTGGAGAACTTCGCCACGCGCACGGCTGGCGGCGCCACGAACAGAAGGACCCGCAACTGGCGGCCGATTTCCGCGCGATCGTCGAACCCCAGACACACGCCGATCCGGAACTCGAGTCGGCGCGGCGGTACACCAACCCTGTCGGCGGCCGAGGTGCGAGAGGCCTTGATCCACAAGGGGTATTCCAAGGAGGAAGTTGCCCAAAGAGCGCACTATGCGGGACATCCTCAAGCGCTGAAATTACCGTCTCAAACGGATTCAGAAAGGCAAGCTGCTGAAGAATATCGACGCGACTGATGCGATCTTCGCCACTGTGAAGCAGGTGCGGGAGCAGGTTCGGAACGATCCCGAGACGCTGGAGATCTCGAGGGACACGAAGGCGAGGGTGGCCTTGGGCGATGACGTTCGGGGGAAAAAACCAGAACCGACGGCAACGGTGAAGTGGCCAAGGGCTGGGATCACGACCCGCCCGCGAAGGAGAAACTGGTCCCGTTCGGTATCAGGTAAATTCATTTCCCCCGGTCGCCTAATTCTACAGCAGCGGTTATTTTTTTCGTCACCGAAGCATGTTATCTCATAAGGATTTGCACCATATACGTCCGGAGGTTTCGGGGGTTGACTCAGTGCCGGCCCGTCACTCGAGCCCTTGATTCAAAGGGGTGGGCGAAACGCCCTCGCCAACTCCTTCTGCTGTAGAACGAATGGGAGACCTTCCAATGGACCAAGCCTCGGTCCCCTACGGCCGGAAGACCCAGCGGCCGCCCGCGATCCCGGCGATCGACATCCTCTGGATTACTGCCGGGCTCGGCTGTGATGGTGATACGATCGCCATGACCTCCGCCACCCAGCCTAGCATCGAGGATCTGGTCCTGGGCGCGATCCCGGGCATCCCGAGGGTGAGCTTCCACAACCCCGTTTTGGCTTATGCCGTCGGCGATGACTTCCTCCGGACATTTGAACGGGCGGCCGAGGGGAATCTCGACCCGTTCATCCTCGTCATCGAAGGATCGATCCCCAACGAGCGGAACAAAAACGAAGGTTACTGGGCGGCCCTTGGCACGGACCGGGCCACCGGCCAGCCGATCACGACTTGCGAATGGATCGACCGTCTCGCCCCCAGGGCGTGGGCCGTGATGGCAGCCGGGACCTGCTCGGCCTACGGCGGCATCCATGCCATGGCCGGCAATCCGACCGGCTGCATGGGTCTGCCGGACTACATGGGTTGGGAATGGAAATCGAAGGCCGGCATCCCCATCGTCTGCGTGCCCGGCTGTCCGATCCAGCCGGACAACTTCATGGAGACGCTGCTCTACCTTCTGCGACAGGCGGCGGGCCGGGCACCCATGATCTCCCTGGACAAGGAACTGCGGCCGACTTGGTTGTTCAGCCAAACCGTCCACGAGGGTTGTGACCGGGCCGGCTACTACGAGCAGGCCGATTTCGCGGAGGCGTACGGCTCGATCAAGTGCATCGTCGAGCAGGGCTGCTGGGGCCCGGCGGTCCAGTGCAACGTCGGCAAGCGCGGCTGGATGAACGGCATCGGCGGCTGCCCCAACGTCGGCGGCGTCTGCATCGGCTGCACGATGCCCGGCTTCCCCGACAGGTTCATGTCGTTCATGGACGAACCGCCCGGCGCCAAGCTCTCGAGGATCGCTGTGGGGACGTACGGGCGGACTATCCGCGCTCTGCGGAAATTCACCAGGGCATCGCTGAACAAGGAACCGGTGTGGCGCGGCAAGTGAGGAGCTCTCATGTCCGGTGACAACCCAAAACTGGTGCGCATGTCCTGGGACCCGATCACCCGCATCGTCGGGAGCCTAGTCCGAAGAACCGCAGTTGAACGCCAATGATGCGGCCGACTTACCCATGTTCGTTACTCTGCCCAGACTCACGCCGCAGGCTTCGCCATCAGCGGACGACCCGTGTACGTCCAGCGGAAGGGATGGGCAAACACACGATTGAAATAGTCGATGAAATTCACCAATTTATCACGCAAATCCTTCACCGAGGTGAACGAACCCCGCCGGACCACTTTCCGCATGATCACCCCGAAGACCACTTCGATCTGGTTCAGCCACGAACTGTGCTTGGGCGTGTACACGAACCGGATGCGATGACTCGGCTTCCGACAAGAATGCCTGGCGGCTCGCCACCGATTTCAGCACCCCACGCACCCCCTTTTTGCCCAGCGTCGTCGTGAGCGCACACGCCTTGGCCACCACCCGCACCAAGGTCTCCGAACAATGGATGTTCCAGTTATCCGTGACGAACACCCACGACGCACCCGGGTCGGTGGCCATTGTCTGCTCGATGTGGCTGGCAAAGTCGGCCTCGGTCCGCGTCGGGCCGATCGTGGGTGCGATCAACTCCCCAGTCGTCACCTGGAAGTTGCCGATCAGAGTCAACGTCCCGTGCCGCTCATACTCGAACTCGAGCCGCGCCGGCTTCCCCGCGATCATCAGCTTGGTGGCGGCGGTCCGCTCCAATGCCTGGATGCCCGTCATCTCGTCCACGCAGACGGTGTGGGTGTTCTGGGTCCGCTCGCAACTCCGGCGCCGCGCGGTAGGGGTCGCAGACCGCCTCGACCTGCTGCTGAAACCGCTCCGGGGCCTTCTCGGTGGTGTGGAGCCAATACCGGCTCTTGTGGGGCTTCAGGGCCGCCTCGCGGAGGTAGCGGCTCACCTGGGTCGTCGAGATCGACACGACAATGCCCCGCTTGACGACCTCGTCCGCCAGTTCGCGGGCCGTCCCGTGGGTGATGGGCCGGCCGGACTTCGCGGGGGGCTCGCAGGCGACCGCGAGGATCTGGGTGACTTGCTCCGGGGTGAACTTGCCCGGTGCGCCGGGCGCGGTTCATCGCGGAGGACCGCTTCGATGGCCCGGCGCAGGTCCGCTTTCGTTTCGCGGCACTCCACCTCAATGAGGCCGTTCCAAGCCTGGGCCCAACGTCGTCGCCAGAGTCCGACTGGGCGTGGCCCAAGGCCGACCTGCTCGGCGATCTCGTCATTGCGTAGGCCGTCGAAGGCCAGAAGGATGATGGCGGCCCGTTGCCGGAGATGCGCGGGGGCCGTAACCGCATCGCGGAGCGTGCGGAGGATGTCGTGTTGACGTTCAGTGATGGTGATTCTGGCCGCCTTACCCGGCATGGTGAAAGCCTCCTTGGAACTGGGAAGCTAGCAAAGCCGGGTAATTTTAGCGTGACGGTCAACTTCTTGGGCTCTCAACTACGGTTTGTGGGACTAGGGCTGCACACGACGATCGACTTTGCCAATCGGCGGGTGGTCGAGTGCCATAGCACGTCGTCGATCTTCCGCGGATACAGCATCTTCATGAAAGGCAAGGACCCGCGTGATGCCCATTTCATCACCAGCCGCATCTGCGGGATCTGCGGCGATAACCACGCGACTTGCGCCGTCTACGCTCAAAACATGGCCTTCGGGGTTCGGCCGCCGGCCCTGGCCGAATGGATCATCAACCTCGGCGAGGCGGCCGAGTACATGTTCGACCATAACCTCTACCAGGACAACCTGGTCGGCGTCGACTTTTGCGAGCAGATGGTCAGGGAGACCAATCCGTCCGTCCTGGCGAGGGCCGAGACGACCTCCCCCCCGCACACCGCCATCCACGGCTACCGCACCATCGCCGACATCATGCGGGCACTAAACCCGTTCACCGGCACCTTCTACCGTGAAGCCTGCAGATGAGCCGGCTGAGCCGCGAGATGTTCTGCCTCATGGAAGGACGGCACGTCCATCCCTCGACGCTTTATCCCGGCGGCGTCGGTACCGTTCCCAGCATCCAGCTCTTCACCGAGTACCAGGTCCGGCTGATGAAGTACGCCGAGTTCCTCAAGAGGGCTGTCCCGCTGCACGACGACCTTTTTGACTTCTTCTACGATGCCCTGCCCGGCTACGAAGAGGTCGGCCAGCGGCGCGTCCTCTTGGGCTGCTGGGGCGCCTTCCACAACCCGGACGCCTGCGACTTCACCTATGCACGGATGCACGAATGGGGCCGGGCGATGTACGCCACCCCCGGCATCGTCGTGGATGGCGAGCTCATCACGACCGACCTCGTGGAGATCAATCTGGGTATCCGCATCCTGCTGGGCAGCTCGTTCTACGACGACTGGCAGGACGGCGAGACGTTCGTCAGGACCGACCCGCTCGGTAATCCCGTCGATCAGCGTCACCCTTGGAACCAGACGACCACGCCCCGGCCCCAGAAGCGTGACCTCCAGGGTCATTACACCTGGGTGATGTCGCCCCGCTGGTTCGACCAGCGGACCAATGCTCATCTGGCACTCGACACTGGCGGCGGCCCCCTCGCCCGCTTCTGGGTGACGGCTCTGGCCGGCTTGGTGGACATCGGCTACATCAAGGCGACCGGCTCCGGCGTCAAGATTTATCTGCCCAAGACGATGACCATGCCCGAGGTCGAGTTCGAGTGGAAGATCCCGAGGTGGAACAACACCCTGGAGCGCACCGCGCCGGACTTACTTCCAGGCGTATGCGGCCGCCGCCGCCCTTTACTTCATCGAGAGGGCACTGGAGGAGGTCCACGCAGGCCGAACCAGGACCTGGTCCGAGTTCAAGGTCCCCGAGGAGGCGATCGGTTGCGGCTTCCACGAAGCGGTCCGCGGCCTGCTCTCGCACCATGCCGTCATCCGTCAGGGCAAGATCGCCAACTATCATCCCTACCCGCCGACCTGCTGGAACGCCAGCCCGCGAGACTCCTTCGGCACGCCGGGCCCCTACGAGGACGCCGTGCAGAGCACCCCGATCTTCGAAGAGAATGGTCCGGATGGCTTCAAAGGGATCGACATCATGCGCACCGTGCACAGTTTCGACCCGTGCATGCCCTGCGGCGTCCACATGTACCTGGGCAATGGCAGGGAGATCTCGGTCCGACATTCCCCCACTCTCGGGGTGCAACTGCTCCCGGAGAAGGCGACATGAACAAGAAGGAGGAGAGTGAGCTCCCTCGGGGGATCGGCTGGATCGAGGAGCTGATCCAGGCCGTCGAGGGTTCTGCCGACCCAGCCGCGCGCGACCACGTCCGGGAGCTGGCCCGGGCGATCCTGGACCTGCACGGGATGGGACTGTGCAAGATGGTCGAGTTCATCGCCCAGGCCGGAGGGCCAGGCCAGGCGATCCTCGACGCATGCACCCGAGACGACTTGGTCCGGAGCCTGCTCCTCCTGCACGACCTTCATCCGCAGGGGCAGGAAGCTCGTGTCCAGCAGGTCCTTGCCCAGCTCCAGCCGCTCTTGCTCCAACACGGGGCCGATCTGAAGCTTGTCGGCGTGGCCGATGGCTTGGTTCGCCTACAGACCTGGGAGGGGAACCGAGGAACGCCGCTGCCTCCGGCCTTAAGCCGTCTTGTCGAGGGCGCGATCTTGGAAGCGATGCCCGACGTCGAGAGGATCGAATTCGAAGACGCATCGGGGCGCTTGCCCCGCCCCCCGTTGGGGACGATTCCCTTACCCCTGTTGGGTGAAGAGGTCGGCCACTGCCGTGGGTGCGCACACACGGTGGGAAAGACGCCGGGGTGCGAAGGGCGGCATACTCGACCGCCCGCGGGGGGAACATGACCGCAGGAGTCGACCCGTGGCAGAGCTGAAGCTGGAGCGGGTGAAGAAGATCGCCGACGCCGTCCTCTACGAGGGGCACCTCCTCTACCCCTACCGGCTGTCAGCGCTGAAGAACCGGCGGCGCTGGACGTTCGGCAGGCTGTATCCCCGGGCCTACGGCGAGGCCCAGCGTGGTGTTGACGCCTGGTTCATGCAGACCGAGTGCCTTGTGCTCGGCCGCCCTGAAACACGTCTCGGCGTGCGGGTTCGTTTCCTTCAGATGACGGAGGGGACGGACGTGGGCGGGGTTTCACCGAACCGCGCCAGGGAGGTCGTTCCGATCCGTGAGGAACTCTTTCACTCCGGCCAGGAGCCGGCAGAGCGCGAAGTGGTCATCGCGGACCTGCCCTTCGCCGAGCTCCTCTCCGGTCCGAAGCTCGTCTCATTCGTCTTTCCGACCTCTCGGGAAGGGGAACCCTTGCTCGGTTCCTCTTGCCGGGCCGCTGGTCAGGTGGTGCGCCGCCAGTGGCCAGTCGAGGGCACCCTGGAACTTTCGGCCGGGCGTACAGGCGATGAATGCTTCAAGCTCACCGTACGCGTTTCGAACCACACCCCATTACACGGGGTGGATCTGAACGACCGGGATGCCGTATTGCTGCGCACACTGCTCTCGGCTCATTCCATCCTCGAAGTCCGGGAAGGCCAGTTCGTTTCCCTGCTCGACCCTCCGGAGCCGCTCGGCCCACTCGCCGCGGGGTGTCGCAACGTGGGAACCTGGCCGGTGCTGGTCGGAGAGGAGGGGGAGCGCGACATGATGCTCTCCGCACCGATGATCCTGTACGACTACCCAACGGTCGCACCAGAGAGCCCGGGTGACTTCTTCGACGGGACCGAAGTAGACGAACTGTTGACTCTCCGGGTCCTGACCTTGACAGAAGAGGAAAAGCGGGAGGTGCGGGCCATGGACGGCCACGCCCGGGAACTGCTCGACCGCACGGAGAGACTGACCCGGGAACAAATGCTGCGACTTCACGGGGCGGTGCGAAGCGAGGTACCCCCCACACTTTGGCCAGGCGCCCGCGTACGCTTGAGACCCCGCGGCCGGTCCGATGCGATGGACCTCATCCTCAGCGGCAAGACGGCAACCGTCGTCTGCGTCGAACAGGACGATGAGGGTCGGGTTCACCTGGCCGTTACGGTGGATGGAGACCCTGGTCAGGATCTGGGATGGGAAGGTCAGCCCGGCCATCGCTTCTTTTTCCGCCCCGAGGAGGTGGAACCCTTGGCCGTCGGGGGTGAGGGGGCATCATGAACCACTCGCGGATCCTGATCGCCGGGGTGGGTAACATCTTCCTCGGAGACGATGCCTTCGGGGTCGAAGTCGTACGTAGGATGGCGCAGCGGACGCTCCCGGCGGCGGTGCACGTGATCGACTTCGGTATCAAGGGGATCGATCTCGCCTACGCCCTTCTCGAGGACTACGATGGGGCCATCTTGGTCGACGCGGTCTCTCGCGGCGGTGAGCCCGGCATGCTGTACGTCCTCGAGCCGGACCTCGACAACATGGAGGACACGGGCGCCGGGGGGAAGGTCGTGGAAGCGCATGGTATGGACCCGGTGGAGGTTTTACGCCTAGTCCGTACCCTGGGAGGGCCCCTGCCCACGATCCGGGTTGTCGGCTGTGAACCGGCGACGTTCGCCCCGGCGGACGGGCGGACGGCTCTGAGCGGCCCGTCGATGCGGCCGTGGAAGGAGCCATCACGCTCATCGAAGCCCTCGCCCGAGAATGGCTTGACCGGAAGGCGGCGTCATGCACGAACTCGGGATTGCCCAAGAGATTATCGACCTCATGACCGAGCATGAACGGTGTGCACAGCCGGCGTCCGGACTGCGGGTCATCCGTGGGGCTCGAGAAAAGCCCTCGAGCAATCGAGCCTCACCTGGAGGAATTCCTTGTTTTTAAACTAGGGTGGCAAACTTGCCTGAACAGGTTGGTCTGAGTGTCGGTATCCCCCGTTTCGAGCCTTTTTTCGCGGAGGACGGGGTGGTTTTACTTGGGAGAGCGTGGCCTCACCATGATCAGCGTCCCCGGAGAACTCCCGAGCCGACCCGCCGTTGAGCAGGAACTAACCTATCAGGCGGCCGAGGAGATACTTCAGCGCTTGGCAGGCGTTTCGGGCCCGATTGATCCCGCCCCGCCCTCGACGGCCGCCCTCCTCCTAGAGGGGGAATGGCCGTCCGCTGAACCCCAGCAGGTGGAGGCGAAGCTGCGCCGAGAAGCGCGTTACCGCATGCTGGTCGAGCAGATGCCGGTAGTCACCTTCCTGGCCGAGTTCGATGGGGGCATCAACGAGCTGTACATCAGCCCTCAGATCGAGTCGCTGCTGGGCTTCTCCCAAAAGGACTGGCTCGAGAACCCCGTACTCTGGTGCACCCAGCTCCACCCCGACGACCGGGATCGCTGTTTCCACGAATTTGCTCTCACCTGCGCCTTCGGCGAAAGTTTCCGTTCCGAGTACCGCTACTTGGCTCGCGACGGCGGGGTCGTCTGGGTTCACGGCGAGGCCCAGGTGGTGCGCGACGAGGCCGGCCAGCCCCTCTTCCTCCAGGGCATCGCCTATGACATCACGGGGAAGAAACAAGCGGAGGAGGAACTCCGCCGGGCCAAGGAGGCCGCCGAGGCGGCCAGCCGGGCCAAGGGAGAGTTCCTGGCGAACATGAGCCACGAGATCCGCACACCGATGGGCGGCGTCATCGGCATGCTCGAACTGCTCCTCGGCACGCCGCTCGACGAGACCCAGCGCGACTACGCCCTCACGGCCCGGAACAACGCCAAGGCGCTGCTGACGATCCTCGACGACATCCTCGACCTGGCCAAGATCGAGGCGGGCAAGTTGGTCGTCGAGGCCGTCGAGTTCAACCTTCGCGACGTCCTGGAGGAGGTCGTCGACTTGTTCGCGGCCCAGGCCCACCAGAAGGGGCTCCAGATCGCCTGCTGCGTGCCGGCCGACTTCCCCGAGCGGGTCGTCGGCGACCCGGTCCGGGTCCGGCAAGTCCTGGTGAACCTCGTGGGCAACGCCGTCAAGTTCACCGACCGGGGTGAGGTCGCCCTGGAGGCGGAATTCCTCGGCGCGACCGACGCCGGAGCGAGGCTCTGCCTCGCGGTCCGGGACACCGGCATCGGCATCCCCAGGGCACGCCAGGCCGCCGTCTTCGAGAGCTTCACCCAGGCCAATGGGGGCATCACCCGCCGGCACGGCGGCACGGGCCTGGGCCTCACGATCTGCCAGCACCTGGCCCACTTGATGGACGGCCGGATCGCTCTGGAGAGCGAGTCCGGGGCGGGCAGCCTCTTCCGCCTGGAGCTGACGCTGCCCAAGCCCCCGGAGGCGGTGGAGGGGCCGAGGCCGCCCGGCGCCCTGGACGGCCTCCGCGTGCTCGTCGTCGACCCGCACGCCACGGGCCGCCGGGTCCTCGGCGAACACCTCCGGGCCTGGAGCTGCCGGCCCGAGATGGCCAGCTCGGTGGCGCAGGCGAGGGATCTGGTGCGGTCCGCCGACCCGGCGGACCGCTTCGGCCTGGTCCTTGTCGACGCGGAGCTCTCCGCCGAGGACCGGCGCTGCCTGCTCGGGATGGTTCGGGCCGAGCCTCGGATCGCCGCGGTCCCGCGGGTCCTGCTCTGCTCCCCACGGACGCCGGCCGGGGGGAATGAGGACCAAGAGTGGGCTGTCCTCTTCGACGCCTCGCTGAACAAGCCCGTGCGCCGCTCGCCGCTGCTCAAGGCGATCGTCCGGGCCCTGGATCGGCATGAGGACGATCCCCGGCCCCAGCCCATCGCGCCGGCCGCCCCGCCGCAGTTTCCACTGCGCGTCCTGGTTGCCGAGGACTACGAGACCAATCGGAAGGTGGTCCTGCAGATGCTCGGGTTGATGGGCTGCCGGGTCGACGCGGTGGTCAACGGGCTGGAGGCGGTAGAGGCGGTGCAGCGGGCCGACTACGACGTCGTCCTGATGGACTTGCAGATGCCGGAGATGGACGGCCTGGCGGCGACGGCGGAGATCCGTCGTCGCGAGGCGGCCAGCGGCCGGCATACTCCCATCCTGGCCTACACGGCGCATGCGATGGAGGAGGACCGGCTGCGCTGCCTGGAGGCCGGCATGGACGGCTACCTCGTCAAGCCGGTGCGTCAACGGGATCTGTACGAGGTGCTCGCGAGACGGTCCTCGGGCAACCTGGGGCGAGCGTGCACGCCGGTCGAAGGCCCGCAACTCCCGGGGGCAACGACGACCGCCGCCGCGAGGGGGTTCCGATTCGCCGAGCTCTACGAGACCTACGGGGGAGATACCGGGTTCGTCCGCGAACTGCTGGCGTCGTTCCTGGTCGCCGCCCCCGCGGCCGTCGTCGGCATCGGAGAGGGCCTGGCGGCAGGCGATGCGGGCCGGGCAGCGACCGCGGCGCATGGTCTGAAGGGTATCAGCCTGACGATCGGGGCGGAGGCCCTGGCCGACTCCTGCCGCGAGCTGGTGGTGGCGGGCCGGCGCGGCGACTTGCCCGCCGCCCACGCCGCGTTCGCCGAGGCCCATCGGCACTGGACCGACCTCAAGCCTGCCCTGGAGAACCATCTGCGCGGCCCCGTGAGGTCCCGTCCCCCGGCCCGCCTGCCTCGGCCCCGGTCGATGTCCTCTGAGGCTTGTAGAACGGTTACGACTCCCGAGGGGTCGGGCACTGTAGTGCGCCCGAGAATTCAGACCAGTGCATAATGGGGGTTGAAGGCCCCGAGGAGACGCACTGGGATGAAGAATCGGCGGCGGTTTACACCGGAGTTCACGGCGAAGGTCGTCTTGGACGTGCAGGGCCCTGCCTCATCATTACCGGACGATTGACCCCCCCCGGCGTTCTGCTACATTATGAGGTTTATCCCCGGCGCGGCGACGTGGCGGGGACCTGGATCGATCGGAGGGAGTGGGTGGCCTTCGGGATTGCGCCGAGGGGCCGCGTCCTTTGCGATCGGGTGGATTTGATGAACCGACTTTTCGGTCGCGTGGCCCTGAATTTGACCGGTTCGGCGACGGCGGGGCCGGGAGCGACGGCGGGGCCGCCGCCGGAAACGATACTCCTACGGAACTTCTCGAGACGAGGAGCGATCGGGTGATCCATCTCTGGCTCTGGCTGTTCGCGGCGCTGGCCGGCCTTGTGGTCGTCTCGACCGTCGGGGCCGTGTTGCGACGCCCTCAGCGCGTTGGCGGCGTGCCTCGGCCGGCCTGCGGTGCCGGCTCGCCTCAGCGCGGGGTGATCAGACGATACGGGGACCCGAACTTTCCGGCCGGGACCGCATCCCGGTCGCCACGACGAAGGGCGCGGCATCGAGGCCGCGTCGTCCGAAGGCCGTTCGACCGCTGCGACCGGAGCGCCGAGTCCCCGGCCTGTGCCCGCCCGGGTCCCGCGCTCGCGGGGCCGCGGCGGCCCTCGTGGGAGCCGGGATGAGTCGTTGATGGCGTCGGTGCCGATTGAAGCGCGACCGGACCGTTCCGCCCCGGCTCCAATGGCCCGGCGCGACGCGGTCGTGTCGAGCGACTTCAACGACGAAAGGCAAGGCGCCGACGTGGATTGGGCAAACACCGGGGTCCTGATCGGACTGCTCGTCGGAATCCTGGGCGGCTTGGGGGGCGTCACCGTCTTCGCTCGGGTCCGGGGCCAGACCGCTCGCGCACTGGGCGAAGACATCCTTGTCGCCGCCCGCCGCGAGGCCGAGACGATCCGCAAGGAGGCCGAAATCCAGTCCAAGGAGGAAGCCATCCGACGCCGCGAAGTCCTCGACTCCGAGGTCGAGGAGATCCGCCAGGGCCTCCGCGAGCAGGAGAAACGCCTTGAAAAACGCGCCGACCTGCTCGACCAGAAGCTCGACCTGATCAACAAGAAGGAGCGCGAGTTCGAGAGCGTCCAGCGCTACCTGGCCGAGCAGCAGGAAGACCTGACCCGTCGCAACGCCGAAGTCAAGCAGGTGCTCGCCGAGCAGCGCGAGGCGCTGCACCGGATCGCGCAGCTCGACCCCGACGAGGCGCGCGACGCTGCTGCTCCGCCGCCTCGAGGACGAGCTGCGGCACGAGGTCGGCGGTCTGATCCTCAAGCACGAGCAGATGCTCCGCGAGACCTGCCAGCAGAAAGCGCGCGAGATCCTCGCCACGGCCATCCAGCGCTACGCCGCGCCGCACACCGCCGAGACGACCGTCAGCACCGTCGATATCCCCAACCGACGACATGAAGGGCCGGATCATCGGCCGCGAGGGCCGGAACATCCGCGCCTTCGAGAAGGCCACCGGCGTCGACGTCATCGTCGACGACACGCCCGGGGATCGTCATCGTCACCGGCTTCGACAACATCCGCCGCGAGATCGCCAAGCTCGCGCCTCGAGAAGCTGATCCAGGACGGCCGGATCCACCCGACCCGGATCGAGGAGATCGTCAAGGAGACGCAGGAGGAGATGGAGCAGCACATCCGGCAGGTCGGCCAGGCCGCCGCGCAGGAGGCGAACGTCGCCGGCCTGCACGAGAAGCTGATCGACTACCTCGGCCGGCTCAAGTTCCGCACCAGCTACTCGCAGAACGTCCTGCAGCACTCGCTGGAGGTCGCCTACCTGACGGGCCTGATGGCCGAGGAGATCGGCCTGGACGGCGCGCTGGGCCGCCGGTGCGGGCTGCTGCACGACATCGGCAAGGCCGCCGACCACGAGATGGAGGGGGGCCACCCCGCCATCGGCGCCGAGCTGACCAAGCGGTACGGCGAGCGCAGCGAGGTCGTCCATGCCGCGCTGGGCCATCACGACGACCTCCGCCCCGAGACCCCCTACACCGTGCTGGTCGCCGCCGCCGACGCCATCAGCGCCAGCCGCCCGGGCGCGGCGCGAGACGCTGGAGAAGTACGTGCGACGGCTCGAGGAGCTCGAGGCGCTGGCCTGCGGCTTCCCCGGCGTCGAGCAGGCGTACGCGATCCAGGCGGGCCGCGAGATCCGCGTGATCGCCGACAGCCAGCAGCTCGAGCGACGAGGCCGCCGCCAAGCTCTGCCGCGACATCGCCCGGGCCATCCAGGAGCAGCTGACCTATCCCGGCGAGGTCAAGGTGACCGTCCTGCGCGAGACCCGGAGCGTCGAGTTCGCCGCTGAGCCAAGGCCGTTCGTCGGGTCCGTCGCGTGGACCGAATCATCCCGCCGGATGGTCCGGACTGCGGACCCGACGCCGAGACAAACACGCGGAAGTCGCTCCTGAATGATCCGCCCCTGTTGTCTATGAACATGTTACTATATGAGTATTGATGAATCGAGCCCGTCATGCCCCTGAAGATCCTGTTCATCGGCGACGTCGTCGGTTCGCCCGGCCGCAAGATCGTCGGCCAGGTCTTGCCGCGGCTGATCCTCCGCTGGGACATCGGCCTGGTCGTCTGCAATGCCGAGAACGCCGCGGGGGGCTCGGGGCTGACGATCAAGTGCTACGAAGACCTGGTCGAGGCTGGCGTGGACGTCTTCACGCTCGGCGACCACGTCTACCGCAAGGATGAGGTGTTCGTCCTGTTCGAGCGGACGGACCGGTTGCTCCGGCCCGCCAACTTCCCGACCGACTCGCCCGGCGCGGAGGCGGTCCTGGTCGAGGCGAAGGACGGGACGACCGTCGGGGTCTTCACGGTACTCGGGCGGACGTACATGCGGCCGGTCGATTGCCCGTTCCGCGCGGCCGACCGCGTCCTGGAGCGGATCGGCCCCAATGCCAAGGTGATCGTCGTGGACGTTCACGCCGAGGCGACGAGCGACAAGCAACTGCTCGGGCGCTACCTCGACGGCCGCGTCTCCGCCGTGCTCGGGACGCACACGCACGTCGCCACCGCCGACGAGCAGATCCTGCCCCGGGGGACCGCCTATCAGACCGACGTCGGCATGACCGGCCCGCACGACTCGATCCTCGGCCGCCGGGTACGACCGCGTCCTGGCCGCGACGCTGACGCTTCGTCCCCCATTACTTCGACGTCGCCACGGGCGACCCTCGCCTCAATGGTGCTCTGGTCGAGGTCGATCCCGAGACCGGCCGTGCCCGGTCGATCCGCCGCGTCGCGATCGGCCAGGGGGAGGCCCAGCGGCTCCTGACCGAGTCGTCATGAGCCGCTCGCCCGCGACCCTCATTCCTCATGGGGTCAAATGCGAGGTCCGTCCTTTTCGGTCCTTCTCGACCGATTCGTAGGACGGATCGCGCGGTTGCCCCGATCATTCACAAGGAGGACCACGCCGCTCGCTCTTTGACAAGCCGGAAGACCGTATCGGGCCTGAAGGCCGTTGCGACGGGAACACGCCCCCCCTGATCCCCCCCTGAACAAGATCATCGGGCTGGGGAGGCGACGCGTCCCGCAAATCTTGAGGAGAGGCCAGGGAGGCCGGTCGTTGCCTCCGCCGACGGGTCGCGGTCCGGGAAGGGCTGGCCCGGTCAAAGCCGCCGAGCCCTGGGATGGCGAACGCACCACAGTTCAGTTGGTCCGGAACAAGCGCTTTGACTCGATCGCCCATTGCGCGAGACGTTCGAGCCCGCGTTCGATCCCCCGGGAGACAGCCTCGGGGTCGTCGAAGCGGCGCCCCTCGACGAAGTGCCAGCGGATCCAGTGTCCGGCCCCCAGCACCGCGGCCGAGGATTCGAAGACGTCTATCAACGTGGCCTCGGCATCCTCGAGGTGCCTGATTGAGGTGTAAGTGTCCAGTGCCTCGGCGCGGGCGAGGAGGTCGGGGCCGACCCACTCGGACAGGAGCCGGGCGAGGTCGGCCGACACGGCCTCCAGGCCCATCGCGCCGAAGTCGATCAGGCCGGTCAGGCGATCGCCCTCGAAGAGGAAGTGGTCGGGCCTCGCGTCGCGCAGGCAGGGTTGTAACCGGGGCTTCAAGGCCAGGCGCGGAGCAGCGGGTCGATGCACGCGGGGGCGAGCTGTTCGGCCAGTGCCAGCCAGCGTCGGGCCGGCTCGCGGTTCGGGTCGGCCTCGGAGCGCTCGACGTCGTGCCTCAGTTCGTCGAATCCGCTCCGGATCAGGGCGTTGATCTCGCCCAGTCGCGCCCTCAGCCCCGGGCTCGGCCCCCGAGTGCCCTGCCCGCCCACGGCCCGATGGAACGCCCCTAGCCCGATGAACCCGGCGCGGAGCCGCGGCCGCGCCGGCGGCCGGTCCCGGTCGGCGGCCCCAGGCATCCAGGGCGAGACGTCCCAGAGTCGGCCACCCGCCTCCTGGACTGTCTCGCCGAAGCGGTCGCGCTCGGGGACCGGGACGAAGCCGAGGCCCCGCGCCTCGAAGAGGGCGGCATGGATCTGCCGCAACGCCGAGCGGTCGGGGCCGCCGTGGGGCCACGCCCGGGCGACCAGCAGGCCACGCCCCGACGCGAACCGCCAGAGCCGGCGCTCCGCTGCACCCCCCCAAGTTGCCCAGCGGCTCAGGCTCGGCTACTGGACGAACGATCGCGGGATAACGCGCCAGGATGGTGTTCAGGTTGTGGGACGTCATCACCCTCTTCCGAGAGCGGAGGCACGATCCGGCCGCGACATCGTCGTGCGCCAGGGCCTGCGCCGGAGGTCGCGGATCGCCCCCATCAGGCGCGCTGTGACCGTCGCGAGCGTCTCCTTGTTGATCGGCTGGTCGGGGGAGATGTCCGACAGGTCGATCGGAGGCCCATAGACCACCCGGGCGTGCGAGGGCGTTAGCAGCGCCTTCCAGATGTTACTCGTCGCGGGCGTGCCCCGGATGTAGGCCGGGACGACCGGCACCCGCGCGTGCAGCGCAATGAATGCCACCCCCGGCTTGCCCTCGCCTAGCTCGCGCCCGGACGTGGGCACAATCCGGCCCTCGGGGAAGATCGGCACGACGTGTCCGGCCGCCAGGGCGCGGAGTGCCGCGCGGATGCCCGCCAGGTCGCGACCGTCGCGCCGGACCGGGATTGAGCCGAGCAGCCTGCACATGGGATGGAACGCCCAATAATCATAGAATTCCTGCGCGATCAGGAAGTGGAGCACGCGATGGCAGCCCGCCTGGAGCACCATCGGGTCGATGCCGCAGGTGTGATTGGCGATCAGGATCGCCGGGCCGCGCGCGGGCAGCGGTGCCGGTCCCCCTGAATCCAGGTTGTGCACGAAGTCGCAATAGAGCACATTGATCCACCAGAGCAGCCGCAGGGTCCCGTGGACCTCTGGCTTCGGGCCGCGCGCGGGCATCAAGGCCCAGGGCCCGACCAGGACCAATGCCGAGAGGGCGAGCAAGTTCCAGGGACTCATCGATCGCCTCGGTCAACGGCCGGCGCCCCGGCGGGCACACGAGGTCGGAATAACGCATCGATAACGCACGTCGTGAGGGCGGTCAAGCCGATCGTCGGATTGTCCGGCGCGCTGCCGAGGACGGCTGCGGCTCCGGCGGTTCGTGGAGCGGCAGCCGTCCTCGGCTCACCATCGCTGACGATTCCCGAACCCTTCAGGCAGCCGCGCGCCGCGACCGAGCCCGATGCTGATGGGCGACGACGGACATCCCGATCAGCACCCACAGCGCCAGGGTCGTCGGCTCGGGGATTGTCTGCATCGCCGCCATGATCTCGAGGTCGCCGTCGATCCCTTGGGCTCCATAGGTCCCCGGGTTCGAATTTGGAGCGTAGTTGTGGCTGAGGATGTCTTGGGTAGCCGCCTGGCTGAAGATCGTGTTCGGGTTGGTAAGGAGATCCCAGGTCGCGGTCGCGGCGTCGAGGTATTGCCCCGTCTGGTCGTGGTGGCTGGCGACCCCAAAGGCATGCATCAGTTCGTGAGAGACGTTGTGCGCCACGGCCCACTCCAGTTGATCCAGCGTCTGGGCGTATTGCAGCTTGTCGATGAAGCCGAAGCCGTTGTTGCCCACGTCGGTGATCCCGATCGCATTGGAATTGGCGGGATAGGAGGTGTTCGAGACGATGCTGAGGGTGTGATGGGTGGGGACGTTGGGATCGATGGTCAATTTCGGCGAGAGTCCGACCAGGCTGTAGGTCGTCTGGATATCCTTGAGCACCACATTCTCGAAGTCGGCCTGCTGCTGGGCGTTCGGCTGCTGGCCGCCGAAGAATTTCTCGACGATGGGGCTGGTGTACCAGGGGTTCGCGCCTCCGGTTGTCAACGAGCCGGCCTCGGGATAGGGTCCATTCCCGAAGTTGATGAAGGCGTCGGCCGTCCCGCTCGAAGACGAACCCGAGGTGGAAGTGGTTGGTACTCGAACCCGAGCTTGAAGAGGTGTTCTGCGAGGTCGAAGAGTTGATCGTGTCGGGCGTAATGGAAGGATCGCTGCTGTTAAAGGTCCACCAGACCCAACTCCCCGAACTACTTGACCAGATGACGTCGGCCCGAGCCTGCGTCCCCACCGCACCAAAAATCACGATGCAGACGACCAATGCCCTGACGACGGACATCGCGAACCTCCTGTTCGACGGCACTGGAAGACGCCATCTTGGCGTCCGACCCCCATGCAACGGCATGATGCTCACATCGCCTCGGATTCTCTCTAGGTGTCGAGTTGGTGCTGGAGGGTTCGGTGAGCGGCGACTGGACGTGAGCAATAGGCGTGCCGTTGTCAAGCTCGCCTCTCGGATATTCGCGGAAAAGGGCCCCGAGGGTGCCCCTTGGTGATCGCGAAAGTCTTTGCTGAAGAGGATCTTAGAGAAACCACCGTGGGCCGATCCGTCGCGGTGTCGAGCGGAGGTTAGGGGTGGGTGAGAATATCCGCCCGGAGTCGTTAATTACAATTGGTCCAGAAAATTGCCAGAACTCCTTTCAATGGACTAACCGGATCGCCAGCGAGTCCTGGTGCGGCATGAGGCCGTGGCGCCGCGCGTTCCAGTGGCGGGCGTGGGGTGACGGGGAGATTTAAAGGCTTGGTTCCTTAGGTTTTTCGTTGCGGACGGGGGGATGCATGGTTATAATCGCCCACCGTTGTTCCCAGGTGGGTGCGTGCGTTGCCTGTGTTGTCCTTGTCCACGCACAGGCCCGGAGCGTTGACGTCCGGATCTGCAGACCCTCGGAGGACCACCGCCCACCGGTGCCATCGGAAGGAGTTTTATCGGTGAAGTTGCCATTCAAGACCCTGTCCGCCTTTTCGGGATTGACCCTCTCGCTGGCTCTGCTGGGTGGGTGCAACACGGAGGAGTCCGCGCCTGAGACGCCACCGACGGAGAAGACCGCCCCCACGGAGCCCGCTCCGGCTCCGTCGTCGACCACCCCCACTCCCGCGGAGCCCGCTCCGGCCGTCGAGCCGCCCAAGACCGAGCCCGGCAAGGAGGAGTTGAAGAAGGAAGAGCCCAAGGCGGAAGAGCCGAAGTAATCCGCCTCCTTCTTCCGTCGAGGTATCCTGGATGGCAACGGCCGTCCTCTTCTCTCCCTGGCCGTCCTCTCTCCCTGAGAGAGGGGCGGCCTTTTTACGTAGGGGCCGGCGACTTGGCCGTCCGGTCCGGCTCGCTCCATCAAGCCGGGGACGGGCCCTGGACAACAGGATTGGCCAGCGTGCCGATACCGTCGATGGTGATCCGGACCAGGTCGCCGGGGCGGAGGCTGAACGCGTCGGGTGGGACGATCCCTGTGCCCGTCAGCAGGATCACTCCTTGGGGGAAGTGGTTGTCGCGGCCAAGCCAGTCGATCAGGTCTTCGAGCCGCCGGGCCATCCGGCCGACCGAGGTCTCGCCTTCGAAGGCGGTCGCGCCGTCGCGCTCGATTTCCAGGCGGATGGCCAGCGTGCGGACGGGGGGTATGGCCGAGGCCAGGGTGATAACGGGCCCCGAGGGCGCAGCTCGCGTCGTAGACCTTGGCCTGGGGCAAATAGAGGGGGTTCTCGCCCTCGATGTCGCGGCGCTGACATCGTTGCCGATCGTGAACCCGACCAGCCGCAACACCGGTGAGAGCACCAGGGCCAACTCGGGCTCGGGGACGCACCAGCGGGCGTCACGGCGGATGCGGACGGCTGGCCGGGGCCGACGACCCGGCTTGGCGTGGCCTTGAAGAACAGCTCGGGGCGTTCGGCGCGGTAGACCAGATCGTAGAACGAGCCCCCCTGCTCCGATTCCTCCTGGCGAGCCTGCTTGCTCCGCTCATACGTCACGCCCGCACCCCAGACCTCCTGCGCATCGAGAGGCGGCGAGCAGTCGGACCGATTCGAGCGGCAGGTCGGGCCCGCCCCTCGACAGCTCCTCAAGGATTCGCCCTTCGACATCCTCGGAGTGGAGCAGTTCGCTCAGGAGGGAGTCCCCCGCCCCGAGCGGTCGGAGCCGGTCGCCCTCGACCACCCCAACCCTGGGCTTCGTGTCGGATTTCGTGAGGTATTTGGCAATGCGCATGGCGCGCGGTTCCCGATCCGGAAACGGATGGCATCATCGACTCTTTATGATCGAGAACGCCCTCAGAGTCAACGTGCCAGCCATCGGAAAAAACCTCAAGCGGTCGAGGTTTCCATCCGATCGTCCCTATTGAATCGGAGTCTCCCTCACCTTGAGGCGAGGGAGGACGAGTCCAGGAGTTGTGGAAATGCCGGAACGGATCGTCGTGGTCGGGCATGCGGCGGTGACCTGCCTGGGTCGCGACATGGACGCGACCTGGCCCCGGCTGGTCGCCGGGCGTTCGGGCATCCGCCGGCACGCCGCGTTCGGCGCCGGCAACCTTCCTCCAGGATGTGGCCGGGGTGGTTGACGATTTCGGGCCGGGCACGGCGTTGGAGGACCCGGCGATCGCCAGGCTCGAGGCCGCGCTCGATCCACCTGTCACTGGCCGCGGCGCGGTCGGCCTGGGCCGACGCAGGGCTGGAGCGGTGCGAAATACGACCCCGACCGGGTTGCGGTGGTGGTGGGCTCGGCGCTCGGCGGCCTCGACCTGCTCGACGCCGAGCAGATCGCGGATGACCCAGCGGCGGAACCTGGCGACCAGCCCGTACCTGATCCCCGGCCTGATCATCAACCAGGCGGCCGGGCAGATCGCGCAGCACCTCGGCCTGCACGGCCCAAGCGTCGCGCCGGCCAATGCCTGCGCCTCGGGAGGGCACGCGGTCGCGCTGGGGGCAATGTTCCTTCGCGTGGGTGAGGCCGACTTCGCCCTCTGCGGCGCCGGCGAGAGCGCGTTCACCCCGGCGATCGTCAATGGATTCGCGACCATGAAGGCGCTGCTGCCTCGGAAGCCCGAGGACCGCTCGGCGAGCGACCCGAGCCAGGCGAGCCGACCGTTCAGCGTCGATCGCGCCGGGTTCGTCCTCTCGGAAGGGGCGGGTATGCTCGTTCTGGCGACCGAGTCGGCCGCGCGTCGGCTCGGACTCGACATTCAGGCCGAGCTGGCTGGCTGGGCGTTGAACTCTGATGGCCACCACATGGCGCATGCCCTTCGGCGAGCGGATCGCCGCGCTGCCTGAAGGCCGCCCTGGACCGCGCCGAGGTTCGCCCCGACGCGGTCGATTACTACAACGCACACGGCACGAGCACCGTCGATCAACGACCGGGTCGAAACCGATGTGCTCAAGCAGGTCTTCGGCAGGCACGCGCGGACCTTGCCGGTCAGCTCGATCAAGGGAGCGCTCGGGCACAGCCTGGGGGCGGCCTCGGCGATCGAGGCGGCCGTCTGCGTCCGAGCGATCCGCGAGCAGGTCATTCCGCCCACGATCAATCACATGCCCGACCCCGAGCTCGACCTCGATTACGTCCCGAGCGAAGCCCGTCCGGCGCGGCTCGACACCGTCCTGACTGCCTCGTTCGGTTTCGGAGGGACGAACAACGCCCTGGTCCTTCGGAGATGGAACCCATGACCGATATCGACGTTCCTGGCCGAGATCATCGTCACGTTGCGGTTCGCGGCCAAGCTGCCGGCGACTACAATCATCACCGCCGACTCGCGCCTGGTCGAAGACCTGGCGATCGACTCGCTCGACCTGGTCGGCGTCCTCCTGGAAATCCAGGACCATTTTGACATTGCCATCGATGACGATGATGTGCCAAACTTACGCCGGGTGTCCGACCTGGCGAGCTACGTCCTGAGCCACCGCGGGTCGGCCGCCGCATGACGACAGGGGATGTCGGATGCGGAAGGACACGCTCTGGGAAGGGAGTCCCTCATGGAGCGGCGTGGGCTGAACGTCCGCAAGTTCCTGCTTCGTAGGACCTTGCCGGTATTGCGAATGTTGCCGTTGCCGCTTGCGTCGCGGATGATCGCGGGCATCGGCCGGACGGAATACCGGTTATACCCACGGCTGCGACAGGCGCTACCAAGCGGCGGTGACCCGCGCCGGTGAGATCCTCGGCTGCGCCTGGGACGTGCCGACGGTCAGTCGTCGATTTGGCCGGCAACCAGATCCGGTGGCGGACGCGCGACCTGCTACTCGACGGCGTCCCCGACCGTCGCGTCGAGCCGATGTTCATCGATCGCGGGCCGCGAACATCCTCGACACGGCACTGGCCCGGGGCAAGGGGGTGATCCTCCTGACCAGCCACTTCGGCGGCCACCTGCTGCCGGCGCACTGGCTGTTCCGGCAGGGTTATCCGCTCCGCTTCTACATGGAGCGGCCCCGGCACGTCTCGCGATACCTGGCGCGGCAGTTCGCAGACCGACGGCCCGCTCGGCCAGGACAAGCTGTTCATCTCGCGCAAGGGCGACCCCGCCGGCTCCGCCGGCTCGATCCTCCGCGCCGCGAGGTCCTGAACGCGGGGATGATCATCTATCTGGCCGGCGACGTCCGCTGGACCGGGCCGATACGACCCAGCCGGCCCGGTTCCTGGGGCAGCGACTACCACTTCTCGGCGACCTGGGTGAACCTGGCCGCGATGACCGGCGCCGCAGTGGTCCCGGTCTTCTGCCAGATGCAGCCACGACGGAACCTATCACATCGAGTTCCGCCCTCCCTCCACGATCCCTCCCGACGCTGCCAAGCAGCGGCCAGGTGACTCCACTGGGTCCAGATCTATCTGACCGAGCTCGAAGACCAGGTCCGGCTCTACCCCGCCAACAGCAACGAGTATTTCTTCTGGCCCGAGTCGGACGACCTGGCGGCTTGACGTTAGGCCAAGTGGCCTCGTCGATCCCGAGGCGAAGACGCTCCCGCCCGGCCCCTTCCCTCAAGGGAAGGGCCGGGATGAGGCGCGATGGGAGGACCCGCGATGCTCGATGCGACCCCGATCCCGTTTCGACGGTCTTTACGCCGGCTCTGGCCCTGGCTTGTCCTGGCGCTGGCGGTCGGTGCCGGCGGTCTGGCACGTGGTCGATTTCCCGGAGGACATCGACCCCGAATTCCCCCGGGTGGTCCGGCCGACGTTCAGCCGCCGGCCACCCCCGGCGTATCGGCTGGCCGAGCCGGGCGACACGATCGACCGGATCGCGATCTACCTCTCGGCGGGGGCGGTCGTGATCTCGCTGGCGGGCCTGGGGCTGGGCCGAGGACCGGCGGGGCTCTGGCCGTCGGCGCTGGCAATTGCGCTGGCGGCGTTCTGGTACGCGGCGACGCCCGGCCCGACGTTCGACGGCTGGCACGGCCTGGGCTGGCGGGCGATCGCCGACCCCGAGGCCCCCCTGCCCTTGCGAATCGTCCTGGTCGGGGCCGCGCTGGGATTGTCGGGGATCGTCACGGCGACGGTCGTCGCCACCCGGTCACGCTGGGGCGAGCTTGCGGACCACGGCCGTGCCGAGGGCATGCGCTCGCTCCTGGTCGCCGCTCTGGTCCTGGTCGCCTGCGCCAGGTCGAGATCCCGGGCGTCGAGCCGGCCGGCTACTGGCCGCGCTGGGCCTGGTCTGGGGGCTGATCGCCTTCGACCTGGCGCTGGTGCGCGCCATGCCCGCCGCTCGGTCTCGAGCACTGGCTGTGTCGCTTTAGGCTCGGGCTCATGGGTGCGGCGGGCTGGTTGGCGCTGGTCGCCGCAGGGATCTGGCTGACATGGTATCACCGGCCGCTCGCCCGGCTCCGGGCGGTGGTTCCCGGCACGATCTACATCAGCGCGATGCCCACGGCGCGGGCTGGAGGTCGCGCACCGCCGCCACCACTTCAAGACGATCATCAACCTGTTCCCCGAGGACACGCCGCTCCGAAGCCCCCTGCTACCCGACGAGCTGCAGTTCGTCCGCGAGCATGGGATTCGCTACCTCGGCAACCCGTCCGACGAGGCGACCGTCGGACGCGTTCCTCGACCAGACTCTGGCGCTGGCCCGGGACCCGGCCGCCTGGCCGATCCTGGTCCATTGCCACGCGTGCAGGACCGCACGCCCGCCTGGATGGGGATCTATCGCTTCGTGGTCGAGGGCCGGCCGCTGGCCGAGATCATGCAGGAGATCGAGCGTCATCGCGGCTATCGGCCCAAGGCGTCGGTGACACTGCTCTACAACCGGGTCCTGCCGCCCCGCGCCCCGGAGCATTACGCGAGCGACCCGACCGCTGCGCTGCTCCGGCGCTGCGCCGAGGGGACGCGCGACCCGTATGAGGATCTCTGGCAGTCCCGGGCCGGGCGGCGCGAAACCCTCGCCGCTGGTGCGTGTCTCGCAACGGCCCGAGACTTGCAACCGGATACCGAACTTGACTCCCGGTCGGCGATCGCTAGAGTACCAGGGGACCCGCCGCGACCCTCGCTTTCATGAATCGACCTCGTCACCATGACACCCCGGAACATCCTCAGCGCCGCCTCCGAGCGGACCAGCCCTCCCCCGATCAGCACCCTGATGCAGATGGCTTTGGCCACCCCCGGGCTGATCTCGCTGGCGGCCGGGTTTGTGGATCAGCAGAGCCTGCCGGTCGAGGCCGGCGGCGCGGGGAGTTGCGTCAATCCTGGCCGACCTGCGTGAGGGTCGGCGGGCACTGCAGTACGGCACGACGATCGGCGACCTGGAACTGCGGAGCCGGCTGGTCGAGCAACTGGAGCGGGACGAGCGGCGTGGCCCCGGGCGCGTTCCGCCACATGCTCCCCCGGACGATCGTCACGACCGGGTCGCAGCAGTTGCTCTACTGGTGGCCGAGGCGTTGCTCGATCCCGGCGACATCGTCCTGGTCGAGTCGCCGACCTATTTCGTGTTCCTCGGAGTGCTGGAGACGCGGGGCGCACGTCATCGGGGTCAGGACCGACGCGGGCGGTCTTCGGCTCGATGTCCTGGAGCACACGTTCATCGACCTGGAGGCGCGCGGACTGCTCGACCGGGTCAAGCTGATCTATACCGTCACCGAGCATGCCAACCCGACCGGGATTAGCCTGGCCAAGGAACGTCGAGGGCCGCTGGTGGAGCTGGTCCGGCGGTGGTCAAAGCGGCAGCGGATTTACATCCTTGAGGACGCGGCGTATCGCGGCCTGACGTTCGACGAGGCCGAGCCGCCGAGCGTCTGGCGGCACGACCCGACGGGGGACACGGTGATCCTGGCCCGGACCTTCAGCAAGACGTTCAGTCCGGGGCTCAAGACGGGCTACGGCATCCTGCCCGGCCCGCTGCTCGACGCCGTCCTCCGGCTCAAGGGGAACCAGGATTTCGGCTCGTCGCACTTCATGCAGCAGCTCCTGGAACGGCTGATCATCGACGGCAGCTTCGAGCGGCACGTCGCGGGGCTCGTCGGGATCTATCGCCGCAAGTGCGACGTGATGCTGGCGGCGCTGGACGAGCACCTCGGGCCGTTCGAAGACGTGGTGTCGTGGACCCGTCCCAGGGGGGGCTTTATCGTCTGGCTGACGGTCCCCGAGGGACTCGACACCGGCCCCGACGGCCCTCTCTTCTCGCGGTCGGTGAACGAGGGTGTGCTCTACGTCCCGGGTGCGTACTGCTTCGCCGAGGAGCCCGGCCCAGCCCCGAGGAACCACGCGCGGCTCTGCTTCGGCGTGCCGGGCGAGGCCGAGCTGGACGAAGGGGCACGCCGCCTGGCGGCCGCGCTGGCCGAGTGTCTGGATCTCGTCGCCTGAGCGGGCAAGCGGTCGGGTCGAGCCGGCCGCGGGGCGGCGGGTGCGGTTCGCCTGAGGCAAGGATGCGAGGGGGACGCCGTGCCGGGAATCCTGCAGCGCTACGTCATGGGTGAGGTGCTCCGCGCCTTCCTGCTGGCACTGCTGACGATCACCATCGTCATCGTCCTGTTCATGGTCATGGTCGAGGCCGCCAAGATGGGTCTCACGCCGCGCGAGATCCTCCACCTGGTCCCCTACGTCATCCCGGGCAGCCTGCCGTACACGATCCCGGTCTCGCTGCTGTTCTCGGTGACGGTGGTCTACGGCCGGCTCGCCTCCGACAACGAGGTGATCGCGGTCAAGACCGCGGGCCTGAGCGCCTGGACGGTCGCTCCGGCCGTCGGTCTGCGCTCGGCATCGGCCTCAGCGCCCTGCTGCTCTACCTCAGCTACGGCCCGATCCCCCGCGCCAACAACTACGCCAAGCTGATGGTCTTCAAGAACATGGAGGAGATGTTCTACAAGTTCCTCAAGCGGGACCGCGAGTTCAACAACCCGCGCTGGCCGTTCCTGATCAAGGTGCGGGACGTCGCAGGGCAAGGTGATGATCGACCCGACGTTCAAGCAGCGCGGCCAGCGACCCGAAGAACCCGAACTCGTTCGACATGATCGTCCAGGCCAAGAAGGCGATCATCCACTTCGATACCGAGCACAACCGTCGCACGCGTCTACCTCGACGGCGCCGAGGTCCAGCGGATCGGCCCGAGGACGATGTCGTCATCCTCAACGACAAATACCTCGACATCCCGATCCCCAACGACGACAAGCTCCTGCTGGAGAAGCGGATCCAGGAGCTGACCACCCCGGAGATGATCGCCGAGCAGGTGAAGGTCCGCGACTAATGGCCAAGGAGCGGAAGCGCCAGGCGATGGCCGCCTCGCTCTGGATCGGCTCGGGCCGGCTCAACCGGGTCGACTGGGCTGCAGGTCCAGCGGTCGTTCGTCGACTACGGGACCTGGGACATGAAGTGCAGCGAATTCGAGACCGAGAAGCACCTCCGGATCGCGATGGCCTGCGGCAGCTTCTTCTTCGTCCTGCTGGGGGCTCCCGTCGGCATCCTGTTCGCCCGCCGCGACTTCCTCAGTGCATTCATCACCTGCTTCGTGCCGATCATCATCCTCTATTACCCGCTCACGCTTCTGGGCGTGAACATGGGCAAGGAAGGCCTGCTGAACGCGACCCTCGCGCTCTGGTCGGGGAATGCGCTGCTGGCCGTCCTGACTGGATTCGTCCTGCCCTCGGTCATGAAACATTGATGCATATCAGTATATAATGTCTGATTCCCTCCCCACAAGGGCGGAGGGTGGGGTGGGGGGTGGTCCCTCGCTCAGGGCTCGAAGCACTCCTCACCCCGACCTTCCCTCATCAGGGGGCAGGAGGATTGGACAGCGTCAGCGGGCTCGTGAATGGGAGCCTGTCTCCACCGGCGGCCTGATTGGATCCGTGGTCCGCGCCGGATCTTGGGACCGATGAATCGGTGCGTTTCCCACGCCCCGCGAGACTTACGGAAGGAGCCGACGATGCGGATCCTCGATCGCCAGCGCTACTGGGCCTTCTTCAAGGCATACGTCATCTGCTTCATCGCGCTGGTCGGCCTGTACGTGGTGATCGACGCCTTCTCGAACCTCGACGAGTTCGCCAAGCGGGCCAACGGGGCGGTCGAGATGTTCCAGGTGATGGGGCGCTACTACCTCGTCCACATGAGCCAGTTCTACGACCGGCTCTGCGGCGTGATCGGCATGATGGCGGCGATCTTCACCGTCACCTGGATGCAGAGGAACAACGAACTGCTCGCGATGCTGGCCGCCGGCATCAGCACGCAGCGAGTGATCCGGCCGGTCTGGATCTCGGCGATCATCGTCAGCCTCCTCGCCGTGCTCAACCAGGAACTGATCATCCGCCCGGTACGGCGAGGAGCTGCAGAAGTCGCACGACGACGACGGCGATCGCAAAGTCCTGGTCTACGGCCGCTACGACTCGAACAGTATCTACATCCACGGCCGCGAGGCCGACCGGGCGACGCGGACGGTCCTGCTCGTTCAACGCCACACTCCCGGTCACGATCTTCGGCGCGCATCCACGAACTCGACGCCGAAGCAGGCGCAATACATCCCCGACGACGACCCGAAGGCACCCCTGAACGGGGGCTGGCTCCTCCGCGGACGCCGCACCTGAACCCCCCGGTCCACTCCCAGGGAGCTGAAGGACGGCCTCGCTCACCCGCGTCGATGACGCTGAGCGGCTTCCCCCGCCCCTGCGGCGATCAGGTCAGCCTGGATGGCGAGACGTACTTCCTCCAGACCCGACTCTGACGTTCGAGTCGGTGACGCGGAACCGGCAGTGGTATCAGTACGCGAACACGCTCGACCTGATCCGCGGGCCTGTCCGACCCGACCAACGAGCCCGAGAAGCAGGAGATCGTCCGTCTTCCTGCACAGCCGGATCCTCCGCCCGCTCCTGAGCCTGAACCTGATGTTCCTGAGCCTGCCGCTGGTGCTCGGGCGGCTACGGCCGCAACATGTTCATCAACCTCGGCCTGTCGCTGGGGACCTCGGCGCTGTTCTACGGCGTCTGCTTCCTGTCGCAGTACCTCGGAGGCGACGAGGTCGATCTCGCCCGAACTCTCCGCCTGGGCGCCCCTGATCGGCTTCGGCAGCCTGGCCGTCGCCCGCTGGGACACGATCCGGACTTGAGCGGCGGCATAATCCAGCAAGTCGACGGGGGAGATGTCGGCTTTCGGCCTTTCGACTCTCTCACCGCCGCCGATTGCCGGGTCACTCTCTCCCCAACATTTTCGGGATGCGGCGCCGGCCGCGCCCGATCATATCTTCAGGGGGGGTAAGGGGGGGCGTGTGTCCGGCTTGGTGCCTTTCTGGCCCAATTCGATCTTCTCCGTTTTATCAAAGAGCTCGCGGAGTGTCTCCCTGATTAACTATCGGGGCAAAAGCAGGATTCGTCCTGCGGATCGGTCGGGAAGGGCCGAAGCAGGCGGACCACCCCTCGAGCCCGAGAGTCCCGTAGGGTGGGCACGGTTCACCACAATCATTGATGGATGTTGGGTGGTGCCCACCCATCCTGCCACTCTTCGGGACTATGGGACTAAATCTATAGCCCGCTTTAGGGCTGAAAGCGCTACGCTCATCCTGCGTTTCGGGGGGTTATTCCCCGACGCCTACAATTCCCACGGACGATCGCCAAAGGCACCCTGTTATACACAGATGAATACGATATCTACAGCCGTCTGACGGGATGGGGCTACAGTCATCGCACAGTGTGCCATGCTCTGGGAGAATTCGCACGGGATGAGGATGGGGCTAGGGCTGGATTCTGCGAAGTTCCTGTCAATCCGATCGAAGGGTTTTGGTCTTTACTGCGATCGTGGCTCCGCTCGCACCGAGGGATCTCGCAGGAGAAACTGCCGCTGTATCTGGGGTTCTTTGAGAGGCTATCCGAGAAGCCCAGGCAAATGGCCGGAAGTCGCTGCAGGAAAAGGGGTTGCGGAAATTGCGGGCCAACCAAGCGCAACCGACTTCCTGGTAACGGCTTAGGGCGAAAAACATGGCCCTTCCCGGATAGCCTCTGAGTTCGTCCACAACGTCCGCCGACGCGGCAAGGCGTTGCTCGGGGCCTTAATCGATCTGCTGGTCACGCCAACCCCCCGAAACGCAGGATGAGCGGCCAAGAATTTCTTCCGCTGTAGAAATAGGGAGGTCGTGTCACTTGCCATCGCCTGACCATCGCAATGATAGTAGGTGGTGGATCTGGCCCCTAAGAGCGTCTAACTTTACCCCCACGAGTCGGTTATTCCGCCGAAATCGAGTTTCGGAATGGAGTAAGGGTTCCCCATTCTTCTGAGGTCCGAAAACGGCCAGCATTGGGTTCGTGGTTGCAGTAGGATTCGAGCATGAACCTCGATCCCGATGTTTGCTATCGTGCTTTGACCGCCCGCGACCCGCGGTTCGACGGGTTGTTCTTCGTCGGGGTGACGTCGACGCGCATCTACTGCCGTCCGATCTGCCCGGCGCGGACCCCCGGACGGGAACGCTGCCGGTTCTTTCCCAGCGCCGCGGCCGCGGAGCAGGCGAGGTTCCGACCATGTCTCCGTTGCCGCCCTGAGCTGGCCCCGGGCAATGCGCCGGTGGACGCGGTCGGTCGGACGGCGCGGCTCGCCGCGGTGCGGATCGGCGCGGGAGTGATGAATGACGAGGGGAGTCTCGAAACTCTGGCCGGGGAGATGGGTGTCTGCTCGCGGCACCTCAGGCGGGTGCTCCGGCAGGAGCTGGGAGTCTCGCCGATCGAGCTCGCGCAGACCCACCGGCTCTTGCTCGCCAAGCAGCTCCTGACAGAGACAACGCTGCCGATCATCGACGTCGCTTTTGCCAGCGGGTTCGCCAGCGTCCGGGCTTCAACGCCCTCTTTCGCGCCCGCTACCGGCTCACTCCGCGTGACCTTCGGAAAACCAACGGTCAGGGAGCCCGCGACGAGTCGATCCGGTTGACCCTCTCCTATCGCCCTCCCTTTGCCTGGGAGACCATGCTCCATTTCCTGGCGGGCCGGGCCGTGAAGAGCGTCGAGGCGGTCGTCGGCCGGTCGTATCTCCGGACCCTGGCGCTGGGCGAACTTCGCGGCTGGGTCAAGGTTGAGCCAGCCGCCGGTCGCCACGCACTCACGGTCGAGCTGCCGATGAGTCTGACCGGTGCTCTGCCTCAAGTTCTCGCGAAGCTCCGCAACCTCTTCGATCTGGATGCTCGTCCCGACGTGATCGCGAACCATCTGGGCCGAGACACCCATCTCAGCTCTGGAGTCCTGGGCAACCCGGGGCTTCGCGTCCCCGGAGCGTTCCATGGCTTCGAGCTGGCCGTCCGCGCGGTCATCGGTCAACAGGTGTCGATACGCGCGGCAACGACACTTGCGGGACGATTTGCCGAGGCTCTTGGCAAGCCGATCGAGACTCCCTTCCCGGCACTGACGCGACTGAGCCCCTCGCCCGCGCGGGTCGGCGACGCGCGACTCGACGCGTTGACCGGCCTGGGGCTGGTCGCGGCGCGTGCGGAATGTGTGCAGGCGCTGGCAAGGGCCGTTTGCGACAAGGTAGTGTCACTCGAAGCCGCGCCCGATCCCGTCGCCAGCATCGAGCGGCTCATGGCACTCCCCGGCATCGGGTCGTGGACTGCCCACTACATCGCCATGCGCGGCTTGCGCTGGCCCGACGCCTTTCCTCACTCCGACCTGGGGTTGCGGAAGGCCCTGGGGGGACGGCCCCCCCGTGCGGTACTCGAGCTGGCCGAGGCGTGGCGGCCGTGGCGGGCTTACGCGGCGATGCACTTGTGGAACCGATCGACTCCACGAACGGCCACTGTCAGGAGTTGTCACGATGAATCAGACGACTTACTACACAACCATGCATAGCCCCATCGACGAGCTGCTGCTCGTGTCGGATGGCAACGCGTTGACCGTGTTGTCCATGGATCCGACCCGCAACGGCAGTACCGTCGAAGCGGCGTGGAAGCGAGACCCTGGACCCTTCCGAGAGGTTGTGCGTCAGTTGCTGGCGTATTTCGAGGGAGAGCTCAGGCAGTTCGATCTGCCGATCAGGCTTCAAGGGACCGACTTTCAGCAAGTCGTCTGGGCGGCATCCGGGTGTTGCGCCTCGGCGAGCGAATCAGCTATGGCGAACTCGCCCGTCGCATCGGTCGCCCGGGTGCGAGCCGCGCGGTGGGCCTCGCGAACGCCCGGAATCCCATCGGGATCATCGTCCCTTGTCACCGTGTCATCGGCGCGGGGGGTACGCTTCGGGGATACGGCGGCGGGCTGGGTCGCAAGCAATGGCTTCTGGAGCACGAGGCAAGTGTCGTGGCTCATTCAAAGAGCCTTGGAGCGTAGAGAATCAACCCATTCCTGGCTCGATTCGATTGCGGCTGAATGCCCGACCCTGGGGGTAAAGTTAGACGCTTGGTCTGCTCCCCAAAAACCGGTCCACCTGAAATGGGAGTCCCTCAGTAAACTATGCCAAGGAGGGCCCCATGAAGAAGCGACGGACCAGGGACGAAGTGGCACGACTGCTCCGCGAGGTCGAGCGCGACTTGGCCAAGGGGTTGACCGTCTCCGACGTTTGTCGAAAGATCGGCGTCGCCGAGACGACCTACTATCGCTGGCGACAGCGACACAACCCCACCGCGATCGTTTGTGCGAGCTAGAGATAGGTTCCGCGACGCGTGGCATGCCCTAGTGGCGGGCGATCGGCATGGCACTGCGAGCCCAGGGTTTGGCTATGAAGTCCCCATTACGCGGGGTAAGGGATGAGGATGCGCAGGCGAGTTCGTGCAACGCGGAGTTGGCATATTTGTGACCGTCATCGGTAACGTGGAACGGGAGTGAATGCTCCACCGCCTAAAGGCGGTGGCTTCGGTGTAACGGACTCAAGTCCTGTTCCGAGCGAAGCTCGGCTAAAGTCGCCCGGCCCAAGGCCGGCTCGATGAGCGCTTCCGAGCCAAGCTCGGCTCGAAGTGCTGCTCCGGCCCAGGCCGGCTGAAGCTACTCCCGGCTCCCCTCCACCCGGAAGTCGCCCGCCATGACCCCGCCCTGGTGCTCGATGTACGCCGCCACCACCTCGTCCGTCACGTTCCCGCTGCTGCAGCAGAAGTACCCCGCCCCGCGTGACGGCCCCAGAACTCCTGGCGCAGATGCGCATACTCCTGCAGCAGCTTGTACGCCGTCTTCCCCTTCAGCCGCTGCACCAGGCGGCTGATCGTCACCTGCGGCGGGATCGACACCAGCAGATGCACGTGGTCCTTGCTCACGTGACCCTTGATGATCAGCACGTCGGAGGCCACCGCAGATCTCGCGGATCAGGTCCCGCACCCGGACACCCGACCGCTCCGCCCAGCACCGGCTTGCGGTACTTCGTCACCCACACCAGATGCGAATGGATCTCGAAGACGCTGTGCACCCCATTGCGATGCTCCACCATGCGGCCTAAGTCCTGAAACAAGCGTGATCCGAGGATTGACATAGGGATGACAGTGACCTGCGTCCTATGAAACAAGGCATAAACCGGGACGAGGGGAATTCGAGAGGCCTCACTCGAAAACGACAACCCCCTCGCAAATGCCTTCGACAAAGGCCTTTGAACATGGGGTGAGGTTCCAAGCAGCCTCTCATCACGCTTGTTTCAGGCCTAGTATACCGCCGCGCCATGCTAAAGCCGTCGCCTAAAGGCGAGGGTTTTGACCCTCCCAGCAGATGACAATAAGGGCATATTCTTTGGTAACACCGCCCCGCGGTAAGTGACTTCGACGCCCCAGGATCGGGGCCACGCGACGGACCCGGGACCTGGGGCATGCTGCCCCGGCCACCCGCCGCTGTGCCATAGGTCGTCAGTTGCTGCGTGATCGTGCAAGCGCCGTTAAGACCTTGATGTTCAATGATGAATGTGGATGAATGTCGGCAGTTGTGCAGGCTACGGCATCAAAACCGTTAGCCCGCAAGAGCACCTCAAGTGACCTCTCGTTGAAATAATTCAGGTGCTCGTGGCATTTGATGATGCCGAAGGGAGGAACCAAATTCCATCGCACACGCAGAACCGTCGAGTAGAAGTCAACAGCCATAAGAGCGGGCTGAAAAACAGCGCAAGCATGTTAGCTCGACTTTGCTAGGCGAGCCAAGCCGTGAATCAAGGCATCGAGAAGCTCTCTGGGGAATTGGATCAGGTCGCTACTTTCGTGGGACCCTGTGCTAATTCGTGCCTGCCAGATCCGGCTGCGGATCAGGCGCAAGCAGTCGGAGAACGTTGGCTCCTCCTTGGCGTACCACGCCGTCTCCTCCGCCGACAACCGACCCGCCTTGTGACACCGCACCGCCGCCAGCACCACCAGCGAATACAAACCCAGCAACACCGGCGTCGTCCGCTCAATCGCCAGGTCGGACCATTGTCGTTGCGTCTCCATCCCCAGGTGCGCGCGCATCTCCTCGAACGTGACCTCGACACCCCAGCGCCAGACCATGTAGCGCATGATCTCTGCGGGGAGCATCTCCTCCTCCGTGCAGAGATAGCCCGCATCCTCCAGCGCGCCCTCGGGGTCACGTGCCAGCACGTAACGGATCGCCACCGGATCCTGACCGGCCGTGTACCACAGCCCCGTCCGCGAGAACAGCCGCATCGTCTTCCGCTCGCCCCCATACCACTCGACTTCCCGATCCTCCCAGGGGGTGTCTTCCCGCCGGGCCCACTCCTGGAGCTTGACCTGGCGCGGTCCTTTCTTGGGCTTGGGGCCACGCTTGCCGGCGGGTTGCACGGCGGGGGGATCATACAACCCCGCATCGAGTCGCAGGCGACAGATCATTGTCACCCCATGGCGGCGACAGGCGACCGCCAGCTTCACGGCCGCGAACCCGCCATCGAGCACCAGCACGACACGCCGCTGGGGGAACCAGCGGCGTACCAGGAGGACCATCTGCTTCACGCAATCGATCGACGTCTTGTGTGCCCGCCGCCGCGGCGCCGATTCGGGCCAACCCAAGACGGTCAGGAATGGCATCGCCTGGACCCGCTTGTTCCAGGGGAGTTGGACGAGGACCATCATCGCGACCCACTTCAGTCCGAAGCACTTGACCACCACCTTCCGCGAGGACCGGACGGCATCGCGGTAGCAGCCCTTGGCCTTGATCTTGCGGCCGTGGTGCCGCTCGATGGTGTCGTCGGCCACCAGGACGATGGGCCAATCCGCCGGGACGAGGGTCAGGACAATCAGGCCGAGCAGGAGGCGACTGGCGCGCGGGGGCACCAGGCGGCGCGATTGAGGACGCGATGGTAGTTGGTGAAGTGAGCCTCGTGGCTCAATCCCATGATGCGCAAGGCGGAGGTGACCGTGCGTTTGCCGGTGGCGAGGATGGCCCCGATGGCCAAGATCTGTGCGTGGGCCCAGACGCGGTCGGAAAACAGTGGAGCGAAGGCTGCCAAGAGGACTACCATCTCCGGTGGCAATGGCATGGGGGTCGCCTCCCTGGTGCGATGACTCTTGCAACGAGCCATCGATCATATGAGGCGACCTCCAGGTCTTGCCAGTCATCTTGGCCAAAGTCGAGGTTGAGATACCACTCGTAAAACTTTCCACGCCCGGTGTAGGTCAGATCGAATCGCTCGTATGGAACTTCGATGTAATAAAGGGACTCAGTTCCGTGTCCCAACTCCTTGAAGGTGCGCAAGAGTCGCGCACGGGTCGGAGCAATGTTCGAGCACGTGGCAGACCATGATGAAGTCGAAGCGGTGTGCCGCAGGAGCACGGCTTCGGAGGCGATCCGCGTCACACCTTCCACCGGCAAGGCATCTGAGATCTCAAATATGTACCTTTCCTTGCCAAGCGATTCCGGGATGAACTCAGCCCGATCTCCGCCATAGTCAAGCACCATCTCGACGGCTCCCAAGTCGATATGAGGATAGGAACGTCTCAAGAGCCTGCTTTCTGAGATTCGATTCCCGGCGGGTCGTGACCGATGCCATCATTGATTTTCCTGGAGTACCACAACTCATAACGGTGACGTTCACGGAAGTCCACCGGCCGGGGGGAGCGGACACCGATCGCGGGGGGCCGGACCGTCGCACCCGGGGCCCAAACCAGATTGAGAGATATCGT
>CAWDND010000073.1:0-13268 GCA_963803395.1 uncultured Planctomycetaceae bacterium
TACCATCGCCGAACGAGTGCTTCCTGGTAGAGGGAACAACACTCGGTGTGCATCTTGGATGATGTCCTCTCCTCTCGTCGTAGGTTGGCCTCTCAAGGAGAGGACGGACGATCTCCGGTCGTTCCTGAGTGGATTGCGTCCTCTATAGTCCGTGTGTGACGGAGAGCCCGCGTCTCAAGCGGCCGGGTCCAGGGGCAACTCTTCATCCTTGAGGATGTGAAACTCTTCGCTCATCAGGCGGTCCAACTCCGAGCGGTAGCGCTCCAGGTGATCCAACACCTCGGCCACCGCCTCCTGCATCGCCTCGAACGTCTTGTGCCAGCGGTGCAGGGCCTTCTTGCGCAGGAACTTCCCCAGCCGCTCGATCAGGTTGAGGTTGGGCGAGTACGCCGGCAGGAACACCAGGCGGAACTGCCGATGGCGGGCCAGCCACTCCTTGACCACCGCCTTGCTCTAGTACTTGGCATTGTCCAGGTAGAGGATGAATTTCTCCGTCTCGGGGTGCTTCGCCAGCAACTTCTCCAGGAGCTTCACGAACTGCTCGCCGGTGATGTTCTCCTTCGTCAGGCGGAGGTCGACGTAGTCGTGGTCGTCGGGGCTGTAGGCCCCCAGGATGTTCAATCGCTTCCGACCGCTTCCGACACCCACGTAGTGCCGCTGCCCGACCAGCAGCCAGCAGCAGTAGAGCAACTCCAGGCCCCAGACCGGAGGGCACGCGTCCACGAAGTAGCGGCGGGTCGTCGGCCCGGCCTCACGCCGATGCCGCCGATACTGGCGCACGAATTGACGCTGCTTCGCCCGGTCCGCCTTCCAGAAAAAAGCCGGAGACTTTGTGGTAGCTGGCACCGATCCGGTGCAACAGATCCTTCACCCCGGAAGGAGAGTAGGTGACACCGAACTGCTCCTCGATCCAGGCCCGCACCTGCACGGCGTTGTGAAAAGTCCCTTTGGCGATCTCCTGGCGCAGTTGCTCGACTTGTGCGGGTCGCAACCGACCGGGATCACCGTGATAGTGCACGGTACACAACTCGTCCAAGCCCTTGTTGCGGAAGATGCGGAGCCCGTCCCCGACCTGGCGGCTGGAGACCCCCAGCAACTCGGCCACCTCGTCCCGGGTGCGTCCCTCGTCGATCCACCGCAGGGTGGAGAGCCGTTGGAAGATGCGGCGGTCGCGGGCCTGTCGCCGCCGTTCCTAGTGTCTCCGCTCACAAAACTTGCAATGAATTCGGACTCGGTATTCGCAGCCATATAGAAGCGAATCTTGTTAGTTGATTTCATCCAGAGCGAAAAAACCAAGCTGTCCGTACACTGGCAGGGGTTCAGGAAGCTCGATGGCCTGCTCCGGGTAGTTGGGAATTCATTGCAAGTTTTGTGAGCGGAGACACTAGATCTCCTGGCGTTGCTTGGCACTCAGCGTGATGGTCTTCATCGCTCACCGCCCGGCCGCTGGAGGCGGCCACAACCCACCCCTTGACGTAGCCGTTCACCAGTGTAGTTGCGGATACCCGCCCCTCTCAACAGGAGGAACAGCATTGTGCGAAATCGCGAAAACGGCTACTTTGGCGGCTCATCACAGTCATTCCGTTGACTGCAAGGCTGAACGGGTTCGGCCGGGAAGGTGCGGCAATGACACCCCGATTGTTCCGTTCGCGAGCTGGCGTCGGTCGAAGACCGTCACCCGAAACGGTCGCTGTACGTCTCCTCAAAGGCGGGGACCCAGTCGTTTGACTGCTCGCACGTCTGGTGTTCGATGCTGCGCATTGAAAACCAACCGGGGATGTCCCAACTTCCTCTCGAGGCTGCGATGCTCTTGACGATCCGAAAAGTCATGTCAGGGTGGGTCAGCATCTCTTGGCTGTCTCCGCCCAGCGAGGCCGAGACCGTGCACTGCGAGGACTGACATTACTTTCCTGAGACGCTATAAGCACAAGCCTCAGTACAGCACTTCCTATTACACCGGTGAACGGCTACCCCTTGACCTCAGCTCCACCAGGGTCATTATAGGAAATACTGGAACGCGAAGACTATATGCCCCTGGAAGGGTGTCACTGCGAGAACGTGCCGAGGATGTCCGGGTCGCTGGTCGTGGCCTGGTTGATGGTGACGCTCGTATCCTTCAAGGTCACGCTGCCGCCGGCCGCGAGGTTGAGCCCGCACCCGACCCGAAGCCCATCAGAACACCAGGAAACCGCGCCGGCCGCGAATGTCGACGTCGGGCGTCGTATAGGTCAGCAGGTAGTCGCCGAAGGCGTCGATGCTCACCGCCGGGACATTCCGCTCGCCCGCGTCGTAAGTCGTGACCGTGTCGAACGCCGACACCTCGGCCACGTCGACATGGACCGAGGTGGTGTTGCTGCTCTGGTAGGCCACCACGAAGCCGCCACCTCCCCGCTTCAGCGCCACCGACGGATCGTCCTCCAGGTTCGAGGTGCTGGTGATGTTGATCTCGAATCCCTGCGAACCGGAGGCGCCGACCCGCATCGCCTTGATGTCATGGTTCCGCGACCAGGCCACCACCGCGTCGCCGGCGTTGTCCATCGAGACGCTCGGTGTCGTGTCGTAACCGGTGCTGTAGGAGATCACGTTGGTCCCGAGCAGGCCGCCGGAAGCGTTGTAGCGTTTCAGATAGATATCGTTGTCGGCGTAGCCGTAGTACTGCTCCCACGCCACGTCGAACCGGCCGTCCGGGGTCATCGCGACGCTGGAATGGTACTCGGCCACAGACGAGGTGGCCACGTTGACCACGTTGAGCAGTTGGCCGTTGCTGTTGTACTGCTTGGCGAAGATGTCCGGGTTGTTGTTGTTCGTGTTGCGGGTGTAGGAGACGACGAAGTTACCATAACGATCCATGGCCACGTCGGAGTCGCTTTCGGCGAACGTGCCCGCCCCGACCTGGATGGGGGCGCCCAAGGCGTTGCCGTTGGAGTCGAACCGCTGGGCCAGGATGTTGGTGTCGCCTCCCACGGCCTGGGTGTAGGACACCACGAATTGCCCCTGGTCGTCGATGGCCACCGAGGGGCGTATTCGCTGAGGCCGGTGTAGGCGACGATGATCTCCGGGCCGAGCTTGCCGCCGAAGGAATTGTACCGCTGGGCCCGGATGTCCAGGTCGGTGGAGCTGAATTGGTCGGTCCAGACGACCACCGAAGAGCCGTCCGCCGAGGTGGCGTTGTCGGACTCGTACTGGAAGTTGCGGGTCGTCGTGTTGATCGGCGAGATGAACTCGGCGCCGAGCGACATCAGTTGCCGCCCTTCGAGCGTTTCCAGGGATGGGCGGCGCTTGCGGTCGCGAGCCTGGCCTGACAAGGCGCCCTGCCGGCCACTACTTCTGGAATGATTTGCAAACATGATTGTGTATTGTCCTAAGGACGGGGCGGATTGCCGTGACGACGTGTCTTGGTTCATTTCCCAATTATCCTCACTACGTTATGACGCCACGGCCTCTGGCCGTGTGCCCCGAAGAGCTTCGAGCGATCCGGCGTGCCTCCGGGCTTTGCCCCTCGGTCGGAGACGCGATCCGATGCCCCCCCCCCAGCTCTGTGGTAACGCCGGGTTGATCCACCGGTCAGGCCGCTGGGACGCACGCCGGGGAGGAGCCTGCGGGACCGGCTCGGTTCGGCCGCCCGGCCGTGAGCCTGGGTCGGCTGATCGGCCCGCCCCCAACGGGGGCCTCCCCATGTGAACAGCCCCCTCGGGGGGCCTTCCTAATACCACGTCCTCTGAGCACGGTTACTTATTTCCCCATACGCGTTAGAGGTGCATTCGTGACGAAGTAATTTTCTGGCGTGTTGGGTGGTGTCCCAGTTGGATTGAATTACGCGTCGTAAGTCCTTTCGAGACAGAGGCCTGGCCTCCCGAGGCCGCCTCGACTCATAACTTCCTATATCAGCGGGACTTACTGTCCATTTTTCAATCCAACTGGGACACCACCGCGTGTTGAATGTCGGTCAAGGCACCACTCGACGAATCCAACGTGCCCGCCGGCGTTGAGCAACCCGCCGCCCCCGGCGACCAAGCCGCCGCCCGAGGTGCTCCGCCCGTCCTGGATGGTCAACTGCGAGATCAACGGTGAGCGTCACGTTAGGAGTCTCGCCAGAATAACTTATCCAATTTTCGCCCTCGATCGGTAGAATGGTCTGCATGCGGAACGTCACAGTCCAGACCATCAAAACGAAGTACACCAGCCTGGAGCCCGTGCTCGATGAGCGGGCGCGCCGCCTCTGGGCTGCCGCCGAAGCCCGAGCCATCGGCTGGGGTGGAATCACTCACGTCGCCGAGGCCACCCGACTCTCTCGGATCACCATCAAAACCGGTTTGAGCGAACTCGACCTCCCGATCACTCCCGCTGATCGGAAGGTGGCCCCTCAGCGGTTACGCCGACCGGGTGGTGGACGAAAGCCCCTGGTCGATCATGATCCCAACCTCCTGCGTGACTTGGAGACCTTGGTCGATCCCGTGACCCGTGGCGATCCGATGTCGCCGCTGCGCTGGACGTGCAAGAGCGCGGCCAAGTTGGCGACCGAACTCCAGGCTCGAGGGCATGCCGTCAGCGAGCGCTCGGTCAACCGTCTCCTCCACGACTTGGACTACAGCCTCCAATCCAATCGCAAGACGATCGAGGGCAAAGGTCACCCGGATCGAGATGCCCAATTCCAGTACATCAACCGGCGAGTCCAGGCGTTCCAGAGGCAGGGGCAGCCCGTGGTGTCGGTCGATGCCAAGAAGAAGGAACTGGTGGGCCAGTTCCGCAACGGCGGCCGGGAATGGCAACCCCAGGGGCAGCCCGAGGAGGTGGAGGTCTACGACTTCGCCAAGCGGGACCTGGGGAAGGCGATCCCCTATGGCATCTACGACCAGACGACCGACACCGGCTGGGTCAGCGTGGGAGTCGATCACGACACTGCCCAGTTCGCCGTGGAGACGTTGCGGCGCTGGTGGCGGAACATGGGCCGCCGGATCTATCCACGGGCGAAGCGGCTGTTGATCACGGCCGATGGGGGCGGCTCCAACGGGAGGCGCTGCCGGCTGTGGAAGGTGCAATTGCAGGAGTTCGCCGATGAGACCGGCCTGCGGATCTCGGTGTGCCACTTCCCTCCCGGCACGAGCAAGTGGAACAAGATCGAGCATCGGATGTTCTGCTACATCACCGAGAACTGGCGGGGTCGCCCCCTTGGGAGTCGGGAGGTGGTGGTGAATCTGATCGGGCATACGACGACGCAGACCGGATTGGCGATCCGATCGGAGTTGGACGAGGGCAATTATACCATCGCCGAACGAGTGCTTCCTGGTAGAGGGAACAACACTCGGTGTGTATCTTGGATGATGTCCTCTCCTCTCGTCGTAGGTTGGCCTCTCAAGGAGAGGACGGACGATCTCCGGTCGTTCCTGAGTGGATTGCGTCCTCTATAGTCCGTGTGTGACGGAGAGCCCGCGTCTCAAGCGGCCGGGTCCAGGGGCAACTCTTCATCCTTGAGGATGTGAAACTCTTCGCTCATCAGGCGGTCCAACTCCGAGCGGTAGCGCTCCAGGTGATCCAACACCTCGGCCACCGCCTCCTGCATCGCCTCGAACGTCTTGTGCCAGCGGTGCAGGGCCTTCTTGCGCAGGAACTTCCCCAGCCGCTCGATCAGGTTGAGGTTGGGCGAGTACGCCGGCAGGAACACCAGGCGGAACTGCCGATGGCGGGCCAGCCACTCCTTGACCACCGCCTTGCTCTAGTCCCAAAACAAGCGTAATATATTACGCCAATGTTAAACAACAATCGCAGATGTAATTACGTACATTCATCGTGCCGGGACGGCCACGCCCGGTCCCCAGTCCCGACTCGTTTGCTTCATCGCCTCACCGCCTCTCTCGGTTCGATGGCCAGCACGGATCGGGGCATCCGGACCCCGACTTCAGGTGTTCCTCCCTCAACACAACCAGCAACCGTGCAACCGCTCCACCAGACGCAGGAATACCCCTGGCCACGGGGTCCACGACATCAGCCGATAGATCAGCCGACTACCGCTCCGAATCAGCTGGCACGGCATCTCGATCACCGCCGCGCGGAAGGTCGCGAACTCCATCCGCAACCACGCGCGCTGCTCGGCGCGGTGTTGCGCCGCGTGCCGCGGTGTCACCGGCACCAGCAAGGCGCTCCACGCCTTCAGGCTCCAGGCCACCGACGCCATCACCATGTACGCCCCGTTGCTGATCAGGGTGTCCACCGGCGTCGTCAGCGCCCGCACCCCGCTCTTCAGTTGCGCGATCAGGTTCTCCTGGTCACACCGGTCATTGGCCTGAAAGACGACCGCTGCGGCCGCGGACGTGCGATCGTTAGTGATATAAAAAAAATAGCGATACTCCTCGCGCAACCGCACGTCTCCCTTGTCGATCCCGAGACGCTTGCGGAGCACAATCACCCGAGTGCTCGTCTTGCAGGCGACCGGGCAGTAGTCGAACTCGGCGATCATCTCCTCGAGCAGATGGATCGTCTCGAACTGGCGCTGTCGGACGATCTGCCTCTTGACGGGCTCGGGTGTCTGGCGGGGGACGGTTTTGATCTCATACCGTGGCGGTCGTTCCAGGAAGCTGTAGGCGTCGGCCGGAAACTGCTCGGCCAACGCCTTGAGGTTGGGCATCGCGTCGATGCCGAAGTAGAACCGGACATCGCCGGCCTGGTCCCAGCGGTCGAGATGTTTGGTCTGAGTGAAGGCGGTGTCCCCCCGCAGGATGATCCGGCGAAAGCCGGCCTCACGACACAAGTGGATTGCCTTATCGAAGTAGATGTCGGCGTGCTCGTGCGAGGGGCGGTTGCCGCTGCGGTTGACCAGATAGAGTGGTTCGCCGGTGTTGGCCAGCGAGAGGATCAGGGGGTGATAGCCCCAGATGCCGTTGTAGGACAGATCGACCCCCTGCTTGCACTCGGCAGCGGTGGCGACGAGGGTGCCGTCGGCGTCGAGGATCGCCTGGTCGAAGAACTCCGGGGGTTGTTGCGCCCAGACGCGGCGGCGGACACCGTTGAGGGTGTCGATGAGGGTCTGGACATCGGTCGCGGTGAACCGACGGCAGAAGTCGCCTTCGGTCGTGGGATCGGGGATCCGCTCGGCGCCCAGGGCGTCGAGGTAGACCTCATCGTTGCGGCGCCGCTCGATGTGCTCGAGGCGTTGTCCGCCCGCGAGGATGTTGAAGGCGATGTTCAGGACGTGATCGGATTCATGGTAGGGCAAATGGCGTTTGAGGAGGTGGAGGTTGTGGTCGAGGTCGCGGATCAAGCCGATCTTGCACCGAACAGGAGCATGGCGCCGATACCGCCGGCGGCGAGGCCCTGGACGCGCTCGGCCAGTTCATAGTGGATGTTGGTGGCGGTCATCATGGGCTGGTCGCGTTCGGGTCCAGGACGATTCTCGATGCGTATGAGGATCCTGCGCCGGCGTTCGCGAAGAATCCTACGGTTGCGTTCCCGGGTCTTCTTGCCGATGTGTTTTCGGGTCTTCTTGCCGTTGTGTTTTCGGGTCTTCTCGGGGAGAGTAGCAGTCACTCGAAAGTCTCCGTAGTTTGGAACATTGAGGAAGTGTTCCTGCCTCAATTATTCGAAAAACTCCGGGGGTTTTCGAGCTTTTTCTGAGATTTTGGCGCCGAAGCTCTATATATCACGCTTGGTTAAGGTCTAGTACTTGGCATTGTCCAGGTAGAGGATGAATTTCTCCGTCTCGGGGTGCTTCGCCAGCAACTTCTCCAGGAGCTTCACGAACTGCTCGCCGGTGATGTTCTCCTTCGTCAGGCGGAGGTCGACGTAGTCGTGGTCGTCGGGGCTGTAGGCCCCCAGGATGTTCAATCGCTTCCGACCGCTTCCGACACCCACGTAGTGCCGCTGCCCGACCAGCAGCCAGCAGCAGTAGAGCAACTCCAGGCCCCAGACCGGAGGGCACGCGTCCACGAAGTAGCGGCGGGTCGTCGGCCCGGCCTCACGCCGATGCCGCCGATACTGGCGCACGAATTGACGCTGCTTCGCCCGATCCGCCTTCCAGAAAAAAGCCGGAGACTTTGTGGTAGCTGGCACCGATCCGGTGCAACAGATCCTTCACCCCGGAAGGAGAGTAGGTGACACCGAACTGCTCCTCGATCCAGGCCCGCACCTGCACGGCGTTGTGAAAAGTCCCTTTGGCGATCTCCTGGCGCAGTTGCTCGACTTGTGCGGGTCGCAACCGACCGGGATCACCGTGATAGTGCACGGTACACAACTCGTCCAAGCCCTTGTTGGGGCCCGTAAAATAATAAGCGTTACACTGTAGCTGTCTGATGCTTGATCGTATAGTTCCACTCCCCGTGAAAGTGATGAGGGTGCAGGTCCACGCTTGCCAGGTCCTCATCTTTGACCTTCACCTTGGTGGGATAACTCTCCGTGTCAAGGGCCGCCCGTACACGCAAACCCTTCTCCGTTGTGGTCGCTCCGATCAGGTTGACAATGATCTCGTAACTGACCAGGGGCCGACCCCGCCAATTCATGGTGATGTGTGAGAACAACCGATGCTCGATCTTGTTCCACTTGCTGGTCCCCGGTGGATAATGACAAACGGTTATATCCAGTCCCGTCTCATTGGCCCACCGTTGCAACTCCACTTTCCAGAGCCGAAGGCGATAGCCATTGCTGCCCCCGCTGTCGGCACAAATCAAGACCCCCTTCGCCTGGGGATAGAGTGGTCCCCCCATCTCTCGCCACCAACGGCGGATGCTCTCCACGGCAAAACGGGCTGTGTCATGCGAACAACCCACGGTCACCCACCCCAAGTTGTGCTGTTGATCGTAGACCCCACGAGGCACGGCCTTGGGAATCTCCGGATCGGGGAAATCATGGACATCGACCGGCACAGGTTGTCCTTCCAGTTGCCATTCTTGCCCGGAATTTGCGTGGTTTCCGACCAGTTCTTTCTTCTTGGTATCGACCGAGATGACGGGCCAACCTCGGCCCAAGAATGACTCGCTCTGGCGTTGGATGTAGCGAAACTGAGGATCCCGATCGGGGTGTTGTTTCCCTTCTTTAGTCTTGGCATTCCCCTGCAAACTGTAGTGTAAAGCATATAACAATTGGGCGACCTGCATATGGCTGACCGAGTGTCCCCTTGCTGTCAGGAGGTGGGCTAACTGGCGGGTACTCTTACACTCGACTTTGGCCAAGTCGGCTAGCAGATCCAGGGGGTCATTGACCAGGATCGAGGGTGGTTGACGAGCCACCGACCCTGGAGACGACCCCCGTGGATCTGCCACCGGAAATCATAGCCCTGTTGGCCGCCTTCGTACCATTGTTCTCCGACCGCGCCTGGGCCAAGGCCCAAGTCCTGGCCGTCGGGGCGATCCTGGCCGCCGGCAACCGCACCGTCTGTTCGGCCCTGCGGATCATGGGCCTGAGCCGGGAGCGGCACTTCACTAACTACCACCGCGTCCTCAACCGCGATGCGTGGTCGTGCTTGGCCGCCGGGCAGGTCCTCCTCGGCCTGATCGTCGCCGTCATCCCTCGCGACTGGCCGATCGTCTTGGCGGCCGACGACACCATCGAGCGCCGCTCCGGCCGCCGGATCAAGGCCAAGGGTTGCTACCGCGATCCCGTGCGGTCCTCACGGAAGCACGTCGTCAAGTGCTTCGGGTTGAAGTGGGTGGCCCTGATGATCTTGGTCCCGGTCCCCTGGAGCCAGCGGGTTTGGGCACTGCCCTTCCTGACCACCCTGTGTTGGCCCGAGGGTGCCGGCCGTCGCGCCTCGCACAAGACCTCCATCGATCTGGCCCGGCAGATGGTCCTGCAGGTCCGTCGCTGGCTCCCCGGGCGGGAGCTGATCCTGGTCCTCGACGGCGGCTTCGCGGCGGTGGACTTGGCCCGCGCCTGCCAGCGTTATCAGGTGACGATGATCTGCCGGTTGCGGCTCGACGCGGCGTTGTACCACCGGCCGGGGCCCCAAGCACCGGGCAAGCGTGGCCCCAAGCCGAAGAAGGGCCCGCGCCAGCGCCGTCTGACGGAGTGGGCCCGCCGGAGCGACACGCCCTGGGAGGAGGTCGAGGTGGAGTGGTACGGCGGCCGCCGCAAGCCGATGCAGGTCTTCTCCCGGACCGGCCTGTGGCATCGGCGGGGTCAGGACCCGGTGGCGATCCGGTACGTGTTGGCCCGCGACCCCGAGGATGGGCAACCGGATGCGGCGTACCTCTGTACCGACGAAGGGGTCGCGCCGGAGGCGATCCTGAAGTACGTCGTCCAACGCTGGAGCATGGAGGTGAGCTTTGAGGAAGCCCGTGCGCACCTGGGGCTGGAGACGCAGCGGCAATGGTCGGACCTGGCGATCGCGCGGACGACGCCGGTGCTGTTGGGCCTGTTCTCGGTGGTGACGTTAGGGCCTGTAAAATAATAATCGTTACAAAGGACGCACCCCGTGTTATGCTGACAGTATGAGCAAAGAGGAAGAACTTGAGCAGAAATACGCTTCTCTGTTCCCCCACCTGAATGAGCGACAGCAACACCTTGTCGCTGCCGTCGATGCCGAACAGTTGGGGCGAGGAGGTATTGCACTCGTCTCCCGTGTGACGGGATTCTCTCGCCCGACCGTCTATCGTGCCATTCAGGATCTTCATCAACCACCCCTCCCCGTCGAGCGAGTACGGCACTCCGGAGCCGGACGGAAGAGGTTGGTCCAGCACGACCCTCAATTGATCCCAGCGTTGGAGGCGTTGATTGATCCTGAGACCCGGGGCGATCCCATGTCGCCGTTACGTTGGACCTGTAAGAGTACCCGCCAGTTAGCCCACCTCCTGACAGCAAGGGGACACTCGGTCAGCCATATGCAGGTCGCCCAATTGTTATATGCTTTACACTACAGTTTGCAGGGGAATGCCAAGACTAAAGAAGGGAAACAACACCCCGATCGGGATCCTCAGTTTCGCTACATCCAACGCCAGAGCGAGTCATTCTTGGGCCGAGGTTGGCCCGTCATCTCGGTCGATACCAAGAAGAAAGAACTGGTCGGAAACCACGCAAATTCCGGGCAAGAATGGCAACTGGAAGGACAACCTGTGCCGGTCGATGTCCATGATTTCCCCGATCCGGAGATTCCCAAGGCCGTGCCTCGTGGGGTCTACGATCAACAGCACAACTTGGGGTGGGTGACCGTGGGTTGTTCGCATGACACAGCCCGTTTTGCCGTGGAGAGCATCCGCCGTTGGTGGCGAGAGATGGGGGGACCACTCTATCCCCAGGCGAAGGGGGTCTTGATTTGTGCCGACAGCGGGGGCAGCAATGGCTATCGCCTTCGGCTCTGGAAAGTGGAGTTGCAACGGTGGGCCAATGAGACGGGACTGGATATAACCGTTTGTCATTATCCACCGGGGACCAGCAAGTGGAACAAGATCGAGCATCGGTTGTTCTCACACATCACCATGAATTGGCGGGGTCGGCCCCTGGTCAGTTACGAGATCATTGTCAACCTGATCGGAGCGACCACAACGGAGAAGGGTTTGCGTGTACGGGCGGCCCTTGACACGGAGAGTTATCCCACCAAGGTGAAGGTCAAAGATGAGGACCTGGCAAGCGTGGACCTGCACCCTCATCACTTTCACGGGGAGTGGAACTATACGATCAAGCATCAGACAGCTACAGTGTAACGCTTATTATTTTACGGGCCCTTACCCGGATGAGGATAGCCCAATTCGGGGATGGCTGTAGCGCACAACAGCCAAGACAAAACCTTCCTCAATTGACCAGGTCTACCTGGTCAGTAGTTCAGGTAGTCAACCTGTCGGACCCAGACCCTTGTCCAAGGGTATGGGCCACGATCCAACCCACACACCCAAGAACAAGGTGACGAGACGATGGCTACATCAATGATTTTAGAACTGCTCATGTCTTCCTGTGCCTTTGCAAGGTCCAGCACATCGGACCAGCGAAATCGGCTGGTAGAGTATTATCGGGACTGGTTCGCCGGCGATTACAAGGTCCACACGATCGAAATAGGGCCCGTAAAATAATAAGCGTTACACTGTAGCTGTCTGATGCTTGATCGTATAGTTCCACTCCCCGTGAAAGTGATGAGGGTGCAGGTCCACGCTTGCCAGGTCCTCATCTTTGACCTTCACCTTGGTGGGATAACTCTCCGTGTCAAGGGCCGCCCGTACACGCAAACCCTTCTCCGTTGTGGTCGCTCCGATCAGGTTGACAATGATCTCGTAACTGACCAGGGGCCGACCCCGCCAATTCATGGTGATGTGTGAGAACAACCGATGCTCGATCTTGTTCCACTTGCTGGTCCCCGGTGGATAATGACAAACGGTTATATCCAGTCCCGTCTCATTGGCCCACCGTTGCAACTCCACTTTCCAGAGCCGAAGGCGATAGCCATTGCTGCCCCCGCTGTCGGCACAAATCAAGACCCCCTTCGCCTGGGGATAGAGTGGTCCCCCCATCTCTCGCCACCAACGGCGGATGCTCTCCACGGCAAAACGGGCTGTGTCATGCGAACAACCCACGGTCACCCACCCCAAGTTGTGCTGTTGATCGTAGACCCCACGAGGCACGGCCTTGGGAATCTCCGGATCGGGGAAATCATGGACATCGACCGGCACAGGTTGTCCTTCCAGTTGCCATTCTTGCCCGGAATTTGCGTGGTTTCCGACCAGTTCTTTCTTCTTGGTATCGACCGAGATGACGGGCCAACCTCGGCCCAAGAATGACTCGCTCTGGCGTTGGATGTAGCGAAACTGAGGATCCCGATCGGGGTGTTGTTTCCCTTCTTTAGTCTTGGCATTCCCCTGCAAACTGTAGTGTAAAGCATATAACAATTGGGCGACCTGCATATGGCTGACCGAGTGTCCCATTGCTGTCAGGAGGTGGGCTAACTGGCGGGTACTCTTACAGGTCCAACGTAACGGCGACATGGGATCGCCCCGGGTCTCAGGATCAATCAACGCCTCCAACGCTGGGATCAATTGAGGGTCGTGCTGGACCAACCTCTTCCGTCCGGCTCCGGAGTGCCGTACTCGCTCGACGGGGAGGGGTGGTTGATGAAGATCCTGAATGGCACGATAGACGGTCGGGCGAGAGAATCCCGTCACACGGGAGACGAGTGCAATACCTCCTCGCCCCAACTGTTCGGCATCGACGGCAGCGACAAGGTGTTGCTGTCGCTCATTCAGGTGGGGGAACAGAGAAGCGTATTTCTGCTCAAGTTCTTCCTCTTTGCTCATACTGTCAGCATAACACGGGGTGCGTCCTTTGTAACGATTATTATTTTACAGGCCCTTAGCGGCGTT
>CAWDND010000074.1:0-46443 GCA_963803395.1 uncultured Planctomycetaceae bacterium
CGGGACTTTCTCAAAATCGCCTTTCGCCGGGGGTACTCAGTGGACAATTTCCATCGAAAGTGTGCATCGCGGCGTCTTCCCTCGATTGGCCCCCACATAGCGAGTTCCCATGCCCACGATCCCGCAACGTATCGCCAGTGCCTTCGCCGTTTTCTCGGTAAATACGGCGATGTTTCCCAGATGCTCAGGACCGCGACCAATCGCGGCAATCCCTCTACCGCGAGGCCGATGAGGTCGTGAACGCCCTGGACGGCACCGCCACTCAGGCCCGCATCGACGAACTCAAGCGGCAACTGGCCGAGCAGCAGGCGGAGAATCAAGCCCTTCACGAGCGGCTCAAGCACGCCGTGGAGATCACCCCCGACACCCAGGACGAGTTCGCCACCGTCGCCCAGGCTGAGGGGGTCAGCCTGAGCGTGGCCCGGCGGCTGTTGCGCGTGGTGGCGGGATCGAGAACAATTCCGAGCGTGCCCACCCTGGGACGAGCGACCCTGGACGCCGGTCAGCGCGCCGCGCATTGCTCGGAGTGCTCGACGAGGCCGCACGGCCCAAGGTCGAACAAGGCACCGCCGACGAGATTTTTTTGGCCGCAAACCGGTCCTGATGCTCGTCGAACCCGAGAGCCTGTGTTGGCTCACGGGACGGATGGTCAAAGCCCGCGACGGCGTCACCTGGGCCCAGGAATTCGCCCGGTTCCCGGCGCTGAAGTCGGTGGTCCGTGATGACGGCACCGGTCTGGGCAAAGGGCTGAAACTGGAGCGCGCCCGCCGTCGCGCCGAAGAGTTGCCCGACCTCGACGACACGCTGGACATCTTCCACACGCTTCGCGAAGGAGGGCGAGCGTTGCGGAAGACCTGGGGCGAGGCCGGCCGCGCCTCGATTGCGCCGACGCGGCGCAGAAGGAACTGGCCCAGCGGGTCGTCAGGGACGATCGCGCACGGGCCGCGTCGCGCCGACGAACCGGCTGTGGCGTCAGGCCGAGCGGCTCTGGGATCAGGCCACGGCCGCCGAGACGGCCTGGCGGCGCGCCCGGTCGGCGTTCGAGTTCTTCACACCCGAAGGCCGCCTCAACGATCGGCGTCAGGCCGAGGCGGTCGTGGCGGCGACGCTGCCCCATCTGAGCGGCTCGGCCTGGGCCAAGACACGGCGGTTGTTGCAGCGCCGGGAGAGTTTCACGTTCCTGGATCAAGTGCCACAGCGGTTGGCCGACCTGGAGTTGGCCCCCGACCACTTGTCGGCGTTGCTCGACCTGGAAGGACTGCGGCGCCAGCCCTGGCGGTTGTCGGCCACCGCGCCCGCATCGGCCGCGACCCGAGCCTGGGCGTTGGCCCGCACGGTCCAGTTGGCGAAAGCGCGTCCGGATTGGCGTGATCAATTGAGACAGGTTCGCGCGGTGTTTCGCGGGGTGTGGCGTGCGAGCAGCCTGGTGGAGTGCGTCAACAGCGTGGCGCGGATGCAGCAGGCGCGGCACCGCAAGATGACGCAGGGATTGCTCGACCTGAAGCGCCTGTACTGGAACCTGCGTCGGTTCCGCAGCGGCCGCCGCAAGGATCAGACACCGTATGGTCTGCTGGGCCTGAAACTGCCCGAACTGAGCTTCTGGGAGTTCCTCAAGCTGACCCCGGAGGAATTGCGGAAACAACTGTCCGCATTGGAAGATACGCCGTGAGATCACGTCCTGGTAGGTACCGGTGGTCGCACACCGGGTTATGTCCCGAGAGACCAGTCATAGCAGGTCGATCCGTAGCTTCTGTGTCGCACCCCCCGCAGATCCGTACCTTACAAATTCACGCTACGGCTCGTCGTTTCAAGGCGTCGCTGCCTGACGGTACACCGAGTGGACGACGATCGCCGGCGGGAGCGGGGAGTGCGCCAGCAGACGATACATCCGGTCCCAGGCGATGGGGCCGTCGCGATTGCGGCGGCTCAGCCATTTCCTCCAGAGCCCGAGGGCCCCACGCCGGAACCGCTTCCACGCATCCGCGTTGCCCGTGATCCCGGAATCCGCGAAGTGGCCCCGACGCTTCTGACTCAGCGTCCGGTGCTGATCGGCCGAATGCGCGATGGCGGTCCTTGGGGAGCCCGTGCCAGGGCCTTCAGTCCTCGGCTGAGCCGGCTCTTGGAGGTCTTCCGCTTCACCACCCAGTAAGCGTGGCGAGAGCGGCCCCAGTAATGAGTGAAACCCAGCAGGTCGAAGGTCCCCGCGGGGGTCCTCTCCTGAGGCCCCAGTCGCTCCGGACGGTCGGGCGGCCGCTCGCACGGCAGCCACCGCGTCTTCTCGGGATGGAGCGTCAGGCCATCCTTCTCAAACCGCTTGGGCAGCCCGTCCCTCACCCTCCGGGTGTCGTCTTCCCAGGAGAACCCCATGACGAGATCATCCGCGTAGCGGATCAGGAACGATTGCCCCTTCAGGCGCGGTGGCACCTCCCGCTCGAACCCGTCATCCAGCACGGAGTGCAGGACGGCGTTCGAGAGCACCGGGCTGATCACCCCGCCCTGCGGCGACCCCTTCTCCGAGTGCGTGACCCACCCGTCCTCGAGGACACCTGCATTGAGCCATTTGCCGATCAATCGAAGCAGCACACCGTCAGGCACCCGTCGCTTGAGGAAGGCACGAAGATGACCATGGTCGATCGTATCGAAAAATTTTCGCATGTCGACCTCGACGATCCAACCGCCCCCCGTCTTCCTCGTCCGTTGCCACAGGACCTCCAGGGCTTGGTGCGCCGATCGCCCGGGCCGGAAGCCGTACGAGCAGTCGGGTGCAATCGCGCCAGTGCCAAAGATTCTGCGGGATTTCTGGCCTTTTTCTCTGCTCGAACCCCGCTGAGTTCGATTCTCAAACGATGCTGGAGTGTAAATCTGTATGATGGAGCTGCGGCCCCATCCCAGGCGGCCGCTCCCCGCCGTCCCAGACCCGTCGCCCTCCCACAAGGCCCCGGCGCTGTCGCAGCGCCTGCGGCCGCGGGAGGATCAGAGCCACCCACCGAAGGATCAGGGGGACCGAGGAGGAAGAGTCAGGAAGATCCAGGCGGCCGCCCACGAGCGTTCTCCTCCGGAGGCACGCTCCGTCCCCTTGGCCCTGGAGGCGGCCCTTCCTGAGAGGAGGCGGTTCGGTGAGACAGCGCCCGACCGCGGAAAAACGCCTCCGGCTCCAAGTTCCCAGCCCTCGGCTGAGGAACTCAGGGCACGTTCCAGGACCGGAATGCTCAAATTCCGCCGAAATCCTTGGCTCTGGCGCGATCGCACCCGAGCAGTCCAGGAAGTCCTGCTCGTAGATCGTCTCCAGGACCACGGCGACCGCCCTCTGAAGCACTTTGTCTTCGCAGGTCGGAATCCCGAGGGCACGGGTCTCGGGGACCGCGCCGGCCTTGGGGATGTGGACCCGACGCACGGGAGGGGCGACGTACGTGCCGGACTTGGCTCGGTCCAGGAGCGCTGGGAGGTTGCCCTCCCAGTTCGCCTCATAGTCCTTGCCGGTCTGTCCGTCCACGCCGACGGCCCCAGCTTTGCGGGTGCGGTTGTAGGCCTCGTGGAGCCAGAGGATGTCGATGAGTGTGGCGCCAGGGGACTCCCCTAAGGTGCCCTCTAAGAAAATCGCTTCAGGCGGTAATCTGGGGCATTTTCTCCGCCGGAAGTCGCTGGAGCTAGAGAATGTCGTTCCGAATCGGCCTTGACGGCCCGAACTCAGAAAATATTGATGTACCAGATTGTATCTCTACAGAAATCTCACAACCTTTTAAGCTACAAAACGGTTCGAGGGTGCTAAACACCCTTAAAAGGGGGGGACGTGAAGCCCATCTCCGGCTTCTCTCGAGCGAGTTCCGCTCTCCGTTGTTGTAGCGTTGACACGTATACGGGTTTCTGGGCACCCGACAGGTTTCCCTCCAACGGTTCCTTGAAACGGCGCCCCCTTCCCTCCGCGGGGTGCCTCGGTCCGGTTCCCCCGCTTCCTCGGTCCTCTGAGGCGCTCAGACCCCCGGCCGTCCGTCTCGCCGCGCTTCGTTGCCTTCGCTTGGCGATACCACCCTTGCGCCTGGTCTGCGCCAGCGGCCGAGCCGCACGGCCCTGGGCTCCGGGGAGTTGCTGTTCCGGTTCCCGAGCCGAATGGCACGAGGATAACGCAAAGCCTTGCCATTTAAACGTTTGCGACGATTATAATTCTTACTGATCGCTGCGCAAAGAAGGTCAAGTTTTTGCAGAGTGAGGGTTTCGCCAATACCCTTCACCGATCGATCAGAAGCACCTCTATTTCCCAAGGGAACCAAGCCGTTCCACGTGTCAGGGCCTCACTCGAAGTCGCCTGGGAACGTTTGACCTCCTTTGCGCAGCGATCAGTAAATTATAAGATCACTTATTGTAAAAATTCGGGGACCGAGGGGCGGGGCACCTCAGTTTCCCTGCGGGTCGCACTTGAGAGCCGCGGCTCCGGGGTCAGGAACGCGAGCTCCTGGGATGGTAGCTTGGTGGTTGAATCGGACTTCCACCCGTCCCCACACCCAGGAGGTCACCATGGCTCAGTTTAACGTTCCCTCCACTCGCGACCCAATCGATTCCCTGCGCGACCAACTCAAACAGAAACCAGGGCTCCCCTTCCTCGAACTCCTCTCGCGGTCGCTCGTCGAGGCCGCCTGCCGCCATTGCAACCATCAGTGGCGGAAACGCCTCTACACCCCCTGGATCACCTTGGGCCTGTTCCTCTCCCAGATCCTCGCCGATGACCAATCCTGCGATGACGCCGTCGATCGCTTCCAGAAGTTCCTCTACGACCAGGGGCTTCCCGCGGTGGCGACGGAGACGACCAGCTACGCTGAAGCCCGGCCACGCCTCCCCGAGACGCTTCCCTGGGAGTTGGTCCGCCGCACCGGGCATGTGATCCCGCAACAAGCGTGCGATTGCTGGCTCTTTCACGGCCGCGCGGTCAAGATCCTCGACGGCTCGACCGTGCGCATGCCCGATACCCCGGAGAACCAGGCGGCGTATCCGCAACCGTCGTCTCAGACGCCGGGGTTGGGATTCCCGATCGCCCGCATCCTCGTGATCTTCAGCCTGGCCGTGGGGACGGTCCTCGATGCGGCGCTCGGGCCGTACCAGGGCAAGCAAACGAGCGAGCTGGCCCTGCTCCGACAGATCATCGCCGAGTTTCAGCCCGGTGACATCGCCCTGGCCGACCGCTGCTTCTGCTCGTACGGGGTGATCGCGGCCCTGCTGGCGCGCGGCAGCGATGTGGGGGTGCGTCTGCACCCGTGCCGCAAGGCCGACTTCCGCCGGGGCCGCCGACTGGGTCGCGAGGATCATCTCATCACCTGGCCGAAACCCAAGGAGATCCCCGACTGGAGGAGTCGCGCCGAGTACGACGCGATGCCCGCGGAACTGACGTTGCGCGAGTTCCGCGTCCGGGTCAAAGACCCGACCAAGCGGGTCCGCACTCTGGTGGTTGTGACGACACTGGTGGAGGCGAAGCCGTATCGATCCGAAGAGCTGGGGAATTTGTTCCGTCAGCGGTGGGATGCGGAATTGGATCGGCGTTCCTTGAAGACTCAGATGAAGATGGAGATGTTGCGGACGAAGAGCCCGGCGATGGTGCGCAAGGAGGTGGCGGTGCATCTGCTGGCGTACAACTGGAGTTTTGCAAACAGTGACCTCACAGCCTGGAAGCAGGCAAAATGGGCGTAGTTGACCCTCATCCGCGATGGCGCTGTTGGAGTGCGGAGTATCTGATCATGCCAGGAATTATCGAATTCACACCGCGCAATCGATCCCGCGTGGCTGCGCACCAGGGCTGACGATCTCACGACAGCCCCAACTGGGCGACCACATGGTCAGAGGGACGCCCCCAAGTGGTCACCTGCTCGATCGCCCACGAGAGCGTCGTCCGCAGGGTCTCCTTCTCCATCGCCCGACAGGCCTCGCCGATGGTCATCAGCCTCTGGAACGCCCCTTCCTTCGCACGGCCCTGCTGCAACTCGCTCAGGAGCAGACTGTACGCCAGCATGACCAGGTCCATGTGCCGGGTGTGGCCCTGGAAGTCACGCAGCTGACAATCACCCAATCCCAGTTGCTGCTTGCCGTCCCGAGGAAACGTCTCCGTGCCCGTCCCACGATGCCCAGACACCCGGACGCCTCGGCCCACCTCCCAGGTGGTCCGGTTGGTGACCAGGATCTTGACCGGTTCGGGGTCGTGGCGATCCCGCCACAGGACCATGATCCGGACCTTGTGCTTCACGTCGGGGATCTCCAACGTCACCGTAAAATACCACTGCCGCCGATCGCCGATCCGCAACTCCTTCCGGTCCGCCGCCGGGATCGAGGCGGCCAGGTGATCCACCTTGAGGATCCGGCCTTGCCATTGCACCTTGCGATTGCTCTTGAGGTCACCGACCTAGGCCCGGGGCTGGCCGAAGTGATCGGTCTTGCCGTGGATGTGGTTGAGGATCTCGGCGTTGGTGAAATCGCTGTCCCTGGTGAAGTCGCCGGGGATCCGTCGCTGACACACCCAGTCGATCAGGTCGCAGCACAACTTGGTATGGTTGCGGAACGGCTCCTTCATCGCCGCGCAGATCTCCTGCTTGCGGAAGAGTCGGAACTCCAGGGGGTAGTGCTGGCCGCTGGTGCAGACGTAGTTGACGAAGAGGGAGTCCTGGGCGATCTTGTTCCGCTCCTCGGCGTGGTCCCAGTACCAGCCGGCGTCGGGGATCAAGAACCCGTCGCGGTCGATGAGGGTGTTGTCGATGGGGATGACGCCCTGGTCGCTGTAGCGGGTCGTGGGATCCTCCTGGAGCAGCTCCAGTCGTCGCTCATTGAGGCTCTCGGCGTTCCAGGCGACCTCGGTGAGGAAGCGGTTGAGGCAGGACTGGTCGGTGGTGTGGGCGAACGCCTCAGGGATGCCGAGGACGGTCTTGCGCTGGGCGACGAAGAGGCCGGTGAGATACTCGGCGAAAGGGCGGCGCTGGCAGTCGTTGGCGAAGAAGTCGCCGTATCGGGCCACGGCGTCGCGGACCACGGTGGGGAATTCGACAATCCCTGGCATGATCAGATACTCCGCGCTCCAACAGCGCCCGAGGAAATTCGGGTCGGAATGCGCCGATTTTACCTATTTTGACGCGGTCGAAACACTGTTTGCAAAACTCCAGGTACAACTTGATCCGGGGTCTGAGGGCGGAGGCGGCGCGGGCCGGGGCAGTGCAGCCGCGGCGGCTAACCTTCACGGGGTCGTTGCATACGGTGCTGCGCATTCGAGGAGAGTCATGAATGCCACGAAGTTAAGCCGTAACTTCTTTTCCTAGCAACTCTTTACGGAGATCGGCGCACGGTTTCGTCATCCGCGGGTATTTTTTGGGACGTCGCTTCACGACTCGGGGCTCGACTCGGCCCGGGCGCGCCGGGTTGACCAGTAAGTCGCACAAGTTCCCATCCCCCTCCACCCCCACCATCCAGCGAACCGCATCGAGCAGGCTGACCCGCTCCGGCACTACCCCCTGGACCCGCGCCGATTCCACCATCACCGACCGTACCAGGTTGTACACCAGCGCGAACACCGCCAGTTCCTTCAGCACCCCATCCACCGTCTTACACTTCAGAATATCCATTTTCATAGTAGTTTTCAAGTGTTTGAAGTTGATCTCCACCTGCCAGCACCGGTGGTACAGGTCCGCCACCGCCGACGCCGGGTACACCGCCGCGTCCAGCAAGGTCGTCACTAGTGTCTCCGCTCACAACTCCTGCAATGAATTCAGACTCGGATTCGGCTCGGGCCTGATTCGCCCGCGCGGCAGGCGATCACCGGGAAAGTTCGGAGCCTCGAGATGTCCGGTTCCGGAATTCATTGCAGGAGTTGTGAGCGGAGACACTAGCGTCACCTCGCTCACCCGGAATCCAGGCGTATGCACCCGATACCGCAACTCGCGCACCGTGATCTCCTCCGGCAGCTCGGCGTACGCCGCCACCGTCATCCCTCGTGGCTTAGATTTCGGCTTGTACCAGACAACGATTTGATCCCACTTGCCTTGCCCTCCACCCACCGCGAGTGCGGCAGGCACACCGGGGCCTTCGGCGACCCCTTCCCCTTCCCCTTCGACTTCGACGCCTGCGGCCGACCTGGGGTGAAGTCGATGATTTGCTTCTGGTGAGCGCGGAACACCCCGTGCAGCTTGCGGTTGAGTAAAATCGCAATATGAGCGAATGAGCAAAAGCCGCGGTCCCCGAGGACAATGTCGCCGGCCGACAAGTCGGCGCTGACGACGGCGCAGCGGGACATCTCGTGCGACCGCAACGGGGCCTCCTCGACCCGCAGAAGCATGCCGGTGGCGAGGTCGAAGAGCGCCAGGAACTTGGCCAGCGGGAACCCGCAACCGCGGCGCTGGCCGCCGGGTTGGCCGAACGTCGCTTGCAGCTCGGGAGTGTCGGACATGGAGAAGCTGGACCCGTCGAGCAGCCAGACACGGTGTCCGAACCATGTCGATGCGTCACCGGCTGTGCGGCAGGTCTGAGCGACCCGCCCCATGAGGCGGTGGAGGACGCCCAAGGGGAGTCGCTTGCGCGCGGCGCAGTAGCGCTGTCGGTGAAGTTCCAGCCTCCGAAGTGGACGGCGTGTTGACAGGCGGTGTTGCCGTGGAGGATCTGGAGGATGAAGAGGTAGACGGTGGTGACGGGGTTGAGCAGCCGCTCGCGCCAGGAGTACTTCTCCTCGTTACAGGCGAGCTTGATGGCATCGGGGGTCAGGTCGTCGGCGAGGTTTTGCCGGAGTCGATCCAAGATGGTGACAATACGAGGCGGCAGCATGGGAGGGCTCCGTCGGGTGTCTCAGGGGGTGAGTCCAACCACTAGGATGCCGGGAGCCGCTCCCATGCTCAAGAGGCTACAAATCGTTCACGAGTCAGGGTTTGTGCATTAACTTCGTGGCATTCGAGGGGATCGTCCCAATTTGGGCCGAAACGGTCGATTTCAAGTTGACACTTTGGAACACCAGGTCGAAACGTCTTGATCGTGTGGGGATGGACCTCAAGAGTGGGATTGCTGACAGGATCCACACTCAAGAGGCCCACCCATGCTCAAGATATCGCTCGCGACCTGGATCGCCAATGCCGCAGCGTGCTGGACCGGTCTCTACGGCGATGTCACTCATCAGGCCGACGCTGCCGACTGCAGCCGACAGACCGTCTACGACCATGCCCAGAAGGTCCGGGCGGCCGTCGAGGCCGAGCACTCCGGCGGGCCGACACATGCCGAACTGATCCAGGAGAATTCCGACCTCCGTCAGGAGAATGTGCGCCTCTGGGACTGGCTGGCTCAGACCGTCGAGTTTCCCCCGGACAAGCAACACGAGTTCACTGTCACGGCCACGGCCATGGGCCTGAGCCTCAATCAGATCCTCGTCCTGCTGGCGCTGATCCTGGGGGCGCAGGCACGCCCCGGTCGCACCACGCTGCACCGCTGGATCAAAGCCGCCGGGATCGCGGCGGGGCGGGTCCTGAAGCACCTCGATGCGCGATGTCAGGCGTTGGTGCTGGTCGGCTGCCTCGATGAGATCTTCTTCCACCGTCGCCCGGTGCTGGTGGGCGTTGAGCCGACGAGGGGAGCATTCCATTGCTGTAGGCTCACGCGGCGATTCCCGTAGCGGTTGTAAGTGCTTGTCTCTCAAGGTGGTTCCACCGTCCCGCCTTGTAATACGAACGCAGCAACAGAACGGCCTCCGCACTCTTCTTGTGCCAGTAGATGCTCGCCCCCTTCAACCGCAGGTTCACCACCCGGCGAATCGCGCTCTCGATCGCTCCACTGCCGATCGGCAACTTCGATTCCCCAATCCGCGCGTAATCCATCCGCCCTTTCCCGATGTTCCGTTCGAAGTAATTTCGCTCTCGTTTCAACGCCTTACTGGGACGGGAGCCACACACGGCTTCAATCGCCGCTTGCACCTCGTTGACCTTCCCTTTCAGCAGGCGTCGCCGCTGGCGACCGATCCACGTCTGACGCTCCTGCACCGTCCAGCGCCGCCGCAAGGCCGCGATCTTGCCCAGATGCTCCACCGCATGATAGAAGTCCACCAACTCCTTCACCTGTTCCGGCTTGATCCCCAACCGCCGCCGCAGGGCCTCGACGCGATTCCAGATCCAACGCGCCCCATCGGCCACGAACAGGATCTTGTCCGCCGTCACGATCTTTAATTCCCGTAAATAGAACTCCATCAACTTGAAGATTGCGTCCGGGCCGCTCAGGGTGCCATCGATGACCGCCAGGAAGTTCCGATCCATCTGCCCCTTCTCATCCACCGCGTAGATGATCAGCAACTTCGGCTCGCGCCAGTCCGTGCGGTAGCGGTTGCGTCCCTTGGCCGTCTTCGGGCCGCGCTTCGTCGTGCGGATCCGAATCCGGCCGCCATCCACGGAGAGGATCACGCGCCGGCCCGCGACGGTCTCTCCCCAGTTCAGGCTCCCGGTACGCTGGGCGGCACGGGCCCGCGCCGCGAAGCGATACGCCATCGACCGGATGGTCTTGAGGTCCAGCGGTTGCCCGCGATCGGCCAACACCCGCTCGACCTCCTCCAGCGAGCTCAGCATGGCCACCAACTTACTGACCTCGGAGGCCACCCCGGACGTACAGCGGTCGTGCATTCCCCAGAGCAGCAGGATCGGATACATCCCTTTGCCCGACCGCTCGCGGTCGCAGTTGCGACTGAAGTAGGTCACCCGGACCACGATCACGCCGCATGTGGTTCGCAGGGTGACGTCGCGTTTGCCTTGGTCCTTGACCTTGTGGCCCGCCCCTTGAGTCAAGGAGCGGGCCTTCTGGATGTTCTCCGGCTGGTCGCTGGCACGTTGCATGGCTTCGGTCAGCAGGAGGCCGGACAGGCGTTGGGTCAATTCCGTGATCTGCCGCTCCCAGGAGCGAACGTCCTCAGCATTGCTGATTACGCGTGGGTCTCGGCGGAGATGCTCGATCTGCTGTTGGACCTCCCGGATCTCGGCCTGGATCTCCGCGAGTCGATTGCGCGGAGGCTTGGGATCCGTCTCGGGCTTTGGCCTTCGGCCAGGTGGGTGCTTCGCCATGCTCGTTCCCCTTGTCCAGGTAATATCGGGAAACGATGATTATCGGCGAGCGTAGGGGAGAGACAAATCCCCCAAGGTCACCTACTCGTCTGGAATGCTCCCGCCGACGAGCATGGTCTGGTTCTTGGGCCAGAAGGCCAACGATCGCACGGGGTCGACTTGGTCGCGGGCGTTGCAGGACTTTTCGGCGCTCTCGTACGTCCTGGCGGATGCGGGAACGGGCCTGCAAGCCGGGATCGCTGCGGTGCAACAGCAACGGCAACAGGACGGGAAACCACCGTTGGAGAACGGCCTCGATGTGTTCCACACCACCCAGGAGGCGCGGCGCGTCTTGCGCAGATCTGGAGCCGCGTGGAACGGCTCTGGGAGCAGGCCGAAGCGGCCGATCGCCGGGTCGCGCGAGTGCAGAGCAACAGGGCCACGATGCGCGGGCGCGGCGGTCGCGGCACGCTGCGCCTGGAAGAAGACGGCGACGGCGTTCCAGCGGTACGAACGATCCGAAGCGGGTTGGAAGATCGCACACGCGGCCCTGCAAGTGTTTCGTCCCGAGGGTCGGTTGAATGACAGCAATTCCCGGCCACTTGAGTGCGTCTCATCCTGGTCTCCCCATTTTGACAGTGATTCCATGATTCGTCACCCTCCGCAGGCCGAGAGGGAGATGAGCGGGGGCTTGCCAGAGCACAAACGAGCCCCCAATCGGCGCTCGGCGACTGCCTTGGGGTGTTGGCCGCGCACCGCGAACGCGACGCTGGTTCAGCGCCTTTAAGAACGACACACGTTCGTCCTCTCGTGGCGCCGTCGGCCTACGACGAATTCTCAAACACCGGCTTCTGCGGTGCGATGCCACGGATCAGAGCCATCAACAATTCTGCCATCGTATCAAACAGCAGAGTGCGAAAATGATGGCGGATCTCTTCCCAGAGGTGGCACTTGGTTTTCATCTTGCTCCAGGCGGCCTGGAACAAGGGACAACACAGTTGTTGAACTTGATCCACCAAGAAGGCCAACATCATCAGCAGGGCCAGCACAACCGACAGGTTCTCCTCGCCATGTCCATAGTTGTGTTCCAGGTGATATCCCTGGTTTTTCAAGGTGTTAAAGGTCTCGTTCTCGATCTTCCAGCGGGCACGTCCGCCCCGCATCATGTCCCAGACGGTGTCGGCATTGAGAGCCAGGTCCGTGATCCAACTGAAATGCTGGACTTTGGCTTTGGCTTTTTGGTCAGGCTGGATTTCCCAGTAGAGCAGAACGTTCACCAATTCGTCAGGGTTCGACTCGTTGAGCGGCGCCCCTGGCAGAAGCGAAAATGATGCAGCACCTTGGTCGCCGGATCGACCAAGGTGAGGGTCTGCATCTGGCCGGCCTCGTCAAGGGACTGCAAGTGCGCGAACAGAAAGGTATGGTCGCCGGGCTTGACTCCAATGATGTAGTGGGCATCGGCCTCGCGGAGGTCACGCAGGTGAGGAGCATTGGAACTGAGGCCGTCTTCGACGACGATCACGGGCAGATGGGGATGCTCTTGGCGAAAGAGTTTCAGCCAGCGGCGCGTGGCATTCCGCTCACAGTCATTCTTGGTCTGGCCGTCCTGCTGGATGATCGGCTCGGGCGCCAGCGGGATGACTTCCTTGAGGTCGGGATGGACCAGAGTGGCACCCAGCAATTGATGGGAATAGGTGATGCCGCCGCCGCGATGGTGCTTCTCCAAACAGGAGGGACAATGGATCTTGGTGGAGGAGAAATAGGTCGTGCCGTCCAGCGACACCAGGTAGTGGCCGTCGAGAAAGACGAAGCGTTTGAGCTCCTTGCAGCGTTGTAGGCGACGGAAGATCTCGCGGAACGGGGGCCGCAGGCCCGCGGGATCGACCGGATCGAGGACAGCCCGCATCTGGGAGTCGGAGGGGATGTGGCTGATCCCATAAATGGAGCGAAAGTTGTCGTTGGGGTCGCGGCGGCGGTGGTCGAAGGCGAGCAAGGACGGGTCTTTGAGCGCGAACATCGCGAAGGCCGACATCAAGGCGTCGACCAAGGAGATTTCCACCTCACCGGACCGCGGGTCAGGAAGAGAACCGAAATGGGAGCGGAGCGCTCGGAAGAGGGTGTCGGCACAGAGATCCTTGCGCACTTCACCGGGAGCCAGAGCCATGGTGAGCCACTCCCTCGACCCAAGTGGTAAAATGGGAGGTTCAGGAGAGCATTATGCGGGATAGATTCGCGAAATGGGAGATCGAAAACAGCGTCTTTTCAAGGGGAAAACCCCGGGTCGGGAATTGCTGGTTGAATGAACGCCCTTGGGCGCAGGAGCAGATCGCGCGGGCGCTGCCCCAGTTGTCGGGGCGCGAGTGGTCCAAGGTCCGGAACTACCTCCAGGCGGAGGAGACGTTGACATTCTTGGATCGGCTGCACCGTCAGTTGCAGGAGGTCGCACCTGAGGAACCATTGCGTGGTGAGTTGGTGCGGCTGTGGTGGCTGCGTCGGCAGCGGCCACGAGCGAACACCGCGGGGATGATCGCGGGCGCCGGCCATGTGGCGCATCTGGTGCAACGGGTGGTCTGCCACCGGACGGGCGCGAATTGGCACGGGTTGTATCGGGAGGTGGCGCGAGTGTTGCGTCAGGCGGTGCGGGCCAGCAGTGCGGTGGAGTGTATGAACAGCGTGCTGCGGATGCATCAGTCGCGGCACCGAACGGTGACACAGGGCCTGCTGGACCTGAAGCGCCTGTACCTGGAACTGTCCCGCGTTTCGTGAGGGGAAACGCCGCGGGCGTTGCCCGTATGAGCATTTGGGCCTGAAACTGCCCGGCTACCGGTTCTGGGATCGGCTCGGAATGCCGACACCGACCGGTGCGACGACCTGATCCCAAGAAGTGTCAAGTTCCAAACTTACGCTTTGGGACGTTCCCCATTCGAGGCTAGCCCAACTTCCGGGGAGTAGATCACGACGAGGTCGCAGGGCCGTCCGGTGAGGGGGTTGCCCTGGTCGTGGAGGGTGCGTCGGGCCTGATGATCGCGGTAGGCGCGATGGCCACAGCGCGGGCAGGGCCGGCGCTTGGAACTTCGATTCCGGCAGTGGATCTTGGGCTTGGGCAAGTCCTCGACGCGGCGGATGGCCTCGGTGAGGTCGGGTCGGTATTCGCCGGGTTCGGGCATGGGTAAGCTCCTGGAAGACAAGGTTCCTACCAGGTATCACGCCCGGCGATGGTGATTTGTTCACCAGTCCCGCCCGGTAACCTTGCTATAGATTCCGAATCCTGGGGTTTTATCTGGTGGAGTCGTGCTGCTGGGGTCAGACGCCCTGCACGTTCCCCAGCAGGCGAAGCCCAACGGGCAGCGCGTCGCCGAGGGCCTGGCCCTGCTGCTCGGTCTCGAGTTCGTGATACTCGCGGACGGGCCGCAGGGTCGCCTCGTCGGCGCCAAGGTCGCCGAGGCGGGACAAGACCCCTGCGCGGAGCGAGTCGTCGAGGTCACGGGCCCGGTCGCCCGAGACTCGCCCCAGTTGCGCCAGGGCGAAGATCGCGTCGGTCGTCTCGCGGCTGGGGGCAAACTTCCGAGCGAGCAGGGCGGTGGCCCAGTGCTCGGCGGTCTCCTTCGGGACGGTCGCGTTCGCGGGCCCGAACAGCGGCACGCGACCGCCGAGCCGACCGACGCACCAGAGGATGTGATTCGGCGGGTTCGGCCGCGCCAGGTCCTTGACGAGCACGTCCCCCAGCGTGGCCTTGAGGTCGGGGGCGAGCCGCTCCAGGCTGGCGGCGCACCGCCACATCTCGGCCAGCTCGTGCGGCTCGGGCCGGGGCCGGCTCGCCTTCTTCGAAGCGCCGCCCCCCTTGCCCGGCAGCAGGAACGGGGCGAGCCGGCGGTAGATCTCGTCGTGGTGGGCGCGCGACAGGCCGGCGGCCACCCGCCGCCAGAGGATCCACCACTCGGCCCAGCATTGCAGGTCCTTGACGTGCTTGATCCCCTGGTGGAAGACCGGCCAGAGGGCCTTCATCCGGATCTCGTCGAGCGGGAAGCCCGTGCCGGGGCGGAGGACGAATCCGGCCAGGTTGAACCAGCGCGACTCGTGCCGGGGGCTCTTGAGCCGCTGCTCGGCCAGGTCGCGCAGCGGCTCCCACATCGCCCGGAGCGCCGAGGGGGGCCATTCGTCCCGGGGCACGTCGAGCATCTCCTCGAGTCGCTTGATCAGCCGGGCCGGGCCGAACTCCTCGGCCGGGGCGACCGGTCCGAACGCCACGCGAATCGCCTCGACGGCGGCGTCCAACTCGGATTGCTCGATCACGACGCGGTCGATCTCGCCCCCCGCCACCGGGGCCCTCGGGCCCGGCGTGCCGCCGGGGCCCCGAAGCTGGATCTGGAGCCGCCAGCGGCGGTCGTCGGTCCGCGACTGGCACCAGAGCTCGACTGTCCCGACCTCGGTCACCCGCGCCTCCAGGCGCACTGGCACGCGCTCGGCCTTCGCCTTGCGGCCGACCCGCATCAGACCTTGCAGGGGCGGCAGTTCCAGGATCGAGTCGGGGTCGGCGGGGACCAAGTCGCCCGGCTTGTCGTCGGGGCGGACCGAGCTGCTCGCAAGGGGGAAGGCGACCGGCTGACCCATCAATAGGTCGAAGTCGCGGTTGGCGATCGCGATCTCGTCCCCCTCCTGCGCGTCGCGAGGCACGACGCAGAGCCAGGGCCGGTCGGTCGCCTCGGCCTCGAAGCCGACATAGAACGACCGGGCGGTGCCGCCCCCGATCCGAATGCCGCCGCCGCGGCGGACGACGCCGTAATAGGCCGCGCCGTTGGCGACGGCCAGGTCGAGCGAGGCGTTGGCCAGCACCCGGGGCGTGTAGGACTCGTCGGCGAACCAGCCATGGACGACCTCGATCAGCCGGTCGCGGACGATCGCGGGCGTCAGAGCGCCGCCGTTGAAGAGGATCGCATCGGGCCGCGCCGGGCGGTCGTCGGGCGAGGCGCTACCCCCCTGCCCCACCGCCTCGGCCTTATGCCGGCGGAGAAAGGCGGCGAGGTGCCTGGGGATCGCCGGATCGGCGACGAACGGCAGGCCGAACTCCTGGAACCCGAGCCGGGTGCCCCGCGCGGGGTCCTCGCCCTTCGGGACGCGGGGGAAGAAGCCGTCGAGCACGACGTTCATGATCTCGGCGTGGGTCAGCTCCGACTGGATGCTGCCGCCGATGATCCGCGACCCCCTGCCGGCGATCGTCACCGGCCAGCGCTCGGCGGGCGACTCACCCAGGAGCTTCTCCTTGGCCGTCCGGCAGGCGAAGCGCAGGGCGCTCCACTGCTCGGAGTCGAGCCGGGCACCCCCGAGCTTCTTCTCGACGTGGTGCGCCAGAGCCAGGTCGATGTTGTCACCGCCGAGCATCAGATGGTCTCCGACGGCCACCCGCTTGAACCCCGGCCCGCTCGGTGTCTCGACGACGGTGATCAGGCTGAAGTCGGTCGTGCCGCCGCCGATGTCGCAGACCAGGATCAGCTCACCGGCGCGGACCTCGCGCTGCCAGCCCTCCTGGTGCGAGACGATCCAGCAATAGAACGCGGCCTGCGGCTCCTCAAGCAGGGTGATCGCCGTGAGCCCCGCTTGCTTCGCCGCATCGAGCGTCAGCTCGCGGGCCGCCTCGTCGAATGATGCGGGGACGGTCAGGATCACCTCCTGCTGTTCGAGCCGCCGCGTCGGGTCGTCCTTGGCGAGCTGGAAGTTCCAGGCGTCGCGGATGTGACGGAGATAGACGGCCGATGCCTCGACCGGCGAGACCTTCGGCGACCCGGTCGAGCTGCCCCAAGGCAAGATCGCCGCCTCACGATCGACCCCGGAATGGCAGAGCCAACTCTTGGCGCTGGCAACGAGGTGGCCTGGCACCTTCGGCCTGGACCCGAGCGAACTCGCCGACGATCCCGTCGGCGTCCTCGTTCCAGGGGAGCCGCGTCGCGCCGGGGGGGAGATCGTGGGTGCCCGGCAGGTAGAGGAACGACGGCAGCATCGACCGGGGCGCCGTCTCGCCGGGCGCCACCAGTTGCGGAACCTCGAACAGCCGGATGTCGGCCGTGGCTCGCTCTCGCCCGCGCGTGTCCACGTACGCCACCGCGCAGTTGGTCGTGCCCAGATCGATCCCCACGAGATATCGAGCGCGTGCCATGCCGTATCGGTCCCCCAGATGCCAGGCCACTCCCTGCTCCTATCTTAAACGGTATCTTGATGAGGGACGAGGCCCGAGCCCAGTCTCGCCCGCTGAAGGAACCGACCCTCTCATCCAATCCATCGAACAGTCTTCGAGGAGCGGTACCGATGACGAACGCGCGGCGATCCTGGAAGAGCTGGGGATTCGTCCTGGTGATTCTTCTGAGCGTGGTGACTGTGGCTTACGCGCAGCTCGGAGGCATGGGGGGAGGAAATCCCCTGGTGCTGGAATACACCATGCAGGAGGTCCGGACTCCCCTGCTGGCGCGGACGATGAACGACCTGAGCAAGGCGCTGGGAGATCTTCGAGGTCGTCCCGGTCTGGACGTTCAAGACCGAGAACGGCGAGACGGACCTAGTGGTCCACCACACCTGATTTGACAGGTTGCTTATCTGATCTAACTATATACAGTGCCCGCACTTGAGATGTCGCGACGACCTGTCAACTCTGCTGTGGCGGACCACTAGTGAGCCTTCAATCTTCGGCTCATGGGCCCAAATCAGTAGCGACCTTGATTCTCAGGATCGCCCGCAGAACGGCTTTGGTCGCCTCCTTCATGTTATATGACCATTCGAACATGGCCATGTACTGGCCCAGGAACCACTTACTGACTCCACGGAAGCTCCGCAAAAAGTTCCGTGCCCCAGTCCACAATCCCTCGGTCGTATTGTTATGAACCTCGCGTACCCCGTCACCATCGTCATCACGCCGCCCACTCCCGTTTCCCCGGAGTGTGACACACCGTGGCGTGGCCGCGACCGAGTTCCGGAACGTGGTCGTAACCACTCCATTCATCCGTGTATACCATGGCCTGCGATTTTGTTGTCTTATCTACAAATGCTTCCAATGTCTCCTGATCCGAATGCGCCACGACCTCCAGCCGCACCGTCCCAGACTCTCGGCCGACGATCCCGACCACGGGAGGACGGTCGTTTTCCATCGTCCCGTGCCCCTTGATCTTGTTGGCCCGACACCGGGGCGGATCCTCCGGGTCCTCGTGTGGGACCCCTTTTTCTCCGGCGTTTTGATACATTTCGTCGGCTTCGACATGATCGTCCTCCAAGGGTTTTCGATCCAAATTGGATGGCTCTTCCGTTTTTAAGTGGGTTCTTCCGGCTTTCCTGTGGGTAGATTTACCTGAACAGGCGTATCGAATCTACGAGATCCGCCTGGAAATCAGGCGCTTTTTGAGCCCTGCGGTGGGTAAAGTTCCAGCCCCCCACAGTGAAAGAAAATCGCCGTCTTCAGATGCTCCCGGTGGCGAAAACCATAGGCGTTTTTTTAATCGTTTGGATCTTTGAATTGAGCCCCTCACTCGTGGCGTTCGTGATCCGATGATCGAAATACGTCAACACATTGTCCAGGTGCCCGTGGATCATCCGCGCCACCTCCACCACCGGCTTCAACCGCGAATGTGTCGCCCAAAAGTACCAGTGCTTCCAGGGGTGCGATCCCAAAAAGCGGTCATGCGGCCGTGCGCTTAGGTTGCTTCTTCGCTGATGGTTGCGGCAAGTCGTCATCCTCGCCTTCAAGCGCTTTCAACTCGGCCAAGCATTCTGGCGGCATCCAGCGCCACTGAGTTCTCCGGTCCTTCGCCATGGCCGCCCGCGTATGCTCCAGGATCTCTTCCCACCGGCCCGATACGACGGCCGCTCTCAGTTGGAACACCGCCTCCGCGTTGTCCTCCGTCCAGTAAATGCCGTTGCCCTTCAGCCGAAGATTGATCACCCGCCGGATCGTGCTCTCGATCGCGCCGCTGCCCATCGGCAGACCGCGGCGTCGGAGACCGTCATACCGCAGTCGCCTGGAGTCCGAATGCTTGGTCAAATAGCGGATCTCGCGCCACATGGGTGAATCGTCGGGCTCGTTCACCGCCAACACCTTCAATTCGGCGATCACGTCCTGGCTTTTGCCCTCCTTGAGCAGCCCGCGAAGACGCTTGTAAAGCCCCTTGCGCTGACTCTCGGTCAGTCGTAAAACGACACTTCTCGCTGAACACCACCGCAATTTCACGCGACCTGACGTGGTTGTAATCCGTCATTCCGTTGTGGTTTGCGTTGCTCGACTAGTTTCGACCGGGACGTCGTTTCCGCCTTGGCCTCCGGTGGCGACCACTCGCTCCAGATGAGGTCGAGTTTCATCACCACGAACCGCACCAGCGTCTTCCGCCGACGCCATTTGTACCGCACCTTCTCCAGGAACCGGAACATCCGGTTGGTCCGCTCCACGTGATTGTTGGTCCGAACCCGACGGCTCAGCGGATTCTTCAAGTAGGCCATGATCTTGGGGAACTTCGACTCATCGATTTGCTCCAGCGCTTTGACCAACTCCGGCACGGCTTGAAAGTCCGGATCGTGGACGATCTTGGCCCGCCGGCAACTGGCTTGGTGATAGTCCTTGGGCGTGTCGAACAGCCAGTAGATCCGATCAGCGAACCGCCGCAACACTCCCAACGCGGGCACGTATTCCAGCATCCGCGTCAGGTCGCCACGCTCCGACTCGGTGAGCTTCTCCCGGCGTTTCACGATCAGATGACGACGCTTGAACACGTACTTCGCCTTCTCCTTGACCGACAGACCCCGGCGCGAGGCGGCGGCCTTGGACTTGGTGCCTTTGCGGCCCCGCTTCTTCTTCCGCCCGGCCTTGCCCCGCCGACCCATCGCCGTCCGCAGCCGCCGCAAGGCGTCCAAGACCAACTTGTTGATATCCTTGACGATGTGGAAAACGCACAACTGATGATCGGCGTCGGACCAGAGATCCTTCAGCACTGTGGGATACAGGTTCGAGCCGTCCGTCACCACGACCGTGGGGTTCAAGCCCCACGTCTTGAGGTTCCTGAGGAACCGCTCCATGTGGTCTTGGTCGTTCTGGGCGACCAGGGCGAAGGCCACGGGCAGATCCGCAAGCGGGTCGGTGGCCAGCAGCAAGGTGAAGCGACCCAGGTGCAGTTCGTCGACGCACAGTGTGCCGCTGAAGTGCTTCAGGACCATACGGCGATGCGCCGACATGTCGAGCGTTTCGGCGTAGCCGTGGAGCACGTCATAGACGAACCCCGTGGACAGGTCGAGGAGGTATTCGCGGCGAAGCGACTCCAACATCTGTTCGACGTTCATGGCGTCCTTGAGGATGCGATCGAGCACCAGATCGCGAACCTTGTTGTCGTAGAGGGCTCTGGGGAGGACACTCTCGGGAGTGTTCCGGAACGTCTTGGAGCAGCCACACCGGGCTTGATATTCGCCGCAGATGATCTCGAGAAAGGCGACGGTCTTGTAGGCGACCGTGCGAACCTTGCGTGGGGGAAGCTTACGCTTCCGCCGGCCGTGTTTGCCGCAGTTCGGGCATGGGGCCTTCTTAGGGGCGCAGTGAACGGGTATAACGACGGGCGTGGGTACTTCGGTGCCCATGGTCTGCATCTCCGGTGGTGGGGACTCAGAACACCCTCATTCACCGGGATGCAGGCCCTATCTTTCAAGAGCAAAACGACTTGGTATCCTCGCTCTGTTGGTACAGATCAACGAAAAGCCTCTGAAATTGCGGTGGTGTTCAGCGAGAAGTATCCGTAAAACCGCCAACGCCACACTCAGATGATGCACGGCATGACACCAATCGAGCACCTCGACAACCCGCTTCGGATCCAACTTGACCTGGGCGATGACCCAATCCAACCGCTTCCAGATCCAAGGGGCGCCGTCGGCCACGAACGTCACCACACGAGCAGAAGCGGCGCCCATTCGGTGCAGATGAAACGCCACCAATTCGATCAACGCATCGGGCCCTTGGAGCGTACCGTCGATGACGGGGCGGCTTCCCCGAACCATGCGCCCCTTCTTGTCCACCTCGAACAGGATAACCACCTTGGGCTCGCGCCACTCGATCCGGAACTTCTTCCGTTTCCGCTTACCACTCACGAGAACCGTCTCCACCACGGTTCGCACTCGGACGCGACCGCCGTCGATCCCGGCGGCAACGCGCTTGTCCTTGAACTCGCTGCCGGCAGGGAGTTCCCCACGGCGGAACCGCATGAGGTCGCGAGTGCGGGTCGCCAGCATCTGTGCTCCCAACTCACCAGCGATCCGCCGGATCGCTTTCTCGTCGAGTTCCAGGCCTTGCCGAGCCAACTCCGCGCGCGACTGTTCGAGGGGCAGCAGACCAACCAGACGACCCACCTCGGATTGCACATTGGGGCTGCAACCCTCACTGATCCGATAGGCCGCCAGTTCGGGGTAGAGGCCGCTTCCCTCTCGGCCTCGTCCCTTGCCGGTGCGCCCACGAGGAGAGCAGTACAGCGTCATCACCGTGATCGCCAGGCCACCCAGAAGGCGGACCACCAGGGGGCGTCTTTTTTTTCAACGGGGCGGAGCGGAACCTCCGCCTCGCCGATCACTTTGTCGATATGCGAAACCGTCTCGGGCTGCTCACTGGCCTTGGCCAGCAGTCCGGCGACGTAGAGATCGGCCTGTCGTCGGGCTTGCTCGTGAACCTCGAGCTCCACGCTGGCGAAGCTGGCCGGATCGGTGGTCAGTCGCTTGAGCCACTCGTGCTCGCGTTCGGCCAACAATCGTCCGGTTTGGTCGGCCACGGCGGCGGGTGAGGGTGCCGACGGGCCGTTGGGACGTTGACGCTTTGCACTTCTCTTCCGCTTGTTCCGGCCCATCTGATCTTCCGACTCCAGAAATACCTCCATGACGGGCTCCTTCCGGGTTGCTTATCATCTGTGTTGTTTGGCCTCCGCCTGACGAAGTATCGTAATCGCCGACCCTGTCCTCAGTCACCGCTTTTTGGGATCGCACCCCCTCCATGACGGGCTCCTTCCGGGTTGCTTATCATCTGTGTTGTTTGGCCTCCGCCTGACGAAGTATCGTAATCGCCGACCCTGTCCTCAGTCACCGCTTTTTGGGATCGCACCCTGCTTCCAGTGCCGCAACGCCCACCCCTTGCGGCGGTACTCCCAGAGGTCGCGCAACTCCTCCTTGATCGCCCAGGCACGACCGGTCTGAAGCCTCAGAGCACGAAGGCCCGCGAGCCGCTCCGCGCCCGACTCCCTCAGGTTCTCCTCCGAGGTCAACCATACATATTTCGTCCCCTTCAGCGTATCATCCCCCTCCGCGTGCAACCGGCGGTGCTCACTCCGGCGCACCCGATCGACCGCGTCCGTCATATGCTTCATGATATGAAATCGGTCGAAAACGATCTTCGACCGCCCGTCGGGAACATGGGCCACCGTCGACGAGACGAACGGTTCCCACATGTCCATGGCCACCCCCTCGATGCCCGCCAACTGCTCCTCGGAGAGGGACATATAGTAGGCATCCAGGCTGGTTTTCTTGCGGTCGTCCGCGATGTACTCCACGGTCGACCGATCCAGGTCGCAGACCAGTGTGACATAACGGTGTCGCCTGGCTACCGCCTTCTCGTCCACACCAAGGTGGCGATCACACGCTTCGCCTTGGAGAGCAGGCCGCGCGCGACGGCACGCTCCATGACGTTCCAGGCCTCGTCCCAACTGACCCGAAGCAGGCGGGTGGCGCCGAGGACGTCGGCCTCGAGCAGCACGTCGATCGCGTGCCTTTCGAAGGGGAGAGTGAATCGAGAGCCGGGCAACTCCCAGGGGACACGGACCTGTCGGATACCGTGATCCCGGCAGGCAACCCGAGGGGGTCGGGCGTGCAGCCAGGTCAGGCAGTTGTCGTGATCGAGGTGTCTCCAACTCCTTGAGGGGAGATGATCGTAGATCGGTGAACGGATCGCACACTCTGGACATGTGAAGACAGCGTTGCGTCGATGCGCGAGCCAAACGTCAATCTTTCGTTCCTTCGCATCGAGAGAGACGTGCCCCACCCTCCAAGGCTGTTCCAGACACAAGAGCCTTGAGAAGAGATCAACATCGCGCATGGAAATGACCCTCCTTTTGGCTATTTGTACACCAAGTTTTACCCACAGGAAAGCCGGAAGAACCGGAGAAGTATCGAGTCACCTTGACCGTGGAGGAGCGGTCGGCGTTGGAGCAGTTTCAGTACTTCCCGAATTTTATCGACGGTCAGGAAAGTAATGTCAGTGAGACCCGGGTTGCGTTACACTCTGGGGATGAGAACCAAGGGCTCCCCCGTCGAACTGGAGCACCGGCGCCAACTCGCCGTCCAGCGATACCTCGAAGGCCACTCGGCCGACGAGATCGCCGAGTTCCTCGGGATCTCGGTCCGGTCGGTCTGGCGCTGGCTCGCCTGCTTCCGCAACCGAGGCCCGGAGGGCCTGACAGCTCGCCCCGTACCGGGCCGGCCACCCAAGCTGACCGTCACCCAGGAGAAGATCGTCCTGCGGTGGCTACGGGGCAGCCCCGTCGAGCACGGGTTCGCTACCCCATGTTTGGGGTGGCTCAACGTAACCCCTTGCGGGGCAAGGGTCGGATTTTCGATTAGTCACTACATTACGGTCTCCTCCCCCTGGGGCGGCGCCGGCGGGCGCTGGTCGACGAGCTTCAGCGCCTTCAGGACCAGCCGGGCGTCGGGACAGCCGCTGGTCAGTCCTCGACGTTCCGCTTGGCCCTCCAGACGGAAGCTCACCAGCCGCACGGTGGACAGCGCTTGCAGCGCCCGCTCAGGAGACAGATCCACTCCCGCCTCCTTGAGCCGGCGGCCCAGGAGGCGTTGAACCAATAGTGCCAGCGCCGCGACGAAGATATGAGCCTTGACTCGCGGCTCGACTTGATGATAGATCGGCCGCATCGCCATCACGTCCTTGAGTTGCCGGAACCCACTCTCGACCTCGGTCAACTCCTTGTACAGCGCCACGGCGTCGAGGACGCTCAGTCCCTTCTCGCTGGTCGCGATCACATATTTTCCTTCGATCTTCTTTTCACCTTCCCGTTCGCTTAACGAAAGAGGCACTTTTCAGAAAGGCGAGAGAGGCTTACCACTGAGTCCATGAACACTGCAACGCCTTGTGTGCTCAGCGTCGAACGGGTGGACGACATTCCCGTTCTGTTCGCTTCCTTGCAACGCTTGCAGGTGGCCGAGTTCCTCGACCGCCACTTCCCGACGCACCATCTCTGGAAGGGGGAGCTCTCCTTCGGCGAGGTCGTCTGTGTCTGGCTCGTCTTGCTCACCTGCCAGGGCGACCACCGCCTCTACCACCTCCTTCCCTGGGTCGAAGAGCACTTGCTCACCCTTCAGGCCTGCCTGGGGAAGTCCCTGCGGCCTTTGGACTTCCATGACGACCGCCTCGCCGACGTCCTCGACGCCCTCGCCCAGCCCACTCCTTGGCAAGCCTTCGAGGCTGACCTCAACGGCCACACCGTCCGCGTCTACGCCCTCGCCCCTTCCCTGTTCCGCATCGACACCACCACGGCGTCCTCCTATGCCGAGGTCCTCTCGGAGCACGGCCTGTTGCAGTTCGGCCACAGCAAGGACCGCGACGACCTGCCCCAGTTGAAGATCGCGGCGGCGGCCCTCGATCCGCTCGGACTGCCGGTGAGCACGTTGGCTGTCGCGGGCAACAGCGCGGACGACCCGTGGTATATCCCCGAGATCCAGAAGGTGCAACGCTCCTTCGGCGCGGGCGGCAAGACCTACGTGGGCGACTGCAAGAGGGCGGCGTTGGCCACCCGCGCCTACGTGGCCAGCACCCAGGACTACGATCTCTGTCCGTTGTCGGAGAAGCAACTGTCCCACGAGGAGCGGCGGGCCTTGTTGCAGCCGGTCTGGACCAGCCAGCAACCGCTGCAGCCGGTGTATCGTCCCCAGGCGATGCCCGAGCAACCACCCGAACTGGTCGCCGAGGGCTTTTCCGTCGAGGTGGTCGTGCAGGCGGAAGTCAACGGGCGTCTGTTGCAGTGGACGGAGCGGCGCTGGCTGGTGCGGTCGGTCGCCTTCGCCACCGGCCCGCAGCCGCGGCGGGACAAACGCGTGCAACAGGCCGCGGAGCCACTGGAGCAGCTCAACGCACGCAAGCAGGGCAAGAAACGCCTGGGTGCGGAGGAGTTGCACGCGGCCGCCCAGGCGATCCTCAAGCAGCCGCGCGTGGAAGGCTTGCTGGAGGCTCGGGTGGAGACAACCACCCGGGAGCGGCGTCTCCGTTGCTACGGCGACCGCCCGGAGCAAACCGTGCAGGAGCAAGACCCTCAAGTGGAAGTGGCGCGGCGGGAAGGAGCCATCGAGCAAGCCAAACGCGAGATGGGCTGGCAGGTCTACGCGACCAACCACCGGGAGATGACCTTGACGGCGGTGGTGTGGGGCTATCGAGGTCAATACCGGATCGAGGACGACTGGTCGCGGCTGAAGGGCCGGTCGCTGTCGCTGACGCCGATGTACCTGCAGGACGAGAGCCGGATGCAGGGACGGGTGCTGCTGCTGAGCCTGGCCATACGTCTGCTGACCCTGCTGGAGTGGCAGGTCAGGAAGAAGCTGCAAGACAGCGGGCAGACGCTGACGGGGGTCTACCCCGGTCAGCCGGGAAGGCAGGCGCGGCGACCCAGCGCGGAGATGCTGTTGAAAGTGTTCCAGGGGATCAGCCTGAGTGTGGTGGAGGTGGCGGGGGAGGTGAGCATCCCCCTCACGCCCTTGACCCCTCTGCAAGAGAGATTGTTGGCCTTGTGGGACTTGCCTGCCGACCTGTTCCACCGCCTCATTCAGCATTGTGCTGAACCCCTTCCCGTGTTAAGCGAACGGTAAGTTAGGACGGGCGAAAAAACAACTTGAGCAATCACCTCCTGGGACGGATCGAGTAGTTCCACTCCCCGTGAAACTTGGCCGGGATCAAATGGGTGCAGACCGTTTGGCTGCAAACCTGTCATGCTCATGCTGCGTTCGAGAGTTGGGTGGGAGTCTTGCTCCGGATCTGGACAACCTGGCCGCGCTCCAGTTCTTGGTTGCGTTGCTCTTGGCTCCATCTCATGAACGCCTCCCAGTCGCCGTTGACTTCGATGCAGCGCAGCAGCAACACCGCCTCCGCCCGCTCCTCGATCCACCTCATCCCGCTGTTGTCCAGGCGCTCGCCCACCACGTCCCGCGCCGCCCCTTCCACCCCACCCGACGCGATCACTAGGTCCTCCTTCCGCAACCGGCCGTAGTCCATTAGCTTCACCCGCGCCTCCAGCTAGGTGAGGACACGCTTCAAGACCTTCCGGTTCTCTTTCGTCCCGGGGCCCCGCAGGCTGATACCCCGCATCGCCTGCTCCAACCGCCCCAACAACGCACGCACATGCCCTTTGTAGAGCAGATCGACCAACTCCTCCACCCAACGCGTCAACTCCGCACTGCCTTCTCGATGGAACAGCCGGCCCGCCTCCCAGAGTTTCTCCTGCGCGTGTCGGATGTCCCACGTCAGGATCGCGCCACGGAAGAGCCGCCGCCGCCGCTGTTCCAGGCATGTCTCCCCGTCGACGACGATCTGGACCGTCTTGGCGGTTCCGGGGGGGAAGCCGCGGCGCGTCGCCTGCGCCCGCGCCCACTCCAGCGCCGACTGCCGCGATCCGAACGTCCCGAACACCGTCTTGTTGATTGGGCCATGCAGCCGACCGTCCTCGCCCCGCCGCAACGTGTACATCACCACCAGCGTGGCGCTGCGGCCGTGCTTGCTCTTGTCCCCCTTCTTCCGGCGCTTCTTCCGCCCCCGACGCCCTCGATGCGCCCGGCCCCGATGCCGCGCTCACTGGGAGGGGTTTTTCTAACCCGATACGAGGTAAGCAGTTGGCGAGGCATCAGATTTTCACCTCTGGGACACGAAGTCATCGGCACCACCGTGTTCACCGGAGGTCCTGCCATGCCACGCCGCACTCCACTCGATGCCTGGACCGAGCAAGTCAGCGACGCCTTCCCCAACCTCAGTCGGCCCCAGGCCACCGTCCTGGCCTTGTACAGCTTCGGCATGATCCTCGCCAGCGGTGCGGCCTCCACTGTGTCGTCACCGCCTTGCTCCTTCGTGGCCGTCGGATTCCACACCCTCCGCTGGCGGCTCCAGGAGTTCTCCCAGCCGCCGCGGCCAATCGGGGACCCGACGTCAGGAGCTCGATGTCACCACCTGCTTCGCCCCTTTGCTGGCCTGGGTGCTCAAAGGCTGGCCGTCGAAGCGGTTGGCCTGGCCCTGGATGCCACCAGCCTGGGCACCGTCTTCACCGTGTGGTCGATCAGCGTCGTGTCCCGCGGCTGCCCCTCCCCGTGGCCTGGAAGATCCTCCCCGCCCATGTGACCCACGCCTGGAAGCCCGAGTGGCTCGCCTTGCTCGCGGCATTCTCTCAGCGGGTGTCCCCGGGCTGGACCGTCGTCGTGAGGACCGATCGCGGGCTGTACGCACGCTGGCTCTCCCGTGCTTCGTCGCCTGGGTTGGCATCCTCTGATGCGGATCACCCAGTGCGGCAAGTTCCGCAGGCAGGGGGGCAAGGTCGGCGTCCCGGTCAGCCGGTTCGTCCCCAAGCCGGGTCGCCGGTGGCAGGGCCGCGGGATGGCGTTCCCGAAGAAGCCCGAGAAGCGGCTGGAATGCACGCTCCTGGCCTGCTGGGAAGAGGGTTACGACGAACCGTGGTTTGTGGTGACGGACCTGGCCCGGAGCAGGCCGAGGGCCTGTGGGATGGGATGCGGGCCTGGATCGAGCACGGATACAAGCTGCTCAAGAGCGCCGGCTGGCATTGGGACCAGACGCGGATGACCGACTGCGACCGTGCCGAGCGGCTCTGGCTGGTGCTGGCGGTGGCGACGCGGTACGTGCTGGCCGTGGGCGGGGACTTCGAGGCCAGTCAGGAGGTCCCCGTGGAGACGATCCCCGAGCTGGCCCCCGCCGGCGCAACGGGGGGTCCGGCCGGGACCAAGCCCTCGGGCGAGCCCCGGGCGGCGCATCGGCGCGGCCCAGAGCGGCGTCGCGAGCCCGAGCCGAGGGCGCTCGGCTCCGCGCTCGGGGACGAAGGAGCGGCTGGTCAGCGTGTTCCGCCAAGGGATCTCGGCGTTGGTCGCTGCTCTGATCCTGAGTCATGCGTTACAAGACCTCATTGGAGACCGGAACCGTGGCTGGAACTCCGAGCCGAAATCGAGATATCTCAAGGACAACCATCGACACCAAGCCCAATAAACCCTCCCAGTCCCGCTGACACGTGCAGCCGGGTGGGTGATGAGCCCGCGGGCCGCGACGCCGCGCCAGTTCCTGCTCCGTGGCCGTGGGGGCCGCCTTGCCGTCGCTCTCGATCACCAGCACGGCGCCGTCGTTCTCGGGCAAGGGGCCGTCGCTCAGGGAGACGTAAGCGGGCCGGGCCAGGCCCAGGACCCATGGCTCGATCGCCGAGGCCGGCGGCGCCGCCCCCAGGAACCTCCCCCCGAGCCCGCTGGCGACCTGGAAGCTCATCCGGGTGGCCAACCGGCAGAACCAACCGATGACCAGCGGGCTGTAGGCGTCGCGCGTCAGGCCCCGCTCCACGTCCAAGGGGTGCACGCCGGGCCCGCCGCCGGGCCGCGGCACGAAGAAGGCCCGGAGATAGGCGACCGGCCCGCAACTGGTCTTGAGCGTCCGCTCGGCGGCGGGGTCCGCCATGCGAGAGCCGCGGGCCCGCCAAACCACCGGGTCGAGCCGGTCGTGGCGCGCCCGGAGGGAGAGCTGGATCAGCAAGCATCCCAGCGACCGTAGGAGTCCCAGAAGGGCCGCCTCGAAGGCGAGGAAAGATGCGGGTCCTTGATCCTTCAAGCAGAAGGCGATGATCTCGTCGAGCCGCAGACGGATCTGCCGCTGCAACTCGTCGACCGTCGGTGGACACGCCGCGGCGGGCGGCCTAGCCTGAGAAGCGCTCATGGGGACTGACTCCGGACCGTTCCCGTTTGGGACACGTTAATCAGCGGTCAGGATAAGTCCCCTGAGCGATACATTTCAGCCCCGGACGGCGAATAATGAGCCGTCGCGCGCGTCACCGGAGGAAGCCCGATCCCTCGGGCAGGTGCTTTCCCGCGGCATTTCAAGGACTTACGATCACGCAAGAGTTGCAGCCAAACGGGTTGCACCCGGATCAAATTGACTCTGGCGAGTTGCTCATCGCTGATCTCGATCCCAGTCGCATATTCGCCGGTGTCCAGGGCGGCACGCATTGTCAGACCGGTCTTCGTCGTGGTGTTGCTGATCAGGTTCACAATCACCTCGTAGCTGGTCAGCGGTCGACCGCGCCAGTTCTTGGTGATGAAGCAGAAGAGCCGATGCTCGATCTTGTTCCACTTGCTGGTCCCGGGCGGGAAGTGACACACGTGCAACGCCAGGCCCAAGTCGTTTGCCAAGTCCTGCAGCGCCACCTTCCACAAGCGGATTCGACTGCTGTTGCTCCCTCCCCCATCGGCGGTGCTCATCAGCTTGGTCGCCCGTGGGAAACGCCGGGCCCCCAGTTCCTGCCACCAGCGCTTGATGCGGGCCGCGGCGAACTGGGCCGTATCGTGATCGATCCCCACGCTGACCCAACCCTCGTTGCTGGCCAGGTCATAGAGGCCGTAGGGGATCGCTTTACCGAGCTTCTTGTCCGGGAAGTCATGCATTTTAACCTCCTCCGGCTTCCCCTTCGGCTGCCCTTCTTCGCCCGCATTCTTGAATTCACCGACCAATTCCTGCTTCTTCGTATCAACGGACACCACCGGCTGATGCCGCCTTTGAAAAGCGATCACTTGCCCGTTAATGTGCTCGAACTGGGCATTGCGGTCCGGATGGGAAGACCCTTCCTTCGTCTTGCGATTGGACTGCAAGCTGTAGCCCGCGCGCTTCAGGAGGGTCGCGACCGTTCGGTCCGTCACCGGATGGCCCTGCCGCCGGAGTTCCTCGGCCAACTTGCTGGTACTCTTGCACGTCCAACACAAGGGGGATTCCGGATGCCCCCGTGTCACGGGATCGACCAGCAAATCCAAGGCCCGCTGCAATCCCGGATCGGTCTCCGTCAGCGGCTTACGACCCCCGCCCGGGCGCGAATCCGAAAACTGACGGCCTCATCCGGGTGCGTTTGGCGATGTCCCAATTCGCGGAGTCCAACCGCAATGGTGTTACGTGCCAACCCCGTGGCGGTCGATACCGCTGTCACGCCACCCCAACCGAGGGCAAATGCCTCGGCAGCGGCCCCTTGTCTTCGCATCCGCTCGTCCATCACGGGCGAGAGAGCGACATACTTCTGCCGAACGCGGTCAATCGTGGTGGTGTCTTGCATGCACCAACGGTCGTCAGAAACCCAGCAATCCGCAATCCCAATTTGCTCAACTTGTTCTTTCGCTCGTCCTTAGACAGCCAAACCCTGGTCGCCCCCTTACCCCCCGAGGTCATCTCCGGCAGCCACTTCGGGCCCACCCTGATCGGTTTCATCCTCCACCAGTACCACCACCAACACGTCACCCAGCCGTTGCTCTGGGAACAGTTGGACCAATTCGGCATCGACATCTCAGCCGGCCAACTCAGTCTTATCCTCACCGAGAAGGCCAACGCGTTCCACGAGGAGAAAGCCCAGTTGCTGCCGACCGCATTGGAGGTCTCGCCCTACGTCCAGGTGGACGACACCGGGGCGCGGCACCCAGGGCGCAACGGCTACTGCACCCACCTCGGCAACGAGCTGTTCGCCACCTTCGAGAGCACCGACAGCAAGAGCCGGCTCAACTTCTTGGAGATCCTGCGTCGGCCGCACACCGACTCTGTGATCAATGAAGTGGCGACCGCCTCTTGGGAGCGGCAGAAGCTTGCCCAGGCCTTGGTGGAGAGGCTCTGCCGGGGTCCGCAGGAATTTGTCGACACGACGGCGTGGCACGCGCGGTTGCGGGAGTTGGAGATCCCGGGGGAGCGGCACGTCCGAATCGCCAGTGTAGGGGCGTTGCTGGGCAGTCTGATCGCCCATGGGGTGTCCCCCGAACTGGCGATCCTCAGCGACGGCGCGGAACAGTTCGACGTCTTGATCCATGCGGGCTGCTGGATTCACGCCGAACGGCCCTTGGCGCGGATGGTCCCCTACAGCGACAAACACCGGGCGGCCCTGGAGAAAGTGCGGCACCAGATTGGGGAGCTCTCCCGAGATCTCAAGGTGTCTCGTCAGGAGCCAAAGGAGGCGGACAAGCCGGTTCTGGAAGCCGCGGTTCGACGCGTTGTGTGGGGAACAGAGGGGTTTTCCCAGGATCGATGGGATGCTCAAGGAAATGAGGGAGCACCGGACCGATTTGCTCCGGGTGTTGGAGCGGCCCGAGATTCCCTTGCCCAACAATCTCAGCGAAGGCCCTGTGCGGGACTACGTCAAGAAGCGGAAGATCAGCGGCAGCACGCGGAGCGAATCGGGACGTCGGGCGCGGGACACGTTTGCGAGTCTGAAGAAGACGTGCCGGCGGTTGGGTGTGAACTTCTGGGCGTATCTCCAGGACCGTGTGCGGGAACTGGGTCAGGTCCCGCCCCTGGCGCAGTTGATCCGCCAGAAGGCGGAGGAGCTCCGGGCCAGCAAGGAGTGTGCCGCGCTGCCCCAGTGAGCCGGGGGTGGTGCGGCGGTCCGAAGGCAGGGAGGGCGGCGGCATGGATGATGCCTGCGCCGTCTTGCTGCGCCCACCAGCCCTGACGTCACCCCGGGGTTATTGAGAAATTACATGGCCTCGATCTAAAAGCGGAAATGCGACCGCGGCAGGAAGCGAGCCCCCTGGTACATCGGCTACACCGACCACGACGGGGCCAGGCGGACCGTGAATGGGTTCACCGACCGGGGCGAGACCGAACGGCTCGCCGCCAGGCTCGAACACGAGGCGATGCTCCGGAGCCGCGGCCTCATCGACCCCGCGCAGGAGCAGTTCGTCGAGCGGAAGCGTTCGGCCGTCGCCGGCCACCTCAAAGCCTTCCGCGAGAGCATCTCGCACAACACCCCGAGGCACGTCCGTCTCATCACCACCCGGATCGAGCGGGTCCTCCAGGGGTGCGAATTCAAGACCCTGGCCGACTTGAACGCCGAGGACGTCGAGCGATTCCTCCGCAAGATGGCGAAGGAGGAGGATCTGGGGAACAAGACGTACAACCACTACGCCCAGGCGATCGACGAGTTCGGCAAGTGGCTCGTCGCGAGCAAGCGGCTGCCCCACAACCCCGTCGCCTCGCTCACGCGGCTCAACACCGAGGTCGACGTCCGGCACAAGCGTCGGGCGTCACCGCCGACGAGGTCTCGCGGCTGATCGCGTCGGCCCGGGCGTACCCAAAGCCGATCCAGGGTTACGCCGGCGACGAGCGTGCGCGGCTCTACGCCGTTTCTTAGGAGCCGCGAAAAAATAAGTTGGTTATTTCGCACAGGTTTTGGTTCAGTGGGGGTATGAAATACACAGGCGTCATCCCCACGCTCCGGTCGAAGTACGAAACCCTTCAGCCCTTCCTCAATGAGAGGGTGCGACGGCTTTGGTCCGCGACCGAAGCCATGGGCTTGGGCCATGGTGGGATCGCCGCACTGGCAGAGGCGACCGGGATGTCCCGGACCACCATCAGCCACGCCATTGAAGAGATCCAGGACCAGCGTGAGTCGCCCGGAAGCACACTCCCCATCCAACGCAGTCGTCGTCCGGGGGCCGGGAGGAAACGACTCATCACCCAGGATCCGGCCCTGCTCATCACACTCGAATTGCTCGTGGACCCGACCACCCGCGGTGAGCCCATGTCGCCCCTGCGGTGGACCTGCAAGAGCACCAGGAAACTGGCCGAGCAACTTCGGCAGTATGGCTATCAGATCAGGGCGCGGACCGTGGCCCACTTGCTCCACCAACTCAACTACAGCTTGCAAGCCAACCGAAAGACGCGCGAGGGCCAGTCGCACCCTGACCGCAATACCCAATTTGAATACATCAACGCTCAAGTGGCCCAATTCCAGAAGCGGAATCAGCCCGTGGTCTCGGTGGACACCCAGAAGAAGGAGTTGATCGGGAATTTCAAGAACCCAGGTGCGGAAGGGGAGCCCGAGGGATCGCCTGAACTGGTCAATGTGTCTGATTTCAAGGATGAAGAACTGGGCAAGGGGATCCCTTACGGGGTTTATGACCAGACGACGAACCGAGGGTGGGTCAGTGTCGGCATCGATCATGATACGGCCTACTTCGCCACCGAGACGTTACGTCGTTGGTGGTTGAGGATGGGAGCGAAGGACGATCCTCAAGCCACGGAACTGCTGGTGGTCGCCGATGGTGGCGGGAGCAACAGCAGTCGTGGACGGTTGTGGAAGGTTGCCGTTCAGAGACTCGCGGATCAGCTTGGCCTGACGATTTCGGTCTGCCACTTCCCACCGGGTACGAGCAAATGGAATAAGATCGAGCACCGGATGTTCTGCCAGATCACGGAGAATTGGCGGGGTGTGCCCTTGAGGAGCTTGGAGATCATGGTAAACCTGATTGGCCAAACCACCACGCGCACGGGATTACGGAGCGAAGCGGAGCCGGACACCAACCACTATGAGGTTGGATTGAAGGTCAGTGATGCGGAGTTAGCGGGGGTTCAGATCACAAGAGCAGACTTTCACGGCAATTGGAATTATAAGATCTCTCCACGATCGAAATGACCAAGTTATTTTTTCGCGGCTCCTTATTTGACCGGCCTGCGCAAGAACGAGTTGTCGAGCCTGACGCCGGGCAGCTTCGACTTCGCCTCCGAACCGCCCAAGGTCACCGTCGAGGCCGCCTTCTCGAAGCACCGCCGCGAGGTCGTCCTGCCGCTCCACCCCGAGCTGCTCAGGATGCTCCGGGAGGGGATGCCCGCGGTACCGCCCGACACGCCGCTCTTCCCCCGGCTCGGCTGCAAGAAGACCTGGCTGATGGTCCGCAAGGATCTGGAGCGGGTCGGCATCCCCTACGAGACGGCGGAGGGGATCGCCGACTTCCACGCGGTCGGCCGCCACACCTACATCACCGAGCTCCTCCGGAACGGGGCGACCATCCCCGAGGCCCGCGAGCTCGCCCGGCACTCCGACGTCAACATGACGATGCGGTACACCCACATTGGGATCGAGGACCAGGCCAAGCGCGAGCCAGCTCCCGTGGACGCCCCCCGAAGGACCGGACGGGAGTGGGGGAGAGACCGGCCTGAGGGCCGACGGGTTGCAGCGTAATGGGAGTGATCCGGGTGTCTCAGCCTGTCACGATGGGGCAGCTGGTGACACCGGGGAGGCTTTGCCCGGAAACGACGCAACCCCCGTCGGTGACGGGGGTTGTCGTCATTTTTCGTCCCCTGACAGTGGTTGTCAGGAGTGGAGGCGGCGGGAATTGCACCCGCGTCCCGAGATCCTTCAATGTCGGCCTCTACGTGCGTAGCTGCTCAATACATTGTCGGCCTGGAGGCCCCGAGCGGCAGGGTCCTCGTCAGCTTAGCCCATCATGAGTTTAACCCGGGCCGCAATGGGCGGTTTGGCCTGGGCGATCCCGTTTTGGCGTCTTCGGGCGAGGCTCACGGGACAAAGCCACCACCGCGAAGCCGGTTCTGCTTTAGGCAGCCATCCGGAGAGAGGGAGTCCTCTCGGCATCTAACGTTTGGTCGGCTTTTTACGAGGCCTGCTGACCAACCTCGGCACGCCACCTGACACGTCCGCAATCCGGTCGATCCTGGTTCGCCCCCAATTCAGCAAAGAGGTTCGGGAAGTTCATTTTTCAATTCCTGATTATTCATCTTACGATCATTCGGTCAAGCGGGTTCAAGAAAGATCCTCGAAAAAAATCAACGATCCGACAAACGGCTAGAATGCCGAGGTTTTTCGAACATTCTGCAAGTCGTTTGCTGAAAAGGGTTTGCGAAGGTTCTAGTCCTGTAAGTCCTTGCCTGCCAATCTCTTATGGCATCACGGTATTCATCGGGTTTCTAGCCGTTTGTCGGGTCATTGAAAAAAATGGGGGAACTTAGCCACGACCTCGGAGTGCCCGGTCCATGTCGCGACGGGCGTCCTGGTTCTTGAGCGCCTCACGCTTGTCATAGAGTTTCCGGCCGCGGGCCACCGAGAGTTCGACCTTGGCCATGCCGTCCTTGAAGTACATCTTGAGCGGGATAAGGGTCAAGCCCTTCTCCGAGGCCTTGGCGATTAGCTTGTCGATCTCGCGACGGTGCAAAAGCAACTTGCGAGGGCGCTTGGGCTTATGGTTCATCCGATGGGCCTGGAGATACTCGGGGATGTCACACCCGTAGAGCCAGACCTCACCGCCCTCGATCCCCGCGTAGGATTCCTCGAGGCTGGCCTTGCCGTTGCGGAGGCTCTTGACCTCGGTCCCGGTCAGGACGATCCCCGCCTCGACCGTCTCCAGCAGGTCGTACTCGAACCGGGCGCGACGGTTGCGTGCGACGACCTTTGAACCGTCTTCCGCTTTCCCCTTCGCCTTGGCCTTCCCGCCGTCGCTTTTGGCCATCGCCGTGATTCTCCCTCTCGACGGTTTCACCCGATCGTGTGCACGAATTATAAACAACGGCCCGACAAACGGCTAGAATGCCGAGGTTTTTTGAACAACGATCCTCAACAGAGCTAAGATGACGGCAATTCCGGGTAGCGCCGCTCCAGGTCGGCCAGGAGGGCCGGCCGTTGCTTCTTCGAGCGGGCCTTCCTCATGATCCTGCGCCGCTTCAATGCCTCCGTCTGGCTCGGCGGCTCGCGGGCCCCTCGATACGGCAACAGGTCCTCCACCGTAAAGGGCTCGGGGTGCGCCGCGTGGGCGTCCAAAGCCGGCACCAGCGTCGCGCCCGTCTGGACCAGACGCACCCCCGCGTGCCGCCGACCGTGGATCCGCCGCTCGTGGCTCTTCGGCAGGCGAAACCAACGTTCCAGATCGAGATTATCCCGGATCCCTTCGTAGTCCTCCTCCCCCACGAACAGGCCGGCAAGGAAGCTGATCATGACCGTGGCCATGTGGTGGCGGATCGGATCCTCGGTCGCCTCGAAGTGATCGATCAATGCCTCGAACTGCTCCTGACGCTCGAGGATGTCCTCGGTCCCGGGCTCCAGCGTCGCGGCCACCTCCGCGATCACATCGACGTAGTCTCGAATCACCGCTTGCTGCTCCTTGACTTCCTCCAGACCCTCCTGGATGCGGCCGGCGAGGTGGCCGAGTTGCTCCTCCGCGAACCCCCCTTTTTCGCGTCCAAGTTCCGTTGGATCGACTCCTGGACCTCGGTCAGCGCCTCGGCCATCCGGATGCCGGGAGGATGCAGCGGCCCCCCTTGATCGTCATTGAGGATCCCACGCACCGCCGCGCAATAATCCAGGACCACAGAGCCGGCAGGATCAACCACGGCAGGAGGCAGGTCCGATGCGGTCTCTCGCGCCGGGAGGGTGGCGGCGGGATCGGCCGGCGCGTCGTCGCTGGTCTCGACCTTCGGTCGCGCCAGCACGGCCTGTTCGATCGTCCGCAGGCCGCGGACTTTCTTCCGCATCTGGACCTTGGCGTGACTGTCCGCGTCCGTGACCGGCTGGGCCAGATCGCGGAGGAAGTGGTTGTCGCAGTAGCGATGGGGCACGTCGGGGAACTCCGCGGCAATCCCCGTGACGAACGCGTCCTGCTTGTCGGACAGCCAGAGGGCCACCGGCTTGCCCAACGACTCGGCCCACTGCTTGGCCCGGGCGATCAGGTGCCGGACCTCGTCCGCCGTGGCGGAGATCAAGGGCGCGGCGAACCAGACCCGCTTCTGGGTCAACTCGCGGACGACATAGAGGGTCTCATGCCCCTTCTCGGGTTGGAGGCCGTCGATCGAGAGGATGATCTCCGCCGTCGCGGCGTAGTGTCGGCGGAGCGATTCGGGGTCGTGCTGCCCGCCGCGAGCATGACCTGGTACCGTCGGATGTACGTGTCGATGGCGTTCTCGGAGAGCTTGATCCCGTAGTCGTCCAGGAGTTCGGATCGGATCAAGGGAATGGCCATGTGGCGGGAACAGCGGCGATGGCCGATCCAACAGAAGACATCCCAGGCGATGGCCCATTGGGTAAAGCGAGGGTGACTTCGGTCTCGGGGCTCTTGGTCTGGGTGTGGCCGGGGCAGTGGGGATCGGGGCAGTGGTCGAGCCTGCAGAGCAACTCGACCGGCCCCTGGAGGGTATGGAAGCGCCGAGAGCGGTGGTCACAGACGTGCATCATCCGTCCGCAACTCGGGCAGTTCCGATCCAGGACGTCGAGTTCCCACAAGGCGAAGTCGGTATCCTCAGGCCAGTCGTAGGGCATCGCGCCGATCTCCCTTGGGGACTGAGATCCGTCGATCGGGCAGATCAGCCAAGAGGTTACACGTGCAGGAGCCGAGATCCTAGCCCTGTGAAGGGCCGTTGTTTTTGAAGATGCTGCAAGTTGTTTCCAAGAAAGGACTTGCATGACAGATTTTACGTAAGTGTAGGCCTGTCAACAACATACGGCATCTCGATTTTCGTCGGGTTTCTAGCCCTGTGTCGGGTCGTTGATTATAAAGGCGCGCGGTGCGGGACGACAATCGAGGTCTCCATGAACCCTCAACCCGTACCGGTCGCGGCGCAGGCGGCGAGGATCTCGGCCACGATCGTCTCGACGTCGTCCGATCGAACGCGAAGCATCGGGGTCGCGCCGCCGACCGGTGCATTCGGGAGCTGCTGCCTCGTCCACTCTGTGAGCGATTCCAAGGCGGAATGCCACGCATTCCGCGTGGTGAGGACGACGAACGTCGGCTCCAGCACCCCCTCTCGAGCGGCGCGGACCCAGTTCCTGAATTCACGCACGTCGCGATCCTCGTCCCCATGCGGGATGTCCGGGAAATGATCATCGAACCAGAAATCGGTGATCACCCAGCGGTCGCCCCAGAGTTCGGTCGTCCAGCGGTCGACAAGTAGTTCGCATGCCCGTTGTTTGAGGGATTCAAGGTTGAGCCGCCGCGTCGTGCCGCTCGGCGCGACCCTCCCGGGTCGCTTCTCCAGTCGAGGGCCCCTTTCCCCCGATGGAACCCGACCGCCGAGAGCCCATCGACCAGGGCGCGAAGAGGTCTGGGGCTCCGTCGTTCGATAGGGCGAGATAGCGGGGCCGCCGGTCGAGGTTCGCGAGCAACTGGGCCACCGTGCGCCCGGTCAGGGGATCCACGGCCTCGGGCGCAACCTCGGCGAGCGGGGCGAGGACAAACCGCCGCACGGCCATCCGAAGATGCGGGACCTGCAACTCGGGGGTATCGAGGATCTGATCGCCGAAGAGCAACAGATCGAGGTCGAGCGTCCGCTCTCCCCAACGGACCACGCGGACCCGCCCAGCGCGGTCTTCGATCGCGTGCAACACGCGAAGGAGCTCCAGGGGCGAGAGGCGGGCCTCGACCGCCGCCGCCGCATTGAGGTAGGCCCCTTGTCCACCAGGACCTCCGACCGACGCGATCTCGCGATACGAGCTGACGGCGCGGACCTCGATCCCCGGCGTCTCGGCCAGGGCGGCGACCGCCCCGTCGAGGTTCGCCTTCCGGTCGCCGACGTTGGTCCCAAGGCCGATCAGCGCCAGAATACTCATGAAAACTATATCATGAATAATAGAAACCGATGAATTTCGAGGCGCGGCGCGATCCCCTGATTTCCCGGGGAGGATGAGGGGCCGTCGGGCGACCTCGAGCGTCTCGATGACGTGGCCACGCTCGTCTTCGACACCATCGTTGTAAGTTAAGGCATATCAAAAAGTTAAGATTTCGACCCTGAGTCAACCCAAGTGATTGACAACTAACAAGTTGCGCTATTTGCGTGGCACTAGGCGCCACAACGTCTTTGATACCAAAGACTTACGTCAAACGAGAAAATCGACGTAAGTCATGGCAATGAAAGAGGTTACGGTATTACTGTAGAAGACGAGCCACGGGACGGAGACGGCCCCGGCATCCTCTGCCGTCAGAGTGTCAGCTTGCCGATCCGCTCGACGGCCTCGACCAGCCGGGGGGTCTCGACGGTCAAGGCGGCGCGGAGGTAGCCGTCTGCGGTCCGGCCGAAGCCGAGGCCGGGGGTCATCACGACGTCGGCCTCGTCGAGCAGGCGGCTGCACAGTTCGGTCGAGGTATACCCCGCGGGACAGGGGATCCAGACGTAGAAGGTCGCCTCGGGAGTCGGGACCTCCCAGCCGATCCGCCGCAGGCCGGCGAGGAAGGCATCGCGTCGTTCCTTGTAGAGGGCGCGGATCGGGGGCGTCAGGGTCTCGTACGCGTCGAGCGCGGTCTTGGCGGCGAACTGGATCGCGGTGAAGATGCCCGAGTCGGTGTTCGCCTTGACCTGGCCCAGCGCCGCGATCAGCGGGGCGCCGCCGATCGCGAAGCCAACGCGCCAGCCGGTCATGTTGAAGGTCTTCGAGAGACTGTGGAACTCGATCACCACGTCCTTGGCGCCCTCGATCTGGAGCAGGCTCGGCGCGGGGCGATCGAAGTACATCTCGTTGTACGCCGCATCCTGCGCGAGCACGAGCTTGTGCGCCCGCGCCAGGTCGACGATCTTCTGGAAGAACGGCCGGTCGGCCGTTCCGCCGGTCGGATTGTTGGGATAGTTGAGGAACATCAGCCGGGCGCGGGTGAAGATGTCATGGGGGATGGCCTCCAGGTCGGGGCGGAACCCGAGCGACGGCTCCAGCGGCATCGTATAGACGTCGGCCCCGGCGAACAGGCTGCTGCTCCGATAGACGGGATAGCAGGGGTCGGGGACCAGGCTGATCTCGCCGGGGTTCAGGGCGGCCAGTGGGAAGTGCGCGATCCCCTCCTTCGACCCGATCAGCGGCAGGATCTCGCTGCTCGGGTCGAGGTCGAGCCCGTACCGCGCCTTGCAGAACGCCGCGATCGCCTGGCGAAGCTCGGGCGCGCCCTGGTCGAGCGCGTACTGGTGGAACGCCGGGTTCTCGACGTGGTGTTGCAGGCTCCGGACGATCGCCGAAGGGGTGGGACGGTCGGGGTCGCCGACCCCCAGGTTGATCACGTCGCGCCCCGCGGCCAGCGCGGCCTGCTTCTTCTTGTCGATCTCGGCGAACAAGTACGGCGGCAGCTTCTGGAGCGCTCGGCCTTCACGAATGGCATCGGCATCGGTCGTCCCAAGAGCTAATGAGGAGATCTAAGCCCGCGAGGTGCGGAGCACACACAGAGGAGGAGACCTGGAAAACTTCGAGAAAATCCCCGATTCCTGCGTGATTCTCCCGACGCCCTCGCGTCACCGGGGGGCGAAATCTGGCTGTCACCTGATCAGGCCATCGCCGCATCGGAGATCGCTTCGGCGCCGGAAGTGTCCCGCCGCCATTATCTTTGCCGAGTCCTCTCCCTCATTTCAATCCCCGTGCCGGCATACTGCGGTTTCCACCGACCTGTTGTGTGATCCTGTAGGGTCGGCTTCCGCCTGCCTCCTCGGCGTATCGGACGGCCGGCGGAAGCCGACCCGACGAACAGGAGGCCTCGCAGAACAGATCCTTTGGTCCTGCAAGATCGAGATCGCGCGGGGCGACCGCTCACCATCCCTCGACTGGGACTTGATTAGCGCCCCTTGCCTTTTTCGCTGGGGATTTGCAGACGCTCGGTGATGGTGATCTTGGCCGCCTTGCCCGGCATGGTAAGAGACCTCCTGGCGAATGGGAAGTTAGTCAAGCCGGGTAATTTTAGCGCGACCGTCAACTTCTTGGGCTCTCGAATACGAAAAGTCGGTCTAGGAGCGTGTCTGAGTATCCCCGGCAGTGATTAAGCCGTCGATCTGTAAAGGCGCGGTTGATTCGGGCACAATCCTGGTTCCACGCACTTGTCGAAGGCCCGGTGACGCTGCGCAGGAGCCAGGTGATGGACGATCGACGCAAGAACTATCGCCCGTGGGACGCCGAGCAGGGGAGCCAAGAGCCGATCTCGCCGCGCAACGCGCTGCCCAAAGACGACCTGGTGTTCTTCCTCCTCGATCTCATCCCGCAGCTCGACCTCGCTCCCTTCCACGACCATTACGCCCGCGAGCTCCGCGGCCAACCGCCGTTCGATGTGACCATGATGGTCACGCTCCTGGTCTACGCCTACTCCGTGGGCGTCTGCTCCAGCCGGAAGATCGCGGCGGCCTGCGAACGGAACCTGGCGTTTCGAGCGATTGTCGGCAACGATCCGCCCGACTTCCGCACGATCAGCGATTTTCGCAAGATCCACCTGGCCGCGTTTCGGCCCTTCTTCCTCGAGGTGTTGCGGCTGGCGGGCGAGATGGGCATGGTCAAGCTGGGGAATCTCTCCACCGACGGGACCAAGATGGGAGCGAACGCCTCGCGACACAAGGCGATGAGTTCCGGATACATGGCCAAGGAGATCGAACGGCTCAAAGGGGAGATCGAGCAACTGCTCAAGCAAGCCGAGCAACTCGACGCCGAGCAAGACGCGGCCCTGGGCAGCCGTCGTGGCGATGAACTGCCCGAGGAATTGAAGCGGCGTGAGGCCCGGTTGGCGAAGATCCAGGAGGCCAAGGCGCGACTGGAAGCCGAGGCCCGAGCCCGGGCGGACGAGGAACAACGCCACCGCGACGACGAGCAAGCCCGGCGCGACGCCGAAGGCCGCAAGCGTCGGGGCAGAGCCCCTGCCCCGATCGACCCCACCCCCGAGGACAAGGCGCAAACGAGCTTCACCGATGCCGAAGCGAAGATCATGAAGCAGAGCAATAAGGGCTTCGACTACTCGTCCAACGCTCAAGCGGTGGTGGACGGCGCCGACCAGATCATCGTGGCCTGTGAAGCGACCCACGCGGCCCATGACAAGGAACAGGCCGTGCCCATGGCGCACGCGGCCCTGGACAATCTCAAGGCCGCGGGGATCGAGCGGCCGAGGTCGGCCGACGGCACACCGAGGCCGATTCCCAACACCGCCGATACGGGCGACTTCAGCGCGAAAGCGGTCGGCGCGTTGGAGGAGATGGGCTTCGATCCGCACATCGCCCTCGGTCGCCAGAAGCACCACGAAGCCCCAGTCCCGGCCACGGCGGCGGCGACCGCAGCGCCCGCCCCCCGCGCCCGCGGCTGCGGCGGCAGCGCCCGCGGCCGAAGCGAGCGTCGAGGAGAAGATGCGAGCCAAGCTCCGTTCGGCGCCCGGCAAGGCGCTGTACGCGGCCCGCAAGCAGATCGTCGAGCCGGTCTTCGGCATGATCAAGTCGGCGCGGGGCATCCGCAAGTTTCTCCTGCGAGGCCTGGAGAAGGTCTCGGCCGAGTGGCAACTGATCTGCCTGACGCACAATCTTCTGAAGATTTGGCGGCGCAGGCAACCGCGCCGCGGTGAGTTGAGGGGGACAGTGCGCGCGGAGGTTTGGGTCTGGGCCGAGACGGCCAAGACCGAGCGAGACCAGGGGCGGATCCGGGAACACCGGCAAATACTCGGACAGGCTCCTAGGATGCCGGCGATTCGCGGTAGCGTCGTTCCAATTCGGCAAGGAGGGCCGGCCGCTGCTTCTTGGAGCGGGCCTTCCTCATGATCTTGCGCCGGTCCAACGCCTGAGTTTGGCTCGGCGGCTGCGCGCCGTCCGATACCCAAGCAGGTCGGCCACCGTAAACGGCTCGGGATGCGCCGCGTGGGCGTCCAGCGCATGCACCAACGTCGGACCCTCCACCACCAGCCGGATCCCCGCGTGGCGACGACCGTGGATCCGACGCTCGTGGCTCTTCGGCAGGCGAAACCAACGCTCCAGATCGAGATTGTCCCGGATCCCTTCGTACTCCTCCTCGCCGACGAACAGACCGGCCAGGAAGCTGAGCATCAACCGGGCCATGCCGTGCCGGATCGGATCCTCGGTCGCCTCGAAGCGATCGATCAACGCCTCGAACTGCTCCTGCCGCTCCGTGACATCCTCCGTCCCGGGTTCCAGCGTCGCGGCCACCTCCGCGATCACCGCGACGTACTCTCGGATGACCTCTTGCTGTTCCTTGACCTCGTCCAGCCCACTCCGGATGCAGTCGGCCAGGCGGCCGAGTTGCTCCTCCGCGAACCCCCTTTTTTCGCGTCCAAGTTCCGTTGCAGCGACGCGTGGACCTCGGTGAGGGCTTCGGCCATCCGCACGCCGGGAGGGAGGAGCGGCCCCCCTTGATCGTCCTTGAGGATCCCCCGCACCGCCGCGCAAGAGTCCAGGACCACAGAGCCGACAGGATCGACCTCGGCAGGAGGCCGATCCGCCGTCGCGGGCGCCGGGACGGTGACTCCAGGAGCCGCGGGCGTGAGGTCCCCCTTCGTCTCAGCCTGCGGCCGCGCCAGCACGGCCTGTTCGATCGTCCGCAGGCCGCGCACCTTCTTCCGCATCTGGACCTTGGCATGGCTGTCGGCCTCCAGGACGGGCTGGGCCAGGTCGCGGAGGAAGTGGTTGTCGCAAGAGCGATGGGGCACCTCGGGGAACTCCGCCGCGATCCCCGTGACGAACGCGTCCTGCTTGTCGGAGAGCCAGAGGGCCACCGGCTTGCCCAACGACTCGGCCCACTCCCGGGCCTTCGTGATCAGGCGGCGGACCTCCGCCGCGGTGGCGGAGAGCAACGGTTCGGCGAACCAGACCCGTTTCTGGGTCAACTCGCGGATGACGTAGAGGGTCTCGTGCCCCTTCTCGGGCTGGAGGCCGTCGATGCAGAGGATAATCTCCTCCGTCGTGGCGTAGTGGCGGCGGAGCGACTCGGGGTCTTGCTGCCGCGCCGCGAGCATGATCTGGTCGCGTCGGATGTCCTGGTCGAGGGCGGTCTCGGTGAGCTTGATCCCAGAGTCGTCCCGGAGTTCGGATCGGATCAAGGGGATCGCCATGTGGCGGGAACAGCGTCGGTGACCGATCCAGCAGAAGACATCCCAGGCGAGGGCCCACTTGGGGAGGGCGATGCTGACTTCGGCCTCGGGGCTCTTGGTCTTGGCGTGTCCGGGGCAGTCGGGATCGGGGCAGCGGTCGAGCCTGCAAAGCAACTCGACGGGCCCCTGGAGGGTATGGAACCGGCGAGAGCGGTGGTCACAGACGTGCATCATCCGTCCGCAACGCGGGCAGTTCCGATCCGTGACGTCGAGCTCCCAGGAGGCGAAATCGGGATCCTCGGGCCAGTCGTAGGGCATCGCGCTGATCTCCCTGGGGGACTGAGATCCGTCGATCGGGCAGACCAGCCAAGAGGTTACACGTGCAGGAGCCGAGTTCCTAGACCGACTTTTCATAGTTGAAAATCAATGAAGCAAACGACATCCTCTAATTCCCTCTCTTGCCCAACTTCATGCCGCTGCCTTCGCCCTCAGCGGGCGACCCGTGTACGTCCACTGGAACGGCTTGGCGAACACATGATTGAAATACTCGATGAATTTCAACAACTTGCTACGCAAATCCTTCACAGATGTGAACGAACCACGCCGGATCACCTTCCGCATGATCACCCCGAAGATCACCTCGATCTGGTTCAGCCACGAGCTGTGCTTCGGCAAATACACGAACCGAATCTGGTGGCTCGACTCCGACAAGAACGCTTGCCGGCTCGCCACCGACTTCAGGACCCCACGCGTCCCCTTCTTTCCTAACTCCTCGGTGACTTCACATGCCTTGGCCACAAGCTTCACCAAGCTCTCCGAGCAATGAATGTTCAGATTATCCAGCACGAACACCCAAGACCCCTCCGGGTCGATGGCCACTGTCTGTTCGATGTGGCTGGCGAAGTCGGCCTCCCTCCCTGTCGGACCGATCGTCGGCCGGAGCAACTCCCCCGTCGTCACCACGAAGTTGCCGCTCAGGCACAAGGTCCCGTTCCGCGTCTACTCGAACTCGATCAGCTCGCGTTTCCCCGCGATCCTCGGCCGGGTGGGGGCGTTCCGCTCCCGCGCCTGCAAGCCGGTCCTCTCGTCCACACAGACGGTGTGCGTGTGCTGGGTCCGCTCCAAGTCGGGTGCCGCACGCACCCCTTCCAAGGTGCTATTTCTGTTGAATCTGCTTATGCAAGAGCCTGGCAGTGGAGACGTGGTGGTTGGTCCGACCGCTCGTCCGCTTCGGCGGCGGCTTCTTCGGGCCGCGCACCGTCCGGGGGTACTTCGCCAGCCACGCCTGGCTCGCCACTTCCCGCAGGAATTCGGCCAACTCGGCCAGGCTCAGCCGGCCCAGCGGCGCCCACTCCGAGGGCGGCAACGCGATCCTCATCCCTTCGTCCGTCGTGGCCACCTCGTTCGCCAGGTGGTAGTTCGACACCTGGGCCTCGACGGTCTCGCGGCCGTGCTCCGACCGCAGTGCCGCCCGGACCGTCGCCAGCACGTTGTACGCCACCAACGCCACGCAGAACCCGAACAGGGCTGCCTTTGGATAGGCCAACGTGTTGATCTCGCAGATCAGGGCTTCGGTCAATGTCTGGAACACGTTCTCCAATCGCCAGCGTTTCCGGTAGGCATCGGCCAGCGTCCGGGCGTCGGCCCGCTCCCGCGGCACGTCCGTCAGCAGGAACAGCTCCTTCTCCTTGTCCCGGGTCGGCTGGTCCAGGTCGAGCCGGAGGCGGCGGAGGGTCATCGCCCCGCTGCCGTCCGCCTCGGTGACCGTGACCGTCTGCTCGGACACCATCCCGGTGGCGACCCGGCCCACCTCGGCCCACGGCGTGGTCTCCTTCCAGTAGAGCGTCGACTTGTGTTGCCGCACCAGGAAGCTGCCGCCGCGGGCGCGGCTGCCGAAGACCAGCCGCGTCGTGCAGAAGTTGCGGTCGGCGATCCAGAGGTCGCCGGGCTCGACCCCCGGCAGCACCTGAGCGATCAGGGACCGCTCCTGGGCGTGGGCGTCCTCGCACGGCACGACATCGATGACCAGCATGGTGGCCGGGTCGAGGACCACCAGCGACTGCCCCGGCAAGGCCGCGGTGCGGGTCGTGCGGGTCGCCGGGACGCGGTGCTCGGTGCCGGCCAGATGGTTGCCGTCGAGGATCTTGTGCGGTAGCCCGGGACCGGCTGGGGCAGGGTGGCGTCGAGCTGACGGACCAGCGGTGCGAGTCGCCCGGCATTGTCCAGGACGAAGGCACGGCAGACGCCGGGCTCCAACCCCTTCAACTTCTCGTAGACGCCGTGAGCGAAGCGGCGATCTCGCCCAGCGAGGCCAGATAGGCGGCACGGACGGAGGGCTGGGCCCCGCAGACGACGGCGCCCATCAGCTCAACGATCGCGGAGAAGAGCACCTCCCGGGTGTACTGACGGGTCGCGTTTTCCTCGAAAAGGCGATCGATCTCAGCGGGATCGAGGGCGTGCTCCAGCAGCGTGCGGAACATCACCGAGATGGGGGCCTGTTGGATGAACCGCTCGAAGACCTCGCCGAGTCGCATGGCTGTCGTCCCTGGATGTGTGAGCTATCCTCCAAATGGCAATAGCTTATCAATAGGATAACCACCTCGGAAGGGGTGGG